>JARFTZ010000033.1 GCA_029289235.1 Gammaproteobacteria bacterium
GGAAAACTGCGTGACTGAGAGCCTCTTCCTGGTGATCTCGTGATCCATTCGCTGGAGAGGAGTCACGGTTCCAAACGACTGCCTGATAGAATGCCTCGAAACTAGTACCGGAGGATTCCGGCGGGGGCAGGATGGGCAGCAAAATCGGGCGTTTCGACGTATTGCGTGAGTTGGGGCGGGGCTCCCAGAGCGTGGTTTATCTTGCCCGCGATCCGCATCTCCAGCGCGAAGTGGCGATCAAAACGCTGCACTTTTCGAAATCCGATCCGCAGAAGAATCAACAGCTGTTGTCGGAGGCGCGGCTCGTCAGTCAGTTGCGCCATCCGAACATCGTGCCGATTTTCGAGGCCGGCGAGGAGGGGGGCGATCTCTACCTCGTCTTCGAATACGTGTCTGGGACGAATCTCGCTGAGCTGATCCGGAAAAGCGGGCGACAAACACCATCCCGGGCGATCGGGTTGATCGTTCCAGTTCTTGACGCGCTCACGCATGCGCACGCGGCGGGAATCATCCATCGCGACATCAAGCCGAGCAACATACTCGTTGACGAGAACGGAACCCCAAGGGTGATGGATTTCGGCATCGCCGCGCGGGTGGAAACGCTTGTAAAGGACGGCGATTCGTTCATGGGCACCCCGGCGTACATGGCGCCAGAGTACATCCGCGATCGCGAAAGCAGCGAACGGTCGGATGTTTTTTCCCTTGGGCTGGTGCTTTTCGAACTGCTGACCGGGAAGAAGGCCGCGCAGGGCAGGGATGCCGCGGCAATGATCCAATACCTTGTCGATAACGATATCCGCGTGCCCGAAGGTGGGGGCGTCGAACTCGACGAACGGTTGCTCGGGATTCTCTACAAGGCGATCGCGCGCGATCCGCAGCAACGCATCGCGACGGCGGCGCAGATGCGCGAAGCCCTGGATGCCTACATGACGCCGGACGAGCCGCTGGTGGCGGCCGATGCGCGGCAGAGCACGGTGGAGTTCCTTCTCCGGCGGATGCGCCACAAGAGCGACTTCCCGGCCCTGTCCGAATCGGTGAGCATGATCAACAAGATCACCACGTCGGACCGGGAAAGCATTGCCACCTTGTCGAATTCGATCCTCAAGGATTTTTCGCTGACTAACAAGATTCTGCGCCTGGTCAATTCCGCCTTCTACCGGCAGGCTGGCGGTGGCAGCATCAGCACGATTTCACGAGCGGTGCTTGTGCTCGGCTTCGACGCCGTCCGGAATATCGCGGTGACCGTCCTGCTCTTTGAGCACCTGAAAAACAAAGGCAACACCGCGCAACTCAAGGAAGAATTCCTGCGTGCCAATCTTGCCGGCATCCTGGGCAAGGACATCGGCGAGAAGACCGCCCCGCGCGAGGTCGAACAGTTGTTCATCTGCTCGATGTTCTACAACCTCGGTCGCCTGTTGAGCCAGTATTATTTTCCCGACGAAACCGACGAGATTCGGCGGGTGATGGAGCAGAAGTCGTGCAGCGAGGATGCGGCGACGATCCAGGTGCTTGGGGTCAGCTTTGAGGAGTTGGGGATCGGCATTGCGCAAAGCTGGGGATTCCCCGGGCTTATCGTGAACAGCATGCGCAAGTTGCCGGCCGGGAACGTACGCAAGGCCGCGACGGCGGAAGACCGGATGCGCATCCTCTCCGCGTTCTCGAACGCGTTATGCACGCTTGTCGCGGAAGTCGAACCGGCGCATCGCGAAAAGGAGTTGCGCAAGGTTACGGCTCGCTTCGGCGAGAACGTCGATCTGGACGAGAAGGCGTTGCGCGAGACGATGGAGAAATCGTTTCAGGACGTCGCGCATTTCGCCGGAATCATCGGGATCAGCCTGAAGCAATCGGCGTTTGGCCGCCAGATTCAGGCGTGGAGCGGCCAGCCAGGTGTTCTGAACGAGAAGGCGCTTCCCGTCAGCGGCGATTCGTCCGATGGCGCGGGGTCGGATACCGTGCTCGCCGATGCGGTCCCGCCCGGGGCGCCCGGTAGTTCGCCCGGGGACGGCCCGGAGGACACGATCTCGCGGATCGGCAGTCCCGAGGCGATCCTGATGGCGGGGATCCAGGACATCAGCAACACGCTGGTCGAGGACTTCAAACTCAACGACATCCTGCGCATCATCCTGGAGACGATGTATCGCGCCAAGGGTTTCAAGCGCGTGATCCTGTGCGTGCGGGATGCGCGGAGCAACGTCATGCTCGGCCGCTTCGGCTTCGGGCCGGATGCGCAGGAAATGGCCAAGCGTTTCAGTTTTTCGCTGGCCTACACGCCGGACATTTTCCATGCTGCCTTGTCGAAAGGCGTCGATATCCTGATCACCGACACCAACGATCCCAAAATCGCAGGACGCATCCCCGACTGGTACCGCACGGGCATCAATGCCGGCACCTTCGTCATCTTTCCGCTGTGCATCAAGAACAACCCGGTGGCGATGATCTACGCCGATGGCGACAGCGCCAACGAGATCGTGATCCCGGAAAAGGAACTGGCCTTGCTGCGTACCTTGCGCAACCAGGCCGTGCTGGCGATCAAGCAGTCGGCCTGATTTCTGAATCCGTCAGCACTGTTTCCGGTTGGTGAAAACGACTTCACGTGCCGATTTGCTGATTTCGATAACCGCCGGATGGGTCAGATGGCGCTCCGTGGTAATGGCGAAGTGCTGTTCGATTACCGAATCGATGCGGCCGATCTGCACTACCTTGTAGTGCCCGCAGATGTGGTCGGCAATCGCGGTGGGAGCAAAGAACAGGCCGGCTCCTGCCTGGCCGAACGCCTTGATCAGGGCGCTGTCGTCGAATTCGCCGACAACCTGTGGGCGGAGATTGAACCCGTCGAGCCATTGAATCAGCTTCGGCCGGATGGCGACATCCTCGCCGGGCATCAATACGCGGGCTCCGTGAAGATTGCCGGGGAAGGTCCCGGAAAGTTCCTGCGCGTATTTTCCCGCGGCAAAGACGGTGATGCTGCTTTCGCCAAGCAGATGGCTGAATCCGCGGATGTTCAGGTTGGCCGGCATCGGCCGGTCGGCGATGATCATGTCCAGCCGATGGATGGCCAGATCGGCGAGTAAAGCTGCCAGATGGCCGTCGTGGCAGACGAGGCGGACCGTGTCGCCCAGACGGAGCGCCGGTTCAACAAGGCGATAAACCATTGATTTCGATACCGAGTCGGCGATCCCCAGACGGAAAGGCACAGGGCCGCGGGGGGCGTCGTCGTGTAGAACGTCCAGCAACTGGTCGCCGATGGCGAATATTTCCTCTGCCATGCCGAGAATCCGCCGGCCTGCGTCAGTCAGATCAAGAGCGCGCCCTACTCGCCGGAAGAGGTCGACCCCGAGCTTGTTCTCGAATTCACCAAGTTGTCCGCTGATCGATTGCGGCGTCAGGTGAAGTTGCTCCGAGGCGCGGGCAATGCTTCCAGTCTTGGCGACCATCCAGAAATAGCGCAGGTGTCGGTAGTTCAGTTCAGGCATGGAAGTGGCGTCGAATGGATCAATACATCCATAAAATCGATGTGTCGAGGATTATATTCGACTTGTCGGAATTGCTGCTCACGCCTACGATCCAGCCGGTTTGGCGTGAGGACCAGCTCATACAAGTTCTTTCAATCAGTCTTCAGAAAATATTCAAGGGAGGAGTGTGATGGACGCAATGTCCTGGATTGCCGTCGCGATCTTCGCGGCGACGATCATCGCGGTAATCATCAATGTATTCGACGGTACCGTGGCGGCGCTGATCGGCGTGGTGGCAATGATCTGGGTCGGAGTCATGACCGAGATGGAGGCGTTTGCCATGGTCGACTGGAACGTCATGGCGATCCTGGTCAGCGTCTGGATCATTGCCTCCTACTTCGGCAAAACGGGGATTCCCAGCTGGCTCGCGGTGCAGGCGCTGAAACTGTCGGGCGGGCGTGCCGGGCTGCTGGTGATCATTCTTGCGACGCTGGCGGGAGTCATCTCGCTGTTCGTCGACAACGTGGTCGTCATCCTGATGATGGCACCGGTGGCGCTGCCGCTGGCCCGCGCGCTGAAGATCCCCGTCACGCCGCTGATCCTGATGATCGGCTTCGCCTCGAATTTCATGGGCTCGGCCATGCTCCTCGGCGATCTGCCGCCGCAGATGCTGCACAGCGTCGCGGGGGCGGAGTTCATGGACTTTTTCTATCATTCGGGACGCATGTCGTCGTTTCCGATCCTGATGATCACCTTTGCCATCACTCTTGGCGCGATGTACATCTACGGGTTCCGTTCGCACAGGAGGCGGACCGAGGTCGATATCGCCAACCTTGGTGTGGAAGCCCGCATCCCGAATCCCTTGTTCGCCACGATCGTCGTCGCCTGGTTCCTGATGACGGTGTTGGGCATGGCGTTCCGCCAGGTACTCGGGGTCCAGCTCGGCTTTATCGCCATGACCGGCGCCATCAGTCTGGTTCTGCTCCTTGAACTGCTTGGCGAGCGGACCAACGCGCCTGACTTCGAGGAGGTTCTGACCGAGCTCGACTGGCGCGCCGTGTTTTTCTACATCGCCCTGTTCGCCCTGGTCGGCAGCCTTGAGAAGGTGCATATCCTGGAAATGCTGGCGGACCGGTTCCGCCCGCTGTTCGAGCAGAGTTACATGCTTGGCGCATCGCTGCTTTACTGGGTCACCGTGCCGATCGTCGGTATCGTCGAACACGATGCCTACATCCTGACCTTCCTGCATACCATCAAGGATCTTGATAACAATGTTTCACCGCATTGGCCGCTGTGGTGGATGCTGCTCTGGGCGGGGACGCTGGGCAGCAACCTGACCGTGGCCGGGGCACCCGCCCTGTATGCGGCGCTCAACATCTGCCAGGGCGAGGAAGAGCGGAAAATCTCGTTGCGCGAATTTCTTTCGTGGAGCATTCCGTTCGTCGTCGTCTCGACGATTGTTTGCTACCTTTTAGGTATGGTCATCTGGGTGATTCCGTTCGCTGGCTGACGCTTGCCGATACTTTTTTTGATTGGAACGATCATGTACAAAAACATCCTGATTCCGACCGACGGTTCCAAACTCTCGGCCGGTGCGATCAAGGCCGGGGTCAGCCTGGCCAGGGTCATCGGCGCGGGCGTGACAGGGCTTTTCGTCGCGCCGACGGCCACGCCGCTGATCTACGAGGGCATTATCCCTGTCGGCTACATGCCTCCGGACGAACACGCGGAGATGATCCGGAAAGCGACGGCCCGTCATCTGGCGGCGATCGAGAAAGCGGCGCAGGAGGCTGGCGTTCAATGTGAATGTGTCAGCGTGACGGGGGATTTTCCGGCCGACGCGATCCTGAAAGTGGCGGAAAAGAAGAAATGCGACCTGATCTTCATGGCCTCGCACGGGCGGAAAGGAGTGTCTGCCTTGTTGCTTGGCAGCGAGACGCAGAAGGTGCTGGCTCACTCGAAGATTCCCGTCCTGGTGCATCGGTAGTCGACGCGCTTTTCCCGAAAGTGTTGCTAATCTGCGGCACTTGTAAGAGAGCGTAACTCCGGGGCGGCAGGGTCGTCCCGCCGCGGTCTGAAACGTTTATGAACGTGTCCCTTCCTTTTTCAGGAGCGAATCATGAACAAGTCAGGTCTCGTCGCAGCCGTCGTTGTCGCCACCGTTTCGTTGTCAGCCTGTGTCGTTGCCCCTGTTCCCGCCAGCGGAGGGTACTACGGCGAGCCTGTCGTCGTGGCACCGCCGCCTCCGCGAGTGGAGTATGTGGGGGCGCCCCCGGTTACCGGTTACGTCTGGATCGGAGGCTACTGGAATTGGTACGGTGGGCGCCACGTCTGGGTTCCCGGGCGTTGGGCGCCGCCGCGTCACGGCCATGTCTGGGTGCCGCATCGCTGGCAGCAGGACGGAAGGAACTGGCGCCAGGAGGGCGGTTACTGGCGTGAGGAGCGTGGTTCCGGGCGCGGCTGGCGGCGCTGAAGACCGATGAAGGTCAGGCCCGGCGCCAGCGGGCCTGTGCGCCGAAGGTTACCAGAGCTTCCACCATGGTCCCTTGTTCGGCTGCTCCAGACCCCGTGTGTAATACACGCTGTTCGGGAAGTTCTTGCGCATGACGCGTTCCGCATCATCACGCAGGTCATTCATGCCCAGCAGGTCGTAGGCCTTGACGATGATGAACAGCGCTTCTTCGGTCGCGGGTACGTCGGGATAGGATTTCACCGCGTACTGCGCCCGGTTGATCGCGGCAAGGTAGGCGCCGCGCTTCATGTAGTAGCGGGCTACGTGAACTTCGAGCTTGGCCAGGGAGTTGACCAGATAGGTCATGCGCAGCGTTGCGTCGGGTGTGTATTTGCTGTCGGGGAAGCGGGTGATCAGTTCGCGGAATGCCTCGAAGGATTCGCGCGCACCCTTGGGGTCGCGCTCGGTCATGTCCTGCTGGCTGAGATGGCCCATCAACCCCATGTCTTCGTTGAAGTTGATCAGGCCGCGAAGGTAATAAACGTAATCGACGTTCGGATGATTCGGATGCAGCTTGATGAAGCGGTCGCACGCGGCAAGCGCTGATGCCGGTTCGCCCGACTTCCAGTAGGCGTAGGCGATATCGATCTGCGACTGCTGGGCAAAGCGCCCATAGGGGTAGCGCGACTCAAGTTTTTCGTAGAACTTGATGGCGCTTTCGTAAGCGCCTTCGTTCAGCGATTCCTTTGCGGAGGAGTACAGCTTGTTGGCCGACCAGCCGACCGTTTCGTCCTTCACCTCGGGCAGCAATCCACATCCCGAAATGAGTGTGGCGAGAAAAAGCGCTGCGATTGCCGCTAAACTACGCATGATGAACATTCCACCCAAAAAGACAGACACTGATCATTCCGTGAATCCGGAACAAGAGACGACGCCTCGCGAAAAGCGCGAGGATTATAACGCAAACGCTTCGCCGGCCTTGCGGATTCCCGACGAGGAGAGCGGGCGCCGGATCGACCTGGTGCTGGTGCGTTTCTGGCCTCAGCACTCGCGCAGCCGCTTGCAGAACTGGATTCGCGATGGACGCGCACGGGTGAACGGAAGCGTCGTCACCGATCCGAAACACAAATTGTGGGGCGGGGAACTCATCGAACTGGATGAAGCCCCGGACGCGCTGGCGCTTTCCTCCCGCCCGGAAGCCATTCCGCTCAACATCGTTTACGAGGACGACGCAATCCTCATCATCGACAAGCCGGCTGGCCTGGTCGTTCACCCCGGCAGCGGCAACTGGAGCGGCACGCTGCAGAACGCGCTGCTGCATCACGATCCGGCGCTGGAAAACGTGCCGCGCGCCGGCATCGTGCATCGGCTGGACAAGGATACCAGCGGCTTGATGGTCGTTGCACGCACGCTGGAGGCGCAGACCGACCTCGTCCGCCAGTTGCAGGCGCGGTCGGTGAAGCGCTATTACTACGCGCTGGTGCGTGGCAACGTGGAGCGTGCCGGCACCGTCGATGCGCCGATCGGCCGCCACTCGACGCAGCGCACCAAGATGGCCGTGATTCGCAGCGGCAAGCCGGCGCGTACCCATTACCGCATCGTCGAACGCTTCATCGACTGCACGCTGGTCGAATGCGCGCTGGAAACCGGGCGGACGCACCAGATTCGCGTGCATATGGCATCGATCGCGCATCCGCTGGTCGGCGACCCGGTCTACGGCGGGGGCGCCAGCCGCATTCCGATCGGTCCCGCGTTCCCAAGGCAGGCGCTGCATGCCCGGCGGCTCGGTCTGGTGCATCCGCTGACGGGAAAGTCGATGCTCTGGAAGTCCGAACTGCCTGCCGACATGGACGAATTGATCGCCACGGCGCGCATGCTGGCGTTCGAGGCGCGAGCGGCTGAAGAAGAGGATGAGGATTGGGACGAAGACTTCGAGGACGGACCGGAAATCATCTATGCCCATGGCGAAGGCCCCGAGGATGACGACGACGATCTCGAATGAGTTTGTGCCGATCATCCCGGACTGGCCTGCTCCCGCCGCTGTCGCGAGTCTCGTGACGACACGATCTGGCGGCTTGAGTCATGATGCCTTTGCCAGACTCAACCTTGGTGATCATGTTGGCGACGATCCGGCAGCGGTTGCCGCCAATCGCGGCATCGTCCGCCAGCATGTCGGCGGAGAGCCTGCGTGGCTCAGCCAGGTGCACGGAACGCGGGTTGTCGATGCAGCGGAGTTCGTTGGCACGGCGAGTCCGCCGGAAGCCGATGCCTCATTCGCACGCCGGCCAGGGGCTGCATGTGTGGTTATGACCGCCGACTGCCTGCCGGTGCTGTTTTGCGACACGGCCGGGACGGTCGTCGCAGCGGCACATGCCGGGTGGCGCGGTTTGCAGGGTGGCGTACTCGAAGCGACGGTCGCGGCAATGGGCGTTCCCGGCAGCGACGTGATGGCCTGGCTCGGTCCGGCGATCGGGCGGCGCGCCTTTGAGGTTGGCGGCGAAGTGCGCGATGCGTTCATGGCGAACTCCCCCGGGGCCGTCGAGGCCTTCAAGCCGGCAGCCTACGGCAAGTGGCTGGCCGATATCTATCTTCTTGCCCGGCAGCGATTGTCACGGCAAGGCGTCACGCGCATATTCGGCGGCGATTTCTGCACCGTGACGGAGAAAGAGCGTTTTTTCTCCTACCGTCGCGACGGACAGACCGGGCGGATGGCGTCGCTGATCTGGCTGAATCCCCTTACAGGGGCTTGAGCATCACGAACTTCAGGTGTTCGTGCTCGTCCGGTCGCAGCGTCGCCTGCAGGTAGGCGATTTCGCCGCGCTTCGGGTGCTGGAACCGGCGTTCGCCGCCCTGGCGTTCGAGTACGTCGTGCTGTTTCCAGAAGCGGGCGAAATCGGGGCTGCCGGCAGATAGCTCGTCCACCAACCGGAGCAGGATGGGGTCTTCCAGCATGTTGCGGCAGTCGGCGCGGAATTCTGCCGTGATTCGCCGCGCGCGAGCTTCCCAATCAACAAGAAACTGGCGCGTCTGCGGCATGAGGAAAACGAAGCGCAACAGATTGGGCGGCTCTTCGTGGTCACGTGGCGTATCGAGCCAGCCGGTAAACAGTTCGGCTGCGGCGTCATTCCAGGCGATCAGATCCCAATAGCGCCCCATCAGGTAGGCAGGCACGCCGACATCAGCCAGCAAGTCAACCAGCAGCGGCGGTACATCGTCGCTCTCGGATCGCCCGTATTGCGGGTCGCGCCGGTCGGCAAGTTCGAAGAGATAGGCGCGTTCGCTCCGGGTCAGCCGGAGATTGGTCGCCAACCGATCGAGCGCGTCAGCCGAGATGTTTACCTCACGCCCTTGTTCGATCCAGGTGTACCACGTGGCGCTGATGCCGATCAGTTGCGCCATTTCCTCGCGCCGGAGGCCCGTCGTGCGTCGGCGCGCTCCGGAGGGAAAACCGAAGTCCGTCGGTTGGCTGCGGCTGCGGATAGCCTGCAGGAAACCTGCGAGTTCCTTGCGGCGCGCACGAATGGCCTCGATCTTCATGGCTGAGTCTGTCCGGAAAGTATTAGTCAGAATACTAGTATAAATAGTCGTCTTGTCAGGGTATATCAGCCTCGTTACTATCGCGCTCACTCCCGGCCGCGATGCCGGGTTCCCGTCAGTGCCCGCAAGGCACGTTTGCAAGGAGAGAATTCAATGGCCGGCAAGACCCTTTACGACAAGCTGTGGGACAGCCACGTCGTCCGCCAGGAAGCGGACGGCACCTGCCTGCTTTACATCGATCGCCACCTCGTGCACGAGGTGACCAGCCCACAGGCCTTCGAAGGGCTGCGCATGGCCGGACGCAAACCGTGGCGCAAGGAAACGGTGGTCGCGGTGCCGGATCACAATACGCCGACCAACAACTGGGACAAGGGCATCGAAGACCCGGTCTCCAAGCTGCAGGTCGATACCCTGGACGCCAACATCAAGGAATTCGGCGCGCAGATCTACTTCCCGTTCAAGCACGCCAACCAGGGCATCATCCACGTCATCGCTCCGGAAAACGGCGCAACCCTGCCGGGCATGACCGTCGTCTGCGGTGACAGCCATACGGCGACGCACGGCGCCTTCGGTGCGCTGGCGCACGGCATCGGCACCTCCGAGGTCGAGCACGTTCTGGCCACGCAGACGCTGGTGCAGAAGAAATCGAAATCCATGCTGATCAAGGTCAACGGTCAGCTCGGCGCGGGTGTTACCGCCAAGGACATGGCGCTGGCGATCATCGGGCGCATCGGCACCGCCGGCGGCACGGGCTACTGCGTCGAGTTCGGCGGCACGGCCGTCGAAGGTTTGTCGATGGAAGGACGCATGACGCTGTGCAACCTGGCGATCGAAGGCGGCGCGCGTGCCGGTCTGGTGGCGGTCGACGACAAGACGATCAGCTATCTGGAAGGCCGTCCGGCTGCCCCCAAGGGCGACGAGTGGACCAAGGCCGTTGCCTACTGGAAAACGCTGAAGTCCGATCCGGACGCGGTTTTCGATACCGTGATCGAGATCGACGCTGCGGAAATCCAGCCGCAAGTCACTTGGGGCACGTCGCCGGAGCAGGTGACGTCGGTCGGCGGCAAGGTGCCGAATCCGGCTTCCGAGAGCGACCCGATTCGCCGCGCCAGCGTTGAGCGTGCCCTGAAATACATGGGCATCGAAGCCGACATGCCGATCACCGACATCAAGATCGACAAGGTCTTCATCGGCTCGTGCACCAACTCGCGCATCGAGGACCTGCGTGCCGCTGCCGCCGTGGCCAAGGGCAAGAAGGTCGCCGCCAACGTCAAGCTGGCACTGGTCGTCCCGGGATCCGGCATCGTCAAGCGCCAGGCTGAGGCCGAGGGGCTGGACAAGATCTTCACCGAGGCTGGTTTCGAATGGCGCGAGCCGGGCTGTTCGATGTGTCTGGCGATGAATGCCGATCGCCTGTCGCCGGGCGAGCGCTGCGCGTCGACGTCCAACCGCAACTTCGAAGGCCGTCAGGGCCCCGGCGGACGTACCCACCTGGTCAGCCCCGCGATGGCCGCCGCGGCCGCCATCGCCGGTCATTTCGTCGACGTCCGCCAAGCCTGAGAGGAGAGAACCCCATGAAACCCTTTACCCGCCTCAACGGGCTCGTCTGCCCGCTCGACCGCGCCAACGTCGACACCGACGCGATCATCCCGAAGCAATTCCTCAAGTCGATCAAGCGCAGCGGTTTCGGCCCCTACCTCTTCGACGAGTGGCGCTATACCAACTACGGCGAACCGGGCATGGACTGCACGAACCGGCCGAAGAACCCCGATTTCGTGCTCAACCAGGCGCGTTACCAGGGATCGGAAGTCCTGCTTGCGCGTGACAACTTCGGCTGTGGCTCGAGCCGCGAGCATGCGCCGTGGGCCATCGAGGACTACGGTTTCCGGGTCATCATCGCCCCGTCGTTCGCCGATATCTTCTTCGCCAACACCTTCAAGAACGGTGTCCTGCCGATCGTGGCGTCGGCCGAGGTCGTCGACCGGCTGTTCAAGGAATGCGCGGAAACGGAAGGCTACAAGCTCGACGTCGATCTGGCCGCGCAGACCGTGACGACGCCGACCGGCTTCAGCTTCTCCTTCGACATCACGCCGCACCGCAAGCACTGTCTGCTCAACGGTCTCGATGAAATCGGCCTGACGCTGCAGCATGCCGACGAGATCCGCGCGTTCGAGGCGAAGCACAAAGCGGCGCAGCCCTGGCTGTTTGCGGGGTAACTCAACCACGACCGGCCCCGGCGGTTGCCGGGGCACGGGTCTTCAGGATGTCGCGGTTCCTTCGCCTTCACGTAACCTTGTCTCGAGCGCCCGGTAGTCACCCAGATAAGCCGCCATCAGCGACTTCCACAGCTTGCCGTGGTTGGGTGCGAAGAAATGCAGCAGCTCATGCACGATCACGTAATCCCACAACGCCTCGTCCAGCGGCAACAGGTCGCTGTTGAAAGTCATTCGCCCTGAGGTTGAGCACGAGGCCCACTTGTTTCGCATCGGGCGCAGAGTGACCGAGTGCGCTCCGACGTCGAGGCGCTGGACCCAATACGCCACCCGCGCCCGGAATGCCGATTTCCGCTGATCCACCATGCCGGTTCTCAAATCCGGTATGCCTTGGCCAGCAGATTGAACAACATGTCGACAATTGCGACCGTCTTGTCCACATCCTCCACGGCAGGGAAAATCGCGCCTGTCACCTTGTTGCGCAGATCGCGTAGCGCCTTCTCGCTCTCGCGCCACGCCGGCAGATCGACAAAGGCTTCGCGAATCGCGCGGGTCACGGTTTCCGCTTCGGCCACTTGCGCATCGAGCAGGCTGCGATAGATGAAAAAGGTCAGGCCATCGAAGCCTTTTTCGGCCTGAAGCTTCTTGCGTTCCTCGTTCTCTTCCAACAGTTTGATCAGCTCCGCCAGAGCACCCTGCGTCGTCGTCTGTCGGTCTTCGAATTGTTCCAGCACCGCGTCGGCGCGATCGGCCAGCCCGACCAGGAAGGGATCGTCCGATTCGTCTTCGGCGGTTTTCTCGATGCTTTTCACCAGATTGATGACCTTGGTTTCATCGCCGCCATGCCTGGCCTTGATCTGGTCGATGGCGTGCTCGTCGAGCTGCACCATCTCGCCCACCGGTGCCAGCGGCGTGGTATCGACGTACTGCTGCACCAGCGCGTTGGTCTTGCGCTGGAATTCGCGATCCACATACACGCGCTTCGCATAGGCGCGGCTGACTACGGCGTACATTGCGGAGAGGCTGCCGTATTCGGCCATGAAGGGGCGCAGGAAGGCATCCGGGCTGACGATCTCGTAGAGCATTTCCAGCTCCTTGTACTCGCGGAAGAAAGCCTTGCGCCGATCCTTGTCGCGAAAATGCTCGATCAGGCCATCCACGTCCTTGTCGTTGAAACCGTGCTGAACCAGCGGCAGGTACGCGGCCGTCGCGCCGGCCATCTTGCTGGCGAACAAGGATTTCAGCAGGGCAATATCCTTGACCACCGCCGAAACCTCGTCGCTATCGAAGGCCAGCGCCTTTTCCAGCTTGTCGAAAATGCCGACGAAATCGAGGACGAAACCGTGCGGCTTGACCATTTCCTCGGCTTCGTTCTCATAGGGCCGGTTCACCCGCGCGATGGCCTGCAAGAGTGTGTGATCGCGCAACGGCTTGTCGAGATACATCGCATAGAGCAACGGTGCGTCGTAACCGGTCAGCAGTTTCTCGGTGACGATCAGGATTTTCGGCGTCGTGCCGAACTTGGCGAACTGCCGCCGCACCGCCTTTTCTTCTTCGCTGGCCAGGTGGAATTGCTTGAGTTGCTGGCTGTCGTTGTTGTTGCCGGTATAGACCACCTGCGAATACTCGGGCGGCAGAATGGCGTCCAGCGCCTCCTTGTACAGCGCGCAGGCTTCGCGATCCACGGCCACCAGGAACGCCTTGTAGCCCAGCGGTTCGACATTCTCGCGGTAATGCTCGGCCACGTAGCGCGCCACCTTGCCGATGCGCGCTTGCCCCTTGAGGAAATTGCGAAGATTCACCGCCCGTTCGAGAATCCGGTTCAGTTCCTCGATGTCGGCGATGCCTTCGGTTTCCGCCAGCGCCAGGAATTCCTTTTCCATCACCTCGGTCGGAACCAGCAACTCGTTCGGCGCCAGCGCGTAGAACAGCGGCAGTGTGGTGCGATCCTCGATGCTTTCGCGGATCGAATACTTGTGCAGATAGCCCTTGTCGTCGTCGATGCCGAAGGTCTTGAACGTGCCCTTGCCGTGTGCCGTCGCATCGATCGGCGTGCCGGTAAAACCGATGTAGGACGCGTTCGGCAGCCCGGCCATCAGGTAGTTGCCGAGATCGCCCTGTGTCGTGCGGTGCGCCTCGTCGATCAGCACGTAGATGTTGCGGCGCGTGTTCAGGTTGGCGGGCATGTCGCGGAACTTCTGGATCGTCGACACGATGATGCCGCGATAGTCATCCTTCAGCAGCGCGTTCAGCGTCTCGATGCTCGAAGCCGGCGCGACGTTGTGCAGCCCCAGCGCCTCCAGGTTGCGCACCATCTGGTCTTCCAGTTCGTTGCGGTCGATCAGCAGCAGGATCGTCGGCTTCTCCGATTCCGGTGCCTTGAACAGCCGCTCGGCGGCCTTGATCATCGTGAAGGTCTTGCCACTGCCCTGCGTGTGCCACACCAGACCGCGCCGCTTGGCCGGATGATGGGCGCGTTCGACGACTTTCTCCACTGCGCCGGTCTGGTGCTGGCGCAGGACGAACTTCTGCAGCTCGGATTCCTTCTCGGCAAACAGAATGTAATGCTGCACGAAGGCCAGCAGGTTTTGCCGGTCGCAGAAGCTTTTGACCTTGGCTTCCAGTTGCCCCAGTTCCTCGTGCTTCCAGTTGAACAGGTTGCGGCGCACCACATTCCACGTTACGCCATAGACAAAACCGATGGCCTCGGTGGCGGTGAACAACTGCGGCGGCGTCATCAGTTCCGGCGTCTCGGCGTGATAGCGGCGAATCTGGTCGACGCCCAGCGCGATGGCTTCGTCCTTGGTGGCGTTCTTGCATTCGATGACCAGCACCGGGATGCCGTTGATCAGGAAGACCACGTCGGCGCGGTTGCCATCGCGGCCGTTGTGAAAATAGAACTCCTCGGTGACTTCGAAACGGTTGCCGGCCCAGAAATCGAAGTCGATCAGTTGCAGGTCACGCTCGCGCACCTCGTGCGGCTCGAAGAAAGTCGTTTGTCCGCGCAATGCGCGCAGGAAGTCGCGATTGCCGCGAATGCCCGGCGGGAACGACGCCAGACGGCGCACCAGTTCAGCGGCCGATTCGCCGAACCCCGGATTCAACGCCTTGACCTGTTCGTAAAGCGTGGCGACGAAAAATGGCGAGGCGCCTTTCGCCCGCTCCGCCGGCTTCGCCTGCGCCGTATCGAAGCCGCGCCGCGCTTCGGCCTCGGCGCGGGGAACGACGGTCCAGCCGATATCCTGGGCGTAGTTGAGGATGCGCGCTTGAACGGTCTTGTGTTCGGTGGGTATGGCCACGTTCAGCTCTCCGGTGTCGCGGCGAGCAGGGCGCGCACGCGCTCGGCCACCTCGTTCGTCACGCGCAGCAGGGCGGCCAGCAAGGCCTCGTCCACCTCGATGTCGCCTTCGTATTCGGCGAGGTTGCGCTTGCGATGGGCGTCGTCGAGCACCCGCCACTGCGCGGACGGCAGGTTCAAGGTGTGCGTCAGCGACTGGAACACCAGATAGCGGTTTTCCGACCGGTAGCCGTGCCAGCGCAGCGCCGCCAGCGAAAAGGCGTGGGCCGCGTTATAGGCCAGATCGAAACGGCTCTCCATGCTCAACTCGCCACGTTGTGCATCGGCCAGGCGCACGCTGCCGGAACGCAGCAGCCCGGTTAGTTCGCTGGTGGCGGGCGGCTCCGCTTTCAGCTTGCCGATGCGCACCAGATTGTCGAGTTCAGGCAAGGGCATGGATGTCCCCCAGCAACGGGATGATGGGGCCGGCCAGCACCTTGGTCAGGAAGGCATTGCCGCCGGCCTTGCGGCGCTGAAACTCGGCCGGGGTGTAGAGGGTGACGCTGATCTTCCGGGCCAGCCGCTGCTCTACCGGTTCGAGCGCGGCGTAAGCCTCTTCCAGCGTCAGCGCCTCGGCCACCAGCAGCACGTCGATATCGCTGCCGGCCGTGTCTGCACCGGCCGCCACCGAGCCGTAGACGCAGGCGGCGAGAATCTTGTCAGCCAGCAGCAACAGGGCGGACTGGATCGGCTCGGCGAGGCCACTGGTCTTGAGCACGATGTCGTGCAAGGCGGCAAACAGCGGCGAATCCGGGTTGGCCTGATAGTGGCACTGGTTGCCCACGCGGGCCAGCGTCACCAGCCCGCTTTCGGCGAGCCGCTTGAGCTCGCGCTGCACCGCGCCGGAGCCCGATCCGGCCAGGGCGATCAGTTCGGTGGCGAAAAAACTGCGCCCCGGCTGGCCGAACAGTAGCCCCAGTACGCGCTGCTGCGTGCTTGAAAATAGCGCATCGGCCAGGCTGGTCGGTTTGTTCGCGGCGAGGGCGCGTTGCGGATTTGGTTTTATACCCATATTGGGCATGTTAATGCCCTTTTTGGGTATGTGCAATCAATTCATTTAGTTAAGCGCAGGAGTGGGCGGTCAATCGAGTGCCGGAACGCCGAGCGCGTCGAGATCGAGGTTGTGGACGCGGACTTGCGCGGTCATCAACTGGTGGAGCAGGGTTTTGAAGAGGTCGGCGCAGTGGCTGCGTTTTCGTTCAGCAAGAGAGAGCTTGTCGTCGAGAATGTCGAACGCATCGGCGATTTCTTTCTGCTCATCCCAATCTGGTTTTGGAATGACCACCGATTTCAGGAAACCGCAGGTCAACGCCGCTTTGGTGCTGCCTCCGGCACGCCCGACGGAGCGCAGATATTCGTACCGGCTTTGCAGGTAGCGGAATACGAACGGGGAATAAAGCGCGTTTCCCGCAATGGAAATATAGGCAAGATGCTGACTGATGTGTGTATCGAAGCTTACGAGCGCAGCATTGCCGAGCGTTTTTCCTTGACCGGTAATCGCCACCAAGACGCTGCCGGTTGGAACCATCGGCAGGTGGCATTCCTTGGCCGCCAACTCCGTTACGAACTCATCCGCACTGTCGATGTTTCCCTCGTGTATTTTGCCGCTTGTAAGCCAGGGAAGATGCCCGCCTTCCCAGTATTCGCGGGTCGTCCGCTTTGGTGTTGAACCATTGCCGATACGAGCCACTCTTCCCAGCACCACCACATCCCAACTCTCCGGCACCAGCCCGATTTCCGTCGGCTTCTGCGCTTCGCCGCGCAGGCCTTCGGTGAACAGCTTGTGCATCAGGCTGCGCTTGAGTTCACAGGTCGTGGTGATGATCGCCTGCTGCTGCTCGATGGCGCGCTGCACCGTGGCCAGCACGCGGGCGATTTGGCGTTGCTCTTCAAGATCGAACCCGCCGCGGTTAACCAAGACGTCGGCCAATTGGTTTTTGTTAATTGCTTTGAAAATCGCACCCGATCCAAGCGCCTCAATCGTTGGCTGCAGGTACTGTAACTCGAAGTACAAGAAAAATTGGTCAACTCCATACGCACGAATTGCCCCAAGACCGCGACCAATGCAACAGGTTTCACTTGCAATATTGACAGGGCCGACAGGGGCGCGTACCGAAATCAGAATGTCTCCTTTCTCGGCGATCTTCTTTGGAGCCACGCAATACTGTCGAGCCTGCGGGTGGCGAAGACCAAAATCCGTCTTGCCTTGAAAAAAAGGCAAGCCTTCGCCGGTTTCGTTGTACGTGCTTGATTCAGGGGACTGGCCCATATTCAGGCGGGCGACAGAGGACAAGAGCATTTTTAAATCCCCAGTCTTTCAAGCACCGCCCTTAACGCCCTCTCATTGATCGCCGCTTCCCTTTCCAGCTCGCGCAAGTCCTCGACGATCTCCGACAGCGGCCGGTAGTCCTCGTCGTCGGCGACGTGGACGTAGCGCGAGGGCGAGATGTTGTAGTCGTTCCGGACGATTTCGGCCTTGTCGACGATGCGCGAGAAGCGTTCTTCCTCGCGCCAGGCGGCGAAGGTGTCGCCGATGCGGGCGATTTCCTCGTCCGGCAGGTAGTTCTTCGGGTCGCCCTTCTTGTAACAGCGGCTGGCGTTCATCAGGAACAGCTTGTTCTCCTGGATCTTCGGCTTCTTCCTGTTGAGGAAGATCACCACGCCCGGCGCGCTGGTGTTGTAGAAGAGGTTTTCCGGCAGGTAGAGCACGCCTTCGATGAAGTCGTGATCGACGAACCACTTGCGCACCTCTTTTTCCTTGTTGCGGTTGGCGTTGCCGCTACCGCGCGAGGCGGCGCCGGTGTCGAGCACCACCGCCGCGCGTCCGCTGTCGTTGAGCGAGTGCAGGATGTGCAGCATCCACGCCCAGTCGGCGCTCGACGACGGGACGGTGAGAATGCGCGGGTTTCCCTTGTCGTCCTTCTGGCCAGGGTCGGTGAAGCGATCGAACGGGTCGTTGGCGAAGAAACTCTCGCCGAGATAGGGCAGGCTGTTGCTGTCCTGGTTCCACATCGGGTTGGCGATGACGCGGTCGAAGTGGCGCAGGGCGTTGCCCTCGGTGAAGCGCGGCGCTTTCATGGTGTCGCCGATCTCGATGCGGCCTTCCATGTCATGGATGATCATGTTCATGTTGGCCATCGCCCAGGTGGCGGGGATGAATTCCTGGCCGTGCAGCTTGAGCGGCGCGTATTTCTTGCGGCTGGAGAGCGCCATGCGCCGCTCCAGTTCGATTTCGCATTTGACGAGCAGGCCGCCCGAGCCGCAGGTCGGGTCGTACACGGCCATGCCCGGCGCGGGCGCGAGGACGCGCGCCATGACCAGGCCGACTTCGGCCGGGGTGTAGAACTCGCCGGCGCTCTGGCCGGAGCCTTCGGCGAACTTGCGGATCAGATATTCGTAGCTGCGCCCGATGATGTCGGGTTCGACGTCGGACAGGCCGAGGCGCTTCTTGCTGATCGCTTCGATGAGGTTCGAGAGGCGGTCGTCGTCGAGGTCGCGCTGGCCGTGGGTGGTGGCGTTGAAGTCAATGCGGTTGATGATGCCGTCAAGCAGCGGGTTGAAGCGGGCGATGTCGGCCAGGCAGGTGGTGATCTGCTCGCCGATCTGGCTGGAGAGTTCGCGGATTACGCTCCAGACGGGCTTGTCGAGGTCGGCGGGGCGGAACGGCAGGTAGAAGCGCACCAGCTTCGGGTCTTTGTCGACGAAGGCGAACGCGGTCTTGCGCGAGCCATAGCTGGTAGCGAGGCGGTCGATCTCGTCGTCGAACACGTCGCACAGGCGCTTGGCGAAAACCAGCGGCAGGATGAAGTCCTTGTACTTGGGCGCTTCCTGCGCACCGCGAATCGAGCAGGCGGCGTCCCATATCCACTGCTCCAGGCTCTTGTTGTCTTGCGCTGCCATGTTGCCAGTCCTTGTCCCGTCGCCAAAATCGGCCGCCAGTCTACCTTCGACTCCGGTTCTTCGCCATGAGCGAACGAGATGGATGGTGCAAATAGCCTGCCAGCGGGTTACAAAACCCGCCCGTGCCACCACAGCGACAGCCCGGCGGCGAGGATGGCGAATAGCGCGGCGACGGCGGCGAACAGCGCGGTGATCTCGGACTGTTTCTTCTCGAAGGCGATCTTCGCCGTCAGCGATTCGTAGACTTTCTTCAGGTCGACGGCCGTTCCGGCGTAGAAATACTCACCTTGGGTGATTTCCGCGACGCGCTTGAGGCTTTCCTCGTCGAGGCGCACGCGCATCGACCAGCCCTCGAAACCGATTGTCTCGCCTTCCTTGGTCCCGAAGCCGACGGTATAGACGCGGATGCCGCGCTCGGCGACCATTTTTGCCGCCTGCTGGGCGTCAGGCCCGGTCGTGCGCTGGCCGTCGGTCAGCAGGATGATGGCGGCAGATTGGTTCGATCCCGGCGCGACGGGAACGAAATCCTCCTTCGGCTTTTTCGCCTGGCTGATCGGCGCATTGCCATCGCTCTGCACGGCGCGGCCGTAGATCAACTGGCTGATGTCGATGCCGGCATCGGGGAAGAGGGTCGCGAGGGCAACGATCAGGCCGCTGCCGGTGGCGGTGCCGCGCTGCAGCTGGAAGCGGTCGATGGCGGCGACGAGATCTTCGCGGGAGAGGGTCGGCGCCTGCACTACCGACGCGGTGGCGGCGAAGGATACGATACCGACCTTGGTGCGCGCCGGCAGTTCGGTGAGGAACGCCTTGGCCGCCGCCTGCGCGGCTTCCAGGCGGTTTGGCTGCACGTCGGTGGCGCGCATGCTGCCGGAAACGTCCATGGCTAGGATCACCGTTTCCTGCTGCGTCGGCAGGGTAACCGTCGCGACCGGGCGCGCTGTGGCCAGCAGCATCAGCGTCAGGGCCAACAGAAATAGCGCCGGTGGAATGTGGCGACGCAGGCGGTTGCCGACGCCCAACGCTTCGCGCACCAATCCGAGATTGGCATAACGCAATGCCGCCTGCTTCTTGCGGCGCAGGATGAAGAGATACAGGGCAATCATGGCCGGAACGGTCAACAAGGCCCAGAGCATGAGCGGCCATTGGAAGGTCATGGTCTGCCAGCCTCCCTCGTCTGGCGGGCTTCAAGGTGGGCCGGCATCCCGCCGCCGCTGGTCGCGCGACTGCGCAACTCGCGCAATTCGGCGAAGCGGAGGAGCGCATCGAGCAGGTCGCTGTCGGTGGAAAGTTCCAAGGCATCGACGCCGGCGTTGGCGAAACTGTCACGCAACGTTTCTTCGCGCTGCGCAGCAAGTTCCGCAAAGCGCTGGCGGAAACCCTTGTCGTGCGTATCGATGAACAGTTGTTCGCCGCTTTCGACGTCCTGCAGGAGCAGCATGCCGATGTCCGGCAATTCGTGTTCGAGTGGATCGGATAGTCGTACGGCAACGACTTCATGGCGCAGGGAGAGGTGTCCAAGTGCTTCTTCCCAACCGGGCGCGCTGATGAAGTCCGAAACGACGAACACCAGCGAACGCCGCGGTACGATGCGCGCCGCGTGGTCGATCAGGGTGGCGAGCTGTGTCGGCGCCGGTTTGGTTACCGGACGGGCCAGCAGGACGTGCAGCAGGTGCAGAACATGGCGCCGTCCGCTACGCGCGGGGACGACTGTGTCGACCGAACTGCCGTAGCACAGCGCGCCGACGCGGTTGCCGTGGCGCGTGAGCAGGCGAGCCAGCACACCGACGAACTGAGCCGAAACCGCCTGTTTCTTGACCCGCGCGCCGAAATCGAGTGAGGCCGAGAGGTCGAGCAGGAACCAGGCGGTCAGGTCGCGATCCTCGTTGAAGACGCGCACGTAGGGCGTCTGCATGCGCGCCGTGACGTTCCAGTCGATGTGTCGTACGTCGTCGTGGTACTGGTATTCGCGCAGATCGGCGAGATCGATGCCCGGCCCGCGGAAGAAGCAGCGGTAATCGCCGTGCAGGAGCCCGTCGAGCCGGCGGATTACCGTCCATTCCAGGCGTAGCAGCAACTGTTCGGCATCAGCTGGCTTGGGCATGGCTTTCCAGCGCCTTGACCGGGACGGGAATGTGCTGCATCAGCCTGGTGATGATGGTGTCGGCCGTCATGCCTTCGGCGAGCGCCTGGTAGGAAAGCACAAGGCGGTGGCGCAGCACGTCGGGCACCAGTTCCCTCATGTCCTCAGGCAGGACGTAGTCGCGGCCGCGCAGGAAAGCCAGCGCACGGGCGCCTTCGACCAGGTTGATGGTGGCGCGCGGACTGGCACCGAAGGTGATCCACGGCTCGAATTCCGGCAGGCCGTACTTGGCCGGCTGGCGCGTGGCGCAGACGAGTCGTACGGCGTACTGCATCAGCGCCGGTTCGACGAAGCCCTTGCGGCATTCCGCCTGCAGCGCCGCCAGTTGTTCGGTCGTGGCGATGGCGCCGATCACCGGGGCCTCGCCGGTCACCCGTTCGGCGATGACGAATTCTTCCTCGGGCGTCGGGTAGTCGACCAGAACCTTCATCATGAAGCGGTCGACCTGCGCTTCCGGCAACGGGTAGGTGCCCTCGGTCTCGATCGGATTCTGCGTGGCCATGACCAGGAAGGGCGCAGGCAGGACGTGCGTCTCGCCGGCGATCGTTACCTGCCGCTCCTGCATCACTTCGAGCAGGGCGCTCTGCACCTTGGCCGGGGCGCGGTTGATCTCGTCGGCGAGCAGCAGGTGGGTGAATATCGGTCCGAGCGTGGTGGTGAATTCGCCGGTCTTCTGGTTGTAGATGCGGTTGCCGATCAGGTCGGCCGGCACCAGGTCGGGGGTGAACTGGATGCGCTTGAAGCCGCCGGAGAGCGTTGCCGCGAGGGTCTTCACGGTCAGCGTTTTTGCCAGTCCCGGCACGCCTTCGACCAGCAGGTGCCCCTGCGCGAGCATGGCGACCATCACACGTTCGAGGAAGTTGTCCTGGCCGACGATCAGTTTCTTGACCTCGTACAGGATTTTCTCCATCAGCGAGGCGACGTGGGCGTGGGTCATGTCGGGCGTAGTCATGGAGATCCTTTCGGAGCGGAAATCAGAACGGCGGAACGCCGACCGCGGAGGCGGCGTTCTCGATCGGCACGGCAAATGCCAGACCGACGAAGAAGCGTTGCTGCAAAGGGTTGAGAATGGCGGTGACGATGCCAAGTACCTCGCCCTCCATGTTGACCAGCGGCCCGCCCGAGTTTCCGGGGTTGGCTGCGGCGTCGAACTGGATCAGGTTGGAGAGCGCGCGCTTGCCGTCGGAAGAGACGAATTCGCGCTTGAGGCCGGAGACCACGCCGGTTGATGCCGAGGGGCCGAACCCGAACGGGAAGCCGACGGCCAGCACCTCGTCGCCTGGCCGCAGATCCCCGGTGGTGATCAGCGTCGCCGGTTGCAGATCATCAGGCAACTTCCTGGCCTGGATCACGGCGAGGTCGTTGTCCGGGTCGACGCCGGTGATCACTGCCTCCGATTCGCTGCCATCGGCGAATACCACCCGAACGTGACTGGTGCCGACGACCACGTGCAGATTGGTCAGAATGCTTCCCTGCTCGGTGATCACCACACCGGTGCCGACCGACTGCCGCTCAGCGGATGCTTTTTTCTCGTCTTGTTTCTTCTCGTCCGGGACCAACGGGGCGGGAAGGTTGCCGACGCCTTCCGGATGGTCGAAGCCGTCGACCCGCACGATCGACGGACGGATCGTTTCATAGGCTTTTGCGGCTTGCGATGGCAGCGGCTCCTTCTCGAGACTGGCCCGGACGGCGCGGTCGATGTCGTCCTGCGTGACGACTCGTTGCGGTTCAACGAACTGCCGGTCCAGCGCAATCCCGGCTGCGAGCCCCAAAACGGTGGCGACGGCCACGAGCAGCAAGCGGTGTGCTTGCAGCGTGCCTTTCAACCAACGGGAGGCGCCATCGGCCGGGTTTGGCGCGGGAACAGGCGAAACAGGTTCGGCCAACCCGCTTCCGGCTGCCGGCCGTTGCTTGCTTCCACTGCTGTATAACGTGGTTCGCCGCATACGTTCCTCGCATCGGGAAACGCACCACACGAAGGATATCGGGGGCAGAGGAACCAGCCCTCGATGTATTTTTACCGTGCTTTGATCAACAAACGGCCTGGCAAGTTCATGTTCAGGACGAGATTGCGATACCCCGACTAGCGCGCCAGCGGATCCTGCCGGTAATAGCGTGCGAACAGCCGATACAGCGCAGGGTAGGCGTGGTTTAGCATGTCCGGAGTTTCGAAAAAAGTTTCGCTCGCCACGGCGAAGAACTCGCCGAGGTTTTCGGCCGCGTAGGGGTCGAGAGGGAGCGCGTCGGCGATTTCGTCGGCGAGCGATGCCGGTGCGGCGTCGAGGACGTCGACCTTGGTACAGAAATCCTCGAAAGCGGCAAGAAGCGTCGTTTCCCATTCCGGACGAGGCAACTCGGCGGGCAAGGGCGGAATGCCGTCGGCCTCGCCGTTGCGCATGTCCAGCTTGTGGGCGAATTCGTGGATCACCACGTTGTAGCCTTCGCCCGCCATCTGCACGTCGTGCCAGGAGATGATCAGCGGGCCGCCTTCCCAGGCTTCGCCGGAAGCGATGTCATCGTATTCGTGAACAACGCCGAATTCGTCCTCGACCGTGCGCGGGATGACGAATTCGTCCGGATAAACCACGATGCCGACCCAGTCCCGGTAGTACTCGAGGCCGAGGTTGAGAATCGGCAGGCAGCCTTGCACGGCGATCGAGACGCACATGGCGTCGGTCAGTTGCAGGCCGCCAACAGCGGTGAATTCCTTCTCAGTGAGGAAGGTTTCGGCGAGTGCCCGCAGGCGGGTGTGTTCCTCGTTTGACAAACGGGAGAGGAAAGGCAGTTGGTCGAGCGTGTCCTGCCACAGTTCGTCGGGGATCGAACGGGATTTTTCGCGTCCGCGCCACCAGTCGATCAGTCGGCCTAGAAGCATGCTGTTCAAGTCGCCCGCCTGGCTGTCGTCAGGTAGATGCCGAGAAAAATCAGGCCGATGCCGGCGAAATGAAACGGCTGCGGCTGCTCGCCGAGGAAGAGCGCCGAGAGCAGCGTGCCGAAGACCGGCATCAGGTGGATGAACAGGCTGGCCTTGCTGGCGCCGACTTCGCCGACGGCCTTGTTATAGAAGATGTAGCCGACGAAGCTGGGCAAGGTGCCCGTGTAGATGATCGCTGCCATGGACGCACCGGACAGATGGATCGCCCGTCCCTGCGCGATTTCCCAAGCGTAGGCGGGCGCCAGGGCAACCAGGCCGACAGCGGTGAAGGCGGCGAGCATCAGCATCGGATGAACGCCGGCCGGGCGCCACTGCAGACCGATGGTGTAAAGCGCCCAGACGGCGACGGCGCCGAGCATCCAGAGATCGCCGACGTTGAAGGTAAGGCCGGCCAGGGTGGCGAGCTCGCCTCGCGCGACGATGGTCGTCACACCAATCAGCGAAATGGCGACGCCGAGCCATTCGATGCCGTGCAGCCGCTTGTGCAGGAACATCCACGACAGCGCGATGGTGGCGACCGGGATGAACGAGTTGAGCAGCGAGGCGTTGGTCGCACCGGTGAATTGCAGCGCGATATAGGCGAGCGTGTTGTAGCCACCGACGCCGAGCAAGCCAAGAATCACCACAGCGAGCCAGTTCTGGCGGAGGACCGGCCACTGCGCGCGCAGGTGCGGAAGGGCCAGCGGAATAGTCAGGAGGAACGCGATGGTCCAGCGCCAGAACGCCAGCGAGAACGGCGGCACGTCGCCGCGCACGGCGCGTCCGACGACCATGTTGCCCGACCAGAACAGTGTCGTCAGGATCAGGAGCAGGTAGGGATGATGAAAACGCGAGAACATGCGGGGCGGCTTGGGAAAAAGGGGCAATTATGCGCGTGTGGCGGAGGTTTGGCTCGCCGTCGCGGGTTTTTCTCCCCCGATGCGTCGGTCTCCCGGGGTTTATAATCTCGCCATGGTTTCCGTCGTTCATTCCGTCGCCGCGCAGAGCGGCATCGAGCATACCCTGCAGACCCTGTGTGCAGGCCTTTCCGTGGACGAATCGGCACGCATCGCGCGTGCGGTCGAGTTCGCCCAGTCGGTCTATGGCGATCGCACCCTGGGCAGCGGCGAGGGTATCTGGCATCACGCGCAGGGCATGGCGTTGATCCTCGTCGGGTTGCGTCTTGATGTCGATTGCCGCCTGGCAGCGTTGCTGTTCGCCGTGCCGACCTATGACGAACACGGCCTCGAGCGCATTGAAAAGGATTTTGGCCGCGCTGCTGCGGAACTGGTCAACGGAATCTCCCGGCTGAACAAGATGCGTCCGATTACCCGCGGATTCGTCGCGCATTCAGCGGAGAGCGCCGAGCAAAACCTTACGGAAATGAAGGCGCAGATCGAAATCCTGCGCAAGATGTTCCTCGCCGTGGTCGAGGATATCCGGGTTGTCCTGCTGCGCCTGGCGTCCCGGACCCAGACCCTGCGCCATTACGTCGACGAGCCGGACGACCTGCGCATCCAGGTGGCGCGCGAGACGCTGGAACTCTACTCGCCGCTGGCCAACCGACTTGGCGTCTGGGAACTGAAGTGGGAACTGGAAGACCTGTCGTTCCGTTTCCTGCACCCGGACATCTACAAGAAGATCGCCAAGCAGCTTGATGAAAAGCGCGCCGAGCGCGAGCAGTTCATCGCCAACGCCGTCGAGCGGCTGAAAGACGAGCTGGCTGCGGTGGGGATCAAGAATGCCGAGGTTTACGGGCGCCCGAAACACATCTACAGCATCTGGAACAAGATGCGCAAGAAGAGCGTCGAGTTCTCCGAGGTCTACGACGTCCGCGCCTTGCGCGTCATCGTCGATGAAATCAAGGATTGCTACACCGCGCTCGGCATCGTGCACAACATGTGGTCGCCGATTCCCAAGGAATTCGACGATTACATCTCCAACCCCAAGGGCAACAACTACCGTTCGCTGCACACGGCGGTAAGTTGCCCGGACGGCCGTTCGCTGGAAGTGCAGATCCGCACGCGCGAGATGCACAAGCACGCCGAGCTCGGCGTGGCTGCGCACTGGCGTTACAAGGAAGGCGGCAAAGGGGCTTCCGACAGTTCCTACGAGGAAAAGATCGCCTGGCTGCGCCAGCTATTGGTCTGGAAGGACGAAGTCTCCGACTCGTCGGACTGGGTCAAGCACTACAAGGAAGCTGCGCTCGACGAGACGATCTACGTGATGACGCCACAGGGTCGGGTGGTCGACCTGCCGCGTGGCGCCACGGCGATCGATTTCGCCTATCGCGTGCATACCGATCTCGGGCATCGCTGCCGCGGCGCCAAGGTCGACGGGGCGCTGGTGACGCTGAATACACCGCTGGAAACCGGGCAGCGGGTAGAAATCATCGCCGCGAAGCAGGGCGGCCCGTCGCGCGACTGGCTCAATGCGTCTCTCGGTTACCTGTTTACCCACCGCTCCCGGGCCAAGGTGCGCCAGTGGTTCTCCAGCATGGCGCTCGAACAGTCGGTGGCCGACGGTCGCGCGATCGTGACCCGCGAACTGCAGCGCATGGGTGAATCGGGCTTCAAGCTCGACGAACTGGCGTCACGCCTCGGCTTCGCCAAGAGCGACGACATGTTCATCGCCGTGGCCCGCGCCGAGCTGAACATGCGTCAGCTGCAGATGGCCGTGCGCGGCACGGACGCGCAGGCGGAAGAGGATAAGCTGGCGGCCGAGCCGCCGGTACGCAAGCGCAAGTCGAGCGACGACAGCGAAAAGGGCATCCTGATTGTTGGCGTCGACAAGTTGCTGACGCAGCTTGCGGGCTGCTGCAAGCCGGCGCCGCCCGATCCGATCGTCGGTTTCGTCACGCGCGGGAAGGGCGTCTCGATCCACCGCGCCGATTGTCCCAATTTCGCCAACATGGAGGCGATGCAGCCGGAACGGGTCATCGAAACGGCCTGGGGCACCGAGACCGAAGGCGTTTTCGCCGTTGATATCGTGGTCGATGCCAACGACCGACAAGGGCTGTTGCGCGACGTTTCAGAGGTTCTGACCCGCGAGAAGATCAACGTCACCGCGGTCAGCACCCAGTCCAAGCAGGGGGCGGCGCACATGCGGTTTACCGGCGAGGTGAAGAACCTTACCCAGTTGAAGAAGACCCTCGCAGCCCTGCACGAAGTGCAGGGCGTCGTCGGCGCCCGGCGCGCCTGATACCATTTCTAAATCACCGGATACTTTGTCGACATCGCCTTGCCGTGCTACCGCACTGTTTGCGGCTCGTCTTCGCTTCTCCGGCGATTTATAAGCGGAATGACTTCTACCCGTCTTGACGTAGCTGTGTTTCCGCGAACAGCGCCGCGCCGACGATCCCGGCCTGATTGAGGAAACTGGCGGCGACGACCGGCGCGCGGACGGTGAATTGCGGAGAGAATTTGTCAAGTTTCTTGCTGACGCCGCCGCCCAGTACGATCAGATCGGGCCAGAGGAGGTTCTCCATCGTCACGAGGTAGTGGTTGAAGCGCTTTCCCCACTCCTTCCATTTCAGTTTCTTGGTCACGCGTACCGCTTCCGAGGCATAACGTTCGGCCTCGAATCCGTTGTCGAGCAGGATGTGGCCGAGTTCGGTATTCGGCATCAGGTGGCCGTCGGCAAACAGCGCGGTGCCGAGTCCGGTGCCGATGGTGATGATGAGTACGACGCCCTGGGTGTCGCTCCCGGCGCCGAAACGGATTTCGGCCATGCCGGCGACGTCGGCATCGTTGGCGACATGTACCGCACACCCCGTCTGTTTGGAAAAAAACTCGGCGATCTGCAGCCCGATGAACGACTTGTCGATGTTCGCCGCCGTACGGGCAACCCCATGCTGGATGGCGGCCGGGAATCCCATGCCGATCGGGCCGGACCAGTTCATCTGCTTGACCAGATCCTGGAGCGCCTTGCCTACGGCGTCGGGTGTCGCCGGGCGGGGCGTTTCGATGCGCACGCGTTCGCCGATGATCTCTCCGGTCGTCGTTTCGACAATGCCGGCCTTGATTCCGGTGCCACCGACGTCAATGCCCAGAATTTGCACGCTCTCTCTCCTTCACGTCTTCAACAGGGCAAATCCTATCCTGTATGCTCTGCCAATGATAGAAAGACCTCCGGGAGAAAAGGAAATGCAGGGGAAATTTCAATCCGTCGATCTCGCCAAGAGCTACCTGCTGCTCAACCATGGCCCCGTCGTCCTGGTGAGCAGCGCGTTCCATGGCCGACGCAACGTGATGGCGGCGTCCTGGGTGATGCCGCTCGATTTCGATCCACCGAAGGTGCTGGCGGTCATCGATGGCCGCTGTTTCACGAGGGAGCTGATCGAGGCATCGGGCGAGTTTGCGTTGAATCTGCCGTTCAGGCGGATCGCGGACAAGGTTCTGGCGGCAGGAAGCATGTCGGGACGGGACGGCGACAAGTTCGCCCATGCAGGCTTGGCGGCGTTTCCGGCCAGTCGCATCGGGGCACCGCTGGTACGAGATTGCGCGGCATGGCTGGAGTGCAAGGTCATTTCCGAGGCGCATAACCAGAAACGTTACGACCTGTTCGTCGCCGAGGTTGTCGCAGCCTGGGCGGATCCGGCGGTGTTTTCCGACGGGCGCTGGCATTTCCCGGATGCGGCGCGGAGGACGATTCACTACCAGGCCGGCGGTACCTTCTTCGAGACCGGTCGGGCGTTCGAATGCGCTGACGCCTAGCCGAGTTCAGCCCAGTTCGGCCAGCAGGCTGTCGATCATGTGTTGCGCCTGGCGCAGATAGCCACCGCCGAACAGGTTGAGGTGGTTGAGCACGTGGTAGAGGTTGTAGAGCGTCCGGCGCTGCGGGTAGCCGTCCGCCAGCGGCCAGGCGTCACGGTAGGCCTCGTAAAAACTGGCGGGGAAGCCGCCAAAGAGTTCGCTCATCGCCAGGTCGGTTTCCCGGTCGCCGTAATACACCGCAGGATCGAACAGAACGAGCCGTCCGTCGCTGTCGCATGCGGCATTGCCTGACCACAGGTCGCCATGCAAGAGGCTGGCCTGTGGCCGATAGTCCGGAAAAAGGGACGGCAGCTTATCGGCGAGACGCATCCCGTTGTCGACCAACTCGCGGCCGAATCCGTGTCGCCCGGCCAAGGCGAGCTGGGGCCGCAAACGCTCGTTGGTGAAGAACCCGGGCCACGTCGCATGCGGCCGGTTCGTCTGCGGTGTGCTGCCGATGTAGTTGTCGCGCAGCCAGCCGAACCGCCCGCCGCTGATCTGGTGCAACGCCGCCAGCGTGCGCCCGGCGGCCTCGCCGGTCCGGTAGCCTAAAGGGTGCAATTCGATATGTTCGAGGATGAGGAAGGCGTCCTCGCCGATGGCGCCGGTACCAATTACGCGCGGCACACGCAATTCGGGGCAGCTGGACAACGACTGCAAGCCGTCAGCCTCGGCGGAGAACATGTCGGCCAGCTCGCTCCGATTCTGCTTTACGAACCATTTGCCGTGACTGGTTTCCGCAACGAACGCGCGCGAAATCGATCCGCCTCCGACGTCGGCCAGTCGCTGGATCGTGCAACGACACCCGGTAATTTCATTGATCGCCTCGTTCAGAGCGGTGTTGAGTGACTGGCGCATTGATCGCATAGCTGTTGATTTGTCAGTCGGTGGAGGCCATAGTAACTGCAGGGGATGCAGCCGTCGCCCATCACACGGCAAGGTGAAGCAGGAATGAATTATCTCAGTGCGCGGGGTAGTGTCGCTTCACACTCGGGAATGCGCTATTTCCGCTGCGTTCTGTTTGCCTTTTTTTGTGCACTGCCGGTCTGGGCCCAGGACGGTTCGCCTGTCCGGCCACTTGATGTGGTCGACCTCCAGTTGCGCTGGAAACACCAGTTCCAGTTTGCCGGGTATTACGCCGCCGTGGAAAAAGGTTTCTACCGCGAAGCGGGGCTCGATGTCCGCCTGCACGAGGGCGCGCCGGGCAAGGCGCCGGTCGACGAGGTGCTCGCCGGGCGTGCCGCGTACGGTACGGCCAACAGCGAGCTGCTGTTCGCCCGTCTGCAGGGACATCCTCTCGTGGCTTTGGCCGTCATCTTCCAGCATTCGCCCTCGGTGCTGCTGGCGCGTGCCGACTCCGGGGTGCGTACACCACATGATCTCGTCGGCAAGAAAGTCATGTTCATGGGTGGCAAGCACGATACGGATTTTCTTGCGATGTTCCTGCGCGAGGGAGTCAGGCCGGAAAAAATAGAGATCATCCCCTCGAGCTACGACATCATGGATCTGGTTTCCGGTCGGGTCGATGCTTTCAATTCCTACCTCACCAACGAGCCGTTTTTTCTCAAACAGCTTGGGGTGGATTACGTGGTGATCAATCCCAGCCATTACGGGATCGACTACTACGGCGACGTCCTGTTCACGACCGAGAATGAGATACGCAAGAACCCCGATCGCGTGAAGGCGCTGCGTGAAGCGACGCTGCGCGGCTGGCGCTACGCGATGAATCACCCGGATGAAATTATCGACATCCTGCTGGAGAAATATGTCGTTCCGAAAACGCGGGAGCATTTGCAATTCGAAGCGACCGCCTCCCGATCGTTGATTCTTCCCGATCTCGTCGAGATCGGGCACATGAATCCCGGACGCTGGCAGGGCATGGTCGATGCGCTCGTGTCCGCCGGCATGGCCAGTTACGGAGCCTCGCTGGAAGGTTTTCTCTACGACCCCGGTTCACACAGCTGGCGAGCGCGTCTGCATCAGACCATGTGGGGGATGGGGTCGGTCATCGCGCTGATCCTCGTCGGGGTGGGCTTCATGTTCAACACGCTGAGACGGCTGCGCCGGGAAATCGCCAAGCGGCGGAGCATCGAGGCGCAGTTGCTCAACGCCAACGACCTCCTCAAGCGCACCGGCAGACTTGCCAAGGTCGGCGGGTTTGAACGAAACGTCGTGAACAACACGACGATCCTCTCGGAGGAAGCTGCGCGTATCCGGGAGCTGCCGGCCGGCGTCGAGATTCCGTTTGATGAAACCATGAGATATTACCCGCCGGAGGAGCGGCCGCAACGGCGGGCCGAGAACGAGCGGGCGATGCGTAGCGGCGAATCGTGGGAGCACGAATCGCTGGTGACGATGCCATCGGGGAAAAATGCCTGGATCTACGTTCGCGGCGAAGCGGTTTTCCGCGACGGTCAGGTCGTCAAGCTGATCGGCGCGATGCAGGACATCACCGATCGCAAGCAGGCCGAGCTGGCATTGATTCGCCGTACGCGGGAACTGGAGATGCACAACAGCATCCTGCGCCAGATCCATCAGGGCGTCGCCTTGAGCGAGGTGCTCAATTCACTGGCGTCGCAGGCCGAATTGCTGCACCCGGGGATGCTGTGTTCGATCCTGTTGCTCGACACGGTTTCCAATCACCTGCGCCACGTGGCCGCGCCGAGCCTGCCTGGGCAGTTCGTCCGGGACATCGACCGCATGCTGGCCAACGATGAAAGCTGTTCCAGCGGTCAGGCGGCGGCGAGCGGCAGGCGGGTAATCGTGGCAAATCTCCGTGAAGGCAGCGCGTGCTCTGCGGCCTACTGCCGGCATGCGGCGTCGGCGGGGTTCCAGTCGTGCTGGTCGCAGCCGATCACGGGGCGTGAGAGGCGCGTGCTCGGCGTTTTCGCCATCTACCAGCGGGTCTCGGCACAGCCGGGCGACGACGATATCCAGCTGCTGGAGAACTGCGCGAACCTTGCGGCGTTGGTGATCGAGCATTACCAGGCCGATGAAAAAATACGCAACCTGGCGTACTTCGATGCGCTGACCCGACTGCCCAATCGGCGCATGCTGGTAGACCGCCTCCGCCAGGCGATGGCCAACAGCCGCCGCAGCGGCTGCTATGGCGCCCTGATGTTCCTCGACCTGGATAATTTCAAGCCGCTCAACGACGCGCACGGGCATTACGTCGGCGACCTGCTGCTCGTCCAGGTGGCGGAGCGGATCACGAGCTGCGTGCGCGAGACGGATACGGTTGCGCGCTTCGGCGGCGACGAATTCGTGGTCATGCTCGGTGAGCTCGACGAGAGCCATGCAGCGTCCGAAATTCAGGCGCGGGGTGTGGCGGAGAAGATTCGTTGCATCCTCTCCGAGCCGTTTACGTTACGGATCAAACGGGAGGGGGAGCCTGAAAAGGTGGTCGTGCATTGCTGCACCGCCAGCATCGGCGTCGTGCTCTTCTACAACCACGAAGCCTCGATGGACGACATCATCAAGTGGGCAGACGAGGCGATGTACCAGGCCAAGGAGTCGGGGCGCAACGGCATCCGGCTGCAGTCGTCGCAGCACCCCGAACGCGGCCAGCTCAAGGCTTGAGCAGGTCGATCAACTCTTCCTGGGCGCAACGCGGTTTGGCTCGTAGCGCGCGTCGCGGGTGATAACCTCCGTTGCCGTCCATTTCCCAGGAATTCTGGTTGTCGGTGAGGTAGACCTGCAGTCCCTCGACGATGACGCGGCGCTTGAGCTTTTTGTCGAGAATCGGGAAGGCGACCTCGATGCGCCGGAAGAAATTGCGCTCCATCCAGTCCGCGCTGGAGAGCAGGACCTGTTCGGCCCCGCCGGCGTAGAAATAGAACACCCGATGGTGTTCGAGGAAGCGTCCGACGATCGAGCGCACCCGGATCTTGTCGGAAAGTCCCTTGATCCCCGGACGCAGGGCGCAGACCCCGCGCACGATCAGATCGATCCTGACCCCGGCCTGGGAGGCTTCGTAGAGGGCGTCGATGATCGCCGGTTCGAGCAGGGAATTCATCTTGGCGATGATGCGCGCGCGCTTGCCGGCGCGAGCGGCCTCGGCTTCCGCCTGGATGGCCTTCAGCGTATTGGCATGCAGCGTGAACGGCGCCTGCCAGAGATGGTGCAGCGACTTGGCAAGGCCCAGGCCGGTCAGTTGCTTGAAAACCTCATTGACGTCCTCGCCGATCTCTTCGTTGCAGGTCAGCAAACCGAAATCGGTATAGAGACGGGCGGTGCGCGGGTGATAGTTGCCTGTGCCCAGATGCACATAGCGACGCAGCGCGCTCCCCGAACGATTCTCGTCGCGGCGGACGATCATCAGCATCTTGGTGTGGGTCTTGTAGCCGACCACGCCATAAACGACGTGCGCGCCGACCTGTTCAAGCTTGGTGGCCCAGCCGATGTTCGCTTCCTCGTCGAATCGCGCCATCAACTCGACCACCACGGTCACTTCCTTGCCATTCATGGCCGCTCGCAACAGCGACTGCATCAGTACGGAATCCGTGCCGGTGCGATAGACCGTCATCTTGATCGCCACCACGTGCGGGTCGGTCACGGCCTGGTCGATCAGTTCAATGACCGGCGCGAAGCTCTGGTAGGGGTGGTGCAGCAGGATGTCGCCGGCACGGATGGATTCAAAGATCGAGCGGTTCTTCTTCAGCGACTTGGGCGAGCCGATCTGGAACGGCTTGAATTTCAGGTCGGGACGCTGCACCAGGTCGGGAATCTGCATCAGGCGCACCAGATTGGCCGGGCCGGGAACGCAGAAGAGGTCGTTCGTTCCCAGACCGAACTGTTCAAGCAGGAAGCGCGTCATGTTTTGTGAGCAGTTGTCGGTTACTTCCAGGCGCACCGCATCGCCGAAATGCCGTTGCGGGAGTTCCCCCTGGATGCTCGCGCGCAGGTTCTTGACCTCTTCCTCGTCGACGAACAGGTCACTGTTGCGCGTGACCCTGAACTGGTAACAGCCGAGCACGTTCATGCCCGAGAAAAGCTCGCCGACGAATTCGTGCAGGACGGAGGACAGGAAAACGAAACAGTATTCGCTGGCGCCGAGTTCACGGGGCAGGCGGATCGCGCGCGGAAGAACCCGGGGCGCCTGGACGATTGCCGTGCCGGAACTGCGGCCGAAGGCATCCTTTCCTTCGAGTTCGACGGCGAAGTTGAGGCTCTTGTTGAGCAGCCGGGGGAAGGGGTGCGACGGATCAAGACCGATCGGCGTCAGGACCGGCATGACTTCCCGAAAGAAATAGCCCTTGATCCACTGCAACTGCTCTTCGCTCCACTCACTGCGGCGCAGGAAAACGATCCCTTCCGCCGCCAGTTTCGGCAGGATCTCCTGATTGAACAGGCGGTACTGTTCCTCGACCAGAGTGTGGGCGTAATCGCTGATGTGCTGCAACGCCTCCGAGGCGGAAAGACCGTCGGACGTTTTTGCCACCGAATTCAGCTTGACCTGTTCCTTCAGTCCGGCGACGCGGATTTCGAAGAACTCGTCCAGATTGCTGCTGAAGATGCAGAGAAAACGCAAACGCTCCAGCAACGGCGTCGCGGGATTTTTCGCCTGCGCGAGAACGCGATGATTGAACGCCAGAATCCCGAGTTCCCGGTTCAGAAAATTCCTGGCCGGATACGAGGTGGTGTCTGAAGGCAGGCTTGTTCGTGCAACCGGTTTTCGTGTGCTCATGGGGCAAAGGATCAGGAATGGTGAATGGTCACGATTATCCGCCATTACGTGCGTTTTTGTTGGTTGCCGGACCAGGATTGGCGTGTGGAAAGCGAAACGAGAAGGCTGCGGGTGATGTGCGCTGTAATCCCTTTGTCACACTATTCTCATACGCTGTGCCGATGGTCATGTACGCAGGTTCCGAACGACTGGTCATCTTCGATGCCGATGGCACGCTCATCGACGCGTTTCATGCCATCGAACAGACTTTTCTTTCTCACGGCATGGTCATCGGCGACCTCGAACGTTTTCAGAAGCGCCGCAAGCTGTTGAAGTATCTCGGCGGGCTGCGTGAGTTTCCGAACAATCTGCGCCGGCAGTTCGGAAAACAGCGGCGCAAGCTGCTTCTGGCGACGCTGACGGAGTTTTACCGGAGCGAAGCGCTCCTGTATCCGGGCATCGAATCACTGTTGCGCAGGCTGCTCGACTGCCCCGATATTCGTGTCGCGCTGGTTACCCGCAACGTGACCATCGAGCCGGAAACGACGCTGAAGCACTTGTTTGCGCGACATGACATCGATCTCGGCCAGTTCGACTACTTCGCCAGCCTGTCGCTGGGTGAGGATAAAACCGGCGAAATGAAGCGGGCGCGCGAGCTCTACGCTATCAATCCCGCGCGGGCCTGTGCCTGTGGCGATGAATACGGTGACTACCTGGCGGCGATCGGTGCCGGCGTGTATCCGTTCATCGTCGCCTACGGTTTCGAGGACAGGGCGCGGCTGACGCAAAGTTTCGGCGTGCCACGCGAGGTTATTTCAAGTTCGCCGGCCGAGTTTTCCGACCGTCTGCTGCACGCGCTGGGGCTGCTCGTCTGACGCCTCGGGAGGTTTGCTGGCGAGTTGCTCCTCGGTGTGGATCATGAACGCATGCAATATTACCTTAACCTGGCGCGCGTACGGTGGTTGCTGTTCGTGGTAAATCGCAGCGAAGGGAGTCAGGATCATGGCCCGGATCATTCAGGAAATCGTGGAGCGACTGATGGAAAGCGTCTTCGGGACACTTTACGGCGAGTATTTCTTTGGTGAGTGGATCATTCCCTGGTTGCCCGACGATCTCTGACTCTCGTGACGCAACAACCGGTTTCGATGAAATGATTTTGTAACCAAAACGTAACCTTCGGCGGGCAATCTGGCGCGTAGTTTGCGTCTTTTCTTCGGCACCTCTCGTGCTGTTTTTCGTACCTGTCCCGCAAGATGACAACAGATTCCTCCGTGTATCACGGGCCGCTTTTCAGATACACCGACTGGTGGCCGCCGCTACTCATCATCGTGCTGTTGGTGGTTTCGTGGGTGACCGTCGTCCGCCGCGCCGGCGACGACGATGCGCGTGCTGTTCGCGACGCCGAGGTGATCCAGGCGAACATAGCGCAGGCGGTGGTCAATCACACCGGGCAACTGATCGAGTGGATCAGGCTGTTCGACAGCATTCTCGCGACCTGTCCGCATCCGGAAACGGCGCGAACGATCGTGAACACGGCGCTCGGCCGCAACGGTGCCTTCCTGCGCCTCATGCAGTTCGACGCCGACGGGCGCCTGCTGATGTCGATCGGGAAAGCCCCTGAACCCTGGTTGCGCCAAGCCGCGATGAGTTTCGCGGTCAGCGTCAAGAGTGATTTTTCCGAGCGGATCGCCGTCGGTGCGGCGCCCGCCGAGGAACAGGCGCAAGCCTGGATGCTGCCGGTGTTCTACCGGCCGTCCTCGGCAGGAAATTCGGCGCACTCTTTCCTTGTTGTCCTGATCGACAAGGGGCAGTTTCAGCAATTCTTCGGCAATATCGTTCTCGGCCGCGGCGGGGAAATCGTGCTGCTTTCGGCAGAGGGGCGGGAGCTGTTGCGCTTGCGCGAAGGGCGGCTCGAATCCGTTCCTCCGCGTGGTACTTCCCGGCAATTGGCGCGGCTGGAAGGTCTCCCGGGTGTGCGTGACAATCCGCTCGTGGCTTTCCGGACGGTACCGACGACCGGACTCTCGGTCCTGGTGAGCCGCCCGCGCGATCAGGTACTGATGGAGAACCATGCGCGGCAGAGCGCCTACATGGGATCCGCGTTGCTGTTGACGCTGACGATGCTGGCCCTGACCGCGCTTTGGGGCACAGCTGCCGCTCGACGCAGCAAACTCGTCCACAGCCTGGAGGATGCTCTGGCGAACAACGAGCAATTAATCCGGCAGATTGGCGAGGAAAAGGAAACCGCATACATCATGGCGACCCACGACAAACTCACCGGTCTGCCTAACCGCATGTTCTTCGCCGACCTTGCTCAACGCCACGTAGCCCGCGCTCGGCGCCTGCAAGGCGGGTTTGCGCTGGTATTCATTGATCTCGACCGCTTCAAGCCGGTCAACGACACCTTTGGCCACAAGGCCGGTGACCAGCTGCTGATGGACGTGGCCAATCGCCTGCGGGACTGCGTGCGGCAGACCGACGTGGTGTCGCGCTTCGGCGGCGACGAGTTCGTCGCGCTGATCGGCGATCTGCGCAACAACCAGGACGTGTCGGTGATCGCCGGGAAATTCATCGACGTCCTGAGTCGGCCGTACGCCGGCATCGTTCCCGATACCGAACTGCGGGTGACCCCGAGCATCGGCATTGCCTTCTATCCCGATGATGCCGAAGAAATCGACGCGCTGCTCCGTCAGGCCGACATGGCGATGTATCGTGCCAAGGAACGGGGCAGGGCGACGTACGCGTTTGCCGATCCTGCACTCAATCGCCGCTACGAACTGAGCAACCAGATCGAAGCGGCGTTGCCGGTCGCCATCGAAAGGAGCGAAATCCGGGTGCATTACCAGCCCAAGGTGTCGTTGGCGGATTTCCGCCTGACGGGCCTGGAGGCTCTGGCGCGCTGGGAGTATGCGCAGATGGGCACGGTTTCCCCCGCTGATTTCATCGCCGTCGCCGAGAAGTGTGGCGCCATCATCGAACTTGGAGATTACGTCCTGCGCGAAGTATGCCGGCAACAGCGCGAATGGCTCGACGCCGGTTTGCCGGTAGTCCCGGTCGCGGTCAATGTCTCGCCGCGGCAGATCGGTGCGGATGGGTTCTTCGTGCGTGTCGAGAAAATCCTGGCCGAGCATGGCATCGCACCGGCACTGCTCGAGATGGAAGTCACCGAAACCGGCGTGATCGAGACCGACGGCGCTTTCATCGAGACCCTGAACGGACTTGCCGCGCTTGGCATTCGCATCGCGATCGACGATTTCGGCATGGGCTACTCAGGATTCAGTCATCTGCGCAATTTGCCTGCCAAGCAGTTGAAGATCGACCGGTCGTTCGTCCGGAACATCCGTAACGATGTCAGCGATGCCGCCATCGTCAGCACAACCATTTCCCTCGCGCATAACCTGCACCTGGAAACCGTCGCCGAGGGCGTCGAGACGCCCGAACAACTCGCACACCTCAAGGCGGCGCGCTGTGACCAGGCACAGGGCTACCTGTTCGCAGCGGCTTGTCCGCCGGCGGAAGCACGCGAACTGCTCGTGCGCGGCGCAATTCTTCCCGTCATCGCCGCGGAAGGCAAAGCATGAAAATTCTGTCCCGATTTCTCCTGATCATTGCCGCGCTTGGCGCCAGCCCCGCCGTGCTGCTTCCGGCACACGCCCAGACGTGCGAGAGCCCCACCGTGATCCGGTATGCGATGGTGCCGCTGCGCGAGATCGAACTCGATCTGCGGCGTCGGGAATCGCTGTTCAAACGGATGACCGAACTCACCGGACGGCCGGTCGAGGTCGTGCGTGCGACATCCTATCGCTCGGTGGTGGAGGGCTTGCTGCGCGGCGCGGTCGATGTTGCCGAACTGGGTCCGGCGACCTACATCGAAGCCACCAAAGGTGATCGCCAGATCACCGCCTTCGCCACGACGGAGAGAGTCGAGGGCGTCTATCAGCTACGTGGTGCGCATTACCAGTCGATGCTGGTCGTCCTGGCAAAAAGCGACTTCAGCGATATCGACACGCTCAAGGGAACTCGCCTGGCCTTGACCGATCCCGGGAGCACCTCCGGTGCAATGTTGCCGCGCAAACAGTTCGTCGGCCGGGTCGGCATGCCCCTGGAGAGTTATTTCGGCGCTGTATCGTACTCCGGCAGCCACGCCAGGTCGGTACAAGCACTGGTCAGCGGTGCCGTCGATGCGGCCTTCATCGCTTCCGCGCAACTGGAAGAAGCGCATCTGGCCGGCAAGCTGCGCAAGAACGATGTGCGGGTCCTATGGACGTCCGGGCCCATCCCGAATGACCCGACGGTTTACCGCGGGCAACTGTGTGAAGCACTGAAACGCCGGATTGCCGAAGTTTTCCTCGGCGAAGACGCCGGGACGGCGCTGCGTGACTATATGGCGGCGATGAATGCCGAGCGCTTCGTGGCGGTCGACGACAGTCTCTATGCGGGGATTCGCGAAGTGCTCGAGGCCCCCCCGCCGACGGGACGATAAAGCCGCGTGCGCTGCGTTTCGAATCGTGCGTCGTTATAACCGTCAGTAGATACGAGGTTAAACTGTTGGCCCCGACGATTTTGTTTACAAATGTCGATTGAAGGATGTGCCATGTCCGCTGTCCGAAAAGCCCCTCCTAAAACAACTGATCCAACTGATTCTCCGTTCAACCTGACCGTTCCCTTTGCCCCGAAAACCACCCGGCCACGCGCGCCGCGCAACCAGGCCGCCGCGAAGCCCCTATCCACGGCCACGGAAACTGCTTCGCCTTTGCCGGCAGAGCCGGTGCCGGTTGCACCGCCTGCTGCCGCCGAACAGGCTCTTCCGAAAAGGCGGCGGTTGGCCAAGGCGTTCGATCGGCCGCTGGACAAGGTGTTGCGGAAAAAGTCCGAGGCCGTCGGAGCGTCTCCGCAAAAGCCGGAAAAAGCCACGGTGCGCGACGGTTTCACCTTTCCGAAGGCCGAGCACGATCGCCTTGTCGAGCTGAAGAAGCAGCTTGCCACGCAGGGTGTTGACGTCAAGAAAAGCGACCTGATCCGCGTTGGTCTGATTCTTGCGCTGTCGCTTCCTCCGACCAAACTGAAAGCCGTGCTGGCCAGGTTGCCGCCGGTAAAGTAGCCTTTCGGACCAGCGTGCCCTCACGGCACCCTGACCGAGTTCGATTCACTCCATCGCGCCGTGAAGTTTCCCTCTCAGGGTGGCGCACTCGGTTCGCAACGCTTCCAGTTCGGCGTGAGTCGCCTTGAGTTCCCGTGTCAGGGCGGCTTGCCGCAGCGAGTCTTCTTCGAGAATGCGCTCTTTGTCTTCACCGAATTGAGCGTTTTCGCTTGAAGCGACGACAGAAGCCCAGAAAAACCCGACAAGGCCGATGGCCAGCCAGGCAACTGCAAGGATGACAAGAGTTTCGTTGCTCATGAATCGGCTACCGGTGATCTGCAGTTGACGAAGGTGAAGGGGAGGGGGAGGGGGTACCGCCTGCCTTCAGTGACAGCCAGGATGGAATGGCTTGATGCAGAGCATTCCGCAAGATGGCTGACGAAAAAGATAAATGAGCGTGATTACGGATATATTACGTTGCGATGGAACGATGGCCGGGCAGCGCCGGCCTTGCCGCTGCGTTGTGTCATGCGGCATGGAAACGGATGATGCCGTGTCGGGAAAAAACGGGGAGAAATGACCTATGGCCGTAGAAATCGAACTCAAGTTACGGGTGGCGCCGGGGCAAGCCCGGCGTCTTTCCGGGCATTCAGCCCTGGCGGATGTCGCGCCGCAGAGATACAGCCTGTTCAATACCTACTACGACACGCCGGATTTCGCCCTGCGCAAGCGGCGCATCGCGCTGCGGCTCCGGCGTAAGGGGAGGGCGACCTGGCTGATGACGGTCAAGGCGGAAGATGCCGGCGCGGGCGGCCTCGCCCGGCGACTGGAATGGGAGGTGCCGACGCAGCCAGGCGTGTTCGATTTCAGCATCGTGACCGACGAGGCATTGCGTGACTTCCTGATCGAGCAACTGCCACACCTGCGCCCGGCGTTCTCGACCGACTTCACGCGCACGGCCTGGACGTTGCATCGCGGAGATTCACGCATCGAACTGGCGCTAGATCGCGGCAAGATCGCCGCGCCCGGCGCGACCGAAGAAGCCGCCGCCGTGAGCGAGGCCATCTGCGAGGTGGAACTTGAGTTGCTGGAAGGGCCTTCTTCAGATGCGCTGTTCGATCTGGCCATAGAACTGGCGCGCGATCTGCACCTGCACCCGCTGGCCATCAGCAAGGCCGAGCGGGGCTACAACTTGGCAGATGCGTCGCTGCTGCGGCCGGCAAAGCGGTTTTCCTCGCCCGTCGCCGGGGAAATGTCGCCGGTCGACGCATTCCGCGCGATCGCGCTGTGCTGCCTCAGGCAACTGCAGCGCAACGAAGCCGGCGCCGTGCACGGTGGCGATCCCGAGTATGTTCACCAGGCCCGGGTGGCGATCCGCCGCCTGCGCTCCGCGTTTCGCCTTTTCGCCCCGGTTCTCGGCCCGGACTTCATCGCCGTGTATTCGCCGCGCTGGCAGGACGTGGCGAAGGCGCTCGGAGATGCCCGGGACTGGGATGTCTTCCTCAATGAGACCCTGCCGCCGCTGGAAGAGGCATTCCCCGGGCACGCCGGGCTGGCGCAGCTGCGCCGCCACGCCGAGGTCGCGCAGGGCCGGGCACAGGCAACGGCCCGGGCGGCCCTGACCGGGGAAGAGTACAGCCGGCTGTTGCTGGCCTTCGGCGCGGCGCTGTTCCGTGTCGAACCGCCAACCATCGAGGCCGACAACAAAGCGGTGCGCCGCAATCTGCGCAAGTTCGCCCGGCGGCGGTTGCAGAAGCGGGCGACGGCTGTCGAAAAGCTGATGAACGGCAACGTGAAGCTGGACGCCGAGCATCGCCACCTGCTGCGCATCGCGTTCAAGAAACTGCGCTACGCCATCGAGTTTTTCGCGCCGCTCCTGCCGCGCAAGTCGCTCGCTGCCTACCAGGCATCGCTCACCACGATTCAGGATCTGCTCGGTGAGCTCAACGATCAGGCAACCGCGTTGCGCCTGATCAACGATGCGGGACACGACGGCCCGGCCGATTCCCTGGCTTGCGGCTGGATTGCGGGCCGTAGTCAGCTTTTGATTGCCGAACTGGACGTCGAGTTGGCCAAGGTCAAGGTTAAAAAGCGGCCGTGGCGGAAAAATTGACTTTTCAACGCTGACTCAGTAGATGGCCGGCACGTACATCTCCGGCGGAACGGGGTGTCGCAGATAATCGGGGTTGTGTACCCGTTCCGGCAATGTCACCGGTTCGCGCTCGTATTCCTCGTAGGGCACCTGGCTGAGCAGGTGAGAGATGCAGTTCAGGCGCGCGCGCTTCTTGTCGTCGGCTTCAACGATCCACCACGGCGCTTCGGGGATGTGCGTGCGTTCCAGCATCGTCTCCTTGGCCTTGGTGTATTGCTCCCAGCGGCGGCGCGATTCCATGTCCATCGGGCTCAGTTTCCACTGCTTGAGCGGATCGTGGATGCGCATGGTGAAACGAAAGTGTTGCTCGTTGTCGGAGATTGAGAACCAGTACTTGATGAGGATGATTCCGGAGCGGATCAGCATCTTCTCGAACTCCGGCACTGTGCGGAAAAACTCCTCGTATTCCTCGTCGGAACAGAAGTCCATGACCTTCTCGACGCCGGCCCGGTTGTACCAGCTGCGGTCGAAGAGGACCATTTCACCGCCAGCGGGCAGGTGGGCGACGTAGCGCTGGAAATACCACTGTGTTTTTTCCCGCTCGCTCGGCGCGGTCAGCGCGGCGACGCGGCATACGCGGGGGTTGAGCCGCTGGGTGATGCGCTTGATGACGCCCCCCTTGCCGGCGGCGTCGCGCCCTTCGAAGAGAACGACAACCTTCAGCTTTTTGTGGACCACCCAGTCCTGTAGCTTGACCAGTTCGCCCTGGAGACGGAACAGTTCCTTGAAGTAAAGTCCGCGCTTGAGTTCGTTCTGCGCGTCCAGGGGCGATTCGGATGCCTCGCCGATCTCGGAGATGAGCGTGCTCAGGCGCTCATCGTCGAATTCCATCTCCAGTTCTTCATCGAATGAATCAAGAAGTTCCTTCTACATCCGCTCGCGCTGTTTCATGTCGGAGGTTGTTTTATTTTCTTTGTCGCTCATGGCTGGGCAAGGAATTCGAATATGCGGAAGAGCAGCGGAAAATCTTCCCGACGATTTGCAGGACGAAGTAACGGCTCCAATACTACTTTCTGATTGTTAAGTTCTGATTACAAGTGCAGCAGAGTAATTCAATAGATATAAATATCTAAAAAAATCAGTTAGATGCTGGTAAGCCCCCGGCGAAGTCATCTATGAATTGAGGGTTTAGACCGGGAAGATCGTGTCCGCTAGAAAACATGGTGGACACGATCGATGGAAATACAGAAACCGATACGGCGCAGGCGGTATCACCGGGAAGAGTTCAAGCAA
>JARFTZ010000034.1 GCA_029289235.1 Gammaproteobacteria bacterium
TCCTGCCTGCATGTCGACTTTGTCTCGCGCAACGCCGTGCTGCAGGAGCAGAGCATGGGCATCCATTACAACCAGGGTGCCGAGCTGATGGATTACGTGCTGAACAAGGACGATTTCCGCTTCCACGACGGCTACATGCTGCCGCCGAGCAAGCCGGGTCTCGGCGTCGAGGTCAACGAGGAACTGGTCATCGAGCGCAGCAAGAACGCGCCAGACTGGCGCAATCCGGTCTGGCGTCACGCTGATGGGGCTGTGGCCGAGTGGTAGACTGGCGGCTTTTGTTTACCGCAGAAAGCTGACCCATGAGCACCCCTGCTTTACCCGTTCCTCAACTCCTCGCCCTTGACTGGGGAACCTCCAGTCTGCGGGCGTTCCTGATGTGCGACGGCAAGGTGACCGAAACCCGGTCATCCGCCCACGGCATCCAGCACTTGCCGCTGCCCGGCGTTCCCGGCTACGAAAAAGCCTTCGCCGCGATCGCCGGCGACTGGGTCAAGCAATGGCCGAACCTGCCGATTGTTGCCTGCGGCATGGTCGGCAGTGCGCAGGGCTGGAAGGAGGCGCCGTATGTCCGCTGCCCGGCGGACATCAAGACGCTGGCCGGGCAGAGCATCGCAGTGCCGAGCGGTCTCGGCCCGGACATCCTGATCGCTCCCGGCGTGCTCTTCGACGAGCCGGACGAACTGCCCGACGTGATGCGCGGCGAAGAAATCCAGATCGCCGGCGCCCTGCTGATGAATCCGCAGTGGGCCGTCCGTTCCTGCATGCTCCTGCCGGGCACCCACTCCAAGTGGGCGCAGATCGAAAACGGCAGGATCGTCCGCTACGCCACCTATCTCACCGGCGAACTGTTCGCCGTGCTCAGCGAGCACTCCATCCTCGGCCGCCTGATGCCGGCCGAGAGCGAGGGCAAGAAGGAGACCGACGCAGCCGCCTTTGAACTTGGCCTGGCCACGGCACGGAACAGCGCCCCGGGCGACTTCACGCACCAGATTTTCGGTACGCGCACGCTCGGTCTCACCGGGCGGGTGCCCCCGGCCGGGCTGGCCGACTACCTTTCCGGCCTGCTGATCGGCCACGAACTGGTTTCCGGGATGGCTGGTGCCGGTGATCTCGCTTCCGTACCGCTGGTGATGATCGGCGCACCGGCACTGTGCGAGCGTTACGCGCAGTCGCTCAAGGTCTTCGGCAAGACCGCCGACGCAGTACTCGACAACACGGCGCCGGTCGGCCTGTGGAATCTGGCCCTGGCCGCCGGTCTGGTCTGCGCGAACTGAGCGAAAGAGAAAACAACATGAGCCAACTTACCGTCGAAGAACGTTTTGCCGCCGCCAGTGCCCAGTTGCCGCTGGTGGCCATCCTGCGTGGCATCACTCCCGCTGAATCGGTTGAAATCGGGCGCCGCCTGTACGAAGCCGGCTTCCGCCTGATCGAGGTGCCGCTGAACTCGCCCGAACCGTTCAAGAGCATCGCCGCGATCCGTCAGTCCCTGCCCGACGATGCCCTCGTCGGCGCCGGCACGGTGCTGACCGTCGATCAGGTTCGCGAACTGAAGGATAGCGGTGGCGAACTGACCGTGATGCCGCACGCCGACACGGCGGTGATTCGTGCCGCCAAGGCCGCCGGGATGGCCTGCACCCCCGGCGTGGTCACGCCGACCGAGGCGTTTGCCGCGCTGGCCGCTGGCGCGGATGCGTTGAAAATTTTCCCCGCCGAACTGGTGACGCCGGCGATCCTCAAGGCGATTCGCGTAGTCCTGCCCAAGGGCACGCGCCTGCTCCCGGTCGGTGGAATTACGCCGGACAACATGCAGCCGTATGTCGATGCCGGCGCCACCGGCTTCGGTCTGGGCTCGGCGATTTACAAGCCGGGGATGACGGCCGAGCAGGTTGCCGCGGTTGCTGCCCGCTTCGTCGCTGGCTGGCGCGCCTTATCCGGCCGCTGAAACAGCCTCGGCGGAAAGGCGTTGCGCAACGCCCTTCCGCCCAATGACACGATAGACGGCCGTTTCGCCTTTTCCCTTCAGATAAAGCGTGAGCGGCGGCTGGAAATCGAAGGCGTGGCCGATTTTCCGGTAGGTGCTCTCATCGACGTGGACAATCCCAGGCACGCCTTCGCTGGTGAGCCTGCTGGCCAGGTTGACCGTGTCGCCCCACAGGTCGTAGATGAACTTCTTCTTGCCGACGACGCCGGCGACGACCGGACCGCTGCCGATGCCGATGCGCACATCCAGGTGCATGTCGTTGATGCGGAAGTCGCACTGCAGGAGATTGCGCATCTCCAGCGCCAGATCGACCAGCGCCTCGGTGAAGTCCTCGCGCTGGTCGTTCAGGCCGCCGGCGACCATGTAGGCGTCACCGATCGTCTTGATCTTCTCAAGACCGTGTTTCTCCGCGAGTTCGTCGAACGATGAAAACACCCGGTTGAGCATCGAGAACACTTGCTGCGGGCTCAATCCCTCGGCGATGCGGGTGAAATTGACGATATCCACGAACATCACCGAGACGTCGGCAAAGCCGTCGGCGATCGTCTGGTTGCTGTTTTTCAGCCGCTCGGCGATCGGTCCGGGAAGAATGTTGAGCAACAACCGCTCGGAACGTTCCTGCTCCAGTTGCAGCAAGTGGTGCGCTTCTTCCAGCCGTTGCTGAGCCTTCTGCTTTTCGATGGCTGAGTAGCGCAGCAGCAGGAAAACGATGGTCGAGACGGCGGCGAAGTTCAGCGCGAAAAAGAAAACCGTGGTGCCGGTGGAAATCCTCACCGGTGGCGGCAGGGCAGTGTCGGCGAGATAGAAATCGAATCCGCCCGACAGCGCGGTCAGGAAAACGTAGGCGAAGAACCAGGCCAGCGCTTCATGTGCGCCGATGAACAGGACCGCCCCGATCGGCGCGAGCAGCGCCCACAGGCTGAGGCCGCTCGCCGTGATGAAATTGCCCATGCTCCACTGGGCAACGAACGGCATGAAAAGAAACAGGCCCAGCTGGGTCTGCCGGAAGAGGTCGAAATTGAGCGTCCTGAAATAGATCGCCAGATTGCCGACCAAGAGCAGCTGGAAGACGAACGGGATCGTCGAAGAGAGTTGCGGGCCGAGTTGCCAGTAGATGAACAGCCACAGCATCGAAGCAAAGCAGATGAGACCGGTGGCGAAGATGAGCAACGACTTCTGCAGCTGCAGATCGGCACTGTCCGTCGGCTGGATGCCGGCGTGGCGGATGCGTATGGCGAGGCGGCTGAGGGCAGACATTAAGGCGGTTCGGGAAGGGGTGTCGCCCGGATTTGAAACCAATCGCCTGGCAGGGTCAAGCGAATGACGGACGGGGATATTGTCAGGGGAGCTTGCCGGCGGCGATCATCCGGTTGAAGAGGATGGGGCGGGGAATCCATACAAGCATGTCGTCGAAGGCAGGAGAACGTTCGCCTGCCTGGAACGTGTTGTCGATGGTAGCGTTTTGGCCGTTGGCCACGAGGTCCGGGCCTGTGGAGTAGATGATCGCGACGGGGCCGTCTGTGCTGTTGGTCAGATTGTTACCCGCCGAATCCTGGACGATCAAGGCGGTGGCGGTGGATGCTAGGGTGAATGTGGCACTGGCGTAACTGTTGTTGACGCGGTAGCGCCAATAGCCGCGGAACGGATCGCCAGTTGCGGAACGCTGCGTTCCCCAAGCGTCGATTTCCCCTATGCCGAGCGTCTTCCACGGAAGATAGCCTTCGACATCGTTACACGGATTGTCTTCAAGTCCATACTTTGGGTCCGCCGGGTCGATGGTTGATGATTGGCACGGGAGCCTGCCGTACAGTACGGCGAATCCAAGCAAGGCTTCCTTTATCTCGTTCAACCGTTTACTGGTTTCGCTGGAGTTTTGGATGTCGCGCTGGGTGGAGAGTGGAACCAGCATCCCGCTAATGAGAAGCCCCACAATGACCAGCACGATGGCCAACTCGGTCAAGGTAAAGCCGCTATTCAAATTGGAGCGAGGTCGGGGCTTGTTCATGGCAGGCACCTTATGAGGTCTGTTCCTGGCGAGTGCCAGTCGAATGTCGATGCGCCGGAGAAATCGGCTGCGTTGGCCGTGGGTGTGTTGAAAGACGTGAGGTTTCGTCCTTCGAGATAGTTGCTTGCGCTAGCCTTTTCCGCCTCGGTGTTGCGGTTTTGTCCGGGGATACTTTTACCGGCGAAAATCACGATACGGCTGCAGACGGGCGATAGCGCCCCGTCAATGGTGACTTTAGCCGGGGCAGGCAACTGGGTCAGAAAGAGCATTTCCTTCCAGTTCTGGCAAAAAAGGTCTGTACCGCAGGCGATGTTGTCAGTCCCTTTTGGTCCACTAATCGCGAGTGTCGTAAATGACGGGTTGTCCAGAAGATTTTCAATGGCCGTACTGAAATCACTACGCCGAATCAGATGCCGGAAAACGTCGTCGGGCGTGATTTGCAGGAAATTGTCGTTGTAATGTTCAGAATGGGTCATGACGAAGCGTTTGTTGTCTTTTGTGGAAGCGACCAGGCCATTGGTGCTGCTGGCGAAGTAATTGACTTCGCCAGCAACCGCGTTGAACGCATTGTAGGTATCCAGATAGTTACGGGAGTCGTAATTTCCACCGCATTGTGTGTAATCAGGGTTCGACAATGCCCTGCTCTGTTCGTCGATGGGTGACCCGGGCGCCACGAGTAGCGCCGCAAGACCTGTGGTGATGACGTTGCCGTTAACGTCGATGATGTCGATCTGTCCCGGGGTGTCCCAATTCAGCACGTCGGTTGACGGGGTGATCTTGTAGCGGCCAGAAACAACGTACCACAGGCATTCCGAGTTTCCATCGCGCAAGACCTCGGTGCGGAGCGTTTTCCACGGGAATTTTCCGAGAACGGAAAGATCCTTCGCGTTGCCTAGAAAATTCAGCGCTGCGACTCCCTCCGTCTGTCCGACGTCCGGTAACCGCAGATAGGCGGCGTCGCTGACCGATGTGGTCGAAATGGCGTCTCCGATCAACGCATCTTTGGCTTCGGCGAGCGCCCGGGACGTGGCCTGAATACGTCTGGCTTGATACTGCGCAACGCTGAACTGGCCGAGAAACAGGCTTAGTCCCACTAGCGTCAGTAAGGTCAGAACAGCAATCAATGCAATGCCGTCCTGCGCGGTCTGTGGGTTCATGCAGAATGTTCGACATCGCTTCCCCCATGCCGGGCCGCGCTTCGTTTCATGATTCGGCATTGCCATGTCTTACGGAAGCTATTGCGCTCTCGCTGGGGAGGTGATCAGGATTTTGCCGCTACCGAGGATATCAGCCGTCTCGCCTGTGTCCCGGTTGAGCGTATTGCCAACACTGACTTGGGTAGCTGGGACGTCATTTGTATCCACAATGACCTTGCTTGGATTGGATCGCTTTGCGCTTACTAGCACACCGCTGTCTTCCTGAGGAACCCCATTGACCCACACCGTCCGCTTTCCGCTGCTGCGCGTAACGACGCCATTGATCGTCAGGGTCGGGTCTTCGGAAGCTTCGCGCTGCTCTTCGGGATTGAACTGCCGTTGATGATCCAGCTGTTGCCGTCGCTCCGGCGTGAAGAACAGTCGACCGAGTTCTTCAGCGGATGTGGCGCTGGGTATCGCGAAAATGAAAGCAAACAGCGCTAGCCGGAGCGAGCGCATTGAATGATCGGGAAAGCGGTGAATGCGATGGGTCATTTCGCCAGTCCCTCCGCGCTGTCCGCCTTGCGCACGGTGATCCAGTCGATCAGGCAACCGGCCTGTAGCGAGGCAGTAGATGCGCCATCCGCAGCGGTGCGCGCCAGTCGGGAGATGTCGCAACGCCGGGGCTGGATCAGCGCGGGCGCCTCGCGGCGCAGGTCGTCGAGCAGCCGCGTCAGGTCCTCTTCGTGCAGCAGTTTGAGCTCAAGCTTCATGGTGCTGGCGTAAAGTGCCAGTTGCCCCGATGGCGATTTTTCCAGCGGCTGGCGCGGGGCGATCTCGTAGCGCATCTCGGGCAGGCGATGCCGGGCGCGAATCTCTTCGAGCAACTCGACCCATTCCAGGCGCTGCTCTTCGCCAAGGATGCGGCGTGATTGCAGCTCGTTGAAGACGGCTGCTTTTTGCCGTATTTCGTTTTCTTCGCTGCGGACTTGCCTGAGCTTGTTGTCGATTTCCTTGCGTTCCTGTTGGATGTTGGCCAGGCGGGCTTGCGCGTCGCCGAGTTCCGCGCGCGCGACGAGGATCGATGCGGCCCCCAGGGCGAGCATCACCGCCAGCGCGAGCAGCGGAATCTGCAATCTGGACCAATCGTTCGCGTTCAGCTTCATGATCCGATCTTCCGCGTGACCTGCAGGCTGAACGTACGCAAGGGGTTGCGCTCCAGAGCAGCGTCACCGCTGCGCAGCGCCTTTCCGGATTCGATGTCGAACGGTTGTTGCAGGATGTCGACCCGCAGTTCCTTGTTCGCTGCCAGCTGCTCGACGAAGCGGTTGAACAGTTGGAGTGTTTGCCGGGTGTCAGCGCCGGGTGGCGCATGCAGCGTTCCTTGCATGACAAGGCTTTCGCTGTCGTCGGGAAACGGCTTCGTTCCGATGTCCGGCCTTCCGGCGGTGCCGCGCGCCGGTTCGGTCCCGCCGAGTTTCCATGCGAGCGAGGCAAGTTCGATTGTCGGATGGTCTTGAAGAGCGTGGCTGAGTTCGACGTAGAAAGGGGTCGGGGAGATACTTCGCTGCGCCTGGACGAGATATCGGCCGATCACGCTCTTCAGCGTTTCGCGGTCGACGGGCACGCTGGGGAACGTTTTCAGCACGTCGGCGTAACGCTGGCGGGACTGCCCGGTTTTGGCCTGCAGTTCTGCTGATTCGCGGGTGAATTGATACGCGTCGAAAAGCTGATTGCCCGATAGCAGCAGGCAAGCACACAGCGCGGTGGCGCCGAGACCATAGAGCAGGGTGCCCAGCCGGCCGACCTGGTAGGTGTGCCGCAAGGTGTCACCGGCAAACTGCATTGCGGGCGGATGGGTCGCCAGCAGGTGCAGGAACAGCTTCTCGCCGTGGCTGTCCGGCGGCAGTGATTTGAGGCCCGTACGCTTCGCGCACTCATTGATGTCGAGAACGTTGAAGCGCACGGCAGGCGTGTCGACACAACTGTTCTCGATCGCTTTCAGAGCACCGGGGTGCGCGAGGATGTGGGCGGTGATCGTCTGGTTGCGCCCGACCAGGCGCTGGCTGGCGAGGTATTGCTGCAGCTTGAGCGATTCGCTGGCAAAGGCCTGGGCGATGCTGCCGATGCTGCTGTGCTGCAGCGGCGTCAGCCGGCTGAAATGCAGCTGGCCCTTCTCGAAATAGCTCTGGCGGATACTGTTGTCCTGAATCGTCAGCAACAGGCAGGGCTCTTCGGGCAGGCGGAGCTTTTTCAGCAGCGACGGGAAGACCGTGGGCAGCGAATAAAGGCCGGACAGCGCGACATCCGTTTCGCCGATGATGTCCAGCCAGGGCTGGAAGAAAGCCGGATTGGTCAGCGCGGCGAGCAGCAGGTGCTCGTCCTTGCGCCGGTTTTTTTCATGTCCCAGCGACAGCGACGCGGTCAGGGGCGTGTTGAAGAACGTTTGCGCCAGTTTGCGCTGGATGACTGCCGTCCGGTCGCTTCCACGCAGGAACGGAATCGTCTCGCTGTGGAATCCTTCTTCGGCGACATTCGCCAGCAATGAAAAAACGCTGGACGCATTGCTGGCCAGATACTCCCTGAACTGCAGCAGGTCCTCTTCCGAGACAGTGAAACGCCCTTCCTCGTACAGTGTGCCGGCGTGCCAGCGATAGGCCGCCAGTTGCTGCGCGCTGAGGTAGAGGTGGCGTTGGGGTTTCATTGCGTTCTATCAGGTGGCGATCCGGCTGATGACGTCGTAGACCGGGCCGAGCACCGAGAGCATGATCCAACCGAGCAACGCCCCCAGGATGAGCGTGAGCAGAGGCTCGATCATCTGCTGGACCTTTTCGACCGATTCCTTGACGTCGCGATTATAGAAGTAACTGACGTTGATCAACGCTTCGTCCAGCGCGCCGGTGCTTTCGCCGACACGCAGCATGCGGATGACCAGCGGCGGAAAGAAGCCGGTCTGCTGGAAGGCGGCCGTGACGTTCTGCCCCTCGCCGATCAGTTGTTCGACACGTTCCAGTCCGCGCCGGATCGCCTGGTTGCCGACGACATCCTGAGTGGTCCGGATCGCTTCGAGCACGGAGATGCCGGAGGCGTACAGCAGGGCGAAGGTGTTGGCAAAGCGGGAAAGGATGATCTTGCGCAGGATGTCTCCGCCAAGCGGCAGTCGCAGTTTGAGGGAATCGAAACGGAATCGCGCCAGCGGGTTGATGTGCAGGAGAATCCGGACGGCAATGAAGGCGATGAGCGGGACGATCAGGGCAAGGTACCAGTAGGCGACGAGCAGGTCTGAGACGAAAAAGAGCACTTTCGTCTGCGTCGGCAGTGCCTGGCCCATGTTGCGCACGAAGAGCTTTAGCTGGGGAACCATGTAGGTCATCAGGAAGAACGTGGCGGCGATGACGATCGTGCCGACGAAAGCCGGGTACATCGCCAGCTTGCGTGTCTGTGAGGCCAGTTCGTCTTCCCATTTCAAGGTTTCCGTCAGGCTTTGCAGCACGTCCGACAGTTTGCCGCTGGTCTCGCCGGCGCGGATCAGGTTGACGAAGACCGTGTCGAACACCTTCGGGTGGGCTTCCATCGCCTGCGAGAGGGTCTGGCCGCCCTCGATGCTGTCGACCAGGCTGGCAACCACCTCCCGGAAACGTGGGTGCTCCAGGGTGTCGGCCAGATCCTTGAGTCCGTCGAGAATCGGTACCCTGACCCGGAGCAGGTGTTCCAGGTGGAAACAGAAGTGGATCAGTTCCCTGCGCGGAACGGATTGCATTCCGAGTAGCTGGTGGTTGCCGACGGGCGATCCGTTGATCAGGTCCAGTCCCATGCGTCGCAGCCGCATGTCCAGGTCGATCTCGTTCTGCGCGTCGATGCGCCCGCTGACCGTGTGGCCGTCCGCGTCGATTGCCCGATAGTTGAACAGCGGCACGGCGCTTACATCCGGTCGGTCAGGTCGACCACGCGGCTCAGTTCTTCCAGCGAGGTCGAGCCGTCGAGGACCCGGCGCAGTCCGTCCTCGGCGAGTGGAACGAGGCCGTGCTGGACGGCGGCCTGGCGAATTTCCCGCCCCGTTGCCCGTTTGGCCACGAGTTCGTCGAGGTCGCCGTTCATGCGCAGGATTTCCATGATCGCCAGCCGTCCGCGATAGCCCTGGAAATCGCAGCGTTCGCAGCCGCAGGGACGGAAGACGATCGGGCGTGGCGCATCGAGCGGGCTGCCGAGCAGCCGTGCTTCGTGCTCACCCGCCTGATAAGGCGTCTTGCAGTGCGGGCAGAGACGGCGGACCAGTCGTTGTGCGACAACGCCGATGACGTTGCCGGCCATGATGTCCGGCAGCACGCCGATGTCGAGTAGGCGGGGAATGGCGCCGATCGCCGAGTTGGTGTGCAGCGTCGAGTACACCTGGTGGCCGGTCATTGCCGCGCGAAAGGCCATTTCCGCCGTTTCGGCATCGCGGATTTCGCCGACGAGGATGACGTCCGGATCCTGGCGCATCATCGAGCGGATGCCGTTGGCGAAATCAAGCTTCAACGCCTCGGCGACCGAGGTTTGCCGGACCAGCGGCATCGGGTATTCGACCGGATCCTCCAGGGTCATGATGTTCAGCCCCTCGGAGTTGATGTGGTTGAGGATCGAGTAGAGCGTCGTCGTCTTCCCGCTGCCCGTGGGGCCGGTCAGCAGGATGATGCCTTCGGGGCGGGCGATCATCAGCTTGAGCGTGTCCAGCTGGCGTTCGGTGAGACCGAGTCCTTCGAGCGGGACGAGTCCCTTCTGACGGTCGAGAATGCGCAGGACAATGTTTTCGCCGTGGATGGTCGGTTGCGCGGAAGCACGAAAATCGATCTGTCGTCCGCGGATGGTCAGGGTGATCCGGCCGTCCTGCGGCGCGCGTGTTTCGGCGATGTTCATGCCGCTCATCACCTTGATGCGCACCGCCATCGCCGGCCAGTACGACTGATGCAGCGAGCGAATCTGGCGCAGCATGCCGTCGATCCGGTAGCGGATGCGCAGGAAACCGCTCTCCGGTTCGAAATGAATATCCGAGGCGTCGCGCTTGACGGCATCGGTCACGATCGAGTCGATCAGGCGGACGACCGGCTGGCTGTATTCATCGGAGGATGATTGCAGACCGCGAAAGTCGATCTCGCCGGTCTCGATTTCATGCAGGATGCCGTCGATCGACAATTCGTAGCCATACGCCTGGTCGATGGCGCGGGCGACCTCGGTTTCACCGGCGAGAAGCGCGTCGATCTCCAGCGCCGTTTTCGCCAGACTGCGGATCCGGTCCAGCGCGACGATGTCGTTGATGTCGGCAATGGCGATCGTCAGGCGCTGGTGCTCCTCGTCGTAGTCGAGGGGCAGCATGTTATGGCGCTTGGCCAGTTCGTGGGGCACCAGCGCGAGCGCTGACGGATCAATGATGGCGTTGGACAGGTCGATGCTTTGTTTTCCGAGGCTTTCCGACAGCGCGTCGCGCAAGGTGGCTTCGGTGACGAAGCCCAGGGCGACGAGCAGTTTGCCGACCGGCTGGTTTGTCTTCATCTGCTCCAGCAGGGCGATTCGCAACTGGTCCTCGCTGAGGATGCCTTTGGCGATCAGGACTTGTCCGATCTGGCGCGGGGCGGGAGCGTTCATCGGCGCGGTCTTTCCGGTCGGCGCGGCGTCTAGGGCTGCAGTTCGGCGAGCCGGCTGCGTACCTGATCGCGGTCGAACCCGGCGGCCCGGGACTCACCTGCCGCGAGCGCCATCTGGTAGTACTGGGCGGCCAGTTTGCTCTTGCGCAAATGATCGAGGCTGACCGCAACGTTGAAGATGAAGTCCGGGTTTTCCGGATCGGCGGCGTACGCCTGGAAATAGGCCTGTTGCGCTTCGCTCCAGCGCGCCTGCCGCGCGTACAGGTTGCCGAGCGCGAACAGGAGCGGCGCCGATTCCGGTTGCTCGGAAAGGGCCGTTTTCAACCGGCTCTCGGTCGCTTCCGCATTGGCCAGACCCTGGGCGCCGGCAACGCCGGCGCGTGCCGTCGGATTCGTGGGGTCGGATTCGAGCGCGAGCGTGTAGAAGGTGTGGGCGCGCTCCTGCAGCCCGCGTTGGGAGGCAATCGTTGCCAGGCCGAGCAAGGCGTCAATGTTCCTTGCGTCGGAACGCAGGACCTGCTCGTAACCGGCCTGTGCTTCATCCATCCGTCCGGCAGACCACGCCGCGTAAGCGTGTTCGAGTTGCGGATTGACCCGCGGCGGGGTTCTGGTCAACCGGATGGCGGGCGTGGTTGACGAGGAGTCCGCTCGCTTTTCCTTTTCCGGTGATGGAGGCACGGGCGAGGATGCCGGCGCCTTCGCGCTTGCCCTTGCAACTGGCGCAGTGGAAGGCGCAGCGGGCGCCGGGCGCGCTTCGGTTGCCGCGGTAGTATCGTTGCGGGCCAGGGAAGCGGGGGCGTAGTACTCCGGCTCCGGCTTGGTATTTGTCGCTGCCGACATTGGATGTGGTGTCGGCGGCGCTGCAAGCGTTTGTGTCGGAAGGCTGTTCAGTTGCCACCAGAAATATCCTCCCACGCCAAACGCGACGAGCAGTGCCAGCGCGAGCACGGGGAGTAGCCGATGTTTCGTGCTGTCTGTTTGTTTTGCCGTGAAGAGAGTGTTTGCGGTGCGGCGGGCACGATCGGTTTCGACGATTTCCTTTTCGGCCTGCATGGGTCTGGAATTCGGCTCCGCCGGACGTTTCGACGCCGAGGCCAGTTCCGAATCGATCGCATCGAGGTGCAAGGCAAGGTCCGGAAGCGGCGAATTGGCAGGGGCGTCCTGCGTCCTGCCGTCGCCTGTGAGGCGTTTGGCTTCCTCCGCCTTCTTCAACGCCTCCATCAACAGACTCACCGCAGTGGCTCCTGAGTGATCTGCGGTCCGGAGAAGGGTTCGTAGACCTTGTCGGTGGTGAAGAACGCCTTGTCGGGCAGCGATGTCGCCAGGTGACTGAAGTCGCCGTTGATCGAGGCGTCCCTGATGACTGTCGGTCGGAGAATGATGACGAGTTCGGTCTTGGTCGAGGCGTTGTTGCGGGTCGTGAAGATTTCCCCGAACACAGGAATGTCGCCGACCCCCGGGAAGCGCCCGCTCTTGTTCTCCATCCGGTCTTCCATCAGGCCACCGAGCACGGCGATATCGCCACTCCGGACACGCATCATCGATTCGATCTCGCGCGTCCGGATCTGTGGGACCTCATTCACCACCGTAAGGGCGGGGTTGGGGTCCTGCTTGAGTGCCGCGATGCTGGAGATGGAGGGGCGCACGTTGAGGGTGACCACGTCGTCGTCGCTGACCTGCGCGGTCAGGCTCATGAAAAAGCCGATCGACACGGACTGCGGTGTCGTGGTCGTTGTCGTCACGGCATTGGTGTTGGTGTTTCCGGCGGCAATATCCTGCTTGACGTTGAAGTAGACGAAGTCCTCGGAAACCTTCAGGGTGGCCGTCTGGTTGTTGAGCACGGTGAGCTTCGGGCTGGAGAGCACCTTGGTCGTGCCGAAGCCGCGCAGCATGTCGACGAAGACGTTGAGGCCTCCGGAAATGTTCCGGTAGGTCAGCGTGAATGGGTTGAAGGTCGATCCCGCACTTTGTGTGTTGGTTGCCGGCGAGAGGGAGAAGCCGGTGTCCGTGGCGACCTTCGACCACTCGATGCCTTGCTGGTAGTTGTCGGCCAGATTGACCTCGATGATCGTCGCTTCGATCATCACCTGGCGGCGCGCGCTGCGCATGATGCGGTCGAGGAATTCCTGCACTTTCTCGTGCTGGCGGGAAGTGGCGCGCACGGCGATGACTCCGGCTTCGGGGTTGGCGATGACCGACGCCGCCTCGCGGAAAGTCATGCGCTTTACCACCGTGGCGCCGGCATTCTGCAGCGAGGCCGGATTCGGGCTGCCGGCCAGCGTCTGTGGCGATTGATTGCTGCGGCTCGTCGTGCCCGGCGCGGAGGCGAGGGCGCCCGTGCCGGTCGTGCTCTGCGCCGTGGTCTGCTCGACGACGGTTTCGGTGCTGCCTTCGGGGAATACCTTGTCGGTCTCGTGCAGCAGGTCCTTCAGGTTCTTTTCCAGCGATTCCCAGAAGCGATTCTTCGACTTGTTCTCGATCTGGATCCGCGAAACGTTGCCGCTGGCGGAACTGCCGACGCTGCTGGCCAGGGCGCTGGTCGAGATCTGGGTGTTGGTTGAGACCGTGCCGGTAACCTCGCGCGACAGATTGACGTAATCGACGCGGTAGTGCCTGAGGAAGGGCGAGTCCGGCATGACGGCCAGGTTCGGGCCGTCGAGTTCGAAGCGCATGTCGACCTGCCTGGCGATGCGATTCAGCAGTTGCGGCAAGGTCTGGTCGATGGCGTTGAGGGTGACGTTGCCGGAAATGCCCGGGTGGATGTCGACGTTGAGCTTCGCGTCGCGGGCCAGGGCAAACAGCAGGTCCTGCACTTTGACGTTGTTGACGACGACGCTGTAGGTTTCCGTCTTGCCGGTTGCCTTTGGAGGTGGCAACGGGAGGGCGTGGTGGACGGGGGCGGGGATCGTGCCGCTTGTCCTGGCGTTGTCTTCCGCGCGCAGGTGTCCGGCCGACGGTCCGTTGCTCAGAGTGGCTGGAGCGCACGCGACGAGGAATAACGCGGTAACGAGGGCGCCGGCAGTTCGCAACATGCGGGATTTCATCCTGTTGAAGTTTGAAATCATCATATCACGTAAGGTTTTTTGTTCAACCGATTGATTTATTGGCTGTGTCAGGTGCGAGGGAGGGTAAGTGCCCCTATTTGAGCTTGCTCACGGCGCGGATGTAGGGCTTTCCTTCCGGGATTGTTTCGGCGAGCTTGGCGAGCTCCGCGCGAGCTTCATCCCAGGTGGCAAAGTCGCCATAAATGACGCCGAGTCGGTCACGCCCGCTCAGGTCCGAGTGATATACGCGAAGGTGACGGGCGTCCAGCTTGCCGGCGATGCCTCCGATGAAGTGCTGTACGCCGGCGTCGTTGTTTCCGTCGGTGCTGAGAAGCTGAATGAAATAGTGGTCATCCGGTGTTGCCTTGACCCATTCGGCAGTGGCCGTGATTCGTTCGGCGAGGGAGGGACCGTTGTGAGACGCGGAAGTATCCCTTTGCGCCATTTCCTTGTTGGATGGCCGGTCCACTGGTTCGGGTTCGCTGGAGGGTTGGGACGGATTGTTCGGGCGGAGTTCCAGGTTGGCGGGTGTCGTCGATGGGGCTTCGTCGGGCTGATGGATTTGCCACGCGACAAGAAACACTCCGATCAGCGCCGCTGCCGCCACGGCGATGATGTCGGCGGTTCGTCGCGCAATCGCTCTTCGGGGGGCGCGGGGTTGCAGGTCGCGAACGGCGGCTTTCGCGTGCCGGTCATCGATGCCGTGCTGCCCGTCCGCAAAAGCAGCGAGAAGGCACTTGTCTGCCAGTATGTTCAATCGCCGCGTCAGCCCCCCGGAGGCTTTCCCGAGAATCCGGGTCGCGCCGCGGGAGAACAGGTCCGGACCCCGGTAGCCTGCTGCGCGGAGCCGGTACATCAGGTAGTTGCCGATGTCGTTGAGGTGCAGTGGCGCAAGCCAGAAGTTGTGTGTAATGCGATCCCGGAGTTGTCGCATTGACTTGTTGTTCAGGCGTTCGTCCAGTTCCGGCTGGCCGAACAGGATGATGTGCAGGAGTTTGTGCCGCTCCGACTCGAGATTCGAGAGGAGCCTGACTTCTTCAAGCGTTTCGTCCGGCATCGCATGCGCTTCGTCGATCAGGACAACGACACGGCGACCCGATGCGTGAACTTCGAGCAGGTGTGCCTGGAGCGCCAACATCATCCGGTGCGTTTGCGAGTCGGGTAACGCCACTCCCAATTCGTGTGCAATTGCCTCCAGCATTTCGTTGCGCGACAGTGACGGCACGGGCAGGTAGACCGTTTCGACGTGCTTAGGCAGTTTATCCAGAAGCTTTCGACAAAGCATCGTTTTCCCGCTGCCCACTTCGCCGCTGACCTTTATGATTCCTTCATCATTTACCGCGGCGTAGGTCAACGCGTCGAGTATTCCTCCCCGGTTGGCTCCGGTGAAAAAGAAGTCCGTGTGCGGAGTGATGCCAAACGGCGCTTCCCGCAGGCCGAAATGTTCGAGGTAGATCACGATTCTCTGCTCATCGATTCCATGCGACTGTACAGCGTGGTCCGGTTGATGCCGAGCAGGCGGGCTGCCCGGCTGACGTTACTGTTGGCAAGGCGCAAGGCCGCTTCGATATAACTGCGTTCGGTTTCCGCCAGCGTCGTGTCAAGGCTGAAGGGGATGGGCTGTTGCAGGCGCCGTGATGCGGAAGCGATCAGCGCTTCATCGTTTCTTTCTGCCGGCAACGGCGCGTGTGCGGGCATCGGTGGGTCGTCCTGAAGATCGAGTTCCGCTTCGAGGTCCTGATCGTTGACGTGGTGGCCAGGGTATTTCGCGGTCAGCCGGATGACGATGTTGCGCAATTCGCGCACGTTCCCGGGGAAGCTGTAACTTGTCCAGAGCCGTAGCGCCTCTGCGGAAAGCTCGAACGGCGAACGTTTCGACTGCGCTGCATAGAGATGGCGAAAGTGGTCGAGCAGTAGTAGCTTGTCGTCGCCCATGTCGCGCAATGGCGGAACGCTGACCGTACAGACCGAAAGGCGATGATAGAGATCTGCCCGGAAATTCCCAGCCTTGACCTCCCGCCGCAGGTCCCGGTTGGTGGCCGTGATGACCCGGGCGCGGCTCACGCGCTCCTGGGTTTCTCCCACCCGCTGAAACCCGCCGTTCTCCAGGACGCGCAACAGTTTTGCCTGGAGTTCGAGCGGCAGTTCGCCTATCTCGTCGAGAAACAGCGTTCCGTCCGCGGCGTCCTCGAAATAGCCGGCCCGGGATGCGGTTGCGCCGGTAAACGCCCCTTTCGCGTAGCCGAACAGCGTCGGTTCGACCAGTGATGGAGAAATGGCTGCGCAGTTGAGAGCGAAAAAAGGTTTGCGGCCCCGCGCGGTGTTCTGGTGCAGGTAACTTTTGGCGACGATTTCCTTGCCGGTTCCCGATTCGCCCTCGATGAGTACCGGAAACGGCGCGTCGGCATAGTGTTTCAACTGGAGCTTCAGCTTCTCGATGGCGGGGCTTTTGCCAATCAAGAGCGGTGATCGGCTGTCCGGGGGCGCTTCGGTGTCCAGCGCCCGGAACCTCAGGGCACGGTCAAGTGCGCTCCGCAAGTCGGTCAGGGGGCAGGGCTTGGTCACGAAGTCAACCGCGCCGAGCGCCCGCGCGTGGCGTGCGTTGTCGCCGTCGCTCTGCCCTGACAATACGACGATCTTGATGTCCGGTGCGAGACAGAGGAGTTCGGGGATGAGCGTCAACCCCTCGTCGGGACGGTGGGGGTAGGGCGGGAGACCCAGGTCGATCAGCGCAACGTCAGGTTGCTGCGCGGTTTGCTGCAATAGCTGGATGCAATGCGGGCGGCTGTGGCTGGTGATGATCTCGAACCCGGGTTCAAGGGAAAACGACAGCGTATCGACGATGAGCGGATCGTCGTCGACAATGAGCAAAAGCGGCTTGCTGTCCGGTGACGGCAGTTTTGCGTCGGGAATGGAGCGCATCAGCGATTCTCGTAGCAGAGGGGGCATTATTCCACAAAGCTTTTCATGAAATTCGCCCCTTGTGTCCGGGTCGCAGAAATATCGAATATGGCTAGGGTATAATCGCAGCTTCTTTTGTCTCGGGGTTGTGGCGTGCCGGCTGACTGCTTGGTCAAGATCACTGATGTCAACTTTGCCTACGATGATCGTTCGATCCTCAAAGGCGTCGACATGGAGATCGCGCGTGGAAAGCTCGTGGCCATCATGGGCAATTCCGGCTGCGGCAAGACGACGCTGTTGCGTCTGATTGGCGGTCAACTCAAGCCTACCAGCGGCGAAATACTGGTTGATGGACAGTCTGTCCCGCAAATGAACCACGACGAGCTCTACGCCATGCGGCGGCGCATGGGCATGCTTTTCCAGTTCGGGGCGTTATTTACCGATATCTCGGTCTTCGACAATGTGGCGTATCTGATGCGCGAGCATACCGATCTGCCCGAGGAGATGATCCGTGACCTCGTTTTGATGAAGCTCAATGCGGTGGGCCTGCGTGGGGCGCACCATCTGATGCCTTCCGAATTGTCCGGCGGAATGGCCCGTCGCGTGGCATTGGCCCGGGCCATTGCGCTGGATCCCATGTTGATCATGTACGACGAGCCGTTTGCCGGACTCGATCCGATTTCGATGGGCGTCATCGGGCAACTGATCCGCAAGTTGAACGATGCGCTGGGGGCGACGACCCTGCTGGTGACGCACGACGTCCAGGAAGCGTTGATGATCGTCGATTACGTGTATTTCGTGTCCGACGGGCAGATCGTGGCACAGGGGACGCCTGAGGAAATCAAGGCTTCCGCCGATCCTTTCGTGCACCAGTTCGTTTTTGGCGAGGCGGACGGCCCTGTGCATTTCCATTATCCGGCAATTCCGTTTGAGCAGGAGTTGCTGCGGGAGGTTGCCGGTGCTTAGCAGGACGTTTTCCGTGGTGGTCGAATTGGTTCGCTCAGCCGGCCATCGCATGAACAATGCGCTGCAGACCCTGGGCTTTGCCGCGCGTTTCTTCATGATGATCCTGGCTTATTCCGGCCAGTCGTTCCGGCGTTTGCACCTGACGATCCGCGAGATCTACTTCAGCGGGTTCCAGTCCCTGTTGATCATCATGGTTTCCGGTCTGTTCATCGGCATGGTCCTGGGCATGCAGGGGTACGAGACCCTTCAACGCTATGGTTCCTCGGAGGCGCTGGGGATTCTCGTTGCCTTGTCGTTGACCCGCGAACTCGGGCCGGTGGTGTCGGCGCTGCTCTTCGCTTCGCGTGCGGGGTCGTCGATCACTGCAGAAATCGGCCTGATGAAAGCGACGGAGCAGTTGACGGCGATGGACATGATGGCGGTCAACCCGATCGCACGGGTGGTTGCTCCTCGATTCTGGGGCGGAGTGATCTCGATGCCCTTGCTTGCGGCACTTTTTTCAGCGATTGGGGTCTTTGGTGGTTACCTTGTCGGTGTGGTGCTGATTGGCGTGGATGAGGGTGCGTTCTGGTCGCAGATGCAGGGCTCTGTCGATTTTCGCCTGGATATATGGAACGGCATCATCAAGAGTTTTGTTTTTGGTGTCGCCGTGTCGTTGATTGCGGTATTTGAAGGTTACGACGCCGTGCCGACGGCAGAGGGCGTGTCGGCTTCGATCAAGAGGACGGTCGTATATTCCGCGCTGGCGATCCTGGCGCTGGATTTTGTATTGACCTCGTTCATGTTCCGGGGGGTTTGATGAGTCGCAAGTTGCTGGATTTGTGGGTGGGTTTTTTTGTCGTTTTCGGTTTTGCCGCCGTTTTGTTCCTGGCCTTGCGCGTCGGGAACATGTCGTCGGCCAGTTTCGCGGATACGTACCAGTTGACCGCACGCTTCGATAACATCGGCGGACTCAAGGTCCGCGGACCGGTCAAGAGCGCGGGGGTGGTCGTCGGCCGGGTAACCGACATCCGTTTCGATCCGCAAAGTTACGAAGCCCTGGTGACCGTTACGATCGACAGCCGTTACCAGTTCCCCAAGGATACCTTCGCTTCGATCCTCACGGCCGGATTGCTCGGAGAGCAATACATCGGGCTCGATGCCGGTGGAGACGAGAAGATGTTGAAAACAGGCGATACCTTCATGAAAACGCAGTCGGCAGTGGTTCTGGAGAAACTGATCAGTCAGTTCATGTTCAACAAGGCGTCTGAAACGCCGGAAAGCAAATAATCCGAAAGGAACGCCTGTGACTAGCCAATCCTTGAAGCGTGTGGTCTTTGCCTTCGCCGTTGCTGTCGTTTTGCCTGGATGCGCGACGAACGCGAGTCACCCGAAAGATCCGTTTGAAGGTTTCAACCGGGCCATGTTCGCCGTCCATGAAGGTGTCGATACGGTGCTCAAGCCGGTTGCCGAGGGGTACGACAAGGTGACGCCTGATCCGGTCAAGACCGGTATCGGCAACTTTTTCGGCAACCTCGCGGATGTCTGGATCGCCGTCAATAATCTGTTGCAGGGAAAACTGACGGACGGGGTCTCGGATGTCGGCAGGTTCCTCGTCAACTCGACCGTCGGGATTCTCGGTCTGGTCGACGTGGCCAGCGAAATCGGGCTTGACAAGCATGACGAGGACTTCGGTCAGACTCTGGGTTACTGGGGGGTTGGCGATGGGCCGTATTTGTTCTGGCCGGTCATCGGACCGAGGAACGTGCGCGACACAGTTGGTTTTGTGGTTGATGCGTCGGCGGATCCGGTAGGACATCTGGAGGATGTCTCGGCGCGGAATACGTTGATAGGCGTTCGTCTCATCGATTTTCGAGCCAGCCTGCTTCCTGCAGACAAGGTTGTCGAGGAGGCCGCTTTTGACAAGTACAACTATTTGCGCAACGCTTATTTCCAGAATCGTCGCAGCGTGATCCACGACGGGAATCCGCCCCCGCTTGAGGATTGATGGGGTGATCGACTGAATGAGGATACTTATGATCAAGAAGTGGTTGTTGGCGCTCTGGCTTGGGCTCGTCGTTTCCGGTGCATTTGCGCAAGACGATTCTCCTGATGCGCTGATCAGGCAGGTGACTGAGGAGGTCTTGTCCATCGTGCGGCAGGACAAGGACATCCAGAACGGCAATACGCGCAAGGCAATTGAACTGGTCGAGGCCAAGGTTCTGCCGCATTTCAACTTCCAGCGCATGACGGCGCTGGCCATGGGCCGGGACTGGAACAAGGCGAATCCAGAGCAGAAAACGCGCTTGTCGGAAGAGTTCAAGACGTTGCTTGTCCGTACCTATTCGAACGCCTTGACCGGCTATCGTGACCAGAAAATCCGCTACAAGCCAACCCGGATGCAGGGGGATACTACCGATGTCGTGGTCAAGACCGAAATCCACCAGTCCGGCGGCAAGCCGATTCAGCTGGATTACTCGCTCGAAAAGCAAGCGGAAGGCTGGAAGGTCTACGACGTCATCGTCGCCGGTGTCAGTCTGGTAACGAATTATCGCGACACCTTCAACCAGGAAGTCCGGGCGAACGGCGTCGATGGGCTGATCCAGATGCTTGTTGACAAGAACAGGCGACTTGAAGCCGGGAAGAAATGATCGAAAAAAAGGACCACCGGTACGTTGTCGTTGTGCCGATGTTGATCGCCAACGCGCAAGGCCTGCTTCAAGCGGGGCGGGCGCTCCTGGGTAGCGAAACTGCCGTGGAGATCACGATCGATCTCGACCAGGTGAATGATGCCGATTCGTCGGCGCTGGGTGTGCTGTTTGGCCTGTTGCGCACCGCCGAAACGTGCGGAAAGAGGATCAGCGTTGCCAATCCTCCCCCCGGATTGATCAGCCTCGCTGCGTTGTACGGTGTTTCCGACGCGCTTCCTCTGGCCTGATTTGTCTCGGGCCAACTTTTTTCCCCGATTCGTGTAGTGATGCGCGCCGCAGTATCAATGAGGCAAGTCGCCAAGGCTTTCGGGCATGTGCAGGCGCTCGACGGCGTCTCTCTGGAGATCGCCGAAGGTGAATTCTTCGGCCTGCTCGGTCCGAACGGGGCCGGGAAGACGACGCTCATTTCGTGCCTGGCCGGGCTGGTACGTGCGGACTCGGGTGCCGTCGAAGTGATGGGGCACGATGTCCAGACGGATTACCGCAATGCGCGGCGTCTGCTTGGTGTCGTTCCGCAGGAACTGGTTTTCGATCCGTTTTTCACGGTGCGCGAAACGCTACGCATCCAGTCGGGCTATTTCGGCATTCGCCGGAACGATGATTGGATAGACGAAGTCCTGGAGAATCTGGATCTGACCGCCAAAGCGGATACCAACATGCGGCGTCTCTCCGGCGGAATGAAACGGCGCGTTCTCGTTGCCCAGGCGCTGGTGCACAAGCCGCCGGTGATCGTTCTCGACGAACCGACTGCGGGGGTCGATGTCGAATTGCGTCAGGGGCTCTGGGCATTCATCAGGCGTCTAAATCACGCCGGGCACACCGTCATTCTCACGACCCATTATCTGGAAGAGGCTGAGGAACTCTGCGGCCGCATCGCGATGCTCAAGCAAGGGCGGGTCGTCGCGCTCGATTCGACGCGGCGCCTTCTGGAGCGGTTTTCCGGACGGACCTTGAGCTTGCGCATTGCCGAACCGGAACGGCTTCCGGTCGAGTTGCGCGCGCGTGCTGTCGTGCGGGATGGTTTTCTCGATTTTTCCCTGGCCGGCTGTCAGGAGGTCGAGCTGCTGCTTGCCGCGGTGCGCGAGTCGGGATGCGCGGTTCAGGATATGCGGATGACCGAGGTCGATCTGGAGGATGTTTTTGTTTCGGTGATGCAGGGCGTTCAGGAAGATGCTTCCGGGAGTGGGCGATGACCGGTTTCAGGACGCTTCTTTACAAGGAGGTGTTGCGTTTCTGGAAAGTGGGCTTCCAGACCATTGCCGCGCCGGTCCTGACTGCGCTGTTGTATTTGCTGATCTTCGGACACGTGTTGGAAGATCGTGTCCAGATTAACGGGTTGAACTACACGGCGTTTCTGATCCCCGGCCTGGTGATGATGTCCGTTTTGCAGAATGCCTTTGCCAACAGCTCTTCCAGCCTGATTCAGGCAAAGGTGACGGGGAGCATTGTGTTTGTTCTTCTGCCGCCGATTTCCTACGTTGAATTTTTCATGGCCTATGTCGTTGCGGCTGTCTTGCGCGGGATGATGGTTGGTTTGGGCGTGCTGGCGGCGACGTTCTGGTTCGTGCCGATGGAGTTCGTTGCCCCGGGATGGATCGTGCTGTTCGCTTTGGTGGCCGGCGGTGTGATGGGGGGGCTGGGAATGGTGGCCGGAATCTGGGCCGACAAATTCGACCAGTTGGCGGCATTTCAAAACTTTCTGATCATGCCGCTGACGATGCTGTCCGGAGTATTCTATTCCATCGGTTCGTTGCCGGCTTTTTGGCAACAGGTGTCGCATTTCAATCCGGTGTTTTATCTGATTGACGGTTTTCGCTACGGATTCTTCGGTGTGTCGGACGTTTCGCCCGGCAAAAGCCTGATTGTTTCGTCCCTGTTTCTTCTAGTGATCGCGCTGGCAACGCTGGCCCTGCTGCGCAAGGGATACAAGTTGAGGTATTGATTCATGATGCAAGCTGAACAGGTCAAGAAATTAATCGCGGACGGGCTCTCGTGTGAGGAACTGCAAGTCCTGGGAGATGGCGAGCATTTTGAGGCGCTTGTCGTCTGTTCGCTCTTTGCCGGCAAAAGCCGGGTGCAGCGGCAACAGATGGTCAATGCGCTGCTGCGCTCGTATTTCGATAGCGGCGAACTGCACGCCCTTTCGATGAAGACCGTTACCCCCGAGGAGTGGAGTTCGCTGCGTGGATAAACTGATGATCGAGGGCGGCGAACCGCTCGTTGGCGAGGTTGGGGTCTCGGGCGCCAAAAATGCTGCTCTGCCGATTCTCTGCGCCAGTCTGCTTTGCCCGGATACGCTTCGCCTGGGTAACGTTCCGCACCTCAACGACATCTCGACGATGTTGCGCTTGCTCGGCCAGATGGGGGTCGTGGTGGCCATGGACGGCAACGAGGCCTTGACTCTCGACAGTTCCGGCCTCAGCAACCCGTTTGCCCCGTACGACATGGTCAAGACGATGCGCGCATCCATTCTCGTTCTCGGGCCGTTGCTGGCCCGGTGCGGCGAAGCGCGGGTGTCGCTGCCCGGCGGCTGCGCCATCGGTGCGCGGCCGGTCGACCAGCACATCAAGGGATTGCAGGCCATGGGCGCGGAGATTCGCGTCGAAGGCGGCTATGTCCATGCCACCGCAAAGCGGCTGAAGGGGGCGCGCATCGTTACCGACATGGTGACGGTTACCGGCACCGAGAACCTGATGATGGCGGCGAGTCTCGCGGAAGGCGAAACTGTCATCGAGAATGCGGCGCGCGAACCAGAGATCGTCGATTTGGCCAATTGCCTGATCGCCATGGGAGCCGACATCGTCGGCGCCGGAACCGACCGTATCTGCGTTCGGGGGGGTGAGCGCTTGCACGGCGCAGCTTACTCGGTCATGCCGGACCGGATCGAGACCGGGACCTTTCTTTGCGCCGCTGCGGCAAGCGGCGGTGAGATTACGCTGACGCATACCTCGGCCGCCCTGCTTGACTCGGTCATTGAAAAACTGCGCGAAGCAGGGTGCGTTATCGACGGATCCACGGATAGCATTCACCTCAAGGCGCCGCAACGGCTGAAAGCGGTCAGTCTGCGAACGGCACCGTATCCGGCGTTTCCGACCGACATGCAGGCGCAGTTCATGGCGATCAATTGCGTGGCGGACGGCTCAGCCGTGATTCGGGAAACGATTTTCGAGAACCGGTTCATGCACGCGGTCGAATTGATCCGGCTTGGGGCAGATATCAGGATCGACGCAAACACAGCGGTGGTCACCGGCGTTCCAAAACTGGACGGCGCGACAGTGATGGCGACGGATTTGCGTGCATCCGCCAGTTTGGTGATCGCGGGGCTGGTTGCCCGCGGGCAAACGCTGATCGAACGCATTTACCACCTTGATCGGGGCTACGAGCGTATCGAGGAAAAACTTGCCCGTTTGGGCGCGCGGGTTCGCCGCGTCAGATAAGGCGTTCTTCTCGTCTTTTACGATTGGCCAGCTGATCTGGCCAATCGATAATCCCGGTTTCCTCAGCGATGCGGCGTACATGCGACATTAGTGCGCATGCTGCAATACCTTGTTCGCCAATGTCGGTTAATCACATCTTGTGATTGGCTGTCAACGCGTTGTAGACTCGAAAAAAAGCGGAAATCAACAGTTCTGCCGGCGCCTTGAGTGGTGCCGGCCTTTGGCCCAAGGGGCGGCCAAAGCCTGCGGTCATGCGCGACCGGCATAATGTCTCACTCAGCATAAATCTCAATGAATAGAAGGAGGGGGCGTGGACGTTCATCTGTATTTCTCGCTTATCCCGGAGGCGTTGATCGCTTCCAATCTGTCACCGGAGCAGTTCGGCCAGTACTACGCTACGGGGGCCGGGTACAAATCCAAAGGACAATGCCTGTTCTTCGAGGTCGATCCGGCGTTCCGCAGCGACTATTTCGACATTCCGACCGCAATTCAGCGTTGCGTCCCGTCCGAAGACGGGTCGCCCAAGCACTCGGTCTATGTTTCTGTCTACCGCGTTCTTGAGCATCTCCCGATCGCTGCGCTCGGCAGGCTGTATCTGACGACCGCTTACGGGCACACGCTCGGGCTGGAGAGGGGCGAGTTGCCTGCCGAGAAGGATGGCTGTCTGCATCTCTATCAGGATCTCGTTCCCGTGAACAGCCTGGTTGTCAGCCACCTTGATCCGGTTGCTTTCTACCAGAGCGTGACGATTCATCCGGCGAAGTTCATTCGCTTCCCGGGATTGGTCTTTGTTGAGTTGGGACTTGGAGAGCTGGCCAATGATCCCGAAAATGGCTCGGCGAACGACTTGCCCTATTCGTATATCCACCACCTGCGAGAGGCTCTGATGGTTTTGAACACCGGCAAGGACAGCAAGATGGTCCACCGGGTTCACTCGATGGAGTTCCCCTACCGGATGGTTAAAAAGGGTATCTACGTGGGGAATGGAAAGGACTTGGTGTTCTATCCGATGCTCTCGCATCAGGAGTTGAGGGATAAACACACGCAATGGTGGCGTTCCGCCAACATCTGACTGATCGTGTCGGACTGCCGGGGCGGCATTCCGATGCGCACGACAATAATCAATAAATTCAGGAGACCGATATCTTGACTACTTACCTGCTTCTTTCGACGCTTTCAGGCGTCGTCGCGCTTCTCTTTGCCTTCGTGTTGAGCCGGGAAATAGGAAACGCCGATGCGGGCAACGCGCGCATGCGCGAAATCGCGGGCTTCATCCACGAAGGAGCGATGGCGTTTCTCTATCGCGAGTATCGCTATCTTTCCGTTTTCATCGTGATTGTTTTTGCCGTACTCGCGTTGTTCATCAACTGGCAGACTGCGGTGTGTTTTGTCGGTGGCGCCTGTTGTTCGATCATGGCCGGCTTTTTCGGTATGCAGGTGGCCACGAAGGCCAACGTGCGCACGGCGGCGGCGGCGCAAACCGGAATGAACGCTGCGCTGCGCATCGCCTTCTCCGGTGGCGCGGTGATGGGGATGTCGGTTGCCGGCCTCGGAATGCTCGGTCTGGGAATCCTTTATCTGCTGTTTGATCAGAATGTCAGCTACATTACAGGCTTCGGCCTCGGTGCCAGTTCGATTGCGCTGTTCGCACGTGTCGGAGGCGGCATCTATACCAAGGCGGCTGACGTTGGCGCCGATCTGGTCGGCAAGGTCGAGGCCGGAATCCCGGAAGACGACCCGCGTAATCCCGCGGTCATCGCCGATAACGTTGGCGACAACGTCGGTGACGTTGCCGGGATGGGAGCCGACCTGTTCGAATCGTACTCAGGATCGATCATTGGCGCGTTCGCGCTGGGGGCCGTCCTGTTCAAGAACGGGGAGGGTGTTCTATATGTATTCGGGCTCTGCGCACTCGCTATCCTGGCGTGCATTGCCGGCGTATTGATCGCTCGTGCCAGCAAGGGGGACAATCCCCAGGCTGCGCTGAACCTCGGTACCTACGTTGCCGGCGGGCTGACCGTCGTGATCGCCGGCGTGCTCAGCCAGTTGATCTTCGGTAATCTCAAGGCGTTCGGAGCCTTGACGGCCGGCCTGATCGCGGGCCTGGCCATCGGCAAGATCACCGAGATCTATACCTCCGGCGACTATCGCTTTGTCAAAACCATCGCCCGGCAATCGGAAACGGGGCCGGCGACGACCTTGATCTCGGGTATGGGTATCGGCATGTACTCGACGATGTGGCCGATGATCTGCATGGCGGCCGGGATGCTGGTTTCGTATTTCATCATGGATGGTGCCAGTGATGCCGTATCCGGGTTGTTCGGAATCTCGCTGGCAGCCGTCGGCATGCTGTCGATTACCGGGATCACGGTTTCGGTCGATGCCTACGGCCCGATTTCCGACAACGCTGGCGGCATCGCCGAAATGTCCGAAATGCCGAGCCGGATCCGCGAAATTACCGACAAGCTCGACGCCGTGGGGAACACCACGGCGGCGATCGCGAAGGGTTTTGCCATCGGTTCGGCGGCGCTGACCGCCCTCGCGCTCTTCGCCGCCTATGCACAGGCGGTCAATCTGAGCAGCATCGACTTGCTCAATCCGCTGACCCTGGCCGGACTCATGCTCGGTGCGATGATTCCTTTCCTTTTCGCGGCACTGACCATGGAGGCGGTGGGCGATGCGGCGACGGACATGATCGAGGAAGTCCGGCGGCAATTCCGCACGATCCCCGGCGTGATGGAGGGGACGACCAGGCCGGACTACGCGAAATGCGTCGATATCTCGACCGCAGCTTCATTGAAGCGCATGCTCTTGCCCGGTTCGTTGGCGATCATTCTGCCGCTGGCCATGGGTTTGCTGCTCGGCCCGGCGGCGCTGGCCGGATTCATCGCCGGAGCGTTGGTTACCGGCGTATTGCTGGCGATCTTCATGGCCAATTCCGGCGGTGCATGGGACAACGCGAAAAAGTACATCGAGGGTGGCGAGCATGGCGGCAAGGGCAGCTTTGCCCACAAGGCGGCGGTGGTCGGTGATACCGTCGGCGATCCCTTCAAGGACACGGCTTCGCCATCGATGAACATCCTGATCAAGCTGATGACGATCGTCTCGCTGGTGTTCGCGCCGGCCATCCTGCAGTACGGTGGAGTCGTCGAGTTGTTCATGAAGTAAACGCCGGGAGCCGTCTGTCCGTCAGCGGAGCCCTCGGCCCAGCCGGTGGCTCTGCTTTTTTTGTCCATGCCTTGCGGGCCGCGTCATACGGTAGAATCAGCCCTTTAATTGAGCGGGATGATCGTCGTGGAAGGCATTACCATTGCCCTGTCAAAGGGGCGTATCTTTGAAGAAACCTTGCCGTTGCTCGCAGCTGCGGGCATCGAGCCGCTGGAAAATCCCGAAACTTCGCGCAAGCTGATCATTCCGACGAATTGTGATGACGTGCGCGTGGTCATCGTGAGGGCAACCGATGCGCCGACGTACGTGCAGTACGGGGCGGCGGATATCGGTGTGGCCGGCAAGGACGTTCTGATCGAGAACGGTGGCGAAGGTCTTTACCAACCGCTGGATCTGAAAATCGCCAAGTGCCGGATGATGGTGGCGATCCCCGCGGGTTTCGACTACGAGAACGCGGTTCGTCAGGGCGCCCGTCTCAAGGTGGCGACCAAGTACATCAATATCGCCCGCGAGCATTTCGCGACCAAGGGAGTCCATGTCGATCTGATCAAGTTGTACGGCTCGATGGAGCTGGCACCGCTGGCCGGACTCGCAGACGCCATCGTCGATCTGGTGTCGACCGGAGGAACGTTGAAGGCCAATAACCTGGTGGCGGTCGAGCACATCATGGACATCTCGTCGCGCCTGATTGTCAACCAAGCGGCGCTCAAGTTGAAGCGCGAGCGTCTGGTGCCGATCATGGACGCTATCGCCAGGGCGGTCGGAACATGATCGACATCAAGCGTTTTTCCAGTTGCGACGACGATTTTGCGTTGCGACTCGAAGCTCTGCTTGCCTTTGAAAGTGCACAGGATGCCATCGTCGAACAGGCAGTGACGGACATTTTGGCTGACGTCAAAGCACGGGGGGATGCGGCCGTCGTCGAGTATACCAACCGCTTCGATCGTCTGTCCGTGAGCCGATTGACTGAGCTGGAACTGTCGCGTGACGAACTCGGGACCGCACTCGAGCGACTCGCCGGCGAGCAACGAATGGCGCTGGAGACGGCTGCTCAGCGGATCAAGGCCTATCACCAGCATCAGGTGGTGAAGGGGTGGCATTTTGAAGAGCAGGCGCCGGAGTTGGCCGGTACCTTGCTCGGGCAGAAAGTGACTCCGCTCGACCGCGTCGGCCTTTACGTGCCCGGGGGCAAGGCGGCGTACCCGTCATCGGTATTGATGAACGCGATTCCGGCAAAGGTTGCCGGTGTCGGCGAACTCGTCATGGTCGTTCCGACACCGGGCGGTGACAGGAACCCCCTTGTTTTTGCAGCGGCCGCTCTGGCCGGCGTCGACCGGGTGTTCTGTATTGGCGGCGCTCAGGCGGTCGGTGCTTTGGCCTACGGCACGCAAACGGTGCCACGGGTCGACAAGATCGTCGGTCCGGGCAACGCCTACGTTGCCGCCGCCAAGCGCCGGGTCTTCGGCATGGTCGGCATCGACATGGTGGCCGGTCCTTCGGAAATACTGGTCATCTGTGATGGCTCGACCGATCCGGACTGGGTGGCGATGGATCTGTTTTCCCAGGCCGAGCATGATGAACTGGCGCAATCGATTCTGCTTTGCCCCGATGATCGTTTTATCGACAGGGTTTATGCGTCAATCGAGCGATTGCTGCCCACGATGCCGCGGCGGGAGATCATCCAGGCGGCACTCGAGAATCGCGGTGCGTTGATTCAGGTGCGCGATCTTGAAGAAGCCTGCGCGCTTTCCAACCGGATTGCCCCCGAACATCTCGAACTCTCCCTGGTAGACGCCGATGCATGGGTTGCCAAGATCCGTAACGCGGGGGCGATCTTCATCGGCCCCTACACGTCCGAGTCGTTGGGTGATTATTGCGCCGGTCCGAACCATGTCTTGCCCACGTCCGGAAGTGCGCGCTTTTCCTCGCCGCTCGGTGTGTACGATTTTCAGAAGCGCAGCAGCCTGATTCGCGTTTCCCCTGCGGGCTCGAAGGTTCTTGGTCGGGTTGCACGCACGCTGGCCGATGGTGAAGGGCTCTCCGCGCACGCCCTCTCCGCTGCATTGCGAGTCGGGCAGTAACGTCCGCGGTTGCGTTCGCTAGGCCGAAGTTCCACACATGAAGTAGCAGTCACGCGGGAGGAATCCCGCGTGTTTTCTAGGCGAGAGCGCCTTTAAGGCGCTTTTTCTGATTCTGTTGTGTAGTCACTAAATAATTGTTGCAATTCATGATTTATTGGCTACATTGAATGCATGCCAGCCAGAACAGGAACCGCTCACGTCGCCACGACCATGCGCCAGTACAAAGGCAAGGTCTATCGCACGCACCTGCTTCGGCGTAGCTATCGCGAGGACGGCAAAGTCAAGAACGAGACGCTGGGCAATCTGTCGCATCTGCCCGAAGCGCTGATCGAAGTGATTCGGCGTTCGCTGCAAGGGGAAACATTCGTACCACTGGGTCAAACGTTCGAGGTCACCGGCTCACGTCCGCACGGGCACGTGCTCGCCGTGGCGCAGGCAATGCAACGCCTGGACGTCGCGTCTTTGCTCGGGAGCAAGCCGTCGCGCGAACGTGCGCTGGTGCTGGCCATGGTCGCCGCACGTATCGTCGCGCCGCATACGAAGTTGGCGACCACGCGCTGGTGGCACACGACCACCCTGGCCGAGGACTTCGGCGTGGCCGACGCCAATGAGGACGACCTGTACGCGGCGATGGACTGGTTGCTGGCGTGCCAGGATTCGATTCAGAAGAAGCTCGCCGCACGGCACCTGAGCGAAGGGGGTCTGGTGCTGTACGACCTGTCGTCGAGCTATTTCGAGGGGACGACCTGCCCGTTGGCCAAGCTGGGACACAACCGTGATGGCAAGAAGGGGTTGCTGCAAGTCAATTACGGACTGCTGACCGATGCGCGTGGCTGTCCGGTGGCGGTGTCGGTGCATGAGGGCAACGTAGCCGACCCCGCCACCTTCCTGCCCGAGGTGCAGCGCCTGCGCGAGGACTTCGGGATCGAGCAACTGGTGATCGTGGGCGACCGTGGCATGATCTCCAGCAAGGCCATCGGCGCGTTGCGCGACATGGACGGCATCGATTGGATCACGGCGCTCAAGCATGTCTCGATCCGTGCGCTGGTCGAGCAACAGCAGTTGCAACTGGGGCTGTTCGACGAACGCAACCTGCTGGAGATAGCCTCCCCCGACTACCCCGGCGAACGGCTGGTCGCGTGCCGCAATCTGGAGTTGGCCAAGCTGCGCGCGCACAAGCGGGAGTCCTTGCTGACATCGACCGAGAAGAGCCTGCGGGAGATTCAGGCCCGCGTCGACGCGGGCAGGCTATGGGGGGCTGAGACGATTGGCGTGCGTGTGGGTAAGGTGGTCAACCAGTACAAAGTGGCCAAGCATTTCACCCTGGACATCGCTGACGCGCACTTCACGTTTACGCGCAAGCCAGAGGGGATTACCGCCGAGGCAGCGCTGGACGGCATCTACATCATCCGCACGTCGGTGGCGGCGGCACGGATGGATGCGGCCGACTGCGTGCGCAACTACAAGACACTGGCGCACGTCGAGCGCGCCTTCCGCAGCTTGAAGACGATGGATCTGAAGGTGCGGCCGATCCACCATCGCACGGCGGATCGCGTGCGTGCGCACATTCTGCTGTGCATGCTGGCCTATTACGTCGAATGGCACATGCGTGAGGCGTGGCGCGAGTTGCTGTTTGCCGACGTCGACCAAGCGGCCAAGACGGTGCGGGATCCGGTGGCGCCTGCGCAACGTTCCGAATCGGCCCTGAACAAGATCGGGCGTCGCGTCCTGGACGATGGCTCGCCCGTACACAGCTTCTCAACCTTGATGGCGGAATTGGGCTGCCTCGTACGCAATACCTGCCGCACGCCCAGCGCCGGGGACGAGGCGCCGACCTTCGATATCGTCACGACACCCAATGCGACGCAACGTCACGCGCTTGATTTGATTCAGCAGATCCGGTTGTAGACAGAACCCGGAACACCGAATTCACCTCAAGCACTTGTCGCACAAGGACTCGTCCGTCTGCGAAACGGTGGAACTTCGGGCTAGGGCGGGCGCAACCTTTCCTATCCTCCTGTTGCCGGAATCTCCCGATTTCCGCCTTTCGTGGCGTCGCTTGCTGCGGGACGTGCTGTGAACTGCTTTTCAAAAAAATCGACAAAAAAAGCTTCGCGACGATAAAAAATTGTTATAAGATATTTTTTATGGGCTCGCCCCATGTTTTTCTAAAGATTTTTATCGTTAGTACGCTACCAATTCATTGGAGGGATCACATGAACAAACGCATCGGGACACTCTCGGCGATCGTGGTGTCGCTCGCTCTTTCCAGCTCGGTCATGGCAGCCACCGTGCTGAAGCTCGGCCACATCGCTGAATCGACCAACCCCTACGGGCAGGGGGCTGACAAGTTCGCCGAACTCGTCAAGCAAAAGTCGAACGGAGACATCGAGATCAAGGTTTTCCCGTCCTCGTCGCTCGGAACGCAGAAAGAGCTGATCGAAGGCCTGATCTACGGCACCGTAGACATGACGCTCACCGGCACCGCCGAACTGGGCACCTTCCAGCCGCAAATGGCCATCTTCGACATGCCGTTCCTGTTCAAGGATCGCGCGCACGCCTTTAAGGCGCTGGACACGGTCGGCATGGAGCTGGCCAAGCCGCTCGAAGCCAAAGGGCTGAAGATGCTCGGCTATATGGAGAACGGCATCCGCCACATGACCAACAACTCCCGGCCGATCAAATCGCCCGCTGACATGAAGGGGCTGAAGATCCGCGTGATGAACAACCCGGTGTACGTGGAAATGATGAAGTCGCTGGGAGCCTCTCCGACGCCGATGTCGTTGGCTGAACTGTATTCGGGCATGCAGGCCGGCGTGGTCGACGGTCAGGAAAACCCGGCGGCACACATCTACACCAAGCGCTTCTACGAAGTGCAGAAGTACGCCTCGCTGACCGGGCATGCCTATGCGGCCGAGCCGTTCCTGATCTCGATGTCGACCTGGAAAAAACTGAAGCCTGAACAGCAGGCCATCATCCAGTCGGCGGCAACCGAAGCAATCGCCTGGCAGCGGCAGCTCGCCGAGGCGAAGGATACCGAGTTCTGGGACAGCATCAAGAAGACCGGCAAGATGGAAGTCATCGCGGTTGATCGCAAGCCGTTCATGGAAGCGACGGAGTCGGTGTACAAGCAACTGGCCAAGAAAGTTGGCCAGGAAAACATCGACAAGATCAAGGCGCTGGAAAAGTAACAAGGCAGTCAACACAGGAGCCCGGGCAGCAGCACTGTCCGGGTTCTTTTTGCAGGAGGGCATGCGATGCTGGACGCAATTTTGGGCAAGGTGAGATCAGTTCTGTACTGGTTCTCTTTTGTCGCGATGATGGTCATGCTGGTGACCATTTTTGCGCAAGTCATTACGCGCTACGGGTTCGGTTACACACCGGAATGGTCGGAAGAACTCGCGCGCTATCTGTTCGTGTATGTGGTTTTCCTCGGCTCGGCATTGATCATGGGAGAGTCCGGTCATCTGTCCGTCGAGTTCCTGCCGAACCATTTCAAGGGGACCTTCGTCGGGAAGTTGCTGAAGCTGCTTGCACTGGTTTGCGGCTACCTGTTCGTGGCGATCCTGCTGACGCAAGGGACGAAGATGGTTCAGGTCATGACTTTCCAGGAATCCCCCGGGCTGGAAATCTCTATGAGCTATATCTATGCCGTCATTCCGGTGAGTGCCACCCTGATGTTGCTCTACCTGATCCGCGACACGATCCGGTTCGTCAAGGGTGAAGATGTCCAGCGTGAAGAAGTTCACGGATAATCGGGGGGGGGATAAAGCATGGATTATGTATTGCTCGCAGTATTTCTCGGCCTGACCCTGCTCGGGGTCCCGGTCGCTTTCAATCTGGCCCTCGCCGTGGCGGCGATTCTGGTCTTCTTCATCGACAAGCCGCTGGTCATGGTCACGCAGATCATGTTCTCCGGCATCGATTCGTTCTCCTTCATGGCCGTGCCGTTCTTCATGCTCGCCGGCTCGTTCATGTCGGCAGGTGGTGTGACCGTGCGTCTGGTCAACTTCTCGCAATCGCTGGTCGGCTCGTTCCGCGGTGGTCTGGCGCAGACGGTGTCGGTCTCAGGTTGCTTCTTCGCCGCCATTTCCGGCTCGTCGGCGGCGACGACGGCGGCGCTCGGGACCACGATGGTCGATGCCATGGACAAGAAGGGCTACGGGCGCGAATGGGCGACCGGCGTCGTGGCGTCAAGCGGTGTTGTCGGCATCGTCATCCCGCCGTCGATCACCATGGTGGTGTACGGCGTTATCGCCGACGTTTCCATCGGTGACATGTTCGTCGGCGGTTTTGTCCCGGGTGCCTTGATGGGCCTTTCGATGATGATCGTCAGCTGGTACAAGGCAAAGAAGGTAGGGATTGAGCCTGATGGTCAGTTTTCCCTCGGCGGCGTGGCCAAGGCGTTCAAAGAGTCGTTCTTCGCCCTGCTCACACCGGTGATCATCATCGGCGGCATCTACGGCGGCATCTTCACGCCAACCGAAGCGGCCGCGGTGGCCGTGGTCTACGGGATCTTCGTCGGGCTGTTCATCTACAAGGAACTCAAGATCCGCGATTTTCCGAAAATCGTCTTCCAGGCGGTCATTGGCACGACGATGATCATGTTGCTGGTCGGCGCGGCCAACGTCTTCGGCTGGATGCTGACCAACCTGATGATTCCGCATCGCCTCGGCGAGTTCGTCGTCTCGCTGACCTCGTCGCCGATCATGTTCCTGATGGTCCTGAACGTGCTGCTGCTGGTCGCGGGCACGATGGTGAACGCCTCGGCGGCGGTGGTGATCCTGACCCCGATCTTCCTGCCGGTGGCCAAAACGCTGGGGATCGATCCGCTGTTCTTCGGCGTGCTGATGGTGGTCAACCTGGCGATCGGCTGTATCACCCCGCCGGTCGGTCTCGACCTGTTCGTGGCCAGCGCGATTACCAAGGTGCCGATCGAGAAGGTGATGAAGGCGTCGCTGCCGTACCTGTACGCTTTGCTGGTGACGCTGGTTATCCTCACCATGAACCCGTGGATCATCACGTTCTTGCCGGATATGTTGAAGTAACCCGAGTTTGGGGACGGGCCGCTTTCCGGTGGGGGCCGGGAAGCGACTCCTGAAAGCCAGAAGGGGCATGCCTAGGCATGCCCCTTCTGGCGTCTACGTCCCTGTTATCATTGAATGCCGATGAGAATGTCCTTCAACGCGGCAATCAGGGCTGCACATTCCTGATCCGTGCCGATGGTGATGCGAAGATGCTGCTCGATGCGCGGAAGTCTGAAATGGCGCACGATGATGCTGCGCTCCCTGAGGTTTGTCGCCAGAGTGCCGGCGTCGTGCTTCGGGTGGCGGGTGAAAATGAAGTTCGCTGCGGAGGGGAGTACGTCGAACTCGAGCGCTTTCAACTCGGCAACGAGAACGGCCCGGCTGTTCATCACGGCATGCCGGGTTGTCTCGAAATACTCGATGTCCGCCAGCGCAGCGGCGGCGCCGACGATGGCGAGCCGGTCCAGCGGATAGGAATTGAAGCTGTTCTTGATACGCTCGAGGCCCTCGATCAGCAAGGGATCCCCCACTGCGAAACCGACCCGCAAGCCCGCCAGCGAGTGCGATTTGGACAGCGTGCGGACAACCAGCAGATTGCGAAACCGCCCGACCAGCGAGATTGCGCTTTTACCGCCAAAATCGATGTAGGCCTCGTCGATGACTACCACCGAGCCGGGGTGAGCCGCCGCCAGACGTTCGATTTCTCCCAGAGGCAGCAGGTGTCCGGTTGGGGCGTTGGGATTGGCGATGATGATTCCGCCGTTTTCCATCGCGTAGTCATCGACCCGGATGGCGAACTGTTCGTCGAGCGGGATCGAGACGCTCTTGACGCCATGCAGGCCGCAATATACCGGGTAGAAGCTGTAGGTGATGTCGGGCAGAAGGACCGGCTTGTCGTGCTTGAGCAAGGCCATGAAGACATGGGCGAGTACTTCGTCGGAGCCGTTGCCGACAAAAACATGGGCGGGCGTTATCCCATTCTTTGAAAACAGCTCCGCAACGGATTGCTTCAGCAAGTCGGCGTTCGGGTCGGGATAGAGGCGCAATGTCGCGCCATCGCTGCCCAGTTCGTTCCGCATGGCGGTGACGGCCTTGGGTGAGGGCGGGTAAGGGTTTTCGTTGGTGTTCAGCTTGACCAGGTTGATCAGTTTCGGCTGCTCCCCCGGCGTGTAGGGGGTCAGGCCGTGAACGAGAGGGCTCCAGAAGTGACTCATAGGCGGTCCAAGAGGGGCAAAGGGTTCGGTGCGGTGCAGGCGTCAAATGGTATCATGCGTCCCTGATGATTGATTCCAACCCAAGATAGCCCGAAGATCGACGATCGCCCAACCATCATGCGCCAGGCAGAAATAACCCGAAACACGCTGGAGACTCAGGTTTCCGTTCGCATCGATCTCGATGGGAGCGGGAAAGGCTGTTTTCTTACGGGCGTGCCGTTCCTCGATCACATGCTCGACCAGGTCGCGCGGCATGGCTTGATCGACCTTGAGGTGCAGGCGGCGGGGGATTTGCATATCGATGCACACCATACCGTCGAGGATATAGGGATTACCGTCGGGCAGGCCTTGGCCCAGGCGTTGGGCAACAAACAGGGAATCCGTCGTTACGGTCACGCTTACGTGCCTCTCGACGAGGCACTGTCCCGCGTGGTTATCGACCTGTCCGGTCGGCCCGGGTTGTCGTTCCACGTTGATTTCACCCGCGCGACGATTGGCGCGTTCGATGTCGATCTGGTTCGCGAGTTTTTTCAGGGGCTGACGAATCACGCCTTGATGACCCTGCATGTCGATAATTTACGCGGCGAAAACGCCCATCACCAGGCCGAAACAGTTTTCAAGGCTTTCGGTCGTGCTTTGCGCATGGCGATAGAACCGGATCCGCGCAGCGCAGGGGCAATTCCTTCCACCAAGGGTTCGCTTTGATGGCAAACAAGGCTGGAATGGTGGCCGTCATTGATTACGGCATGGGAAATTTGCGCTCGGTGTGGCAGGCGCTGGTCCATGTTGCCGAGGGCAGGGAGGTGATCGTCACCGCTGACCCCGATATTGTTGCCTCGGCGGAACGCGTGGTTTTCCCCGGGCAAGGAGCAATGCCGGATTGCATGCGCGAACTTGATGCGCGTGGATTACGCCCGGTGGTTCTCGACGCTGCCCGAAACAAGCCGTTTCTTGGAATCTGCATCGGCCTGCAGATGTTGTTCGAACATAGCGAGGAAGGCGACGTTTCCGGTTTGGGCGTTTTTTCGGGATGCGTGCGTCTTTTTCCCCCGGAAAAAATGTTCGCCGCGTCAGGTGGGCGGCTCAAAGTGCCCCACATGGGGTGGAACGAGGTCGCGCAATGCCGTGCGCACCCGTTGTGGTCGCGCATCGGGAACGGTGCGCGTTTCTATTTCGTGCACAGCTATTTTGTCGATCCGGTCGATCGGGATTGTGCCGTCGGCATGACGGACTATGGCATCCCCTTTACCAGCGCGGTGGCGCGGGATAATATCTTTGCCATTCAATGTCATCCGGAGAAGAGCGCGCAGGCGGGCCTGGCCCTGTTGTCGAACTTCATGAAATGGGTTCCCTGATCGCAGCCTGATCTCCTGGTCTCGATTTTTTCAACCACCTCTAGTTCTCCCAAAATGCTGATCATTCCCGCGATCGACCTGAAGGACGGGCAGTGTGTCCGTCTCAAGCAGGGCCTCATGGATGAAGCGACGGTCTTTTCCAATTCTCCCGGCGAGCAGGCCGCCCACTGGCTCGAACAAGGTGCGCGTCGTCTGCACGTGGTCGACCTGAACGGTGCATTCGCCGGCAAGCCGAAAAACGAGAAGGCGATTCGGGAAATCGTCGACGCCGTTGGCGACGAGATTCCCGTCCAGTTGGGCGGCGGTATCCGCGATCTGGATACCATCGAACGCTGTCTCGACAACGGGGTCAGTTACGTCATCATCGGCACAGCTGCGGTGAAGAACCCGGGTTTCCTGCATGATGCCTGCAGCGCCTTCCCCGGACAGATCATCGTCGGCCTCGATGCCAAGGACGGCAAGGTGGCTGTCGATGGCTGGTCGAAACTGACCAAGCATGATGTGATCGATCTTGCGAAGAAATGCGAGGACTACGGCGTTGAAGCCATTATTTACACCGATATCGGGCGTGATGGCATGCTCTCGGGAATTAACATCGAGGCAACGGTCAAACTGGCGCAATCGCTGCGGATTCCCGTGATTGCCAGTGGCGGACTGTCGAACATCGATGATATTCGCCGGTTATGCGAGGTCGAGAACGAGGGCATCATGGGAACCATCGCCGGCCGTGCAATCTACGACGGCTCGCTTGATTTCGCTGCGGCGCAGGCCGAGGCGGACAAGGCCGGGGATGCCTGAGTCGCGTATGTACGTATCGATTGATTCAGGACGTTCGCTGTGGGTCTAGCCAAACGAATCATTCCGTGCCTTGACGTGACCGCCGGCCGGGTCGTCAAGGGAACCAATTTCGTCGACCTGCGCGATGCCGGCGATCCTGTCGAAATCGCGCGCCGTTACGATGACCAGGGCGCCGACGAGGTGACCTTCCTGGACATCACCGCGTCGTCCGATCAGCGCGACATCATCCTGCATATCGTCGAAGCGTGTGCGTCACAGGTATTCATTCCTCTGACGGTCGGTGGCGGGGTGCGCACCGTGGCCGATGTCCGGCGTCTTTTGAATGCCGGCGCTGACAAGGTGAGCATGAACACGGCGGCGGTCAATAACCCCGATCTGGTCGCGGATGCTTCGGCCAAGGTGGGGAATCAATGCATCGTGGTGGCGATCGACGCCAAGCAGGTGGCGCCGGGAAAATGGGAGGTCTTTACCCATGGCGGGCGCAATCGCACCGGTCTGGATGCCGTGGAATGGGCGCGACGCGTGCAGCAACTGGGGGCTGGCGAGATTCTTCTGACCAGCATGGATCGTGACGGAACGAAGAATGGTTTCGATCTGGCGCTGACCCGCGCGGTGTCGGATGCCGTGGATATCCCGGTGATTGCTAGCGGTGGCGTCGGCAACCTGCAGCATCTTGCCGACGGTGTGTCGATAGGCGGTGCGGACGCCGTGCTGGCCGCCAGTATCTTCCATTTCGGCGAGTATACGGTGCGCCAGGCCAAGGAGTTCATGCGCGATCGAGGTATCGAGGTCCGTCTGTGAGCGATCTGGATACCAGCCAGTTCTGGCTCGATGCGTTGAACTGGGATGAAAAAGGGATGATTCCCGCCATCGCTCAGGATGCCGCAACCGGCCGGGTAGTGATGTTTGCCTGGATGAACCGGGAGTCATTACAGGAGAGCGTGTCGAGCGGCAACGCCGTCTATTGGTCACGCTCGCGCAAGCGCCTCTGGCGGAAGGGCGAAGAGTCGGGGCACGTGCAGAAGATCCGGACGATCCGCGCGGATTGCGACGGCGACGTGCTGCTGCTTTCCATTGAGCAGATTGGCGGCATCGCGTGTCACACCGGCCGCGAAAGCTGCTTCTTCCTCGAACTGCAAGGTGATCGCTGGGTTGCCACCGATCCGGTCTTGAAAGATCCAAAGGATATTTACGCAAAATGAGTAGCGAGAACGTATTGCTCCGGTTGTCGGAAATTCTGGCGTCGCGTCGGCACGCCGATCCGACGACGTCCTACACGGCCAAGTTGTTTGCAAAAGGGCCGGATTCGATTTTGAAGAAGATCGGCGAGGAGTCCGCCGAATTGATCATGGCGGCCAAGGACGGCAAGCCGGACAGCATCGTTTATGAGTCGGCGGATGTTTTCTATCACGTTCTCGCCTTGTTGGCCTTTTATGGCTTGAGTGCCGAGGATGTCCTCAAGGAACTGCAGCGACGTGAGGGCACCTCCGGCATCGCCGAGAAGAACTCCCGGAATGCCGGCTAGGAGGAGTCATGTCTGAGTGCCTGTTTTGCAGGATTGCGCGTGGCGAAATCCCCGCGCGCAAGGTTTTCGAGGACGAGACCGTGCTCGCCTTCCACGATATCAATCCGGCGCGACCGATGCATATTCTGGTCATTCCCAAGCGCCACATCGAATCGTTGCAGACAGCTACCGAAGCCGACGAACCGGTGTTGGGACATATGCTGGGCATAGCGAATCGCTTGGCCGAGGAAAACGGTAGCCCGGACGGTTTTCGTGTCATCATCAACAACGGGCGGGTTGGCGGACAGGAAGTTTCCCATCTGCACGCCCATGTCGTCGGCGGGCCGGAGCCGGTCGGGCCGATGCTCAAGCGCAATTAAGGAGAGTCATCATGGGAAGTTTCAGCATTTGGCATTGGTTGATCGTTTTGTTGATCGTCATGCTCGTGTTCGGTACCAAGAAGCTACGGAATATCGGAGAAGATCTCGGTGGCGCCGTGAAGGGCTTCAAGGAAGGCATGCGTGATGGGACGGCCGAAAAAAAGCCGACAGAGACGCCCCCGGAGCAGATTTCGGGCGGTCAGACGATCGAAGGTGAAGTCAAGGAAAAAACCAAGTCATAACAACCGACCGGGATCCGGACGTAGTTCCTTGAGTATTTACACATACGGAAATATGTTTGTGGAGCGTTCCCGTATTTCTTGGTGACCGAACCTCTATGTTCGATATAGGCTTTTCGGAACTCCTCGTCGTGGGAGTGGTGGCGCTTGTGGTAATCGGACCCGAGCGGCTGCCGAAGGTTGCCCGCACTGCCGGGGTGCTGCTCGGGCGAATGCAGCGTTACGTGCAAAACGTCAAGGCCGATATCAGCCGGGAAATGCAACTGGATGAGTTGAAGAAATTGCAGGCGGAAATGCAGGAATCTGCCCGCAATTTCGAACAGACCATTGCCTCTGAGGTGCAAACGATCGGGAAAGATGTCGGCGAGGCGGTTGAGTCGGCGAAATTGGGGGGGGGGGACGAACACCGAAAACAGCCGGAGTCCAACGCGGAGACGCAGCATGTGGTCGTTCAGGACGTTCCTCCCGCGGCACTGTCTGATGATTCATCGACCCCGGCGAAGACAGGTGTTTGAAGATGGATCAGCCAGAGCAGTCGTTTCTTTCTCACCTCATTGAATTGCGCGATCGCCTGATCAGGGCGCTACTGTCGATTCTGATCGTGTTCCTGTGTCTGTTCCCGTGGGCCAAGGAATTGTATGCGCTGCTGGCGCAACCGTTGTTGAATACCTTGCCGCAAGGCGGGCAGATGATCGCGACGGACGTGGTCGGAGTGTTTCTGGTGCCGATGAAGGTCGCGTTGATGGTGGCTTTCCTGATCGCGTTGCCGTACGTGCTTTATCAAGTTTGGGCCTTCGTCGCCCCGGGGCTGTACGCGCATGAAAAGAAATTGGCGCTGCCGCTGGTTGCGTCGAGTGTTCTGTTGTTCTTTGTCGGCATGTCGTTTGCCTATTTCCTGGTTTTCCCCACGGTCTTCGGCTTCATGGCCAACGTTGCCCCCGAGGGTGTGGCGTGGATGACCGATATCGAGAAGTACCTGTCGTTCGTCATGACGACGTTCGTTGCCTTCGGGGTGGCGTTCGAAGTGCCGGTGATCGTCGTGGTTCTGGTGATGGTGGGGATCGTGGAATTGTCCACGTTGAAGGAATGGCGCTCCTACGTTATCGTCGGTGCCTTCGTCGTCGCCGCCATTTTTACGCCGCCGGATGTCGTTTCACAGCTGATGCTGGCGATTCCGCTCTGCCTTCTGTACGAACTGGGCATGTTGATGGCGCGTTTTGTGCGAAAGCGTGGCGAATCCGGGCAGCCGCGCCTTGAAGAGCCGCGCGACGCTTCCTGAGTGGCTCCGGTCAGTCGCGGTTTGCGCGCAGTGGCGGTCGTTTGCCGATGCCGATCGTCGTCTCAAGGACTTCCTTCTGCCGGCGGAAGCTGAACGGCACTTTGGCTCCCGGTTTCAAGGCGGCAATCAGATCGAGCATCGTTTGCGGATCCTTGACCGGCTTGCCCGCGACCGACAACAGGATGTCACCGGGTTTGACGCCCGCGGCGTCTGCCGGTCCGCCGCGCTGAACGCCTGCAATGAGAGCGCCCTCGGTCGATGGCAGTTCGAAGGATTCCGCCAGTTCCCGGGTGATCTCCTGCGCCTCGATGCCTATCCAGCCGCGGGTCACGGCGCCCGTGCGCACGATCTGCTCCAGCACATTGCTGGCGGTCGATACGGGAATGGCGAAGCCGATGCCGAGCGAGCCACCTGAGCGCGAATAGATCGCGGTGCTGATGCCGATCAGGTTGCCGTTCGCGTCGACCAGCGCGCCGCCCGAGTTGCCGGGGTTGATGGCCGCGTCGGTCTGGATGAAGTTCTCGAAGGTATTGATGCCGAGGTGCGAACGGCCGAGCGCCGAGACGATCCCCATCGTTACCGTTTGCCCGACACCGAAGGGGTTGCCGATGGCCAGGACGATGTCGCCGACAGTTACCTCGTCCATGCGACCGAGGGTTATCGCGGGAAACTCGCGAATGCCGTCCTCGCCCGGATCCAGTTTCAGCACCGCCAGATCGGTTTCAGGGTCGCCGCCAACCGGTTGCGCGGTGAGCGTCTTCCCGTTGTCGAGCGCGACTTCGATCTGGTCGGCGTTTTCAACGACGTGATAGTTTGTCAGGATGTAGCCATCGGTACTGACGATGACGCCCGATCCGAGCCCGGATTTGCGCGAATCGTCGATCTCGCCTTCGTCGCCGAAGAAATGCCGGAACAGCGGGTCTTCGGCCATCGGATTCTGCTGGGACGGATTCTTTTGCGAAGTGAAGATGTGCACCACCGATGGCAGCGCTTTCCTGGCAGCATTACGAAACGAATTGTCGCGCGGTTGCGCGTTCTCGGTGGTTTGTCCGGAAAGCGGCCAACGCAATGACCATTCGGGGTTCAGCGTGGAAATAACAAAGAGTACGGCGAGACTGATGGTGACGGTTTGTGCAAAAATCAGCCAGAGTCTGCGCATGGGGAATTGATTCGGAGATGGCGATATGAGACGCGAAGAGTTGGTGTTGTATCTGGACGAGTTGCTTGAGGCCGGACGATTCAAGGATTATTGCCCAAACGGACTGCAAGTGGAAGGCTGTGCTGAGGTACGGACGATCGTCGCCGGCGTGACGGCCAGCCAGGCCTTGATCGATGCCGCGATCGCGCGCGGCGCCGATGCATTATTGGTGCACCATGGCTGGTTCTGGCGCGGAGAGGACGGTCGACTAACTGGATTCCGCAAGGCGCGCATGCGCTCCTTGCTTCTCCATGACATTAACCTGATTGCCTACCACCTGCCACTCGATGCGCATCCTGAATTGGGAAACAACGCCCGGATTGCATCTCGCCTTGGCTGGGTGGTTGAAGGTCGATTCGGCGAGCAGGATCTGGGTTTTTGGGGACGCTTGCCCGGGGCCGTGTCGTTGGCGGCGTTGGCGCAATCGATTGCGACAGGACTGGGGCGTCAGCCGTTCATTGTGGGGGATGACGAGCGTCGTGTTTGCCGTATCGCCTGGTGTTCCGGCGGCGCGCAAGGCTATTTCGAGCAGGCGATTGCTTTAGGGGTCGATGTCTATCTCTCCGGGGAAATCTCGGAGCAGACGGTGCATCTTGCGCGGGAGTCGGGCGTGGCCTTCATCGCGGCCGGGCATCATGCCACGGAACGTTTCGGCGTGCAGGCGTTGGCCGAGAACTTGCAGGCACGCTTTGGTGTTTCGTGCGAGTTCGTCGATATCGACAACCCGGTGTGACCAGTTTGGATTTTTTCGCCGGAGAGCCAGTGATGGTCGGCGGTGCGGCAGGATGCCCGAGAACGGGTGCCGCTTGTATTCCGACCGGAATGCCTGCCTGGAGAGGCCTGGCGTCTTGTTGCCGCAACGATGGTGAATCGATCGGCGAACTGTTATTTTCCGGTCGGAGGTTGGCCTGTCATGACTTGGCAGGGTTAGCGTGCGCCAGCTGCACTGGTGCTCAGTTTGCCTTCAGCGGCCTTACGGTAGGCTTCGAGGGCGGCGTCGCGGGCTTCGCCAACCAGCGTGTAGAGCTTGACGAGTCCGTAGCCGCCGACGATTGCAAGAGCTGCAACGATCAGACGAAGTTCGAGGCTGTGCTCAAAGAGGAAGCTAGAGCTGAGTTCCATGATGTTTCCTTTCATTGAAGTGGTTGAATTGCGTTTATCAGTATGAAACGGCATTTCATCTGACGGAACGGATCGTAACAAGCGAGCAGGGATGCGTCTGTGGGCTCTTTTTCGGGCTTGTGTAACGGGGGGGCGGCGTTTGTAACGGTGGGTGACGTCGAAGGCAACGGGCGGGCGAGTGTTCCGGGCGCGGCGAAGTTGCGGTAGCCTGAGCGACTGGCTTTTCTCCTTCCAGCATGTGCATGTTCCTTGCTCAGTCCCGTTTGATCGTCGTTCAGGCCTGGCCGATGCTCGTGGCCCAACTGGCCTCGATGGGCATGATGGTCATCGATACCGTTCTGCTCGGACATTTCGATACGGATGATCTTGCGGCGGTCGCTGTCGGCAGCGGAATCTATGTCGCGGTGATTCTCGCGCTGGTCGGGATCGTCCAGGCGGTTTCTCCGACGGTTGCCCACCTCAAGGGCGCCGGACGTATGGATGACGTGGCCGGCGCCCTGCATCAGGGAGTCTGGCTGGCGTTGGCGATGTCCCTCCCGGGAATCGTCGCGTTGCTTTATCCGGATCCGTTGCTGGCGTTATCCACCATTGACTCCGTGGTCGAGGCCAAGACGCGCGCGTATCTCGCGGCCTTGGCCTGGGGCGTTCCCGCATGGCTGTTGTACCGGACGTTTCATGCGTTCTGCGTTGCGGTGGGGCAGCCGCGGCCGTTGATGATCATTTCATTGGGCTGTACGTTGGCGCATGGCGGTCTGGCCAGTGTTCTGGTTCGTGGAACATCGGGTCTTCCCGCCCTCGGAGCCCTCGGCTGTGGCGTTTCAAATGCGCTGATCGGATGGCTGGCCCTTGTTGCCAGCATCTTGTACATCCTGAACAGTCGGCAGCTGCGCAGCTACCGGCTGATGCAGGGGTGGCGGCCGCCCCGCTGGCGTGAGCAAAAATTGCTGCTGCGCCTTGGGTTACCTATGGGCATGTCCAGCTTTGTGGAGATCTCGGCGTTCACGCTGGTGGCGTTGTTCGTCGCGCAGCTCGGTGCCGCCGTGGTGGCCGGGCACCGGGTGATCGCCAATCTTGCCGGCCTGTGTTACATGCTCCCGCTGTCGCTGGCCGTGGCGACACTGGCGCAAGTGGGGCTCTCCGCCGGCGCGCGTGATTTTGCGCGGGCGCGGGTGTCGGCGCTTGCCGGGATGCTCATTGCTTCAGTGCTTTCGGCGATTCTTGGCGTCGTGCTCTGGATGTTTCGCGAGCCGCTGGTCGGCGCGTATTCGAATGATCCCGTTGTGCGGCGTGTCGGCCTTTCCCTGATCGGCTTCATGGCGGCGTATCAGCTGTTCGACGCCGCCCAGACCGTGGCCGCGCACGCGTTGCGCGGCTACAAGATCACCTTCGTGCCGATGCTGGTGCATGTTGCTGCATTCTGGGGCATCGGCCTTGCGGGGGGCTGGTGGCTGGCATTCCGGATGCAGCCGCCGATGGGAGCCTCCGGATTCTGGCTGGCCTCGCTGCTCAGCCTGATTGCCGCCGCGATGCTTCTTGTCGCGATGATGTGGTCGGCAATGCGCTTACAGGAGCGCCAAGGACTGGCCGATTAATTGCTTGGTGTCCGGCTATACTGACAGAGCATCGTCGTGGTCGAGAATGTGTCCATTCAAAGGATTTTTTGACAGGGAGGCATGATGAGGTCGCTCAAAACCCGGATGATCCTGTTCGTCCTTGCTATTTTGACGGTGGTTTCGGCGTTGCTTTGCGGCGTTGCCTACGTCAAGACGCGGGACGCGTTGCTGGCATCGATTCATCAACAGATCGAGCAGGCGGCCGCAGGAAAAATGAGTTTCGTCACCGAGTGGGTGGCGTCACGCCAGGCCGTCGTCGCCTCGACACTGGGGCGTTTCGGCAGCGGTGAGTTGAAGCCGATTCTCGACCAGGCCAAGGAGGCGGGCGGGTTCGACGACATGTACATCGGCCAGCCGGACAAGACGATGACGCAGTTCTCGCAAGCGACACCGGTGCCGCCGGGCTACGATCCGACCGTTCGGCCGTGGTACGTCGCCGCGGCTGCCTCACAAGGTGCGATCGCTTCTCCGCCGTACATTGATGCGTCGACCAAGCGCCCGATCATTACTTTTGCCAAGGCGCGGCGTGATGGCGGGCAGTTGATGGCCGTCGCAGGAGGGGATGTGACGCTGCAACGCATCGTCGATGAAATTCTCTCGGCCCGTTTGCCGGGCGAAGGTTACGCGTTCCTGATTACCAAGGACGGGCTGGTGATCGCGCATCCGGCCAAAGAGTCCGGTCTGAAGAAGATTGCCGACGTCGAGCCGGGCTTTGATCTCGCTACCTTTCCGGCCGATGGCAAGATCCACGCGAGGAGGATCGGTGCAGCTGCCATGCTCAGCGCGCTCTATCCCGTCGGAGGCACCGGCTGGCTGCTGGGGGTGATGGTGTCGGAAGACAAGGCGACGAATCCGATCGATCAGCTGATGCTCGGCATGTTCGGCCTGATGGCGATCGGTCTGATTGTGGCTTTCTTCGTCACCTCGTTCGGCATCAGCCGGATGATGCGTGGCATCTCCGCGCTGCGCGACACGATGCAGGCCATGGCGATGGGGGGCGGCGATCTCACCGTGACCTTGCCGGTGGACAGCAACGACGAAGTGGGGCAGACCAAGGACGCGTTCAACCGCTTTGCGGCGATCTTGCGCGGAATGGTCAGCGAGATCAAGACCGATTCGTCGAAACTGATCGAGGGCATCGAGCGGGTGGCCAAGGCGACCGAGGACATCAGCAGCGGCTCGAAGGAGCAGGCGTCCTCGGCCAACGCGACCGCTGCGGCGGTCGAGGAAATGACCGTCAGCATCAGCCACATCGCCGATTCGGCGAAGAATGCCGAGCAACTGACGCGCGATGCCGGGCAGGCTTCGCAGCGGCTGGCGGGCGACGTGATGGAGACCGCCGAGGAAATCGCGCGCATCTCGACGACGGTGCAGCAGCTCGAAACGGTGCTGCATGAACTCGACGGGCGCTCGGCGCAGATCAGTGCCGTTGTCGGGGTCATCAAGGAAATTGCCGATCAGACCAATCTGCTGGCGCTCAATGCGGCAATCGAGGCGGCGCGGGCGGGCGAGCAGGGACGAGGCTTTGCCGTGGTGGCCGACGAGGTGCGGAAGCTGGCGGAACGGACCGGCGTCTCGACCGTGGAGATCGGCGACACGATCCGCCTGATCCAGGAGGAAACGAAGATGGCCGTGGCGAGCATGGAAGACGCCGTCCAGCAGGTTCATCGCGGCGTCGAGAAATCGCAGGCGGTGACGTCGTCGATCGCACAAATCGAGCAGAACGCCCAGGTCATCGAACAGGCGCTCGTTACAATCGCCTCGGCAACCTCCGAGCAGTCGCTCGCCAGCCAGGAGATTGCCCGCAATATCGCGCGCATGCACGAGATGACCGAGAGTGCCGACGCGTCGATCCAGGAAACGCAGACCGAGACCGATCG
>JARFTZ010000035.1 GCA_029289235.1 Gammaproteobacteria bacterium
GCGCCGCAGCACCTTGATCATGTTGAACAGATCGATCAGGGCCGTATCCTTCTTCTTACGGTCGATCCGGTCCAGCAAACCTTCCCTGTCCTCCTTCATCACCATCCACGTCGACGCGTTTACCACCACGTCTGGATGGCCTTTCAGGCGGAAACTCACCTCGGCACGTTCGTAGTGCGGCATCGCCGGCTCGCCGGCAAAAAGCCCCCGCTCGATGCAGAAGCCGGTTTCGGACGGGATCTCCGTCGGGTCGCGGTAGCGGAGTTCGGAGAGAGTGCGGTTGGCAAAATCAACGGCCATTTCCATCTGGTCTGGATCGGCTTGCCCTTTCGCAAGAAATTGAAAGCCTTTCTGCCATTTATTTACCTCCGTCTCGTAAAGATGCCGCTTCTCCGGGGTTTTCCAATAGATGATTGCTACTGAGCGTCCGTCATCTTTCTTTGATAAATACTTGAGTAACGACGGGTCCTTTTTATGCTTTGTCTCGCGTAGCGTGTTTTCTTTCTCTGTAATCAAGTGCAGGAAGGTTTCCGCTGACGGTTGTCGTTCGACCTTGATCTTGTCGCCACGGTACTCTGCCGTTTGCGCCACGATTTCCGCATCGTTGGGCAGATCGATCAGGAAACGGCCAAGGCAATAAGTATTGGATTGGTTTGCGGATTTCATGAAATCTCCTTGAGACTGAGCAACGGCCGGCATGGCGAGAGCAAGTGCGGCGAAGAAGGTGAGAGTCAAACGCATGCGGTACCATCCTCCTTGATGGTGATCTGCTGGACGAGTTTGCCGACGGCGTAGAGCACGGTGTGCTGGGCAATCTCGTTGTTGTAGCTGAATTGATGATCGAAACCGTCGAGACCGAACACGTCGCGGATACCTTCGAGGCGTCTTGCCGCTTCACCCGAGGGTGTCGGCACTGTCCCGTCGCCCGGACCATCGCGGTCTTTGAGTTTGAAGGTATAGGTTGTACCGGCAATATCCACCTTGGTCTTTCCTGTCAGCTTGGCCGAAGTGCGCGGGGCGTTCATCAGTTCTTCCGCCGTAATGCCGGACAGGTCGTCCGAGGTTTCCCAGATGACGCTGGCGAAGGACTCGTGCTTCGGGTCGTCGCCGTAATGAGCGTAGGTGGCGTGGTGGCAGGTGAGGCCGATTGTGTCGTGGAACTCCTTTGCCTTTCGCAACTGCCGAAGGAAGTGCCCCTGAGCGCTCTGTTCTTCAGAGATTACGACCTTCTTTGCTGGATCCAGTAACCCCGGATCGACCATCCCCCACCACTTGTCGAGGGCGGAGACTTTGTAGATGTCAGCGTAGGGATCGGCTTCCTCACGGCCTTCGAGGATGGCGGCCGGGTCGCCTTGCGGCAACCGGAACTCGTTGCCATTGCGGTCCCGGATGCGCAGCCAGCCGGGGCCATAGTGACGGGTCGGCAGGAGTTCCATCGGACCCGGCGAGTTACCGAGGACCGGCGTAGTGTCCGCCGCGTCCCAGCCGAGCACGACCGCTGCGCCGATGCCGGCGATGTCGAAGAAACCGCCGGTTTCGGTACCGGACTTGAAGCGGCGATAGACGACCGGCGCGCCGGTGACCGGTTGCACGCCGTGTACGACCCCGAGGATTTTATCCGGAGCCAATTGGGCTGCGCGCCGTCCCACAAGCCCGCCCATCGAATGGGTGACCAGGATGACTTTGCCGGCATAGCTGTAGTAGCCGTTCCCCTCGATGCGCTTCTCGATCTCGGCGATGCGATCGATGACGCGCTGGGCTGAGTCCTCGTTACTCTTGAGCCAGTTGTAGCCGCAGGCGTAGACAGGGAAGTAAATGCTGCCTAGGTGTGAGGCAAACTCGTCTTCGGTGAGCGGCGCCTTCGGAGACCAGCGATCGTCCTTGGGCGAGATGGCTCCTTGCCAGGATTCCTGGGGTGATGGCGAGTCGTTCTGTTCAGGGTCGCAGTACGGATAGTTCAGTCGTTCTTCGAGTTCCTTGAGGATCGGGAGGTAGCTCGCCGCGTGCAGTTCGCCCCAGTGCCGCCGCGTTGCTTCGTCTTTGTCGAGGGCGAGGTAGCTGTCCTTGATCTTGACCGCGTCGTTGCGTTCGTAGACGTCGCAGTCGTCGGCGGTCAGTTGCTCCTGGCGTTGCGCAGGCTCCTGCCCTGCTCTGTTGCTCAGTTCTCCGAGGCTATCAAGGACGCCGTTGGGTGGCCTCCACGAGGGGGACTGGTCTTTGTTGCTGCGCAGATTCGACCCCATGATCCCCGGAATGAAGATCACCGGCACCAGGATACGCCCCGGCCAGAGGGCAACGGCGCGGATCGTGCATCCGACCGGACTGGTGCTGGAAGGGGATTGCGGCGACATCTTCTTGTCGAACAGCGTGCGCACGCGACGCCAGGTTTCACCTTCGCTCATGCCTTGTCCTTGAATTCGATGCGGATGTTCTCCGGAAGGTCTTTCTTGAGAATGTCGGCTTCGCCCTGCGCGTTGGTCGTGCCGCTCCACAAGGTCTTGCCCTTGGCGTTACGAATGATGGTGGGCGTATTGGCGACCGGCTTGCCGTTGTTGAAGCGCAGCCGGAATTTCTCGTCGTAGGCGGCTTCGCTGCCGGGCAGTTGCCCGCCGACACTGCCGCCGCCGGGCCCGGTCAGTTTGTGGAAGCCGGCCTTTTGTTCGTGGATCCCGGAGCACTGCGTGGTGATCGCGCCGCTGCCCAAGTCGATGCCTGCGCCGGACGCGATGAACGAAATCTTGGGGGCGTTGAGGACGATTTCTTCGAGCCCGGTGAGTACGATTTTCTTGGCCGCAGTGGCTTCGATATTGTTGTTGTGCGCCTGGATTTCGACCTTGTCGTTTGCCGCGATGAGCTTGATGCGGGCGCGGTGGGCAAAGAGGCTGATGCTCTCGGCCGCGCGCGCCAGCCAGCGCCGCCCGGCGGACATCTGGATGTTCTGGTTGCTGATGAGGTCGATGTGATTCTCGGCTGCCAGGGCGATATTGTTCGCGCTGCCGACGACAAAACCGGCCGGGGCAGTGGCAGCGATGATCGGCTGACCGCCGGCAGAATCCGGCTTGCCGCCCTCGGCATTGTTGCCCTTTTCCCAGTTCTCGACGTGCTGCTTCAGTTCGGTGAGTTTCTGCGTGTCGGTCTCGTCCGCCTGATGGGTATTGGCCAGGTCCGCCAGTTGTTGCTGCAAGCTTCCGAGCACCTGCAAGATGCCGATGAGTTCGGCGCGGTCAAGCTGGCGGCCGCGGGCTTTGAGCCGGGCATCGGTTGAAAGCAGCAGCCCCTTGGCCGCGCGTAGCGCCCCCGACTCATCGGTGCGCAACTCAAAGCCCTCGCCGCGTGGTTCGCCCTTGCCGTCGGTGCGCGGGTGGATCAGGTAGCCCTGGTTGAGCTGGGTCTTGCCGTGTTCGCTGGAGAGCTTGGTGCGCAGTTCGCCGGTGCTGTCGTCGAGCAGGAGTTCGTTGTAGCCGCTGCCTTTGTACTCTTTTGACTTGTGGCCGGAGAGCGTCTTGGTCGCCGGGAGAGATCCGGCGCCGCTGAAGGTGGGCGGCCGGTGGGTGCCGTTGTAGAGCACCCCGGTGACGACCGGGCGGTCGATGTCGTTTTCCAGAAAGCTGATGAGGACTTCCTGGCCGATTCGGGGGATGTATTGGGTTCCCCACTGGGCACCGGCACTGGGGTAGGCGACCCGCACCCAGGTACTGGAGCGCTCGTCGCGGTCGGCGCCGCCGTCGGGGTGATCCTGTTTCCGTTGCCAGTGGAACTGGAGCTTGATCCGGCCGTGTTCGTCGGTGAAGATTTCTTCGCCTTCAGGACCCACGACGGTGGCGGTGGTGCCACTGGGAGCGGTGGGTTTTTGGT
>JARFTZ010000036.1 GCA_029289235.1 Gammaproteobacteria bacterium
CAAGGGCATACTCCTCGTGCGTTTTCGGGTGCAGGAACACCGGGAAATCCTTGCCCACCGGCCGGAAGCCGCGCGCCAGCATCTCGTCCGGCGACGCGCCGACCACCACGTAGTCATGGTCCTGCACCGGCAGCCCGAGCAGGGCATCGCGCACTGCGCCGCCGACCGTGAACACGTGCATCGATCTATGCCGCTCAGTCGCTCTCGGCCAGCGCACCGGCCCGCCATTCCTGCATCGCCGGCAGTGCCGCCATGGTCTCGACCCATTGCCGCGAGGCTTCGGGCAACTCGACGTGATACGTCAGAAAGCGCCAGACGACCGGCGCATACATCGCGTCCGCAATGGTGAAATGGCCGAAGAGGAACGGCCCCTTGCGCCCGTACTTCTGGCGGCACTCTTCCCAGATCGCGACGATTCGCGCAATGTCGGCCGAGACCTGCGCCGTCGGTTCGGCGAACGGCTTCGAGGCGCGCACGTCCATCGGCATGCCTTCGCGCAGGGACGGGAATCCGGCGTGCATCTCTGCGGCGATTGAACGCGCGAGCGCCCGCGCCTTGCGTTCCGACGGCAGCAGCGTGGAGACTTTCTCCGCGAGATATTCGCAGATCGCCAGCGAATCCCAGACGACGACCTCGCCGTCGATCAGGCAAGGGACCTTGCCCGACGGCGAGTACTTGAGGATTTCGCCCTTGGTTGCGCTGGTGCGCAGGGGGATCAGGATTTCCTCGAAATGCAGGCCGGCCTGCTTCATGGCCAGCCAGGGACGCAGGCTCCACGACGAATAATTGCGGGTACCGATGACCAGTTTCATCATGATGAAAATCTCCAGGAGTCCGGTCAGCGCCCGGAGTGACGACGCAACTCGTCCAGGCGCGACCTTGCAGTAAACGGCTTCAGGTAGGTCGGCGCCACCGCTTCAAGCGATTGCGGCTGCCAGCCGGGAAAGACGTGCAGCCCGTCGGTGACGCTATCCACCTGCAGGGACCGCAGATTGTCCGGGGACATCGGCGGATTCGGCAGGAGGCCGAGTATACCGGCCTGCAGCCGGGCAAGGAAATAGGGGAGTCCGCAGACCGGTCGCGCGTGGCCGGTGAGCTGGCCGACGTAAGCGACCAGGTCGCGCAGGCGGTAACTCGCCGGACCGCCCAGCTCGTAGACCCTGCCGATGGTTTCGCTGTTGTTCAGCGCGGCGCAGAAGGCATCGGCGACATCCCCGACGTAGACCGGCTGGAAGCGGGTGTCGGCGCCGGCTAGCGGCAGGAACGGGGCAGTTGCCAGCAAGCCGGCGAAGAGGTTGAGGAAGGCGTCGCCCGGTCCGAAGATGACTGACGGGCGGAACACCGTGACCTCCAGCCCGTTCGCCGGATCGAGAACGACGGCCTCGCCTGCCGCCTTGGAACGGAGGTAGGCCGACGGCGCGTCGACGCTGGCCTTGAGCGCGCTCATGTGCAGCAGACGGCGCACGCCTGTCGACCTCATCGCCGCGACGATCCGCCGCGGCAGTTCGACGTGCGCGGCGGCAAAGCGCTTGCCGTAGGGCGCGCTGCCGTCGCGGTCGTGCAGGATGCCGACGAGATTGATGACCGCGTCCGCGTCGCCGATCAACTCGTTCAGTGTCAGCGGGTCGTGGCTGTCGGCCGCGAGAAGACGCACGCCGGGCAGCAGGGCCAGGGATTTGCGGCTTTCCGGACGGCGCGTCGGCACCGTCACCTGTACGCCCCGCGCCGCCAGCCGTCCGGCCAGGCAGCTGCCGACAAAACCGCTCCCTCCGAAAATCACCACCTTTGCTGGCATCATGCGGCACCTCCACCGGCGTGTGCCGGAAAGTTATCCGTGAATCTGCTATTCAGTGACTGCGCAACTACGGCAACTCCTCGGCCTTCGGCGTCGCGCGCGGGCCGATGATCCCGAGTCGTTCCTTCAGCGACTGCGGCTGGCCGTTGAACAGCGCCGAGTAATAGACCGCGTTGCTCATCACCTTCTTGACGTAATCGCGCGTTTCGTTGAACGGGATCGTCTCGGCGTAGACCGCGCCTTCCAGCGGGCGTTCGGCCATCCACTTGCGCGCCCGTCCGGGGCCGGCGTTGTAACCGGCGGAGGCGAGGACCGGGCTGTTGTCGAGGCCTTCCATGACCATGCGCATGTAGCTGGTGCCGAGCAGCAGGTTGGTCTCGGTGTCATTGACCTGGCCGTGATGGTAGTCCGTCAGGCCGATCTTCTTGGCCACCCAGCGGGCCGTCGCCGGCATCAGCTGCATCAGGCCGGAGGCGCCGGCCGACGAGCGTGCATTGGTCACGAAACGGCTTTCCTGGCGCATCAGGCCGTAGACCCAGGCGTCGTCGAGCGACTGGGTCCGTGCGGCCGGGCGCACCTGCTCGCTGAACGGCGCCAGGTAGCGCAGCGTGTAGTCGTGTTCGTCGCGGGTGCGGTCGGCGGCGGCGATCGCCCGGTCATAGACGCCGGCACGGTTGGCCACCGCGGCGACGGCGAGCAGTTCGCGGTCGTTCATTCCGCGCAAGGCCCAGTTCCATTCGCGGACACCCTCCGTGCGCAGGTCGAGGCTGAGCAGCGCGAGGGCGCGCCGGATCGCCGGGCGCGACTCGACAGCGGCGATTTCTTCCTGCGTCGGCGGGATCGTCCGGGGGGGCGGGTTGATCGTCCGCCCGAGTTCCTCGTCGGCGAGATTGCCGTAGAAGTGCGGCTGCCCGGCCACCTTGGCGAACAAGGCGCTGGCCTCCTCCAGCCGTCCGCCGGCACGGTAGGCGCGCCCCAGCCAGTAGGTCCAGGTCGGCTGTCCGGCGAGCGCCGGCGGCATCTTCTCGATGGCGGCGCGGACCGCTCCCCAGTCCAGTGCGCGCAGCGCGGCGCGCACTTTCCATTGCGCCACCTCGTCGGACATCGGCACATCGCCGGCCTTGAGATACCAGTCGAGCGCGTCGACCATGTGCCGCTGCGCGGCCTGCCAGCCGATCTGGCTCCAGGCCCAGCCTTTTTCCTCCGGCTGCAGGCGCGATTCGATCTTTTCCAACTGTTCGGCCGCCATGCGCGGATCGTTGCGCGCGATGCGTGCGATTGCCAGCGCAGCGAGTTCGCGGTTCATGCGGCTGGCCGAGGGATTGGCCTTGACCAGCCATTTCAACGGCGAGTCGGTCACCGCTTTTGCGGTGGCCGGGGTCGGCGTCTGGCTCTGCGGGAGATAGTTCATCGCATGGCGGGCGCCGCCAAGGCGATTCGTTTCGACGAGGCGACGAATGCGTGCCCACACATCGTCGGCGAGGACGCGCTTCTCGAGAATCAGCGCTTCGAGCACCGGGTGGCATGCCTCGGGCGTGTCGACAAGCGTCAGCCACAGCGGCATGGCGTCGTCGAGCATCGTCGCATCGCCGCGCAGCCGGCGGCTTTGCAGGGCGTAGCACTGCAGTTCCTGATCCGGCTGGAGCAGGGTGGGAAACTCTGTGTCGAACAGCGACCACAGCTGCTGCTTGCCGAGTTCCTTCAACCAGTCGCCGCGCATCTTCTCGGCGAGGTAGCTGCCGCGGTGATCATCGAGGAGGGCACGCACCCGTGCCGGATCGACGTCGTTCTTCAGTTCAAGTTGAAGCCGCCAGTAATCGACATACGGCGCAAGCAGATGCCCCTGCACCTGCCCGGCGATACGTTCGAGCCGCAAGCGGTCGCCGGAGCGCGTGGCGTCGCGTGCCGAGAGGATCAGATCGTCGCCGGGCGCGGCTTTTGCCAGCGGGGAAACGAGGGCGGAAAACAGGAGCAGGACGGCGGCGGCGCGGAACTTCATGATAAGCTGGAAAACCCGTGAATACTGGCTTTCAGCATACCACATGAGCGTCGACCAAACGCCCGGAACCGCCCGTGTCGTCGCCAACCACAGCGCCTGGCGAAAGGCGCTGCGGAAAGACGCCATCGCCCGGCGCATGGCGCTGAGCCAAAACGAATGCGGGCACAATTCCGAGGCGATCCGGCACCATCTGCACCGTCATTTTCCGCAACTCGCGGCGCTGCGTGTCGGCTTTTGCTGGCCGCTGAAGAACGAACCCGACCTGCGTCCGCTACTGGCGCACTGGCAGATCGAGGGAAACCTGTCGTTCGCCGCGCTGCTGCCGGTGGTCGTTGCGGCGAACCGGCCGCTGGCTTTCCGCGCCTGGACACCGGAAACGCCGTTGAACGAGGATCGCTATGGCATTCCGACGCCGGCGGCCGGCGATTTTCTCCAGCCGCAGGCGCTGTTGATTCCGCTGGTGGCCTTCGACGCGGCCGGTTACCGGCTCGGCTACGGCGGCGGGTTCTTCGACCGGACACTGGCTTCGCTGCACCCGCGGCCGCTTGCCATCGGCGTCGGCTTCGAACTGAACCGCGTTGAGACGATCCACCCGGAAGCGCACGACGCACGCCTCGACGCGATCGTTACCGAAGCCGGGGTGATGACCTTTCCCTGAAGCGGTAACGATTCAGCGAAACTCGAACAGTTCGCGATGGAAGCGCCCTGCGGTGAGGCCGAAATCGCGCTCCAGCACCGTTTGCAGCGTCCGACCCCAGCGCGTCGGCCCGCAGAACCATACACTTCCTGTTCTGCTCACGCACTGGCCGATGTCGGCGGCGGAAAAGCGTCCTTCACGGCTGGAAACGCGTCTGTGCAGTTGAACTCCGGCCTTGCGGCACAGCTCTTCAAGCCCGGCAGGATAAGCGATCTCCCGGCTGTCGCGGGCGCTGTAGAAAAGGTGGATTTTCCCGTTCGCTCCGCCCCGCTCCGCCAGCATTTCGAGCCGTGCCATGAACGGAGCGACCCCGACGCCGCCGGCCACCCAGACCTGATCCTCGGCGACATCGCCGAAATCGAAACGGCCGTAGGGCCCTTCGATGCTGACCGCGTCGCCGACCTTGACCCGCCCCGGCAGCGCGCGCGTGTAATCGCCGAGCGGCTTGATGGCGAAGGCCAGTTGCGCATCGGGCTTCCATTCCGAGACGATCGAGAAGGGGTGCGGACCTTCGTTGTCGTCCAGCGTCAGCAGGGCGAACTGTCCCGCCGTGTGGCCGGGCCAGTCCGGTCCCGGAGCGACGCCCAGTTCAAGGACGCCCGATTCGCCGACGTTTGCCCGCACGATTCGTCCCGTATGGCGGCGTGAGGCGCCGATCGTCCCTTTCAGCGAAATCACCGCGATGACGCAGCCGGCAATGCAGATTGCCGTCAAGGAGATGCCGAATGGTGTCGCCAGCAGCTTGTCTTTCCAGAGCATGATGACGCTATGGTAAGCGCCCAGCAGGAACATGGCCGGGAAACCCTTGTGCAGCTTGCGGAACCAGCCATAGGGAACGAAGCGCAGCAGCGAGACGATGCCGAGAACAATCAGGCCCCACGCGGCCCATTCGCCCATTTCCTTGGCTTGGCCCACGAGCGAGAAGCCGCCGCCGTGCTCACGTTTTTGCCGGGCGGCTGCCTCGATCCAGCCCCACGAGATGAGTGTCCGGGGCGACAGGATCAGCAGCCAGTGCATTGCGACCATCAGCACCGCGGCGATGCCCGTCCATTTATGGACGTAATACAGCTTGTCGAGGCCGCCGAGTTGCTGCTCCAGCCATGCCGGGCGTAACGCGAGCAGCATGCAGAACCCCATCCACCCCAGTGCCAGCGCGCCGGTCAGCGCGGTGTACGCCTTGCGCAGGGTGAAGAACGAGTCCGTGGAGGTCAGGGTGCCGGCGGGCTGCAGGACGGCCCAGAGGGCAACGATGATGAGGGACAGGGGAAGCAGAAAGCGTTTCATGGCCGTAGGGAAATGACAAGTGGTGAACGCTGTCATTGTCGCGCCGGTCCGGTTGCAAAGAATTTCGCCGTGGCGAACGTCTGTTGCAAATGATTTCAGTCGCGCGCCTCAGTTCCCCGCAGTCCCGCCCGAGAAATCGCGCACGAAGGTTTCCAGCTCGTCGGCCGGCAGCGGTTGCGCCAGCCAGTACCCCTGCACCTCGTCGCAGCGGAACAGCTGCAGCAGGTTGCACAGCTCCTCGGTTTCCACCCCTTCGGCGATGGTCCGCAGCTTCAGGCTGTGCGCCATCTGGATGATCGCGCGGACGATTGCCGCATCGTCGGGGTCCGACGCCAGGTCGCGCACGAAGGACTGGTCGATCTTCAGCTTGTCGACAGCGAAGCGTTTGAGGTAGGCGAGACTGGAATAGCCGGTGCCGAAATCGTCGACCGACAGCTTCACGCCCAGCGCCTTCAGGCGATGCACCGTATCGAGCGTGGCTTCGGCGTCCTGCAGCAGGATCGACTCGGTCAGTTCGAGTTCCAGCCACTGCGAGTCGAGGTCGGAGAGCACCAGAGCTTCGATCACCGTATTGACGAGGTCGAGCCGCTTGAACTGGATCGCCGAAAGATTGACCGCCATGACCAATGGCGGCAACCCGGCATCCTGCCAGGCACGGGCCTGGCGGCAGGCCTCGCGCAGCACCCAGGCGCCGATCTGCACGATCAGGCCCGAATCCTCGGCGACCGGGATGAACTTGCCCGGCGGCACCAGCCCGCTCTCCGGATTGTTCCAGCGTACCAGCGCCTCGACGCCGACGATGGTCCGTTCCTGCAAATCGAGCTGCGGCTGGTAATGCAGGACGAACTCCCGCTTGTCCAGCGCCCGCCGCAGCTGCGTTTCCAGCGTCAGATGCTCGACGACCTGCAGGTTCATCTGCTCGGTGAAGAAGCGGTGGCTGTTGCGACCGGCTTCCTTGGCGTGGTACATCGCCGTGTCGGCCTTTTTCAGCAGCGTGTCGAAATCGTTGCCGTCGTCGGGGTAGATCGCTACGCCGATCGAGAACGACGTCATCAGGTTGTGTTCGCCGACGTGAAACGGCTGCCCCATGCGTTGCTGGATCTTGTCGGCGACGCGCGCCACGGCATCGGTATCACGTACCTCGTTGAGCACGATGATGAACTCGTCGCCGCCCTGCCGGCTGATCGTGTCGGAGTCGCGCACACAGCCCTTCAGGCGGTCGACGATCGCCTTGAGCAGGGCATCGCCCACCGGGTGGCCGAGCGAGTCGTTGATCTTCTTGAAACGGTCGAGATCGAGGAACAGCAGCGCCACCCGGCTCTGCGACCGCGCTGCCAGGGCCATGGCCTGCGCCATGCGGTCGCGCAGCAGCAGGCGGTTCGGCAGTTCGGTCAGCGGATCGTGATGCGCGAGGAATTCGATGCGCGCCTGCGCCGCCTTGCGCTCGGTCATGTCCGAGAAGATGTACACGTAATACCTGGCCGAACCGTCGGCCTCGCGCACCGCCGAAACGCCGAGCCACTCGGGATACAGCTCGCCATTCTTGCGCCGGTTCCACACCTCGCCCTGCCAGTGTCCTGCGCGTTCAAGGATCGCCCGCATCGTGGCGAAGAAACTTTCGTCCTGGTGCGTCGAAGAGAACAGCACCGGCGTGTTGCCAAGCACCTCGTCGGCGGCGTAGCCGGTCACAGTTTCGAAGGCCGGGTTGACCGAGACGATGCGGTGCTCGGCGTCGGTTACCAGAATCCCCTCGCCGCTGTGCCGAATGGCTTCGAACGCCAGCCGCGCCTTCTCGTCGGCGAGACGGCGTTCGGTAATGTCCGAGAAGGTCATCACCACCCGTGGTGTCTTGCCGTCCTCGACCTGCAATGGCGAGGTGCTGACTTCCAGCCAGCGGACAGCTTCGTCGCCGACTCGCAGGCCGACGATCCGGTTGCGGATCTCACGTTCGCGGCAGAGCGACTGCATCAGTGCGGCGTCATCGAACGGGCTCGGGATTTCCTGTTCGTCGTTGTCGAGGAAGTGCAATGGCAAATTGCGCGCGTTTACCCCCTGCAGCCCTCCCTCCGGAGCACCGATGATCCGTTCCACCGCGCGGTTGGCGAAAAGGCAGAAACCCCCGGGGGACAGCACCGCCAGCCCCTCGGCCATCACCGTCATCGCTCCGCGGAAACGGGCTTCGCTTTCCTGCAAGCGCGAGGTCAGCTCACGCAACTCGGTGATGTCTTCCTTGACCGCCATGACGTTGGTGATCGCGCCGTCGCTATCGCGGACCGGTGCGATATGGACTCGCTCCCAGTAGATGCTGCCGTCGCGCCGCCGGCTCGGCAATTCGCCGTGCCAGGGCTGGCCGCTGCGGATTACCTCATGCATTTCGCGATAGGCGGCCGGGGCCGCATCGCCGACGCCGAGCATGTCGGCGCGCCGTCCGATCACCTCGTCGCGGGCGTAGCCCGAACTCTGCAGGAACATCGCGTTGACGTACTCGACACGCCCCGCCAGGTCCGTGATCACAATCGATGCGGGATTCTGCTCGACGACCAGCGACAGGCTCCCGGCGTACGCTTCCGCTCGACGCTGACGGGCCAGCAAACGGAATGTGAGGAAAGCGAGGAGCAGAGTCAGCGCACCGCCTGTCGCGCCGATCACCGTGGAGCGGTTGGTCCGGTTCGCCGCCAGCCACAGAGGGCCTGCTTCGACACGGACGGTCCACATATGGCCGGCGAGGACGAAGTTGCGGGTGAGAGCCAGACTGCCGGAGGATTGCGCGGTTTTGGCCGGCAGGGCGGGCCCACGCTGAATGGCCTTGCCGGGTTCGGAGAAATCACTCAGCGTGACGAGCAGCCCGGCGTCGTCCAGCGACGCCGCCATTTCGAACAACTCCCCGATGTCCATCGATGCGACGAGGATGCCGGCAACGGACTGGTTCCGTTCTTCAGGCAACATGGGAGGGCCTGCGCCATGGAACACCGGCGCAACGAACACGACCACCTTGCGCTCGTTCGGATCGCCGGCAACGGACGGAATGAGTCCCGTGGACAATACGGTTCCTGTCCTGATCGCCTGGTCGATCAACGGAGCGCGCCCGTCGATCGAATACAGGTCGAGGCCGTGCACCGGGCGGCGCGACGCGAGAGGTGTCTGGAATTGCACCGGATAATAAATGTCCCGTTCGGAGGATCGGAGCATGCTTCCGCCGGCCTCGATGGTGCTGATGGCGAATGTGTCGCCCCAGCGCTTCCTGCCCTGCGCCTCGAACGCTGCCCGGGCGGCCGCCTCGATGCGTGGCGCCCAGGCGAATCCGCGCAGGCCGGGACTCCAGCTGATCGGGCCGAGAATCTGTTCGAATTTCTGCTCGTCGAGTTCGCCGACCGCGTGAAACGCGCGCTGAAGTACCGCAACCATCGCCAGCTGGTTTTCGAACGGACGGATGATCGACTCGGCGCGCGCGCTTGCGGCACTGTCGAAACGCTGTTCAAGATAGACCCTGTCGCTGCTCGCCACCTCGAAGACAAGCGCGGCCGTGGCGAGCAACCCGAGCAGCATTACCGCATAGGGGGCAGCCCGCCAGGAAGCGAAGCGCGAAAGGAAACTGCGAAAGAGATTCATCCGGACAACACCCGCCACCGAGTCGGCATTACTTCAGCATAGTCGACGCCGTCGGCGTTTCGCAGGCGTTCGTCATGCGCGCGAGCGCCGCCTCCAGCGTCGCCGGCGGGCAGCCGAAATTGAGCCGCACCCAGCCGGGCAGGCCGAATTCAGCGCCATCGGACAGGCCGACGCCGGCCTCTTCAAAGAAATGTGCCGGCGACGGTACACCGAGGCCGCGGGCGTCGATCCAGGCGAGGTACGTCGCCTCCACAGGCGTCATCGACACCCCGCGAATCTGCGCGACGGCAGCCTGGATCAGCGCGTGATTGCCGCGCAGGACGTCGAGCAGGCCTTCGCGCCACGCATCGTCATCGTTCCATGCCGCTTCGGCGGCGATCATGCCGAGCACGTTCGGATGCGGCACGATACCGCGCATCACGCCGGTGAAGGCGCGCCGCAACACCGGGTCGGCGATGATCGCCAGCGAGCAGCCGAGGCCGGGGATGTTGAAGGTCTTCGATGGCGCCATCAGGGTGATCGTGCGCGCGCCCATGCTGTCGAGTGAAGCGAACGGACGGTGCGGCCGCTCCGGGTCGAGGATCAGGTCGCAATGGATCTCGTCCGAGCAGACGACCAGATCATGCCGGAAGCATAATTCAGCCAGTGTCGCCAGTTCGTCATCTTCCCAGGCGCGCCCGACCGGGTTGTGCGGGTGGCACAGCAGCAACAGGCGCGTTTCCGGGGTGATTGCCGCTTCGAGTTGCTGGAAATCCCAGCGCCAGCGGCCGTCTGCCAGCACCAGCGGAACCTTCAGCAGCGACTTGCCGGCGTACTGCGGCGCCGACATGAACGGCGGATAGACCGGCGTCGCGCTGAGTACCCCGCCCTCGACCGCGCGACAGGCGACGTTGATGCCGGTCACCAGCCCCGGCAGCCAGACCAGCCACTCGGGATCGACCTGCCAGTCGTAGCGGCGCCGCAGGTAGCCGCGCGCCGCCTCGACCAGCCCCGGCCACGGTTCGCCATAGCCTAGGCAGCCCCGCGCCAGCCGCCGTTCGAGCGCGGCCAGCACCGCCGGCGGCGCGGCGAAGTCCATGTCGGCTACCCACAGCGGCAACACGTCGCGGCCGGCGTACTTGTTCCATTTGAGCGAATCGCCGCCGCGGCGGTCGATCACCCGGGTGAAGTCAAAGTCCATTCACGTCGTTCCGGTCAGGCATCGAGGTGCGCGTAGAGCTGCGTCGACAGGTAGCGTTCGCCAAACGAGGGGACGACGGCGACGGTGAGCTTGCCAGCATTTGCACGCCGCGCTGCCACCGTCAGCGCCGCCCAGACGGCCGCGCCCGACGAGATGCCGGCGAGGATGCCTTCCTCGGTCGCCAGGCGCCGCGCGGTGGAGAACGCGTCATCGGCGGTTACCCGCACGATTTCGTCGTAGATGGCGACATTCAGCACCTTCGGCACGAAACCGGCGCCGATACCCTGGATCGGGTGCGGTCCCTTCTCGCCGCCGGAGAGCACCGGCGAGGCGTCCGGCTCGACAGCGATGACCTTGACGGCTGGCTTGCGGGCCTTGAGTGCTTCGCCGACGCCGGTGATCGTTCCCCCCGTGCCGACGCCCGCGACGAAGATGTCGACCTGCCCGTCGGTATCGCGCCAGATTTCCTCGGCGGTGGTATCCCGGTGGATTGCCGGATTCGCGGGATTCTCGAACTGCTGCGGGATGAAATAGCGGTTATCCGCCGCGGCCATTTCCTCGGCCCGGCTGATCGCCCCGGCCATGCCTTCGGCACCCGGCGTCAGCACCAGTTCGGCGCCGTAGGCCTTGAGCAACAGGCGGCGTTCGCGGCTCATCGTCTCCGGCATCACGAAGCAGCACTTGATCCCACGCGCCGCGCAGACCATCGCCAGGCCGATGCCGGTGTTGCCGGAAGTCGGTTCAAGGACGATCGATTCCGTGCTGATCTTGCCGGCAGCCATTGCCGCATCGATCATCGCCGCAGCGATGCGATCCTTGACGCTGTGCGCCGGATTGCAGAATTCGAGCTTGACCGCGACCGTGCCGTCGATTCCGGCCGTGAGGCGATTGAGGCGAACCAGCGGCGTATTGCCGATCAGTTCCGTAACGTTATTGGCGATTTTCAGGGGCATCGTTCCCTCCAAGAGGTAGCTGGTTATTACGGCAAAAAAGGCGGAATCTGAACACCGCGCGCGCCGTGACGAAAGATCGTTTCGTCACGACGATATAACCGGTCGGACTATCGCCAACGGCCTAGCGCCCTAGGAACAGCTTGTAGGCCGCGTTGCCGGTCTCGTTCCAGTGCGCGTAGCCGAGGTTCTTGAGGAATTTCTTGAACTGCCTCATCTCCTCCGGCGGCACCTGCATCCCGACCAGCACGCGCCCGTAGTCGGCGCCGTGGTTGCGGTAGTGGAACAGGCTGATGTTCCAGCCGGAGCTCATGTGATTGAGGAAATTCATCAGCGCACCCGGCCGCTCGGGGAACTCGAAGCGGTAGACGATCTCGTTGTCGACCTGCGGAGCGTGGCCGCCGACGAGGTGGCGGATATGCGCCTTGGCCATCTCGTCGTCGGTCAGGTCGAGCGTGGCGTAGCCGTGCTTGTGCAGTTGCTCGACCAGCTTCAGCGACTCGGCGCGCGAGGCCACCTGCACGCCGACGAACACTTGCGCCTCCTTCGGGTCGTTGTAGCGGTAGTTGAATTCGGTGATGTTGCGCTTGCCGATCAGCGCGACGAACTTCTTGTACGACCCCGGCTTCTCCGGCAACGTCACCGCCAGCACCGCCTCGCGCTGCTCGCCGACCTCGGCGCGCTCGGCGACGAAGCGCAGGCGGTCGAAATTGATGTTGGCGCCGGAGGCCACGGCCACCAGCGTCTTGTCCCTGAGCCGGTGCTTCGCCGCGTAGGCCTTGGCCCCGGCCACGGCCAGCGCGCCGGCCGGCTCCAGCACCGCCCGGGTGTCCTCGAAGACGTCCTTGATCGCTGCGCAGATCGCGTCGGTATCGACCAGCACCATCTCGTCGACGTACTGCTGACAGAGGCGGAAGGTTTCTTCGCCGACGTACTTCACCGCCGCGCCGTCGGCGAACAGCCCGACCTGCTTCAGCCGCACGCGCTTGCCGGCCGCCAGCGACTGCGCCATGGCGTCCGAATCGACGGCCTCGACGCCGATGATCCTGGTTTCCGGGCGCAGGCGCTTGATGTACGCCGCCACCCCGGAAATCAGCCCGCCGCCGCCGATCGCGCAGAACACCGCATGGATCGGCTTGGTGTGCTGGCGCAGGATTTCCATGCCGATCGTGCCCTGCCCGGCGATCACCTCCGGATCGTCGAACGGATGCACGAAGGTCAACTTCTCGGCCTTCTCCAGTTCCAGCGCGTGCGCGTAGGCCTCGTCGAACGAATCCCCGGCCAGCACCACCTCGCCACCGCGGTTGCGTACCGCATCGACCTTGATCGCCGGCGTCGTCGTCGGCATCACGATCACCGCCCGGCAGCCGATCTTCGCCGCCGCCAGCGCCACGCCCTGCGCGTGATTGCCCGCCGAGGCGCAGATCACCCCGCGTTTCAGACGCTCTGGCGACAGCCTGGCGATCTTGTTGTACGCCCCGCGCAGCTTGAACGAGAACACCGGCTGCATGTCCTCGCGCTTGATCAGCACCGTGTTCCCGGTCCGCGCCGACAGCCCCGGCGCAATTTCCAGCGGCGACTCCACGGCAACGTCGTAAACCTGGGCGTTGAGGATCTTTTCGAGGTAGTCGGGGTGCATGGCGTTTCCGTGGTTGCGGGGGAAACGGGGATTCTAGCAGTCCGACCTGATCGAGAAATCAGTCCTTTCCATCGCCATGGTGTTGAGGCGACGGCTTTGTCGATATTTACGTCGCCCCCTGATTGATTACGCAGCTTGCCAAATGGTGCAACCTGATGCCGGAATTTCCTTATCGATGGAGCAACGTGCGCAGTTCGGCAGGAATCTGTTGAAATTTATCTTCGTTTTCAAACCTGTGACAATCTTCTGCTGCAATTGCCTCTGGGCTTTTCCCTATGCGTGAAAAAAGCTTTTCGCCATCGCAGCGAAGTACTGCGATTCGTTGCTTTGTTTTCTTGTTCTTGACTTGTGCTACCCAGCACGCGTCTGCTGCACCGCATGAATGATATTCAAGGATTTCCGTCGTAGGCTCCCACGCGATGTAGATGATTGGGTTTCCACTTGAGGCCAGCGCTTCCTGGCCAGATGAAACATGCGAAATACATAGAAGTAATATCAACGCCGTTGTTTTTACGTTCATCTATACTCCTTGCTACCTGTTGCTTTGATGTATTCAGTCGGATGTTTCCAAAAAATGGTGCTGCCATGAGCAGCAGTGGAAATCCACACCGCGTCATAGCGACCACGCTCGGAGCCATCAACAATTTGTCCTGTTTTCTTGTTTTTTGTCTTCCAGCGAACAATCACTTCCCGCTTATTCTCCTGGACATTGAAAACGTTGTGCGAGAGGTCTCCAAATTTGAATCCATCACGGACTTTGGGGTGATTGTTGTAGTTGGTCTTGAAGTCCAGACCATCCCGCCAAAAAGCGCCATTTGATGGGTCGGGGCCTTTGTTTTTCAGTGCTGCGATTGCCCAGTCAATTGCCAATGACATGCCTGTGTTTTCCTTGATAGCAGCATCGCTGGCTTTCATTAGTTTGTTAAACCGCGCGTTGCTACCATCCCATGCGTAGGCATAGTTCGGATCAGCAGCTTTCAGTGCGGATACAGTTTTTCCGCCGAACTTGGCCCGCCATGTGTAGAACGAGGCGTCAGAAAAGCCGTGCTGCCGGCACAGTTCCTTGATCGGCACGCCGGCTTCCGCCTGCTTCAAAAAACCAATGATCTGTTCTTCTGAAAACCGCTTCTTCAAGTCCATTCTCCTTCTCGAAAACGGACTTTACTAAATTGCCGCTGGCACTGATTACGGGGGCACCTCAGTCGGCCAATTTCGACATCTGGGGTGGTCTCGGGCTTGAAACCTTCGGCGACGATTTGAAGTTGGTTCGCGATTACGACGAAAACTTCGTTTGGACCGTCATTGATGGATCAGAGGGTAACGATCAATGGATCATCCCCGGATATCACCACGTAAATCGCATTTGTTACCTGTTGACCGAGACTGCTCACAAGGGCGCGCCCATTGAGTTCCGCGTTGCGCGTGGGCCGCATTCCCTGACCCAGTTGGGGCTGGCCCGACGGGGCAACACGCTCAAGCGAATTTTGTTCTCGCACAAAACTTCGGTGTAGCCCCGGCAGTCTGCTACAACACATCGACCAACCCCCGCACATCCCCATGTAATGAACTGATTGCCTCACCGAATGGCAAATGAGGCATGTATTCCCGCACGAGCGCAGCGACCGCACGGGCTTGCGCGAGGTCGCGCGGTTTCTTGATTGCGTCGCGGTCCGGGCGATTGGCGAGCCAGGCCTTGTGCAGGGCGAACGCGCGCGGATCGGGAACGCGCAGAGGTGTGGGCCAGCCGGTCTCGTCGATGGCGAAGGTGTCAAGTTTCGGGGCGTTGAGCAGCCATTGCAGGCCGGGCACTTCGGCGGCGACGAGATCGTCATCGGCGAAGCTGACCGGGTCGCTGACCTGCATGCCGCGCGGCGGCACGATGAGGTCGACCATGAACTGGCCGGCGTTGGCGGCGCGGAAGCCGCGCTTGCGGATGCACTCGAAACTGCGGTCGGCGCGCTTCAACAAGCCAAGCAGGCCTTGTCCGTCGAGCTTGCCGGAAACCAGTGTCATTTTATGGCGGTGGTCGTAGAGCAGATCGATGTCGCCAGAGGCGAGCAACTCGGTCAGGAATTGGACGCCGCCAGCGGCCTCGTAACCGAAAAGCGCCTGCGTGCCGAGGACGGTAAAGGATTTGTAGAGCCCGGCGGCGTCGAGTTCGCGCAGGATGCGGGCGATGACCCGAGGTACGCGGGAGAGGCGCAACGCCTTGTTGAGTCGCGCCTGTTCGTCGAGCGCGGCGCGGATGCCGGCAAGCCGTTCGTTTGCCGCTTCGCGCCCTTGCAGGAAGGCGGCGAGAATCGCTTCAGTTTCCGCACTGCGCGGGCCGAGTGATTTGCCGTTGCCACGGGCGTCACTATCGCGAAACAGGTACTCGACCCCGCGTACTGTTTTCCAGCGCATTCCGTAGGTGTGGGCAGCTGCGTGACGCAAGGCAGCACGATAGTTTTCGTAGAGTTGTTCGCTGTTGACGAGGTGCAGACGCTGCTGGTTGGTGAGCGGCTTCATGGTTTGTTTCCGGCAAAATCATAGTGCAATTAATATTGCCGGAAACATGGTTAAAATTCAATCGCTTGAAACAATGTTTCCGGATTTTTTGAGGATATTGAAAATGCGCCGGAAACAGGGTGGGGCGCTCTGAATTTGCCTCCTTCTGCCTGACTACACGGAGCCCGACGCCAAATCATAGCGGTGCGTCAGCCTGACGACCTCGCCCCTCTCCGCAAATACTTTCTCCAGTTCGCTCATCTCCGCCGTTTCATGCCGGGTCAATGCCCCGCCGCCGAGGCGTTCGCCGCGATAGCCGTTGATGACGAGCGTCGTCCGCGTGTCGAACCCCGCTGTCTCGATCAGGCTCGCCGCGCTCCTCGCTTGCAGGAAGAGCGTGACATCGTTGATGAACAGGATGTCGCGTCGGGGTTCCAGTCGGCGGAGGAGTGCGTCGATGAGTTGCGCGTTGCGCTCCGCCTTCTCGAGCGCCTCGCTTTCGGAACTGGAACTCAGGCGCGGCGGTTCGAGGTGTGCCCGCAGGTCGAGCACTCCGCTTCCCTCCGGCGCCCGCAGTTCGCCGCCGGCGCCGACGATGCCGCGTTTCAGCGCCAGTTCGCGGGAGATGGTCGGCGCCATGTCGATCAGGGCGATCCGGGTGCCGAGTCCTTGCTGGCAGAGTTCGCTTAGCCAGCGTTTGCAGAGGGTCGTCTTCCCGGTGTTGACGTCGCCGATTACCAGGATTCTTTTCCCGAGGCCCCCGGTGCCGGGCGAGGTCATCATCGGGCTGCCTCGTTCCGTTCCTTGCCGGTATAGGTCTCGGGCAGCAGGAGCAGCATGACTGCGCCGACGAGGTAGATGCCGCAGGTGAGCAGCAGGCCGGTCTGCAAGCCGTAGGCCTTGCCGACGGCGCCGATGGTGAACGGGGCGATGATCGCGCCGATGCGCCCCATGTTCCAGCAGAAGCCGCCGGCGTAGGCGCGCACGTGCTCGGGAAACAGTTCGGCGTAGTAGGCGCCGAGAATGCCGCCGGCCCCGCAGAGGCCGAAGCCGACGACGGCGCCCCACCAGAACAGGAAGGTCGGGTTCTGCACGAGGATGTAGAGGGCGATGGCGACGGCGCAGAGCGCGAAGGCCGCCATCATGGCGCGGCGCCGCCCGATCTTGTCCGCCAGCAGCCCGAAGAACTGGAAGCCGAAGAACATGCCGACGTACATCACGATCGAGAACCCGAGCATGGTCGTTACGTCCAGCCCCCGCTCCCGGGTCAGGAAGGTCGGAATCCAGAAAGCAGCGCCCCAGTAACCGGCGAGATTGACGATGCTCACCAGCGTCGCCGGCAGGGTGATCCGGGCCAGGTTGTTGGAGAAGATCGTCGTGATGCCGACTGTGGTTGGGCCGCTCTGGCTCTTTTGCGTGGCGGCCCGGGTGTCGGGCGGAATCAGACGCAGGACGACCAGCGAGAAGGGGATCGATACCACGCCGAAGGCAAACACCAGGCGCCAGTCGATGGTGATGAGCCAGCGGCCTACCACCGACGCGACGACCGCGCCGATCGCGAAACTGCTGAAGACGAAGGACGCGGCGCGGGCGCGGCAGTGCGGCGCCCAGTGTTGCGCGATGAGCGCCGAACACGGCCCCCAGACGCCGCCGATGGCGAGACCGGTGAAGAAGCGCAAGACCATCCACGACGACCAGGTGTTAACGAGGTAGACGGCGCCCATGCCGACGCCGAGCCAGACGAGGGCGAGGATCAGCGAAAAGCGGCGGCCGCGGTTCTCGGCGATCAGGCCGAAAACGATGCTGCCGAGCATCGCGCCCAGGCCGGTGGCCGAGCCGAGCAGTCCGCCGTCGGGAAGCGAAATGGACAGAACCTGCAGCAATACCGGCATGGCGATGGCCAGCACCATCAGGTCGTAACTGTCGAAGAGATAGGCGACGAACCCGGCCCAAAGGACCTTCCAGCGATGTACCGAGCCGTCGGGAGAGGAGGAAAGTGTAGTCATGTCTGTGTCAGGTTGGGTGCCGCGGCAAGGCGGCGCATTTTTCTATCCGACTGGGAAACACCGGGACAGTCGTCACCCCGGCGAAGGCCGGGGTCCTGTTCGTGGAATTTTCTGGATTCCGGCCTTCGCCGGAATGACAAACATCCAGGTGGGCCTGTCGGAATTCGGTGGTGCACCTCTGGATCCCGGCTTTCGCCGGGATGACGGGGTCTGGGCTGAATCGGGGGCCTTACAGCTTCCGGTAGACTTCTGCTCCCGTCTTCACGAACTCCACTGCCTTCGTTTCCATCCCCTTTTCAAGGGCGGCCTTCTCGTCGATTCCCTGCTGCGCGGCGAAGTCGCGCACGTCCTGGGTGATCTTCATCGAGCAGAAGTGCGGGCCGCACATCGAGCAGAAGTGGGCGACCTTGGCCGATTCCTTGGGCAGGGTCTCGTCGTGGAAGCTCTTCGCCTTGTCCGGGTCGAGACCGAGGTTGAACTGGTCGTCCCAGCGGAATTCGAAGCGCGCCTTGCTCATGGCGTTGTCGCGGATCTGCGCGCCGGGGTGGCCCTTGGCGAGATCGGCAGCGTGCGCGGCGAGCTTGTAGGTGATGATGCCTTCCTTGACATCGTCCTTGTTCGGCAGGCCGAGGTGCTCCTTCGGGGTGACGTAGCAGAGCATCGCCGTGCCGTACCAGCCGATCATCGCGGCACCGATGCCGCTGGTGATGTGGTCGTAGCCCGGGGCGATGTCGGTGGTCAGCGGGCCGAGGGTGTAGAACGGGGCTTCTTTGCAGTATTTCAACTGCAGGTCCATGTTCTCCTTGATCATGTGCATCGGCACATGGCCCGGGCCTTCGATGAACACCTGGCAGTCGTGCTTCCACGCGATGTCGGTGAGTTCGCCGAGCGTTTCCAGTTCGGCCAGTTGCGCTTCGTCGTTGGCGTCGTAGATCGAGCCGGGGCGCAGGCCGTCGCCGAGCGAGAAGCCGACGTCGTAGGCCTTCATGATCTCGCACATCTCTTCGAAGTGCGTGTAGAGGAAGCTCTCCTTGTGGTGGGCAAGACACCACTTGGCCATGATCGAGCCGCCGCGGCTGACGATGCCGGTCATCCGGTTGGCGGTCATCGGTACGTAGCGCAGCAGCACGCCGGCGTGGATGGTGAAGTAGTCGACGCCCTGTTCGGCCTGTTCGATCAGCGTGTCCTTGAAGATTTCCCAGGTCAGTTCCTCGGCCTTGCCGTTCACCTTTTCCAGCGCCTGATAGATCGGCACGGTGCCGATCGGCACCGGCGAGTTGCGGATGATCCACTCGCGCGTTTCGTGGATGTTCTTGCCGGTCGAGAGGTCCATCACCGTGTCGCCGCCCCAGCGGATCGACCAGGTCATCTTCTCGACTTCTTCCTGAATGCTGGAGCCGAGCGCCGAGTTGCCGATGTTGGCGTTGATCTTGGTCAGGAAGTTGCGGCCGATGATCATCGGTTCGGCTTCGGGGTGGTTGATGTTGGCCGGGATCACGGCGCGGCCGCGCGCGACTTCCGAGCGCACGAATTCGGGTGTGATTTCCTCGGGGATGTTCGCACCGAAATTTTGCCCGGGGTGCTGCCGGGTCATCAGCGCCGCGAGCTTGGCGCCTTGCGGGCCGCTGGCTTTCAGCGTCTCGATGTAGGCGTGGCGGTTGCAGTTTTCACGGATGGCGATGTATTCCATCTCCGGCGTGATGATCCCTTGCCGCGCGTAGTGGAGTTGCGTGACGTTCTTGCCGGCTTTGGCGCGCAGCGGCTTGCGGTGCAGGCCGGGGAAACGCAACTCGTCGAGTTCCTTGTCGGCGGCCCGCATGCGGCCGAATTTTGAGGTCAGGTCGGCCAGTTCCTCGGTATCGCCGCGCTCGGCGATCCAGCCGGCGCGCAGGGCGGGCAGGCCGTTGCGGATGTCGATCCGGGCGTTCGGATCGCTGTAGGGGCCGGAACAGTCGTAAACGAAGATCGGCGGGTTCTTCTCGCCGCCGAAGGCCGTCGGCGTGTCGTCCTGCGTGATTTCCCGCATTGGCACGCGGATATCCGGGCGGCTGCCCTCGACGTAGATCTTGCGCGAGTTCGGCAAGGGTTTGACGGCCGCTTCATCCACGTGGGCGGCGGCGGCGACGAATTTTTCATTGGCGTTCATGGCATTTCCTTGCAAGACGACGCCGTGCGGCGCCGGTGGCTGTTACACGCAAGGGAATGGCGAGGCAGGAACAATAGAAGAATGAAACGACGCGACGATGCTGCGATGCGCTGACCTTCTGTTTCCCTACGACGGCATTACCCGTACAGGTTCAAAGGGACTGTCTCAGCTACGCCGGGCGTTTGACAAAACTCGTGACAAAATCCGGCGCGGCACCCCTAAAAGCGATTGCCTAAGTTACTGGAAACGCGGATCTCAGGCAAGGCTTGATGCATTCGACCGGAGGACGGCGAACGAAGTTTCCGCCGAGTCGGCTAAAGTTCTCGCTGGCGTTTCCGTGAATAGAACGATGACGGCAAAAATAGACCATTCCCTTCCGTTAGGTACCGCGAGGCGGCTTGCCGCCCTGTTCGCGCTGATGCTTCCCGCGGTCGCGCTCTCTGCCGCCTGGCAGACCGTGGCCAACGAGCCCGGTCGGCGCGTCGAAGTCGACCGTGATCGGATCGTCACCGGGCAGGACGGTTCAGCCACCGCGACCGGGCGGATCATTCTGGATAATCCGATCGTCGATCCGCGCACGTCGACTTCCTATCGCATCATCGAATTTGAATCGCGCTATGACTGCGACGGTCGCTCGCTCTCCACTTTGAAGCGAACCTATTACAAGAGCGAAGGCGAAGTGCTGCGCCAGGAGGAAGTCCGTTCGCCATTCGAGATGCCGGTGCGCAGCGGCTCGCCCGACGACCGGATCCTGCGCCTCGTGTGCCGCCCTGCCGGCAGCGCATCGGTGACGCAATCGGTCGACAAGACGCTGGACAAGGTCAATCAGCTGTCCGGTGACCTGCGCAAGGTCAACGAAGCGCTGGTTGCCGAGTCGGTGCAGAAGGAGTTGCGCGGCCTGACCCCGCGAACCGGAAAACCGGCGGCAACAGCAAAGCGTCCGGTGAAATCGCCTGCGTCGTCCAAAGCTTCGGATTCCGTGGCCGGCGGGCGTGCCGGCTGGACCTACGCAGGAAACCGCGGGCCCGAGATCTGGGGGAAACTCGATTCTTCCTACGCCGTCTGCGCCAGCGGTCGCCGACAGTCGCCGATCGATCTGCGCGACGGCATTCCGGTGGACCTCGACCCCATCCAGTTCTTCTACACCCCGAGCGCCTTCCGTGTCACGGATGCCGTCCGCCAGTTGCAGCTGACCGTCTACGGCGGCGGCATGATGTTGCTCGGCAAGCAGTACCAGCTCAGCCGCGTCGAATTTCACGCCCCGTCGGAGTACACCGTTGCGGGAAAGGCGTATGCGATGGAGGCGCAGCTGATTCATTCCGGCGCCGACGGCAAGACCGCGATTGTTTCGGTCTTTCTCGAACCCGGTACGGAAAATCCGGTAATCCAGACCGCCCTCAATCATCTGCCGCTGGAAAAAGGCGGCGAGGTCGCGCCGCCGGGACAGACAGTCGACCTCAACCTGCTTTTGCCGGAAAACAAGGGCTATTTCACTTTCATGGGATCGCTGACACGACCGCCCTGCACCGAGGACGTTCTCTGGCTGGTGCTCAAGCAGCCGCAGCAAGTCTCCGCGCAGCAACTGGCCATCTTCCAGCGTCTCTACCCGCCGAACGCCCGGCCGGTGCAGCCCGCGTTCGGGCGGATCATCAAGGAGTCGCGCTGATCGGCGCCCGGCGCGAAGCCGGCAATTCGGTGTTTCGCCGCAACTTTTTCATTTGCGGCGAAAAAGCCGGGAAAATCGGGTAAAACGTCGGCAAGTTGCAGGCAAGATCGCTGAAGTGGGAAAAAATACCCTGTATTTTCAATGACATCCTTCAGGCACGTTAGCGTCAGTTCGCCACAATCCTGCTACACTCGCGCCGCTCTGGAGGGGCTGGCTGCAAATAACAAGTGAAATTTGACTCCCCTTCCGGAACAAGGGACGGCGCATGCCGACAACGCGCCGCGATGCAATTCCGTGATAGTTCGTGACATAGAAAAGGGAGTACCTCCATGTCGTTCATGCAACGCATCGTTGATTTTTTCTCCAAGAAATCGACCGTAACCCAGGGTGGTGGCGAGAAGGCCATCAGCAAACAGAAGGCCGGCGGCAAGATGACCGCCCGCGAGCGCATCGCCGCACTGCTCGATGAAGGCTCGTTCCACGAGTACGACCTGTTCGTCGAACACAAATGCCAGGATTTCGGCATGGCCGGCAAGGAACTGGCCGCCGACGGCGTCGTCACCGGCTCGGGCACGATCAACGGCCGCCCGGTGTGCATCTACGCGCAGGACTTCACCGTCGCCGGCGGTTCGCTGGGCCTGATGCACGCGCGCAAGATCACCAAGGTGATGGACCACGCGATCAAGATGGGCGTGCCGATCATCGGCATCAACGACTCGGGCGGCGCGCGCATCCAGGAAGGCGTCAACGCGCTGGCCGGCTACGGCGAAATCTTCTACCGCAACACGCTGGCTTCCGGCGTCGTGCCGCAGATCTCGGTCATCCTCGGGCCGTGCGCCGGCGGCGCCGTGTATTCGCCCGCGCTGACCGACTTCGTCTTCGTCGTCGACAACATCTCCAAGATGTTCATCACCGGACCGGAAGTGGTGAAGACCGTGCTTGGCGAGGAAATCTCGATGGAAGACCTCGGTGGCGCCCGCGTGCAGGCCGAAACGGCCGGCAATGCCCACTTCTTCTCGAACAGCGAGGAAGAGTGCTTCGCCAGCATCCGCAAGCTGGTGACCTTCCTGCCGGACAACAGCCGCAACAAGGCCGCCCTCCTTGAGCAGAAGAATCCGAAGGCCAGCTACAAGATCGAGGAACTGATTCCGAAGGATTCGAAGATCCCGTTCGACGTGCGCGACATCGTGCGTTCCATCGTCGATGACTCCGAGTTCTTTGAAGTGCAGGAGCTGTTCGCGCCGAACGCGATCATCGGCTTCGGCCGGATCAACGGCGAAACGGTCGGCATCATCGGCAACCAGGCGCTCTATCTGGCCGGCGTGCTCGATATCGACGGCTCCGACAAGATTGCCCGCTTCATCCGCTTCTGCGACGCGTTCAACATCCCGCTGCTGACGCTGGTGGACATCCCGGGCTACCTGCCGGGCTCCGACCAGGAACACAACGGCGTCATCCGCCACGGCGCCAAGGTCCTGTACGCCTACAGCGAAGCCAGCGTGCCGAAGATTACCGTGATCCTGCGCAAGGCCTACGGCGGCGGCTACATCGCCATGTGCTCGAACCACCTGCGCGCCGACTTCGTCTTCGCCTGGCCGACCGCCGAAATCGCGGTGATGGGCCCGGAAGGCGCGGCGAACATCATCTTCCGCAGCGAGATCATGAACGCGGAAAATCCGGACGAGATGCGCAAGCTGAAGGTCAAGGAATACACCGACAAGTTCGCCAACCCGTACGTCGCGGCATCGAGCGGCTACGTCGACGCGGTGATCACGCCGGAGGAAACCCGCGCCTACGTCGCGCACGCCCTGCAGCTGACACGCAACAAGCAGGAGGCGCGGCCGGATCGCAAGCACGGCGTGCCACCGTTCTGAGCGGAGGACGACCATGAGCGAACAGCAACAATTCTGCGAGATCGCCCTCGAAGGCGGCACCTACGAGGCGCGCGCGACGAAGAAGTTCCTGCAGCGCAAGCCGTACGAGAAGCACGATCCGCGCGTCATCAAGGCCTTGATTCCCGGCGTCGTCGCCGAGGTTGGCACGCAGGTCGGCAAGACCGTGCAAAAGGGCGAGACGCTGATGATTCTCGAAGCGATGAAGATGCTCAACCGAATCAAGGCGCCGGTCGACGGCACCGTCAAGGCGATCAACGTCGCCGCGGCGGAGAAGGTGACCAAAGGCCAGGTGCTGATCGAGCTTGCCTGAAGCGCTTGGGCGTGTACTAGACAAAGCCGTGCCGGCAACTGCCGGCGCGGCTTTTCTACATCAGTGGGTCGACGGGAAAGCGGTTTTCCGTCGTGCCGAGGTCCGGGCGTCGCTCGGTTTCGAAGGACGTGCCGGGGAACAGCGGCCGGCCGCAACCGAGACAGCAACCACTCTCCTCATCCGCCTGGCAGTAGCCGACGCATTGGTAGAGTTCGTCTTCGTATGTTTCGTCCATCGCTTGCTCCCTGTTGATGACCCGTTCAGCCCTTTCTGACCGGTTGACGAAGCATGGGTTCAGTTTGCACCGCCCGCCGTCATCCACACTGCGGTGTCGTGATACGCCGCGCCGCCGTTGGGGAATCCGGGCTCGGCGCCGACGAGGGTGTTGATGCCGATGCCATCGACAAAGCTCGTGTTCGGCCACTGGCTTTCCACGACCAGCGTCGCCGGTTGCACTCCGTCGAACAGGCGTGCATGCAGGCGCACGCTTCCGCGCCGGTTGCCGAGGCGTACCAGGTCGCCATCGGCAACGCCCGATGCCCTTGCGGCGTCGGGATGGATCAGCACCGTCGGCCGTTCTCCGGCGCTGCGGGACGATTCCGTTTCGGTGAAGGTCGAGTTGAGGAAATGCCGCGCCGGCGCAGGGACCAGGCGGAACGGCACCTCCGGCGAAGATTGCTCCAGGACCTCAAGGTGATCCGGCAGGGGCGGCATGACCTCGTGATCCGGACCAATGGCCGACCAGTCCGGCGCAAAGCGGAAGCGACCGTCGGGGTGGCCGAAACCGTCAAGAAAGTGCGCCTGCCCGAACGGGAGTGCGCAGTCGAGCCAGCGCTGGCGCAGCAGGTCGTCGAAGCCGGGCTTGCCGGAGTCCCGCAACACCCGGTCGATCAGCGAGGCAGCGTCCATGGCGAACGCGGGATGCGCGATGCCGAGCCTGGCTGCCAGCAGGCTGACGAAGTCGTGATTCGAACGGCATTCGCCGGGCGCGACGGCGACCGCTTTCGCCGCCTGCAGGAACGTATGGCCGGAGGCCATGTACAAATCATCGTGCTCGTGGAACATCGTTGCCGGCAGGACAACATCGGCCAAACGCGCGGTGTCGGTCATGAACTGTTCATGCACGCAGACGAACAGGTCGTCGCGCAGCAGGCCGTGGCGAACCGCCAGGCTTTCGGGCGCAACCACGGCCGGGTTGGTGTTCTGGATCAGCATCGCCGTGACCGGCGGTCCGCCGCGCAATGCCCTCTCGTCGCCGGCCAGCACCGCGCCGAGCTTCGCCATGTCGAGCTGCCGGGTGGGGGCGACGGGTCCGTCAAGACCGTTGAGGAAGGTTCGATCGAGCCCGTACAGCGCGCTGTGACCATACAGCGCGCCACCGCCTTGCGCCTGCCAGGCACCCGTCATCGCCGGCAGGCAGGAGACGGCATGCATTGCCGCCGCGCCGTTGCGCTGCCGGGTGAAGCCGTAGCCGACGCGCAGGAAGCTGCGCTGCGTTGCGCCATAAAGCCGGGCAAAGGCGACGATCTCGTCAACCGGCAGCCCGGTGATGTCCGCGGCCCACGCCGGTGTCCTGTTTGCCAGATGGCGCTCCACGCTCGGCGAAAAATCAGTGTGGCGCGCAAGGAAAGTGCGGTCGGCAAGGCCTTCCGCGAGCAGCACGTGCATCACGGCGCAGGCCAGCGCACCATCGGTTCCCGGCTTGAGCATCAAGTGTACATCGGCCTTTTCGGCGGTCGGCGTGCGGTAAGGATCGACCACCACCAGCTTGGCGCCTCGTTCCTTGCGCGCCTTCTGCGTCCAGTGCATGAAATTGACCTGAGTGTGCACCGGATTGCCCCCCCAGACCACGACAATATCCGAATCGACGATCTCGCGGGCGTCAACGCCGCGCTTGATACCAACCCCCGCCTGCCAGCCCGCATCGGCCAGGGCGACGCAGAAAGTCTCATGCTGCCGCGACCAGCCGGCGAGATGGCCAAGACGGCGCAAGGCAGCGCGCTGCACCAGCCCCATGGTGCCGGCATAGTGGTAGGGCCAGACCGTTTCCGGTCCGGATTGGTCGATTGCCTGAAGCAGTCGTTCAGCGACGAGATCGATGGCGTCGCTCCACGCGATCGGCTCAAAGCGCCCGGAGCCCTTCGGTCCAATCCGGCGCAGCGGACGCAACAGGCGTTCGGGATGGTTGGCCCGTTCGGCGTAGCGCGCCACCTTGGCGCAGATAACACCGTCGGTATAGGGCTGTTCGCCGCCGCGTACCTTGCCGAGCCGGCCATCTTCCGTAATCTCCAGTTTCAGCGCGCAAACGCTCGGGCAATCGTGCGGACAGACGCTGGCAACGAAATTGTTTTTCCGGTTCGGGCGGTCGTTCATGGCGGTTTTTCAAACAAAGACGCCATTTTCCCTCACTTCCGCCAGATCGCCCTTTTTCGTCGCCATCCTGCCGATTGCATCCGCGGCATGTGTTCGGTTTTCGCCGCATCTCGCCCTATACTCTGGCTCCCTTTGCGATATCCAGTCATTTGATGCGTTTCCAGAAAGCCATTGATCGGGCGCTGTGGCAGATTGCTGTCGATCTCTCCAACACCATGCCGGGCGAGGTGCAGTTCCAGCGGCTGGTTTCCGCCATCGGCTCGGTGCTGCCGTGCGATGCGGTGTCGTTGCTGCATCTGCGGGACGGCCAGCTGATTCCGATGGCCAGCGTCGGCCTCGCGCCCGACCTGATGGGGCGGCGTTTCGATCCGGCGGCCCATCCGCGGCTGGCGGCGATCCTCGAGGCCGGCAATCCGGTCCGTTTCCCGGCGAACAGCGCCCTGCCCGACCCCTTCGACGGCCTGATGGAAATCGACCGCGAAGGCGACGGGCGCGTGCATGCCTGCCTCGGCTGCAGCCTCCACGTTGACCGCGAACTGGTTGGCGTGCTGACGCTCGACGCCCTCGACGAGCACGCCTTCGATGAAGTGCAGGATGCGACGATCGGCGCCTTCGCCGCGCTGGCCGCCGCGACCCTGCGCAACGTCGCGCTGATCCGCGCGCTGGAGCAGGCCAGCGAACGGCAACGGGCGATCGCCCGGGATTTGATGCAGGAAGCGTTCCGCCGCGAGGGCAACCTGATCGGCAACGGGCGCGCCATGCGCCAGCTGCGCCAGGAGATCGCCACCGTGGCGGCGACCGATCTAGCCGTGTTGATCACCGGCGAAACCGGCACCGGCAAGGAACTCGTCGCGCGCACCGTGCATGCCCAGTCGGCGCGCAGCGAGCAGGCGCTGGTGCAGATCAACTGCGCCGCGCTGCCCGAATCGGTGGCCGAGAGCGAATTGTTCGGGCACCGCAAGGGCGCGTTCACCGGCGCCGTGTCGGACCGCGCCGGGAAGTTCGAGCTGGCGCACGGCGGCACGCTGTTCCTCGACGAGATCGGCGAATTGCCGCTCAGCCTGCAGGCCAAGCTGCTGCGCGCATTGCAGCAGGGGGAAATCCAGCGCGTCGGCGCTGACGAGGTAGTTCGCGTCGACGTGCGCATCATTGCCGCCACCAACCGCGACCTGTACCACGAGGTCGAGGCCGGGCGCTTTCGCGGCGATCTCTACCACCGTCTGCACGTTTATCCGATCGCCGTTCCCCCACTGCGCGAGCATCGCGAAGACCTCGCCGTGCTGGCCGGTTACTTCCTCGACATGGCGCGGCACAAGCTCGGCATCGAGCGCATCGATCTGCATCCGCAGACCTTTCCCGTGCTGGCTGCCTACGACTGGCCAGGCAACGTGCGCGAACTCGAACACCTGCTGCTGCGCGCCAGCCTGAAGGCAACGCAGCGCGAACCGGCTCGTGTTGTTATCCGGCCGGACGACCTCGGTTTGCCGGCCGTTACCGGAACTTTCGACACCATCGCCGCCCAGCCGCCGGCGGCGTCGGCACCCATGCCGGTTGGCCTGCGTGAGGCAGTGGATGGCTATCAGAGCCGGTTGATTGTCGGTGCACTTTCCGCATGCTCAGGCAACTGGACTCAGGCGGCAAAGCAACTCGGGGTCGATCGCGCCAACCTGCAGCGGCTCGCACGGCGACTCGGAATAAAAGGTTGAGCGGGCGGTGGTTCGTTCGTGCGGCGGCCGTTAGTTCTGGCACACCAGTTTGCGGATGTTTTCTCCGATTCCGCCCGGCACCATGCCTTCCCAGGGAGCGTCAGGCTTTTGCTCGCTGGCCACCAGCCGCCCTTCGCCCATCTGCTCGGAAAATGCTTCGAGGGCGAGCGTTCGTGCCTGCGGCTGACTGCAGTCGTATTCGACCAGTGAGCGGATCGAGCCGACGACGGTGCGTTCGTCGGCCCATTGCGCTGTCGCGAAGTCGGTCAGCTGATAGACGCGCACGAGGATGCCGTCGCGCCGGACCGAGCTCTGGTCGAGGTAGGCGCGGAAGTTTTCGGTCCGGCCGAGGCTGATCCACTCGCTGCCGATTCCCGCCGCGAACACTTCGCCGCAGAAAGCGTGAAGTGAGAACAGGAGCAGGGCAGCGCGCAAGGCTGGGCGAAGATGGGGCGATCGGTTCATCGGGACATGGGGCGGTATTGGCCGGACTGGCCGCTCATGGTAGACGGATTGGACGGATCGACGCAAAAATCTGGTTCCGGTGGCGTTGCCCTGCGGCTATGCTGGAAAGGCGAGTGATCGAGTCATCCCGAAGGAGAATTCCGATGAAACTGCAAATGCGCGCCCCCTTACGAGTTTTTTTCGCCGCTGCGGCGGCTCTGTTGATTTTCGTTGGTCCGGCGGGGGCGGCGGACATGGCGCAATCGGCCAAACCGCTGGTCGTCGGCATGGAGCTCGCCTACCCGCCGTTCGAAATGACCGATCCGCAGGGCAAGCCCAGCGGCATCAGCGTCGATCTGGCCCGGGACCTGGCGCAGGCGCTGGGACGCCCGGCGGTGATCGAGAACATCGCCTGGGACGGGCTGATCCCCGCATTGAAGACCGGCAAGGTCGATCTGGTCATTTCCTCGATGACCGCCACCGCCGAGCGCGCGAAGTCGATCGACTTCTCCGACCCGTACATCGCCACCGGGCTCTGCCTGCTGCTGAAGAAGGATTCTGCAGCACAGGGTATTGCCGACCTGAACAGGCCGGGCGTCAGGATCGCGGTGAAGAAGGGGACGACCGGCCACCTCTACGCCACGGCCAATCTGAAGAACGCGGAAATCCTCGTCCTCGACAAGGAATCGGCCGCCGTGCTCGAAGTCTCGCAGGGCAAGGCCGACGCGTTCATCTACGACCAGATGTCGACCTACCAGAACTGGCAGCGCAACAAGGAAACCACGCGGGCGCTCCTTGATCCGTTCCAGAAGGAGTCCTGGGCGGTCGGCTTGCGCAAGGGCAACGACGAGCTGCGTACCAAGGTCAACACCTTCCTCAAGGACTATCGCGCCAAGGGCGGCTTCGAACGCCTCGGCGACCGGTACCTGAAGGAGATGAAGGACGAGTTCAAGCGGATGGGTTCGGCGTTCTTTATGTGAACGGGCGTTGCATTCCGTGAGCCTGTTGTTCGCACCGCCGCCGGGGAAGGCGCTCGCCCGCGCGGCGCAAGCGGCCTCGTGGTGTCTGGTCGCCCTCATGGCCGCCGGATTGTTCAGCTTCGCTTTCGCCCAGCTGCATTACGGCTGGAACTGGGAAGCGATCTGGGGCTACCGGCAGAAGTTCCTGCAGGGCTGGGCGATGACCGTGGTGCTTTCCGCCGTGTCGCTCGGGGCCAGCCTGCTGATCGGGCTGATTGCCGCGCTGGCCCGGCGGTCGTCCTTCCTGCCATTGCGCTACAGCGCGGTGTTGTATGTCGAGGCGATCCGCGGCACGCCGCTGCTGGTGCAGATCCTGATCCTCTTCTACGTCGTCGCCAACGCCTTTGGCGTGGAGAACCGCTATATCGTCGGCGTCCTCGCCCTGTCGCTGTTCGCCGGCGCCTACCTCGCCGAGATGATCCGCGCCGGCATCGAGAGCATCCGCGACTCGCAGCTCGAATCGGCGCGGGCGATCGGCCTGACGCCGGCGCAGACCTACCGCTACGTGGTCTTCCCGCAGGTGGTGCGCCAGCTGGTGCCGCCGCTGGCCGGGCAGTTCGCCTCGATCATCAAGGACTCGTCGCTGCTGTCGATCATCGCCGTCAGCGAATTCACCCTGAACGCGCAGGAGGTCAACGCCTTCACCTACAGCACGCTGGAGAGTTACCTGCCGCTGGCTGTCGGCTACCTGTTGCTGACGCTGCCGATCTCGCTGCTCGGCCGCGTCCTCGAACGGCGGTTCCGCTTTGCGGCTTGAACTGCACCAGGTCAGCAAGCGCTTCGGCGAGAGTCAGGCGCTGCGCGAGGTCACGCTATCCCTTGCGGATTTTCATTCGCTGGCGATCATCGGCCCGTCGGGCGGCGGCAAGACAACGCTGCTGCGCATTCTCGCCGGGCTGACCGCGCCGGATGCCGGCAGCGTGCGCATCGACGGGCAGACGCTGGACTTCTCCGAACCCGCCTTGCTCGAGCACCGGCGCAGCATCGGCACGGTGTTCCAGTCCTACAACCTGTTTCCGCACCTGACCGCCCGCGAAAACGTCCTGCTGCCGCTGGTCCGGGTGCACGGCGTCGCACAGCCCGAAGCCGAGTCGATCGTCGCCACGCTGTTCGAACGCTTCCAGCTCTCGCGCCATGCGCACCAGAAACCGGCGGAACTCTCCGGCGGGCAGCAGCAGCGTGTGGCGATCGTCCGCGCCATCGCGATCAAGCCGCGCTTCCTTGTCTTCGACGAGCCGACCTCGGCGCTCGACCCGGAAATGACCGCCGAGGTGCTCGATTTCATCGCCGAACTGCGCGACGAAGGCCGCGACCTGATCATCGTCACCCACAACATGGGTTTCGCACGGCACGTTTCCGACCGCTGCGTGTTCATCGCCGACGGGCTGGCCCTCGAAGAAGGGCCGTCGGATTCCCTGTTCGACCGGCCGCAGCATCCGCTGCTGGCGGCTTTTCTGGCTCGCGTGCTGCGCTACTGAGGTGAAGATTCGTCATTCCGGCGCAGGCCGGAATCCAGAAAATTCAACGCACTGGACCCCGGCCTGCGCCGGGGTGGCGGATGTTTCCGTGTTTTCTCAAGATCGGAGTCAATAAGACTCTGAGGTGTCATTAGGACCCGATTTTGTGGATGGTCATTATGACTCCGAGACCCCCGCCGTGCAGACAATTCCGTTGAAAATCAATTGTCTGAAATTCTGGCACGCTCCTCGCTAAAGACGATCCGTCATTCATACCAACCAACGAGGATCTTTCATGTTTTGCGTGCAATGTGAACACACCATCCGTACTCCCCAAGGCGACGCCGGCTGCAGCTTTGCCCGTGGCATGTGCGGCAAGACCAGCGAGGTCTCCGATCTGCAGGACATGCTGGTGAACCTGCTGCAGGCCGTGTCGACCTACGCCGTCGCCGCGCGCAAGGTCGGCGTCGTCGACGCCGAGATCGACGCCTACGTGCCGCAGGCATTCTTCTCGACGCTGACCAACGTGAACTTCGACGCCGAGCGGATCATCGACTTTACCCGCCGCGCCGAGGCCTACCGCAACGATCTGCGTGTCCGTTACGAGGCGGCTTGCGCCGCCCAGGGCGTGGCCCCGGAACAACTGCCCGCGTCAGCCCACTATCGTCTGCCCGACGCCAAATCGGTGATGCTCAGCGACGCCCTGCTGTTTGCGCTGAACCGCGGCAAGAAGGAAGTCGGCGAGGATGTGATCGGCCTGCGCCTGCTCTGCCTGTACGGCCTGAAAGGCGCCGCCGCCTACATGGAACACGCCCGCGTGCTCGGCCAGACCGACGCGCAGGTCGCCGGCCGCTTCCACGAGATCATGGCCTATCTCGGCACCCAGCCGGCCGACGGCGGCGCGCTGTTCCAGTGCGCGATGGACATCGGCACGCTCAACTACCGCATCATGGAGATGCTCGACACCGGCGAGACCGAGACCTTCGGCCACCCCGAGCCGACGCGGGTCAATACCCGGCCGATCACCGGCAAGGCCATCGTCGTCTCCGGCCACGATTACCACGACCTGAAGCTAATCCTCGAACAGACCGAAGGCAAGGGCATCAACGTCTACACCCACGGTGAAATGCTGCCGGCACACGGCTATCCGGCGTTCAAGAAGTACAAGCATCTCGTCGGCAACTACGGCACGGCGTGGCAGAACCAGCAGAAGGAATTCGCCGCTTTCCCGGGCGCCATCGTGATGACCTCCAACTGCATGATCGACCCGAACGTCGGCCAGTACGGCGCGCGCATCTTCACCCGCAGCATCGTCGGCTGGCCGGGCGTGACGCACATCGACGGCGACGATTTCTCCGCAGCGATCGACGCCGCGCTGGCGCAACCCGGCTTCGCCGCCGATACCGAGCCGGTCTACACCACCACCGGCTTCGCCCGCAACGCGCTGATGGGCGCCGCGCCGGCGGTCATCGAGCAGGTCAAGGCCGGCAACATCAAGCACTTCTTCCTGGTCGGCGGCTGCGACGGCGACAAGAAGGAGCGCAGCTACTATGCCGACTTCGTCAAGGCCGCGCCGAAGGACACGGTGATTCTGACGCTGGCCTGCGGCAAGTTCCGCTTCAACACCGAGGAACTCGGCGAGATCAACGGCATCCCGCGCTACCTCGACATCGGCCAGTGCAACGACGCCTACTCGGCGATCCAGCTGGCGCTGGCGCTGGCCGACGCCTTCGGCTGCGGCGTCAACGACCTGCCGCTGTCGCTGGTCCTGTCGTGGTTCGAGCAAAAAGCTATCGTCATTCTGCTGACGCTGCTTTCGCTCGGCATCAAGGATATCCGCGTCGGCCCGACCGCGCCCGGCTTCCTCACCCCGAACCTGATCGCCACGCTGAACCAGCAGTTCGGCCTGCGCCTGATCTCGAACGTCGAGGACGACCTCAAGGAAATGCTCGCCGCCTGAGCCTGACGTCGCAGCGCCGCTCGTCACCCCGGTGCACTCCGGGGTGACGGATTTGTCTCCCTCTGGTTACCCGCCATGAACACCATCGCAGAACACCACCTTTTCTGGCAGGGCGATTCGCCGCTCACCTGCATCGAGCGCATCGAGGAAACGCCCGATGCCGCGACCTTTGTCCTGTATTCGCCCTCCGGGGCCTTCTTCCACTTCCTGCCCGGCCAGTTCATCTCCGTCGGCGCGACGATCGACGGAAAAGCGCACTGGCGCGCCTATTCGATCTCGTCGAGTCCGACGCGGCCGGAAACGTTGTCGATCACCGTCCGGCGCGTGACCGGTGGACTCGTCTCCAACTGGCTGCTCGACCATGTCCGCCCCGGGCACGAACTGCCGGCGCTGGCGCCGGCCGGCGACTTCTCCCTGCAGGCCGCCGACGTTCCGGCCAACCTTGCCCTGTTCTCCGCCGGCTGCGGCATCACGCCGATGATGTCGATGACCCGCTGGCTGCTTGAAACGCGCGCGGCGACCGATATCCACTTCTTCCACAGCGCGCGCAGCGAGGACGAGTTCATCTTCCGCGACGAGTTGCTGGCGCTGGCCGCACAGAACGTCAACCTGAAGCTGCACCTCTTCCTGACCCGACCCCAGGGACGCATTCCGTGCCATCACGGTCGCCTCGACGCATCCCGTCTGCAGTCCTTGCTGCCCGACCGGCACGGCACGCGCGCCTATCTCTGTGGCCAGGAGGGCTACATGGACGACGTCAGCGGCTGGCTGCGGGACGCCGGGGTCAGCGAAGAGGCGATTCATCGTGAGAATTTCCAGGCCGCGTGCGTGGCGGTTGCCGAGGATGCGGAGCGCTTCAGCCTCCACGTGCCGGACTTCGGCAGGACGGCGGAAATTGCCGCCGGCGAACTGCTGCTCGACGTACTCGAACGCGAAGGGCTGCCGATCATCGGTGCCTGCCGGACCGGCGTCTGCGGCTCGTGCAAGTGCAAGGTCATCGATGGCGAGGTGGAAAGCACGAGCACTGTGCCGCTGACGCCGGAGGAGGTTGCCGCCGGTTACGTGCTGGCCTGCAGCGGCACGGTGAAGGGCGATGTCGCGCTGGCCATCGGCTAAATCGAACCAGCCACGGAAAAGTCTTTTTAAGGGATTGCTTATCTTTCCCGTCCCGCGTTAAATGGAAACAGTAGTTCCAATATCACGGGGGGAGACCATGAGCGGATTCAATTCCTGGCGCGTGTCGACGCGCATGCAGTTGCTGATCGGGCTGACGCTGGTCGGCCTGCTCATCCTGTGCGTCGTCGCCTTGCTGCAACTCAGGGGCGGCATGCTCGAGGACCGCAAGGAAAAGACGAAGAACCTCATCGAAGTCAGCATGGGGATCCTCGAGTATCACCAGAAGCTGGCCCAGAGCGGCAAGCTGTCCGATGAGGAGGCGAAACAGGCGGCCAAGGAAAGCCTGCGCAACGTGCGCTTCGGGGCCAACGACTACTACTTCATCCTCGATACCAATCACGTTTACGTCCTGTTGCCGCCGCGTACCGAGTTCGAAGGGCAGAACAAGGGCGACATGAAGGATGCCAACGGCAAGCTGTTGATCCAGGATCTGGTCAAGGCCGCCAATCAGGGCGGTGGTTTCGTCGATTACTGGTTCCCCCGTGCCGGACAGCAGAAGGCCGAACCCAAGCTCGGTTATGCCGCGCTCTTCAAACCCTGGGGCTGGGTCGTCGGTACCGGCATCTACATCGACGACGTCGATACCCAGTTCCGCCGCACGGCGATGGTGCTCGGCGGCATTTCGGCGCTTCTGGTCGTTCTGCTGATGATCATTGGCTGGCGCATCGTGGCCAGTGTGTTGAAACAGCTCGGCGGCGAGCCGGCTGCCGCGGTCGCGGTGATGCAGCGCGTCGCCGATGGCGACCTGACCGCTTCGGTTGATGCCCCGCCGCCCGGCAGCCTGCTGCACGCGCTCGGGACGATGGTCGTCTCGCTGCGCAACCTGGTCCAGCAGATCAACAACAATGCGAAGCTTCTGGTCGAACACGCCGAACAGATAAACCGTGCGTCGAGCGAAGTGTCGGTCGCGGCCAACCAGCAGGCCGACGCAACCTCGGCGATGGCCGCGGCGATCGAGGAATTGACGGTCAGTTCGACGCACATCTCCGACAGCGCGCGCGACACCGAGAACGATTCGCACGAGGCGATGAATCAGGCCAGCGAGGGCAGCGGGCGGGTGATGCAGGCGACCGAGGCGATCCAGAAGATCGCCAGCACGGTGGCGGACGCCTCCGAGCGCATCCGTGCGCTGGAAGGCCGGGCGGTGCAGATTTCGTCGATCGCCAACGTGATCAAGGAAATTGCCGGGCAGACCAACCTGCTGGCGCTGAATGCCGCCATCGAAGCTGCCCGCGCTGGTGAGCAGGGGCGCGGCTTCGCGGTCGTCGCCGACGAGGTGCGCAAGCTGGCCGAACGGACGTCGAGCGCGACTACCGAGATCGAACAGATGATCGCCGGCATCCAGAACGACACCGTCGGCGCCGTCGGCGCGATGAACGAGGCGCTGCCGGAAGTCGAGCAGGGGGTTCAGCTGGCCCGCTCGGCGAGCGATTCGCTGCTGGCCATCGAAAGCGGCGCCGGCCGAACGCTCGAACGCGTGCGCGAAGTCGCCGCAGCGACGCAGGAGCAGGGTGCCGCCAGCACCTCCATCGCCCAGCGCGTCGAGCAGATCGCCCAGATGGTCGAGGAGACCACGGCGACCATCCGCAGCACCGCCGACACGGCCGTCGAACTGGAGCACATCGCGCAAGACCTGCAGACGCAGATCGGGCGGTTCCGGGTGTAGCAGAGTGGCGCGACTCGACACAATCGTCGGGTCGTGCCTTGAGAGCCGAGCTCGCCTAAACGTAGTGTCTAAGCCGTTGTAGTTGTGCCAGAAGTGTCGGCACGTCGTCGTGGATGATGCTCCACAACGTATCGTTGTCGATACCGAGGTAGCCGTGAATCAGGCGATTCCGGGTCGCGATGATCATGCGCCAGGGGATTTGCGGGTGGGCGGAGCGCACCGAATCCGGTAGATGCGTTGCTGCTTCACCGATCAGTTCGAGGTTGCGCACGGTCGCATCGTAGTTCAGGCCGCTGGCAACAAACTGCGGTTGATCCAGACCGTCGGTGTAGGCAAGAACCTTTTCTGCAAAGCCGATCATGTCGTCAAGATAGAAACGCCATTCGCGCGTGCTGCCATCAGACATGCACCGCCTCCCGTTCGATGAATGGCCGCAGCTCGGCGCGCAAGGCTTTTTCCGTCACCAGATCGACCGGATTGCCGAATACGTCCTCCAGATAGAACTGGACGCCGAAGTAACGCTCGGACGTCGCTGGCCCATCGAAAGCGACCAGTACGTCGATATCGCTCTCCGCAGTTGCCGTATCTCGTGCTGTCGACCCGAACAATGCCAGCTGCGTCACGCCGAAGCGCGCCGACAGCACAGGTTTGCTCTCCTGCAGCAGCTTGATTGCCTGTGATCGATTCATTCCGGCCTCACTCTCAATGCGCCTCGTCCCAGTTAGCGCCGACGCCGACTTCGACCGCCAGTGGCACCCGTAGTTTAGCCACCTGCGTCATCAGCGGCGGCAGTTCGACGCGTACGCGCACGAGTTCGTCGTCGGGCACTTCGAGCACCAGTTCGTCGTGCACCTGCATGACAAGTTTCGTCTGCAGCTTTTCCCGGTCGATCCAGCGCTGCACGGCGATCATCGCCAGCTTGATCAGGTCGGCGGCGGTCCCCTGCATCGGTGCGTTGATCGCCGCGCGTTCGGCGCCCTGGCGGCGGCCGACCTGCGCGGCGGTGATGTCCGGCAGCCACAGGCGGCGGCCGAAGACGGTCTCGACGTAGCCGTTCATCTTCGCCGTGTTGCGCGTGCTCTCCATGTACTTCGCCACGCCGGGATAGCGCGCGAAGTAGCGCTCGATGTAGCTCTGCGCGGCGGAGCGTTCGAGGTCGAGCTGGCGGGCGAGGCCGAAGGCGCTCATGCCGTAGATCAGACCGAAGTTGATGACCTTGGCGACGCGCCGCTGGTCGGGGCCGACTTCAAGCGGCGTGACGCCGAAGATTTCCGCCGCCGTGGCGCGGTGCACGTCCTCGCCGTGGGCGAAGGCCTCGGTCAGGCGCGCATCCTCCGAAAGATGCGCCATGATGCGCAGCTCGATCTGCGAGTAGTCGGCCGAGACGATGCGGGCGCCGGGCGGGGCGATGAAGGCCGAGCGGATGCGCCGTCCTTCGGCGGTGCGCACCGGGATGTTCTGCAGGTTGGGGTCGCTGGAGGCCAGCCGGCCGGTGACGGCCACCGCCTGCGCATAGCTGGTATGCACGCGCCCCGTTTCGGGGTTGACCATCTTCGGCAGCTTGTCGGTGTAGGTGCCCTTCAGCTTGGCAAGCCCGCGCGATTCCAGCAGCACTTTCGGCAGCGGGTAGTCGAGCGCGAGTTCGGAGAGCACTTCCTCGTCGGTCGATGGCGTGCCCGATGGCGTCTTTTTCTTCACCGGCAGGCCGAGCTTGTTGAACAGGATTTCGGCGAGCTGCTTCGGCGAGGCGACGTTGAATGGCTGTCCGGCCAGTTCGTGCGCCTGCTGTTCGAGTTCGACGAGGCGTTTGCCGAGTTCGTGGCTCTGCTGCGCGAGCAGGTCGGAGTCGATGAGGACGCCGTTGCGCTCCATGCGGAAGAGGATGTCGCGCACCGGAATTTCGATCTCGCCGTAGACGCGCGCGAGTCCCTCGCTGGCGGCAATTTGCGGAAAGAGCCGGTCATGCAGTTGCAGGCACAGGTCGGAGTCCTCGGCGCCGTATTCGGTGGCCTTGGCGACGTCCACCTGGTTGAAGCCGATCTGGCTGGCGCCCTTGCCGCACAGGTCCTCGTAGGAAATCGTCTCCAGCCCGAGGTGGCGCAGCGCGAGCTGGCCGAGGTCGTGCCCGCGCACGCCGGACTTGCCGGCTTCGAGCACGTAGGACTGCAGCAGCGTGTCGTGCGCGACGCCGGCCAGCGCGATGCCGTGGTTGGCGAAGACGTGCTCGTCGTACTTGAGGTTCTGGCCGATCTTGGCGTGCTTCGCCGATTCGAGCCAGGGTTTGAGGCGCGCCAGCACTTCGTCGCGCGGCAGTTGATCCGGCGCGCCGGCGTAGTCGTGCGCCAGCGGGATGTAAGCAGCCTCGCCCGGGGCGACGGCGAAGGAGATGCCGACGATGCGCGCCGCGAAGGAATCGAGGCTGGTCGTCTCGGTGTCGACCGCGACTAGCGGCGCGGCCTCGATCTTCTTCAGCCAGGCGTCGAATGTGGGCCAGTCGAGGATCGTCGCATAGTGTCGCTCGGGTGTCGGCAGCAGTGATGCCGGGGCGGTGTCGACCGCCTTCGCTGGTGCGGCCGGCTGCGCTTCGCCACCCGCACTGACCTCCTTCAGCCACGACTTCATCTCGTAGCGGGTGAACAGCTCGATCAGCTTCTCCCGCTCCGGCAGGCGCGGTGCGAGGTCGGCCGGTTGCACAGGCAGGTCCAGGTCGCAGCGCACGGTCACGAGCTTGCGGCCGAGCGGCAGGAAATCGAGCGCCTGGCGCAGGTTCTCGCCGACCACGCCGCCGATGTCGCCGGCCGCGGCCATCACGCCGTCGAGCGAGCCGTATTGCGTGAGCCACTTGACCGCCGTCTTCGGGCCGACCTTGGCGACGCCCGGCACGTTGTCTACGGTGTCGCCGATCAGCGCCAGGTAGTCGACGATGCGCGCCGGCGGCACGCCGAACTTGGCCAATACGCCGGCTTCGTCGAGCGTTTCGTTGCTCATCGTGTTGACCAGCGTGACGTGCGCATCGACGAGTTGTGCCAGATCCTTGTCGCCGGTCGACACCACGACGTGGATGCGCTGAGCCGCGGCCTGTCTCGCCAGCGTGCCGATCACGTCGTCGGCCTCGACGCCGTCGATCATCAGGATCGGCCAGCCGGAGGCCTCGATGCAGGCGTGGATCGGTTCGATCTGCGCCGCGAGATCATCGGGCATCGGCGGCCGGTGCGCCTTGTAGTCCGGGTACCAGTCGTCGCGGAAGGTCTTGCCCTTGGCATCGAAGACGCAGGCCTTGTAAGCTACGTCCTGCCCCTTGGTGTCGCTGTCCAGGCGGCGCAGCATGTTGAGTACGCCGTAGATCGCGCCGGTCGGCTCCCCCTGCGAATTGCGCAGGTCGGGCATGGCGTGAAAGGCGCGATAGAGATAGGACGAACCGTCGACCAGCAGCAGGGTTGGCATATTCGAGAGAAAAAAACGATGACTGAAAAAGGAAAGATTCCGCACCTGGCGGACCCCGCCGCCGCGAAATTCACGGCCTCGCAGGAAGCGTGGCGGGTGTTCGGCATTATGTCAGAGTTCGTCGAGGCGGCGCAGCGGCTGGCGGAAATCCGCCCGGCCGTGTCGATCTTCGGCAGCGCGCGCACGGCGCCCGATTCGCCTTACTACCAGCTCACCGAAAAGATCGCCCGGCAACTTTCCGACGCCGGCTTCTCGGTGATTTCCGGCGGCGGCCCGGGGATCATGGAGGCGGCCAACAAGGGCGCCTTCCACGGCAAGTCACCGAGCGTCGGACTGAACATCCAGCTGCCGCACGAGCAGCGTTCGAACGGCTTCCAGGACATCTCGCAGAGCTTCCGCCACTTTTTCGCGCGCAAGTACATGTTCGTGCGCTTCGCCGACGCCTACGTGGTCATGCCCGGCGGCTTCGGCACGCTCGACGAATTGCTTGAAGCCCTGACGCTGATCCAGACCGGCAAGGCGCGGAAGATTCCGATCATCCTGGTGCACCGGCCGTTCTGGAACGGCATGGTCGACTGGTTCCGCGCCACGCTGGTCAGCGAGGGGATGATCGACCCCGAGGACATCGATCTGATCCAGGTCATCGACACCCCCGCAGAGATCGTCGAGGCCATCTTCAAACACTACGAAACACGCGGTTTTGCCCCGCTGCCCAGCGAGCGGGAGATGCTGCTCAATCTGTAATACAATCGCGACTCTCTGCCCCCGGATTTTCCCCATGCGCCGCCCCTATCTCCTCCTCTTCGCCCTGGCCGTCGCGGCCGGCGCGGCATCGGCCCAGACGCCTTCCGAAAAGCCGGCCGCCGCCGACCCCAGGCCGCCTGTCGTCGAACCGCTCGACAACGACATCGAGCCGCAGGTCACCATCCGCCAGCGCGAAGGCGCCACGGTCGAGGAATACCGGGTCAACGGCCGCCTGTACAAGATCCGGGTGATACCGACGCGAGGCGAGCCGTACATCCTGATCGACCCGACCGGCGAAGGTTCGTTCGTGCGCCAGGAAGGCCCGGGAAACCCCGGCCTGAGCGTGCCGCAATGGGTGATCGGCACCTTCTGATCCGCGCGTCGTTGCCATACTCTTTCGCTATGGACCCGTTTCCCATTCCCGCACCGGCTTTCGACGGACGCAGCCGCGATGTCGGCGCCGGCGCGGCGTTCGAATGGCTGCGTCTCGGCTGGGGAATCTTCCTGGCCAATCCCGGCGTCTGGATCGCCGCGACGGTCATCCTGATCGTCGGTTTTTTTGCGCTGTCCATCGTCTGGTTCGCCGGGCCGCTGCTGGCTTGCCTGCTCACCCCGGTCGTCGTCGCCGGCCTGCTGGCGATGTGCCGCAATGCCAGCGTTTCCGGCACGATCGAGCTGCAACACCTTGCTGCCGGCTTCCGTGCCGGTACCACGCCGCTGATCTTCCTCGGCCTGATCTTCATGGTCGCGATGCTGGCGATCAACCTGGTGGTGTTCGTCCTGTTCAGCGGTTCGCTGGCCGGCGGCATGATGATGGCCGGGCCCACCGGCCTCGGCGTGCTGCTCGGCGGTTCGTTGCTGGCCATGCTGCTCTCGTCCTTGCTGCTCGTGCCGCTGGCGATGGCCATGTGGTTTGCGCCGGCGCTGGTGTTCTTCAACAACATGCCGCCCGTCGACGCGTGCAAGGCCAGCCTCAACGCCTGCCTGAAAAACATCCTGCCCTTCCTGATTCTCGGCCTGGTGATCTTTGTTCTGGCCTTCTTTGCCGCGTTGCCGGTCGGCCTGGGTTTCCTGGTGCTCGTGCCAGTGCTTTCCGGCACGCTCTACGCGTCCTATCAGGACGTTTTCCTTGCTCACTGATCCGTTGTAACCCCATGCAAGCATTGACCCTACCGGCCAGCCGCGGCTTGCGCTGGCTCATCGAAGGTTTCGCGATTTTCCGGCGCAAGCCGATACTGTTGACCTTCCTCGTCTTCGGCTACTGGTTGTCGATGGCCGTCATTTCGGCCATCCCGTATCTTGGCCAGATCATCAGTTTCGTGCTGATCCCCGCCTTTTCCGTCAGCCTGATGAATGCCTGCCGGATCGTCGATGAAGACGATGTCATGCCGCCGCAGGTGCTGTTCTCCGGTTTCCATCGCAACCTGCAGGCATTGCTCGCGCTCGGCGCGACCTATGTCGTCGCCAGCATGGGCATTCTCGGACTTTCCGCGCTGTTCGATGGCGGCATTCTTTTCCGCATGCTGGTGGTCGGCGAAATGCCCGACCCGGAGGCGCTGGCCGGAACATCGGTGTTCATTGCCGCCCAGCTGGCGATCGTGCTGCTCGTCCCGGTGATGATGGCTTTCTGGTTCGCACCAGTGCTCGCCGCGTGGCACGACATGTCGGCAGGAAAGTCGCTGTTCTTCAGCCTGGTCGCCTCGGTGCGCAACTGGCGTGCCTTCCTGACCTATTCGCTGGCTGTCGGCATCATCGGCATTTTCGTGCCGCGTCTGCTCGGCGCCCTGGGTGGGGGCGGCTCGCTGGCCGCCATGTTTACCGTCGCGCTCAGCATGGTGCTGCTGCCGACGGTCTATGCCAGCTTCTACGTCAGCTATCGCGACGTCTTCGGCAACCTGCGCGATGCCGACTGAGGTAGCGGTCGGCATCTTCGGCGGCACCTTCGACCCGGTGCATTTCGGCCATCTGCGCCTTGCCGAGGAGGCGGCCGATACGCTCGGGCTGGCGAAGGTGCGCTGGATTCCCGCCGGTCAGCCGGCCTTGCGCGATACGCCCCGCGTCGGCCCCCGGCAGCGCCTCGACATGGTTCGCCTGGCCATCGCCGACAACCCGCGCTTCGAACTCGACACGGCGGAGGTCGACGCGGAACAGAAGAGTTTCACCGTGCCGACGCTGGAACGCCTGCGCCGCGCCGACGTCTACGGTTCGCAGCAGCCGCTGGTGCTGCTCGTCGGCGCCGACGCCTTCGCCGGCATGGCCGGCTGGCATCGCTGGCGGCAACTGTTCGAGCTGGCACACATCGCCGTCGCCCACCGGCCGGGCTACGCCATCGAGGCCGCGCACCTGCCGGCGGAACTCGCGGACGTTTTCCGGCAGCGTGCCTGTGCCGATCCACAATTGCTGACGGCGAGTCCGGCCGGAAGCATCGTCACCTTTGCGATGACCCCGCTCGACATTTCGGCAACCCGGATCCGCACGCTGCTGTCCAATCATTCAAGCGCCCGTTATCTGGCGCCGGACTGCGTGCTCGAGCACATCCGCACTCACCATTTCTACACGGAGAACTGAATCGCCAATGAAAGCTGCCCAACTCGAAAAAATCGTCGTGGCCGCCCTTGAGGACATCAAGGGCAAGGATATCGAAGTCATCAACACCGCCAAGCTCACGCCGCTGTTCGAACGCCTGGTCATCGCCAGCGGCGACTCCAACCGGCAGGTCCGTTCGCTGGCGCGCAACGTCGAGGACAAGGTGCGCGAGGCCGGCGGCGAAATCCTCTCGACCGAAGGCGAGGACGGCGGGGAATGGGTGCTGGTCGACCTCGGTGATGTCGTGGTGCACATCATGCAGCCGGCGATCCGCAGCTACTACAACCTCGAAGAGCTGTGGGGCGGCAAAGGTCCCGAGCGCGTCCGGCGGGCGGTCTCGGCCGACGCGTAAAACAATGAGACTGGGCATCCTCGCGGTAGGCCACAAGCTGCCCGACTGGGTGGCCGCGGGGTGCGCCGAGTACATCAAGCGCATGCCCCGCGAACTGCCGGTGGCGATGGTCGAGATCAAGCCCGAGCCGCGCAGCGGCAAGACGCGGGAACAATTGCTCGCCGCCGAGAAGGTCCGCTTGCGCAGTGCGCTGCAGGGCTACGCCCGTACGATCGTCCTCGACGAGCGCGGCGCCGACCTGACGACACTGAAACTGGCGCAAAGGCTTGAAGACTGGATGCGCGAAGGCGGCGATACCGCGTTTGTCATCGGCGGCGCCGACGGCATCGACGAAGAAATCAAGGCTGGCGCCGACTCGATGATCCGCCTCTCCAGCCTGACCCTGCCGCACGCCATGGCGCGCCTGGTGCTGTGCGAACAGCTCTACCGTGCGCTGAGCGTGGTCAGGAACCACCCGTATCACCGCGAAGGCTGATCTCCATGGCATTCGATACCCGCAATCCCCGCATCTATCTTGCGTCGCGCAGCCCGCGCCGGCGCGAGTTGCTGACGCAGATCGGCGTCCAGTTCGACACGCTGTTCTTCCGCGAGCCGCCGCGCCAGGACGATGACGTTGACGAATCGGCGCATGAGGGGGAAATCCCGGAGGTCTACGTCGAACGGGTGGCGCGCGCCAAGGCGGAACATGGCTGGCGCACGGTGCTGATGCGGCGGCTGATGCCGCAGCCGGTGCTGGCTGCCGACACCACGCTCGAAGTCGACGGCGAAATTGTCGGCAAGCCGCTCGACGCCGCCGACGCCGAGCGCATCCTGCGCCGCCTTTCCGGGCGCAGCCACCGGGTGCTGACCGCGGTGTCCGTCGCCTTCGAAGGCCGTGTCGAGACCGTCACCTCGGTCAGTGAAGTGACCTTCGGTGTCCTCGACGGGGCCGAGATCCGGCGCTACGTCGCCAGTGGCGAACCCTTGGACAAGGCCGGCGCCTACGGCATTCAGGGGCGTGCCGGGATGTTCGTCGAACACCTCGCCGGCAGCTACAGCGGCGTGATGGGGCTGCCGCTGCACGAAACCGCCAATCTCCTCAAGCGCTTCGGCTTTATCCTTTGATTCCGGCCTGCGCCCTGATGCGCGGGCCGAGGCTTTTTCCGTCATTGAACCCCCTGCTGTTTGATGCTACTAATGCCCCGTCAATGTTCATTGGTCAGCGTATGGACAAGCTCCCCGTTTCCCTCTGCCTGACGACGCGGAGGAGACTGCTTCTTGCCTGCGGCGTCCTGTTCGCGTCGATGACTGCCGCGGTGGCCGAACCGGCGGACGAGGCGGCACAGTGGCGCGTCAGCGGTTTCGGTACCCTCGGGCTTGTCTACCACGACGAGGACAACTTCCGTTTCCGGCGCAGCATCGAGCAGCCCGACGGTGTGAAGAACGGCACGCTGGGGACCGGCGTCGATTCCTCCGCCGGTCTGCAGATCGACGGACAACTCAATCAAGACTGGTCGGTCATGGCGCAGGGCGTCAGCCGGCAGCGCGCCGACGGCGACTGGGATCCTTCGCTGACCTGGGGGTTCGTCAAGTATGCGCCGAACGACGATTTCGTCCTGCGTTTCGGGCGCCTCGGCATGGATCTCTACCTCGACGGCGATTCGCGCCATGTCGGCTATACCTTCACCACGGTCCGCCCGGCGCCGCTGATCTACGGGCTGATCGCTTTCGATACCTACGACGGCGCCGAGCTCAGCGTCCGCCACGACCTCGGCCCCGGCCAGAGCTGGCTCAAGGTATATGGCGGTCGCAGCCGCGGCGATTCGGCGTTGCTCAGCTATTACAAACTACCCAGGGCGACGACGCTCGGGACGACCTACGAGTGGAGTACGCACGAATTGATGCTCTCCGCCACGCTGGCGCAGATCCATGCCCGTGAAGACGATGCGTTCTCGTCGTTGGCCAGTTCCTTGCGCAGCGTCGGCAGCACTTACGGCATTGCGCAGGCGAGCGAGCGCGCCGACGACATCCGCGGTACGTCGAGAATCCGCTTCGGCGGTGTTGCGGCCAGTTGGGAGCGCGGACCGTATTCGCTGAAAGGCGTCGTCGCCTGGCTCGACTACCAGGCGTTCCCCGACTACCACGGCTGGATGAGCGACTACACGGCGGCGTATCGCATCGGCAAGTGGAAGCCTTTCGTTTCCTACTCGCGGAGCATCATCAAGGCCGTCGATCGGCCGCTGGCGTTGCCGTCCGTCGCGGCGCTGGCGCCCCTGGCGACGCGCTATCAGCAGGTCGTCGGACGGCTGCGCGACGACGAATATACGTTCGGCCTGGGTGTGCGCTACGAACTCGCCCGCAATACCGCGCTGAAGTTCCAGCTTGATCACATCAAGGCCAAGCGGTCGCTGATGCAGCTCGACGACGATGGTCAGCAGACGCGCGACAGCCGCGCCAACGTCTTCACCGTTACACTGGACTACGTGTTCTGATGCCGCGGCGATCCGGCTCCCTCGTCCACGCTGCGGCGCACGCCTTCGGTGCTGCGTGCCTGCTGTTCTCTCTTGCTGCCTCGGCTACGGGGCTGGTGGTCATCGCCCACCCGGAGAGCGGGCTGGTGAATCTGAGTCGCTCGCAGGTCATCCAGTACTACACCGGGCGTGCGAAGAGTGCGCCGGGCGGCGAGCCGGTGGCGATGATCGACGTCGAGCCGGCGCGTGCGCGCTTCTACCAGGCCCTGCTGGGCCGCGACGTCGCCGAGATCGACGCCTACTGGGCCCGTCTGAAGTTCTCCGGACAAACCCTGCCGCCGATGCTGGTACTCACCGACGAGGCGGCGCTCGAGCGCGTGGCACGCCAGAGAAACGCCATTGCCTATATCAACGAAGACAAGGTGGACAAGCGAGTCCGGGTGGTGCTCAAACTTGACCAATAAACTCCTGCATCCGCTTAAGGAGCGGCTCAATCGCAGCCTCGTGCTGCGCACCACGCTGCTGATCGTCGCCACCGGCGTGGCGGTCGGGTTGCTTGCCGTCTGGGCCGTCCTGACGATCACCGGGCAGCGGGAGACGGAACGTCTCTATCTGCGCCTCGACGCACTGGTCCGGACCGTCGAGCGCACGGCGAGCATCGCCGCCTATACCCATGACGCCCGCCTTGCCAGAGAAGTTGCCTCCGGCTTGCTGGCCAACAGGACGATTGCGCGCATCAGCATCAGCGACGACGAGCGGGAGTTGGTGCGACTCGATCAGCCAGGGCACCGCGAACTGATGCCCGCCAAAGCGTTGCGTCACCCCCTCTATTCGCCATTTGGCGATGGCGAAGTCATCGGCCAACTCGAACTTGTTCCGGCGGTTGAGATCATCTCTGCAACGGCCCGTGAGTCCTCCTGGTTCGTCGCGCTGGTGCTGATCGTGGTCGTCAGCGCCATCACGCTGGTGCTCATCTGGGCGATTACCCGGCACGTCACCCAACCGATCAAGGCCCTGTTGGACGAGTTGCAGCTGATTGACGTGGAATTCGGTGACTCGTTGCTTTCCATTGACGAGCGTCGCGGCGACGAAATATCGCGGCTGGCGTGGAACGTTAACAACCTGATCGCGCGCATGCGCGGAACGCTACGGGCCGAGCGCGACCTGCGCGCCCAGCATCAGGCCGCAGGGCAGAAATGGCGGTTGATTTTCGAGAACGCCGAGACCGGCATCTTCACCCTCAGCCGCGAGGGTGTGCTGCATGACTGGAATCCGTGGCTGGCGCTGACGCTCGGCCTGCCGGTCAACGAAGCGCAGGCGCGTGGCAAGCCGCCGGTCAACCTTGCCAGATTGCTCGACGATGATCGGCTGCCGGCGCTGGTCGAGCGTGTTATCAGCGATTTCCAGCCCGCTGGCGCCGAATTCGCGATCCCGGGCAAGCGGAACCGCTGGCTGCAGATTGTGCTCACGCCGCTGGAAGGCGACTCCAACCTGGTTCAGGGCATCGCCAATGACATTTCCGAGAGCAAGCACGCGCTGGCGCGGGCGCACCGGATCGCCGAACAGGACGCGTTGACCGGCCTGCTCAACCGGCGCGGCTTCGAGCGCGTCGGCGACGATTACCTGCGCGCTTGCCGGCCGCGGCAGGCGATCGCCGTAATGCTGATCGACCTTGATGGTTTCAAGCAGGTCAACGATACGTTCGGACATGACGTCGGCGACCAGTTGCTGATCGCCGTTGCCCGTCTGCTTGAAGATCACGTCCGGCAAAGCGACGTCGTCGTCCGCCTGGGGGGCGACGAGTTCCTCGTCCTTCTGCACGATCTGGCCTCGCCCGAGGCCGCGGCGAAAGTGGCCGGCAAGATCGTCGATGCCATCGCCCGGCCGTTCGATCTTTCAGGGTCGATGGTGGCCCGGATCGGCGCCAGCGTCGGAGTCGCCTACTGCGATAATGCGTTGCAGGACATGGACGATCTGTTCCGGCGCGCCGATGAGGCCATGTACGAAGCCAAGAACAGCGGCAAGTCGTGCTTCCGCGTGGCCGGCAAAAACGATCCCGGCTAGGCGACCACGGCGCTTTTGCGCTACAGTTCGCGGCTGGAAAATACCGGACGCGGAAAGGCGAAAATGCTGAAATCCCTTTTTGGCAAGCGCGCTGATGCAGCCCTGAGCGCGCACTCCGCCCACGCTTCGTCAGGCAAGCTTGACCCCGGCAGGATGCGGACGCTGATCGAGTTTTTTCCGATCGGCAAGAAGTTGCGCTACTACCCGGAGTTCAACAAGGACATCGTTCTCGATACGCTGGTCATCGGCTACGGCGTCAATCACCACTTCATCTATTCGATGGATTCCATCGAAACCGATCCGGACGGTACGCCCGTCAGCTTTCATGCGGAGGATACGGGCGTCCGGATTCCGGTGGCCGGCATCCGGCAGTTCCAGATCCTCGTTCCCGACACCTCGGACCTCGAGAAAAAACTCGATTACCAGCGCCGGGCCCAGCTCAGCCGGCACGGCCAGTTCAGTCCCGGCAACTCGATCTCCCTGATTTCCAACGCCGGCATGAAGGGCATCTCCACCGTCGACACCGAGGTCGCCAGGCAGGTCGTGCTGCGCGACGGCCCCTACGCCCAGATGAACATGGTGTTGCTGACACCGGAACTCGGCACGCTCTCGGTCACCGATCAGCGCCGGAAGCCGCGCACGCGCACCAGCGTGCCGGCGACGCTGTGCGTGCCGGGCGCGGAATTCTCCGGTGGCTGTACGATCGTGGACGTCTCCGAGGCCGAACTGCGCCTTCGCCTGGACGGCGGCAACCCGGCGATGCCGCCGTTGCAGAAGGGCGATCCGCTGCTCATCGATATCCGCCTCGGCGCAACCGAGCGGCACTATTCGGTCAAGGGCTCGATCATCCGCAGTTCGGCCGGCACCTGTGTCGTCCGGCTCGACGGGCAGATCCGCGAGCGGCGTCTTGAGCCGTTCGCGCCGCTCGACCTGCTCGAATTGAAAGCCTGCCTGCTCAACTACGGGAAAGAAGCCGCGCGGCGATAAGCTCGGCCACGGCCGCGGCGCCATCCGGGCGCGGCAACGGCGGTGCCGGTTGTGTCCACAGCGCGTCGAGAAGAGGGCGCGTTGCCCCGCTCGCCAAGATGCTCTCGTCAAGCTCGCGGCAACGGGCATTCTTGTGCAGCCAGTCGATCAGGCACTCCTGCTCCGGCCAGTCGTCGCGGCGGACATACAGCACCGCCGTACCGTTGCACGCCGCTTCCGTGAAGGTGCCGTAGCCGGGCTTGGTCAGCACGGCGTCGACGTTGCGCAGCAGATCGGTGAAGTTCATGCGCAACGACTCGAGCGTCGTCATGTCTGGGCGCGCAACGGACCAGTTCGCCGGCACCAGCCAGCGAACACCCGGCGTCAGCGGCCAGTGGTCGGCGCCCAGCGCCTTGTCGAAACCGCCAAAGGCGACCAGCACGACCCGCTCACCATCGCGCAGCTTCAGCAGCGTGCGCAGTTCGTCACGCCGGTCCCGGCCCAGCGCCGCGACCGGTGGCACGGCGCGGGCGTTGGGGAGGTCCGGCATCGGCATCGCCGGCGTCAGGCGCAGGAAACATTCGGCGCTACGGTACGCGGCGAGAATTTCTGCATGGATCGGCGCGGCCCACGGCGCATCGCCGAAGACGTGGGCGAACAGATCGGCCCAGTTCAGCGAGCACATCGATGCGGCCGGGATGCCGGCCTGTGCCGCGCCCGCCAGCGGGAGATAAGCCACATCGGTGAGCACCAGATCCGGGCACAACTCGCGCAAATAGCCGGCTTCGGCCGCGACGCGGGAGGGCCAGTTCGCATGCCAGTCGCGGTAGAGTGCCGCGGTGGTTTCGTGGTCGATGCGCACGGCGTCGTGCATGGCGAAGCCGAAATCGCTGCGTTCGGCGACGTGCTCGAACGCCGGCTGCAACCGGGCGCGAAGCCGGGCGGGCGGCACGGCGGAGCGCAGGGTGAGTTTCAGGTCCGGGAGCCGTGTCGCCAGTTCATTGACGACCGGAGCCACCTGCGCGAGGTGGCCGAGTCCGTGCGAGGAAATGTCGAGAAAGAGATGGGGCATCGGGCGATTCTCGCACACCGGCCCGGCGTTGAGGCCGGCGTGCGATGCCCGGACTTCAGGCGGTCGCTGCAACCGCCGGCTTGCGCAGGCGCTTGATGATCAGGCTGACTCCCGGCCAGAACAGCAGCAGCATGGCCAGCACCATGATCGTGGCGGACAGGGTCGAATTGGTCCAGAAGATGCCGAGCGAGCCCTTGGACATGATCATCGATTGCCGCAGTGCGTCTTCCGCCTTGTCGCCGAGAACCATGGCCAGTACCATCGGTGCGATCGGATAGCCGAGCTTCTTGAAGGTGTAGCCGAGAATGCCGAAGGGCACGGCCAGCCAGAGGTCGAGACGCGAGCCGCTGATCGAATAGGCGCCGATGAAGCACACCACGACGATCATCGGGCCGATGATCGAGAACGGGATGCGCAGGATCGCCGCGAACATCGGTACGGTGGCAAGGACGAGGACGACGGCCATCACGTTGCCGAGGTACATGCTGGCGATGGTGCCCCAGACGAAGTCGGGACGCTCGATGAACAGCATCGGGCCGGGGGTGAGGCCCCAGATCATCAGGCCGCCCATCATTACCGCGGCGGTTGCCGAACCGGGAACGCCGAGTGCCAGCATCGGCAGGATCGCGCAGGTGCCGGCCGAGTGGTCGGCGGTTTCGGGCGCGACGACGCCGGCCGGTTCGCCCTTGCCGAAATGCTCCTTGCGCCGCGAGAAGCGCTTGGCGAGGCCGTAGCTCATGAACGATGCCGCGGTCGGGCCGCCCGGGGTGATGCCCATCCAGGCGCCGATGATGGCGCTGCGAAGCAGGGTCAGCCAGTGACCGGGCATCGAGGCAATGGCCTTGAGCACGTCACGGATCCGGACACGCGCATGGATGCCGTCAAAGCGCAGGCCTTCCTCCATGGTCTGCAGGAGTTCGCCGATGCCGAACAGGCCGATGACCGCCACCAGGAAGCTGATGCCCTTGACGAGATCGGGGAAACCGAAGGTCAGGCGCATGTTGCCGGAAATGCCATCCATGCCCACCGTGGCGAAGGCAAAGCCGAGCATCATCGACACGATCGCCTTGAAGGCCGAGCCGCTGCCCATGCCGATGAAGCTGGCGAAGGTCAGCAGGAACACCGCGAAATACTCGGGCGAACTGAATTTCAGGGCGAACTCGGTGACCCAGCCGGACAGCACGGTAATGACCACGACGCCGAACATCGCGCCGGTTCCGGCCGACATGAAGGCCAGCGTCAGGGCGTGCGTGGCATGCCCCTGTTGCGCCATCGGGTAGCCGTCGAAGGTGGTGGCCACCGACGACGGTTCGCCGGGAATGTTGAACAGGATCGAGGTCGTCGATCCGCCGAACAGCGCGCCCCAGTACATGCTGGTGAGCAGGATGATCGCCGAGACGGGATCCATCGTGAAAGTGAGCGGCAGCAGCAGCGAGACGCCGTTCGGCGCGCCCAGCCCCGGCAGTACGCCGACCAGGATGCCGAGCAGCACGCCGGCCGCCATGAGGGCGAGATGGAACATGGAGAACGCAATGGCGAATCCATCCATCAGGTTGCTGAAATTGTCCAAGGTGAAACTCCCCTAGTGTTTGGTGGCGTGATCGCGAAGGTTCGCTTCAGTGAATGCCGATCAATGGCTCCAGCGGCCCTTTGAGCAGCGGCACCTGGAACCACACCTCGAACAGGATGTAGTTGGCGATGGCAGTGATCACGCCGACCGCGGCGGCCTTCGGCAGGCGATAGCCGCCCTGGAAGACCATGGCGCCGACCAGGTAGAGGATCATCCCGACGTAGATTCCCAAGTAGGAAGTGACGAGTACGAAAAGCACCATCGGTCCGAAGAAGGCGATGACCCGCTGGGCTTGTTCGCCAGTGAGAAATTCTTCGACCCGGTCGCGATAGTGCTTGAACGCCATGAACAGATTGAACAGGCTGGCGAGAACGATGATCAGCCCGACATAGAACGGGAAATAACCAGGCTCCGGCCCGGCATCGCCCCAACCGATGCCAAACTCCGTCGATCCGTAGCAGACGATCGCCCCGATCGATCCGGTGACAAGCGCCGTCACTAATTCCATCGTGAAGCGGGACACCAGCGTCCCGGAGGGGGTTCGCATAAACAACTCCTCGAATTAGCTGCAAAAAAAGGGCAGGCTCGCGCCCGCCCCGTCCACTGGTTGCTTATTTCGCCAGCCAGCCTTCACGCTTGAACACACCGTAGGCCCGGGCGGTGTCGGCTGTGATGTATTTGCGTAATTCGTCGCCTGAGAGGAACGTGCCCGTCTGCGACGTGCGCTCGATGTAGGCTTTCCACTCCGGGGTCTCCTGCACCTTGTGCATCACGTCGGTATAGAACGCCAGGACCTCGGGTGCCACGCCGGACGGTAGCCAGATCGTCCGTGGCATCTGGTAGTTGTCGACCGGGATGCCCGACTCCTTGCAGGTCGGGATGTCCGACCAGGCCATGTCCTTGCTGATCTTCGGACCGGGGGCCATGCGCTTGGTGCTGAACACGCACAGCGGCCGCACCATGTTGGCCTTGAACTGGCCGATGTTTTCGTTCGGGTTGTTGACGTTGGCGTCGATGTGGGCACCCGCCAGCTGGATGGCCGCTTCGCCGCCGCTCTTGAACGGGATGTAGGTGAACTTTGCGCCGGTAGCCTCGGAAATGATGCTGACCAGGGTCTGGTCGGTATCTTTCGATTGTGACCCGCCCATGCGCAATCCATCGCCCTTCTTCGCCGCGTCGATGAAGCTCTTCGCGTCGGCGTACGGCGCCTTGGCGTTCACCCAGATCAGGAACTCGTCGAGCGCCAGGGCGGCCACCGGTGTGAAGCCTTCCGCGGCATAGCCCATCTTGGCGACGAGCGGAAGAAGATACTCGTTGTTGGTGCCGAAGGTCACGCGGTGCGGGTTGTCCTGTTCGCTGGCGCCGTGAATGTAGCCTTCGCTGCCGGCGCCGCCCCCCTTGTTGACGACGACGATCGGCACGTTCATCAGCTTGTTCTTGACGATGATCGACTGGATCGTGCGGGTGAAGATGTCGGTGCCGCCGCCCGCGCCGCTGGTCACGACGAACTCGACAGGTTTCTCGGGACTCCAGGCGGCGCTTGCCCCGGCTGCGTAGAGCGCACCGGCCAGAACGGTGGCGATCAGTTTGGTCTTGAACATTGCTTGACTCCTCTTGTGTGAAGTGAAACGTGATGTAAACAACAACGTACGACTACCACGGGTGCTGCATCTTGTTATTTTGTGTTCCTTGCTGCCAGATTCCTTGTCGCCATGCGCACGGCGAGCATGAAGGCGGCCTTGCTGGCGCCGAGGTTGGCGGTGCCGCGTCCGGCAATATCGTAGGCGGTGCCATGCGCCGGGGTACAGATCGGGAACGGGAAGCCGCCCATCATCGTGACGCCGCGATCGAAGCCCATCAGCTTCATGGCGATCTGTCCCTGATCATGGTACATGGTCAGCACTCCGTCAAACTCGCCGTTGCGCGCACGCACATAGACGGTGTCCGCCGGATACGGTCCGGAGGCATTGAATCCTTTCTGGATTGCCAGCTTCACGGCCGGTTCGATGATCTCGATTTCTTCCCGCCCGAAGTTGCCACCGTCGCCGGCATGGGGGTTGAGACCGGCGACGGCAATGCGCGGATTCTCCATGCCCGACTCGCGCATGCAACGGTCGGCCAGCGCCAATTCGGCGACGATGCCCTCTGCGGTAAGCGCCGAGGCAACTTGCGCGAGCGGAATGTGCGAGGTGACACGGCAGTTCCAGAGGTTGTCCAGCACGTTGAATTCGCGCGCCGCGCCGGTGAACCCGGTCACGTCGGCGGCATAACGAATCTCGTCGTCGTATCCGGGATAGACGTAGCGCATCGCCTTCTTGTTGAACGGAGTGAAGCAGACCGCGTCGGCCTTGCCGTCGTTGGCCATGAGCAGGGCGCGGCGGAAATTCTCCAGCGCAAAGGCGCCGCCTTCCGGCGTCGCTTCGCCACGTCTGACGCTCTCCGGCGCGAGATGGCCGAGATCGACCAGCACCGGCTTCGTTGCCGCGTCGCTGGCTGTGTCCGGAGAAACCACGGTGATGTCGAGCGTCAGCCCGGCGACCCTGGCGCCTTCCTCGAGGATGCGCCGGTCCCCGAAAACGACGATCCTGGCCGCGGCGCGAACATCGCTGTCGGCCAGCAGCTTGGCGGTCAGTTCCGGGCTGATGCCGGCGGGGTCGCCCATCGCCAGGGCAATGGTGGGCAGACAGGGTGAAATGGCGGAGCAGTTGGGTGTGGTCACGTTTGCCTCCTCGAAAAGTTTTTTTTCGGCAATACTGCGACCAATCCACGACGACTGTCAAATTATAAATTCGGCGTTTTGAATGCTGAATTCAGTTTGGGTGCCGTCCGAGTGTTGACTGACGATTTGGCCGGAGCCATAGTCGCGGCATTTCAAAAACGGGACGGGCTTTGATGAATGGCGAAATGAACCCCCTGGCAGACGCCGATGCCTCGGTCGAGGCCGTGCGGATCGAGCGTCCCACGCTGCACAACGTTGTCGTCTCGCGCATTCGGGACATGATCATCGAGGGGTTGTTGCCCGTCGGAGTGCGCATCCACGAGGGGCAGTTGTGCCAGCAGCTCGGCATATCCCGAACCCCGCTGCGCGAGGCGTTGAAGGTGCTGGCGTCGGAAGGGCTGGTGGAATTGATCCCCAGTCGTGGCGCGATCGTGCGCGAACTTACCCGCAAGGATGCGTACGACATGCTTGCCGTGCTTGGCCATCTCGAAGCGATGGCCGGTCCGCTGACCTGCAGGAACGCGACGGATGAGGAAATCCGTGAGGTCAGGCGCCTGCACGACAAAATGATCGGGTGTTACGAGCGGAGAGAGCGCCTGCCGTATTTCAAGCTCAACCAGCAGATTCACTCGCTCCTCATTTCGCTCGCAGGCAATGAATCCCTGTATCTGGTGCATGACATCCTGCAGACGCGCATGAAGCGCATCCGCTTCATCGGCGACAGGACTGAAGCCTCGTGGAAAGGCGCGATGGATGACCACGAGGAGATGATCGCCGCGCTCGAGGCGCGTGACGGCGATCGCCTTTCGGAAGCGCTGGTCAACCACCTGAAAGGCAGCTGGGAGCGCATCAAGAACGCGATCTGACCGTGTTCGGCCACTCGTCAATCAGGCAAGCAGCTTCTGTGCGACCGCCTCATCGGTTACCAGCCCGTTGACATAGCCTTGGGCGAGAATCGCCTTGACGACGGCTGCCTTGTACAGGCCGCCGGAAATCAGCAGGCTGTTCGGGATAGTCCGCAGGTCGGCCGGCGGCATGGCGATGACGGTGTGGTTCAACTCGTGGTCGACCGGGTTCCCCGCAGCGTCCAGGAAGGTGCCGAGGATTTCGCCGATGGCACCGATCTTTTTCAGCTCCGGCAGACGCTGGCGGACGCTGTTGATCGTCGTCAGCTTGGTGCGCGGCGTCAGGTCGCCGCAGGAAACGATCGCCACGTCGGACTTGCGCGCCCGTTCCATGACCTCGTTGACGCCGCTGTGCGCGAGGAGGAATTCGCGGCTTTCGACACAGGGACAATATACCGGCGCGGTGACGTAGTAGCAGTCGGCGCCGAGCGTCTTGGCCAGTTCGGTGGACACCTCGAAGGTATTTGTCTCAGAGCCGCGCGTGAGTCCACCCATCAGTGACACCACCGAACTGTTCGCCAGCTTGCGCGTGCGCAACTGCTTGATGCTGGCACTCAGCGTGCGCCCCCAGCCGACCGAAATGCACTGGCCGTCGGCAATCAGATCGTCAAGGATTGCCGCGGCGGCCTCGCCGATCATGCGCCGCTGCTGTTCGTCGTCGTCCGCCGACGGAACCACGGCGACGCTTTTCAGTCCGTACTTTGCTTTCAGCTTTTCCTCGAGTTCGACACAGCTGGCCAATGGCAGCCGCACGTCGATGATTACCGAACCGTCGGCGCGCAACTGGCCGGCGATCTTGTTGACCCGCGCCCGGGCGATGCCGAGACGGTCGGAAATTTCCTGCTGGGTGAGGCCGGCGACGAAGTAATACCACGCGATGCGCGCGCGCAACTGCTCGCCAACCAGGCTGCTGGATTCGGTCGTACTCATGTTTTTCCCCGTTGTTTTGGCTGACACCCTGTTCGAGTCCCGGCCCGCCAATTCGTTGTCACCGTTGAACGGTGCAAGTATATAGACAATTGTTGTACCGATAATACAAAAGTATTATACTGCTTCGCGGCTTTACTACAAATACCATTGGCATTTACGAAAGGCACGACTGAGATGAAGATTGCGATTGGAGGCGACAGCGCCGGAGTTTCCCTGGTCGATATCCTGGTACCCCACCTGAAGAGCCTCAAGGATGTCGAGGTTACTGACCTGAGCAAGTCGCCGAGCGGCGGCAGCGAGTACTACGCCAACATGGCGGAGCGCGTGGCCCAAGCCGTTCTTTCGGGAGAGGCCGACCGCGGCATCCTGTGCTGTGGCACCGGCATCGGCGTCGCCATGTCGGCCAACAAGGTGCCCGGCATCCGCGCCGCGCAAACGCATGACACTTTCTCCGCCGAACGCGCGGCAAAGAGCAACAACGCCCACATCATCACCATGGGCGCCCGCGTCATCGGGCCGGAACTGGCCAAGGCGATCGTCAACACCTGGCTGGCCTCCATCTCCGGCTTCGACCCGCAGGGTCCGTCGGCCGGCAACGTCACCGCGATCGACGAACTGGACAAGAAATACCACAAGTGAGCTGCAACGCGGTTTCTCAGGCCGGAGGGGCGTGCCACACGCACCCCGGCCCGGGAAGCTCATCAACCGAACGGCAGGAAGATCACCACATGCGCAGGCTGGTAGCCGGAACTGGCTGGAAAATGAACAACGGCATAGCGGATTCGATCCGCTATGCCGAGGAACTACGTTCGCGGATTGCCGCGATGGACACGTCGGCAATCGACGTCTACGTTTTGCCCCCCTTCACCTCGCTCACCACAGCGGCCTACGCCTTCGACGGGTCGCCGGTGGCCATCGGGGGGCAGAACATGCACTGGGAAGATTCAGGTAGCTGGACCGGCGAGATTTCCGCGCCGATGCTGCTCGAAGCGGGCTGTCGTTACGTCGAACTGGCGCATTCAGAACGCTTGCAGCATTTCGGCGAAACCTACGAACTGGTGCGGCGCAAGCTCGACAAGGCGATGAGTGTCGGCCTGATCCCGATCCTCTGCCTCGGTGAACTGGCCGAGGAAAAGGCCGCCGGTCGCGCCGACGAGGTGCTGGCCAGCCAGATGCTGACCGCCATCGACGGCCAGCCGGATACGCGGGTGCCGGAGATCATCATGGCTTACGAGCCGCGCTGGGCCATCGGCATGGCGGAGGCGGCTTCGCCCGGATACATCGCCGAGCGGCACCGCGCCTTGCGTAACATCCTGCGCAAGCATTGCGGCGACGAGGTCGCGGAGAAGACAAGGATCATCTACGGCGGCTCGGTGACGCCGGAAAACGGCAAGGACATCCTGGAGATCGAGGACGTCGATGGCCTGTTCGTCGGGCGCGCCGCGTGGAAGGCCGAAGGCTTCGCGCGCATCGTCGAACTGGTCAGCGAAGCGGCACGCAGGAAACAGTTGGCTTGAAGTTGGCTTGAACGTACAACGAATTTGAATCGGAGATAAGGCAATGTCGGAAGAAAAGAAATCTGGGTGCTGTGAAACCAAGTGGAACCGCGACAACTGGCCGATCGCGGCGGCGATGAACGGCTTCTCCGGCGTGTTGCCGGACGGCAGCCTGGTGCAGGACCAGCCGGCCGATCACTGGGCCGCGACGCTGCAACAGGTGGTCGACGCCGGCTTCACCGAGTTCGACCCGAGCGACAGCTGGGTGCGCGTGGCCGACTTCTCGCCGAGCCGCCTGCGCGACTTCATGTATGTCGTCAAGACGGTCGGTCTGACCATCCCGGCGATCTCGACGACGCGCAAGGCCAGCGTCATTGATCCGGTCAATGCCGACGCCTACCTCGCCTACAACCACCGCGTCATCGACGCCGCCGCCGAGATCGGCGCCAAGGCCGTCTCCTTCGGACTCTTCGGCGAATTCACCGAAGAACAGAAGAAGCACCTCTGGTTCTGGACCGCCGACGGCGTCAAGAACCCGGATGATCCTGAAACGTACAAAAAGGCCGTCAGTCGCATCCGCGAACTCGGCAAGCACGCCCAGGAGCTGGGTATCGAAGTCTCGCTGGAAATGTACGAAGACACCTACATCGGCACCGCCGACGGCGCGGTGAAGTTCGTCAACGACGTCGACGTGCCGGCGGTCGGGATCAACGCCGACATCGGCAACTTGGTCCGCCTGCATCGGCCGGTCGAGCACTGGGCGTCGATGATCGACAAGCTCGTGCCCTACGCCAAGTACTGGCACGTCAAGAACTACATGCGCATCGAGGATCCGGCGCAAAACCTGATCTGTTCCTATCCGACCTCGCTCGCGCTGGG
>JARFTZ010000037.1 GCA_029289235.1 Gammaproteobacteria bacterium
GATCCCTTCGCCTACCTGAAGGATGTCCTGTCGCGCCTGCCAACCCAGCCCTTCAGCAAAATCGCCGAACTTCTTCCTCATCGCTGGCAGAGCAACCCGTCCTGAATCTCGCGTCAAGGTGAGTTCGCCGGGCGCTTACAATGGGTCGGCTTCAGCCGGTCAGGTAGCGCGTTCACTTGGTCAGACGCGATGAGAGTAGGAAGTCCAGTCGGTGCGATTTTGCAAGCGAATCCCCGGAAAAGCCTCAATGAGGCATATCAACTCGAAAGACCGAAATCATGGCCGGATACCGCTCGGACAACTGCGGATCAACCCACACGCAGCCCCTCGTCCGCCTCCGGCGGCAATCGTGCTGGCGCCGGAGGCGTAGGGCTGCGGTCTTCGCCGGGACGACCGTTCAGAGGCGGCGCGCGCAGATCGCCGCGAGGCGCGCAATGCCGTCGCGGATGACCTCCGGCTTGGCGTTGGAGAAGTTGAGCCGCATGTGATTCTCCCCGCCGCCGCGCGGAAAGAAATCGGTGCCGGGGACGAAGGCCACCCCGGCGTCGACCGCCTCGGCCAGCACCGCCATCGCGTCCATCGTCTCCGGCCCGCTGACCCACAGGAACATGCCGCCCTCCGGGCGCGTCCAGGAGAAGCCTTCCGGCATCTGCCGGCGCAGGGTCTCGTCCATCACCGCGTAGCGCTCGCCGTAAGCCGCGCACACGCGCTCGACGTGGAGGCTGTTGTCGAAATCGCGCAGGTAGCGCTCCAGCACCAGTTGGTCGAAGCTCGACGTGTGCAGGTCGGCCGCCTGTTTGGCGATCACCAGCTTGTCGCGCACCTCCGGCGAGGCGACGATCCAACCAGTGCGAAAGCCCGGCGCGACGGTCTTGGAGAAGGTGCTCAGGTAGATCACCTGTCCGCTCGTATCGAACGACTTGATCGGCGGCAGATGCTCGCCGCGGTAGCGCAGGCGGGCGTAGGGATCGTCCTCGACGATCAGCAGCTTGCGCCGCGCCGCGATTTCCGCCAGTTGCCGGCGGCGCGCCAGTGACAGCGTGCGCCCGGTCGGATTCTGGAAGTTCGGGATGACGTAGAGGAAGCGCGCGAGACCCCTAGCGGCGAGTTCGTCAACCGCTTCGGGAACAACGCCCTCGTCGTCCGTGGCCACCGGTTGGAAATTCGCTTCAAAGCACTGGAACGCCTGGATCGCGGCAAGGTAGGTCGGCGTCTCGGTCAGGATCGCGTCGCCTGGATCGAGAAAAACCTTGCCGAGCAGGTCCAACCCCTGTTGCGAGCCAGTGGTGATCAGCACGTCATCTGCCGAACAGGCGATGCTGCGAGCGGCCATTTCATCGGCGATCTGTTCGCGCAGCGAGGCGATGCCTTCACTGGCGCCGTACTGGAACGCCTGCGCTCCGGATTCGGCCAGTACGCGCTCGGCGGCGGCACGGATGTCGTCGACCGGAAACAGTTCCGGGGCCGGCAATCCGCCGGCAAACGAAATGACGCCGGGGCGCTCGCTCAGTTTGAGCATTTCCCGGATCGTCGAAGGCTTCATGGCGCTCATGCGCTGGGCGTAGGCGGTATTCACGACAGGCTCCGCTGGTGGGCTACAGACAAGATCGATCTGGCTACAGAAACAATTTCCCGCTGGCGACGACCGCGGCCTCGCCACCGATACGCACGCGCAGCACATCGCCGTCGCGTTCCCATGAGGCGTGGACTTCACCGTCACGGCCGATCTCCATCCCCTGTTCGGCAACGTAGCTGCCCGACGCCTGGTCCGGATGCTTGTGACGGGCGATGAACGCCGTGACCGAGCCGTTTCCGGAGCCGCAAACCGGGTCTTCCGAAATCCCCTCGCCAGGCGCGAAGGTGCGCACACGGATACGTACCGGACCACCGTCCCCGCGCTCCGCGAACACGGTCAGGCCGGCAGCGCGCAGCGCCTTGCATTCGCGGGCGATGAGTCCCTGATCCGGTTCGAGCGCCGAAATCGCCGCAAACCGGGACAACTCGACGATCAGCCACGGCACGCCAGTCGATACCACCTCGAACGGACTCTCCGCCAAATCGGATTCTGCGCAGCCGAGCATTTTCGCCACGGTCTCGCGAGACAGCGCCGTTCCACGATAGGTGGGTGTGCCTTGCGTCATGCGCAGCAACTTGCCGCCAGCCACCGCAGGGACGACATCGACCGGCACGATGCCGATTCCGCACTCCTGGCGAAGCAAGGTCGCATTGGCCTTGTCGGGATAGCGTGCCAGCACGGAATGCGCGGCCGCCACAGTCGGATGCCCGGCGAAGGGCAACTCGCTCATCGGGGTGAAGATGCGAACGCGGTAATCGGCCTCCGGCGTCGTTGGCTCAAGGATGAACACGGTCTCCGAAAGATTCATCTCGCGCGCGATTTTCTGCATGAGCTCCGCGGGAATATCGTCGGCGTCAAAGACCACGGCTGCAGGATTGCCGTAAAGCGGACGATCGGTAAAAGCGTCCACCTGGGCGAATTCTTTTTCCATAAGCATGTACTCGCAAAGAAGCTGAAGTCAGTCCATCACCCGAGAAACCGGGCTTGCTCATTTCCAGGAATTCCGTAAACACCTCCCGGGCGGCGGGACCCCTTCCTTTCAAGATCACAGACGGAATCGATTCTAGTGACGTGTTATGATACAGACAAGCCTATTTCCGGGGATTTGTATGATTTCTGTACCAATACAGATTAAGCATGCCGGGGCGATCCCGGTGAGGGCGCAGATTTCCAGCGCCTACGCGCAAGCCATCCGGGACGGGCGGCTGACGCCCGGCGCAGCGCTCCCCTCCGTCCGCGGACTGTCCGCTCGGCTCGGCGTGAGTCCGGCCACCGTCGTGGCGGCTTATCGCGAACTAGGCACACTGGGCTTGGTCACGGCGTCGCCGCGTTCGGCCTTCCGCGTGGCGGGAGGCAACCCGGCTCCAACGCAGTCGCGGAAGGAGTTTCAGCTCAACCGCATCGAACCGGACCTGCGCATCCACCCCGTCGCCGAGTTCGCCCGTCTGCTCGCGGAAACGGCTGCCGCGGATTGCAGCATCGGCGGCTACGAGGACTACCGTGGCCATCTCGCCCTGCGCGAGGCGATCGCCGGCCTCGACCGCGAAATCGGCGTGGCCTCCGAACCGGGCGCCGGCATGCTGGTCACCTCCGGCGCACAGCAAGCATTGACGCTGCTCGGGCGCGCGCTCGGTTCCGGCGTATCGGTCGCCGTCGAAGACCCTTGCTACCCCGGCGCGCGCATGGCTTTCGCCAACGCCGGCGCGCGCCTCGTTCCGGTGCGCATGACCGACGACGGCCCCGACCCTGAATCGCTGCGCGCCATCGCCAAGCCCGGCGCGGTCGCCGCGTTCTATTGCTGCCCGACCTACTGCAACCCGACCGGCCGGACCTGGTCCGAAGCAGCACGGCAGCGCGTGCTGGAGGCCGCCAGCGAGGGCGGTTTCCTGCTCATTGAGGACGATTATCTGGGCGATCTGGATTACCTCGGCGAAGCGCCGCCCCGCCTCGCAGCTCTCGCCTCGCACTATCCGAAGGCTCGCGTGGTGCGCATCCGCACCTTCTCCAAGACGCTGCTTCCCGCGCTGCGCATCGCCAACGTCAGCGGGGACCAGATGCTGATCGGGCGACTGCTCACGCTCAAGGTCGCCGACGATCTCGGCTGCTCGGCCTTCCTGCAGCGCACGCTGGCGCGCTTCATCAGCGACGGGAACTACTGCCGACACCTCGAACGCGTGCGCCCGCGCTACCGGCAAACACGCGAAGCATTGCGCGCCGCGTTCGGCACCATCAAGGGTTCCATCGGATTCGACGATCCACCGGCGGGCGTATGCCTGCTCGGGCGCCTCGGCGAGAACATCGACCCGGGTCGGTTCATTTCGGAGTGCGCGCAGCATGGCACCCTCGTCTCGCCCGGAAGCGATTACTGGCTGCGCGCCGAGGATGGCATGAGGGAATTCCGGATCGGTTTTGCCTCGCTGGCACCGGATGAGGCTCCAACAGTCGCGGCAGTAATCGAACACGCAGCGGAAGCGTCGCGCGGATTCGCCGGCGACCGCTCGCTTTTGTAAGGGAGGCGGCGATCAGGCCGGCTTGTTGAAGAACAACGTGTAGCAGCCCAGCCCGATCAGGAACACGCCAAAGAAAATACGCAGCCAGTGGGCGCTGAGGTTGGTCGCCACCTTCGCGCCGATCCAGGCGCCGATGAAAATCGTGATGGCGAGAATCACCGCCGCGCGCCAGTCGATCTGCCCGGCGCGGTAGTAGGCATAGACAGCCGCCGCGCCGATCGGCGGCAACAACACGGCCAGGCTGGTGCCGATGGCGCGGTGCAGCGGGAATTCGAGCAGATAGACAAGCCCCGGCACGATCAGCACGCCACCGCCGATGCCGAACAGACCGGAACTCATGCCGGCACCGAGGCCGATCAAAACCAGAATCAGCACTTCCATCTCTGCTACCCTTTCCTCAGGCTGGTTCGTTTCAGAATAGCCCGCGATTATAAGGGAGAGGCAGCAATGCTTCAGAAGCCGCTACGTGTCATCAAGAACCTCCTCGGTGTTTCGCCCCAACCAACGGACGAGCGAAGCCACCGCTTCGTCGCCGTGATCGAATGCGCGCTCAACCAGAATGCGCGCGACACCGGCGCCGCCTGTTTTCCGGACATGAATTTCCCGTTGCTGGAACTGTGCCACCGCTACGGCGTCGGCATCCTGCAGATGCCCTGCCCCGAAGTCGCCGCGCTCGGCCCCGGACGCAAGCGCCCGCCGGGACAAAGCCTGCGCGTAGCGATGGACAGCGAAGCCGGACGCAGCACGTGCCGCGCGCTGGCCCGTGAGGTCAGCGACACCATCGATGCCTATGCCGCACGCGGTTGCGAACTGGTCGCCGTACTCGGCGGCAACCCGCTCAGCCCCGGCTGCGCCGTTCATCAAGGAGAAGACGGCCTGCGCGCGGAATCAGGCGTGTTCATGCAGGCGCTGCAAACCGAGCTGCGCCGACGCCAATGCGACCCGGCCTTCCGGGGCATGCGCGACTACGATCCGGAGCAGTTGCGCGAGGATCTCGCCTGGCTTCAGGAACGGCTGGAAGCGCTCGCATCGCGGAAATAGGCGCTCGGCGGCATGCCGAACTGCTGCCGGAACATCGTCGCGAAGGCGCTCGGGCTGCTGTAGCCGAGGTTCAGCGCGACGTCCACGACCTTCTGCCCGTCGGCAAGGAACTCCAGTGCCCGAACCAGCCGCGCCTGTTGCCGCCACTGCCCGAAAGTCAGCCCGGTCTCCCGCTGGAAGCGCCGTTCGATCGTCCGCCCATGCACCCCGAGCCGGCGCGCCCAGTCCTCGAGCGTTGACGGATCGTCCGGCTGCTCCGTCAGTCGCTGGCAGATTCCGCGCAACCCGGCGTCGGCCGGATACGGCAACTGCAGCGGCAGGCTCGGCAGCGAGGCGACCTCGTCGAGCAGCAGGCGCATCAGCCGGCCGTCGCGGGAATCCTCCGCGTACGGCGGCTCAACGTCCACCGCTGCAAGGATCAGTTCGCGCAGCAACGGCGAGATGCCGACCACCTGGCACTGGCGCGGTAGCGCCGCATGGGCGTCCTCGCGGAAATAAAGCGTGCGCAGACGGACCGCGCCGACCATGCGCAGCTGATGCCACATCCCCGGCGGCATCCACAGGCCGCGGGTTGGCGGCACGACCCATTGACCGGCGTCGGTGCTGACCACCATGACGCCCTGCACGGCATGGATCAGTTGCGCGGTCGGATGGTGGTGGCAGGGAACCCGAAAGCCCGGAGAGTAATTAGCGGAGCGGCCGCTGACCGGGAAACTTCCCCGGTCCTTGCCGTGGCTGAGGCTGAAGCGCGTCACTGTGTCCATTTAACGAAGATCGATGCCTGATTATGGCGAGACGGACAGGCATCTTACCTCTATAGTTCTCAGCGTTGACAAGCACCACCACGACCCGCTTCAAGGGTTGCCGCATGCACACATCGCGAGCACTCCGTCATCCCGGCGCAGGCCGGGATCCAATTCGTGCTCCAAAAATCTGGATTCCGGCCTGCGCCGGAATGACGAACGGGTGGTGTGCATACGGCAGCCCTTGAAGGGAGGGAGTGGTCATTCATGCATACGCCCGCTCTTCGATCAATTCCGCCACGGTCCATCACCTGAACATGTCATCCACCTCGGTCTCCTCCCCCGCACGCCAGCCCGCCTTCAAGATCCTCGGCGCGATCAGTTTCTCCCATTTCCTGAACGACACGATCCAGTCGCTGATGCTGGCCATCTACCCGCTGTTCAAAAGCGGGCTCGGGCTCAGCTTCGCGCAGATCGGCCTGATCACCCTGGCCTTCCAATGCACCGCCTCGCTGCTGCAACCGGTCGTCGGCTTCTACACCGACCGGCGTCCAAAGCCCTTTTCGCTGGCCGTCGGCATGGGCTGCACGCTGGTCGGCCTGCTCACGCTTTCACAAGCCAGCACCTTCCCCACAGTGCTGCTCGCCGCCGCGTTGGTCGGGACCGGATCGTCGATCTTCCATCCGGAATCGGCGCGGGTCGCGCGCATGGCTTCGGGCGGACGGCACGGGCTGGCGCAATCTATTTTCCAGGTCGGCGGCAACGCCGGATCGGCCACGGGTCCGCTGCTCGCCGCCTGGATCGTCCTGCCGAACGGGCAGCGCAGCATCGCCATCTTCTCGCTGATCGCCCTGCTGGCGATGGTTGTGCTGATCGGCATCGGCCGCTGGTACCGGCACCAGCAACGCCAGCCGGCCAAGGTTCCGCTGTCGTCCGGCCACGCGTTGCCGCGCAGCCACGTGTTCCGCACATTGGCCGTGCTGCTGGCGCTGATCTTCTCCAAGTTCTTCTATCTGGCCAGCATCAACAGCTACCTGATCTTCTATGTGATGCACCAGTACAGCCTGAGCACCGAGGCAGCGCAGTACCACCTGTTCTACTTCCTCGCTGCGGTGGCGGGCGGCACGCTGCTCGGCGGGCCGATCGGCGACCGCATCGGGCGGCGGCAGGTGATCTGGGTCTCCATTCTCGGCGTCGCGCCGTTCACCCTCGCCCTGCCGTATGTCGGCCCCGGCATGTCGATCGTGCTGACGATGATCATCGGCTTCATGCTGGCTTCGGCGTTCCCGGCGATCCTGGTGTATGCGCAGGAACTCTTCCCCGGCCGCATCGGCACGGTCTCGGGCCTGTTCTTCGGGCTGGCCTTCGGCCTTGCCGGCATCGGCGCCGCCGTCCTCGGGCAACTGGCCGACCACTGGGGCATCGTCGCGGTTTACCGCCTCTGCGCCTATCTGCCGCTGCTCGGCCTGCTGGCCGTGTTCCTGCCGAACATCCGCCAACCGGCGCCCGTCACGCCGGTGCCTGAAGCCGCGAAGGCCTGATACCTCACACTGGAGCTGACATGGCACTACTCGGCAAGGCGGCAATGATCCTCGCGTTCGACATCGCTCCGGAAGCGATCGTCGAACACGACAACTGGCACTCGCTGGAACATCTGAACGAGCGCATGTCGATACCGGGCTTCCTTCGCGGATCGCGCTGGACCAACCTCGGTGACGGCCAACGCTACTTCGTCATGTACGAAGTAGCCGACCTCGACACGCTGGCCTCCAAGCCCTATCTGGAGCAGCTGAACAACCCCAGCCCGTGGACCTCGCGCATGATGCCGCACTACCGCGGCATGAACCGCGGCTTCTGCCGGGTCGCGTACAGCCAGGGATTCGGCCTGGGCACCTGCGGCCTGCTGATCCGCCTCAGTCCAGACCCGGAACAAGAGGCCGCGTTGCGCGACTGGCTCGTTATGGACACCCTGCCTGCGCTTCCCGGCACGCCTGGACTGACCAGTGCCCACCTGTTCGAAGCAGCACTGACGCCCGAGATGACGCAGGAACAGCGAATCCGGGGAAAGGACAGCGGCGTCGATTGGGTCGTCCTCGTCACCGGCTACGACGAGAAGGTAGTCGGCAACCTCGCCGTGCGCGGACTCGCCTTAGAGGAAATCGAGGCACAAGGAGGCATCAACGTCGTCTCAGGCGTGTACCGCATGGGCCATTCGCTGTCGGAGAGAGAGACGACGGCTTGATTTTTGCGGCACCCGAGTTCGTGGAAGAACGAAGGGGCCCGGCGTTCCCCAAGCACTTAACCGGGCCTGCTTTCGTTTGCTATTTCGCACAACAGGGCGTATTGTGCGCCGCTCCGGATTTCAAGTAGTGTTGTTGTCTCGTCGGTTTCGACCTCGCACCTCAGCGTCGCCACTCCCCCTGCCTTCCCTCGCCGTCTTGATCTCGCCCCACACCGGGGTGGTCGGTTCTTTCATTTTTGCGGGGTTCAAGACATGGCAACGAAAACCGTCAAGTGGTTTAACGAGTTGTGTGCGTCAAGTTGTGCAAAAAGGTGGATGGGTATTCGGTTGATCCTTCTGCGCTGTCGGTGACGCGGAGGGCGTAGCCCGGAGCGGCGCCGACAGCGCGCGGCCACTTCAGGCGGCCAGTCTCAACAACTCCTTT
>JARFTZ010000038.1 GCA_029289235.1 Gammaproteobacteria bacterium
GATCCCTTCGCCTACCTGAAGGATGTCCTGTCGCGCCTGCCAACCCAGCCCTTCAGCAAAATCGCCGAACTTCTTCCTCATCGCTGGCAGAGCAACCCGTCCTGAATCTCGCGTCAAGGTGAGTTCGCCGGGCGCTTACAACGATCTCGACGCAATCGCAGATGCAGCCGTCGCCGGTATGGGCTTGGCGTGGTTGCCATTCTGGCTGATCCGTGATCGCGTCCTATCCGGCACTCTTGTCCAAGTCCTCAAAGATCAGACGGGATACGTCGTAGACACTTACGCACTGTGGCCCAAAATGCCAAGAATTCCTTTGCGTGTCCGTGTCGCGGTCGATGCGTTGGTTGAAAGACTGCCGAAGATCATGACCTGAAAATTCAGAGCCAATAGCCATGGATCGGCTGAGTTATAAGGAGCCGATTTGCGCGGAGTTCAAGGAGTTTCTGAGGGAGAAGCAGCCAATCAGCACATTTTCTGGCCGCTATCTCGTTCTTATATCTCGGTTTGCTCTGATATTTCCAGGGCGTCATCAACTTCGATACCCAAATAGCGAACGGTACTTACCAATTTCGCATGGCCGAGCAGGCGTTGAACGGCCCGCAAATCCTTCGTTCGCTTTCTGCCACTCAGATACCGCGAGATAAGCTATTCAATGTGGGCTGCGAATCCGGACTGGCCCGGCGAAATATCAGCGCGTAATGTAAGTTCCGGGATGTCGTACGCGCCGGCATTTTGCGGGCGAAATGGTATCGGTGCTGTCTTCCAAAGATCATCGAGGCGTTGGCCGAGTGCGCCACAAATCTCTGAAAACCTTGCTTCGTCCATTCGGCTTGTCCGGTGGACAACGAACGGTGGCAGAACGTCAAACCCCGGGTAGTACAGTATCCCATGCTGGATCGGAAACAAGATATCGTCCATCGGGCCATTGATACCTCGCGGTCCGTAATGAGACTCCCATCCGCCGGTCGTAACAACCAGCATCGCCCGCTTGCCGGCCAGCGTCCCTTCACCATAGCGGTCCCCCCAGTGCGCATCGGAGTGCTCGCCGACACCGTACGCAAAACCGTACGCATAGACGCGTTCTACCCAGCCTTTCAGGATCGCAGGTAGCGAGAACCACCACAGGGGAAACTGCAGAATCAAGGCATCCGCCCACAACAGCTTTTTCTGCTCAAGTGCGATGTCTTCGCTCTGCCGACCATTTTCGAACGCACGTTTGGAGTCAAGGGCCGGGTCAAAGCGCGCGCCGGCTTCGCGATCCATGCTGTCGTCGGCGTCGAGTGAGGCTTTCCACTGCATTGCATATAAATCGGAAACCTGGACGATGTGCCCGGCCGCCTCAAGACGCTTAACCGAAAAATTTTTGAGTGAGCCATTCAATGACTTGGGCTCGGGATGGGCATAGACGAGAAGAACATTCATGACTGAACCTCCATTACAAGAAAGGTGCAGAATAGGTCTTCGTTCGGTATATTGGAAATGAATTGTTCGTATATTAGGTATAGCTGTGAATAATATTCAACGACTGGATCTCAACCTGCTGGTCACACTTGATGTTCTTCTCTCCGAACACAATGTCACCCGTGCAGCACAACGCCTCAACCTCTCTCAACCCTCAGTCAGCGTTCATCTCGCGAGGTTGCGGGAGGTTTTTGAAGATCCGCTGTTGCTTCCGGGCCCCCGCGGCATGCGTCCGACCGCCAAGGCAGATGAATTGCGCGAGCCGTTGCGACTGGCGCTTGGGGCCCTTGAGCGCGCGGTATCGCCCGCCAGCCCTTTTAATCCGGCAGAGGCGAGCCTTACCTGGCGTATCGCCGCAACCGACTACACCGAAACAACGATCCTGTTGCCCGTGCTGGCGGGCTTACGCTCTAAGTCGCCGGGCGCCCGGGTGGCTATCCTTGAGCTCGTTCCATCCCTCATCGCCAAACAAGCGGAACAGGGTGAAATCGATCTTGCTTTCCATACCACCGAGGGGGCTCCGGACGGCTTGCGTCACCGACCGCTTTTTTCGGAACGATACGTTCTGGTTGGACGCGAGGGGCATCCGCGCTTGAAGAGACGGCCGACGCTTTCGCAATTCTGCAAGCTCGATCACGCGATCGTGTCGCCCGATGGTGGCGGGTTTCGTGGCGTCACTGACGAGGAGCTTTCGCGGGCTGGTTTGACGCGTCGTGTTGCACTCTCCGTTCCTCATTTCCTTTTTTTAAGGTCGGTCCTGGCGAGCACAGACCTCGTGGCGATGTTACCTTCGCGCCTGGTTCGCGATACCAGCGGCTTGCAAGTGGTCGAGCCTCCTGTTGAAGTACCCGGTTTCGAGATTGCCATGTTCTGGCCCGAACGCTCCCATCGTGACCCGGCGCATCAATGGTTGCGAGAGCGTATCGTTGACGCGGCGTGATCCATGCAACAGATCGAGTTTTGCCTGGTTGGGCCGTGAACTACACCGGCAGCTTAGACCGAACAGTGACGATGCGACTAGCGAATGAGAAGGACAGATTGCCATATCGGCGGCCGCTGATTCAGAGCGGTTGAATGGCAGTTGACCAACCCATTTCCGCACGACGGCACAACTCAAGTCAGTGGCAGCAATGGCCGATCTGCCGTCGGATGGCCTCGACTGACTGGTCGAGTCCCTCAGGAAGCTGTGGCCAGGACGGCGCGATTCCGCTTGCTACGCCCGGAACGCCTACTTCCGCAGCGGCTCTTCGTAGCGTTCGATCCGCTCCACCTTGAGGCGGTAGCCGGCGTTGCCCCAGTCCGTTTCCGAACGCCGGATTTCCAGCGTGCCGCTGACCCAGAACGCTTCCATGCTGCGCATCCTGCCCCGTGGCCGGGCCGAGACGGCGTGGATGATCTGGTTGGCTGGAGGCGGCGGCGTGTGGATGCAGGCGCCGAAGTAGGGGACGAGCAGGAACTCGGTGACGCTTTCGCCCTTGCGTTCGAGCGGGATGACGAAGCCGGGCAGGCGCACTTTCTTTCCGGCCATGGACGGTTCTGTCGGCGCTTCTGCCCACAGGGTCTTCATGCGCTCCAGCGCTTCCATGGCGCGCGGGTCGGAATCCTTCAGGTTGGCAAGATCGAGATCGCGGAATTCCTTCGCCGGGTCCCAGCCCTTGGGGATCAGCTCTTCCCAGGCGATCTGCCGGTAGCTGTCGGCGGCCAGCAGCGGCGAGATGAACAGGCAGGAGAGCAGAAAAATCAGTGTGCGCATCGGAGTGGCTCGTTCATTCGTTCATTGTCTGGGGGTGAGGCCGTCGGCGAGGGCCATGCGCCAGGCGCGGAAGGCGGGGATCGCGCTCGCCAGCAGGCCGGTGGAGAGGATGGCGGCGAGCAGCCACGCTTCGTCCGGCGAAGGGAGGAGGGTGCTCAACTCGACGCCGAAGGCGCTCCGCAGCGCGTCGTGCAGCCACCATGCGGCGTCCGTGACGAGCAGCAGGCCGGCGGCGGCGCCTGCGGCGGTGATCAGCAGTCCCTCACAGGCGAGCAGCAGGAAGAGATCGAGCGGACTGGCGCCGAGCGAACGCAGGATGGCCAGCTCGCGACGACGTTCGTTCAGTCCGGCGAGCAGGGTGGCGACGAGCCCGGCGAGGCTGACCAGGACAACCAGCACGGAAATGCCGCGCAGCGCCCGTTCGAAGATGTCCAGCGTGTCCCACAGTTCGTCGAGCGCGACGCCGGGCAGCACGGCCATCAGCGCCTCGTCGCGGAAGGCATTGACGAAGCGCTGCATGCGGAAGGCGTCGGAGCGCTGCTTCAGACCGACCAGGACGGCGGTGATTTCCTGAGGCGTGAGGTCGAACTTTGTCGCCAGTTCGGGCGGGATGTTGACGCCGGGCAGCGGGGCGCCGCCAGCCCAGTCGAGATGCAGGGCGGTGATCGATTCGAGCGAGACATGCACCGTGCGGTCGACCGGCGTGCCCGTGGGCGCGAGGACGCCCACCACGGTGAACGGTTTGTCGCCGTGTTCCGGCAGCAGATCGTTGCCCGCGCCGTGGCTGAGGACCAGGCGGCTGTCGATGGTTTGGCCGAGGCGCTTGGCGATTTCGCTGCCGACGACGGCCTCGAACGGGCGTTCGAAGACGCGGCCGGCGCGCAGCGCGAGCGGTCTTTTGTCGCCGTAGCGGAAATGCGCGAAGTAGTCCGGTGTCGTGCCGAGTACCGGAAATCCGCGGTAGGAGTCGCCCAGCGACAGCGGTACGGCCCAGGCGACCGCGGGGTGGTCGGCGAGTGCCCGGTAGCTGCTCCAGCGCAGGGTGTGCGTCGCGCTGCCGGTGCGGAAGACGGCGTAGAGCATCAGCTGGACGGCGCCAGTGCGCGGGCCGACGACGAGGTCGACCCCGGAGACCGACTGGACGAAGCTCTGCCGCGTGTCGTGGCGGATGCGCTCGACGCCGATGAGCAGCGCCGTGGCGAGGGCGATCGCGGCAAGGGTCAAAACAAGCGTGGAGCGCCGGCTGAAGGCGCTCAGGCGGGCGATGCGGAGGATGGCGCGGGTTCGCACGATCACCCTCCGTGCGCTGCCGCGCGGTTGATTTCCGTCATGCCGGTGCAGCGATCGAAGTGTGCCGCGAGGCGCCGGTCGTGGCTGACGAAGACGAGCGCGCTGCCGGAGGCGGCGGTTTCCTGCAGCAGCAGGTCGATGAACGCTTGCTGCAGTTCGGCGTCGAGGGCGGAGGTCGGTTCGTCGGCGACGATCAGCTCCGGCCGCCCGAGCAACGCCCTTGCCGCCGCGACCCGTTGCTGCTGTCCGACGCTGAGCCGGCGCGCCGGTTGCCGCCAGTGCGATTCCGGCAGGCCGAGCCGCGTCAGAAGTCGACCGGCTTCGTCGTCGAGGGAGGCGTTGCGGGTGGCCTCGGCGGCCCGTCGCGGCGAAAAGGTGCACGGCAGGGTGACGTTGTCCAGTGCGCTCATCCAGGGCAGCAGGTTGAACTGCTGGAAGATGAAGCCGAGGTGATCGGCCCGCCAGCGGTCGCGGGCGTGCGGGGCGAGCGCGGACAGGTCGTGCCCGAGTACGCGGAGACGTCCGCAGTCCGGGCGCAGGACGCCGCCGATCAGGTTGAGCAGCGTGCTCTTCCCGCTGCCGCTGGGGCCGTGCAGAAAGAGCCTTTCACCGGCCGCCACGACGAGACGCGGGATGTCCAGGCAGGGCACGGCATGCCCCGGCCAGTGGAATGCCAGGTCGGTGATCTCGATGGCGTGTCCGGGCATGCGCCAGCGGCTTACCAGGTCATGACGGCCTGTTTGGCGGAGAGGCGGGCAGACCCCTGGCCTGCGGGCGTGGCGCGGCGTGCTTCGATCCGGTAGAGCCGCTTGAAGTGTTTGAACAACGCGGTTTCAACGCTCTTGAGCATCGCCGGATTGGCGCAGCGGAAAACGTAGCGGACGTCGATGTCGGCGTGTTCGTGGCTTTCCGACGGCTTGCCGGCATGTGGCATCTCGACCGCGACCGAGTCAATGGTGCAAGCGGCTGCCGGGGTCGGAACGAAGAGTGCCGCCGCGTCTTTCAGCAGACGTTCCGCGTCGGCCAGCGCGGCGCGCTCCTTGTCGTTTTTCGGGGTGCGTTCGAAGCCGACGGCGGAGTCGAGCGGCAGTTCGAGTTCGAGCGTGAGTTGCTCGCCGTCGACGCTGACGTCGAGCTTGCCGACGCCGTGGTTGTGTCCGCCGGCGGCATGCACGTTGAAGGAGAGGGCGAGCAACAAGGCAAGGGTCGGGATTTTCATGAGAAGCTCCGTGAAAGCATGAGTATCAGTGAGAGTGGGCGCCGCCGAAGACCACGACGGCAATGCCGGCGATGAGCAAGACGGTGTGCCAGGCGATCGAGGTGTGTTCCTTCTTCAGGCGCGGCATCAGGTCTGCGATGGCGACGTAGAGGAAGCTCGATGCGGCAAGGGTGATGATGACCGGGACCCAGTCCTGGGCGGCGTCGAGGGCGTAATAGCCGCCAATGCCGCCGGCCACGGCCGTCAGGCTCGAGACGATGTTCCAGAACAGCGCACGTGATCGCTTCCAGCCGGCCGCGAGGAGAATGGCAAAATCGCCGGCTTCCTGCGGTACTTCGTGGGCAATGATCGCCAGCGTGGCGCTCCAGCCGAGCGTCGGGTCGGCAAGAAACGCTGCCGCGATGAGCAGGCCGTCGGTCAGGTTGTGGAAGCCGTCGCCGATCAGGATGCTCAGCGTTCCCTCGTGTCCCGCCGGGGCGTGATGATGGCTGTGCGTATGGTTTTCGCAGACATTGTCGCCGGCATGGGCATCTTCCTCGGCAGGGCCGTGATGCGCGTGACGCCAGAGGGCGATCTTTTCCAGCGTAAAAAAACTCAGGATGCCGCCGAGCAGGATGGGGAAGGCTTCGTGCGGCGTCAGGCCCTGTTCCAGCGCTTCGGGAAGGAGGTGCAGCAGCGCCATCGCCAGCAGCAGGCCGGTGGAGAAGCTGATGGTCAGGGTGATCCAGCGGCGCGGCAGGCCGAACAGGATCAGGGCAGCGGCGCAGATGCTGAGTACGCCGCCGAGCAGGCAGGCGAGGATGATCTGGGTGAGAAGCGGGAAGGTCATGGGGGTTGAGCCGGATGTCGGAACGTTATTCAAGCACAGCAGGTTCGCAAATGCAACGACGTTGCATTTGCGAACCGTTGTATTTATGGAGGTGCCGTGTCGCTGACACTACAATACGGCGATGTTATAGTCAGCCCGCCGTCGGGAACGTTCCCTGGCGATGTCTGCCGTGAGTTCCCTTCGTAACGCATCGTGCCCGTGCTTGGGCGTCATTACCGGGTCATTCGAATCATGTGGAAGTCGATTGTGGCGGTGTCTTGCGGCGCTGCGCTGGGCGCCCTGTTGCGCTGGCAACTTGGCGCGCGCTTGAACGCCCTGTTTCCGACCATCCCTCCGGGAACGCTGGTCGCCAATCTGCTCGGGGCGTATGTCATCGGAATTGGTATGGCTTTCTTTTCCGCCTTTCCGGCCATCTCACCAGAGTGGCGTCTGCTCATCGTGACCGGCTTTTGCGGCGGGTTGACGACCTTCTCGACGTTTTCTGCCGAAATCGCCCTGCTTTTCCAGCAGGGGCAATTGCAGTGGGCGGCGGCCGCCGTCGCCGGCCACGTCGCCGGATCGGTGCTGATGACGCTGGCAGGGATCGGAACAGTGGCGATGCTGAAGATTTTTTTTTCGTGAAGCGGAGTCCGGGAGGTTGATGTGGAAGGCATATTCCTGCGGTTTTACGTCGAGGAGAACCAGCGTCACCAGGGAGTTCTTCTCTGGGAATGGCTGCTGGAGAAGGCCAGCGATCTGGGTGTGCGCGGCGGGTCGGCGTTTCGCGCGATCGGAGGTTTCGGCCGGCGTCACATGGTGCACGAGAGCAAGTTCTTCGAGTTGGCCGGCAGTGTCGTCGTCGAAGTTGAATTCGTGGTAAATGAACGCGAAGCGCAGGCGTTGACGGCGATCGTGCGGGACGCAGGAATTCGCGTGTTCTATGCGCGTATCCCGGCTTTTTTTGGCGTCATCAATCCCGATGGTGACGATGCGCCGGGCATCGCGGAGTGATCCTGTGCCGCGCCGGAAAATGACGTTGGCCATGATGCGTTCCGGTAGGTCTTCTGGCTGGCATGGCCTGAATATTTTCGGCGTATAATCACGGCCTTGTGTTTTCTGAAGTACCTTTTTCAACCTCTGTCATGGAATCCCAAAATGGCCACTGTCGCTAAAGCTGCCAAAGCCGCAACACCCAAGAAAGCCGTTCCCGCAAAGAAAACTGCTCCTGCCGCCAAGGCCGCTCCGGCCAAAAAAGCTGTCCCCGTCGCCAAGGCCGCTCCGGCCAAGAAGGTCGCTGCCAAGCCTGAAGCGACGTTCGTCAAGATCAGCAAGGTTGTCGGCCGCCAGATCCTCGACTCGCGCGGCAACCCGACCGTCGAAGTCGACATCCTGCTCGACAACGGTTTCCTGGCGCGTGCCGCCGTTCCGTCGGGGGCGTCCACCGGCGAGTTCGAAGCGTGCGAACTGCGCGACGGCAACAAGAAGGTTTATCTCGGCAAAGGCGTGCTGAAGGCGGTTGAAGCCGTCAATGGCCCGATCGCCAAGCTGCTCAAGGGCAAGAACCCGCTCAAGCAGCGCGAGCTCGACGACGCGATGATCGCACTCGACGGCACCAGCAACAAGTCGAAGCTCGGCGCCAACGCGCTGCTCGGCGCTTCGATGGCCATCACCGTTGCTGCTGCTCAAGTCAGCAAGATGCCGCTGTGGAAGTACATCGCCAAGCTGCACAAGAACAAGGAATTCGTCCTGCCGACGCCGATGGCCAACATCATCAACGGCGGCAAGCATGCCGACAACCTGATCGACTTCCAGGAATTCATGATCATGCCGGTCGGCGCCAAGACCTTCTCGCAAGGCTTGCAGTGGATCACCGAAGTGTTCCACGCGCTGAAGGGCATCCTGAAGAAGGGTGGCCACGTCACCGCCGTCGGCGACGAAGGCGGCTTCGCCCCGAACCTGACCAACGACCAGGCGCTGGAAGTCGTCATGGAAGCGATCAAGGCCGCCGGCTACAAGCCGGGCAAGCAGATCGCCATCGCGCTCGACTGCGCCTCCTCCGAGCTGTTCGACGAAGGCGGCCGCAAGGGCTACAAGTTCTGGAAGTCGAATCCGGACAAGCTGTTCACGGCCGACGAAATGATCGCCATCTACGAAGACTGGTGCAAGAAGTACCCGATCGTCTCGATCGAGGACGGTCTGGACCAGAGCGACTGGGAAGGCTACGTCAAGTTCACGCAAGTGCTCGGCAAGAAGGTCCAGATCGTCGGCGACGACTTCTTCGTCACCAACCCGGTTCGTCTGAAGCAGGGCATCGAGATGGGTGCCGCCAACGCGATCCTGATCAAGGTCAACCAGATCGGCACCGTGACCGAAACCCTGGATGCCATCAAGATGGCCCAGCAAGCAGGCTACGGCGTCATCTCGTCGCACCGCTCGGGTGAAACCGAAGACTCCTTCATCGCCGACCTCGCCGTCGGTACCGGCGCTGGCCAGATCAAGACCGGTTCGCTGTCGCGTACCGATCGCGTCTGCAAGTACAACCAGCTGATTCGCATCGAAGAGCAGCTCGCTGCCAAGGCCATCTACAAGGGCCTGAAGTCGATCAAGGGCGCCGGCTTCTAAGAGCCAGCGTTACCAAAAAAAGCGGCCTTCGGGCCGCTTTTTTTGTCCGCGCTTATCCTTGCTGGTCGTCGAGGTCCGGGTCGAGCAGTATGCTGACATAACGGTCGCCGTGCCCGGCATCGACCGCCTGCTGGAAGACGTCGCGAATGTCGTTGGCGAGACGGCAGGGGCCGCGCGGCGAATGGTCGGCCAGGTCGCAGAAATAGCTGTAGTCCTTGAGCGCGTTGCGCAGCGAGAAGCGGCTGCCGTCGAAGTTGCCGTCGAGCGCGGGTTTGACCATTTTTTCCAGCGTGCCGGAGCGGGCGGCGCCGGCCTCCATGACCGAGTACAGCGCTTTCCAGTCGACGCCAAAATCGCGGGCGCGCCGATAGGCTTCCGCCAGCAGCGCGCCGGTACCCTGGGTGACAAAATTGTTCAGCAGCTTCGCCTGGTGGCCAGCGCCGATTCCGCCAATCCGCTGGACAACGCGCGAATAGCAGGAAACGATCTGCTTCACCGCGTCGAAGTCTTCGTTCCTGCAGCCGACGAGTGTTCCCAGCTTGCCGGCAGCCGATTCATTGGGACCGCCGGTGACCGGCGCATCGGCGTAGCGGATGCCTTTCGCTGCGAGCATCGTGGCGACTTCCTGGGTTACCTTGGGGTGTGAGGTGGTGGCGTCGATCACCAGGGTGCCGGGACGCAACTCCGGGGCGAGTCGATCGAGCACGTCGCGTACGATGTCGGCATTGCTCACGCACAGCAGGATGACATCGCTCGCCTTGGCAAGGGCTGCGAGACTGTCCGTTTCCTGAGCGCCACGTTCGAGAAGTTGATCGGTTCCGTGGCGATGGCGGTGGACGAACACCGTCAGCGAATGGCCGGCGGAGAGCAGGTGTGTGGCCATGCCGTGTCCCATGAGGCCGGCCCCGATGAATCCGATGCGTGCGTGTGCGGACATGTCGACTTTCCCTTGGCGAAAGATGCGCTTGATCGTAGCACGTGGCCCGGGGGCGCGGTTGCCTTGCCTCAGGCGGAGCGCTGGCTGATACTGCGCGCAGATTTCCCGCACGCGGGGTTTCCTGGCCAGGAGGCTTTCATGCAGTCGTTCATCGTGCGTTGCTGCACGCTTTTTCTTGTCTTCTTCCTGAGCGGGACGGTGGTCGCTCAGGGGGTTTATGTGACACGTGGGGCGAACGGCCCCGTCTTCTCCGACAAGCCGCAGTCCGGGGCGAAGGAAGTGATGCTCAAGCCGCTGAATGTCGTTCCGGCGACGCCCGCGGCGCCAGCCCGTCCCGACACGCTCTCCAGCGGAAAACCGTCCGGAAGCAGCAGTGCGCCGGTCATGGATGTCTATCGGCAGTTCTCGATCATTTCGCCCGCCGACAACGGCACTGTCCTCGGCGATACCTCGCTCCTCGAGGTCAGGCTGGCGGTCGAACCGCCATTGCTGATTGGCGAGGGGCATGCTTTCGTCGTGCGCATCAATGGACGCTTCGTCGAGCAGCGTTTCACGTCGACCGAATTCGTGATCCCTCCGGCATTCTGGGATGATGGTTATCTGCCGGCCGGCAGCCGGATGCAGGTCGATGCGAGCATCGTCGACGGCGCGGGGCAGATCGTCATGCGTGCCGCTCCGGTCGCGTTCCATACGCGGCAACGGGTGGTGTATCCACACCCGTATCCGGTCGTTCCCGTTTATCCGCTGCCTCCTCGTCCGCATAGACCGGTCAAGCCGCCCCACAAACCGCACGCCCCGGACAAGGTGCCCGACGAGGCGCCGGTCTCTTCCGGGCGGAAGATGAAGTAACTGTGGTTCAGGAAAATCCGGGTAGCCAGCCGGAGGCGGCATGGAAATCCCGGGTCGTGGGTTCCAGTATTCCCTGAAAAAGCGCCTCGATGACCGGCGGCTCGCGCCACGGTTCGTCCATGAAGCGCAACCCGGCTTCTTCTACCAGCGCGCCTTTCCAGTAGTGGCCGGAGACCTCGTCGAGCGTTGTCAGGTTGAGGCTGTGCGGCAGGCGGAGGTAATCGAGCCAGGCGGAGTCGTGAAACGACACGACGTAGTCGCCCTTGCTGCGGGCGGCCACCAGGTGTTTTCCGTGAACCCGCGTGGGGTGTTTCGCCCGGAAGTTCTCCGCGTCCACGCGTGTGGCGAACAGCAACAGGGCATGCAGCCGGCTGGGAAAATCCTGGAAGAGGCGCTGCCGATAGTATTCCAGGTGATACTCGGCGAAGTAATTCTGCACGGTAGTGAAATGGTCCTCGGGCAGGGCGACGCCGAAGGGATTCGCCGACAGAATGTCCCAGCCGGGAATTTCGGCCTCCGGGGCCAGCCAGGCGTAGAGTTCCAGCGGGGTGGAGTCCTTGAACAAATGACCGTTCATGCAGGGGCGAGAAAACGGATGGTTTCCAGCAGAAGACGAATGGCACCGGCCATCAGCAACGCCGTGACAAGCGAACTCATCACAGAGAACCAGGCTTCCTTTCGGCCCAGGGTCTTGATCATGACGGCAAAGGTCGACAGGCAGGGCACGTAGAACGTCAGGAAGATCAGGAAGGTGAAGATCTGGACGTGGTCGAGCAGCAGCGTGATTTCCTGGGTTCCCAGGGCCTGAAAGATCATCAGCAGGGAGAGTTCCTTGCGCAGGACGCCGAAGAGGATGGGAACGCCGAGCGCGACGGGCAGACCGAGCCACCAGCCGGTGATCGGAGTGAGCACGGTGTTGATCAGGGCGTCGGCGCCAAAATGGCCGAGCAGGGCGAGGACGATACTGCCGGCGACAAGCAGGGGGGTGACGATGGTTACGATGTCGCTCGTTTGTTCCCAGGTATTGCGCCAGAGCGTATTCCAGCGAGGAAGGGAGTAAGGGGGGATCGCCTGGACGAAGCCCGGCGCGCTGTCGGCGAAACGGCGGGAGAGCAGTTTGCCGAGCACGGCGATGACGACAAGCGTGAGCATGAATATGGCAAATACGCCGAGGCCGCCAAGGTATTTCCCGCCGATGGCCAGAATGATTGCCGAGCGGGCCGAGCAGGGAACGAAAGTGATCAGGATGGCCGCGACCACCTTTTCCCGCCGCGAACCGCTGGCGGCCGCTGCGGAAATCGCCGGCACGTTGCAACCGAGACCGATCAGGAAGGGAACTGCGACGCCGCCGTGCAGGCCGATATGATGGAAGCCTCGGTCGACGACGAAGGCGACACGGTGCATGACGCCGGAGGCTTCGAGCGCCACCAGCAAAAGCACGAGCGGGAGCATGTAGGGCGCGACGATGCCGACCAGTCCGACCAGTCCGTCGGCAACCGCGCGTCCGACAACGCCGAGCGTGGATTGCGGCTGCCATTCCTGCACCCACGCCGCGAGCCGTGCCGACGTCCACGAGTCGATCAGCGCGCTCATCTCGAAAACGATCAGCAGAACCGTGGCGAATACCAGCAGGCTGCCGAAGAGGCCCCAGCGGGGGTGGAGAAACAGCTCGTCGAGCCAGCGTCGCCAGCCTTCGCCGGATTCCGGACTGCGGGGGCTGCTGACCGCCTCATGGAGCATGGCGGCACGATGGTGGCGGTCGGCGTGCAGTTCTTCCGCGAGCGGTCGTGGCAGCGCTTTCCCGGCAGAGGTGCGAGCTTCGGTGATTTCGCCTTGCAGTCCGGGAAAACGGGTCGTCAGCGATTGGAGAAAGTAGTCGTCGTTTTCAGCGAGCTGCGAAAGCAACAAGGCGCGGGGGATGCCGAAGACGTCTTCGATCTCCGGCCGCGCGATCACCGCATTCAGCGGCCGCAGCGCATCCTGGATGTGCCGGGCCGGTGGTTGCGGCAGGGGGCACGATTTCTCGCGGGCTACGGCAAGCACCGTCTCGAACAGCGCCGCGATGCCCTTGCCCATGTGCGCAATTGTCGGAATCACGGGGGCGCCTACCTTCTCCCCCAACGATTGGACGTCGATGTAAATGCCGCGCTTGCGCGCCTCGTCGACGCGGTTCAGCGCGATGACCAGAGGTCGCCCGAACTGGTTGAGCTCAAGCGTGAGCTCGAGATCGCGTTCGAGCGCGGTGGCGTCAACGACCTGGACGAGAACGTCCGGTGCCGGAAAGTCCGGGCGCCCGGAGTTGTTGTCCGGCGACGGCGGTTCAAGCGGCCAACGGTCGCCCCAGAGCAGATACATCAGCACCACCTGGTCGTGTTCGCTAAGGTGATGCAGGGTGTGGATGGACGGCAGGTCGACCAGCGATATCTGTTCGAGACCGACATCGACAACGCACTCCTGGTACGCTCCGCCGAGGCCGGCGAGATGTTCATGGCTTACGACCGGACTCGACGCTCCCTCGAAGATGGTGCTCTTGCCTGCGCCGTGCCGGCCGATCAACGCGACCCGCGGTCGGCGGGCGCCACGCAGCAGGGGACCGCGCAACGGCTTCGCCACTGCAGCTGCGGCCTTTTTCGCGTTCCGGTGATTGGCTGGCATTCTGATCTGGGACTGTGAATACGGGTTACGGGGGAAGCAGCGAGTTCTCGTGGAACCCGAACTGACCGTTGCGGCGGTCGTCGAAGTAGGCTCGCAGGCTCAGCGCGACACTGCGAAAAGCGAGAGCGTCCCAGGGAATGGACTCCTCGCTGAAGAGTGACGCTTCCAGGCTTTCCTCGCCGGCACCGAAGGCGCCATCGAGCAGTCTTCCCCGGTAAAAAAGATGCACCTGGCTGATGTGCGGGATATTGACCAGGGCGAAAAGGGCCTCGATCGCGACGCCGGCGCAAGCCTCTTCCCGGGTTTCCCGCATGGCCGCCTCCGCCGTCGATTCGCCGTTCTCCATGAAGCCGGCTGGGAGCGTCCAGAAACCATGGCGCGGCTCGATCGCTCGCCGGCAGAGGAGGATGCGGCCCTGCCACTCGGCGATGCAGCCGATGACGAGTTTCGGGTTGAGGTAATGGATCTCCCCGCACTGCGCGCAGACATGCCGCAGATGCGTGTCGCCATCGGGAATACGCAGTTCGACCTTCGCTCCGCAGCGGGTACAGTAATTCATGCTTCAACGCCTCGACATGGTTGGGCGATTCTAGCGGATTCGCCGCGAATCGGCCGCGCGGCGCTTCCGCAACGAATGAAACGGTGTTTCTTTTATTTCCCCGCGTGGGGCATCCCGCTACAATACCGGCGGCAATCGGGATTCGCTGCTTTGGAGGGGGCTCGGCGCCCGACTTGGAGGGATTGAATGTTTCTTATCGTAGGCTACGTCATCATTCTGGCCGCTTCGGTCGGCACTTATGCGGTTCATGGGAGCCTGGCCGCATTGTGGGTGCCGATGGAATATCTGGCGATCGTCGGCTTGACGATCGGCGGATTCGTGGCCGGGAACGACATCAAGGTCATCAAGGCGACGATCGCCGCCCTCCCGAGTCTCTTCAAGGGGTCGAAATTCAACAAGGCTGCGTACGTCGATCTGCTGGCCATGCTTTTCGAGGTGCTGGCCAAAGTGCGCAAGGAAGGCCTGATGTCGATCGAGAACGACGTCGAGAATCCGCATGACAGCCCGATTTTCAGCAAATATCCTTCGATTTCGCATGACCATCATGTCATGGAGTTCATTACCGACTATCTGCGCATGATGGTCGGCGGCAATCTGAATGCCCTGGAGATCGAGAACCTGATGGACATGGAAATCGAGACGCATCACCACGAGGTGGAGGTGCCCGGGCATGTGATGGCCAAGACCGGCGATGCGACGCCCGCCTTCGGTATCGTCGTGGCGGTCATGGGCGTGGTGAACGTCATGGGCTCGGTGGGCGAGCCGCCGGCCGTTCTGGGAAAAATGATCGGCGGCGCGCTGGTGGGAACGTTCCTGGGTATCCTGATCTCGTATGGTTTCGTTCAGCCGGTGGCCTCCTTGCTGGAGCAAAAGGCGCACGAGGGGTCGAAGATCTATCAGGTGATCAAGGTCGTGCTGCTGGCGTCGATGTCCGGCTATGCGCCGCAGGTCGCGGTCGAATTCGGTCGCAAGGTGCTCTTCTCTTCCGATCGCCCGACCTTCATCGAGCTTGAAGAAGAACTCAAGGCGCGCAAGGGCAAGTAGCCCGGGGACGCTGATCGGGGATTTTGAATGAGCGAGGATCTACGCCCAATCGTCATCAAGCGCATCAAGAAAGGTGGCGGGGGGCATCATGGAGGGGCATGGAAGATCGCCTATGCCGACTTCGTGACGGCGATGATGGCCTTCTTCCTTCTGATGTGGCTGCTGGGGTCGACGGCCAATGGTGATTTGAAGGGGATCGCCGATTATTTCCAGAATCCACTCAAGGTCAGTCTGTCCGGGGGCACCGGAGCGGGTGACGCGACGAGCATCCTCAAGGGCGGCGGCGAGGACATAACGCGTACGTCCGGGCAGGTGAGGAAAGGGGCGGCGGATGCGCAGAAAAAACCGACGCCAGGGCCCCGCGATGCGCGTACGGAGGATTTGCGCAGGGAGTTCGAACGGCGTGAGCGCATGTCCCTTACTGAACTGAAGGGCAACCTGGAGAGTCTCATCGAGCGCAACGTGACCTTGAGGCAGTTCAGGAACCAGTTGTTGATGGACGTGACGACGGAAGGTTTGCGGATCCAGATCATCGATGAGAAGAATCGGCCGATGTTCGATTCCAGCAGTGCCGAACTGAATCCGTATTCAAAGGTGATTCTGAAAGAGATCGGCAAGGCGCTGAATGCCGTCCCCAACAAGGTGAGCATTTCCGGACATACCGATGCCGCGCAGTTCAGCGGGGGCGAGAAGGGGTTTTCCAATTGGGAACTGTCGGCGAACCGTGCCAACGCCTCGCGCCGCGAGATGATTGCCGGGGGAATGGACGAGAACAAGGTGCTGCGCGTCGTCGGCTTGTCGTCAACGGTGCTGTTCGACAAGAACGATCCGCTGAGCGCTTCGAATCGACGTATCAACATTGTCGTGTTGAACAAGCGTACCGAGGAGGCGATGTTGCTGGAAGACGGCAACGCCACGGTGACCGTCGATGGCAGCGAAGAGGCTGCAGCGCTCTCTCCTGCCGAGCCTGAAGCCTCGGGGGCGAAGAATTGACGCGTTGTCCTCTTGATGGGTTCACCGGGCGTTGCGTGCTTGTCAGGGCGCGGAGGGAAAGAACGTGATCAACAACAGTTCCTGGCCGGGAAAAGAGTTGCCGGGTCGCGAGGGCGGCGAACGTGAATTCGTCTTTACCCTGGCGGACTTCGAGAGGGTGCGCAAGCTGATCTACGAGCACGCCGGAATCGCCCTGTCCTCGGCCAAGCAGGACATGGTCTACAGCCGCCTGGCCCGGCGGCTGCGCGAGACGCGTTTGCGAACCTTCGGCGAGTATCTTGCGCTGCTGGAACGTGGTGACAAGGCAGAGTGGGAGAAATTCGTCAATTCGCTGACAACCAATCTGACGTCGTTCTTTCGAGAACCGCACCATTTTCCGATCCTGGCCGAGCATTTGAAAAAGCTGCAGGGGCGCCCGTCAATCAAGATCTGGTGTTGCGCCTCTTCGACCGGCGAAGAACCGTACAGCATTGCCATGACCGTCGTGGAGGCGTTCAACAGCTTCAATGTGCCGGTATCCATCGTCGCGTCGGATCTGGATACCAGCGTTCTGGCGACGGCTGCGAAAGGTGTCTATACGCGTGACCGCGTCGAGCGACTCTCGCCTGACCGGCTGAACAGGTTCTTCCTCAAGGGCGGCCCGGGGCAGGAAGGGACCTATGCCGTACGTCCCGAATTGCGGCGGTTGGTGACATTCCAGCGCATCAATCTTCTCGAGCCGAACTGGAGCGTGCGCGGCCCGCTGGACGCGCTTTTCTGCCGGAATGTCATGATTTACTTCGACAAACCGACGCAATACAAGATTCTCAAGCGTTTTGCTCCGCTGATGGATGCGGGCGGTCTTCTTTTTGCCGGCCACTCGGAGAGTTTTCTGCACGCGGCGGATGTGTTCCGTTCCCAGGGCAAGACCGTCTACGAATTGGCCGGCCGGGCGCGGTGATATGGACAGGCAGTCTGTTGTGCCGGGATCCGCGATCAAGCCGCTGGTCGGGGTTGGTCGGGTGATTTTCGTCGGGGCGTCGACCGGCGGTACGGAAGCGGTCAAGACCTTCCTGCTCGGGATTCCGGAAGACTGCCCGCCGATCCTGATCGTCCAGCACATGCCCGAGACCTTTACGGGGTCGTTCGCGGCACGGTTGAACGGCCTCTGCAAGCCGAAGGTCATCGAGGCGCAAGGTGGCGAAGTGCTTGCGCCGGGGAACGTGTATGTCTCCCCCGGTCATTCGCACATGCGCGTCCGGAAGATGGGCGGGGCGTATGTGACCGAGTTGCTCAAGACTCCGCCGGTCAATCGTCACCGACCTTCCGTGGATGTCCTGTTCGACTCTGCCGCCGAAGTTGTGGGGCGGAACGCGATCGGGGTCATTCTGACGGGCATGGGAAAGGATGGTGCGAACGGCTTGCTGCGCATGCGTCAGGCGGGCGCCAGAACCTTTGGCCAGGACGAGGCGAGTTGTGTGGTCTATGGAATGCCTCGCGAGGCCGCCCTGATCGGCGCCGTCGAGGAAACCGCAAGTCTGGGTTCCCTTGCGCAAAAAGTGCTGGCCGCTCTCGGAAGGAGCGTCTGACTTCAGGAGGGTCCGGATTCAGTTCCGGCATCCTCAACCAGTGGTTCCGTTCAAGCCGCGTGGTGTTCCCTGGATCCCCGCGTTGGCGTGCGCTGGCGTCGTTTCGTTTCCCGGAGCGTTGTGGTGAAATGCCCTGTGTTCGATTAAGATGCGCCAGGCCGTTAGCAAGGCTATTTGCCCAGAAAAAGGTGATCAAGCATGTCAGAGCTGCTCAAAAGTATTGATGCGCGCACCAAGCTTGCAGGAACCAACAAGCTGGAAATCTTGTTGTTTACGCTTGGAACGCATTCCGTTACGGGGCGCCGTGAGACATTCGGCATCAACGTCTTCAAGGTGCGTGAAGTCATGCGGACCCCGCCCATTACCGCTGCGCCGGAAATGCCGCCGTCCGTCGAGGGAATGGTGAGTTTGCGTGGCGCGCTGGTTCCTGTCGTGGATTTGGCGCGGTATGCGGGAATCTCTTCCGACTCGCCCCGGTCGATCATGATCGTGACCGAGTATGCAGGCCATACGCAGGGCTTTCTGGTCGAAGCGGTGGATACCATTTTGCGACTCGACTGGAGCCAGATGAAGGTGCCGCCGGATATGCTGACGGCCGAGCTGGGCGGGCTGGTTACGGCGGTGACCGAGTTGCCCGACGGGCGTCTGGTCATGATGATGGACGTGGAGAAGGTGCTTTCGGAAACGTCGAAGTACGACGACGAGGTGGTCTACCGCAACATCAAGCCGATCAGCAATCCTGACTTGACCGTCTTTTTTGCGGACGACTCCGTCGTGGCGCGTCGGCAGATCGTGCGCACGCTTGACGCGATGCACGTCAAGTATGTCGAAACGATCAACGGCCGGGCGGCGTGGGAGGAACTCGAAAGAATAGCGGCATACGCCGACGCGTCCGGCCAGCGCGTTTCGGATCTGGTCAGCCTGGTATTGACCGACGTCGAGATGCCGGAAATGGACGGGTACATTCTGACCAAGAAAATCAAGACGGATCCGCGCTTTGCCGGCGTGCCGGTCATCATGCATTCCTCTTTGTCCGGAATGTCCAACCAGCAATTGGGGAAATCCGTCGGCGTCGACGAATACGTGCCCAAGTTCGAGCCGCAAAAGCTTTCGGAAGTGTTGACCCGCCGGCTGCTGGGTGGGGTTCCGGTTGCCCGGGTGAATGGCTGACGCATACAAGTGGAGTACGGCGATGGCAATGGACTTGATTGAAAAAAAGAATCTGCTCGATAGCGTTGATGCCAGAACCCGGCTGGCAGGGTCCAATAAAATGGAAATCCTGCTGTTTTCGCTGGGAACGCGCGAGACTTTCGGGATCAACGTATTCAAGGTGCGCGAGGTCGGGCGGACGCCGCACATCACGAAGACGCCGAACATGCCGAAGGGCGTCGAGGGCTTGGTCTCGTTGCGCGGCAACGTAATTCCGGTGATCTCCCTGGTGAGTTTTCTTGACACCGCCGGGCAGCCTGTCGAGCGTGGCAAGACGATGATGGTTGCAGAGTATTCGAAACGGACGCTGGGCTTCCTGGTGCACGAGGTCGACCGGATCATTCGTGTCGACTGGGAGAAGGTCAGAGCGCCGGAGAGCGTGCTCTCGGCGAACCAGGGACTGATTACGGCGATTACCGAGCTGGAAAACGGTACTCTGGTTTCGATTCTGGACGTCGAGCAGATTCTGGCCAACGCATTTGGCGAGGCCATTATTGTCGACGTGCCGCCTGCGCAGGTTTCGGAGGAAGTCGGCGTCTTTTTCGTCGATGACTCGGTCGTGGCGAGAAAGAAGATCACCGAGGTGCTCGACCGCCTGAAGGTAAAACACAAGCACGCAACGAATGGTGTCGAAGCCTGGACGCGCCTGCAGGGACTGGCTGCGCATTCGCAACAGACCGGAGGCAACTTGCGTGACGACGTGCGCCTGATACTCGTTGACGCGGAGATGCCCGAAATGGACGGTTATGTATTGACGAAGTACATCAAGTCCGATGCGCGTTTCGACGGTATTCCGGTTGTCATGCATTCGTCGCTCTCGTCGGAGGCTAACCGGGCAATGGGGCAAGCCGTCGGGGTCGACGCCTATGTCGCAAAATTCGATGCCGAGGTATTGGCTGACACTCTGCGTCCCATACTTGAGCGATAGAAGAAAACTAGGAGTAAATGAGGAATGGCTGATCCAAAAATGAGAATTCTGGTGGTTGATGATTTTTCGACGATGCGGCGAATCGTCAGGAATCTCCTCAAGGAATTGGGCTTTGCCAACGTGGATGAGGCTGAAGACGGCGCTATCGCGTTGCAGAAGCTTCAGGCTGGCGGTTTTGAGTTCGTGGTGACCGACTGGAACATGCCCAACATGGATGGATTGCAGTTGCTCCAGGCCATTCGTTCCACGCCGTCGCTGTCTCATTTGCCGGTGCTGATGATTACCGCCGAAGCAAAGAAGGAGAACATCATCGCCGCCGCGCAGGCGGGAGCGAGCGGTTATATCGTCAAGCCATTTACGGCCGCGACGTTGGCGGAGAAGCTGCAAAAGATCTTCGACAAGATGGGAGGCTGATATGAGCGACGCGAACGCTTCCGGTGATTCGAGCGAACTCGAAGCTCTGTTTGACAGTATCGCTAGCGGGATCGCTCCTTCCGTCACTCCGCCAAAGGTGGAAAAGAAACCTTCCCTGATGCAGCAAGCCCGCGAAGGCAACGATCTGACGGAGGACTCAGACGAGTTGCAGGACCTTTTCGATTCTATCGTTTCGAAAAAAGCCGCTGCCGGCAGTGGTGAAAATTCCTGCGAGGATTGGCCAGCGCAGAAAAAGGTGTTTACCCAGGTCGGACAGATGGCACGGCAGCTACACGATACTCTCGGGGCGTTGGGATATGACAAACTGATCGAGAAAACGGTCAGCGCGATTCCCGATGCAAAAGACCGACTCTCCTATATTGCCAACCTTACCGAACAGGCGGCTTGCAAAGTGCTGAATGCGACTGATGTCGCGACCCCGATTCAGGAGGAGCTCGAGGACGGGGCGGCGTTGCTGGCAACCAAGTGGGACGCGCTTTACGCCAATCAGATGAGTGTCGAGGAGTTCAAGCTGCTGGCTGCGGAAACGCGGGGATTCCTGAAGAACGCCGTTCCACAGCGGACCGCCGCAACCAAAGAACAGTTGATGGAAATCATGATGGCGCAGGATTTCCAGGACTTAACCGGGCAGGTCATCAAGAAGGTCGTCGCGCTTGCCCAGGATCTGGAGTCGCAATTGATGGGGATTCTCATCGAAACAATCCCGGGAGAGAAGCGCACCGAATCCGTGACATCGCTTCTCAATGGGCCTGTGGTGACTGCTGAAGGGCGCTCGGACGTCGTTGTCAGTCAGCAGCAGGTCGACGATTTGCTGGATAGCCTGGGGTTCTAGGAGGTTCGATATGAGTGACTTTTCCGGAATGGAAGACCTGCTGCAGGATTTCTTGCAGGAAGCGAGTGACCTGCTTTCCGACGTGGATAACAGACTTGTCGAGTTGGAGCGGGATCCTGGAGATCGCCGTCTGTTGAATGACATCTTCAGGGGGTTCCACACGATCAAGGGGGGAGCCGGCTTTCTCAATGCCACCGAGTTGGTGACGCTCTGCCATCTGACCGAAAACCTCTTTGACAAGCTTAGAAACGGGGAGATGACGCTGACACCGGAGTTGCTCGACATCATCATGGCGGCGACGCAAGGGGTCAGGGGAATGTTTGGTGAACTGGCGCAGGCCGTCCAGCCCAAGCCGGCCCCCGCCAATGTAATCCAGGCTTTGCGAGTGGCGTTGCACGAATTGGAAGCGGGTACGCAGGCAGAGGAGATTCCGGTAGCCACACCTGATCCTTTGCCAGAGGTCGATGCGGTTTCCTCGGGAGAGGGAGGGGGCTCCCCGGAGGAACCCGATTGGGAAGCGCTCCACGCAGCGGTGACGGGGCGGGAACGGGAAAAACCGGAAGTTATTCCCGCCGGCGCATCGTCGGAGCTGAAGCGGGCCGGCATGGATGTCGTTGCCGAGGCGGAGTTGATGCCGCATTTTCCCCCGGAGGGGCGGCGCTCGACCGACAAGCCGGGGCTTGTCGGTTCCGGAACAACCGGCGGCAGGCGCTCTGACGAAAAAATCGCGACTCGGGAATCGACAATCCGTGTTGATACCGCGCGTCTCGATCAGGTGCTCAACCTGTCCGGTGAAATTGGTTTGACGAAAAACCGTTTGACCAGTTTGCGGGCGGATATCCTCGCGGGGCGTAATGATTCGGAGACTCTGCACGCCCTTGATCAGGCGGTGAGCCAGCTCGATCTGCTGGTTTCGGACTTGCAGAACTCCGTGATGAAAACGCGGATGCAGCCAATCGGGCGGCTGTTCCAGAAGTATCCCCGTATCGCCCGGGATCTCGCCCGCCAATTGGGGAAGGATGTCGAACTTGCGCTGGTCGGTGAAGAGACCGAAGTCGACAAGACCATGATCGAGGATCTTGCCGATCCTCTGGTGCACCTGGTGCGCAATGCGGTTGATCATGGTGTCGAATCTCCCGAGGAGCGGCTTGCGGCGGGCAAGCCGACCAAGAGCGTGGTGCGTCTGGAAGCGCGTCAGGAAGGTGACCACATCGTTCTGATCATCGCGGATGATGGTCGTGGAATGAGCCCGGAGAGAATTCGTGCCAAGGCCATCGAGAAAGGCTTGATCAAAGAGGAAGAGGCAAATACGCTGGACGACAGGCAAAGCCTGAACCTGATCTTCCTGCCGGGCTTCTCGACGATGACGCAGGCCTCCGCGGTCTCCGGGCGTGGCGTCGGCATGGACGTGGTCAAGACGAACATCCAGAAGCTGAACGGCTCGGTCGAAATTCGTTCGGAGCCGGGGAAAGGAACCGTGTTCCTCATTTCCCTGCCGTTGACCCTGGCGATCCTTCCGGTGCTCCTGGTCTTGCTGGGCGATCAGCCATTTGCCTTGCCCCTTTCGATGGTGCGCGAAATCCTGCCGATCGAAAAGGAAAAGATGCAGGAGGTCGGCGGCAAGGAGACGCTGGTTGTCCGGGGCGAGGTCCTGCCGGTCGTCGCGCTGTCGCGGTTGCTCGGATGGCCGCAACTGCAAACGCCCGAATATGGCGTGCTGATGCAGACCGCCGAGCGGAGTTTCATCCTCTCGGTCGACAGTTTCGCCGGGCGCGACGATGCGGTGATCAAGTCGCTCGATGATTTCCGGCCACGCGGTGTTGCCGGCGTCACCACCTTGTCGAACGGACAGATCGTCCTGATCCTTGACATGAAAGAGTTGCTGGCGGACCTCAATGCCCACATCGATCGTGAACTTGGTGTCAGGCATGCCCGTGCACTAGAGCTATCCATCTGATTCGATTTCATATTTTTTTATTTTCCAGGGGGCTTCGGCCCCCTGTTTTTTTTCGTTTGGCAAAAGGGGAAGGTGCCCGTCTTTTCGAGAATCGGGGTAAATAAAGCGATATATATCTTTATTTTTTAATGTTTTTTTATATAATTAGCTCTGGTTTTTTGGAATCGGAAGATGGCCGAAGAAAGCGATCTCGAGCGAACAGAGCCCGCCTCATCGAGGCGCCTCGAGCAAGCCCGTGAGGAGGGGCAGGTTCCGCGTTCGCGCGAGGTTGGCGCTTTTCTGGTCCTGATGGTGGCTGCAGGCGCGTTCTGGATGGTCGGAGGATGGATGATGCAGCGCACATCGACCATTGTGTCGCGGGGGCTGATGTTTGATGGCGAACTGTTGCGCGACCCGCAGGTCATGGTGGCGCGGCTCGGCGACATTGCACTGGATGCTCTCCTTGCCTTTACCCCGTTGGTCATGGCGCTGATCGTGGCGGCTCTTCTTTCGCCCTTCTTTCTGGGGAGCTGGAATGTCTCGTTCAAGGCGATGACGCCCGATCTGGGGCGGCTCGATCCATTGAAAGGCATGGGCCGGATCGTCTCGTGGTCCGGAGTGCTCGAGCTGGTCAAGGGCGTTGCAAAGGCGACGTTGATTGGCAGTGTCGCTGCTGGAGTCCTCTGGGCTGAACGCGGCGAGATCATTTCGCTCCTCTCGCAGACCATTGATGCCGGCCTCGCCAGCGCCGGTCATTTGATCAATTTCAGTTTTCTGCTGATTGTCGCCTCGATGCTGCTGATCGTGGCGCTCGATGTTCCGTTCCAGCTTTGGCAGTACCACAACAAGTTGAAGATGACCAAAGAGGAAGTACGCCGGGAAAGCAAGGAGATGGAAGGGAATCCCGAGGTCAAGGGGCGGATCAGGAGCATGCAGCGCGAAGCGGCACGCAGGCGAATGATGAGCGCGGTGCCCACGGCTGATGTGATCGTAACCAACCCGACGCATTTTGCAGTGGCGCTTGCGTACAAGAACGGGATGGGGGCACCCAAGGTGCTTGCGAAGGGAATGGGCGAGATCGCGCTGAAAATTCGCACGATCGGCGCCGAGAGCGGCGTGCCCTTGCTTGAGGCACCCCCTTTGGCCCGTTCGCTTTACCGGCATGCCGAACTGGATCAGGAAATACCGTCGGCGCTCTATGCTGCCGTGGCAGAGGTGCTGGCCTATATTTATCAACTGGCCCGTTGGCGGGAGCAGGGCGGCAATTATCCGGTTCCGCCGCGTCAGATTCCGGTACCGCAGGACATGATGGTCGCGGAGGCGGCAAATGGCTAGTTCAAGCATGACGCTGCAGAGCTTCATTGGGCGGATCGGCCTGCAGCAGCTCGCCGGTCCGTTGCTGATCATGTTGGTGCTGGCGATGATGGTGTTGCCGTTGCCGCCTTTCATGCTCGACCTGTTCTTCACCTTCAATATCGCGATCTCGATCATCGTGATGCTTGTCGCGATCAATGTATTGAAGCCGCTTGATTTTTCCGTCTTTCCCACAGTTCTGCTGATTACCACCTTGCTTCGCCTGTCGCTGAACGTCGCATCAACACGCATCGTGCTGCTCGAAGGGCATACCGGACAAGGTGCGGCAGGCCAGGTGATCGATGCTTTCGGTCATTTTCTGGTGGGCGGAAATTATGCGGTCGGGATCGTCGTGTTCGCCATTCTGGTGATCATCAATTTTGTGGTGATTACCAAGGGCGCCGGGCGGGTGGCGGAAGTCGCGGCACGCTTTACACTTGACGCCATGCCGGGCAAGCAGATGGCGATCGATGCCGATCTCAATGCCGGTCTGATCGGCGAGGACGAGGCGCGTCGGCGGCGTGCGACGATCGCGGAAGAGGCGGATTTCTTCGGGTCGATGGATGGTGCGTCGAAATTCGTCCGCGGCGACGCTGTCGCCGGGATATTGATCATGGTGATCAACGTGGTCGGCGGGCTCTTCGTCGGCATGTTGCAGCACAACCTCGATATCGGAACGGCGGCCAGAACCTATACGCTCCTGACTATTGGCGATGGCCTGGTGGCACAAATTCCGGCGCTGATCATCTCGATCGCCGCGGGCATGGTGGTGACGCGTGTCGGCGACACCCAGGATCTGTCTCAGCAATTCCTTGGTCAGCTGTTCAACAATCCGCGGGTGATCGCCCTCTCTGCCGCGATCATCGGATTGCTGGGAATGATCCCGGGAATGCCCAACTTCGTTTTCCTCTTGTTGGCTGCGCTGCTCGGTGTTCTGGCGTGGGAGATGCTGCGGCGGCAGGAGCGGGAAAAGCCGGTTCCGGTAAAGGCGGCGCCACCCGTCGTCGCAACCGAATCACAAGAGGCTAGCTGGGCCGATGTGGCGCCGCTCGATGTGCTCGGACTGGAAGTGGGCTATCGCCTGATTCCGCTGGTGGACAAGGCGCAGGATGGCGAATTGTTGCGGCGAATCCGCGGGATCAGGAAGAAATTCGCGCAGGAAGTGGGTTTTCTCGTCTCGCCCGTGCATATCCGGGACAACCTCGAATTGAAACCGAATGCCTACCGGATCTTGCTCAAGGGGGTCGAGATCGGCCAGGGCGAGGCGTTCCCGGGGAGTCTGTTGGCCATCAATCCCGGGCGTGTGGTTGGTCAGCTTCCCGGAACGGCAACGAAGGATCCGGCGTTCGGACTTCCGGCGATCTGGATCGACAACGCCTTGCGTGATCAGGCGCAGGCGTTCGGCTATACCGTGGTCGATGCGAGTACCGTGGTCGCCACGCATCTGAATCACCTCATCCTGTCGCATGCTTCCGAATTGTTGGGGCGCCAGGAGGCGCAGGCGTTGCTCGACCATCTGGCCAAGGAAATGCCGAAACTGGTCGAGGATCTGGTTCCAAAGGTTCTTCAACTCGGCGTGCTTCAGAAAGTGTTGCAAAACCTGCTGGACGAGGGGGTTCACATCCGGGACATGCGTACCATCATCGAAACGTTGGCCGAGTTCGCACCGCGTATCCAGGATGCAGAGACGCTTACCGCGCACGTGCGAGTTGCGCTTGGGCGTTCCATCGTCCAGCAACTGTACCCGAGCGGCCAGGAAATCCAGGTCATGTCGCTCGATCCGCAACTCGAACGGATACTGCACCAGGCCATGGCGGGGGGTGGCGATGGAGGAAGCATCGAACCCGGCCTTGCCGACACGCTGATCCGGGAGACGGCCGCGGCCGCGCAGCGGCAGGAAGCCTTGGGTCTTCCCCCCGTTCTTCTCGTCTCAGCCAATCTTCGCTCGCTTCTGTCGCGTTTCCTGCGGCGGGGGATTTCACAACTCAAGGTGCTGGCCCATGCGGAAGTGCCGGAAAACAAGATCATCAAGGTCACCTCGATCATTGGGGGTAAAGCATGAACGTCAGGAAATTTGTCGCTTCAACGGCACGGGATGCGTTGCGTAAGGTCAAGGAGCTTCTTGGGCCCGACGCCATCATTCTTTCCAATCGCGCAATTCCTGGCGGTGTCGAGATCATGGCTGTGGCTGCCAGTGAAATGGACATGATCGTCCAGCAACCGATTGTCGAGCCTAAGCCACAGCAGGAAAAGGACTACACCGTACGTCTGTCCGCCGCCTCCCGGGTTGTGCCGCCGTCTACATCGAGGCCTGTGGCGACGCAAAAGGAGATTCCGCCCCTGGCATCCCGCCCAATGCCGCGCTTCGACCAGTCAGCCATGCCTGAGGCGCGCGCCGGAGAGCAGAAGCAGGCCGAAATAATCCCCTCGGAAGTGATGGACGAAATTCGTTCTTTGCGGCGTATCGTCGAGCAGCATCTGGCGGGTTTCGCCTGGGGCGAGACCGCGCGCTCGGAGCCGGTGAAGACGGAAATCCTGCGGCAGATGCTCGACGCCGGTTTTTCGCCCCGTCTGGCTCGCGACCTGCTGGCCGAGTTGCCGCGTGACCTCGGTGCCGCGCAGGCGCTCGCTTGGGTGAAGACGGCCGCGGATCGATCGCTCTGCACGATAGGAACGGAAAACGACATCATCGATCGTGGCGGGGTGTACGCCCTGGTTGGTCCGACCGGCGTCGGAAAAACCACGACTACCGCGAAACTCGCGGCCCGCTGTGTTTTGCGTCATGGCGCGAGCAAGGTGGCGCTGATCACGACCGACGGCTACCGGATCGGGGCGCATGAGCAACTGCGGATTTATGGCCGGATCCTGGGTGTCTCCGTGTATTTGGTAAAAGACGGCGAAGAACTGCGACAGACCTTGTTCGATCTGCAGCATAAGCACATGGTCCTCATTGATACCATGGGCATGAGCCAGCGCGACCGGATGGTCGAAGAGCAGATTGCGATGTTCGGCCATAGCGGCGTGAAGCGCCTGTTGCTTCTGTCGGCGACGGGACGCGGAGATACGCTCGATGACGTCGTCCGCGCCTACAGCGGCCCGGATCTGGCCGGTTGCATCCTGAGCAAGGTCGATGAGGCTGCCGGCCTGGCTACGGCGCTGGATGTGATCATTCGCCATCGCTTGCCTTTGCACTACGTTTCCAACGGGCAGCGCGTGCCCGAAGATCTGCACATGCCGAATCGCGTTTATCTTCTGCACCGGGCGTTCAAGGACCTGCCGCAATCGTCGCCGCACCGTCTGGACGGTCTCGAACCGGGATTGGTGATGGCCAGTGCGCCGGAAATGGCGTTGGCGGGCGGGCGTCGTGGTTGACCTGCATGTTGACCAGGCCGAGGGCCTGCGTCGCCTTTTTGCACGCGAACAACTGCGCGTAATCGCATTTGCGGCCGGCAGTGCGGGGGTGGGAAAGAGTTCGTTGGTCGCGAATCTCGCGGTGTGCCTCGCGCAGCAGGGAAAAAACGTACTCGTGTTCGACGAAGGGACAAAAGGTGGTGTCGCTGCATGTTTCGGCACCGAGGCTCGTCACGATCTGCAGCAGGTCGCTGAGGGGGCTACGCCACTCCGGGATGTGCTGGTTCAAGTGTTTCCGGGCGTCAGGGTGGTGCCGGTAGCTGGTGCGGTGAAGCGGCTCGGCAAACTCGACTCCGCGCAACGCAGCGCTTTGATACAGAGCTTTTCGACACTCGATGATCCTGCAGACGTGGTGCTGGTTGACGCGTCGCTGGAGCATCCGCTCGGGTTTTCTCCCTTTGGACTGGCGGCACATCATACAGTCGTCGTCATGTCGCCAACACCGGCTTCGATCACCGAGGCGTATGCCCTGATCAAAAAGGCGAGCCTGGGATATGCCCGGCGCGACTACCGTATCCTGGTCAATGGCGCGAGAAATGCCGTGGAGGCGCGCGCTGTCTTCAGCAACATTGCGCGCGTCACGCACAGCCGCCGGTTTGCCCGGCTCGAATACGCCGGCGGCGTGCCGCTGGATGAGCGCTTGCATCGCGCTTCGGCATTATGCCAGCCGGTGGCCAGCCTCTATCCGGAGGCTCCCGCGGCGAAAGCCTGTCGCACCTTGGCCGGCGAGTTGATCGGTTGGCAGTTGCCCGAGCAGCATGCAGGGGGGGTCGAACATTTTTTCGAGCAACTGTTACACTTGAGCCAGCAGATTGATCCTGTTGCCATTTACGCCTGACCCCCTTGTTCTATGTATAACGCTGCAGGTCAGATCAACAAAGACCAGCTGGTCCAGCAATTCGCTCCGCTCGTCAAGCGCATTGCCCATCACCTGATGTCTCGTCTTCCGTCGAGCGTTCAGGTGGAGGATCTTGTGCAGAACGGAATGATCGGCCTGCTTGACGCCATCGACCGGTTCGAGGCGGGGATGGGGGCGCAATTCGAAACATACGCCGCGCAGCGGGTACGTGGGGCGATGCTCGATGGCCTGCGCGAGAACGATTGGCTGCCGCGCAGCTTGCGCCGGGATTTCCGGCAGATCGAAAAGGCGATCGCGCAACTCGAGCAGGAACATGGTCGTCCGCCGTCGGAAAACGAATTGGCGCGCTCTCTGGGGGTTTCGCTGGCGGAGTACCAGAAGATGCTCCAGGACGCTCGCGGGCATCAGCTGATTTCGCTCGAGGATCTGGTGGAGGAAGGGGACGAGGATTTTCTGGAAAGGCACTTGTGCGACAGTTCGGGGGATCCCTTGGCGATCCTCGAAGACGAAAGTTTCAAGCGCATGCTCGTGCAGGGTATCGAGTTGCTTCCCGAACGGGAAAAGATGATGATGGCCCTTTACTACGAACAGGATCTCAATCTGCGCGAGATCGGCGAAGTCATGGGCGTAACCGAGTCGCGCGTCTGCCAGCTGCACACGCAGGCTGTTGCGCGTCTGCGCGCGAGGGTTTTTGGCGACGCCGGAATCAAGAAGAAAGCCAGGAAAAATGGATAAGATCAGCGTACTGGGCCTGGTGATCGGAATCGTCGCGATCATCGGCGGGCAGATTCTGGAAGGCGGGCATATTGGCTCGCTTGCTCAGCCTACTGCATTGCTGATCGTTGTCGGCGGAACCATGGGCGCAGTCATGCTGCAAAGTCCTTATGCGACCTTCATTCGCGGTATGCGCATGGTGCGTTGGGTCTGGATGCCGCCGGCGGTCGACTATCAACAACAGATCAAGCAAATCACCACGTGGAGCCAGTTGTCACGGAGGGAAGGATTGTTGGCGCTTGAAAACTCCATGTCACAACTGAAGGACGGATTCGCCCGCAAGGGATTGCAATTGCTGGTAGATGGCGCCGAGCCCGAGCGCTTGCGGGAGGTGCTCGAAGTGGAAATCGGGACGTATGAGCAACAGCTCCGCATGGGAGCGAAAATCTGGGAGGCCGCAGGCGGATATTCGCCAACGATAGGAATCCTCGGCGCAGTGCTCGGACTGATCCATGTGATGGAGAATTTGTCCGATCCGTCGAAACTCGGTGCGGGAATCGCGGTGGCCTTCGTTGCGACGATTTACGGCGTTGGCCTGGCCAACCTGGTCTTCCTGCCGATGTCGAACAAGCTCAAGGCGCATATCGGGCGTCTCGTCGTGCATCGCGAGATGATTGTCGACGGTCTGGTGGGGATTGCCAACGGCGATAATCCGCGGATCATCGAGAGCCGTCTGCAGGGCTACGTTTCCTGATCTATGGCACGGCGGCGGAAACATGACGACGAGCACGACAACCACGAACGCTGGCTGGTCTCGTACGCCGATTTCATAACGCTGCTGTTTGCCTTCTTCGTGGTGATGTATGCCCTTTCGTCGGTGAACGAGGGCAAGTACCGCATTCTCAGCGACTCGATGATGAGCGCGTTTCGCAACATCCAGGCGAACAGTGCGACACAGGTGCCGATTCTCGTGCAACCGCCCATCGCCCTGGCGCAGAAACAGCCCCAAGCGGCCAGCCGTCAGGCCGAAGAAAAACAGCAGCGGCGCGACAAGATGCGTAACGTGGCCAAGGAGATTCTGGATGTCATGGCGCCGCTCATCGAGCAGGGGAAGGTGCGGGTGATCGAGACAAGTCGCGGGGTAACCATCGAAATCAACGACAGCATTCTGTTCTCGCCGGGGCAGGCCCTCCTGCACCCGTTGTCCGCCAAGGCGATGCGGGCCATCGCGCAGGTGCTGGCGCCGACCGACTTCCCGATCACGATCGAGGGGCACACCGACAACGTGCCGATCAATACGGCCCAGTTCCCCTCCAACTGGGAACTCTCGGCCGTGCGGGCGACAACGGTGCTCAGACTTTTCGCTGACGCTGGCGTCGCAGCGGACCGGTTGACCGCGATTGGCTACGCCGATACGCGGCCGGTCGAGCCGAATCTTCTTGCCGACGGTCGGGCGCGCAATCGTCGGGTGACGATCCTGATCGATTCGACCGCGCCGGAAAAAGGACGCGAGGTTGCACTGGAAGAGGATTCGGCGCCAGAGCCTCGCCAGTAGCTGGTGGCTGTTGAGCTAGAGCGAGCTAAACGGCGTCGTCGATGCGTCGTTCGCCGGGGCCGGACGTCTTGCCATCCGGTCCATACAGATCGAGGGCTCCCCTGTTGCGTTGCAGAATCTCGAGAAGCTGACTATTGAAATTCAGGCGCATCTGGATCAATTCGCCGTTCAGCCGGTTGATATCGCGGGCGCGAGCGGCCAGTTCCAGCGTTTTCTCCCATGTCGACGACGCGTCGGGGTTGCCGGCCGTCCACGCGGACATGCCCTGGCGATCGGCGGACAGCTTCAATGCGACAAGATGATCATTGCGCTGCTGGCCCAGGCGCTGCAGGTCGGCTGCCAGCGGCTCCTTCTCGGACGCCAGTCGGGCCAGGTCCTCGATGTTTCCCTTGGTGAGCGCTTCTTGCTCGGCTTCCAGCAATTCGACGAATCGAGCGATCAGCGCTGCTTCCGCAGTGACGACATCGTGTAATTCGTCGTTGGACAGAGTCATGCGAATGCGTCAGGCGTTGCCTTGAGGTCCGACCAATTCCTTGGCGGAGGCGATCAGCCTGTCGGCGATGGCGCCAGGATTGATCGAAAACCTGCCTTCCGCGATCGCTTGCTTGATCTCGGCAACGCGTCCGGAGTCAAACGGTGCTTCGCTCTCGGATGCCGCCAGTTGCGATGCGACGCTGCTCAGCTGAACGTCGTCCGACTCCTTGGCGGCAGGTTTGGCTGCCGTACCACGGCTTTCCTTGATCGGAGACGTGTTGGTGAGTTTGGCGGAATGTTCAATCTTCATGGCGATGCCCCATAAGTTCCTTGCTTACGCCTTTTATCGACAGCCGGGGCTGAAACTTTAGCATTTTTCCGACAGAAACTGCCGATAAACCCGTACGACGTCGGGGTCAATAGGTTATTTCCACCACTCCGCCGGCGCGCGCGATACCGCTGACGATCTGGCCCGAAGGCGTCCTGACCTGGACGACCTGCCCTTCAGTCGCATTGTTCAAGGCCTTTCCTTCGCTGCTGACGGAAAACCCGGCGCCGCGGGTCACCGTCTTGACGTTCTGGCCGAGTTGTATCGCCCACGGTTCGATCAGTTGATCGCTGCGTAGCGGTTGACCGGCGGCGATGCCGATCTTGACCGTCTTGCCGATGGCTTGCCCGGCGTCGAGGAGGACGCTGGAGGGAAGTGTCCCTAGGTCACCGGTCCGCCGAAGGAAGTCGCTCTCGCCAAGCGTCTGGCCAGCGCTCAGCGGGCGGGCGGCGACAAGATAGTTTGCCTGTACGCTGACGTGTGCCTGAACGTAGATGGTCCAGGATGACGGGCCGAGGCAGCGGACGCCGATCGTCGTTTTTCCCCACGGGCCGCTCCCTGTAGGGAAAAACGTATCGAATGCCTCGCATTCCGCCAGTTGGGTCCGCGGATCGAGCGGGGTGACCCGAAAGCTGACTTTTCCGGGCAGGCCGCGGGTCTGGGTGCGCAGAAAATCGTCGACGGCGCGGTATAGCGCCGAATGCCCCTGTTGTGCGCCGGCAAGCAGGGGCGGCAACAGGCACAGGGTGCAAAGGATGAGGCGAAGGAAACGTCGGTAGTTCATGCCGCTATTTTGCCTGATCGACGCTTGATGGCGAAAGCGATGGCCAGGGTTTTGGCAACGGTTTTGTCGATGCGGCCGTTTCCGGCGGCAAGAATTGCCGATAGTCCGTGCTTCGCCAGGGTTGAAGTACGTGTTTGTGCGTCAATTCCTGATTGGCACGGCGGTTGCTTAGCAGGATCAGGTGTTTTTTTCCGGGAGAGGCCGTGATCAGCAAACTCGACAATGCGCTTTCGTTTCAGCAAACGGCGCTGGGCATGCGCGCCTACCGGCAGCAGGTTCTCGCGGGAAACATCGCCAATGCCGATACGCCGAATTACAAGGCGCGAGATTTTGACTTTGCGGCGGCCTTGAACGAGGCCGTGGCCGGACGTGGCGAGGGAGGTCTCGCGGTAGACCGGACCGACTCGGCACATCTCGCTGGAACGGTCAGCAACGGGCCGGTGTCGCTCAAGTACCGTACGCCGGTCCAGTCGAGTGCGGACGGGAATACCGTCGAGATGGACGTGGAGCGAGCCGAGTTCTCCGAGAACGCCATTCGTTATGAGGCGGGCATCACGTTCATAACCCATCAACTGAAGATGCTGGGCCTTGCGGTCCAGTCACAATAATGAGCGTATTCAACGTCTTTCAGGTCGCCGGCAGCGCATTGACCGCGCAGTCGATGCGGCTCAATGCCGTGGCAAGCAATCTTGCGAATGCGGACAGTATTGCCGGCCCGGACGGCAAACCTTACCGCGCGAAACAGGTCGTTTTCGAGGCGGCGCCGGTCGAGGGAAGTGCGGCGCTTGGGGTCAGGGTCAAGCAGGTCGTCGAAGACGCCAGTCCGGGGCGGATGGTTTACGACCCGCGCAATCCGGCGGCCAACGAGAACGGCTATGTAACCCTGCCGAACGTGAGCGTGGTCGATGAAATGGTGAACATGATTTCGGCATCGCGCTCTTACCAGACGAACGCCGAAGTGATGAATACGGCCAAGCAGTTGCTGCTGAAAACGCTGACGCTTGGCCAGTAAGGCATTCAGGAGAGCGAAATGACGACAGTTGATACGAGCACCACATCGAGCAGCATCCTTGCCACGCTGAATTCGGGAAGTTCAGGTTCGTCGAGCAGCACGACGACCGAAGACATCCAGAACCGGTTCCTGACCTTGCTTGTGGCGCAACTCGAGAACCAGGATCCGCTCAATCCGCTCGACAATACCGAAATCACCAGCCAGCTGGCGCAGATGAGCACGGTACAGGGCATCGAGCAACTCAATACACAACTCACGTCGCTGGTCGATAGTCTGGCGCAGACGCAGGCGGTTCAGGCTTCTTCGCTGATCGGCAACACCGTGCTCGTTCCAGGGGCGAATCTGACCCTGTCGGACGGCGAGGCCTTTGGGGGAGTGAATCTCTCCAGTGCCGCCGATCAGGTGACGGTCAGTATTCTCGACAGTAGCGGCAAGGTCGTTCAAACCCAGACGCTCGGTGCGAACGAGGCCGGCAACGTGCTGTTCTCCTGGGATGGATCAACGAGTTCCGGCGAAACAGCCCCGGACGGTGCCTACACATTTGAGGTGAGCGCGAGCAACGGGTCCAGCAGCGTGACCGCCGAAGCTTTGCAGCTTGGCACGGTTTCTGCTCTTACACGGACAACGAGCGGTTCATTCCGGCTCGATCTCGGGTCGCTGGGGATGTATGACTTCTCCGACGTGCAGCAGATCTTCTAGCCGTTTATTTTGAGACAGAGGTAGAACATGTCATTTCAACAAGGACTGAGCGGGCTGAACGCTTCTTCCAAGGCGCTGGATGTGGTCGGCAACAACGTGGCGAACAGCAGCACGGTCGGCTTCAAGTCGTCCAGCGGGCATTTTGCCGATGTGTATGCCGCCTCGCTGAGCGGCAGCGGCGCATCGCAGGTGGGGATCGGAACGTCGCTGTCCTCTGTCTTCCAGCAATTCACCCAGGGGAACATCACGACCACGAACAACTCGCTGGACGTGGCGATCAACGGCGGTGGTTTCTTCAAGGTGACGCGGGACAATATCATCGCCTATACGCGCAACGGGCAGTTTCATGCGGATAACCAGGGTTACATCATCAACGACCAGAACTATCGGCTGATGGGCTACGTGGCGACCGCAACGGGGCAGATAGTTCCCTCCGAGCCCGCCGAAATCAGGATCGATACCAGCAATATTGCGCCACAGGCAACTGGTGCGGCGTTGGGTGGCAATGCGGAGATGGTCGTCAATCTCGATTCGAGCAAGGAGGTGCCGTCGGTTTCCCCGTTCAACTACAACAATCCGCTGACCTATACCTTCTCCACAGCGCAGACCGTCTATGACACGCTGGGGGTCGATCACAACATTACCTATTACTTCGTGAAAACCGCAACAGCTGGAGAGTGGGATGTCTATGCCACGCTGGATGGCGCGAATCCCGAACAGATGGACAGTCTGACATTCGATACGAATGGTCAGCTGACTTCAACGCAGCCGGTCGCGTTGCCGACGACGTGGGCCGTCAGCACGGGGGCGGCGACTCCCCTTGGTTCCGGCCAGCCCAACTGGAATCTCGATTTCACCGGGTCAACGAGTTACAGCGGTGACAGCACAGTGAATTCGCAATATCAGGGCGGATATGCGCAGGGAGCGCTATCGAGCATCAGCATTGGCCCGGACGGGATCGTGCTCGGCAACTACAGTAATGGCCAGACCAAGAATCTGGCGCAGATTGTCCTGACGACGTTCCCGAACTCCAACGGGCTGATCAATCTCGGCAATAACCTGTATCAGGCGACTTCGACTTCCGGTGAAGGACTCGACGGGGCTCCGGGCGCGGGATCGCGCGGCGTTCTGCAGTCCGCCGCCGTTGAAGAATCGAACGTCGACCTGACGGCGGAACTGGTCAACATGATCACCCTGCAGCGCAACTATCAGGCGAACGCGCAATCGATCAAGACGCAGGATCAGATCATGCAGACGCTGGTCAATCTGCGCTGATCGACTTTAGCCGGGATTTGAGAGGACAGAAGGCATGGATCGGCTGATTTATACCGCGATGACCGGCGCCCGACAGGCCTTCCTTCAACAGGCGGGTGTCGCGAACAACCTGTCCAACGCGTCGACCATAGGCTATCGGGCGATGGAACATCGTTTCCGTTCCGTTCCCCTGCAAGGCGAGGGCGCGCCGACGCGCGCGTTCGTCGTCGATGCCTCCGTTGCCGACGTTCTCTCTCCCGGACCGATGATGGCGACGGGACGACCGCTCGACGTGGCCGTGCAGGGCGAAGGCTGGATTGCCGTCGATGCCGGAAACGGCCAGGAGGCGTATACCCGCGCCGGGAACTTGCGGATCGATGCCAACGGGCAGTTGCAAACGGCCGCCGGGCAGAATGTCCTCGGCGACGGTGGGTCGATCGCCATTCCGCCGGATAACAGCATCACGATCTCGCCGGATGGAACCATCTCGGTCGTTCCGTTGTTTGGCTCGCCGAACAACGTCAATGAAGTCGGGCGAATCAAGTTGGTCAATCCGGCCGCTGCCGAACTGGTTCGGGGCGACGACGGTCTCTTCCGCATGCGCAACGGTCAGCCGGCGCAGGTCGATGAGAATGTCCGTCTCGCGCCGGAGACGCTCGAAGGAAGCAACGTCAATCCGGTTGATTCGATGGTCAGCATGATCAGCTTGGCGCGACAGTTCGAGATGCAGATCAAGATGCTCCAGACCGCCGACGGCAATGCCAGCAAGGCCAACCAGATTCTCTCGATGAGTTAAGCAATGCAACAACGGGACAACACACGATGATCCGCTCTCTCTGGATTGCCCGCACGGGGCTCGACGCGCAACAGACCAGCCTGGATGTCATTTCCAACAACCTGGCGAACGTCAGTACCAACGGCTTCAAGCGTTCACGGGCGGTGTTCGAGGATCTGCTCTACCAGACCTTGCGTCAGCCCGGGGCGCAGTCGTCGCAGTCGACGCAGATTCCCAGCGGTTTGCAGCTCGGGACGGGGGTACGTCCGGTGTCGACGGCGCGGATTCAAACGCAGGGCTCGCTGCAACAAACCGGCAACGACCTGGACGTCGCGATCGACGGCGCTGGATTCCTGCAGGTGTTGCTGCCGGACGGAACGACCGCTTATACCCGCGATGGTTCGCTGCAGCGCGACAGCCAGGGGCAGATGGTGACGTCGAGCGGCTATCCGATCCAGCCGGCAATTACCATTCCGGCGGACGCTACGTCGATAACGATCGCAAAGGACGGCGTCGTCAGCGTCGTGCAGGCGGGATCGACGGCGACGACGCAGATCGGCACGATGCAGGTTGCGACATTCATCAACGTCGGCGGGCTGCAGAGCATCGGCGAAAACCTGTATCTTGAAACGGCGGCAAGCGGCGCGCCGACGCCGAATACACCCGGAACCAACGGGTCCGGCGCGCTCTACCAGAGCTACGTTGAAACCTCGAACGTCAATGTGGCGGAAGAGCTTGTCAGCATGATCCAGACGCAAAGAGCGTATGAACTCAATTCCAAAGTGATTTCTACCTCGGATCAGATGCTGAGCAGGCTGACTCAGCTTTGAGGTGCCATGATGCGTAATACTGCCGTATTGCTCGGGCTGGCCTTCGTGATGTGGGGTTGTAACACCGTGCCGCCGACGAACGTGCATCAGCCGATGTCTGTCCGGCCCAATCCCCGCAATGAGGCTGCACCGGCGAACGGGAGCATTTACCAGGCGGGCAGTTCGCGCACGCTGTTCGAGGATCGTCGTGCGCGTTATGTCGGCGATACCCTGACCATCGTGATAGCTGAGACGACCTCGGCATCGACCAAGTCGAGCACCAACGTGAACCGGGCGGGCAATGTTTCGGCCACAGTCCCGACGATCAGTGGCCTGCCGGGAAAGTCATTGCAGGGGCTGACCTTGTCGGCGCAGAGCTCGAACACCCTCGCGGGTAAAGGCGATGCTGCGGCAAACAACGTCTTTACCGGCAATATCGCCGTGACCGTGATCGAAGTCCTGGAGAACGGGAATTTGCTGGTTTCAGGCGAGAAGCAGGTGTCCATTGGTCACGGCACCGAGTACATAAGGCTTTCCGGCGTAGTGAACCCTTACTTCATCAGTACCGCGAACACCATCAGTTCGGCCAATGTTGCCGATGCGCGCATTGAGTACAAGGAAACTGGCGCGATCAGCGAGGCGCAGGTCATGGGCTGGCTCGCGCGCTTCTTCATGACAGTCTTGCCGTTCTGACAGCGAAGAGGCCGATCATGAGACAAGTGAAAAATTGCACTTCGCGTTTCTGGGGGCTTCTGACCGCGATCCTCGTCCTGCTTTCCAGTGGCGATGTCCTCGCGGAGCGTATCAAGGATCTGGCGAGCGTCCAGGGGGTGCGTCAGAATCAGTTGGTCGGCTATGGCCTGGTGGTCGGACTCGACGGAACTGGTGACCAAACCACGCAAACGCCGTTTACCACCCAAAGCATCATCAACATGCTCGCGCAACTGGGCACGACCTTGCCCACGACCCAGTCGTTGCAACTGAAAAACGTCGCTGCAGTAATGGTGACGGCCAGCCTGCCGCCCTTTGCCCGCGCGGGGCAGCAAATCGACGTCACTGTTTCATCGATGGGGAATGCCAAAAGCCTGCGTGGCGGAACGCTGATCATGACGCCGCTCAAGGGGGCGGACGGCCAGGTCTACGCTCAGGCGCAAGGGAGTCTGATGGTCGGCGGAGCCGGGGCGTCTGCCGGCGGAAGTCGGGCGGTGGTCAATCACCTGTCGGCGGGGCGCATTCCCGCCGGGGCGACCGTCGAGCGTGAGGTGCCGACCTCGCTCGGTCAGGGGGCTTACGTTCATTTCGAGTTGGCCAACACCGATTTCGGAACCGTCCAGCGCATGGTCGAAGCGATCAACCGGAATATCGGCGTGGAGGTTGCAGAGGCGCTGGACGGGCGGGTCGTTCGCGTTGTGGCACCGGAGTCCGCCAATGAGCGGGTTGCGTTCGTCGGCCGGCTTGAGAACGTGGAGGTGCGCCCGACCAAGGCGATGGCGAAGGTGATCGTCAATCCGCGCACCGGTTCTGTCGTGATGAATCAGATGGTGACGATCGAACAGTGCGCTGTGGCACACGGTTCCTTGTCCGTCGTGGTGAAGTCCGAGCAGCAAGTCAGTCAGCCGAATCCGCTTTCAGGCGGGCAAACGGTCACTACAACGCAAGCGGATATCGCGATTGAGCAACAGCGCGGTAGCCTGATGGCGGTCAAGGCCGGCGCCAACCTGGCCGACGTGATCAAGGCAATCAATGCGCTCGGGGCTAACCCTCAGGATTTGTTGTCGATACTGCAGGCGATGAAAGCCGCCGGGGCGCTCCGCGCGGAGCTGGAGATCATCTAGTTGGCCTGGAAGTTGCTTTTTCAGGCCCATGAAAGCAGATAACGTTCAGACCAATCGCTTCGTCCTCGACATGTCGGCGGCGTCCGACACGCGCCTGCAAATCAAGCAGGATCCGCAGGTCGGCCTGAAACAGGCCGCACAGCAGTTCGAAGGCATGCTGCTGCAGATGATGCTCAAGAGCATGCGCGACGCGACGCCGCAGGATGGCCTGATGGACAGCGACCAGACGCGCTTTTTTACGTCGATCCTCGATCAGCAACTCGCCCAGAATATGGCGTCCACCGGCAGTCTCGGTTTCGCGAAGCTGATCGAAGAGCAACTCGGGCGCGGTTTGCAGGGCGCGGACGAAAGTGCCGTGGGCTCTGCGCTGGCGCAACTGCAACAAGCCTTCGTGCAGCGGCAGGCGGCAACTTCTGCCGGCTTCCTTGCCGGTGTCGGCAGCATCGGACCGATGACTCGGGGGGCTGCCGCCGATGTCGGCGACGGCTCTTCCGCGTCGGCGCAGGATTACGTCAACAAGGTCTGGCCGCACGCCAGTGAAGCGGCCAAAAGCCTTGGCGTGCCGGCGCATTTTCTCGTTGCCCATTCGGCGCTCGAAAGCGGATGGGGGAAAAGCGAAATTCGCCATGCCGACGGATCGCCGACGTACAACGTCTTCGGCATCAAGGCCGGGAGGAACTGGACGGGACCTTCGGTCGAGATCACCACGACCGAATACGTCGATGGCGTCGCGCAGACGGTGCGTGAGAAGTTTCGTGCCTATGCTTCCTACGGCGAGGCGTTCCAGGACTACGCCAACCTGCTTGGCCAGAGTCCGCGCTTTTCGACCGTGCTCGGGCAGCAGGATGGAACGCAGTTTGCCCGTTCGCTGCAACAGTCGGGATATGCCACCGATCCGCAATACGCTGACAAACTGGGCCGCATCATTGGCGGCGCCACGCTTCGTCAGGCGCTGGCCGGTTAAGGAATTCACGCTCAATAAATCGGCAGATGTGCCGTTAAACACATGGCAAAGGAGAGTGTTCGATGGGCTCAGGAATTTACAGTATCGGTGTTTCCGCATTGCAGAACGCGCAGCTTGGGCTGGCCACGACCTCGCACAATATTGCCAACGCCAGCACCGAAGGTTACAACCGCCAGCGGATCATCCAGGCTACGAATGTCCCTGTATTGACAGGCGCCGGCTACGTGGGGCAGGGGGCCCACGTTTCTACCATTGAGCGAGTCTACAGCAGCTTCATTTCCAAGCAGATCAACAGTGCGCAAGCGGAAGTCAGCTCGCTGGAAGCCTATTCGACCGAATTGACATATCTGAACAATGTGCTTTCCGATACGGATTCCGGACTATCGACAGCATTGGAGTCGTTCTTTACCGCCGTTCAGCAGGTGAGTTCCGATCCGTCGTCACTGACGACCCGCCAGACGCTCGTTTCATCGGCCTCAGCGCTGACCTCCCGGTTTCAGGGACTCAGCACGCTGATCGAAGACCAATACGAGAGTGTCAATAACCAAATACAGGGAGTCGTTGCATCGATAAATTCCTACTCGCAGCAGATTGCTACGCTCAATAAACAAATCATCAATGCGGAATCGGCTACCGGGCAGCCGCCCAATGACCTGTACGATCAGCGCGATCAGTTGTTGTTGGAACTGAACAAGCTGATCGGCGCAACTGCTTCGACCAACACCGATGGCTCTTACAACGTCTATTTCGGGAATGGTCAGCCATTGGTCGTTGGAACGACAGTTACAACACTAACGACGAAACCGTCCGCAGCGAATCCGCAGAAACTGGGTGTAGCGGTCGCGAACAGCAGCGGAACGATCGAGCTTCCAGAATCGGTCATTACCGGCGGGAGCTTGAGCGGCTTGATGGAATATCGCTCCAGCGTTCTGGATGAAGTTGCCACTCGTTTGGATGAGATAGCTGATGCTCTGGCGACGACGTTCAATGCGCAGCATGCGCTGGGGCAGGATCTGCAGGGAAACGCAGGGGGCGATTTCTTTACCAGTACTCTGCCGTCCGGTAGCTTCACGGCGGCAAGCATTACCGTCAACCCCGATGTGCTCGCCGATGTGCGGTTGGTTGCCGCCGCGGCACCGGTCCTGGTGTCTGTGTCATCCGACAATACCGGCAGCGCGACGGTTTCGGCCGGTACGGTGTCTTCAGGCTATTCCGCCACTCCGGTTGCGTTGACGTATGCAGGCGCAGGAGATGAGTTGAGTGGTTTTTCGGAGTTTCCGGTGACGGTTACCGTGGACGGTGTCGCCACTGACTACACGGCCGATCCAGTGCCTTATACCAGCGGAGCTACTTACACGACCGGAGGTGTTTCGTTTACCGTTTCCGGGGCGCCTGACGATGGCGATCAAATCGTTATTGAACTCAATACCGGCGGGGTTTCCGACAATCGGAACATGCTTTTGCTCGGATCGTTGCAGACAGCGAAAACAATGGCCGGTGGAACTGCAACTTACGCAACGGTGTATTCGCAGCTGGTGAGTTATGCCGGTGCCAAGGGGGCTGAAACCGAAACCAAGCTTGCCGCACAAACCAGCTTGTTGACGGCAGCGGAGGAGCGGCGCGAAGAACTCTCCGGAGTCAATCTTGACGAGGAAGCGGTCAACCTTCTCAAGTATCAGCAGGAGTATCAGGCTGCGGCAAAAATGTTGCAGATTGCTTCGGAGCTTTTCGATGCGGTCTTGAATATTCGCTAAAGGGGATTCCAATGAGGATCAGTACCAGTCAGATATATGACACCGGGTCGCGTAACCTGATGAGCAGTCAGGCCAGTCTGTACAAGATTCAGAATCAGCTCTCCACGGGGAAAAAATTCTTGTCTGCGCAGGACGACCCTGTCGCTGCGGCGCAGGTTTTGATTACATCGCAGTCTCTGGCTGTCAATACCCAATATGCGGACAATCAGGCTAACGCGATGTCGCAGTTGAGCTATGAAGAGAGCCAGTTACAGGCGGTTGTCGAAACGCTTCAACAGGCTCGAGAACTGGCAGTTTCAGCAGGCAACGGCTCTTACACCGACGAGGAGCGGGCAAAAATCGCCGACGCGGTGGATAGCAAGTTCGAGTTGCTGCTTGGTTTGGCGAATAGCACCGATGCGAACGGGTATTACCTGTTTTCCGGTTATAAGGGCAGCACCCGTCCTTTTGAAACAGCCGCCGACGGCTCGATCTATTACAACGGAGATAGCGGACAACGTTTGTTGCAGGTGGGCTCAACGCGCCAGATTGCCGTGAGCGATTCAGGAAACGAGATTTTTTTGAAGGGGCAAGATATCTTCGCGTCACTCCAGAATCTGGCCGATACCTTGCGCACGGATACTTCGGGGGATCCTGTCGCCGCTGCGGCGGTTCAGGCTACGGTCACTGCCGAACTGGGGAATATCGACGAGGCGCTTCAGAATGTTGTCATGATCAGGTCCAAAGTCGGTTCGCGGATGAACGAAGTGGAATCGTTGCAAGGCATTTCTTCCTCGCTCGATCTGCAGTTCCAGGCGAGAATCTCGGATTTGCAGGACATTGATTACGCGGAGGCGATTTCGCGCTACGTCCAGCAGAATACTCAACTTGAAGCGGCGCAAAGTTCGTTTGCCACGATCAGCGGGCTGAGCCTGTTCAAGTATTTGTGATGAGCATGCGCATTGGTTTTTTCTTGGCCCTCGTGGCCTGCGTATGTGGTGCCTGTTCCAGCGTCGGGGCGGTGGGGGAGGACGGACCGCAAAACCCCATTGATCTCCAGCTTTTCAATCCTTTCGCCTCCAGCTGGCTGATCAGTGAGAGAAGACTGGATGCATCGACCTTCGAACTTTCGTTGCGTGCCAAGCATTTCCGGAAAGGGGGCGACGGCGAGGTGATACAAGTGATCAGGCAGCGTGCCGATCAACTGCAGCGTGAAGCTGGTGCTTCCAGCTACCGTTTGCTCGATTTTTCCGAGGGAATCGACTCTTCGAGCGGGTGGGCTTACCGGGTCTCGCGGGTTACGGTCGTTTTGGTGGCGTCCCCCTGAGGAAAGGCACATTTCAGCCTATTTGATGGCGAAATTGCCGAGCATCGAGAGTAACCCGTCTTCGAAAAAACCGAGCAGGGGGGGGACGAAGTACGGCAAGCAAACGTACAGGGCGACGAACCCGATAGTGATCGTGACCGGAAAACCGATGACGATGATGTTCAGTTGCGGCGCGACGCGCCCCAGAACGGCAATCGCCGTGTTGGTGATGAGCAAGGTCACGACGATCGGCAGCGCGAGCAGGAGTCCCGCTGAGAATACGGTAGCGCCGGCGTTGGCCATGTTGGCCCACGAGGCCTTGTGGGGCAGCACCCCGATCGGAAGAACGCGAAAGCTCTCTACCAGCGTCGAGAGCACCATTAGGTGACCGTCGATGGCGAGGAAGACAAGCAGGCTGAGGACGCCGATGAACTCCGAGATCACCGGTGTCTGGGATGAACTCGTAGGGTCATAGGTCGTGGCGAAACCTAGGCCCATCTGCATGCTGAGGGCGTTTCCTGCAAGATCGATGGCGCTGAATACGAGCCGCAAGGAGAAGCCCATCGCATAACCGATCAGCATCTGTTCCGCCAAGATCAGAAGGCCCGTTCCCGATGCGGGTTCGACCGTTGTCAGCGGTTCCAGTCCGGGTGCAATTGCGGCTGTTACCGCCAGCCCGCAGATCAGTCGAATACGGGTGGGCAGACTGGCGTTGTTGAAAGGAGGGGACGCAGCGAGGAGTGCCAGGACACGAGCCATGGGAAAGGCCAGGGTCGCGATGATGGCGTTCAATTCGGCAGAAGTGATCGTGATCATTGCCGATCAGCCAATCAGTTGCGGGATTCTTTCCAGGAGCTGGCGAATATAGTCGACGAACATCGACAACATCCATGGGCCGGCCAGTGCAAGGACGAGAAACGTGCCGACCAGTTTGGGTATGAACGACAGGGTCGCCTCGTTGATTTGTGTTGCAGCCTGGAAAATGCTCACGATCAGCCCGATGGCCAGCGCAGAGAGCAGCAGCGGGGCTGCCAGCATGAGGGCAACTTCAATGGCCTGCCGGCCGAGCGACATTACGACTTCGGGCGTCATGTCGCAAAACTCATCACGAGGGAGCCGAGCATCAGGTGCCAGCCATCGACCAGCACGAAGAGCATCAGCTTGAAGGGGAGGGAGACCATGACCGGCGACATCATCATCATGCCCATCGACATCAGCACGCTGGCGACTACCATGTCGATGATCAAGAACGGAATGAAAATGATGAAACCGATCTGGAAGGCTGTTTTCAGTTCGCTGGTGACGAAGGCTGGAATCAATACCCGCATCGGGACGTCATTCGGCGACTCCATTCGGGCCACGTTGCCCAGGCGCGCAAACAGCCCGATATCGGCTTCCCGGGTCTGCTTGAGCATGAAAGCACGCAGCGGGATGGCACCGCGATCGACGGCCTGGGTGAAACTGATCCGGTTTTCGGAGAGCGGTTGATAGGCTTCTGTGTAGATCCTTTCAACAACCGGCGACATGATGAAGAACGTGAGGAACAGGGCGAGTCCGGTAAGGACCTGGTTTGGGGGTGACGTCTGTGTGCCGAGGGCGTGACGCAGGATCGACAGCACGATGATGATGCGGGTGAAGCTGGTCATCATCAATAGCACCGCCGGAATGAAGGTCAGCGCGGTCAGCGTGATCAGCGTCTGGATCGAGAGTGTATAGGTCTGGCTGCCTCCGGCGCCCGGTGTGCTGGTCAGCGCCGGCAAGCCTCCCGTCTGCGCCAGTGCGGCCAGCGGGATCATGAGGGCGACGAGGGCCAGCCAGTGGGCGCGTTTAGACGGATTCATTGCGACGCTCGGTCATCTGCTTCAACCATTGGCCAAAACCGCCATCGCTCCCGCTTGCGACAGGGATCTCGCCTTTGGGCATCGTATGGAGGGTCTTGATCTGTCCGGGGACAATCCCGACGACCACCCATGTCTCGCCGACTTCGAGAAGGACGATCCGCTCCCGGGGGCTGATCATCAGTCCGCCAACAATCCTCAAGGGGCCGGTGTTGCCGAAAGTCCGACCTCCATTGAGGCGGCGGAGCAGGTAGGCGCCCAACACCAGTATGCCGACGATCAGCGCCAGTGCGAGCAGCATTTGCATGAATGCACCCGCTGATACGCCCGGCATTTCAGGCAGAGGCGCGGCGGTCTGGCTCAAAGCCAGGGGAGCGAACAACGCGAGCGGCGGTGCGGCCAAAGCGGCGATCCGTGCGCGTGGCTTTTCGTCGTGTGCGGGAGTCAATTGGCTGGCGGGGAAGATGAACTGCCCGCTATCTTAATCGATAGCCGTCGGTGCGGGAAACCGCCGGACGTAATTCCGGCGGGCATGGTCGCCGGATCAGCGGCCGATCTTCCGCATGCGCTCCGATGGTGTGATGATGTCGGTGAGGCGGATGCCGAACTTGTCGTTGACCACGACAACTTCGCCTTGGGCGATCAACGTTCCATTGACGTATACACTCATCGGTTCGCCGGCCATCGCGTCAAGTTCGACGACCGAGCCGTGAGCCAGTTGCAGCAGATTCTTGATGGTGATCTTGGTGCGCCCCAGTTCGACGGAAATCTGGACCGGAATGTCCAGGATCATGTCGAGTTCGTTCAGCATCGACGCTTTGGTGCTGGCTTCCCCGAAAGAAGGGAAGATCTGGGCAGGCTGTGCGCTGGCGGCCGTCGACTCGGCCTGGGCTTGTTCCGCCATCGCAGCCGCCCAGTCGTCATCCATGCTGGAGTCGGCGTTCAGGTTGTTGTCTTCGGTTGCGTCGGCCATTGCTTAACTCCTTGGTAATGCCGAATCATCGGCATCCGGCGTGATGAATTTCTCGATTTTCAGCGCATATTGTCCGCCCTGCTGGCCGTAGGTGGCTTCAAGAAGGGGAATGTCGTCGACGCTGGCGATGATTCTTTCCGGTATGTTGATCGGGATGATGTCGCCTGCTTTCAATTCGAGAATCTCGCCCAGCGTGATGCTCGTCGTCGCAAGGTTCGCCCGGATCTCCACCTCCGCATCCTTGAGTTGTTTGCGTAGCATCAGAATCCAGCGCTGGTCGGTCGAGAGCTGGTCGCTCTGCATTGCGCTGTAGAGAAGATCGCGAATCGGCTCGACCATCGAATAGGGGAAGCAGATATGCATGTCCGCTGCCGATCCGCCGAATTCGAGGGTGAATGTCGTCGAAATGACGATCTCGGATGGCGTGGCGATATTGGCGAACTGCGAGTTCATCTCGGAACGGATGTAGTCGAACGAGATGGAGTAAACCGGCTTCCAGGAGCGGGCGTACTCGGTGAACACCACGTTCAGCAATCCCTGGATGATGCGCTGTTCTGTTCCGGTGAAATCACGTCCCTCGACGCGGGTGTGGAAGCGTCCGTCGCCGCCGAACATGTTGTCGACGACCAGGAAGACGAGGTTGGGGTCGAAGACGAACAGCGACGTGCCGCGCAGCGGTTTTGCTGCGACCAGATTCAGGTTGGTGGGGACGACCAGGTTGCGGATGAACTCGCTGTATTTTTGCACGCGGATCGGCCCGACCGAGATTTCCGTGGTCCGGTGCATGTAGTTGAACAGGCCGATGCGCAGATAGCGGGCGAAGCGCTCGTTGATGAGTTCGAGCGTCGGCATGCGGCCACGGACGATCCGCTCCTGCGTCCCCAGATTGTAGGTACGAATGCCGCCTTCGCCCTCGTCAGTGGCCTCGGGTTCATCGCTCTCCCCGGTGACGCCCTTGAGCAGGGCGTCGACCTCGTCCTGGGAGAGAAAGTCGGTGGCCATGGCGGGTTACTGGATGATGAACGACGTGAAGAGGACTTCCTTGACCGGTGCGTCGTCCTTTTTCGCGCCGGGAGCAAGAATCAGGTTGATCTGGTCGCGAATCTCGGCGGCCAGGGTTTCCTTGCCTTCCTTGGTCAGCAGTTCGGATGCTTTCTTGCTGGAGAGCAGCAGCATCACGTTGTTGCGGATCTTGGGGGTGAATGTCTTGATTTTGTCGCCGGTTTGAACTCCGTCGACCTCGACAGAGAGTACCAGCTGTACGTATTGTTCTCCGGCTTCGGGCGCAAGATTGACGGTGAATACGTCCATGGCGACGTAAACAGGCAGGGCAGTTTCCTTGTTCGCCTTCTTCTTGCCTGACGTCGCGGTTTCGGTTGCAACCTCTTCGTCTTCATGGCCTTCGGCGGCATTCTTCTTCATCATCAAGAACGCGGCTGCGCCGCCGCCGAGGAGCAAAACGAAGAGCAGCGTCACGATAATGATGACCAGCAGTTTCTTGCTTTTCTTCGGTGGTGCGGCTTCTGCGCCTGCCGCTTCGGATTTGGCTTCCTTGGCCATTGTCGGAACCTCGCTTCTATTCTCGTGACCGGTGGTTCGGTTTTGTGTTCAGTTTGCCGGGGCGGTGTCAGGCAAAAAGGTCAACCAGCCCGCGGCCACCTGCCGTCAACTGCCGCATGCCGTCCGTCATGTCGCGCGAAACGCCGGCAAGTATAGCGTTATCGCTCGCGCCAGGCGATGCGCCAGGGTTCTCCTGGCCTTGTCCGGGGGCTTGCCGGAAGGACTCTGCGCTGACGTTGGCCTGGCCGAGCGAAATGCCTACACCCGCGAGCATTTCGCGCAAGCGGGGCAACGCGGTTTCGATGCTTTCCCTGACGTCGGCATTGCTTGAGACGAACGTGGCTGTCGCCTGGTCGTTGTCGATTCGCAGCGAGACCTCGATACTGCCCATGTTGGGGGGGGTGAGGGTGAGCTCCGCCGCCTGCTTCTGGTTCGACGCCAGCCAGACGATCTTCTGCGCGAAATCGTTGTTCCACTGCGGGTCGCGCAAGGGGGACGGGATGAAAGTCGTGTCGATCTCGCTCCTGCTTACGGCATGGCCGCTGGCCGCGGTAGCAATTGCAGTGTGCGTTGAAGGCAAGGAGTGGGATGATGGCGTGGATTCGCCAGGCTGGGCCGTCATCAATGCGCCGCCGTCCTTCGGAGCACTGTCCGGAACGGCAAAAGTTGCCGGTTTTCTGCTTGCCGGGTCGGCCATCGCGGTGGTCATTGATTCTTCAAACGAGACAGTTGATTCCGCTCCGGGTGTGTTGCTTTGTTGCGCAGCCAGCGCCGCTTTGGAAGCAGCTATTGGATCAGCGTTGCCGGATACGGTATGCGCGGCTGCCTTGGCAATATCCGCTGGTGCGATCCCGGCAGGGAGAGAGGCGTCAGCTCGAGACGTGGTCGGGGCCCCGAGGGCTGCGAGCAATGCCAAGGCGTCGTTCGGCTCGTCGTCCTTGTCGGTGGCGGTAGTCTTTTCCGTCCCGTTTTCCCCGCTCAGCAGAAGTTCCTTCCCCGCGGCGTCGTTTGCTGACTGAGTGAGTTGCCCGAACAGCATGCTGGCGAAGTCACGACCAGCGTCCGGTGCGTCGGTGTCAGTCGGTGCCTCGTTGGCAGGGGCAGGCGGTGATTTTGGCAGGCTCGTGACAAGAGTGATTGGCATGGAGGGTCCTGATAGCCGGGGTACGTGCGACTTTAAGCAATATCAGTGCCTGAACTCTCGTGTCAGACTTCCTTGTCGGCTCGCGGGCGGATGGCGAACTCGTCCTGCATTTTTTGTTCGCGTTTCATCTCGCGCGCGTTTTCAGCAGTGTGATGTCGTTCCGAAAGCGTATCGAAGGCCTTGAGCTTTTTGCGTTGTTGTTGCCATTGCAACTGGCCGGCAACAGTCTGCTTCGCTTGGGCTGCCACGTTGTTACGCTGCGCATCGATGGCGTCATCGAGACGATTCAGGAAGTGCTGGTAGTTGTGCCACTCGCGCTGGTTGATGCCGCTTTGTGCCGCTTGCCGGAAACGTGCCGCGTATTCGTCGCGGTATTGCTGGAGCATCTCCAGCTTGGCCTTGGCATCGCGCTCGTTGGCGATCAGGCGGGCGAGGTTTCGGGTCGCCTCGTCGGTACGGCTCTGCATCAGCTCGAGTATCGTCTGTAACGGGAACGGCTTCGGCATGGTCAGCGTCTTGTGGCAAACAGTGCATCCAGGAGTGCAAGGCTCGTGGTGAAATCGGACTGCTCGTTGAGTGATTGCTGGAGAAACTTCTCGAACGACGGGTAGATGCTGATGGCCTGGTCGAGCATCGGGTCCGACCCGGCGACATAGGCGCCGACGCTGATCAGGTCGCGCGAGCGCTGGTAGCGCGAGTAAAGTTGCTTGAACTGGCGGATCTTGTCGAAATGCGTCGGTTCGATCAGGTTGACCATGGCGCGCGAAATCGACTGTTCAATGTCGATCGCCGGGTAGTGGCCGGCATCGGCCAGCGAGCGCGAGAGAACGATGTGGCCGTCGAGGATCGCGCGCGCGGAATCGGCGATCGGGTCCTGCTGGTCGTCGCCTTCGGTCAGGACCGTATAGAACGCCGTGATCGAACCGCCGCCATCGCTGCCGTTTCCTGCCCGTTCGACGAGTTGTGGCAGTCGTGCGAAGACCGACGGCGGATAGCCGCGGGTGACGGGGGGCTCTCCGATGGCCAGCGCAATCTCTCGTTGCGCCATGGCATAGCGGGTCAACGAGTCCATGATCAACAGGACGTGGCGCCCCTGATCGCGGAAGTGCTCGGCGATCGCCGTCGCGTAGGCCGCTCCCTGCATGCGCATCAGCGGACTGACATCGGCCGGCGCGGCGACGACGACCGCCCTGCGCAGCCCTTCTTCGCCGAGGATTTGTTCGATGAACTCCTTGACCTCGCGTCCGCGTTCGCCGATCAGTCCGACGACGATGACTTCCGCCTCGGTGTACCGCGCCATCATGCCGAGCAGGACGCTCTTGCCGACGCCGGAGCCGGCGAAGAGTCCCATCCGTTGTCCGCGTCCGACCGTGAGAAGGGCATTGATGCAGCGGATGCCGACGTCCAGCGAATGCTCGATTGGCGCGCGTGACATCGGATTTACCGGCCGGCCCTGCAGCGGGCGAAGCATGTCTGAAAGCACGGGGCCGTGGCGGTCGAGCGGCCTGCCGGCGCCATCGACGACCCGGCCGAGCAGCGCGTCACCGACCGGCAGGAGTTTTGCCCGGTCAACGGCGCGGCGGCGCGGCAGCACGGGTTGCCCGACCTTGGGCCTCAGTGCCGGTGTTTCCAGGGCAAGCACGCGCGCGCCTGGCGATAAGCCATAGACGTCTTCGCACGGCATGAGAAAAAGACGCTCGCCGTTGAAACCGACGACTTCGGCTTCGATCGGCGCCCCGCCGGTTGGCAGGATGCGGCAGGAACTGCCGAGCGGCAGCTTGAGTCCGGCGGCCTCCATGACCAGCCCGTTGATGCGGGTCAGGTGGCCGCTCGGGAGGAGTGGTGACGCTTGCGTCGCCGCGTCACGACAGTTGCCCAGGAAGGCCTCCCAGGTTTCCAGATGAGTGCTGGCTGGCTGGCTCATGGCTTGTCGCTGAGCCAGTTCTCGTTCACCCCGATTGCCTCGATTACCCGGCGCCAGCGGGTTTCGAGCGTGGCGTCGACTTCGCTGGCGCCCAGTTCAATGCGGCAACCTCCGCGGGTGAGTGCCGGATCCTCGATGATCCGCCAGTTGTTGTGGCTCAGGTGGTCGCCCATGTGTTTGCGAATCAGCGTCGCATCCTCGGGGTGTGCCAGGAGTGCAGGGTGTCCGGCGCCGGGGTGGAGCGTGGCAACGGCTTCGCGGACGATCGGGAGCAGAAGTTCGGGCTGGAGTTTCAGGCTTTGGCGCAGAACCTGGTTGGCGATCTCGATCGACGTGGCCAGCAATTGATCGGCGATCTTTTGATCAAGGTTGGTGACTGCCTGCTGCAGGTTGTCGAGAATCCGTGTGGCATCGGCCAGGACGGCTTTGGCGTCGGCGATCCCTTCCTCGTAGCCTGCGGCATAGCCCTGCTCGTGCGCCTCGTTGTGCATGCGCTCGATGTCGGCAGCGGTTGGCAGAACGATGGGTGGCTCTTCCGGCGTCGGCGGTGGCTCTTCGATGACCTCCTGCGGCGGCAGCTCGGCCGCTGCCATTTCCCGGGCACGTTCGGCCTTCTGCTCGGCCTCGTCAAAAGCGGCGAGTTCCCAGCGCTGATAGGCGGTAAGCTTCTCCTTCGGTATGAAGCCGGCGGTCATGGCAACGGCCTCGTCACAGCATCTCTTCGCCGCCCGCGCCGCCTAGCACGATCTGGCCTTCGTCGGCCAGGCGGCGGACGATTTTGAGGATTTCCTTCTGTTCGTTTTCGACTTCGGAAATGCGCACCGGCCCACGCGATTCGAGATCCTCGCGCAACATTTCCGCTGCCCGCTGCGACATGTTCTTGAATATTTTCTCGCGCAGCGGTTCGGACGCGCCCTTCATCGCCAGAATCAGCGAGTCCGACTGGATTTCTCGCAGCAGCAACTGGATGGCGCGGTCGTCGAGGTCGAGCAGGTTTTCGAAGACGAACATCTCGTCGAGGATGCGCTGCGCGAGGTCGGGATCGTACTCGCGGATCGAATCGATCACCGTGGTCTCGTTCGCCGTACCCATGAAATTAAGGATTTCCGCCACGGTGCGCACGCCGCCCATCGCTGATTTCTTGATGTTGGCCGAGCCGGAGAGCAGTCGCAGCATCACGTCGTTGAGTTCCTTCAGTGCTTCCGGCTGGATGCCTTCGAGCGTGGCGACACGCAGGACTACGTCGTTGCGCAGGCGTTCGGTGAAGTGGTTGAGAATGTCGCTGGCGTGATCCTTCTCAAGGTGAACGAGGATGGTGGCGATGATCTGCGGGTGTTCGTTGCGGATGAGTTCGGCAACGGTCGGGGCATCAAGCCATTTCAGACCTTCGATGCCGTTGGTGTCGCCCCCCTGCAGGATGCGCGAAATCAGGTTGGCCGCCTTGTCGTCGCCGAGCGCCTTGGTGAGTACCGAGCGGACGTAGGCTTCGGTGTCGACATGTACCGCCGCGGATTCGGTCGCGGTCTTGTGAAAGTCGGCGAGGACGTCCTCAACCTTGGTGCGCGGAACGGTCTTCATCGCGGCCATGGCGTGGCCGAGCTTTTGCACCTCTTTCGGTCCGAGGTGTTTGAGGACTTCCGAGGCGTAGTCCTCGCCCAGCGCGATCAGCAGGATTGCGCTTTTTTCGATGCCGTCATCAACCGCCATTGGCTCCGGTCCAGTCCTTGATGATGTTGGCGACGACCTTCGGGTCCTGCTGCGCCAGTTCGCGCGCGTGGCTCAGTTTTTTCTCGAATTCCTGTGCTGCCGAAGGTGTGCGGCTTTCGCCTTCTTCCTCGTCGACGATATTGATGGTGCCACCGATCTGTGCGCGAGTCTGTGGCTCGGGCGGAGGCGGCGGTTGCATCGCTTTCACCAGCGGAAGGATGACCTTGAACATCAGGTAACCGACGATTGCAGCGATGGCCAGATATTTGAACAACTCCTTGGCAAGCGCCAGAATCTCCGGGTCTTTCCAGAGCGGCAATTCCAGCGTGGATTTCTCGATGGCGGTGAACGGCGCATTGGCGACCGATACGGAATCGCCACGCTCCTGGCTGAAACCGAGTGCCTCCTTGACGATGTCGTTGAGTTGTCTCAGTTCCGGGTCGGGCAACGGCTTGATGGCGCCCTTGGTATCCTTGCGGTGATTGACGACCACGGCAGCGGTCAGCCGCTTGATGACTCCGACGGCCTGCTTGGTATGGCGGATCGTCCGGTCAACCTCGTAGTTGATCGTGGAATCCTTGCGCGTGTTGATCGGCTGGCCGACGTTGGAAATCTGTGCCTGGACGCCGGCGGCATTGATCTGTCCCGAGACAGGTGCGGCTTGGCCCGCGGGGGTGCCCGCGCCAGGCACTGCAGGCTGCGTCAGCGGCGCGGTGGCCGGAACCGGTGGTTGATTGGACAGCGCGCCCGGAACGCCCTGAGCCGAAGGCATGGTGCTTGCCGACTCGCTGGTCTGCTGGCTACGGATGCTGATCTCGGGCGGCGTGGCGTTCGGGCGATGCGTTTCGGCAGTCTGTTCGCTTTGCGAGAAGTCGACGTCGGCGGCAACCTGCACGCGGTAGTTGCCCGGACCGAGGATCGGAGACAGGATGTCCTCGACGCGCTTGATCGCGTTGGCTTCGATTTCCCGGATGTACTTGAGCTGCGAAGGGTCGAGCCCCGCGTCCATCAGCTTGCTCTTCAGTTGCGAGAGCATCGTGCCGCTCTGGTCGATGATCGTGACGCTCGCCGGGGCCAGATTCGGCACGCTGGCCGCAACGAGGTTCTGGACGCCCGCGATCTGTATCGGGTCAAGGGAGCGGCCCGCGTAGAGATTGAGCAAAACCGATGCGGAGGGTTTGAGTTCCTCGCGGACAAAGACCGTCGGCTTGGGAATGGCGAGATGAACCCGCGCGGCCTGTACGGCGGAGATCGACTGGATCGTGCGCGACAGCTCGCCTTCCAGTCCGCGTTGGTAATTGACCTGTTCGGCGAACTGGCTGATCCCGAATTTCTGGTTTTCCATCAGTTCGAAGCCGACGCCACCGCCTTTGGGCAGGCCTTGCGAGGCGAGGCGCAGGCGCACTTCGTGCACCTTGTCGCCCGGAATCAGGATGGAGCCGCCGCTTTCGCTGAACTTGTAAGGGATGTTCATCTGGTCGAGCGCTGCGATGATCGAGCCGCCGTCGCGTTCGCCGATGTTCGAGAACAGGATCCGGTAGTCCGATTGCTTGACCCAGGTGCTACCCGCCACGACGACAGCAATGAGTGCTGCCACCGCGACCATCAGCAGGATTTTTTGCTGCCCGGTGAGACGGTCGAGGGCGGCGCGCAACCGGTCCAGAGGGTTGACGGCCTCTGCTGTTGCGGGAGTTTCGGTTCCGATTGCCGCCATGCGTTTTAAAGGTTAACTCTGAGATTAATCAAGCAGAAAGCGCTATTTGCCGAGAATTATCTTACTATTGTATCTGTTTATCGCATGGGATTTTTCACTGAAATGGGCGATGCGCCGCAATTACCGGCCCCTGAAATCAAGGCTCAGGAACTGCAACGAGCCTTCGATGTGTTCAATCAGGTTTCCCTGGAGCTGACGCAGGCCTACGAAGCGTTGCAGCGGCGAGTCGAGTCGCTGACCGCGGAGCTGGCAGTGGCCAATGGCGAACTGCGCCGCCAGTATCAGGAGAAAGAAGCGCTGTCCGAGCGCCTGTCGCTGTTGCTGCAAGCGCTTCCGGCGGGCGTGGTGGTGCTCGACAGTCAGTCGACGGTCGGCGAAGCCAATCCGGCCGCGCTTCGCATGTTCGGCGAGGCGGTCATCGGTTGCGACTGGGGTGTCACGGCAAGGGAGGTGTTGCAGGCGACCGATGCCCCCGAGGAATGGCTGCTCGGGAAAAAACGCCTGTCGATTGCCGAGAGTCCGCTCGATTCAGCAGGCGGGCGCATTCTGGTCATCCACGACATCACCGCCGCGCACGAACTCAAGGCCAACCTCGAGCGAAACCAGCGGCTGGCGGCGATGGGCGAGATGGCGGCATCTCTCGCGCACCAGTTGCGCACGCCGCTGGCGACAGCCTTGCTGTACAGCGCCAATCTGGCCCAGCCGGAACTCTCCGAAACCGCGCGCGCGCGTTTTGCCGGCAAGGCGACCGAGCAACTGAAACGGCTGGAGCGGCTGATCCAGGACGTGCTCTTGTTTACCCGCGGCGAGAGCATCGGCCGCGAGACAATTCCGGCCGTGTCGCTGGTCGGGGAAGTCGTTCAGACCGTCGAACCGCTTTGTCGGGAAAAAGGAGTTGAGTTTGGCGTCAACTCGGACGTTGGAGATACGATCGTGATGGGGAGCCGGAAGGCGCTTTCCGGTGCATTGCTCAACCTCCTTGAAAACGCGCTTCAGGCCTGTGAAGGCATGGAGGAGGGGCGGCGGGTCATGCGGTTGGCGGTTGAAAAAAACGATCGCTGGCTGCAAATCAGCGTGCGCGACAGCGGGCCGGGCATTGCTTCGGAAACGCAGGCGCGGATATTTGAACCGTTTTTCACGACGCGGGGGCAGGGCACCGGGCTCGGGCTGGCGATCGCACTGGGAGTCGTCCGCGCGCACGGTGGCACGATCGAGGTGAATTCACGCCCCGGCGAGGGGGCGGAATTCGTCATGCGACTGCCCGCCGGAGATGGGGCGCAGGCAGTTGGTGAGAACCCTGTCCGCCGATTGGGAGAATGATGGCTACAGAGTTACCAGTACTGGTCGTCGAGGATGACCCGAACTTGCGCGAAGCGGTATGCGACACGCTGGAGCTGGCGGGGCAGGCTGTCCTGTCCGCACCTGGCGGGGAGGAGGCGTTGCGCCTTCTGGATATGCAGTCCGTGTCGCTGGTCGTTAGTGATGTACGCATGATGCCGATGGACGGTATCGCCTTGCTCAAGGAAATCCGCAGTCGCCACGTGCACCTGCCGGTCGTGCTGATGACGGCCTATGCCGACGTCGACCGGGCGGTCGAGGCCATGCGTTCCGGCGCCTGCGATTTCCTGCTCAAGCCGTTCGAGCCGAAAGCACTGCTCGAACACGTGGCGCGTTACCGGCTGCCGGCCTCGATGGACGACGACCGCGTCGTCGCTTGCGATGCAGCCAGCCGCAACCTGTTCGCGCTGGCGGCCCGGGTGGCCCAGACGGATACGACGGTCCTGTTGACCGGTGAGAGCGGGGTCGGCAAGGAAGTGGTCGCCCGCTACATCCATAACCATTCGGCGCGGCGCGCCGGGCCTTTTGTCGCCATCAACTGCGCGGCGATTCCCGACAGCCTGCTTGAAGCGACGCTCTTCGGCTACGAAAAAGGGGCTTTCACCGGCGCGCAGCAGGCGCAGGCCGGCAAGTTCGAGCAGGCACAGGACGGCACGCTCCTGCTTGACGAAGTGACCGAAATGCCACTGGCGCTGCAAGCCAAATTGCTGCGCGTGTTGCAGGAGCGCGAGGTCGAGCGGGTCGGTGGCAAGAAGCCGATACCGCTGAATATCCGCCTGATCGCCACCTCGAACCGCGACATGGCCGAGGCCGTGGCGAAGGGCGTGTTGCGCGAGGATGTCTACTACCGGCTCAACGTTTTCCCCTTGCTGATTCCGGCGCTGCGCCAGCGCCCCGACGACATTGTGCCTCTGGCGGTTCGCTTCCTCGCCGAGCATGGCGGGCGCTCAGGGCGTAGCGGGTTGCGCCTGGCGCCGTCGGCCGAAGCGGCGTTGCGTACTTATTCCTGGCCGGGCAACGTGCGCGAACTGGAGAACGTCATGCAGCGCGCGGTGATCCTGGCGACCGGGGATACGGTCGAGGCGGATGCGTTGCATTTGCCGGTTTCATCAATGTCGAGCGAGCCGGCGGTGCCGACGAAAGCGCCGGCGGCGTCTTCTTCCTCCGCGACGGCGAGAACGGATAACCTGCGTGATCTCGAGCGCGAGCATATCCTGGAGACACTCGCTTCTGTGGGTGGATCGCGCAGACTGGCGGGAGAAAAACTCGGCATGCCGGAACGAACCTTGCGGTACAAGCTCAAACAGTACCGTGAGGCGGGGCTTTTCGATGGTTGATGGCGTCGTGCGTGGTTTCTGGTGCGGTTCTTGCTATTAACCGATAGGAAGCTGTAAGGAGAAGCGAATGGACACCAAAGGCATTGATCAGATGTTGGGGGTGCTGCGGGCGACCGCTGCGCAGGCGGGTGGGCGTGCAAGCGAGACGCAGGCGAGCGAAGCGGGTACGACGGACTTCGCCAAGGTGCTGCAAAACACCATCGAGCAAGTCAACCAGACCCAGCAACAGGCGGAAGACATGGCGGCAAAATTTGCCGCCGGCGACGGCAATACCAACCTGCACGACGTGATGATTTCTCTGCAGAAGGCCAACCTGTCGTTCCAGGAGATGGTGCAGGCAAGAAACAAGCTGGTGACTGCTTACCACGACGTGATGAACATGCAGGTCTGATCCGCTCCCCGTCGTGATTTCCGCAACGGCGCCGGCAGGCGCCGTTGTCGTTTACGCGAGGCCGCTGAGGCGGGCTTTTCTTTCCCGTTCGACGTGGGTGATGTAACGCTGGATGGCGCTCAGACGCGCGTTCGGCAGGTCGATGTACTCGCATCCGACGCGCACGTGGCGGGCGCCGCTGCGCGTGGTGACGTCGAATAGGTTGCGGACGCCCAGCGTGGTCGCCAGCAGTCCTTCGCCGGGCAAGGTGATGCGGCAGTTTTCCAGCACATCCCCGATCTGCAGCAGGCTTGCTTGCTCGGGCGTGAGCATCAGGCCGACGCCTCCGCCGCTGATGTCCAGCAGGGGGACATCCAGTTGAAGGGGCGCCGCGGGGCGCGGGATGCTGGTGAATAGCCGGATCGGAGCGGCAATCGGTGTGGCCAGGCGGAAGAACTCACGCCGTTGCAGGCGCAGCAGCGTGTCCGGGATGCTCCCGACAAATGCCGGCCGTGCCTCGTGTTCGGCGCGAGCGAGCGCGGTGATGCTGAACTGGATCTTGATCTTGTCGACCACCGCCGTGAAGATCAGCTTGTCGGCCCGCAATGCCCGGGTGTTGGTTTCTTCATCGCTGCCGACATCCACGATGATGCGGTTTGTTTCCGGCTCGATGGCCAGTAGCGACGTCAGGAAGAAGGCGTTGCCCTGGTCGAAATGAACGGTGACAAGCGCGTTTTTCTGGATCAGGCTACGCAGTACCGCGAGAATTTCCACCCTCGCGTGCAACAGGTACTGGCTGTAGTCGTCGATTCGTTCGAGTTCAAAGCGCGGGGGGACTTGTTCCGCGGATTCGGGTTGTACCGTTTTTGACATCGCTGATCCTGATTCCAGAGGGCGCGAACGAGTCTAGCAGGAGCGCGAAAGGGAATCCACGGCATAGATCGCAGCCGGCACGCCCGAAGCGGCTAGGTTTTGTCCCCCTGATAGATCGGTGGGGCGCCGGCGGGCCGGCCACTCTCCAGTCGATAGATCCAGGCAAGAAGCTCGGCGACGGCCACATAAAGCTGTGGCGGGATACGCTGGTCCAGGTCGATTTGCATGAGCAGTGAGACCAGTTCGGGCGATTCGTGAACATACACCCCGCTCTCCTGCGCCCGCGCGATGATCTGCTCGGCGATGATTCCCTTGCCCTTGGCGACGACGCGCGGCGCGGCGTCAGTCTGGGCGTAAGCCAGGGCGACGGCGCTTTTCAGTGAATCCTTTTCTCCGGATGCCTTAGCCATTGCCTTGTGGGTCGCTGATGCCGATTGAGGTGACACTCAGTCCGGCATCGGTCATCTGTTTGTACAGGTGTCCGGTTTCCGTTTGCATCAGCGCCCGGGTTTCGGGGCTGTCCGCGATGATGGCCAGAACGAGTTGCTGGTCCTGCAGTCGGATTTGCGCGTTCACGCTGCCCAGAGTCGGAAGTGTCAGTTTCAGGCGGGTACTCCAACCCGTCGCACTCTCCGGTTCGTCTGCGCCGGTACGTTGGCCATCCTCCTCGATTTCCCAGCGCATCTCCTGTCCCGGCCAGACCTGACCTTGCCAGGCAAAATGCTGGGTGGCCAGCGCATCGAGCTGTTGCTGAACGATCGGCTGCGTCTGAGGGGCGATCAGATGTCCGGATGCTTGAGGTGGGGGAGACTCATTTACGGTCCTTGGCGAGGCTGCCGGATCGGTCGTGGGCAGTCTTGTCGCGACAGGTGCTTCCTTGCCTTGCGCCGATGTCTCCGGGTTGCCTGGTTGTGACAGGGGGAGGGGGCTGGCTGGAGCGAACGCGTTCGGCGAGGACAACTTTCCCTGAGGTTCCTGCAGCAGCGCGTTTTGAGAGAAGCGTCCTTCCACCCATTCGGCCTGGTGCGACTCATAAAACATGCCGCTCTGCGTGATCGCCTGCTTCAACAGCGGTAACAGTTCCTGCGCCGACGACGGCGGCGTTCTGGCAATCGGCTGGTTGCCGTTGAGTGTCAGTGCCTTTGAGTCATCGGATGATTCGTCGGCGCGGGAGAAAAGCTGGCCGATCAATTTCCCCGTCTGGCTGAGCGTGGTCGATACAGCGTCCCGGGCTGTTTTGCCCTCGTTCGCCTGCTGGTGCGACACCACCGCGAGGGAGGTTTTTCCGTCCGACTCCGTGACCAGCAGTTCCAGCGTGTCGCCGCTTTTGGCCGAGAACGGTAGTGCGAGCGTGATGTTCCGCTGGTTGATCAGCGCCCGATACGTTCCGTTCGGCAGCATCGACTGGATCTCGGCCATTACCTTCTGGCCGGCGACCAGGTCGGAGAGCTTGTCGGTCAGTTGCTGGGTCGGCGCGACCGGGCGGAGTGCAACATCGGCAGAGCTTTGCAGACGGCTGGCGATGTCGGGCGGGATCATCAGCTATCCTGCTCGGAATGACCTGACAGCCCGTTCAGTAGCAAATTAATATCGGTTTTTCGATTCTGGAGGCGTTGTACAAGACTCGCATTGATTTCGATGATACGAGCGAGGAGCGCCCGGTTCTCCGGAGTACGCAATCCTGTCCAGTCAACAGTCTCAACCAAGGCAATACGTCGGCTCTCAAGGCTGGCAAGCACGGCCCAGTTCTCTTCCCTGGCCGCTTCCTGCATTTCGAGCGTGATTTCCTCGATTTTTGCAAGTTGCCCGCTACTCATGATTCACGCGCCCGTGTTCGTGGGAGCAATCTCTTTCCACGCGGAATGGATTTCATCAAGCAGGTGAGCGACTTCGTCGAGGGCGACTGTGTCGTTGTTGATATTGGCCGTGATCAGGCGCCTGCACATGTAGTCGTAAAGCGCGGACAACTGTTCGGCAAGCTGGCCGCCGGCCTCCATGTCGAGGCTGAGTTTCAGGCCGTTGCTGATGATGTCGATGGCCTGTGAGATGTGCTTGCCCTTTTGCGCAATATCATTTTGCTCGATATGCAATCGGGCAACAGCAATGGCGGACGCAGCTCCTTCGAACAACAGAAGTATCAACTGATGCGGCGACGCTTCTTGGACTTTGGCAACGATGCCGGCTTCGGCATATGCAGCGAGGGGGCTGGACCTTTTTCCAAACATGTTCGATCACTTATCCGAGTTGAGGCTGGAAATGAAACTTGTCAGGTAGTCGCCCGTTGTGCTTAGCGACGATATCAATGTATCCAGTGCGGAAAATTGCGCACGATACCGCGCTTCGATCGTTTCGAGTCGAAGCTGCAACCTTTCCTGCTGGTCTTCGAGGTTGCTGACCGTGGTCTTCAGGCCGTTCGTGGCGATGGTGACCGAACCGTCTGTCCCGATCAGGTTGTTCACGATGGAGTCGTACTTGGTGCCGATGTTGGCGACGAGGTTGGAAACAGCCTCGGGATCGGCGGTGACGGCGGCTTTCAGCTTTGTCTCGTCGATGGACAAGGTGCCCGAGGCGCTGATGCTTACCCCGACGTTCGACAGTGTCTGGTAGGCGGAGCTTTCGTCTCCGGAAGTCGTGGTGAACAGAGACTGCCGGATCTGGTCCATGGCATAGCGCAAGGTACTGTTGCCTTGCAACTTGCCCGCTACCTGTGTCTCGGGGTTGTAGGCTCCGAGGGAAGACATGCTTGAATATGCCGAGTTGAAAGCAGAAACAAAGGACTCCAGCGCAGACTGGATGTTCGTTGAATAATCCTCGACGATCTTGAGTGTCGTCGCGCTGGTGGTCGTGCCGGTCAACTCCAGCGTCACGCCGTCGAGAACACCGGTAACCGTATTGCTGTGGCTGGTCGCCGCAATACCGTTCAGGGTGAACTCGGCGTCGCTTGCCGCGCTGCTTTGTGTCCAGCCCTGGGTGCCGGTAGCGGCGGGGTCAAAGTCGAAACCGGTGATCCCGGATCCGGTGAGGCGCATGACGTTGTTCGTGCCCTCCTTGCTGGTCAACACAAGTTGCGATCCGTTGGTGCCGTTGATGATCGTTGCGGAGACGTCGGCATCCGAGGAGTTGATGGCGTTCCGCAGGTCCTCGAGCGTGGCGCCTGCAGCAAGGTCGATGGTATAGCTGCGGTTGCTGTCGGCGACGTAGGTCCCGCCGCTCAGCGTGCCCAAGTCCAGAGTCAGGGACCCACCAGATGCGGTGATGCTGCTGGTGCTGCTGGTGAAGGCAGTGCTTTGCAGCCGCTGCGCTTCCGCCAGCTTCGCCACTTCGAGCGAGTAATTGCCGGCAACAGCGCCGGTCGTCGCCGTGGCGCTGGCTATGGCGGTGTTGGTGACCGAGGCGGTATAGGAGGCGAATTTGGTGGTGGCCGTGCCGAGCAGGTCGGGCTTCATGGCCTTGGCGCTGGTCTGCAGCGAGGACAGAACACTCTGCAGCGTTCCCATCGCGGAAATCTTGGTTTCGTAGGACGCCTGCTTGGTCTGCAAACTGGTCAGCGACGCCTTTTCGACCGTCATCAGCTTGGTGATCAGCGACTCCAGTTCCAGTCCGGATCCTGTTCCTAGCGAGGTAATCGTAGCCATATAAACTCCTGCCTGGCTGATTGATCTGGCAAATGCGCTCTCAAACGCGTTTTTCGATGAGGGATTTTACGCCTTCTGTTCGATGAGCAGGCCTTTCAGCTTGTCGATGGCCTTCGAGATGGCGAGCATTTCTTCCGAGGGGATCTGCTTGATGACTTCGTCTGTCGCCTGGTCTATCACCTTGACGACGGTACGACCCGTGTCCTTGTCAATGCTGAAATTCAGGGTGTTGCGCAGCGATTTCACAAAGTCGTTCATGCTGTCGACAGCTTCCTGCAGTTCCTGTGGCGAGATGGCGCTGTTGGTCGCTGGCGCGGAAGTCTGGCCCCGGGCGCCGCCGACGCTTTCGCCCTGCTGGAGCGACTTGGTCTGGCCATAAGTGTCAGCCAGTGCGACGGAGGGTTGAACGGTCGAACCAATCGGTTGGATAGGCATGAATTTTCCCTTCCAGAAGAGCTGAAAGCGCGTTTGCGTTTCCGCCCACGCGCTTCAGCCTCGAACTGAGAAAGTGACTTTGTGGAGAAACAGTCGCTTACTGTAGCAGCGAGAGTACGTTCTGCGGAAGTGCGTTAGCCTGGGCCAGCATGGCCGTTCCCGCCTGCTGCAGAATCTGGGCGCGGCTCAGGCTCGCGGTTTCCTCGGCGTAGTCGGCGTCCATGATGCGGCTACGCGCTGCATCGGTGTTTTCCTTGGCCGCCGAAAGCTGGGACAGAACGCCTTCGAAGCGCGACTGCAGGGCGCCGAGGTCGGCGCGGCTGTTGCTGACGGTGTTGATGGCCGTATCCAGGGCGCTCATGGCGGCAGTGGCAGCGCTGGCGGAGGCAATGGAGGTCAGGCTGGCGACATCGACCGAACCAATGGTAATGGCGATCTTTGACTCGGTCCCGGTCGTCGCCCCAATCTGGAAATTGACATCAGAGTAGGTGCCGCTGAGCAATTTCGTGCCGTTGAAGTTCGTGGCATCCATGACACGAGCAACTTCACTGGCCAATGCCGTAAATTCCTTGTTCAGCGCGGCGCGGTTGGTAGAATCGTACTGGCCGGATGCGGCCTGGGTGGCCAACTCGCGCATGCGCTGCAGGTGGGTCGAGACGGTGCTCAAGCCCGCTTCGGCGGTTTGCGCGACAGAGATGCCGTCATTGGCGTTGCGCATGGCGACCGTCATGCCGCGGCTTTGCGAACTCATTTTCTCAGCGATGGCCAAGCCGGCAGCGTCGTCCTTGGAACTATTGATGCGCAGGCCGGAGGAGAGACGCTGCAGCGAGGTCTTGAGCGCGCTCTGGGATGTGTTCAGGTTGCGCTGGGCGTTCAACGATGCGATGTTGGTGTTGATGGTGAGTGCCATTTTTCGATCTCCTTGGAAGAGCGTGGTCGAGGTTGAATTCCGTTCAGCGATGTGGTTTGCGAAAAATATTTCACCGCTTGTGACCTTTAACGGATGGGGGCTGGAGAACTTTAGGGATTTTTTTGGAGAGACGGGCTGACGCTATACTTGCGCATCCCGGGCTGGCCGGGAACAGAAATGGACGGGTTACGAAGATGCGCCGCATGCATGAACAGGGTCTGGCTGAAATGGCAGCGAAGGCCGGTGATTTCGAGAAGGCCGGCGAGCTTTTCGAGATCGTCGTCTCCGCCCAGCCGGAGAATCATCGCGCCTGGTGCGGTCTGGGTGAAATTGCAACCCATGTCGGCGATGCAGAGTCGGCGCGCGTGTTTTTCGAGCACGCCGTCGGCCTCAGTCCGGATACAGCATCATACCGGCAGCGCCTTGGCGAAGCGTGTTGTCGGATGGGCGAGCTGGGGGAGGGGGTGGCTCAACTCGAACGGGCTCTCGCGCTGGCTCCGAAGGACAGCGCGGTCGCCTGCGCCCTGAGCGGCGCCTACGTGGCTTCCGACAACTGGAGCGGCGCGCGGCGGATTCTCGACAAGGTCCTGGCAGCAGGCAAGGGGCTGCTGCCTGCACATTACTGCCTGCGCGGCATGGCCCTGCAGCACTTGGGGGAACTGGACGCGGCGCTGGCCGATTTCAAGCAGGCTGCGCGCATGGATACCGACTATGCGGATGCCTGGTTGTCCCTGGCTGACCTGTATCGCGTCCGGGAGGAAATCGACAAGGCGGCTCCCTGCGCGCAACAGGCGCTTGCCCTGGCGCCCGATTCGGCGAACGTGGCGCTGGCCTGTGGCGACATCGAACTGGCCCAAGGCAATTCGCGCCGGGCCGCCGATTTTTTCCGGCGCGCCATCGAGCTCGGCATCGATACCCCGCACGTCTGGGCCAAGCTGGGCATCGCCCTGGTGCAGTGCGGCGATACGATTCCGGCAATCGATGCCATGGAAAAGGCGCACGAGCTCGGCGTATCCGACGACTGGATTTTCGAGCACATGGGGTTATTGTTCACGACGCGCGGTCAGCTCGACGTGGCGCGTGAAAACCTAGAAATGGCGGTGGCGCGCCGGCCGGAAAACCTTAACGCCTGGAATATGCTGATTGTCGTTTATTCCAAACTGGGCCTGAGCGAGAAGGCGCGCCAGTCTGCGGAGACTATCCTGGCTGTCGACCCGCGCCACGTCAATGCGCTGCTCAACCTGGGGAGCTGGTATTCGGACCAGGCGCGGAACGCGGAGGCGTTGGCCGAGTATCGCAAGGCCCTGGCCGTCAACCCGAAATCGGCGACCGCCTACGTGAATTCGCTGTGGGTGCTGGTGCATTCGAGCGAGTCCTCGGCGAAGGACGTGCTGCAACTGGCGCGCGAGTTCGATGCTCATTTGTGCCGGCCGTACCTGCGCGCCGACAACTTCCCCGGACGCGACCGGCGTCGCGAGCGGAAACTGCGGATCGGTTGGCTGACGTCTGATTTTCGCACGCACCCGGTCGCCGCCTTCGTGCTTCCCTTCCTGGACCAGTTCGATCCCGAACAGGTCGAGTCCGTCGTTTATTACAACTCGGCGGCTGTAGACGAGATTACGCGACGTTGCCGGGCGGCGGTCAGCCTGTGGCGCGAAGTGCTGTCCATCGGCGACGAGGAGCTGGCCCGGCTGATTGAAAGCGACGAGGTCGACATCCTGATCGACCTCAACGGCAATACCGAAGGCAACCGCCTGCTTGCGGTGGCACGCAAGCCGGCCCCCGTCGTAGTGACCTGGCTGGGGTTCCCGGGAACGAGCGGCATGTCTGCCATCGACTACATCATCGTCCCGCCGGACCCGGTGCTAGAAGCCGGCGCCTGGTGCTCCGAAACGCCTTGGCCGTTGCCCGATTGCTATGGGGTGCGCACAGGCATTCCGGATGTGCCGATCCTGCCCGGCCTTCCCTGTGAGCGGACCGGCCGCCCGTTCACCTTCGGCTGCCTGAACAACTTCCGCAAGGCCAGTCAGGAGACGATCAGACTCTGGGCGGATATCCTCAATCGCGTTCCCGATTCCCGGTTGGTCGTGGTTGCCCGGGGCGGAAGGGACGGGGCCTTGATCGCCTATATCCATCAACAGTTTGGCCGTCACGGCGTACGACCGGAGCGGCTGGAGATCCTCGGTATCCAGCCGCAGCTCGCCTATTTCGGAAGTTACAACGACATCGACCTGGGGCTCGACCCTTTTCCGTTCAATGGCGGAACCACCGGCTACGATTCGATCTGGATGGGCGTGCCCTACGTCACCCTGCCGGGTGACATGCTGGTGTCGAGGATGGGCAAGGTCATTCTCGAGAATGTCGGACTCGGCGAACTGGTCGCGACGGACAAGGATGATTATGTCTCCCGCGCCGTCGCCCTGGCAGCCGATCGCGAACGACTCAAGGCCATGCGCGCCGGGTTGCGTGAACGCATGCTGGTGAGTCCGCTGATGGACGCGCCGCGCATGGCGCGCAGTCTGGAAAGGGCGTTTCGATCGATGTGGGAACGCTGGTGCTGATGGTCACCTGATTGAACACAACCTAGCCTTTTGATGGATGCTGACGGCTTTGCGCTGGCGTTGGAACAGGCCTTTGGTGGGGTGTGGGGCCAGTGGGTATCGCATCGATCACTCTGAATAAGCAACTCCGATTGCACCGAACACCGCCGCCGGGGTGGCTGGGATTACGTTGAGGTGTGCTTCGGCATTCTCGATTTCCTCATCGAGATGGGTCATATACTCAGCCACGATCGCGTCAAAATGGTTGGCGAGGATTTCAGAGCTTGGGTCCAGGTTGCTAATGACAGCTAATCCACTGGGGTAAGTTGGAATGGTGAAAACCTTAAGATCCGGTCGGAAGCGTCGCAGGATCGGAATGAGTTTCCATGTGTCTCCAAGCCAGAATTGACTGATGCGTTCACGCATGGCGGTAATCGGCTCTACCGGGAAAATATCGTGAACCAGCACCACGGTTTGTTTGTGCCCGTCACGCTCAACGTTCATGAAGTCTCTTAGCGTTTGATCGAAGGTATGCAGGCCGTCCAGAAAAGCCATGTCAAGAATGTCGCCACCCAATAGCTTCTTGATGTCATAGTCCAAGAAGAAGCGGTCGGATGTTGTCCTGAAAAGCTGGGTTCTGGCGTGTAGTGAGCACTCAATCTTGAATGCCGGGTCAACGCCGATGGCAAGGCTTGGCTCCTTGGCCAAGGCTAGGGTGTTGCCGCCAGCAATGCCAATTTCCAGGTATCCGCGCGGTTTAAGGACTCGGTGGAACGCAGAGAGCCATTCTTGATAGTTGGCGCCAGGGAAGCGCCGTTTGGCTTCGTTATGTCCAATTTTCGTGGCAACCGAGCCAAGAATCTTTGTTGCATCGGGTTGCTCAGGGAAGTTGACGAGGATGTCTGCGCACAGTTGGCGAGCAAGATATAAATCGTCGTTCTTGAGGGCGTTTTCCAATTGTTCGATGACATCTTCGAGCATTACTTCGACGTTTTCCACGAGGCCTCCTTGAAATTTATTCTGTTACTGTCGGCGTTGATTTTACGGCTGCCCGGCCTTTTTTCTTGATGACTGCGATCGCATCGGTTCCATTCAGGCCAAATTTACGATCCTGGCTATCATAGAAATGTATGTACTCGATGTCATTAGCCAAGGTTTTCAGATCGTCCTGGCTAATATAGCTGCTGAAAACTGGCCGTCGATTAGCCAGCATCCGCAATACTTCCAGCGTTTTTGTGACGCCTTTTGGTTCGAGGGGACTGGGCTGGTAGTGGAGATCTTCGATAATGTAATAGCCACCGGCTGTGAGATAGGGGAAGAGGGTTTTTAGCGCTATTTGTTGGTGATGGGAGGCGTGGCTCGCATCGTCGATGATTATGTCCATAGGGGTACCTGTTTCCCGAAGCATCGATTCCAGGTCACTTGGTGCTCCCATGTCTCCGCGAAAGATCTTGACGCCTTTCGGGCATGGGTAGGCTGAGAAGTCGGCAATGTCAAAGCCGAAGATTTCTGCGTTTGGGCAGTAGTCTCTCCACATCGAGAGACTCGGTGCTTCATCGTACGGACCGCCGGGGTTACGTGCCTGAACGTCGTGGCGAAGCAGGCCTAATTCAAGCAAGCGGAATGGCATTGTGCGCAATGGTGCCAGGTAGTGGGCATATACCTCGGCATAACCGTGAGCGTTGAAGTAGATGGTGCCTTTGTCTGAGTGATAGCGGTTGGCTAGCGTCGTCAGGAAGTCTACGGGCGGGGCGAACGTTAGGTGCTTTGGCAGCCCTATCTTCAGGTAGTGCTCACGTGGAGATAGTCCGGAGTTGAGAACTTCAGGGTGCATCCAAACGTAATAGCGTTCATCGAAGTTCGCGGGGATTCGGGCTTGATCACCGCGCCGCCAATTGACGAACGGATTGTCATCGATGCTGCCGGGCAAATGGCCGTAGGTGAAATGATTGCGCCACGCCACGAAATCAAGCGAGAGTTGGTCGCGCCGGGAAAAGCGGAGAACCTGTTCGAACCACGCTTCCGAAAGGCGAATGAGATCTGGCTCGTTGTGTCGGCGAAGTAGCATGGTCCCGGTAATTAATCCGGCTTGGCGTGGAAATCCCGCTGCTTCATAAAAGTCCATTTGCTCGCGGACGCGTACCTCTGCATCAAAGCCCAATAGGATAACTGCCTCCGCTTCCTCGTAGGCGCAATTGCGAGGGTGAGCCAAGGCTTGCAAGCTGGGGCGATCTGGGGTTGCGTAAAGCGAGAAAATGGCTTCAGGAGGGGTCAGAAACTGAAGGCTGCTATCGACGTATAGTGAGTACTCATAGTTCGACAAGTACTTGTGCGGGAGGATTTTTGGGCGGCGCGACTCGCGTTGAGGATCTAGTCCACCGGGTTCCATTAGGACGATCTTCCATGTTTCGGAGCGTAGGTCAGGATTGTCGGTAAAGCAGATTTTGTCGAAAGCCATGGTATTGCAGGGGAAAGCATCTTCACTGATTCCGAAGCTGCCGGTTGCAACGGTGTAGACAACATGACGGTTTGCGCTCATTTATGGATTCCGGGCGAAATGGATAGGCGGGTGGATGGTTTTGGCTGCTGGAAGTTGGGGGGGCGCTTCAAACAGGCGCCTTGATGACTCGGTTTTTCCCTGTTTGTTTTGCGTGGTGCATTGCGTGATCTGCTCGGTCGATGATACTGGCTTGGCTGTCGTCAGGTCGCATTTGCGTGACGCCGGCGCTGAAAGTGATCAGGACATTGTCGTTGTCGTGCAGGAAAAATTTCTTGGTCAGTTTACGCTGAAGTTGTGTGATGGCAGTGGCAGCCTCCTCGAGTTCGGTCTCTGGCAGAAGGGGGGTGAATTCCTCGCCACCGTAACGTGCCACCGTATCCTGCGGGCGAAGTGTTTCACGGCAGGCAGCGGCCAGGTGGACAAGCGCTTGGTCACCGGCGTTGTGTCCCATTGAGTCGTTCAGTTTCTTGAAGTTGTCGATATCCAGTAAGGCGACGCATAGCGATGTTTCGTGCCGGGCTGCGCGAGCGACTTCCTTGTCCATGATTTCCTCGAGCCTGCAGCGATTCAGTGCCTCGGTCAGTTGGTCGTGAAGGATGGGAATTTCAACAGCCATGCACGAAGTATCTCCGTCCCTTCCGCCCATCGTCAACCGTGCTTTTTCACCCGCTTTCCGGGTCGCTTCAAGCAATTTGCACTGAAATTCGTGTCTGTTCCCCTGAAAACGCGCTTAGCCTTTCATTTTCAGGGGAACAGACACGAACGCTCCCGTCGGGCAGCATCAGAAGCCTGCGATACCACGCAATCCGTTGATCGAACTCGAACGCCGGAATCGGCTGCGCCAGTTGCATGACGGCAATGGTCAGTACGCGATACTGCGTGGCGAACACGCGCCACTCTCCTTCGCCTGTTTCGGCAACTGAATAGACCCATTCGTGTTTCACCGTCCACCACAAGTGCTCGACGAAGATGCTGTCATGACAACACCCGCGACCGTCCATGCTGATCTGGATGTCGTGCGTCTTCAGTACATCCGTCAATTCCGCACTGGTGAATTGGCACCCCCGGTCGGTGTTGAAGATCTCCGGCGTGCCATAGCACGCCAGGGCTTCTCTCAGCGCGGTTGTGCAGAAGTCGGTGGTCAGCGTGTTCGATAGCCGCCAGTCCAGCACCTTGCGGGTCGCCGAGTCCAGAATGGCACACAGCTACAGAAAGCCATGACGCATGCGGATGTGGGTGATAACGGTAGCCCGGACGTGGTCGGGGGCTCGATGTTCAGTCCGCGCAGGATATAACTCTGTTCTTCCCCGTCGCTTTCGCGGTATACATTGCCTCGTCCGCCCGCTTGACCGCTCTGGCCTGTGTGTCGTCGTTCCGCACTTCGGTGACGCCGGCGCTGAAGGTGATCAGCACCTTCTCGTTGTTGGCGAGGAAAAAGCGCCGGGTCAGTTCGCGCTGGACGCGGGTCAGCGCCTTGCTGGCATCTTCCGCTCCTGTGTCCGGCAGCAGGATGATGAACTCCTCTCCGCCGAAGCGGGCCAGGGTGTCTTGCGGGCGCAGCGTGTCGCGGATGACAGACACGAGGTGGATCAGGGCGGCGTCGCCGGCGTCGTGGCCGAGCGAATCGTTGAGCTTCTTGAAATTGTCGATGTCGAGCAGGGCGACGCATAGCGGCGACTGGCGGCGGCGGGCGCGGGCGATTTCGCTGTCGTAGATTTCGTCGAAGCCGCGGCGGTTGAGGGCGCCGGTCAGCTGGTCGTGGCGGACCAGCCGGCTGGCCTTGTCGAGTTCGGCCTGCAACTCATTGACGCGCCGTTCGGCGTCTTCGACGCGCTGGCGGGTGGCGCGCAGTTCGTCGCGGGAGCGTTGGGCGTTGAACTGGACGGCGCGTGTTTCGCGAATGACCTCGGCCATCACGTCTTCGAGCTGCGTAATGTCCTCGGCCTGGCTGATCTTGGTGACGCAGACTTCGATCTTGTCGTGGTAATCGGAGGTCGAATCGGCAAATTCGGCGAGGTGGTCAACGAAACCGGCGAGCAGCTGCTTCAGCGCTTCCTTGGCTTCGCTCAGGCTGTGCTTGAGCTGGCTTTGCTTGAAAATGACTTCTTTCAAGCGCTGCTCGGCGTCGTGAATCGTGCGCAGGTTCATCGGGCGGGCGACGATCTCCTGCACGATTTCGATCTGGCCGTTAAGCCAGCGGTCGTCGACGACCAGTTCACTGATGTTCTCGATGACGAGTTGCAGCAGGTTCAACGTGCCGGAGCGCAACTCGGCGCGGTCCTCGGCGACGAATTCGAGTCGGTAGGCAAAACGCTTGATGTCGGCCATAAGGTCGTCGAGCATCTTGAGCGTCGTCGCCGCACGGACGGCGGCGGCGAGCGTTTTGGCCTGGCTGGTCAGTTCCGGTTCATCGCCGAGTTGCGTGGCGAGAATGGTCTCCAGAGTGAAAGCAAAGCCTTCGCGGACTTCTGCCAGCAGTTCGCTGGCGCGGCTGAACGGCATCGTCGGCGAGCGGGCGGGGGCTTCCGGCGCGCTTTCGGGTTCCTCGGCGACATGCGCAGCGAGTTCAATCTGGTCGGACGCGGCTTCGTTTGAAGACCATGAGCGGATGAGGTTCTGCAGTCGGCCGAACAGCAACTCGCTGTTCGTCCCACCGGCAGCCAGGAGGCGGTCGAGCGACTCGCGCTTGCGCGCCTGGGTGAGGCCGCTCTGCTTGGCTTCCCATTGGCGGAGCAGTTCGGTAATGAGTTCGTTCCACGGCTGATCGGCTTCGCTGCTGTGCTCGCGGATGAACTCGACCAGCGGCGTGCGGAACTCGTCCCAGTCTTCACTTTTCAGCGCCTGGTCGAGTTGCCGCGCAAGGCGTTGCTGCGCCGGTGTTTCGCGTGGCAGGGACTGCAATAGCGCCTTGAACTCGCGCTCCGCGCCGGCGCTGGTAGCTCGCTCCTGCACGCCTGCGATTTCGTTGTAGATCGCCCGGTAGTTTTCGGGCGACGGGGCCAGGCGTCGCGACAAAAGCTGCTTCAATGTTTCCCGCGCAATTTCCGAGGGATTGGTGAGCGTTGCCATGCGTTGCCATGTCCAAGATCGTGGGATCGGGGGATTATAGCTGCGCGGGTGCGGCGCGGATTCTCTTCAGCTATAATTCGCGCCTCCGCAACACGCGGTGGCCCCCGTAGCATGAAGGTCGTGCAGTTGATTTGTAATCATCAGGTGTTGGTTCGATTCCGACCGGGGGCACCAAGCAAGATGCCGATACCGGATTTGTTCAATGGCCGCTCGTTGAAGCGGCTTTTTTGCGTTTGGAGTTCGCGGAATGATCAAAAGCCTGGGATGGCAGTTGTGGCGGCAGGGGAGGATTCGCGAGACTTTTTCGTCGAGTGTGCGTACCACGGTGGCGCTGGTCGGCGTGATGCTGTGGTGCCTGGCGACGGATCAGGTGCGTCTGGCGATTCCGCTGCTGCTCGGGGTGATCGCCAGCGCGCTGGCGGAAACGGATGATCACTGGCGCGGTCGCCTCGCCACGCAGTGCCTGACGCTGCTGTGCTTCGCGGCAGTGATCCTGGCGGTCGAGGCGAGTTTCGATCGGCCGGTCGCGCTGGCGGCGGTGCTGGCGATCGCCGCGTTTACGCTGACCTTGCTCGGGGCGCTGGGCGACCGCTACCGGACGATCGCGGCGGCGACGCTGATCATGTCGATCTATACCGCGCTGGCGTTGCAGCCGCACGGCGGCCCGCCGGTCGAGCAGTCGCAGGTGATGCAGCTTCTCGTCGGTGCGGCGTGGTACGGCGTCATTTCGGTGGCGTGGGCGGCGGCATTTCCGATGCTGGCGGTCGAGCTGAATCTGGCGCGGCTGTACGACGCGCTGGGGCGTTATCTGGAACTGAAGGCTCGGATGTTCCTGCCGGTGCGCGGGATCGACCTGGAACAGCGGCGTCTGGATCTGGCGCTGCATAACGGTCGGGTCGTCGAGGCGTTGAATGCGACGAAGGAGAGCCTGTTCAGCCGGCATCGTCCGGGCGCGCACCCGGAGTGGCTGCGCGCCGCGTTGCACCAGTTCTTCGTTGCGCAGGATGTGCACGAGCGGGCGAGTTCGTCGCACGAGAACTACGATCTGCTGGTCGAGAGCTTTTTTCACAGCGACGTGTTGTACCGCTGCGAGCGCGTGCTGGAGTTGATGGGGCGCGATTGCCTGTCGCTGGCCGAGGCGATCCGGACGCGCGCGCCCTGGTCACGCAAGCGGGCGACGGAGCGCGCCGTCGAAGACTTGCTTGCGGCCGTGGATCATGTGGATGCGACGAATGATCAAGGTGAGGGCGCTACGCTGTTGCGCGCCCGCCGCGCGCTGCGGGCGCTGGCCGCCAACCTGCGGGCGATGAACGAGGAAATCGCCGGGGTGCGGGACAAGGCGTTTGATCGCATGCCGGCCGACACGGCGCTGCAGGACTCGTCGCTGCGTAGCGCGTCGCAGGTGGCGGCTCGCCTGAAAGCGCATCTGACGCTTTCCTCGCCGGTAATGCGGCATGCGGTTCGCTTGAGCTTGTCGCTGCTTGCCGGGTTTGCCCTGATGTCGGCGACGGGCGACAGTTACGGCTTCTGGATTCTGCTGACGATCGTCTTCGTCTGCCAGCCGCAGTACGCCGCGACCGTTGTCCGGCTGGTCGAGCGCGTCGGCGGCACGGTACTCGGCCTGGTCATCGGCTGGGCGCTGCTCGAGCTCTTTCCGGCCCCCTTGTTGCAGGCGCTGTTCGTCGTGCTGGCGGCCGTGGCGTTCTTTCTCCTGCGTACCCGGCGCTATGCCCTGGCTACCGCGGCGATCACCATTTTCGTCATGCTCTCCTTCAACCAGGTCGGCGATGGCTACGGCCTGATCGTGCCGCGCCTGCTCGATACGCTGGCTGGCAGCGTGATCGCCGGGCTGGCCGTCTGGCGCGTCCTGCCCAGCTGGAACGCGCCGAAGCTGCCGCAGCTGGCCGCGGCGTCGTTGAGGGCGCAGGCAGGCTATTTCCTGGCGATCATGGGGCAGTACGGGGTGGTCGGGAAGGAAGACGATCTCGCCTACCGGATTGCCCGCCGCAATGCGCACAACGCCGATGCGGCGTATTCCGGCGCGCTCAATGCGGCCTTCGCCGAGCCCGAGCGGGTCAGCCGCAACGTCCCGGCGGGTATTCGCTTTTTGGTGCTGTCGCATACGCTGCTGAACTATCTCTCGGCGCTTGGAGCGCATCGCAACGCCGAACACGTGCCGCTGGCGGATGCGGTTGCCGCAGCCGATTGTCTCGTTGCGGCACTGGAGGGCCTGGCTGCGGCGCTCGACGCCACCGAGCCACTGGCGAAACCGGCCGGTGACACGCTGGCGAACGAAAACTGTGCCATGGCGTCGTCACCGGATGAAGCGGAAATTCACCGCGTGCTGCGCGGGCAGTTGTCCCTGGCGCTTGGATTGCTTCCGGAACTGCGCGCGGCGGCTAATCGACTGATTGCCGAATGACTCAGATTCTGTACTCCAACAAGTGCTGAAATATTCGTCACCCCGGCGAAGGCCGGGGTCCAGTTCGTTGCATTTTTTGGATTCCGGCCTTCGCCGGAATGACGAATCTTCAATAAATCCGCACGTCCTGAAAAAATCAAAATCCACCGCGGAGACACGGAGGCGCAGAGGAAACACAGAGAAGAGCCTGGTTTCCTGAGGTTTTATCTGTGAAAACTCCGCGTCTCTGTGCCTCTGTGGTAGGTGGTCAGCATTTATTCATAACCACTCAGGCCAATAGTCGGGCAGGATGAGCCAGGTGGATGTTGCAAATTCCTCTGGTGCACAGCTGGATCCCGGCTTTCGCCGGGATGACGGGGCTTCGATGTGACTGACGTTGGCGCTGCTCAGGCGGGTAGGACGCGCAGATGGAGTCCTGAGGCGTCGTCGATCTTTTCCAGCGTGAGGCGGGTGAAATCGACCAGGCTGGGGACCGAAGCGTCTGCCGTGGCGTGGGTGCTGCCGCTGATCGCGATGGTCCGGCAGCCGGCGGCGATGCCGGCGGCGATCCCGGCCGGAGCGTCTTCGAAGACCACGGCATGTTCCGGGCGTTGGCCGAGCCGGTCGAGGGCGAGCAGGTAGCAGCCAGGGTTGGGTTTTCCTTCGCGGATGTCGTCGGCGGAAACGACGGTGTCCGGCATCGGCAGGCCGGCCGCACCCATGCGCACGCGAGCCAGCGGCAGTTGCGCCGAGGTGACCAGCGCCCAGCGGTCGCGCGGCAGGCTGGCGAGGAGTTCGGCTGCGCCGGGGATCGGCACGATGCCTTCGGTTTCGACCAGTTCCTCCGAGTCGATGGTCTGCAGTTCGGTTTCAGCGTCGAGGTGGGGCGGGACGATGCCACGCATGATGTCGATGGCACGGCGCCCGTGCATCGTGTGCCGGAAGTCCTCGAAGGAAATGCCACGGCTGGTGGCCCAGCGTCCCCACACGTGCTCGACGGCGGCGGTGGAGTTGACCAGCGTGCCGTCCATGTCGAACAGAATGCACTGGGCGGTAAGGAGTGTTCCTGGAAGAAGCGTCATGGTTTGTGCTCGCAGATAGGGTCGCCGTATGCGTACATCGCGAATACTCCGTCATCCCGGCGCAGGCCGGGATCCGGTATGTGCTCCGGAAATCTGGATTCCGGCTTTCGCCGAAATGACGAACGGGGGGGCATACGGCAGTGCGGATGGGAGAGGTCGGGAATGATGCCGTTCTGTATTCGCGTTGGCAAATGCGAAGGGACAAAAAAAGCGGGGCGGCGCAAAGCGTCCGCCCCGAATCGTGCCGCTGGAGAGGAAATCAGTGCTTGTTGCCGATGCGTCCCTTCAGGCTTTCGAGCATCACGGCGAGGATGATGATGGCGCCCTTGACCACTTGCTGGTGGTAACCGGGAATGTTCATCAGGTTCATGATGTTCGAGATGATCGAGAGGATCATCACGCCGATCAGGGTGTTGAACACCGTGCCGCGTCCGCCGGAGAGGCTGGCGCCGCCGACCACGACCGCGGCGATCGCGTCGAGCTCGAAGCCGATGGCCAGGATCGGCGAACCGACGCCGGTGCGTGTCGAGGCGATCACGCCGGAGATGCCGCAGGCGAGGCCGCACAGGGCGTAGACGCCGAACTTGTAGTAGGCGACGCGAATTCCGGCGAAACGGGTTGCGATTTCGTTGCTGCCGATGGACAGGGTCAGCCGGCCGAAGACCGTTTTCCGATAGAGGAACAGGGCGATCAGGAAGCAGGCGATCAACAGGTAGAACGTCGTCGGGATGCCGAACCAGTTAGCGACGCCGAAGTCGTTGAACGCCGTGTCGTCGATGAAGATCGGCTGCCCCTTGGAGACGATCAGCGCCACGCCGCGCGCCACGGTCATCGTCGCCAGGGTGGCGATGAACGGCGCGATGCGGAAGGCGGCGACCAGCGTGCCGGAGAAGACGCCGCACAGGGTGCCGGCCAGGATGCCGGCGGCGATGCCAACGAACAGCCCCTGTTCCGGCACGACGAGGGCGACGACAACGGAGACGAGGGCCATCAGCGAGCCGACCGAGAGGTCGATGCCGCCGGTCAGGATGACGAACAGCAGGCCGAGCGAGACGACGCCGAGCGGCACGCTCTGGCGCAGGATGTTGGTGATGTTGTCGACGGTCAGGAAGCGGTCGGAGAGAAAGGCCGAGACCAGCAGCATCGCGATGAAGACAATCAGCGAGGATTGATCGAGCAGAAGCTTTGCAAGACCTGGGCCTCGCGAGGCAGTGGTCCGGGCGGCGGTTTGTTGGGATTGTTGGGGCAGGGTGGTCGAGTTCATCGTCGTTCTCCTCAATGGGCGGCCTGGGCCACGCGGCGGGGAATGGCATGGGACATGATGCATTGTTCGGTCATCGTCTCGCCGGCAACTTCGCCGGTGATCCGGCCTTCGCTGAGCACGTAGGCGCGGTGGCACAGGCCGATCAGCTCGACCAGCTCCGAGGATATGACCAGAATGGCCCGCCCTTCCTGGGCAAGGCGGTGAATCACGGAGTAGATTTCCGACTTGGCGCCAACGTCGACGCCGCGCGTCGGTTCGTCGAAGATCAGCACGTCGCAGTTGGCATTGATCCATTTGCCGAGCACGACCTTCTGCTGGTTACCGCCGCTCAGGCTGGAAACCGGGTCAGTCAGGCGGCCGAGCTTGATCCGCAGCAGTTCGCGGAGGTGCTGCGCGATGCCGCGCTCGGTTTTCTTGTTCAGGATGCCGAAGCGGGAGACGCCGCCGAGCTTTGAGAGCGTGATGTTCTGCTCGATCGGCAGGTTGAGCACGGCCCCCTGCAGCTTGCGGTCCTCCGGTACCAGGCCGATGCCCTGGGCGACCGCGTCGGCGGGGTGCTTGACGTGCACCGGACGGCCGCCCTTGAGGATTGCGCCCTGCGAATGGCGGGCAATGCCGAAGACGCATTCGGCGATTTCGGTGCGTCCGGAGCCGACCAGCCCGGCAAGGCCGACGACTTCGCCCTTGCGCACCTGGATGTTGATGTCTTCCAGTACGCCGGGGCGGTTGAGGTTGCGGATCTCGAAATGGACCTCGTCGCCCGGCGTCGAGCGTTCGGGGAACAGCGAGGTCATTTCGCGGCCGACCATCATGGTGATGATGTCGTGCTCGCTGCAGGTCTTCGGATCGAGTTGGCCGACGGTCTCGCCGTCCTTGACCACGGTGATCCGGTCGGCGATGCGGAACAGCTCCTGCAGGCGGTGCGAAATGTAGAGGATGGTGACGCCGCGCTGCTTCAGGCGCAGCAGGTTTTCGAAGAGGACGTCGACTTCCGGATCGGCGAGGACGGCGGTCGGCTCGTCGAGGATCAGGATGCGCACGTCCTTGGCCAATGACTTGGTGATCTCGACCATCTGCTGGTAGGCGACGCTGAGGTCGCCGACGCGCGTGCGCGGGTCGATGTCGTAGCCGAAGGCGCGGAGCAGTTCGCCGGCCTTGCGGTTGAGTTCCTTCCAGTCGATGAGGCGGCCGCCCTGGCCGAGGTTGTCGAGGAAGATGTTTTCGGCCACCGACAGGTCGGGCGCCAGCGCCAGTTCCTGGTGCACGATGCCGATGCCGCAGGCCATGCTCTGCTGTGGCGAGGTGAAATTGACTTCCTCGCCGAAACAGGTGATGCGTCCGGCGTCGCGGATGTAGATGCCGGAGAGGATTTTCATCAGCGTCGATTTGCCGGCGCCGTTTTCGCCGACGATCGCGTGGATCGTCCCGGCGTCCGCCGAAAAATTGATCCCGCGCAACGCCTTGATGCCGCCAAAGCTCTTCTGGATGCCTTCGGCGACGATCGCTTGAGCTGTCATGCCCACCCCTTCCTTTTGCTGCGGTGTTGCCCTGTTCTGGTTTTTGTCAGGGGCCTGGATGAAAAAACGGCGGGCCAGGCCGGAGCGGCCCGTCCGCCGTGCCGTTGATCAGTAGATCGAGTCCTTGTCGTAGTACTTGTCGACGTTGTCCTTGGTGATCAGGATCGGGGTGATGAACTCATAGTCGCTGAACTTGGTCTTGCCGGCCTTGAAATCCTTGATGACTTCCATGACCTTCTCGGCGAGCGCCTTCGGGTTGTTGGAAGCGGTGGCCTGCAGTTCGCCGTTCTTGATCGATTCCAGCCCCTTCTTGTAGCCGTCGTGGGCGATGACCTTGACGTTCTTCAGCTTGCCTGAAGCCTTCAGTGCGCGGATCGCGCCGAGCGCCATGTCGTCCATTTCCGTATACACGGCGTTGATCTTGTCGCCGTGCGCGACCAGCGCGTCTTCCATGGCCTTCAGGCCGCCCTGCTGGTCCCAGTTGCCCCAGCCCTGCGTCAGCACCGTGAAGTTGGTGCGGCCGTACAGGCGCATCTGCTCTTCCATGACCGCGGCGATGAAGTTGTCGCGGCGGGCGGCGCCGACCAGGTTGCCCTGGTTGCCGCTGATGATCACGGCGTTGATCGGCTTGTCGCCGAACAGCTTGACCGCGTATTCGCCGAGCATCTTGTTGTTGACCGGGTTGTTGGCCATCACGCGGGTGATCACCGGCGCGTCGAGGCTGATGTCGCTGTCGAGGTTGACAACCGGGATGCCCTTGGCGGTGGCTTTCTTGACGATATTCACGCCGGCGGCCGGGTCCTGCGGGTTGAGCACCAGGATGTCGATGCCCTGCGAGAGCATGTCCTCGACGTCGGAAATCTGCTTGTTCATGTTGCCGGCGGCGTCGGTGGCGACGATCTCGTAGCCGGCCTTCTTGGCGCTGATCTTCATGTACTCGGTCAGGCCGTTGAAGAAGGCGCCGTTCAGGGTGCGGTTGGAAAAGCCGATCTTCAGGGGCTTGGCGGCCTGGGCCTGGGCTGCGCCGCTCATCCCCAGGATGCCGGCGGTGATCATGGCAACTGCGAGAAACCGTTTCATTGTTCGTGCCTCCTCAATTATGTTGGTTGGGTTCTTCCGCTGTGCTGCATGCGACTTTTCGACTGGGCGTTTTTTGTTTTCCCGGAGTCGGGTCAGCGCAGGGAAGGTTACAAAGCGTCTGCATCGTTCTCTATGCGAAAATTTTGCAGTGCTATGCAATTTCTTACATCGTTTTCACGCCAGCGCGATGTGCCCGACGCCGCTCATGCGGTTGCGGTGCGCGTTCAGCGATTCAGGAGACGATGTGCGGTCGGAGCGGAATTTTGTCGGAGACACGCCCATGTAGCGGGTGAAATTCCGGTTGAACGTCGACAGCGAGTCGTAGCCGACGTCATAGGCGATCGCGGTGACCGACGAGTCCGTCTCGATCAGCATCTGGCAGGACTTGTAGATGCGCATCCGGTTCAGGTACTCCAGGCAGGTGCAGCGCACGTGCCGGTCGAAGAAGCGGGAGAAGGCCGAAAGCTGCATGTGCTCGCGCTCGGCGATCTCGCGGCAGGAGAGGTCGGAGCGGCTGTAGTTCTCGGCGATGTAGTTGAGGATGTTGTTCAGACGCTTCATCTGGATGCCGTCGGTCTTCGGCAGGACCAGCGACAGCGGTTGTCGCGCGCTGTCGTCGCTGAGCAGGCTGATGATGCGGAAGAAGGTGATCAGCCGGTTCATGCCGGTAGCGGTGAGCAGTTCGTGCAGCAACGGCCAGGCGGCCTGCGAGGCGGTGTCGGAAAACTTGATGCCGGCGCGCGACTCGTCGAGCAGCGTGGAGAACGCGGCGCAGTCGGCGAATTCGGTCACGCATTTATGCGCAAAGGCGCCGCTGAACTGGATGACCAGGTCACGCTCGGCGATCTCGATGCGTCCACTGGGCAGTTCGTCGCGGGCGCCGTCGGTGACCCACATGTGCGGCAGGTTGGCCCCGGTCATCACCAGGTCGCCAACGTCGAACTGGCCCACGTGCGTGCCGACGTAGCGCAGGCCGGACGAGCGGCGGATCAGGTGAATTTCGAATTCCGGGTGGTAGTGCCAGCCCGTGTAGTTGAACGGGTAGTCGTGGCAGAAAACGAGAAAGTCGCGGTCGAGCGGCGTAGCGATGACCTCTCTCAAAGGCCGGGTATTCATTGGCAATAACCCCCACTGCATGATGGTGCGATCTGCTCCGTGCGATGTCCGTCCTTTGTGCTTTTTTTTTGGCGGCGACTCGCGGAGCGCTTCAGCAAGTGCGTATAACTATGCGTCGACGGCCTGGCAATGTCAGGTCGGTTTTTGCAGGTGAATGTGCAAAATTTTACACAGTTTTGATGGGGTCGTTCTGAGGGGCTTTCGGCGAGGCGCTTGTTTTCTGGTAATCCTGCTCGATTCGAGCGGGGGCCTCGCCGATTTTTTTACCTTGTTCAGGATCAGGCGAAGCGCTGCACGGTTTCCCTGGCGCCGACTTCATACAGGCTGGTCAACGCCTCGGTATAGGCTTCGACGAAGCGCGGGTTGTCGCAAAGGTCGCCGAACACCGCCCGGTTTTCGATGAAGGCGGTGATTTTCTCGCGGTTGCGCGCGGCGATCTGCATCAGTTCGTCCTTCATCCGGTCGACGACCGTAATCGCTTCGCCCTGTTCATCCTTGCCTTCGGCGTAACGCGCCCAGCTGGCGACGACCGCGGCGCTGCGCCGGATCTCGCCGCCACAGGCGAGGTTGGCGCGCACCACCGGCAGCAGCCACTTCGGGATGCGGTCGGAACTCTCGGCGCAGAGGCGGGCGAGGGTGTCGCGCACTTCCGAGTTGGCGAAACGGGCGATCAGGGTGCGCCGGTAGAGGTCCAGGTCGACGCCGGGAACGGGCATCAGCGTCGGCGTCCCTTCGCGCTCCATGTAGTTGAGCAGGAAGGTTTCGAACAGCGGGTCTTGCGTGACCTCATGAGCGTAGCGGTAGCCCGCGAGGTAGCCGAAGTACGTCAGCGCCTGGTGGCTGGCGTTGAGCAGGCGCAGTTTCATCAGTTCGTACGGGACGACGTTCTCGACGAGCTGTACGCCCGCATGCTCGAACGGCGGGCGGCCGAGCGGGAAATGATCCTCCAGCACCCACTGGGTGAACGGTTCGCAGACGACCGGCCAGGCGTCGTCGATGCCGAAGCGCCGGGCGACCTGTTCGATGTCGCTCGGCGCGGTGACCGGCGTGATGCGGTCGACCATCGCGTTGGGGAAGGCAACGTGATTGGCGATCCAGTCACCGAGTGCCGGATCCTTGCGCAGTGCGAAGGCGGTGAACATCTTTTTGGCAACGTCGCCATTGGACTGGATGTTGTCGCAGCTCATCACGGTGAATGGCGCGACGCCACGCTCGCGTCGCCGCCGCAGGGCTTCGGTGACGAGGCCGAAGACGGTGGCCGGGGCCGCCGTGCCTTCGATATCCCTGGCGATCGCCGGGGTGTCGAAGTCGAACTCGCCGGTGACGTGATGGAAGTTGTAACCGCCTTCGGTGATGGTCAGCGAAACGATGCGCGTGCCCGGCGCGGCCATGAGTTCGACGACGCGCTCGGGGTCGTCCGGCGCGTAAAGGAAGTCGACGATCGAACCGATCACCCGTGCCTCATAGTTGCCGTCCGGGTGCTTGGTGACGAGGGTGTAGAGCCCGTCCTGGGATTTGAGCGCGTCGCGCATCCGCTGATCGGCCGGCATCACCCCGACGCCGCAGATGCCCCAGTCCAGCGCCAGTCCCTGATTCATCAGCTGGTCGACGTACATCGCCTGGTGCGCGCGATGAAAGCCGCCGGTGCCGAAATGAACGATGCCGACGCGCAGCTGCGCCTGGTCGTAGGATGGTCGGGCGACGCCGGCAGGGAGTTTCGACAGGGTGGCGGTGCCAAGTTTCAACATGGGAATCCTCGCTTGTTGGAATGGTCGGAAAGTCGTTGCGTGGCCTGTGGCCGAGAGTGGCAGCAAGTTTCATCCTTGCGCTGAATTCCGGCAGCTTGATATTTCCGGAGTTGATTGCAGGGTTTTACGCTATTCCGGTAGCCCGTTGCGCGGGTGAGGACGGTTTCCGGTATCCTTCGCACTCGCCGCGCAGCGCGGCCGTCGATTGACCCTCCCGCATCGGAACTTCCCATGATCTCCACCGAATGGATCGGCTATGGCGCAGCCGTCCTGACCACGCTTTCCTTCGTCCCGCAGGTCTGGCAAATCTGGACGACCCGCCACACCAAGGACATTTCACTGCGCATGTACATCCTTTTCACCGGCGGGGTCAGCCTGTGGCTGCTCTACGGCCTGCTGCTCGGTTCCTGGCCGATCATCGTCGCCAACTGTGTGACGCTCGTTCTGGCGGGCATGGTTCTGGCGCTGAAGCTGCGTCACGGCTGAGGTGACGGCTAGCCGGGCCTTCCGGCGCGCCTGCGCCAGGCGTCCCGCCAGGCCCACCATAGGCGGATGCCGAGCAGCCAGGTGACGACGCCGGCATAGATGCCGACGGTCCCGAAATCGTTCTTGCCGGCCTTGTGCCACCAGTAGTGCAGGATCGCGGCGATGGCGATGACGTACACCAGACGGTGCAGGCGCACCCAGTTGTGGCCGAGGCGGCGCATCATGCCCTTGGTCGAGGTGGCCGCCAGCGGGATCAGCAGGACGAAGGCGGTGAATCCCGCGGCGATGAACGGCCTTTCCAGCACATCGAGCCACATCGCCTGCACATCCAGGGTGTGGTCGACCCAGAACCACAGCGTGAAATGCAGGACGGCGTAGAAGAAGCTGTACAGGCCGAGCATGCGCCGGTACTTGATCCATTGCGTGAGGCCGGTGAGCCGCTTCGCCGGCGTCATCGACAGCGACAGGCAGAGAAAGACCAGCGCCCAGGTGCCCGTCGAGCGAGTGACGAACTCGAACGGGTTGGCCGTCAGATCGTCGTGCCAGCCCAGCCAGACCAGCCGCGCCAGCGGCAACAGGGCGGCGATGAAGACCGCCGGGCGCAGAAGGTCGCTGGGGCGCATCGACAGTTCAGAAGTGCTTCTTCAGGTCCATCCCGGTATAGAGCGAGGCTACCTGTTCGGCATAGCCATTGAACAGCAGGGTCTTGCGCTTGGGCGGGAAAAGAACGCTGCCGCCGCCTTCGCCGATGCGCTGTTCGGTGGCCTGGCTCCAGCGCGGATGCGGGACGCCGGGATTGACGTTGGAGTAGAAGCCGTATTCGTGCGGCGCGGCGACTTGCCAGCTGTTCTTCGGCTCGGTCTCGGTGAAGCGGATGCGCACGATCGACTTGGCGCTCTTGAAGCCGTATTTCCACGGCACGACCAGGCGCACCGGCGCGCCGTTCTGCTTCGGCAGCACTTCGCCGTACAGGCCGAAGGTGAGCAGGGTCAGCGGATGCATCGCCTCGTCGAGGCGCAAGCCTTCGACGTACGGCCATTCGAGCACCGGCGAGGAAAGGCCTGGCATCTGCTTCCTGTCGGCGAGCGTGACGAACTCGATGTACTTGGCGTTGCCGGTCGGCTCGACCTTGCGGATCAGCTCCGACAGCGAGACGCCGATCCACGGGATGACCATCGACCAGCCCTCGACGCAGCGCAGGCGGTAGATGCGCTCCTCCAGCGGCGCCAGCTTGAGCAACTCGTCGATGTCGTAGACCTTGGGGTTGCGGACATGTCCTTCGACAGCAACGGTCCACGGTCGGGTAATCAGCGTGTGCGCATACTCGACGGGGTCGCCCTTGTCGGTGCCGAATTCGTAGAAATTGTTGTAGCTGGTGACGTCCTTGTAGCGGGTCAGCTTTTCCTTCGTCGAGTACTGGGCGTTGACGGTCGCCGCCAGTTTTTCGCTGTTCGCGTTGGGCGAGGGGGTTGGCCCGGCGGATTCAGCGGATTTGGCGAAGGCCTGGCGGGCGAAGAACGGCGACAGTGCCGCTCCGAACGCTCCAGCGGCGGCCGCCCGAATCAGCGAACGTCGTTGCTCGAAGACTTCGCGTGGGGTTATTTCGCTGGCTGGAATAACCCGGCCCAGTTCATCCTGGCGGCGCATATCGACCTCTCGACGTTTTTTGACAATACAATAGGCGCTTCTTGACGCGAAGCGGACAGGTGTTTCCTTGAAGACTTTTGAGTGGCTATTGCCGGCTTTGTTCCTTGCGGCGTCGGCGGTGGCTTTTGCCGGACCGGCGCCGTGGTACCAGTGGCGCAGTGTGACCGGCGCCACGGTTTGTGCGCAGACCTCGCCGGGGCCTGCGTGGGTTCGCCTTGAACAACCGTTCGTCGATCCACGCTGCCAGCGCCGTGATCCGTCGTCGAGCAACTCGAAAACGCGAAGCGGCAAGTAGTTGAAGTTGAAAACGCGCCATGCAGTGCGCCGCGTGCTTTTTTTCCCCTCTGTCGGATGTTGTTGCCTTGACTGAAGTTGCAAATACCAAATCGCGCGTTCGCCTGGCCGAATGCATGTTGTTGCTCGTGGCCTTGATGTGGGGGATGAACCCGCCGGTGATCAAGCTCGGGCTGCAGCATATCCCGCCCTTGCCTTACAACGTCGCGCGGATGGTCGTCGGCAGCCTTTTCGCGCTCGGCGCCTTGTGGCTGTCAGGCACCTGGCGCCGCCCGTCGCGCGCGGATCTGGGCGTGCTTCTGCGCACCAGCATCTTCGGCTTTTTCGTCTTCCAGATCTTTTTTACCGAGGGTATCCAGCGCACCACGTCCGGTAACGCGGCCTTCATGTTCTGCCTGCTGCCGGTTTTCGTGCTGCTGCTGAACCGGTTCTTCGGTTTCGACTCGATCAACCGGGCCGTCGTCGTCGGCATCGCCTGTTCGATGGCGGGGATCGCGCTGATCGTCATCGGCGCCGGGAAAGAGGTGAGCCTGGCGGGGCACCATCTGCTCGGTGCGTTCCTCGTGCTGCTCTCGCAGGTCGGCTATGCGTATTACACGGTGTTCTCGAAGGAACTGCTCGATCGCTATTCGACCTATCAGGTCACCGCGTCGATGATGATCGTCACGACGGTCATGCTGCTGGCCGTCTCCGTGCCGGAGATGCGCAGCGTGGACTGGACGGCGCTGCCGGCATCGGCGTGGGGGAGCGTGGTGTTCTCCGCCGTTTTCGGCCTGTGCCTGGGCAATTTTCTCTGGATCTGGGGCTCCGGCGTGATCGGCACTTCACGTGCGTCGGTGTTCAACAACCTCACGCCCGTATTTGCCGTCGTCGCGGCGTACTTCCTTCTCGGCGAGACGTTCGGCCTGACGCAGGTGGCGGGGGCCGTCTGCGTCTTCGGCGGTGTCTACATCACTCGTAATCGCGATCGCTTCCTGCGCCGGAATGCGGTCCCCTCACAAGCGGAGCGTGCATGACTCTTGGCGGATTGATCTTGCGTTTTTCGGTTGCCTACCTGCTGGCGCTGGTATGCGGTTTGCTGATGGCCTTTTACTTCACGAGAGCCAGCACGCTGGTGATCACGACCGCCGCGCTGGCGGCGTCGACGCTCTACGTCTGCCAGTTGTTTCGCCAGCGAAACGGTCGCCGCCTCGGCGGGCGGGAGTTGGCCATCGCATGGCTGGCTTTCCTGCTGATCGATGTTGTGTTGCAGGTGCTGTCCCGGCTCGCGTTCGTCGGGACGGATGCGACCGGACTCGAGCATTTGCGGCAGTTCGTTGGCGGCGACCTGATCTTCATCACCGTGCTGCATGGTTTCTGCATCCTGGCTTTCATGGTGATGGCCGGGCGGATCAAGGACAAGCAACGTGGCTGATGGCGCGACGTTTCGTAGCGGCGCCTCGCGGCGATGGATTTGCGCGCTTGCGCTCGTCTCGTCGTGCGTTGCCGGCGCTCACGGCGAAACGATCGGCTGCGTGACCACCGAGTGGAAATTGCTGGGAGCCAATCACAAGGTGTGCGTCGAGTCGTTCGGTGACCCGCTGATTCCCGGTGTGACCTGCCATGTCAGCCAGGCGCGGACGGGCGGCATCAGCGGCAGCCTCGGCCTGGCGCAGGATCCGTCGCAGTTCTCGCTCGCCTGTCGCCAGACCGGGCCGATCAGCATCCCTGCAAAATTGCCGAAGAACGCGGTCGTTTTCAGCGAGGATACGTCGATCCTGTTCAAGGAGACGCGCGTCATTCGCATGTGGGACGAGGCAAACCGGACGCTGGTCTATCTGGCGATCAGCCGCAAGCTGATCGAAGGCGCGCCGGCCAACAGCATCTCCACGGTGCCTGTGATGCCGTGGGTCAGCCGCTGATCCAGTGCTGTGAATTACCGTTTGCCTGAACCGCAGACCGCGCGCCGCAGCCGGTCGGCTACGGCGGCCCAGGCCGGTTCCTGCGGAATGCTCTCGACGAAAATGATGTCGTTGCCGCCGCGGTCTAGCTCGCGCAAGGCGGCGTACAGTGCGCGCGCATAACCTTCCGGGGCGTCGGGGAGCAGGCACAGCGAAAGCACCGCGGGCAGCGGCGAAACGACCGTGTGCAGCAGGACGCCGCAACGCTTGCCGGCTTCCTGATACGTCTCGATGGCTTGCGCCACGTCGCCGGCGGCGACCATCTGCATGGGCGTGCGCGGCGCGTAGTGTGCGTCGAGCGATCCGGAAACGCGGGGCGTCGGAGCGCCTTGCATCGTCTCCGGCAATTCGGGAAACTCGCCGATGACCTCGGCGATCTGTTCCGGCGTGATGTGCCCGGGGCGCAGCAGGCGCGGCGCCTGGCCGTCGCGCGACAGATCGATGATGGTCGACTCGATTCCCACATCGCACGGCCCGCCATCGAGAACCAGGGCCACGGCGTCGCCGAGTTCCTCGCGTACGTGGGCGGCGTCAGTGGGGCTAATGCGCCCGAAGCGATTGGCCGACGGGGCCGCGATTCCGCACAGGCCGTTCGCTCCGCCGCCCGCCTGGGCGTAGGCCCGCAACAGGGTCAACGCCAACGGGTGGGAGGGAACGCGCAGGCCGACGGTGTCCTGCCCGCCGGTGACGGCATCGGGGACGAGGCTGGTGCGTTTGAGGATCAGCGTCAGCGGCCCCGGCCAGAAGGCTTCGGCCAGATCCCACGCTGCCTGCGGGATGTCGCGCGCCCACTGGTCGAGATGCCCGGCGCCGGGCAGGTGCACGATCAGCGGGTGGTCGGCGGGGCGTCCCTTTGCGGCGAAGATTTTGGCCACGGCGTCCGGATTGGCCGCGTCGGCTCCCAGTCCGTAAACCGTTTCCGTCGGGAAGGCCACGAGCTCGCCGGCCTGCAACAGCCGGACGGCCTCTTCGAGATCGGCGGGCGTCGTGTTGTCGCTCATGTCGAGGTTACGGCAGATCGGGCAGGGATTTCGCGAGAACCTTTTCCGTCTGCTGCTTGCGGAAGTCGCTCAGCTTGCTGGCGATGGTGCTGTCGCTCAGGGCGAGCATGGCGGCCGAGAACAGTGCCGCGTTGGTCGCGCCGGCTTCGCCGATGGCAAAGGTCGCGACCGGAATGCCGCCGGGCATCTGCACCATGGCCAGCAGCGAATCGAGCCCTTGCAGGTGCTTGGACGGCATCGGCACGGCGAGCACGGGAAGTTCGGTCTTGGCCGCGAGCACGCCGGCCAGGTGCGCGGCGCCGCCGGCGGCACCGATCAGGATCTTCATTCCCCGTTGCTGCGCGGTGGCCGCGTATTCGAGCGCAGCGTCCGGCGTGCGGTGGGCCGAGAGTACCTTGGCTTCATAGGCGATGCCGAATTTCTTCAGCGTTTCGGCGCAGGCGCGCATGACCGGCCAGTCGCTATCCGAACCCATAACGATGCCAACAAGCGGTTGATTCGACATGATTGTCTCCAGTTTTCAATAAACGGTGGGATCAGGCGTTGGCCGCGCGTTCCGCGCTTTCCAGCGTGTTCGCCAGCAGCATGGTGATCGTCATCGGGCCGACGCCGCCGGGAACCGGTGTGATGAACGACGCGACTTCCCTGGCCGATTCGAAATCGACATCGCCGCAAAGTTTCCCGTCCGGGAGTCGATTGATGCCGACATCGATGACGACTGCGCCGGGCTTGATCATGTCGCCGGTGATCATCTTCGGCTTGCCGACCGCGGCGACCAGAATGTCCGCACGCTGGCAGTGCGCCTTCAGGTCTCGGGTTTGCGAGTGGCAAACGGTAACCGTCGCTCCGGCATGCATCAACAGCATGGCCATCGGCTTGCCGACGATGTTCGAACGGCCGACGACGACGGCTTCCTTGCCCTTTAGGCTGATGCCGGCCTCCTCGAAAAACTTCATCGCGCCATAGGGGGTGCACGGGATGAAGCAGGGTTGTCCCTGCATCAGGGCGCCGACGTTCTCCGCACGGAAACCGTCGACATCCTTTTCCGGAGCGATGGCGTCGAGCACGGCGTCCGCGTCGAAATGTCCGGGCAGAGGCAGCTGAACGAGGATTCCGTGGATTTTCGGATCGGCGTTGAGTTCGGCGATCTTGTCGAACACCGCCTGCGGCGCGACATCTGCCGGGAAGGTGTATTTTTCCGAGTGGAAGCCGGCTTGCGCGCAGGCATTGACCTTGTTGCGCACATAGACCTGCGAGGCCGGGTCTTCGCCGACGAGGATCACCGCCAGTCCCGGGCGCACGCCCTGGGCTGCGAGTTCTTCGGCGCGTTGCTTGAAATCCGCGCGAAGTTTTTGTCCAAGGGCGTTGCCATCAAGAATTTGGGCCGTCATGGGAGTATCCAAAGGTTGTGCGGGCAAGAAGAAGCGACTGAAAAAAACAAACCCGATAGCGGGCTGTCGGGTTTTTTTATGGGGCGTGTCGGGGAGGTTTTTCCCCGTCAGATCAAGGCCCGGAGTTTATCATGGGGAGCAAATTCAAGGAATCGTTCGTTCCCGGCGCTTGCTGCGCGCAGGCCCCGAAAGGCGGGAAATCACCGTGCGAACCCGGAGGCGTAGTTCTCTCGACAAGGTGTTGCCAGCACGGGGCAATCTGCAGAGCGCAGTCACGGGCTCAATGGCCCGTGACTGCGCTGGCAAGCCTGGTCGTTTTACGGGCTGAAAGTCTTGGCGCCGGGCCAGGGCAGGTGTTCAGGCTCCCTGCTTCTTGCCGTCATCGCCCTTGGCGTGCGGGGCGAGCCAATCCGGGATTTCGTCCTCGGGAAGGTTTTCGAGGATGTACTGGCGCATCAGTTTGCGTACCACCTGCGACGAGTTCAGATCCTGGCGCGCGCACAGTTCTTCGAACAGTTTCTTTTTGCGTGGATCGACCAGGATGGTCAGTCTGGCTGTGCGGTTTTCCATGGGGCTCCCTGATTATCTTCTGATTACACTCATATTATAATCAAAGTTATTTTCGATTTATATGTACGTCGCAGAGAAGTATAATCGCGCCGATTTCCGAAAGACCTCCTCCGGAGCAATCGTTACCGCGCGCCACGCGGCGCGCTCCCCGGGTTTTCTGTGATTGCAGATACGATACGGATACGATAGAAGGCCATGAATCAACTCATTCTGGCGGTTGTCGCCCTGGTGTCCGGGGCGGTGCTGTGCCTGCTGAACATGAGCAATCGCATTCGCGCGATGCTCGGCCTGGCGTCTCAGGCGATCGCGCTTGCCCTGGTCTGGTCGGTGGCTGTTCCTGTCCTGACGGGCGGGCCGGAGGTTTCCGGCGGGGTGGCCTGGGCGTACCCGATCAATGCCATCCGTGTCCGCCTCGATGCCCTTGGGGCGTTCTTCCTGGTCTGGTCGCTGCCGATGACCTTTCTCGGCAGCGTGTACGCGGTCGGCTATCTGAAGAAGTATTTCGACGGCCCGCGCCACGTCGGCGTGCATTTCGCGCTGCTCAACATGATCGCCCTGTCGTTCGTGCTGGTTTACACGGGTGATGAAGTCGTTTCTTTCCTGTTCGGCTGGGAAGTCGCGGCGCTGGCGGCCTGGCAGCTGGTGATCTGGGATTACACCAACCAGCGGGTGCGCTTCGCCGGCTTCAACTACCTGGTGTCGACGCACATCGGCCTGCTGTTTCTCGTCGCGGCGTTGATGATCCTTTATGCGCACGGGCAGTCGTGGGACTTCGCGCATCTCGGCCGCTGGCTGAGCGCGAATCATGGCGCGACACGCAACGTCGTGTTCCTGCTGCTGGTGACCAGCTTCGGCCTGAAATCGGCGTTCTTTCCCTTCCACTCCTGGTTGCCGCGCGCGCATGCGGCGGCGCCGGCGCACGTTTCGGCGCTGATGTCCGGGGTGATCCACAAGGCCGGGCTCTACGCGCTGGTGCGCTTCACGCTGCTGATGGGCACGCCGGACGAGTGGATGGGCTGGTTCCTGATCGCCTTTTCGGTGACCTCGGCGCTGATCGGCGGGCTGTATACGGTCGGGCAGCGCGACCTGAAGCGCCTGCTCGGCTACTCGTCGACCGAAAACGTCGGGATCGCCGGCATCGGCTTCGGCATCGGCTGTCTGGGCCTTGCCTGGCAGGCGCCGGTTCTGGTGGCGCTGGGTTTTGGCGGTGGCCTGCTGCACGTGCTCAACCACGCCTTCTTCAAGTGTCAGCTGTTCTACGCGGCCGGTTGTGTGTATCAGGTCAAGCACGTCGTTGACGTGGAACGCCTCGGCGGGCTGTTCCGGCTGATGCCGGTGACCGCCGTGTGTTTCCTGATCGGCGGCGTGGCGATTTCCGCATTGCCGCCGTTCAACGGCTTCGCCAGCGAGTTCGTGATCTATTCCGGGTTGTTCGGCAACGCCGGGGCGACAGTCTGGGCCAAGCTGGCCCTGGCCGTCGTCGGGGCCGCGCTGGCGTTTGTCGGCGCGGTGTCGGCACTGAGCATCACCCGCGCCTTCGGGGTGGTCTTCCTCGGCAACGCGCGCGATGGCAGCCTGCCGCCGGGGCATGAGGCCAGTCGCTGGATGCTCCTGCCGATGGGCCTGCACGCGCTGGGGACGGTGGTGCTGGGCGTCCTGCCGGCCGTCGGCTTCGCGCTGGTCATCGGGCCGGTGGCGCTGTTCATGAGCGGCGTTCCCGGTTCGCCGGTCGTCGATGCGCTGGCTGGCGTGGCCGGCACCCTGTCGCGCATCGGGTTGATCTCCGGGGCGCTGGTTGCCGCCGTTGTCGTCGTGCTGCTCGTGCGCTACGCCCGTGTCCGCAAGCCGGTTTCCGCGGGTGCGACGAGCGCGACGTGGGGCTGCGGCTACACCTTGCCGAATGCCCGCATGCAGTACTCGGGCGCCAGTTTTTCCTCCGACTTCTCCCGCCCGTTCAAGAGCATCATGGTCCTGCTGCGGCGGCAGAAGGCGCCGGCCGGTTATTTTCCGCGTGACAGCTACGTCGTCACCGATTGCGTCGATGCGGTCGAGCGTCGCCTGTTCAACGTGATCGACCACGGCGACGACACTGCCGTCGAACTGTCGCGGCGCCTGCGCGAGGACGATCCGCGTGTTGCCTTCGCCGCCGGGCTGGCCGGGGTGATGATCATTGCCGTGCTGGTGTTGCTGGCGGAAGGGGTCCTGCAATGAAAGCCGTGTTGAGCGCGACGCACTGGGCGTTCGTGCTGCTGATGCCGATCCTGATGATCGGCGTGATCAACCGGGTGAAGTCCTGGTGGGCGGCGCGCAAGGGGCCTCGCCTGATCCAGTTCGCGTACGACCTGCGCCGGCTGCTCGGCAAGCGCACCGTGATCAGCGATACGGCGACGCCGCTGTTCCGCGCGGGAGCGTATATCGTGCTGCTCGCCGGCTTTTTCGCCGCGGCGATGGCGCCGATGCTCGGCCGCTTCGCGCCGCTGCAGTTCTCCCACGATTTCATCGTCGTCGCTTACACGATGGGCCTGGCGCGCATCGCGCTGATGCTCTCGGCGATGGACGTCGGCAGCTCGTTCGAAGGCATGGGCACGGCGCGGGAAGCGTCCTTCTCGGCCTTCGCCGAGCCGGCGCTGTTCCTGCTGATCGGAACCGCCGGTGTGGCGACCGGGATGACCAGCTTCGCCGACCTGATCGGGGCATTGCGCGAGACGCAACATTACGCAGTCATCGCGGCGCCGCTCGTCGTGGCTTTACTGATCCTGCTGCAGGCCGAGGCGGCGCGGGTGCCGGTCGATGATCCGCTGACTCACCTGGAACTGACAATGATCCACGAGGTGATGATCCTCGACCACAGTGGGCCGGAGCTGGCGGCCATGCAGTACGCCGCGGCGATGAAGATGGTCCTCTACGCCGGGCTGATCGCCGCCTTGCTCAATCCTTTCGACCCGTTCGCCTCGCCGGCGGCCGCCGCGGCCGTGTCGCTGGCGCTGATTCTCGCCGTGGCCGTGGTGGTGGGCTGCATCGAGTCGTTGACGGCCCGCCTGCCGATGCACTGGGTGCCCCGCTATCTGTTGATCGCCTCGGCCGCGGCGCTGGCGAGCATGGCCGTGATCGGAATTGGAGCCAGCGTATGACCGTTCCTTTGGTACTGTGCCTGATCGCCACCGTGATTCCGGTCTTCTTCAGCAAGATTTCCTCGGCGCCGAGCTGGCTCGGGCTGCATGCGCTGGCGCTGGGCTGGATCACGCTGCACGGCGAAGAGACGCTTTCGCTGCACACGGTCCTGGTCGGCCTGGAAATCCTCCTGGTGCGCGCCATCCTCGTGCCGTACCTGCTGCGCCGCGCGCTGCGCCGGCAGCCGGCGGCGCGGCATAACCTGATGCCGTCGAACCTTTTCACCTGGATCATCGCCGTCGTGCTGATCATCTTCGCCTTCAAGTTCGGCGACGGCGCCCGTGCCGATGCCCGCGCCCTGACGCTCGGGGTCGTCGCGGCGAGCGTGGTCACGGCCTTCCTGGTCCTCGCCACCAACCCGGAGCCGAAAGCGCAACTGGTCGCCGTGCTGTTCATGGAGAACGCGCTGGCGCTGTTCGAGACGCTGATGCCGGTAGCGTGGCCGCTGGCGGTCCATCTGGCGATCAGCGCCGTCTATCTGCTCACCGTGGGCATCGGTTGCTGGCTGGTGACGGAGTCTCCCGTCACCGCGAGCGAATCGGCAGAAATTTCCGGGGAGGTGCCATGAGCGCGGCCGAAACCACCTGCATCACCCTGGCGCCCGGTAGCGCGAGATCCTCGTCGAGCAAAGCTGCCTACGGGCTGGTTGCCGCCTCGCTGCTCTTCTGGGTGGCCTCTGTCGCCGTCTTCCTGACCCATTCGCTCGACGAACTGCCGCTGTACTTCGCCAACCGCTATCTGGTCCTCGATCCGACATCGCTGCTGTTCGTGCTGGTGATCAACACGGTGTTCCTCGGGATCAGCGTGTACATGCTCGCCCGCGAGCGTTCATCCGAGCGACTGGCCCGCGACATCCGTTCGCGCGCGGCACTGACCCTGCTGTTCATGGCGGTGATGAACGTCGGCATCCTGCTCAACCACATGATCCTGCTCTGGGCCTTCGTCGAGATCAGCACGCTGTGCGCGGCGCCACTCGTCGCCCGTGGCGATTCGCCGTCGCCGAAGGCCTCGGCCTGGCGCTACGTGCTGTACTCGGCGATGTCGCTGGCCATCACTTTCCTCGGCTTCATGTGCCTGAGCCAGTCGGCCGACCTGCGCGGTATCGAGGTCAATTTCCTGGTCGATCAGCTGAGTTTTTCGCTGACAATGCTCAAGGACGGCTGGCAGCGTCTCGGCCTCGCTTTCATTCTTTTCGGTCTGGGCAGCAAGCTGGGCCTGGCGCCGCTCTATGGCTGGATGCCGGAGACCTACGAGGCGGCTCCGACCAGCACCAGCGTCCTGCTGGCTGCCGTGCAGTACAACATCAGCGTCGTCGCCGTGTTCCGCATGCTGCAGATTTTCCACGGCTTCGAGACCGGCTTCGTCGCGCAGGAGCTGCTGGTCATGGGCTACCTGTCGCTGATCGTCGCTGCCGTGCAGATCATGGCCGTGCGCAACTACAAGCGGCTGATCGCCTATGCCTGCGTCAGCTCGTCGGGCGTCATCGCCCTCGGCTTGTCGGTGGGCAAGGCGGCGGCTTACGGCGTGGTGCTCTACATCGTCAGCAATGCCTTCGTGAAGTCGCTGCTGTTCCTCACCGCCGGCCGGCTGCGGGCGGTGTACGGCACCAACGAGACGGCCCCGCTGGGCGGGGTGATCCGCGTCATGCCCTTTACCGGTCTGCTGTTCACCGGCGGCATTTTTGCCCTGCTGGGCTTCCCGCCGTTCGCCAGTTTCCTCGCCGAAATGCTGATCCTCTCGGGCATCGTCCAGGCCGGCAACCTGATGGCGTTCACCGTGATGTGCGTGATGCTGACGATCATCTTCGTCTCCACCGGACAGGCGGTGTTTCCGATGTTGTGGGACCCGCCCTCGCGCAGCGGCCCGCCGGTGATCGAGTCGCTGGTTACCGTCCTGCCCAAGATGGGTTTCGTCGTCGTCCTGGTCATGCTCGGGACGTATGCGCCCGAGCCGGTGACGCAGCTGCTGCGCGCCGTGGCGGCGTCGATTGCGGGAGTCTGAGATGACGAAGAATCCGGTAGTCGTCTATGACCTGCGCGAAACCACGCCGCTGGGCCTTGCCGATTTCATCAACGAATGCGACCGGCGGCTCACCGAGGGAGAGCGGTTACTTTCCCTGTTCGGGCGCAACGGCGGGGAGGGCGAGACTGCCGTCGCGGTGACGGCGGTGTTCGTGACCGAGTCGGACGGCCTGTCTGTCCTGCGCGGCGTTGCGAAGAAGGGCGACGCCTACCCGGCGCTGACCCTGAAGCATCCGTCGGCGCACATCTACGAGCGCGAGTTGTGGGAACAGACCGGCGTGTTGCCCGGCGGTCATCCGTGGCTCAAGCCGGTGCGTTTCGAAGGCGCCCGCCAGCAGCGCATGGACGACTACCCGTTCTTCGCGGTACGTGGCCGGGAAGTGCACGAAGTCGGCGTCGGGCCGATCCACGCCGGGGTGATCGAGCCGGGCCACTTCCGCTTCATGTGTCACGGCGAGACAGTCCATCACCTGGAAATCCAGCTTGGCTACCAGCACCGTGGTGTGGAAAAGCTGTTGCTGCAACGCCCGCCGAAGAACCTGACGCCGACCGTCGAATCGATCTGCGGCGACTCGTGCATCGCCTACGCCTGGAGCTATCTCGCCGCGCTGGAAGCACTCTCCGGCACGCCGGCCGGGTTCGAGACCGACGTCCTGCGCGGCATTGCCCTGGAAATGGAGCGCATCGCCATCCATGTTGCCACCCTCAACGGGCTGGCGACCGACATCGCCTTCGTGCAAGGCACCGGCAGCTACGGCCGCCTGCGCACGGCGGTGATCAACGCCAGCCAGCGCGTCAGCGGCAACCGCTTCGGCCGTGGCTGGCTGCGCCCCTGGCGGACCAAGGGATTGACCGACGCGCTGCGACAGGATGTGCGGCAGACACTTGCCGACTTCGCCGTCGACCTGCGGCGCATGAACGACCTGATGTGTTCGGCGTTGAGCGTCAAGGCGCGGTTCAAGGGCTCCGGAGTGGTGAGCACGCAGGCGGCGCGCGACCTTGGCCTCCTCGGTGTCGCGGCGCGGGCCAGCGGCGTGGCCATCGATGCGCGCAGCGAACTGCCGGGCCGGTTGTACGAGCGCGCACCGATGGGTTCGGTCGTCGAATCGAGCGGCGATTGCTGGGCGCGGATGCTCGTGCGCATGCGCGAGATCGACACCTCGCTGGAATGGCTGTTCCGCGTGCTGGACGACTCGACGCTCGACCTGTCAGGCGGTACGGCCGCTCCGGTGGGCGCCGACCTGAGGCTGGCGCCCGAGCAGTTGTGCGTGTCGGTCGTCGAAGGCGTGCGCGGGCAGGTGCTTCTTGCGCTGGAAACGGAGGCCGACGGCGCGCTGCGCCACGTCAAGGTTCAGGACCCGTCGCTGGCCAACTGGTTCGGGCTGGCGCTGGCGGTGCGCGACAACGGGATTTCGGATTTTCCGATCTGCAACAAGAGTTTCGATCTTTCCTACTGCGGCAACGACCTCTGATGTTCAACTTCCCCAAATCGATTGCGGTTCGCAAAGCCCAGGGCACCCAGTACATTCCCGATCTGCGCGCAGCCGTTCCCGGCGGCTATCGCGGCAAGCCGGTCATTGCCGAGGCGGCATGCGCGGCCGGCTGCACGGCATGCGTAGACGCCTGCCCGAGCCGGGCCATCGCCCTCGACCCGTTGCGCATCGACATGGGGCGTTGCGTCCTCTGCGGCGACTGCGAGCCGGCGTGCCCTGCCGGGAGCATCGCTTTCAAAACCGACGTGAAGCTGTCCTCGACCACGCGGGACGGGCTGACGATCAGCGCGGCGCACCCCGACATCGACCCGATCAAGGTCTCCGCCGAACTGCGCAAGCGCTTCGGACGCTCGCTCAAGCTGCGCTCGGTGTCGGCCGGCGGCTGCAACGGCTGCGAACTGGAACTCAACGCCGTCGGCAACGTGAACTTCGACTTCGGCCGCTACGGCATCGACATGGTCGCCTCGCCGCGCCACGCCGACGGGCTGGTTCTCACCGGGCCGATCAGCCGGAACATGGTCGCGGCGCTGCAGATCTGCTGGGACGCCATGCCCGAGCCGAAACTGGTGATCGCCATGGGCGCCTGCGCGATCTCCGGCGGTGTTTTCGCCGACTGCGCGGAAGTCGACCGCCGCTTCCTGGAGGCCTTCAAGCCAACGCTCTACATCCCGGGGTGCCCGACGCACCCGCTGGTGTTCATTGCCGCGGTGATGGATTTGCTGGGGATCGACGTCTAGTTCCGAATCCCGGATGCGCAGGCGTCCGCCTGCGCTGCTGCTCAAGCGTCGCGGTTTCGTCGGGGAGACGTCTATGGCCTGACAACGATGTTGTTGGTCACGCCTTTGACGCCGCTTGTCGAGCGCGCAATCTCGCCCGCGCGGTTCCTTTCCGTCGAGTTCTTCGCAAAGCCCGAAAGCTGGACCACGCCCCGGAGCGTTTCCACGCTGATGGACATCGCGCTGACCTGCTTGTCTTCCGCAAACCTGGCTTTGACACGCGTGGTAATCACCGAGTCGTCCAGATACTCGCCCACGGTCGACTGATCGCGGGTGACGGCGCAACCCGCGGCGGTAAAGGCCAGCAAGCCGGCAAGGGCAAACGAAATGGCTGTGTGTTTCATCTTGACCTCCTGATCTGCTGTTCATCAAACCGCCTACGCGAACCCGCGAGTCGTAACCAGTACGGGCCTTCCGCTTGTGATGACTTAGACCCCTTGAGTCACAATCACGTTCTGTGCCGGCATCGGCGCCGGGAATCCGGCTTCGCCCAGGGCTTCGCGGAGTATCCGGTTGGTGTCGAAATAGACTTGCCAGTAATGATCGTTGTGGCAATACGGGCGCACCGCGAGGACCGGGCCGACCAGCGTGAAATCCAGAGTCTCGATGTCGACCGGAGGCTCGCTCAACACATTCGGGATGGCTGCCACCTTCTCGCGCAACAGGGCCATCGCCGCCCGATGGTCGGCTGCGCCGGAGAGCTGGCACTTCAGATCCACACGGCGGAACGCGTTGATGGAGAAGTTCTGGATCGTGTCGCTGAAGATCTTGTTGTTGCCGATGATGGTCTGGATGTTGTCCGGGGTATTGATCACCGTCGTGCACAGGCCTGGTTCGACCACCGTGCCGGTGACGCCGGCGACAGAAACAAAGTCTCCGACCTTCACCGGACGCAGCACGACAAGCAAAGCGCCTGCCGCGAAGTGGGCCAGCAGGCCCGACCAGGCTATGCCGATGGCGACGCCGGCGGCTGCAATGATCGCCGCAAAGGTTGTTGTCTGGATGCCGAAGTAACCGAGAATGCCGATCACCAGCAGGACGTTCAGTGTCACCGTGACGATGGAGCCTACGTAGCACAGAACGGTTGAATCGACCTTCTGGCGCTCGAGCGAACCGCGCAGCAGGTTGACCGTGAGGCCGATCAGCCAGCGGCCGATCAGCCAGAAAGCCACCGCGGCCAGAATCTTGAAACCCACCGCGGTGACCGCCGTCACAACGAGATCCTGATAATGCGAGAGATCTTCTGTATTCATGCCTTTTCCCCGTCAATGGCAAACTGACATGCCAGGATCTGTGCGGATACCGTGGTTATCGGCATCGGCGTTGAGCGGGAAACGGACTGCAAGAGGCGGCGCAAGCAGCCTCCTTTCTATCGCAACGATGCTTCCGCTGCTATTGCGACTCGCTCAAGCACTTCTTGACGGACGAGGCTTTTGCCGCTCCGGCAAGCGGCTTGCCATCCTTGCTGATGGCCTTGGCTTCGCAGGCGGCTTCCCTTTCGCATTTCTTGATGAACGACGCCTTGGCGGCTCCGGCAAGCGGTTTGCCGTCTTTGCTGACAGCCCTGGATTCACAGTCGGCAGCGGCGAATGCTGAACCGACGGAAAATGCGGACACCAAGGCGGCAAGCAGCAGTTTTTTCATGACGGGACTCCCCGGGGTTGATGGGTGAACCCACTATAGGTAGGGCCGTGAGGGAATTCCAGGCGACATTTGCGCCGGGACCCGCGGAGCAACTTTGTCAACGACTGTCGTGGTTGTGTCGCTTCAGTCGCGGAGCCCGCGCCGCAGGAACCGCCCGTGACGCGAGTGCGCGGTGCTGGAGTTTTCCTCGTAACCCAGTCCGCCATTGACGAAAACGTGGCGAACGCCCTCGCTGACGCGGTCCGGCTCCGAGAAGGTCGCCCGGTCGCGGATGGTTTGCGCGTCGAAAACGGTGATGTCGGCGTAGTTGCCAGGCGTGATGATGCCGCGTTTGTCCAGGCCGAACTGCGCGGCCGGCAGACCGGTCATCTTGAACACCGCGCTTTCCAGTTGCAGCAGGCCGATGTCGCGGCAGTAGTGGCCGAGCACGCGCGGGAAGGTGCCCCACAGGCGCGGGTGCGGACGGACGTCATGCGGCAGTCCGTCGGAGCCGATCATCGTGCGCGGATGCGCCAGCACGCGCCGGACGTCCTCCTCGTTCATCTGGAAGTAGCAGGCGCCGCCGGGAATCAGCCGGCGGCAGGCTTCGCGCTGGTCGACGCCCCACAGCGCAGCGATGTCGGCGAGCAGCTTGCCGGCCATTTCCGGATGCGGTTCCGAGCCGGTGATGATGATGTCGATGACGCCGTCGACAAGGTCTTCGCGCAGCACCGTCGAACCCGCCGTGTAGGGATAGACGTCAAGACCGATCGGCTGGCGCGTGGCCAGGCGGTCCATCAGTGCCAGCGTCTCGCGCGTGCGGCCCCAGTTGGCCGGGCCGGCGCACTTGTGGTGCGAGAGCACCAGCGGCAAGCCGCTGTGGCGCGCGGTGCGGGCGGCTTCCTGCATGGCGTCGAGAATGCCGTCGAGTTCGGTGCGGATGTGCGTCGCGTAGACACCGCCTGCGCCGGCCGCCGCTGCAGCGATCTCGGCGAGTTCGCGCTCGTCGGCGGCGTAGGCGTTTTCGTAGAAGACGCCGGAGGACAATCCGAGGGCGCCGTCGTCCATCGCCTGGCGCAGCATGCCGGCCATCGCGGCCCGTTCGGCGGCATCGGCTGCCCGGTCGAGTTGCGGCATGGCTGCGGCGCGCAGGCTGGTGTGGCCGATCAGCGCAGCGACGTTGAGCGCCGGTCGGGTGGCGTTGACGGCATCGGCATACGCCGCCAGGCGCTCGAAACGGAAGCGTTGTGTGCCAAGCAGGCCGAGCGGTTCGATCGGCGCCTCTGTCTGCAGCGGTGCCAGCGAGATGCCGCAGTTGCCGACGACGACGGTAGTTACGCCCTGGGAGATTTTCGGCAGCATTCCGGGCGCGTCGAGCACGATGGCGTCGTCGTGGGTATGCACGTCGATGAAGCCGGGGGCGACGACGAGCCCAGAGCAATCGATGGTCTCCTCGGCGGTGGCTGGATCGATGGTGCCGACCTGGGCGATCAGTTCGCCGTCGAGCAGCACATCGGCCCGATAACCGGCCTTGCCCGACCCGTCGACGATCAGGCCGTTGCGCAGAAGAATGGTGGAAGGCATGTTTACTCCTGTTCGCGTTCCGCTCGCGACCACGACATGGTCATGGCGACGTGCGATTCGCTGTCGATGCCGTGTTCGGCGAGCACGCTGCGAAACTGGCGCAGGCGTTCGGCGGCCTTGGGTCCGAGGCGCTGGCCAACCAGCACGGTGAGGATTTCGATGGCCAGCAGGTGAGCGATGTAGGCTTCGGTGCCGACGCGCATCACGGCGTCCTCGGGGACCGAGGTGCCGAGGATAATGTCGGCCTCCCTTGCCAGCGGCGTGTCCGGTTGTGTCAGGGCGATGACCGTGGCCCCTTGCGAGCGGGCAAAATGCGTCGCTTCGAGCAGCGTCGGCATGCGTCCGACGTGCGAGACGGCGATGGCCACGCCGCGCCGGCCGAGGGTGCATGCCGAGATGAGCTGCTGGTGCGCGTCGAAGTAGGCGTTGGAATGGATGCCCAGGCGGAACAGGCGCGCCTGCAGGTCGTTGGCGATGAAGGTGGACGTGGCGCCAGACGAGTAGCAGTCGACGCGTTCGGCATTCGCGATCGCCGCTGCGGCGCGCTCCAGGGCCGCGACATCGAGTTCGCGTTCGAGGGCGGACATCGACGCGGTCGCGGAGCGCACGATCTTGCTGGCAATTTCGCCCGGAGTGTCGTCCGGTTGCACGCTGCGGTGGAGGTACGAGCCGCCAAGCGCAATGTCCTGCGCCAGCGCGACCATGAATTCGCGCACACTGTCGAATCCGAACGACCTGCAGGTGCGCACGATGGTCGGCATCGACACCCCGGCCTGCTGGGCGAGTTGTTCGACGGTGGCGCCAACGGCGCTTTGCGGGTCGCGGACGATGACGTTCACCACCCGCTGCTGGGCATCCGGCAGGTCGGCGTACTGTTCCTGCAGACGCTGCAGCAGACGGGGAGGGAGTGTGTTCATGGCGTTCAGAAGCGCGTGGTCACGGCGTCGATAACGTTGTAGTGATCATTTACCACCGGTAACCAGCGCCATTTGTCGAAGGTTGTACAGGGGTGCGAGATGCCGAGGCCGATCAGGTCGCCGACTGCCGGGCCGGGCTCGGAGTCGGTCTGCGGAAAGCGCAGGTAGGCGTGCTGGTCGTTCAGCGCGGTCAGCGTCCAGCCCCCGGGAACGGTCCGCGGTGCGCCGCTACCGGCAGCATGGTGGAACAGCGCCACGGGCAGGTCGAGATCGTAGGAAATGTCGCGCTTGCCGCAGGTCAGGATGGCCAGGCCGGATTCGGGGCGCGATTGTACCATCGCCCAGACCTCGATCGCCGGCAGCAGGCTGGTCGTCAGATGCTGGCGTTCTTCGACCTTGTGCAGCAGGTTCATGTACGAGCCGTGGTCGTGCGTGACGTAGCAGCCCGAGCGCAGGACGCCGCGCACCGGCTTCGACAGCACCGGCTTGAGTCCGTCGGTGACGAGGTCGAACAGCGCCGACCCGCCCGCAGTCACCAGCACTTCGTCGGTGGCGAAGAATCCCGCCTGATCGCATGCCTTGGCGGCATCCACCACGCGTTGCATCAATGCCGCGACTTCGCGCCGGTCGTGCGCCGAATCGCCGGAAGCGACGCTGCCTTCGTAGCACTCGATGCCGCCGAGGCGCAACGCCGGGCTGGCGTCGATCGCCGCCGCGACGATCAGCGCTTCGTTGAGCGTGCGGCAACCGGTACGCTTGCCGGCAATGCCGATTTCCAGCAAGCAGTCGAAGACCGTCGTGCTTTTTCGTTTGTTCCGCCAGTTGTCGATCAACTGGATCTGCGCGACCGAGTCGACGAGGAACCACACGCGCAGCGCCGGGTACTCGCGCAACAGTGAAGCCAGCCCGTCGAGGTCGGCGTCGCAGACGACCTGGTTGGCGATCAGCGCACGGGTGACCCCGGCCTCGGCGCCGACCGCCAGCTGAAAGACGGTGGCGAAGGAAATGCCCCAGGCGCCAGCGGCGAGCTGGCGGCGGTAGAGTTCCGGCGACATCGTCGTCTTGCCGTGCGGGGCGATGTCGACGCCCCGCGTGCGGGCGAAATCCTGCATCCAGTCGAGGTTATGGCGCAGCGCCGAATCGCGCAGCAGGGCGATGGGGAAGGGCAGGTCGCCGTTCAGGATGTTCCAGTTGCGCGCGCCGATTTCGTCCAGTCGGCACGGCACGGCAGCGGGCGGGAACCCCTTGTAGCGGCGATCCAGAACGGTGAAGGCGGTGAAGCTCATGATGTATGTCCTCGAATGACGGCGGCAGTGATGTCGTCTCGCAGGCAGGCCTTCCAGTGCCCCGGCGCGATCTCGGTCAACGGTGGCACGGATTCCGCGCAGGCCGGCAGCGCGTAGGGGCAGCGGGTGCGGAAGACGCAGCCGGACGGCGGGTTGGCCGGGCTGGGGATGTCACCGACGAGCAGCGGGCGTTCTTCATGGCGTTGCGCGGGATCGGGAACCGGCGAGGCGGCGAGCAGCGCCTGGGTGTAGGGATGCCGCGGGCGGTGGTAGAGCGTTTCGGTTGGAGCGATCTCCATGATCTTGCCGAGGTACAGCACGATCACGCGGTCACACAGGAACTCGACGACGTCGAGGTCGTGCGAGATGAACAGCATTGTCAGCCCGAAGCGCTCCTTGAGATCGCAGAGCAGGTTGACCACCTGCGCCTGGATCGAGACGTCGAGCGCGGAAAGCGGTTCGTCGGCGACGATGAAGCCGGGCTCGACGGCCAGCGCGCGGGCGACGCCGATGCGCTGGCGCTGCCCGCCGGAGAATTCGTGCGGGTAGCGGTCGGCGTACTCGGGGCGCAGGCCGACGAGGTCGAGCAGTTCGGCGATTCGCGCCTGCCGCGCTTCCTTGCCCTTGGCCAGGCCGTGCGTATCGAGCGCCTCGCCGAGAATCTGGCGGATGCGCATGCGCGGGTTCAGGCTGGCGTAGGGGTCCTGGAAGATGATTTGCATGCGCGAGCGCAGCGGACGCATCTGGTGCTGCGAAATGCCGGCGATGTCCCGGCCCTCGAAGCGGATTTCGCCGTCGGTCGGGTCGAGCAGGCGGATCAGCATGCGCCCGATGGTGCTCTTGCCCGACCCGGATTCGCCGACGAGGCCCAACGTCTCGCCTTCGCGGATGGAAAAGTTGACACCGTCGACGGCGCGTACTGGGTGCGGGCCGGAACCGAAATACTTGCGCAGGCCGCGCACTTCGATCAGAGGATTAGCGTTGTCGTTCATGCCAACGTTCGATCAATGTGGAATCGTTTGATTCTCCGTCATCCCGGCGAAAGCCGGGATCCAGGGGTGGGTTGAATCCTTCTTCCCCAACGCGGATGCAGCGCGCCTGCGTGCCTTCGCCAAGTGCGGCCAGCGGCGGCATGGCGGCATCGCATTCAGGGACATGCAAAGGGCAGCGCGGTGCGAAGGCGCATCCGGGCGGCGGGTCGAACGGGCTGCACACCTGGCCGCTGATCGCCGTCAGACGCGGGCGGGTCTTGCCGACTGCCTCGCGTACGGCCATGCCGGGGAGGCAGGCCAGCAGGCCGCGTGTGTAGGGATGCTGCGGTGCAGCGAACAGAGGCCCGACCGCAGCGGTCTCGACGATACGCCCGGCGTACATCACCGTCACCTGATCGGCGTACTGCGCGACGACGCCGAGGTTGTGCGTGATGAACAGCACGCTCATGCCGGTTTCCTTCTGCAGGCGCTGGATCAGGGCGAGGATCTGCGCCTGGATGGTCACGTCGAGCGCGGTGGTCGGTTCGTCGGCGATCAGCAGCGTCGGGTTGCAGGCCATGGCCAGGGCGATCATCACGCGCTGGCGCATGCCGCCGGAGAGCTGGTGCGGGTACTCATGCACGCGGCGGTCGGCGGCGGGAATTTCGACGAGATCGAGCATTTTCTTTGCGTGCTGCATGGCCTGCTTGCGATCCATCCCGAGGTGCAATCGCGCCGATTCAGCGATCTGCTCGCCGACGGTGAGCACCGGGTTGAGGCTGGTCATCGGCTCCTGGAAGATCATCGCCAGCTCGTTGCCGCGCAGGCGGCGCTTGTCCGGTTCGGCCAGGGACAGCAGGTCGACGCGCTGGCCATCGCGGCGGACGAACCACGCCTCGCCGCCGACCAAGGCCTGCGAGCCCTTGGCGTGCAGACCCATCAGCCCGAGGCTGGTGACGGATTTCCCGGAACCCGATTCGCCGACCAGCGCCAGCGTGCCGCCGGAGGGGATGTCGAAGGACACGTCGGCGACGCTGGTGACGCGCCCGCGGTCGGTCATGAACGAGGTCGACAGGTTGCGCACCGAGAGGCGGGGTGTGCTGGGCGCGTTCATGCTGACTTCCTCAGCTTTGGGTCGAGCAGGTCGCGCACGCCGTCGCCGACGATTTGCAGCGACAGCGCGGTCAGGATGATGGCGATGCCGGGGAAGACGATGGTCCAGAAGGCGCGGTCGGCGTACTGCAGGCTGGAGGCGATCATCGTGCCCCAGGTCGGGATTTCCGGCGGTACGCCGACGCCGAGGAAGGACAGCCCGGCCTCGGCGAGGATCGCGTAGGCGAAGATGAAGGTGAGCTGCACCAGCACCGGCGACATCAGGTTTGGCAGGATGTGCGCGTAGAGGATGCGCGGCGTGGAAACCCCGAGTGCGCGGGCAGCGTCGACGAACAGCAATTCGCGGATCACCAGCGTCGAGGCGCGCACCACGCGGGCGACGCGCGGCGTGTAGACGATCGCCAGCGCCAGTACGACGTTCCACAGCGAGGCTCCAAGGATCGAGACCAGCGAGATGCCGAGCAGGATGTCGGGGAAGGACATCATGGCGTCGATGACGCGCATGATCGGCGCGTCGAGCTTGCGGAAGAAACCGGCCAACAGGCCCAGAGCGGTGCCGGCGATGACACTGAAAAAGGCCGTGGCGATGCCGATCATGATCGAGTAGCGGCCGCCATACACGATGCGCATGGCCAGGTCGCGCCCGAGTTCGTCGGTGCCGGCCCAGTGCGCGGCGGAAGGCGCCTTGAGGCGGTCCATCACCGCGATGGCGTTGGGATCGACGCTGGAGAACATCGGGAAGAATATGGCCAGCGCGGTGACAGCGAGCAACATCAGTGCGGCAAGCAGCACGACGCGCCGCGAGAACAGGCGCTTGAGGACGTAGATGAACTGGTCCATGGCGTCCTTACACCCGGATGCGCGGATCGACGATCATGTAGATCAGATCGATCACGAGGTTGATCAGAACATAGATGCCGGCGATCACCAGCAGAGTGCCCTGGATGACGGGGTAGTCGCGGCGCAACACGGCGCGCACCACCAGGTTGCCGACGCCGGGCAGGTTGAACACCGTTTCGGTGACCACGGCGCCGCCGATCATCAGCGCCAGCGTCAGGCCCAGCACGGTGACGATCGGCACCAGCGCGTTGCGCAGCACGTGCTTCAAGATCACCACGCGCTCGCTGAGGCCCTTGGAGCGGGCGGTGCGCACGTAGTCCTCGTTTAGGATGTCGAGCACCGAAGCGCGCGTGAAGCGGATGATCAGCGCCGAGTTGAGCACGCCGAGCACGGTGGCCGGCAGCACGAGGTGATGCAGGCGCTCGATGAACGGCACGCCGGGGTCGCCGTAGCCGGAAGCCGGGAACCAGCCGAGCCACACCGCGAAGACCTGGATCAGGATCAGGCCCATCCAGAAGCTCGGCACGCTGGCGCCGAGCATGGCGACGGCGCTGAAGATCTGGTCGACCAGACGGCCGCGCCAGACGGCGGCGATCAGCCCGCAGGGAATGCCGATCAACGCGGCGATGGTCACCGCGAAGGTGGCCAGGAAGAAGGTCGGTTCGGCGCGCTCGGCCAGCGCCTGCGTCACCGGGCGTTGCAGGAAGATCGACTGGCCGAGGTTGCCCTGGGCGACCTCCTTGATCCAGTAGCCGAACTGGGTCAGCAGCGGCTTGTCGAGGCCGTACTGGACGCGCGCCTGGGCGATGTCCTCGGCGGTGGCCTGATCGCCGAGCAGCAGGGCGATCGGGTCGCCGGACGCCAGCCGGGTGAGGGCGAAGACCATCACCGCGACCAGGATCAGGACGGCCAGCGTCCCGCCCAGGCGGGCTAGTATGAATCGGAGCATCGGGTTTTCCTTGTTACGTCACCAGTCGTAACACTTCCGTCATTCCGGCGAAAGCCGGAATCCAGGATTTCGGAGCACGGTCTGGATCCCGGCTTGCGCCGGGATGACGGAGTTCATGCCTTAGTGGGGCTACTTCCCGGCGACTGACGTATTCCAGAAGAACGGCCAGGCCGATGGCGTGTAGCCCTGCAGGCGCTGGGCGCGGGCCGACAGGCTGTTGAACTTGCCGACGTTGATGTACGGCACTTCGTCGTACACTACCTGCTGCACCTTGCCCCACAGCGCGCCGCGCTTGGCCGGGTCCATCTCCTGGTTGAAGGCGGCGAGCGCGGCCTGCTTGGCCGGGCTGCTCCACCAGCCGGGGGCGCCCTCGCTCAGTTGCGGCGGCGAGAGCATCGGCTCGGGAAACTGGCCGGAGTGCGTGACGTAGATGTCCCACAGCTTCGGATCGTTGCGCCGCTGCACCAGCGTCGCCCAGTCGACGATCTGCAACTCGGGCTTGATGCCGGCGCGCTTCAACTGCTCGGCCATCACCAGCGCCATGTTGTAGTGGAACTCGTACTGGCGGCTGGCCAGGATGCGCACGGGCTGGCCGTTGTAGCCGGCCTTGGCGGCCATCTCCCTGGCAACGGTGGGGTTGCGCTGGTTGTACTTGTCCGCGCCGGCCGTCGAGTAGAGCGCCGTGCCTTTCGGGAAGTGGTTCGGCTCGACGGCGAAGAAGCGCGTGTCGCCGAAGGCGGCGGCCATCATCTCGCCCGGGCCGAAGGCGATCTGCACGGCCTGGCGCAGCGGCTGCGAGGCGAGCACGCCTTCCTTGGTGTTGAACACCAGGTAGGGGAAGCCGAAGGACTCGGTCATGATCGGCACGACCGCGTTGCCGGCCTTCTCCAGCCGACCGATCGATTCAACCGGCAGCAGGTCGGCGTAGTCGAACTGGCCGGACAGCGTGCCTTCGACGCGCGTGTTGGCGCTCGGTACCGGCACGAAGCGCAGCTCCTCGATCAGCGCTTCGCGCTTGCCGGCGTAGCCGGAGGCGGGTTCCGTGCGCGAGGCGTAGCCTTCGAAACGCGTGAGAAGCGTGTATTGATCCGGGCGGCGCTCCTTGAACCTGTAGGGGCCGGTGCCGATGAAGTCCTTCAGTTGCGGCGCGATGGATTCCTTGGCCATGATGGCAGCCATGCCGGTGGGCAGCGCGAGCTGCGAAAGCAGCGGAGCGTACGGGGTCTTCAGTTTTAGTTCCACCGTGTAGGCGTCCTTGGCCTCGATCGACGCCACTTCCTTGGCAACGGCCTTGCCGCGCGGGGAGACTTCCATCCAGCGCTGCAGCGAGGCGACCACGTCGTCGGCGACCATCTCGCGGCCGGTGTGGAACTTGACGCCCTTGCGCAATGCGATGGTCTGCGTCAGGCCGTCTCCGGATGCCTTGGGCAGGCTCTCGGCCAGCATCGGCACGACATTCCACTTGGCGTCGAAGGTGTACAGTGGCTCGTAGACGTGCTGCATGATGGTGCCCACCAGATCGGCCGTCGTGCCCATTGGATCCAGGGTCTGTGGTTCGGCGATCATCGCCAGGTTGGCGGCGGAGGGAGCAGCGTTTGCTGCGAGTGGCCCGAAGGGCAGGGCCAAGGCGGTCAGCGAGACAACACGGCTGATGAACTTGCGGAGAAACAGGTGTGACATGGCTGGACTCCTGTGTGTAATAAAATTACACTAACGATGCTAGATACGTTTAATATCGACGTCAATACTTTTTTTTAGCGGTTTTGAGGAAAATTTTTTACAAGGAGTCGTGTCATGCCCGTCGAAATGCTCGGTCAGTCCCCCGTCGCCTCGGATCGTCAGGCTCGCCCGTTTTCCCCGGCCACGCGTGCCGGCGATTTCGTCTTCGTTTCCGGCCAGGTGCCGGTCGATGAAAACGGCGAAGTGGTGCTCGGCGGCATCGAGGCCCAGACCCGCCAGGTGGTGAAGAACATCGAGAGGGTTCTGGCCCTGGCCGGCTGCACGCTGGCGGACGTGTGCAAGGTCGGCGTCTGGCTCGACGACGCGCGTGATTTCGGCAGCTTCAACCGCGTCTACATGGAGTGCTTCGGTACGCACCGCCCGGCGCGTTCGACGGTCGAGTCGCGCATGATGATCGACGTCAAGGTCGAGATGGATGTGATTGCCTACAAACCGGTACGCTAAGCGCGCCGGTGCCGGATTCTTCCTGGCCGGTGTTTCGGGGTCATGACGGATTCGGCGGTCAGCCGAGAGCGGTTCGCATCAGCCAGGCGGCGTACCCCGCGTAGCAAACCACCAGCAACGCCCCCTCGATGCGGTTGATGCGGCCCGCTCTCCGGAATCCGTAGCCGATGACGAACAGCGAGAGGGTCAGTCCGGCCATGACCAGCATGTCCCTGTTGAAAATTTCCGGTTCCGCGGCGAGGGGGCGAATCGCGCCGGCGATGCCCACCACGGCGAGGGTGTTGAACAAGTTGGAGCCCAGGATGTTGCCGAGCGCGATATCGTGTTCGCCCCTTCTGGCCGCAATGATTGAGGAAGCCAGCTCCGGCAGCGAGGTGCCGACGGCGACGATGGTCAGGCCGATGATCAGGTCGCTGATTCCCAATCCCCGCGCGATCTCTGTCGCGCCCCAGACAAGGATGCGGGAGCTGACGATCAATAGCGCCAGCCCGACCGACAGCCAGAAGAGCGCGTAGCGGAGAGGCATGGTGTGAAGGTCGAGTTCCTGATTCATCTCGCTTCCCAGGGTGTCCGTGTTTTTTCGCAGTCCCTGCCAGATGGTCCAGACCACCAGCGCGCCGAATACGCCGAGCAGTGCCAAGGCGTCGAAGAGGGAAATTTCGCCGTCCGATACTTGCCATCCAGCCAGGGCTGTCACTGCTGTGAGAATGGTGAGTTCCTTGCGCAGAACCTGCGAATGCACGGTGATCGGGCTGATCAGTGCTGTCAGCCCGAGAATCAGGGCAATGTTGGTGATGTTCGAGCCGTAGGCGTTGCCCAAGGCAATGCCGCCGTTTCCCTGTGAAGCGGCCAATGCCGAAACCACCATTTCCGGAGCAGACGTGCCGAATCCGACAATCACCATCCCGATCATCAGCGGCGGCATGCCGAAATGGCGGGCCGCGGAGGCCGAGCCCTCCACAAAGCGGTCTGCGCTCCAGATCAGGAGCACCAAGCCGGAAACGAGGGCAATCAAGGCTGTTGTCATGATGGACGGACCTGTGCGGAGCCGAAGGGTGGCCTGATGGTCGATTCGGGCTCAAGCCTCGCGCGGGGGCGGAGGGCGAAGAAAGTAATATCGGGCGGCCAGCAGTGCCACGAACGCCAGGGCGCAAAGGAAGATATCGAAAGCGTCTACATTGGGCTTGAGTGTCTTCCGGGCGACGACAAAAGCGAGCAGTTCCAGAATGGCTCCCAGGTCGTGGGTCAGAAGGGTGCGCGCGAGTTCAACGCCGATGACCGCGAGCAGGACGCGGTATACCAGGTCGTAGTAGGTTTCCGAATTCCCCCAGTCCATGCTCAGTAGCTGTGCGGCGCTCTCAACGCTGTAGGCAATGATTCCCGCAACAATGGCAACGGCCAGAAGACGCTCCAGCCATTTGGCAAACAGTTTGGTCAAACGAACCAGCGTATCCGGATTCACAGGTGCTCCTTTTCCCTACAGGCCATGCGGCAATCAGCAGGACAAACCGGCTGTGCTGCCCGTTTGAATTGATTGTTCCCGGACATTATGACTGTCGGAGTGGCGCTCGCCAAGAATGAGCGTCCCTCGAAATGTCGGTTGGTCGCTGACGCCGCGCATGGCGACGGCGTCGCACAGGAGGCGCCGGGCAACGGGTTGATGTGTCACTCCGGCACGGTGGCCGGCAGGCGGGCCGTGCCTTTCAGGAGATGGTCACTGCCAGGTCGGCACGATGGGGAGAGGCTGTGTGGCGGTTGTGTGCAGGAGGGGCGCAGATGCCGGTGCGGATGCGCCGGCACGTTGCAGGCATCACGGCCTCAGAAGACGATCGGCGACACCAGATTGCGCAGCAGCGCGACGACGCTCCAGCCGGCGATGGCGCTGGTCCTGGAATAGATGTCGACGATGGCGTGAACTTCGTCGCCGATGACTTCGATCCGGTGGTCGTCCCCCTTGAAGCCGGGGACGCTGCGGATCGTGACGCGGGTGTTTTCCGCGCCCGCCGTGGCCAGCGCCGTCGCCACCGCCACATTCACCTTGGTCGGAAACAGCGCAATGGCTTCCCTGGCGCTGCCGGTGAAAACGGTGGTCTTTTCGCTGTCGGTCAGCAGGGTTTCCTTGAATACCGCGGTTCCCTGCAGCGATGCCGGCCCCTTTTCCGTGGTGATGCTCGACTGCACCGTGCTCATCAGCGCCGCCGTACGCAGCACGTCGAATCCGCCGATCGCGCCCGATGCAAGGTGAACACGGGTGCCGGATTCGCGCGCTGCCCGGGCGATGTGCGCGAGAAAATCGGCATCGGCGAAGGCGCCGATGGACAGGACGACCAGGCTGGCGCCGTGCCGCAGTACCTTCTCCGCGATGGCCTGCAGCGCCGCCGGGGAAGCCGCTTCCAGGACGTAATCCGGAGACAGCGCCAGCAGTTCATCGATGTCGCCGCACGCCTTGCAGCCCGCCTTTTCCGCCAGCGTTTCCGCGGACTCGCGCGTGCGACTGGTGCAGCCGACGATCTCGTAGTCGTCGAGCAGGCCGTTGCGCCATGCGTCAACGATGATGGTGCCGAGAAAGCCGCAGCCGACGATGCCGAGTTTTGCTTTTTTCATGTGGTTCCTTGATGAGTCCGGGGCGCCGGGTGCGGTCATCCGGCAGATCCAGTGGCGCTGCACTCCCGAAGCCGGCTGTAAATCTGGTCCTTGTAACCGAGTTTTTTCTTCTTCAGAACCTCGATCTCGTCGCGCGTCGCCTGGATGGCGCCGGCGTCGATGGCCTGCAGCTTGCGATCGAGTTCCCTGTGTTTGTCGAGCAGGGCGGCAAACTGGCGGTCGCGGGTCGTGAGTTGGGGAATCAGGTCGGCGTATTCAGGAAACATGGGTCAGGTCCTCCCGGAAAAAACCATGGTTTACGAAATTTACGTCGTTGCTGCGCTCAAAGCGTATCCCCGCTTTGGGTGGTCTGTCGATTGTCCATGCCCAGTTCGTGGATTTTACGCGCGATCGTGTTTCGGCCCATGCCGAGGAGGCGCGCCGCGTGGCTGCGATTCCCGCCGGTGAATGCCAGCGCCCGGTCGATGGCGATGGCTTCGAAGCGACGTACCAGGTCATCGAGTACCGGAGTTGATCCGGCCGCTAGCAGGCGGTCGATTTCCCTGGCCAGCGGATGCCCCCAGTGACGCCCCGGGCTTTTTGCCGCATCCGGTCTTCCGCTCAGGGACGGTTTCATTGGTTGCCTGTCTGAGTATCGGTCGCCGCATCGGGCTGATGCAGGACACGCACCAGCCGGAGCCGATGGACCCGGCCCCCCGGTAGTTCCCAGTCGATCGACTGGCCTGCTGCCACTCCCAACAGGGCGGAGCCGATCGGCGCCAGTACCGACACCTTGCCTTCCGCGGGATCGGCTTCGTCGGGGTAGACCAGTTCGATCTCGCGTTGCACGCCGACGTTCTCGTCAATGTAGATGCAGCGCGAGTGCATGGTGACAACGTCTCGTGGCATACGTTCCCATGGGACGACAATCGCCCGGTCCAGTTCGTCGGACAGATCGTGATCCCGCGCCAGTCCGCGCAGTTGCGTATAGTCGCCCAAAAGCACAACCAAAGGCGGCCGATGGGCGGTATCGGATTGGAGGAAGTTCTTTGCGTGATTCATGGTGGTGCATGTTACGCAAGTCCCCGGTGTTTTATTAGCCGTCGTTCGGGAATCAGAATGTGTCCCGTAGAGAAACAATTACGGTATCGTAGCGTACGTTTTCGTGCTTTTTTTGGTGATGCGCATGGCCGATCTCAACCTGATGGCTGTCTTCGCCCGTGTGGTGGAAGCGGGCAGCTTCGCCGAGGCGGCGCGGCGGCTGTCGACCTCGCGTTCCGCGGTCAGCAAGGCGGTGGCCCGGCTGGAAAAGGATCTTGGCGCGCGCCTGCTCAACCGTACGACGCGTTACCTCAGCCTGACGGAGATCGGTGCCTCGGTCGCCGAGCATTGCAGCCGGATGGTGAGTGAAGCCGAGCAGGTCGAGCAGCTGGCCGACAGCCTGACGGTGGAGCCGCGCGGACTGCTGCGCGTCAGCGCTTCGGTGGCGTTCGGAACCCTGCACGTCGCCCCGGCGCTGGCGGTGTTCCTCGCGCGTTTTCCGGAAATCCGGATCGACCTGACGATCACCGATCGCTGGGTCGATCTGGCCGAGGACGGGTACGACGTCGCCATCCGCGTTACCGGCGAGCCTCCGCCGAACTGGGTCGCGCGAAAGCTGGCGCCGGTGCGCCGGAAGCTGTGCGCGACGCCGGGGTACTTCGCGCAGCGCGGCGTTCCGCAATCGCCGGCTGACTTGGTGCGCCACAACTGCCTTGACTACACGCGTTCGGGCGAGCAGGGGCGCTGGCTTTTCACCGGGCCCGAGGGCGGGGAAATCTCCGTCCCGGTCAACGGCCCGTTGCACGTTGACGACGACGAGGCGCTGTCGCAGGCCGTGCTCGGCGGGCTCGGGCTGGGCCTGCTGCCGACCTTCATCATCGGCAAGGAGTTGCAGCGCGGCACCTTGCAGGCCGTGCTGTCGGAGTACATCCCGGTCGAACGACACGTGTACGCGATGTACCTGCCGACGCGCCACTTGCCAAGCAAGGTGCGGGTGTTCATCGATTTCCTGGTTGCCCATGTCGGCAGCGAACCGTATTGGGATCGCGAGGGGGCGCCCCGCGCGGAGGTGTCGTTCAAGTCGGGGGAGGGGGGTTGATCCCTGCTGGCGGCGTGAGAGCCGAGCGAGCTGTTCTTACATCTTCACCATTTTCGATGCCGCAGCCACGGCAAGAAACAGTACGCCGATGAGCAGGAAGGCGACGGGCAGACCGCTGTGGTGCGCGATGAAGCCGATAGTCGCCGGGCCGGCAAGAATGCCCAGGTAGCCCAAGGTCGTGACTGCTGGCACCGCGGCGGCCTGCGGCATGCTGTCCTGGCGTCCGATGGCGGAGAACATGACGGGGACGATGTTGGCGCAACCGGTCCCGATGAGGGCGTAGCCGAGCAACGCCGCCTGCCAGAAAGGAACGAACACGGTCATCAGCAATCCGCATGCGCCGATCAGCGCGCCGAGGACGACCACCCGGTGTGGCCCGAGCACGGCAACCACCTTGTCGCCGGTCATCCGTCCCAGGGTCATCGTGGCGGAGAAACAGGCGAATCCGAGTGCGCCACGCGCCTCGGGCACTTCGCGATACTCGGTCAGGAAAACGGCGCTCCAATCGAGGACGGTACCCTCGGCCAGAAACAGCGCGAAGCAGATTCCGCCCAGTACCAACACCGCCCCGCGCGGCACGGCGAAGGCCGGGCCTTCCGGCGGGTTGGCGTAGGTCAGCAAGCCGCCGGTATTCCATGCCAGCAGGAGCAGCACGGCGAGCGCGGCCAGCGTGCTGGCGGCCAGTGGCGACAGGCTCAGCGACATCATGCCGCTCATTGCGCCGGCGCCGGCAATCCCGCCGATGCTGTAGTAGCCATGGAAACCCGACATCATCGGCCTGTCAGCCGCCTTTTCCACCAGGATGGCCTGGATGTTCATCGCGCAGTCCGTCGTGCCGATGCCGACGCCGAAGACCAGCAATGCGCCGGCCAGTACCCAGGGGTCGGGAATGAGCGCAAGCAAGGGCAGGACGCCGCTGAATGCGAGAATGGCCGCGGCAAGGATGGTTCTGCAACCGAAGCGCGTGGTCAGTGCGCCGGTGGCTGGCATGGCGACGAGTGCGCCGCCGCCCAGGCAAAGGAGCAGGAGTCCGAGGGTGCCGTCACCGACACCGGTGTTTCCCTTGGCGAAAGGGACCAGTGCGGCCCAGACGGCGGTGGCGAAACCCGCGGCAAAGAACATGGCCCGGGTCGCGGTCTGTTCGCGTTTTCCGGGTGTTGTGCTGACGGCTTCGTGGCGAAAATGGTCGATAAGGGCGGCTGCGAGCTGTCGCATGAACTTCTCATCCATTGAGTATGTGGAGCACCGCCTCGTGCAGGCGCGGACAACCGCAAGCAACTATGTGGCCGCCGTCTTCCGGGCGTTCGCCGGCGAGGTTGCTGACCCTGCCGCCGGCCTGTTCAATGATCGGGATCAATGCCGCGATGTCGTACGGCTGCAAGGAAAACTCCACGCAGATGTCGATCTGCCCCGAGGCGAGCATGGCCATCGCATAGCATTCGCCGCCGTAGCGCGTCATCAGCGCCTGGTCTGCCAGTCTGTTGAAATGAACCCGCGGATGCCTCCCGATCGGTTCGGGCGATGTGGTGTGCAGTATCGCCTGGTCGATCCGGATGTCCTTTCGGGTTGAAAGACGGTGTTCGCCTTGTGTTCCGCTGCGCCATGCGCTTCTACCGTCTGCCCAGAAACGCTCGTTGGTGAATGGCTGGCTCATCATTCCCATTGTCGCGCGCCCGTCGAGCAACAAGCCAATCAGCGTCCCCCAGACCGGAATTCCGCACAGGAAGGGGCGGGTGCCATCGACCGGGTCGAGGATCCATTGAATGGGGCCGCTGCCGGTGGTGCCGAATTCTTCGCCCATGATGGAGTGTTCCGGGAATCTCGCGCTGATCAGGTCGCGTATCGCCCGTTCTGCCTCGCGGTCGGCATCGGTGACGGGATCGAAGCGGAATCCTTCCTTGGGTTTTGTGCCGATGTTCAGGTCGCCTTGTGCGCGGAATCGCGGCAGGGTCTGCCGGTCGGCCGCGTCGGCGAGCGCGTGAAAGAAGGCGATGTCTGGTAGTTCGGGGTTCATGGTTCAACGTGATCCAGTTGTGATTTGCTCGATTGTGCGTGATATTATCCGTTGTATTCTTTTTCAAGGATGTTGTGTGCTCGATTATGATGTTTTTCCGGAGCAGCGGCAATCTCTAATCAGAGAATTGTTGCGCAGGGAGGGGCGCGTGGTGTGCGTGAAGCTTTCTCGGGAGCTTCAGGTGTCCGAGCACACGATTCGCCGAGATTTGCAGGAACTGGCGCGCGAGGGGGCGTGCAAACGGGTTTATGGAGGCGCTGTCGCGCTGTCGCCGGCATCGGCAAGTTTTGCGAATCGTGTTGAAGAGGGGCAGGCCAGGAAGGCGCTTCTGGGGAAAACCGGTGCACAACTCATCCGGGGAGGCGGATGCATCTTCATCGACGCGGGTACCACGAATCTTGCAATAGCCAAATCGATACCCTCGGAGTTGTCCCTCACGGTGGTTACCAATGCACCGTCCATCGCGGCGGAAGCAATGAATCTGCCGCATTGCGAGGTAATCATGCTGGGGGGGCGGATTCAGGCAAGAACTGGCGGGGCGCTGGGCATAACGGCGCTCAGGCAACTTGAAGGCATGCGTTTTGACCAGTGTTTTCTCGGCGCCTGCGCGCTCGACGCGGAGGAGGGCCTGACCGTGTTCGATTACGACGATGCGGAGTTCAAGCGCGCGTTGGTGCGCCAGAGCAGCGAGGTGGTCGTGGCGCTGACGGTTGACAAGATGCCGAGCGTCGCAAGATACGACGTCGTTTCATGCGGCGAGATATCGGTCCTCGTGGTTGAACCGGATGTTCCACAAGACAAGGTAGCGGCGTTCGTCGAAAAGGGCGTGGATGTCCGCTTTTCCGGCGGGGATGATCCGGGCATCGAAGTACTGCGGATTCCTCGATGATATCGAGGCGCATCGCGATCGACATGCGGAAGAAAGGTGAGGCGCTGGAGGCCGTGGCGGTGTGCGCGGGGATCGCAGTTGATCTGCTTGAGTGCAGGAGAGTTTCGTTGCTTGCAAAAGGTGACCTGATTCCCTGAACTGGTTCTTGGCAGAAGGATTGGAGACTTCATTTCACGAAAGGGTAACAAGCGCTGGCTAACGTCCACCTGACAACAAACGCTCGGAGTCAGGCATGCAAACCAAAAAATACAATCTCCAGGAATCGCTTGAGGCGTTTGTCAGCGCGCTCGAGAAATGCGCACTGGCAACCGTCAGGATGAAGGCTGCGGTAGCGCGAATGCAGAAGAGCAATGCGCTCCTGAAAGAGGCGGCGCAAGGAATCGTCCGGCCTTTGCTGCTTACCCGGGAAGAGGTTTGAGTCGAGGGGGATGGGCAAGGGCTCAGGTCGCCAGATCTCCGTAGAGACTGTGATCGCGTCCGGTGCCGCTCCCTGACTTGCGGCTACCGAGGCGCTTGACCGAGTTGCCGACGAACAACCGGCCGCTCAACAGCAGGTGGCAGAAGGGGGCGTCCGGCGACGCGATACGGCGCAGCAGCAGGCGCAGGGCCTCGGCGCCGAGTTCGTCGCGCGGGACATGCACGGCGGTCAGCGGGATGTCGTGCGTTTCCGCGAGGTTGAAACCGTCCATGCTCATGACCGAAATGTCGCCGGGGATGCTTAGCCCGCGCTCCAGCAACTCGGCGATTGCCCCGGAGGCCATGAAGTCGCCGCCGGCGAGAATGGCCGTCGGGTAGTGTTCGCGATCGAGTCTGGCGAGGTGCGCGGCGATGGCCTGGCGCGCTTCCTCGGCGGCGAAACCGGCGGTGGTGACGAGCTGGCGATTGTCGTCGAAGGCGATGTTGTGCGCGGCAAAGGCTTCGCGCGCGCCGGCCAGGCGTCGCTCCATGGTGGCCCGGCGCAGACACATCAGCGCCACGATGTCGCGGTGGCCGTGCGCGATCAGATAGTTCGCCGAATAGCGTCCGACGAGCTGGTGATCGGGCGAGACGGCGTCAAGGCGCATGCTGTCCGCATCGCAGTTGATCAGTACGCAGGGTTTGCCGATATCGGCGGCGAGCGCATGCACGTGCGGATCGTCGATGCCGATGATCAGCGCCGCGTCGCATGCCGGATTGCCAAGCTTGCTCAGGAACAGGGGGACGTCCGCATCGTTTTCCTCCAGGGCGCAATAGCTCAGGTGGACGTCGCTGTTTTCCACCGCATCGCGGATGCCCTGGACGACCTTGTAATAGAAGATATCCGCGCGCAGGTCGAAGGCGCGCTTCGGGGCGAAGACCGTGACGTTGCTGAACAGCATTCGTCCGCCGGTGAGGTTGTCCAGCACGCCGTGCGTGCGGGCGCATTCGAGCACCTTCTGCCGGATCGTGGCGCTGGTATTCGCCTTGCCGGCGAGTACCCGTGAGACGGTGCTGATGGAGACGCCGGTCTGCCGCGCTATTTCACCGATCTTGAGTTTTCCGCCCATGGCTGATCTTCGGCACATTATGCAAAAATTTGCACGGACGATTATCCTATGTAATTCAATGAATTGAATTCGTATTTCGAGGGTTTTCAAAGGTTTTGTGAAAATATTTGCGGAGTATTTCGTTGATTCGCGGGGAGGCCCGGTGTTTACTGCGTTTCCTCGGGACCGGACCTGAAAATAACGGTGCGCCAACAAGAATTCATACGCTCCGATTACGGCGAGGTCTTGCAGAGCAGGGTTCATTCGATAAATCAGGAGGACGAACATGAAACTGAAGTATCTGGGTCTGGCAATCGCACTGGGCATGGCTGCCCATTCCGTTGGCGCCGTCGAGAAAATGCGCCTTGGCCACGGCTTGCCGGAAGATCACGCAGTACACAAGGCCGTGGTGAAATTCGCGGACCTCGTCAAGGAGCGGTCCAACGGCGACATCGAGATCAAGGTGTTCGCCAACGGCGTGCTGGGCAACGAGCGCGAGATGCTCGAACAGGTGCAGAACGGCGTGCTGGAAATCACCAAGGCGAGCGCCTCGCCGCTGGAAACCTTCTCGCCGGACTACAAGGTATTCAACCTGCCGTTCGTCTTCCGCGACCGCGATCACTTCTTCAATGTGCTGACCAGCCCGGTCGGTGAATCGATCCTCGCGTCGTCGAAGAAGAGCGGTTTCATCGGCCTCGCCTATTACGATTCCGGCGCCCGCAGCTTCTACGCCAAGAAGCCGATCAATACCCCGGACGACTTGAAGGGGATGAAGATCCGCGTGCAGCAGAGCCCGACGACGATCAAGATGATCCAGGCGATCGGTGCGACGCCGACCCCGATGGCATGGGGCGAAGTCTATCCGGCACTGCAGACTGGCGTCGTCGATGGCGCCGAGAACAACGTCACCGCGCTGACCAACGGCCGCCACGGCGAAGTCACCAAGTTCTACTCCGAGACCGAGCATCAGATCGTCCCGGACGTGCTGGTGATGTCTGCTGCCCGCTGGGATTCGCTGAAGAAGCCGCAGCAGGAGATCATCAAGAAGGCGGCGCTCGACTCGTTCGAGTATCAGAAAACGCTGTGGGGTGCCTTCGAGAAGGTCGAGCGCGAGAAGTCGCTGGCGATGGGCGTGAAGTTCAACACGCCGGACAAGAAGGCCTTCGTCGCCAAGGTCAAGCCGATGATGGACCAGGAGCGCAAGGATCCGGCCATCGCCAAGCTTCTCGACGGTATCGCCGCCGTAAAGTAATTCCCTGTTTTCTGACGTAACCGACCTTCCCTGTCCGGAACCACGGAAGAGCCCGTCACCCCGGCGAAGGCCGGGGTCCAGTATGTAGATGTTGCTGGATTCCGGCATTCGCCGGAATGACGAGTCTCTGTCGATTCAGTGGTTTCTCGGGGCGTGTCGACCCGGGGTCGCCCATGAATGCCCTTTTCCGCCTGAAGCAGCCGGTCGACCGGCTGCTTGAGACGACGCTTGTCGGTCTCTTCTTCGTCCTGTTTTCCTGCGTGATCATCCAGGTGTTCACGCGCTACGTGCTCAACGATCCGTCGATCTTCACCGAGGAGACGTCGCGCCTGGCGATCATCTGGCTGAGCCTGCTTGGCACGGCCTACGCCTGCGGTCGCCTGGAGCACATGGCCTACACGATGTTTCCGGAGAAGCTCAAGGACGGCGCGCTGCTCACGCACATGCGCACGGTCGCACTCATCGTCCTGTTCTTCGCAGTGACGGTGATGTGCTACGGCGGCGGCCGGCTGGTGTTGCGTGCGCTGCAGTTCAATCAGCGCTCGGCGACGCTGGCCTTGCCGATGGGCTATATCTACCTGTGCATCCCGATCAGCGGCCTGCTGATCGTCTTCTACCAGTTGCTGATCCTCAAGAAGCCGCAGCAGTTCCGCGCCGCCGACGAGGTGGAAGTGGCGCTGGAACACATTGCCGAGGAGGAGCGCAAGCTGGCCTCCGGCGAGGAGAACTAGCCATGCTCGAACTGATCATCCTCGGCGTGGTATTCACGGTCCTGCTCTTCTTCGGCGTGCCGGTCAGCTTCTGCATCGGCATCGCCACGCTGCTTGCGCTGTTCAACGTGACGCCCGATATTCCGACCGCCTTCGTCATCTCGGCGCAGCGCATGACCTCCAGCCTCGACAGCTTCACGCTGGTGGCCATCCCGCTGTTCATCCTGGCGGGCAGCATGATGAACACCGGCGGCATCGCCCTGCGCCTGATCGACTTCGCCAAGGTCATCGTCGGCTGGCTGCCCGGCTCGCTGGCGCACATCTCCTGCGTGGCGAACGCGCTGTTCGGGGCGATTTCCGGTTCCGCCGTCGCCTCGGCCGCTGCCGTGGGTTCGACACTGTCGCCACTGCAGCGCAAGGAAAAGTACGACATGCCGTTCTGCGCGGCGGTCAACGTGGCCTCCTCGCCGTGCGGCTTGCTGATTCCGCCCTCGGGCGCGCTGATCGTCTACTCGCTGATCTCGGGCGGGACGCCGGTCGATGTGCTGTTCGTCGCCGGCTACGTGCCCGGTCTGCTGATGATGATCGCGGTGATGGCGTGGGTGGCCTGGAAGGCGCGCGGCGGCTTCCTGCCGGCCACCGTGCATCGGTATTCGGTCGGCGAATCCCTGCGCATCGCCTTGCGCGCCATTCCGGCGCTGCTGCTGGTCGTGATCATCATGGGCGGCATCGTCGCCGGGGTGTTCACCGCGACGGAAGCCGCCGGCGTCGCCGCGCTCTACACCTTTATCCTCGGCCGCTTCTTCTACAAGAGCCTGACCTGGAAGGGGCTGGTGAAGGCGACGCTCGACGCGTCGGTCGGCACCGCGGTGGTGATGCTGATGGTCGGCGTGTCGATGACCATGTCCTGGCTGCTGGCCAGCACGGGCTCGGCGAAGATGCTGGCCGAAGCGATCATCGCCTTTTCCGACAACCCCTACGTGCTGATGATGCTGTTCAACGTGCTGCTGCTCCTGCTCGGCACCTTCCTCGACATCACGCCGGGGCTGCTGATCTTCACGCCGATCTTCCTGCCGGTGGCGATGAAGCTCGGCATCTCGCCGGTGCATTTCGGGATCATCATCACTTTCAACCTGTGCATCGGCATCGCCACGCCGCCGGTCGGCAGCACCCTGTTCGTCGCCGCGCGCGTCTCGCAGGTGTCGCTGAGCCTGCTCACCCGGCCGCTGTTGCCGATGTTCGCCTTGCAGATCATCGCGCTGTTCCTGGTGACCTACATCCCGGAACTGTCGCTGTGGTTGCCCAAACTGATTCTTGGAAAGGCCGGCTGACGCGCGCCGGCATTCCTCTCCCGTAGTAAGGCCGCGAGCCCCCGAAATGCCCCCGATTCCGCAGGGGCAGGGGAGCGGCACGATTGAAGACTTGCCCAAGGAGATTGCCATGTCCATGTCCCGCAACCCGTTCTTCTCGCTGATCGCCAAGGAGGGGAACCGTCTCGCGTTCCTTGGCGACGCTGCGCACGTCGTCCATGTCTTTGTTCTCGAAGAGGATCTGATCCGCGTCATGCTGCTGCCGGGGGGCGATCTGCGCTTCCCGCGCACCTGGGCGATCGCGCCGGGGCAGGACGACGTTCCGGTCGAAGGGCGCGACCGGCTCGACCTCTCGGGTTTCTCCCTGCCGGCATACGGCTTTGAAGAGAGACCGGATGAATTCGTGATCGCGACGCCGCGCGTGCGGCTGACGATCCGCCGCGAAGGCTTCCTGTGCCGCTGGGAAATGCAATCCGGTGACGGCTGGCAGGTGGTGGCCGCCGATCGCCCGACGCAGGCCTACAACTTCGGCTGGTGGGACGACAAGGTCTACCACTACCTGAAGCGCGAACGCGACGAGATGTATTTCGGCATCGGCGAACGGGCCGGCGACGCCAACCGCCTGGGCCAGAGCTATCGGCTGTGCAATGTCGATCCGATGGGCTACAGCGCGCGTACGACCGACCCGCTGTACAAACATATCCCGTTCTACCTGACCTGGAAGCAGGAAAGCCAACTGGCCTTCGGCCTGTTCTACGACACGCTGTCCGACTGCACCTTCGACATGGGCAAGGAGCTGGACAACTACCACGGCCACTACCGGTATTTCAAGGCTGATCATGGCGACCTAGACTACTACTTTTTCGCTGGCGGAACGGTGGCCGAGGTCACGCGGCGCTTCACCTGGCTGACCGGCAAGCCGGCGTTCACGCCGAAGTGGGGCCTCGGCTATTCCGGTTCGACGATGTCCTACACCGACGCGCCCGATGCGCAGGTACGCATGGCCGAGTTCCTCGACGGCTGCCGCGAGCACGACATCCTCTGCGACTCGTTCCACCTGTCGTCCGGCTACACCTCGATCGGGCCGAAGCGCTACGTGTTCAACTGGAACCGCGAGAAGTTTCCCGACCCGGCCGGGTTCGTGCAGAGCTACCTGGACAACGGCGTGAAGCTGTGTCCCAACATCAAGCCCTGCCTGCTGCACGACCATCCGCGTTTTGCCGAAGCCGAGGCAGCCGGCCTGTTCATCAAGGACCCCGACGGCAGCCCGACGCGCGTCCAGTTCTGGGACGAGACCGGGGCCTACCTCGACTTCACCAACCCGGCAACTTACGCCTGGTGGAAGGCGCGCGTGACCGATGCGCTGCTCGATTACGGCATCGCTTCGACCTGGAACGACAACAACGAATTCGAAATCTGGAGCGACAAGCCGCTGGTCGACGGCTTCGGCCAGCCGCGCCGCGCCTGCGAAGCGAAGCCGCTGCAGACGCTGCTGATGATCAAGGCTTCGCGCGAAGCGCAGGCCGCGCATACGCCGGACAAGCGCCCCTTCCTGATCTCGCGCTCCGGCGCTGCCGGCATGCAGCGCTACGTGCAGACCTGGTCGGGCGACAACTACACTTCCTGGGAAACGTTGCGCTACAACATTCGCATGGGCCTCGGTCTCGCGCTGTGCGGCGTGTCCAATACCGGCCACGACATCGGCGGCTTCTCCGGGCCGAAACCCGAGCCGGAGCTCTTCCTGCGCTGGGTGCAGCACGGCGTGTTTCTGCCGCGCTTCTCGATCCACTCGTGGAACGATGACGGCACGGCGAACGAACCGTGGATGTACCCTGAGATCACGCCCCACGTGCGCGAGCTGATCAAGTTCCGCTATCGCCTGATTCCGTACCTGTACGACCTGCTGTGGCGCTATCACGATCGCTTTGAACCGATGATGCGGCCGACCTTCCACGACTTCCCTGACGATCCGTGCTGTTTCGCGGAAAACGACGAAATGCTGATCGGCGGCAAGCTGCTCGTTGCCTCGGTCGTCGAACCCGGGCAGCGCGCGCGCGCGGTGTATCTGCCGCAAGGAGCAAACTGGTACGACTACTGGAGCGGCGAGCATTTCGCCGGCGGGCAGGAGATCGTCCTGCCGGCGCCATGGGACCGGCCGCCACTGCTGGCGCGCGAAGGCTCGATCCTGCCGCTCAACCTCGCCGAGCAACACTTCGCGCAGCCGGCTGACGAGCGCGGCTTCGCGCTGTTCCCGCACAAGGGTGAGGGCGTGGTCGAGGATACGTTCTTCGAGGATGACGGCGAAAGCCTGGCCTACCTCGGCGACGGGCGCGGCGAATGGCGGATTCGCGTGGAAGCGGGGGCCGGGGAACTGTCACTGGATCTTGCCGCATCGGGGTCCGCTGTCGTGCACGCCGAGGGAGTGACGATTCTTCTGCCGCGACAGGAAATACGTGCTATCCGCACGGTGTCCGGGCGGGTTGTCGGCAATGCCGTCAACGGCGAATGGCGTGAGGTGCGGCTGGTTCTTTGAGTTGCGCGGACTGGGGTGGCTACACTACCCACGCCGCCCAGAGCGTCAGCGTCAGCATCGAGAGGAGCGTCGTAGCCGAAATGAGCCAGGCGACGCTCTTGCCGTCGCCGCCCATGCGCATTGCCAGGATGTAGGCCGAGGACGCGGTCGGCAGGGCGGAAAAGAGTACGACGACTTTGTAATACAGGCCGGACAGCCCGAGCCGCGAGCCGACGAAGACGGCGATTGCCGGCAGGATCAACAGCTTGACCACGCTCAGCCAGCCCGAAAACACCTTGAGTCCGGCGGTGCCTTCGAGGCGCAAGGCGGCACCTACGGCCAGCAGGCCGAGGGCGATCGAGGCGTCGGCCAGACGGCCGAGAAAGATCTGCGCCGGTTTGGGGGCAACGAAGCCCGAGAAATTCAGCGCGAAGCCGAGCGCCGTGGCCCAGATCAGGGGGTTGCGGGCAATCTCCCGCAACAGTCCGCGTTGCCCGTGTCGCGCCAGCATGCCGACGGAAACCAGATTAACCACCGGGACGGCCGCGCCGATGATGATCCCCATCGCGGCGACACCCGGTGCGCCGAAAAGCATGCTGACGACCGCCAGGCCGATGTAGGAGTTGAAGCGGAAGGCGCACTGGTACATCGAGGCGTAGGTCAGCGACGGAATCCGGGTGAAAGGTTTGGGCAGCAACCCCAGCACCATGCCGCAGGCGATGACGATGAACGCGGTGCCGACGAGCGGCAGCGCGGCCGCGAGATCGATATGCGTCTTGACCAGCGCGGTGACCAGCAGGGCCGGAAAGAGGATGAAATAGACCAGTTTTTCCACGCCGCCCCAGAAATGGTCGCCGAGATGCATCCAGCGCCGGATCGCGGCGCCGAGCAGGATGAGGGAAAAATCGGGGAGCAGCAGGAGGGCAGTGTTCATGGCGGGATGGTAACGGTTTGGCCCCTTTTTCGGCGGTTGCAGGCGAAAAAATGCCGGGCAAGCGCCCGGCAAACAGGAGGATGCCTGAAATTACTTGAGTACGCCGCCGGCCTTCAGGATCGCCTCAAGCTTTTCCAATGTTGCCGCATCGGGTGGCGTCGCCGGGGCGAGGACGGCCGTGGAAATGTCGAGGCCGGACAGGCGGATCGCTTCCTTGATGCAACCGGTGAACGGCGCGTCGATCGCGTACATCCGCGACAGGAGGGCCAGGCGGGTGAGCAAGGCCTGCGCCGTGGCGAAGTCCTTCTCGAGGAAGGCCTTGTAGATGCCGCAGGTGACGTCCGGCGCGAAGTTCGAGGTGGCCGGAATGACGCCGTCGCCGCCGATCATCAGCGTGTCGAGCATGTATTCGTCGAAGCCGCTGAAGACCATGAAATCGGGGCGCGCGCCCTTGACTTCGAACACCAGGCGGCGGATGTGGCTCATGCAGTCAACGGTGTCCTTGATCCCGACGATGTTCGGGCAATCCTTGGCCAGACGGGCGACGACTTCGACCGAGAGATCCTGCCCGGTAAGGATCGGGAAGTTGTAGAGCAGCACGGGCAACGGCGAGTTCTCGGCGATCTGCCGATAGTGCTGGTAGATGCGTTCGTCACTGAGCTTGGCGTAGAAAGGATTGACCACCATCACCGCGTCGGCGCCGATGCTGCCGGCGTGCTTGCTCAGATCGATGACTTCCTGCGTCGAGCACGAGGCGGTGCCGATGATCACCGGCTTCTTGCCGGCAACGCGCTTGACGCAGAACTCAGCGATGGTCTTGCGGCTTTCATGCGGCAGCGAAGCAAACTCGCCGGCGCTGCCGAGGAACAGGAAGCCATTGACGTCGGAGGCAAGAATCCGGTCGATCAGGCGACCCATGCCTTCCGGATCGAACTGCGCCTGGGCGTTGAAGATGGTGGGAACCGGCGGAATGACGCCTTTGAGCACTAAGGACATGACACACCTTTCTTGGAAAATTCCATGTATGGAAATACAATACCGAATATGGAAATAGTGTAGCGGGGCGATTTTTCGCTGACAAGAGATGAATGCACCGAAAGAGCAAAAATCCGTGGCGCCAGCCCTGACCAAGGGCTTCGCCATTCTCGACCTGATCGCCCGGGAGCCGGGGCTGGGCTTCGCGGCGATTCGCGACAGGCTGGGTTTGCCGAACAGCAGTTGTCATCACCTGATCACCACGCTTTGCCAGCTCGGCGCGCTGGTGCAGCGCGCGGATCGTGGCTACGTGCTGGGCCTGCGTTTGTTCGAACTCGGGGCGATGGCGGCCAACCAGCGGCAATTGCACGACCTGGCGCTGCCGACGCTCAGGAAACTGGCGCAGGACATCCAGCTCACCTGCCACCTGGGGGTGATGGAGGGGGCAGAGGCGGTTTATCTGCTCAAGGTCGAAGGCAGTCGCGAGATCCGCGTCAATACTTGGGTCGGCAAGCGTCTGTCGCTGCACAGCTCGTCGCTCGGCAAGGTGCTGCTGGCCGGCCTGCCGGAAGACGAACTGCAAACCATCCTCGCGCAGGTGTCGTGGGAGGCGAAGACGCCGCGCTCGATCGTCGATCCCGTCGAGTTTTGCCGGCAGTTGCAGGTCGTCCGCGAACGCGGCTGGGCGCTCGACGATGAGGAGGATCTGGCCAATATCCGTTGCGTGGCTGCGCCGGTACGCGACATGCGGGGGCACGTTGTCGCGGCGATCAGCGCCGTCGGCACCGTCCTCGACATTACCCCCGAGCGGATCGAAGAACTGGCCGCCACGCTATGCGCGACGGCGCGGGAAATTTCGCAGCATCTCGGCCATTCTCTGTGCGACGGCTGATCCGTCCCGGGCGACTGGCAGACTGAATGGCGAAGGTCGAGGGCTAAACCTTGTAGGCCTTGAGCGCGTCCTCGATCTCCCGGCTCATGTCGCTCATCCGCTGTACCGCCTCGGCGGTGCTGGCCGTGGCGGCGGTGTTGCGTTCGGTCATCTGGGCGATCTGCTCGATGCGTTGCGAAATCGCCGCGCTGGCGGCGCTTTGCTCGCGAACCGCCTCGGAGATTTCCTCGACGCTGGCCACCACGCTGCCCGAACCGTCCTTGATCTCCTGAATCGCGCTGCCGGCGGTCTTGGCATTGTCGACGCCGGATTCCACCTCGCCGACGGCGGCAGCCATGCTGCTCACCGCCAGGCGGGCGCTGCCCTGCATCTGTCCAAGCAGGGCCGAGATGTCCTGCGTCGATTTGGCAGTGCGTTCGGCGAGCTTGCGCACCTCGTCGGCAACGACGGCGAAGCCGCGCCCCTGTTCGCCGGCGCGCGCCGCCTCGATGGCCGCATTGAGCGCGAGCAGGTTGGTCTGCTCGGCAATTTCCTTGATGATGTTGGCGACCGAGGAAATGCGTTCGCTGTCGTCGCGCAGCGTGCCGATGCGTGTGGACGCCTCGCGCACCGAGCCGGAAATGGTCTGGATGCCCTGGATGGTGGCGAAGATGATCCCGGTTCCCTGGTCGGCCTTTTCGCGCGCCTCCTGCGTGTGCCGGCTGGCATCGTGCGCCTGGTTGGCCACCATGGCGATGCTGACGGTGAGTTGCTCGACGGCGGCCGCCATGCTGGCCGATGCATCGCCCTGGGCATGCGAGTTCTCGGCGATCTCGCGCGCGCTGCGGCTGACCCCGGCGGTGATTTCGCTCATGCGCGCGGACGCAGCCTGGATCTCGCGGAAACTGGCGCGCAGGCGGGCGACGAGTTCGTTGTACGCCAGGAGGGTCTGGCCGATCTCGTCGTGGGAACGTACGGCAATCGATTCGGTGAAGTCGAGCGCGTTGGCGGTGCGGGTGATGGCACGCTGCATTTCCCGCAGCGGATTGGCGATCGAGCGCCCGAGCAGGAACCCCATCACGCCGATGATCAGCACGCCGGCGACCGCGGCCGACACGGTGATTGCGAGGGTCCGGGAAAAAACCGCTTCGGCCGACGCAGTTTCGCTGTTGACCTTCGCGGTGGTCAGGCGGACCAGTTCGTCGAGGGCTTTGGCGACGGCGTGGTGCAACGGGGCAATGTCGCTCTGGATCATCATCATGGCCATCTCGTTGCTGTTCGCCGCCAGTTCGTTGATGCCTTTCACGCGGGTGATGAACGAGCCGAAACGCAGCTTGAGTTCATGGAGCGCGGCCTTTTCCTCCTCCGAGCTGGTGCGTTCCGTGTAATCCTTGACCTGCGTCAGCAGCGCCTGGTAAGCGGCTTCCATCTGCCGTTCGAGCTCCGCGCCCGCTGCCGCGTCGCTGGTGCCGGCGCGGCCATAGAGGAGCGGAATCGACGCCAGGTAGGTACTGCGCATTTCGCTGACGAGCAGCAGGGCGGGGACGGAGTCGCCGGCAATCTCGGTCATGTTGGTGTTTTGCTGTTTCAGCCCGAACAGGCCGAAGCCGGACACGGTGGCGCTGGTGAGCATGGCCAGCCCGACGAGCGCAGCGATTTTCCTCCTGATCAACACGATGCTAGTCCTCGCGGTAAGGTTCTAGGCGGACTTGCCCGCCCTCGCGCCAGGCGGCGCGCGGGTGCCACGCCGGTCAATTGTCCTGCAGCAGCGTCAGTTCCTCGTTGACGTGGCGCAGGCGGATCGACAGCAGGCGCGCCAGCTTGGTCATCAGCACCAGCGCAATCCGCTTGTGCTCGTCGGCGAGATAGTTGAACTTCTCCAGCGACAGGATGTACATGTCGCAGTCGCGGATGGCGATCGCGTCGTTGCTGCGCTGGCGGTTGTCGAGAAAGGCCTGTCCGCCGAGGAAATCGCCGCGCCCGTAGGTGGCGATGTGTTTCATCGCGCCCCCCTGGCCGACGGAGCCGACGATTTTCACCTCGCCCTTGCGGATGAGGTAGAGGTCGTTGCTCGGGTCGCCGCAGGAAAAGATCGTTTCGCCGGCCTTGAACGAGCGTTTTTCCAGGCAGGCTTCGAGATCGACCAGCGTGTCGGGCTTGCTGCCCTTGAACAGCTCGATTTCGTGCAGTTCGAGCGGCGGCTGTTCATCGGCGTCGGGCCGTTTGCTGTCGCCGAGAAGCCGGGCCTCGACCCACTCGATCGCGGCCTCGAGCGTCGGCAGATAGATGACATGCTCGTCGTCCGCGCGCAGGCCGGACAGTTCGAGGAATTCGCGCAGGTCGCGTCCGCTGGGCAGCCGTTCGCGCACGTTGGAAAGCAGCAGCGGGACGTTGCGTTCGGAAAGCGCATCACGCACCAGGTTGAGCATGTGTGCGGCGGTGACGTCGACCGACTGTACGCGTTGCAGGTCGAGGATCAGATACTCCGTCGTGGCTAGTTCCGGTTCGAGCGTGCGGTAGAGTTGCTGCGCGGTGCCGAAGAACAGGCTGCCCTGGAGTTCGAAGATGATCGCCGACTGGCCTTTCTTTTCCAGGAGGCGCATTTCGTTCTCGGGCCGGTACCAGGCCGACGAGCGCTCTCCGACGAAGCTCTTGCGCCGGACCACGGTGCCGCCGACCTGCTCGCGCAGGAAGAGCATGATCGAGAGGATCACGCCGGTGGCCGAAGCGGCGATCAGGCCGACGGTCAGGGCGACGCCGACCACCGCCAGCACCACCACGAAATCGATGGCCGTTGACTTGGATTCGAGGAAGCGCAGCGGGTCGGTGTCGATCATGCGCAGGCCGATGACGATCAGCACGCCGGAGAGTGTCGCGACCGGCGTCCAGGCGATGAACGATCCGAGCGCGAGGGCGGCGACCACCGAGGTCAGCCCTTCGATGACACCGGAAATCCGGGTTTTCGCGCCGCTGGAATAGTTGACCATCGTCGCGCCCATCTGCCCGGCGCCCGGCATGCCGCCGACGATCGACGCGGTCATGTTGGCCAGGCCCTGCGCCGCGAGTTCGCGGTCGGAATCGTGCCGCGAGCGCGTCAGCCGATCGAGCACCACGCAGGTCTTCAGCGTGTCGATGGAGAGCAGCACGGCCAGGGTCAGCGCGCTGGTGAACAGGCTGCCGACCTGCGAGAGCCTGAGTTCGCCGATCTGCTGCCAGCGATCGGTGATCAGGGCGATGTAGCCTTCGCCGGTGGCACCCAGCGGGCCGATCACCAGCGGGTTGTTCTCGAGCGTGGCCATGCTGGGGTCGAAAAGCGCAAGTCCGGCGAAGGTAAGGGCGCCGCAAGCAATGCCGATGATCGTGCCGGGAATTTTCCTGGAGATGCGGCTGGAAAAGAGCATCGCGATGATCGTTGCCCCGCCGATGGCAACGCCGCGCCAATCCCATAGTTCCGGCGAAAAAATCACCTTGTACCAGCGGTTGCCGTCCGCCGCGCCGACCAGCTTTGGCAGCTGGCTGCCGATGATGATCAGTCCGACGCCGGAAAGGTAGCCGCTAACGACGGGATAGGGGATGAACTTGATGAGCCGGCCGACGCCGAGGAAGCCGATCAGGATCTGCAGGGTGCCGGTGAGGATGCCGAGCACGGTGAGCAGCAGGACGATGCTGGTCGGACTGACGCCCTGTTGAACGAGATCGATGGCAAAGGCCGAGAGCACCGCGGCGGCCGGAGCGCACGGTGCGGTGATCAGCCGGTCGGTGCCGCCGAAGGTCGGGGCGATCAGCCCGAGCGCCATCGCCCCGAGCACGCCGGCCAGCGCGCCGAACGCCGCGTAGTGGGGGTCGATCGCGGCGTAGATGGTGACGCCGAAGGCGACCGAGGCGGGCAGGGCAACCAGCATGGCGGCGAAGCCGCCCCAGAAGTCTCCCGAATGGCGCGTCCAGGCGCCGGACAGTTCGCGCATGGTGTTCTCCTTGTTGTTCTGGCGTGCCCGGTACGTTTATTCCGGGTGGCTGATCAGTTGTTCGGCGGCCTCGTCGCCCGAGTCCTCGCTTGCCGGCAGCACGTCGTAGCCGATGCTGGCGACCTGGGTGTTGATCCAGCGCAGGTCGGCGATCAGGTCGAGGTGCGCCGAGCTGCTTTCCAGCGCGTTCGAGACGCCCTCGCTGAGCCGGCCGATGTGTCGGCGCGAGCTGTCGTGGCACATCGACTTGAAGTCGCGCTTGCGCTGCACCAGCACCCCGGCGGTGTCCGGCTGCCACGCCATGATCACTTCGGCGGCGAGCTGGGTGTTGCCGATCAGGAAGCGGAACAGCGTGTCGAGTTCAAGCTTGCCGGCTTCCGAGAAACTTTTTCCGTCCTTGCGCATGGCTTCCGGGATGCCGACCATCGTCTTGCAGATGACGTCGCCGGCGTTTTCCAGACTCGCGGTGTAGCGCAGCAGGGCGGTGACGCGGCGCAGGTCCGTATCGTCGATGCCCTTGCGCGTCAGGTCGACCGCATAGGCGCGGACGGCCTTGAACAGGACATTCACCTTCTCCTCGAGGCGCACGATTTCCGGCGCCTTGTCGCTGTTGCCGGCGAGCAGCATGTCCAGGGTGATTTCGAGCATCGCCTGCACGGTGCCGAGAATGCGCAGCACCTCGCGGGCGAGGGCGGTGACCGGCAGCAGCCCGATCTTGCCCACGTCTTCTGACTTGCCGGGAATGTACTTCGGACCGATGTCGTCGACCGGCTTCGGCGGCTCGATGAAGAGCCGTTCGAGGAGGCGCGCCGCCGGTTTGACGAGGCCGGTGAACACCACGATCAGCGTGCAGTTGAAGAGGATGTGCAGGATCACCACGCGGAAGCTCGGCACCCCGGGGATGATCTCGTACAGGCCGTCGAGCAGACGCAGGCCGATCAGGCCGGCGAGCACGCCGGTCAGCTTGAACGCGCCGTGGCCGACGACGATGCGTCGGGCCGGGGCGGCCTGGTTCCAGGTCATGATGATCGGCGGTGCGGCGTTGCCGAGATTGATGCCGAGAATGGCGGCGAGGATCAGCGTCGGGTCGGTGGTGATCCCGGCCTGCACGAGGGAGGCCCAGAAGAGCAGGATGGCGATCGAGGAGTGGGCCAGCCAGGTCAGGATGGCGAACAGCAGCACGGCGATCAGCAGTTCGCCGCCGAGCGAGGAAACAATGACGCGGATCAGGTCGCTGGCGGCGAGCGCGCTGGAGACCTGGCTCATGAACGTCAGCGCGATGAGGATCATGGCGATCCCCAGGCAGATGCGGCCGAACTGCTTGAGGGGGGACTCGGTGTCGCTGTAGATCGAGTGCAGCAGGTAGCCGACGAACATCAGCACCGGCCACAGCGCTTTCAGGTTCAGTGTGAGCAGGGCGGCGACAACGGCGCTGCCGGCGTCCGCGCCGAGGAGAAGAAGAAGGCCGTCGGCGACGGGGACTGCGCCGACGGCGGCCAGGCCGGACGTGAATACGGCCACGGCGATGGAACTCTGCAGGATGGTCGCGGCGCCCGCGCCGGTGAGCAGGGCGACCAGCCGGTTGTTCAGGGCGCGCGGAAGGGTGCGGCGGATCTGCGCGCCGTAGACGCGCATTACCCCGGTGCGTGCCATGCGCACGCCCCAGAGCAGCAGCGCCGCGGCGCCGAGGATCAGGGTCAGTTCGTAGGTGCCGGAGTCTTGCATGGCTGCAGGGTAGTTACTGGAGCGAGCCCAGGTCGTCGAGGACCAGCGTCGGCTGGCGCTCCAGGCCCGGGAGGTCTTCGCGGCGCGCTTCGCCGCTGAGGACCAGGATGAAGTCGATGCCGGCGTTTTCGGCCAGGCGCTTGTCGGTGGTCAGTCGGTCGCCGACCATCACCATTTCCTCGCGCCGGAAGCGCTTGAGCAGCGGCGAGAGGACGATCGTGTCGGGCTTGCCGAAGACTACTTCGGGTAGCCGTCCGGTCGCCGCTTCGTAGAGCTTGACGAAGCTGCCGGCGTCGGGAAGCGGACCGGCCGCCGACGGGCAGACGAGGTCCGGATGCGTCGAGAGGAAACGGACCTCCGGACGCTGCAGGAGCAGGCAGGAATCCGCCAGCTTCTTGTAGGTGAGTTCGGTGTCGTAGCCCAGGACGACCGCCTGGCAATCGCTACCCGAGGTGAATGCCAGTCCGGGAAGTCGCTGCTGCAGGTAGGAGCGGAAGCTGGCGTTGCCGACCGGGTAGATGCGTTGGATGTCCTGTTCGCGCAGGAAATCGACCAGCGGCAGGAGGGGCGAGAGGATTTTCTCCTGACCGACAACGATGCCGAAGCGCGCGAGCTTGCTCACGTAGTCGTCGAGGTTCTTCGACGTGTTGTTGGTCAGGAAGAAGATCTCCCGGCGCTCCAGATTGCGCCGGATGAAGTCGATCGTGCCCTGGATGGGCGCGTCACCGAGGTAGACGGTTCCATCCAGGTCGAACACGAAGCAGGTCTTGCTGTTCGTATCCACTCAGGTCAGCCACTTCATGGGAAGGACGGACAGCTTCGGGAAGAGCAGCAGCAGGAACAGCACCAGCACTTCCATGAGCAGGAACGGCGCCATCTTGCGCACCAGATTGTTCATGGTGATGCCGCACGAGCCGCAGACGACGAACAGCACCGTGCCGACTGGCGGGGTGATGACGCCGATGCCGACGTTCAGCACGAACAGCAGGCCGAAGTGGTACGGGTCGATGCCGGCCATCTTGATCAGCGGGTAGAACACCGGCGCGAACAGCAGGATGTTCGGCGTGAGATCCATCACCATGCCGGCGGCGAACAGGAAGATCATGATCGCGATCAGCAGCAGGGTCGGCGTCTTGACCAGCGGTTCGAAGAACGAGGCCATCTGCATCGGAATCTGCGCCGAGGTGATGAACCAGCCGACCGCGGAGGCCGCGCCGACGATGAACATCACGACCGCCGTGGTACGCGCCGAGCCGGCGCTGACGCGCAGCAGGTCGCGGAACGACAGTTCGCGGTAGTAGAACACCGTCACCAGGATCGCATACACGGCAGCAAAGGCGCCGCCTTCCGTCGGGGTGAACACGCCGAAGCGGATGCCGCCGAGCAGCAGGACCGGCAGCATGAATGCCGGGGTCGACTCTTTGAGGATCTTGATGGCCTCCTCGCGCGTGAAGCGGATGGTGTCGACATACCCGTCCTTGCGCACGATGAAGAACCACATGACCAGCAGGAAGAAGCCGATCAACAGGCCTGGCACCAGGCCGATCATGAACAGCTTGGTGATCGACAGTTCGACCGTTGCGCCGAGCAGGATGAAGTTGGCGGAGGGCGGGATGATCGGCCCCAGGATCGCCCCCGAGGCGATGATGCCGCCGGCGCGCGCATTGTTGTAGCCCGCCTGCTTCATCATCGGGAAGAGGATGCCGCACAATGCCGCCGCCTCGCCGACCGAGCTGCCCATCAGGCCGGCGAAGATGATGCTGGCGACGATCGTCGCGTAGCCCAAGCCGCCGCGGACGCGGCCGATCAGCAGTTGCGCCAGCAACACGACGCGCTGGGAGAGACCGCCCTTGCCCATGATTTCGCCGGCGAAGACGAAGAACGGGATGGCCATCAGCGGATAGTTGTTGACCCCGTCGACGATCGCCTGCGGGATGATCATGAAATCCCAGAAACCGGAGTAGATCATCAGGCAGATCGCCGAGAGGATCATTACCAGCGCGATCGGGATGTTCAGCAGCAGGAAGAAGAACAGCGAACCGAGGAAAATGAGCAGTTCCATGGTCACATCTCCTTCGCTTTGGCGAGGAACGCCGAAGCCGGCCGTTTGATGGTTGCTATCAATTCACGGACGCGAATGATGAAGACGGCGGTTGCCATCAGCGGCAGTGTGCCGTTTACGAAGGTCATGTTGATTCCCGTCGCCACCGTCGTGGTATCCATGGTCTGCTGGACCAGCGTGATGCCGCCGATGATCAGCACGAGGAGCGCCCCGAGGGCCAATAACTGGGCAACGATGTCGACGTTTTTGCGCGCCACACCGTGCAGCATGCCCGTGAACATGTCGACCGAAATGTGGCGTCCGCGATAGAACGCCTCGATTGCGCCGAAGAACGTGATGTACATGAACAGGAATCGCGCCCATTCCTCGCTCGGCGCGAAGCTCGCGCGGAAGACGTAACGCAGGATCGCGTTATAGAAAACCAGGCCGATCATTCCCAGGAACACCGCAGCGCAGAAGCCCTGGAAGGCGACTTCTCCCGCACTTTCTTTTGCTTGCTCTTTTTCAGGCATGAGTTCGCTCATCTCGCCCTCCCACTATCCCAATAAACATCAAAGACTCCCAATGACCTTGCATTCATCAACATGGAAAACGAAAAAAGCCGAGGCACAGGGCGCCGGCGGTTGCCGGAGCAGCGAATGGGTCGGCTTGGGGGCCGCCGGCCCGAGGTGTCCCGGGCCGGCGAGGAACAATTACTTGTACTGCTTCACGCTTTCGAGGATTTCCTTGGCGTTCGGCACGGTCTTGTAGAACAGCTGCCACGTGTCCTGGCCAGCCTTGACCAGCGCCGCCTTCATTTCAGGAGACGGTTCGGCGATGGTGCCACCGCCCTTCTTGATCTCTTCGATGGCCTTCTTCTCGCTTTCGGCCGCCATCTTCCAGACGTCTTCGGCGGAACGCTTGGCGGCGTCTTCGAAGATCTTCTTGTCTTCCGGCGGCAGCTTGTTATAGAAGTCGTTGTTGATGTACAGCGAGTGGATGACCAGCAGGTGGCCGGACAGCGTGATGTTCGGGGCGATTTCGTACATCTTCAGCGCGACGATGTCGGAGAAGGGGCTGTCGCCGCCGTCGATGGTGCCCTGGTCGAGAGCCGATGGCACTTCCGCGAACGGCATCGGCTGGCCGCTCTGGCCGAGGTTCTTGGCGAACTCGATGTACAGCGGGATGTTCGGCACGCGCATGCGCAGACCCTTCAGGTCGCTCACGTTCTTGATCGGCTTCTTGGTGTAGAAGTGGCGGAAGCCGAGCGGGAAGGCGTTGAGCGTCGTGAGACCGGATTTCTCCGAGAAGCCCTGGTTGATCAGCTTGAAGGTCTCGCCGTTCATCGCGCGGTGGGCGTGCTCCAGGTTGTCGTAGAGCATCGGCGCTTCGAGCATGGCCATCGCCGGCCAGATCGATCCAGTCTGCGTGCCGGTGGCGCACATCTGGATGATGCCCTTGCGAGTCTGGGCGATGTAGGCGTCTTCCTTGCCGAGCTGGCTGTTCGGGAACACCTGTACGTCGTACTTGCCCTTGGTGGCTTCCATGACGTACTTGGCGAACAGCTTCATGCCGACGGTTTCCGGCTCGCCGTCCGGCTTCATGCCGGCGATCTTGACCACGATCTTGTCGGCGGCGTAGGTGGGCAGGGTTGCCGTACCGAGCATCGCCAGGGCGGAAAGAAGAAGAACTCTGCGCTTCATTGTGACCTCCACATTGTTGGAATAAAAACGGGTGCTGCTCCTGCGAAAATCGTCTGTTTCCTGAACTTCTCTTGCCTCAAATTGCCGTGGCCAGGCGTTCCCGGGCCGTTTCCAGTTCCGCGGCCTGGCGTTGCCCGTCCCAGTTGCACTCGGACGCCATCAGTTCGACCACGCGGGGAAGGGCGCTCAGTGCCGCCGCCTTGTCCAGCAAGGCCAGCGGGATGCGTCGGGTCAGCACGTCGCAGGCGCGCTCGGCGAACTCGTGGCGTGCCGCATGAACGACTTCGGCCTCGATGTACGGATGATCCGGATGCAGGCGGGCGCCCAGCCCTTCGTTGAGCAACCGGGCCACACCCATCGCCTGATCGCCGAACGCATGCTGCAGGTGTTCGGCGATGTCGGCGGCGAGGCCGTAGTCCTTCTGTAGCACGCTGCTGATTTCGGGGGTGTAGTTCGCCGCGCCGACCAGGCGGAGGTCGCGCGTCCGGCAGGGGGAAGAGGGGTTCAGCCTGCCGGTCTCGATCGCCTGGTCGACGGCTTCCTCGGCCATCTTGCGGTAGGACGTCCATTTGCCGCCGGCCATCGATACCAGGCCCGATGGGCTGACCAGAATCAGGTGTTCGCGAACCTGCTGCGCCGTGCTGGCATTCTCGTCAAACTGCACGAGCGGCCGCAGGCCGGACCAGACGGAGAGGACGTCGGCGCGCGTGGCGGACAGGTCGAAGTACTTGTTTACGTGACGCAGCACGTAAGCGATTTCTTCCTCTTTCACCTGCGGATGGTCAACAATCGCCGCCGGGTTGTCGGTCGTTCCGACCAGCGCATGGCCTTGCCAGGGGAGGACGAACAGCACGCGACCATCCTCGGTCTTCGGGATCAGCAGGCCGGTGTCCGGCGGAACGAAGCGGGAGGAAAGAATGATGTGGATTCCCGAGGCCGCCTTGAGCAGCGGTTTTGCCGTCGTGTCATCCATCTGCCGGATGCTGTCCACGAACGGACCGGCCGCGTTGATGACCGAGCGGGCACGGACCGCAAATTCCTCGCCGCTGATGGCATCGCGAACCCTTGCGCCGCAAAGCTTGCCGCCGTCCTTTTCCAGCGCGGTCACTTCGACGTGCGGGGCGATCGTGGCGCCGTGTTGCCGGGCCGTCAGGGCGAGCGTCACGGCCATGCGCGCATCGTTGAACTGTCCGTCGTAGTAAACGACGCCGGCCTTGAGCCCTTCGCGCTTGAGCATCGGGAAGCGGCGGAGCGCCTCGTTCCTCCCGACCAGGTAGCTTCTGCCCAGTCCGCGCTTGCCGGCGAGGAGGTCGTACATGACCAGTCCGGCGTACACGTAGGGCACTTCCAGCCAGTTGTAGAGCGGAGTGACCAGCGGCAGGGCGTTGGCCAGGTGCGGTGCGTTCTGGAGGAAGATGCCGCGTTCCTGCAACGCCTCCTTGACGAGGTGGTACTGGGCTCGGTCGAGTTTCTTGACCGCGGCTTCGAGGTAGCGGACGCCGCCATGGACGAGCTTGGTGCTCTTGCTGCTGGTGCCCTCGGCAATGTCCTGCTTGTCGACGAGGGCGACTTTCAGCCCGCGGCTTGCTGCATCGACGGCAATGCCGCAACCGGTCGCGCCTGCGCCAATGATCAGTAGATCGTAAAGCTCCTCGCGCACGAGAGAGTCCATGACTTCGCTTCTTTTCATCCCGCCCTGCCTTGTTCTTGTTGGCTCGTATACGTTTTGTGGTTTTTTCGTATACAAATTATGTTGTTCTAAAACGAACGTTACGGTTTTGTTACAACGCTGTCAACCGAAAATTTGCGTTCGAATTGATGATTTTTTGTCGGGGTTCGCGACTTGTTATTTATGTTAGGACATTGGCGTTATTCCGCCACGTTGAGTGTGATTTTGGGATGTCATAGGAGTGGGGCGGCGCGGGTTCGGGTTTTTTCAACGACCTGCTCGTTTTTTCGTTAACGAACTGTTTGGGCTCGCCTCCTCGATGCGTTCGGGAGGGATTCCAGAGGCCGGGGCCTTCGCCAAAACCTGGCGATTCCGTGAAGTGCTTGACGTATCTTTTTTTAACATGATACATATTACCTATGGAATCCGGACTTGCTCTTCCCCGCACGACCTTTCAACGCCAGGTGCTCGATCGGCTGGGGCTGGATATCTGCTCGGGCCGCTACGCGCCGGGGCAGATTCTTCCCTCCGAGAACGAGTTGTGTGAACGCTTCGCCTTCAGCCGCATCGTGATCCGCGAGGCGGTAAAGTCGCTGGCGGCAAAGGGAATGCTCGAGGTCCGCCGCAAGGTGGGGACCCTCGTTCTTGAGCCTGCCGAGTGGAATCTGTTCGACCCGGACATCATTACCTGGCGAAGCCGGACCCTCAGCGTTGATCGCCAGATGTCGCGCGACCTGATGGAGCTGCGCCGCATCGTCGAGCCGGCGGCGGCACGCCTCGCGGCGATACGCGCCAGCGATGCTGATCGCGGGGCAATCCGGGCGGCGTTCGACGCCATGCGACGGGCGGTTGCCGGTGAAGGCGATTACGTCGCCGCCGACCTGGCCTTCCACGCGGCGATTCTCGACGCCTGCGGCAACCAGTTCGTCCAGCAGATGCAGAACGCCGTGTCGGCGATCCTGCGCACCGGGTTCGAGATCATTTCGCAGAAGCCGGGCGGTCCCGCGTATTCATTGCCGATGCATGAGGACTTGTGTCGGGCGATCGAGGACGGCAACGCCGATGCGGCGGAACGCGCTGTCCTGTCACTGATAAAACAGGCGGAGGAGGACCTCGATGGCCGTCTCAAAAGGGAAGAGTGAAGAACCGTGCGGCGACACCCGAACGTGTACTGCAACCAACTGATTCAAGGAGAAATCATGGCAGGGCTGTTTGATTTGACGGGGCGCACGGCGCTGATTACTGGTTCGGTGCGCGGCATCGGCTTTTCGCTGGCGGAAGGGCTTTGTGCGGCGGGGGCGACGGTCGTCGTCAATGGTCGCAAGCAGGCGGCTGTCGATGAGGCGGTAGGCAAGCTGCAGGCCAAAGGCTACAAGGCGCGCGGCGCGGCATTCGACGTGGCCGACGAAGCGGCGGTGGTCGCAGCGTTCGATGCGTTCGACAAGAGTGGCGTCGAGATCGACATCCTGATCAACAACGCCGGCATCCAGTTCCGCAAGCCGATGGTCGAACTGGAACTGGCAGACTGGCAGCGCGTGCTCGACACCAACCTGACCGCCGCCTTCATCGTCGGTCGCGAAGCCGCCAAGCGGATGATCGCGCGCGGGCGGGGTGGCAAGATCATCAACATTGCCTCGCTGGTCAGCGAAGCCGCGCGCGCCACGGTGGCGCCCTACACCGCGGCCAAGGGCGGCATCAAGATGCTGACGCGCTCGATGGCCGCCGAATGGGCCAAGTTCAACATCCAGGCCAACTCGATCGGCCCCGGCTATATCCTCACCGAAATGAACACCGCGCTGATCGAGAACCCCGAATTCGACGCCTGGGTCAAATCGAGCAATCCGGCGGGCCGTTGGGGCAAGCCGGACGAACTCGCCGGCACGGCGGTCTATCTGGCCTCCGACGCCTCGAATTACGTCAATGGGCAAATCATCTACGTCGACGGCGGCTGGCTGTCCGTCCTCTAGCCGCCCGATTCATTCAGGAGCAAATCATGGAAACAAAAGCCTGCGTCCTTCATTCCGAAAAGGACTTGCGGATCGAAAACGTGCCGGTCGCCGAGATGGGCGACGATCAGGTGCTCGTCAAGATCGGTGCCGGCGGCATCTGCGGCTCGGACCTGCACTACTACCTTCATGGCGGTTTTGGTGTCGTGCGCGTCAAAGAGCCGATCGTTCTCGGGCACGAAGTGGCCGGGACCGTCGAAGCTGTCGGCGCCAGGGTCACCAAGGTCAAGCCCGGTGACCGCATCGCGCTGAATCCCAGCCGTCCCTGCGGCAAGTGCAAGTTCTGCCAGGCCGGCGAGCAGCAGCATTGCCTTGACATGTGGTTCTACGGCAGCGCGATGCGCATCCCGCACAGCCAGGGGGCGTTCCGCGAGCGCATCGTCGTCGGTGAATTCCAGTGCGAGCCAGTCGGCGACGCAGTGTCGCTTGGCGAGGCCGCCTGTTGCGAACCGCTGTCCGTGGCGCTGCACGCCGTGCAGCAGGCTGGATCGTTGACCGGCAAGCGCGTGCTCGTCACCGGTTCCGGGCCGATCGGCACCCTGGTCGTGGCGGCTGCGCGCTATGCCGGCGCGCTTGAAGTTGTCGCCACCGACCTGCATGACGCGGCGCTGAAGAAGGCGACGGAGATGGGGGCGACGCGCACGGTCAACGTGTCGCAGGCGCCGGGGCTGGCCGCCGAAGAATTCACGGCCGACAAGGGCTACTTCGACGTCGCCATCGAGTGCACCGGCGTCGGCGCGGTCATCAAGGATGTCCTGCCGGTGCTGCGTCCGCGCGGTACGCTGATCCAGGTCGGCGTCACCGGCGAAGTGGCGATTCCGATCAATGCCATCGTTGGCAAGGAAATTCGAATCCACGGCGCGTTCCGCTTCCATCAGGAATACGCGTTGGCCGCCCGATTGATCAAGGAAGGCCGGATCAACGTCAAGCCGATCATCACCGCCACGTTGCCGATCGAGCGCGCTGTTGAAGCCTTTGAGATGGCCGCCGACCGCCGTTCGCAGATGAAGGTTCAGCTGTCTTTCTGATCGTCGAGAGGAAACGAATTGACAACCCCGATTACCGACGTCAAGGTCATCCTCACCGCGCCGGAAGGCATCAACCTGGTGGTGGTGAAGGTGGAAACCAACCAGCCGGGCCTGTATGGCCTTGGTTGCGCCACCTTCGCCTATCGCCATGTGGCGGTGAAGTGTCTTGTCGAGGAGTATCTCAAGCCCTTGCTGGTCGGCCGCGATGCCGAAGCCATCGAGGAAATCTGGCAGCTGATGCACCAGAACGCCTACTGGCGCAACGGCCCGATCGAGAACAACGCCATCTCCGGCATCGACATGGCGCTGTGGGACATCAAGGGCAAGCTCGCCAACATGCCGCTGTACCAGTTGTTCGGCGGCAAGGTGCGCTCCGGCGTGCCGATCTACCGTCATGCCGACGGCAAGGATCTGGACGAGTTGTGCGACAACGTCGAGAAATACCGCGCGCAGGGCATCACCCATATCCGTTGCCAGAGCGGCGGCTACGGGGGCGGCGGTTACGGCAAGGCGCCGGCGACGGCGCCGGTCGGATCGTTCGACGGCATCTATCTCGACAGCCGCAAGTACATGTGCGAAACGCTCAAGCTGTTCGAAGGCATTCGCAGTCGCGTCGGCTGGGACGTGCAGCTCTGCCACGATGTGCATGAGCGCCTGAAGCCGATCGAGGCGATCAAGTTCGCGCAGGAAATGGAGCCGTTCGACCTGTTCTTCCTTGAGGACGCGATTCCGCTGGAGGAGGGCGAGTGGCTCAAGGAACTGCGCGCCAAGACCAGCATCCCGCTGGCGCAGGGCGAACTGTTCAACCACCCCTATGAGTGGAAGAAGATCATCGCCGAGCACCTGATCGACTACATCCGCGTGCACCTGAGCCAGATCGGCGGCATCACGCCGGGGCGCAAGCTGCAACTGTTCGCCGAGCAGTACGGCGTGCGTACCGCCTGGCACGGTCCGGGCGACATGTCGCCGATGGCGCATGCGGCGAACATCCACATCGATCTCGCCGCGCGCAATTTCGGCGTGCAGGAATGGTCCGGCACCGAGCCGCCGAATTTCGTGATCCAGGAGCTCAAGGGCCCGCGCGAGGCGTTGCTCGACGTGTTCCCCGGTCTGCCGGAGTTCCGCAACGGCTACGTCTACGCCAACGACAAGCCTGGACTGGGCGTCGATATCAACGAAACGGAAGCGGCGAAATATCCATGCGAGAAGACTGTCACGACCTGGACGCAGACGCGACTGGTCGACGGCACCTTGCAGACGCCCTGAGTTTTTTGCTGTTTTTTTACAAGGAGGAGTCACAGATGAAAGCATTTGCATTGAAGAAGCTGTTGGTGGTGGGTGCGTTGGGCATGTTGTCGGCGGGCGGTGCGCTTGCTGCGATCAGCGGCAAGGTGGGTCACGCGATGCCGGAATCGCACCCGCAAGCGGCG
>JARFTZ010000039.1 GCA_029289235.1 Gammaproteobacteria bacterium
CCTGACCACGCACGCCTCCAGCCGCACCGGTGTCCGGGCGACCTGTCCGGATTGCCACGTGCCGAAGGCGTTCGGGCCGAAGATGTACGCCAAGATCCGGGCCTCCAAGGACGTCTATCACAACATCCTCGGTACCATCGATACGCCGGAGAAATTCGACGCCTATCGCTCGAAGATGGCCGAGGCCGTATGGGCGCGGATGAAGGAGACTGACTCGCGCGAATGCCGCGGTTGCCATGACGACCAGAGCTTCGACTACGCGAAGCAGAGCCGTCGCGCGGCGGAAGTCCACCAGGAGGGGCTGAACGCCGGGCAGACCTGCATCGACTGCCACAAGGGCATCGCCCACCGCCTGCCGAACGTCGAACAGTCGATCGGTGCCGAGAAGGGGGGCGTGTCTCAGGACGTTTTCCATCCGGCGCCCATGGTGACGAACGAGGGGAAGGGTAAATAGGGAACGGCCGGCCGACCGGCCGGTCAACTAGCGAGGGCGTGGAGTGAGTTGAAGCAGCACACAAGGCCGCCCGACCTGCGGTACTCTTCCTTTTTTTGCTATCGAGGCTCGTCGCCGATGTATCCCGTAACCGATACACTGCAGCGCCCCTTACGCGACCTGCGGATCTCGGTGACGGATCGTTGCAACATGCGCTGCACTTACTGCATGCCGCGCGAGGCGTTCGGCAAGAATTTTGTTTTTCTGCAACGCGCGGAATTGCTCGGCTTCGAGGAAATCACCCGGCTGGCGCGGCTGTTCGTCGGGCTGGGCGTGCGCAAGCTGCGTCTGTCCGGTGGCGAGCCGCTGCTGCGCCATGGCGTCGAGCGGCTGATCGAACAATTGGCCCGGCTCGAGGACGATCGCGGCCGCCCCGTCGAAGTCGCCCTGACCACCAACGGCACCCTGCTCGCGGCCAAGGCACACAGCCTCAAGGACGCCGGCCTGACCCGGCTGACTGTCAGCCTCGATGCCCTGAGTGCGGAAGTCTTCCGCAAGATGAGCGACTCCGGCGTCGCCGTCGGACGCGTCCTCGACGGCATCGCCGCCGCGCAAGCCGTGGGGCTGGCGCCGGTCAAGGTCAACACCGTGGTCAAGCGCGGCGTCAATGAAGGCGAGATCCTGCCGCTGGTGCGGCACTTCCGGCTCAGCGGCGTCATCCTGCGCTTCATCGAATTCATGGACGTCGGCACCACCAACGGCTGGCGGCTCGACGACGTCGTTACCGCGCAGGAAATTCTGGAGCGGATCGACCGTGCCCACCCGCTCCGTCCGGTTGACCCCAACTACGTCGGCGAAGTCGCCAAGCGCTGGGCGTTTGTTGATGGTGGCGGCGAGATCGGCGTGATCGCCTCGGTGACCCAGGCCTTCTGCCACGAATGCACCCGTCTGCGCCTGTCGACCGACGGCCGGCTTTATACTTGCCTCTTCGCGAACGAGGGCTACGACCTGCGCAGCCCGTTGCGCGGCGGCGAGGGCGATCAACACCTGCGCGAGCGGGTCGTCGCACTCTGGTCGCGCCGGGGTGACCGCTACTCGCAGTTGCGCCATGACGCGACGGCGTTGCCGGTAAAGAAAATCGAAATGTCGTACATCGGCGGCTGAGCGCTGCCAGACAGGAATCGCCTTGAACGAAACCCAGGATCTCACCCATTTTTCCGCGACCGGGCGGGCGCGCATGGTCGACGTCTCCGGCAAGGATGAAACGCGCCGCGTCGCTGTCGCCAGCGGTCTCCTGCGCATGCAGCCGGCAACGCTGGAACGCATTCGCGCCGGCACCATCGCCAAGGGCAACGTCCTAGCGGTGGCCGACGTCGCCGCCGTGATGGCCGCGAAGCGCACACCGGAAATGATCCCGATGTGCCATTCGCTGCCGCTCTCTGGCGTCGAGGTTGCCTTTGCCGAAATCGCGAACGCCGACGGTGAAGGCTGTGTCGGCATCAAGGCAATGGTGACCGCCACCTGCGTCGGGCAGACCGGCGTCGAGATGGAGGCATTGTGTGCGGTAAGCGCCGCGTTGCTTACCATCTACGACATGTGCAAGGCCATCGACCGCGGCATGCGCATCGAAAACGTGCAGCTTGAGGAAAAGCGCGGCGGCAAGAGCGGCGTGTGGTTGCGCAACAGCACGCCGGGAGGCCTTGCATGATCACCGTGCTGTTCTTCGGCCCGGTGGCCGACCGCGTCGGCGAGCGCCAGATCGACGTGCCGTTCCGCGAGGGCATGTGCTGGCAGGACGTGCGCGATGAACTGACACCGCGCTACCCCGAAGCCTTCGCGTTGGTCTCGATCGCCGCGGTGAACGGCGAACGGGTGCGCGACGATGTCCGCACGCCGCTGGCCGACGGCGCGGAGATCGTCTTCATGTCGCGTTTTTCCGGAGGCTGAGATGAACGACGCGGTTCGACTGCAACTGGAGGACTTCTCGCAGGATGAGGAAGTCTGCGCCCTGCGCGCTGGCTCAATGCGCATGGGCGGGATCGCCACCTTTCTCGGCTGCGCGCGCGACTTCTCCGAAGGCCGCGAGGTCTGCGAGATCGGCTTCGACGCCTACCGCCCGATGGCGCTGGCCGAGCTGCAGAAACTGCGCACCGAGGCCATCGAACGCTTCGGCCTGATCGAGGCGCGTATCGTGCATCGGCTCGGCACCGTCCGCGCCGGCGACAATATCGTCTTCATCGCCACCGGTGCCGAACACCGCGCCCCCGCGCTGGAGGCCTGTCGCTGGCTGATCGACGAACTGAAGGAACGCGTGCCGATCTGGAAGAAGGAAATCACCCCGAGCGGCGAAGCGTGGGTGACGCCGCATCCCTGAGGAACCCTATGACCCCACCCGTATTCATCTTCGTTGGCCACTCCAATTCCGGCAAGACGACCTTCGTCGAGAAACTCATTCCGCAACTGACCGCTCGCGGCCGGCGCGTGGCGACGATCAAGCACGCGCACCACAAGGTCGAGCTCGACAGCGAAGGCAAGGACAGCTGGCGCTACAAGAACGCCGGTGCCGAGATGAGCATGCTGGTGACCACCACGGCGCTGCAGCTGGTGGCAGACGCCGTCGATCGCCGCGAACCGTTGCAACTGGCCGAGCGCTTTCTCGGCGAAGCCGACCTGGTGCTCGCCGAAGGTTTCTCGCATGCGGCGGGGCCGAAGCTCGAGGTGCTGCGCCGCGCCAACGGCAAGCCGCCGCGTTGCGCGCTCGAAGACGGGCTGATCGCCATCGTCACCGATTGCCCGGAGGTCTACCCGGAGCTGCCGCATTTCGCGCTCGACGATGCGGCCGGGGTGGCCGAATTCCTGCTCTCGCGCGCGCCGTGATCTCCGATTGCACGGGGCTGGTGCTGGCCGGCGGCGAGTCGCGCCGGATGGGCGTCGACAAGCCCGGATTGGCGTTCGGCGGGAGCACCTTGCTCGACCGCATGGTCGGGCGGCTGCAGGCTGTTTTTCCGCGCGTCATCGTCAGCGTGCGGACGCCGCGACCCGACGTCGCCGTGCCGCAGGTCTGCGATGCCCATCCCGCCGGCGGCCCGCTGGCCGGCCTGTGCGCCGGCATCGCGGCGGTGAGCACGCCCTGGGTCTTCGCCGTTGCCGCCGACATGCCCTTCCTGCACCCCGCGGTGATCCGGCACCTGGCTGCGCGGCGTGAAGGGGTTCAGGCCGTCGTGCCGGTGATCGGCGGCTTTCCGCAGCCGCTGGCGGCCTACTACGCGACGAGCGCGTTGCCGACGATCCGCGCGCTGCTCGATGCGCCCGGCAAACACAGCCTGCGCGCCGCGCTGGAACGGCTGCGCGTCTGTCTTGTCGATGAAGACGAACTGCAGGCGATCGATCCCGGTCTGCACAGTTTTTTCGACCTCGATACGCCGGCCGATCTGGCGGCGGCGAGGCACCATGAAGACGAGGTGAAACAGTGAGCGAGAACAACAACCTGTCGGTCAGCGCGGCGCAGGCCTGCGTGCTGGGCTTCGCGGAAACCGACGGCAGCGAGGAAATCCCGCTGGAGCGCGCACTCGGCCGCGTTCTGGCCGAGGACGTGCGCGCCAACCGCGACCAGCCGCCGTACGACGTCTCGGCGATGGACGGCTTCGCCGTGCGCAGCGCCGATCTTGCGACCGGCGGCGTCCTGCTGACCGTCATCGAGGACATCAAGGCCGGCGATCTGCCCAAAAAGACCGTGGCCAGCGGCCAGTGCGCGCGCATCATGACCGGCGCGCCGGTGCCGCCCGGCGCCGATGCGGTGATCCGCGTCGAAGACACCCGGATGCTCACCGATGACTCCGTCGAAATCACCGTGCCGGTCAAGGCCGGCAACGACATCCGCGTGCGCGGCGAGAACATGCGCCACGGCGACGTCGTGCTGCACGCCGGTACCGAGATCACCCCGGGCGTGATCGGCCTGCTGGCGACGGTCAAGCGTGCCCGCGTCAACGTCCATCGCCGGCCGCGCGTGGCGATCCTTTCAAGCGGCGACGAGCTCGAAGCGCTGGAAGCGCCGTTCGACGCCGACAAGATTCCCGAATCGAACAGCCACGCGCTGATGGCGCAGCTGCAGGCGCTCGGCATCGAGCCGGTGCGTCTCGGCATCGCCCGCGACGACCCGGCGGAACTCGCCGGCTTCCTCCGGCAGGGGCTCGACTACGACGTCCTGCTGGTCTCCGGCGGTTCCTCGGTCGGCGTGCACGATCACGTGCGGCCGACGCTCGAAGCGCTCGGCGTCGCCATGCATTTCTGGCGCGTCGAGATGAAGCCGGGGCACCCGCTGGCCTTCGGCACGCGCGGCGGAACGCTGGTCTTCGGCCTGCCCGGCAATCCGGTGTCGAGCATGGTCTGCTTCGAACAGTTCGTCCTGCCGGCGCTGCGGCGGAGGATGGGCCACCCGGCCCTGTTCCGGCGCACCGTCACGGCCACCCTGGCGCATCCGCTCAAGCATCGCCCGGGGCGCATGGAATTCATCCGCGTCACCCTGGCGACGGAGGCGAACGGGCGTCTGCGGGCGACCTCCACCGGTGCGCAGAGCAGCGGCGATCTCTGCTCGATGGCTCGCGCCGACGGCCTGCTCGTGGTGCCGGCGGAAAGCGGCAACCTGGCGGCAGGCGACCTTGTACAGGTGCAGTTGCTCGACGGCAGCCTGTACCAGCGCACGGCCGGTTTTGTGGAGGAGGCTGCATGAACACAGCAATGAACGCGCGGATCGGCATCCTGACGGTCTCCGACCGTGCCAGCCGCGGCGATTACGAGGACAAGGGCGGACCGGCGATCCGCGCCTGGCTGACGCAGGCGCTGAGCAGCCCGTGGGAGGCCGTCGCGCGGGTGATACCCGACGAACAGCCGCTGATCGAGGCGGCGCTGATCGAGATGGCCGACACGGCGGGATGCAGCCTGGTGGTGACGACTGGCGGCACCGGGCCGGCGCTGCGCGACGTGACGCCGGAAGCCACCGAGGCGGTGTGCAGCAAGATGCTGCCCGGCTTCGGTGAACTGATGCGCACGGCGTCGCTGAAGTTCGTCCCGACGGCGATCCTCTCGCGCCAGACTGCCGGCATCCGCGGCCGCTGCCTGATCGTCAATCTGCCCGGCAAGCCGTCGGCGATCGATGATTGCCTGCAGGCGGTGTTCCCGGCCATTCCCTACTGCATCGACCTGATCGAGGGCGCCTGGCTGGAGGCCGATCCGGACTTCTGCAAAGCCTTCCGGCCGGCGCACGCGAAGAAGTGAGTGGCGATTATTGCTTCGGCACGATGAAGCATAAAGACCTCGTCATACCGGCGCAGGCCGGTATCCAGTATCGGAGAGCAATCGCCGGCTGGACCCCGGCCTTCGCCGGGGTGACGAATTCAAACATTACCTTGCCGAATCAATAACCGGCGACAGGCATGCGTCTTTTTTTTGCCATTTGGCCGCCAGCACCGGTAGCCCTGTCGCTGGCAAGGCTGGCTGATACGCTGGCGCAACGGTTTGGCGGCCGCGCGACCCGGCGGGAAACGATTCATCTGACACTGGCGTTTCTCGGTGACGTCGAGGAGGAGCAACTGCCGGCGGTACTGGATGTGGCGCGCGAGGTGACGGCAAAGTCTTTTGAAATGACCTTTGACCGGTTGGGGTTCTGGCGCCATAACCGCTTGATCTGGGCGGGGGGCGCGTCAGTGCCCCCGGAATTGCAGACACTGGTGGTCGCTCTGCGAGAACGATTGCTTGCGGCGTCCCTGCCGTGCGATGCCTCGCAGTCATTCGTGCCGCACCTCACGCTAGTGCGCAAGGTGGGCGACAGCCATCCCGTGCTGCCGCAACTTTCCTCGATGAATTGGGCGTGCGATCGCTTCGTCCTGGTGCGGTCGCAACTCGGCGCGGGCGGGGCGGGGTACGCCATCGTGGCTGAGTTTCCTTTGGCGTAATAACGGCCAAAGGCTAAAGGCGGGTTTAGCGCCGGCGCGGTGTTCTCGCGGGCGCCGGCGAGCGGCCTTCGAGATGGCGGAAGTTGATGCGGCCCTTGCTCAGGTCGTAGGGTGACAGTTCGAGCGTCACCTTGTCACCTGCCAGGATGCGGATGCTGTGCTTGCGCATCTTGCCGGCCGTATAGGCGACCAGCTTATGTCCGTTGTCGAGCAGGACGAGATAGCGTGCGTCGGGCAGGACTTCCATGACGACGCCTTGCATTTCAAGTAGTTCTTCTTTGGCCATGAAAGCACCTCCGGAAAAAATGAAAAAACAAAACCCGGCATAGGCCGGGTTTTCTCGGTGGCGCAGAAGGGCGGACGCTGTCCGCCGAAATGGGCCGCAGTGCGGTTTAGTCGGCTTCGCGGATGTTGGAAGCCTGCTTGCCTTTTTGTCCTTCGGTGATGTCGAAGGTCACGCGCTGGCCTTCTTTCAGGGTCTTGAAGCCTTTCGACTGGATCGCCGAGAAGTGCGCGAAGAGGTCTTCGCCGCCGTTGTCCTGAGAGATGAAGCCGAAGCCCTTGGCATCGTTAAACCACTTGACTGTACCTGTTGCCATATTCCTGTATTTCCAAAAAATGTAGAAAGGGGCTAACCCCTTGTTTGAAGGCGAGGATCAAGAAAGCGACGCGGAAAACGGGGAAGTGGTCTGCAGAACTGCAGGGGCTAACCAGAGAACAACAACACGAACTTGACAATCGCTGTGCGGCACTATGCACCAAAAAACGGATGGATGCAAGTAAATTGCTGATTTTTATAAAATTTGGAAAAAATGCCTTCCGTGCGTTGCAGGCTGGCGGTTCAGCCTTGAATCGAAGGGGGCGTTGTGCTGCCGCGATCGTGCGCCAGCCATCGCGCATCGGGCTTCCAGCGGCGGGTCCACGCGGGAATTTCCTCCGCCGGCATCGGGCGGGCGATGCCGTAGCCTTGAGCCAGTTCGCATCCGAGAGAGAGCAGCTTCAGTCCGTGTTCTACAGTCTCGACGCCTTCGGCGATCACCTGGCGGTTGAAAGCCCTGGCGAAGCCGATGATGCCGGTGACGATGGCCAGGTCGTTCGCATCGTCGAGCATGCCGCCCACGAAACTGCGGTCGATTTTCAGCACGTCGGCGGGGAGGCCTCGGAGATAGGTGAGGGATGAATAGCCGGTGCCGAAATCATCCAGCGCGAAGCGGATGCCAAGGTCGCGGCAGGCGCGCACGACTTCGGATGTCCGGGCGATATCGTCCAGCGCGCTGGTCTCCAGAATTTCGAGTTCCAGGTGCTCGGTCGGCATGTCCTGATGTCGCGCCAGCGCCTCCCTCAGGCGGTCCATGAAGTCTTCCTGCAGCAACTGACGCGCTCCGATATTGACGCTGACCGGGAGGTTCAGTCCTGCGTTGCTCCATGCCTCGACCTGCTTCAGCGCTGAGTTGATTACCCATTCCCCCACGTCCACGCAGATAGGGCGGTTCTCGACAAAGGGCAGGAAATCGCCTGGCAGCAGAAGCCCTCGCTCGGGATGTTGCCAACGGATGAGGGCTTCCGCGCCGACTACGGCGCCGGTCGCCATGTTGACCTTGGGTTGGTAGTGGAGCCTGAATTCGCCGCGGGCGAGTCCGGTGCGAATCTCCTCAGCATTCCGCGACAGACTGGCCGCTGCGACGTCCCCGGCGACGTCGAATACGGCATGGCGATTCCTGCCCGCCTGCTTTGCCTGATACATCGCCTGGTCGGCATGGCGCATGAGTTGTTCGGCATCGACGTTGTCCTCCGGATAGAAGGTGAGGCCGATGCTGGCCGATACCTGCAGCGTGTGGCCGTCGATGAGGAACGGGCTGGACGCCGCACGGAGCAGTCGATCGAGTACCGGGAAGCAATCCCGTTCGTCCGCCAGGTCCATCAGAACGGCGACGAACTCGTCGCCACCGATGCGGGCAATCGTGTCACCGTCTCGCAACGCATTCTTCATCGCCCCGGAGATGGCAACCAGCAGTTTGTCGCCCAATTCGTGACCGTGGCGGTCATTGATCGATTTGAAACCGTCGAGATCTAGATAGATGACCGCCAGCGAAAGACCGCGACGGAGGCTCTGGGCCATGGCGTGGCGCATGCGGTCTGCAAGCAGCACACGGTTCGGCAGTTCGGTCAGCGAATCGAAGTGGGCGATGCGCTCAAGTCGCCGCTGGTAGTCCTTCATCTCCGAAATATCGGAGAACAGGGCGACATAGTTCTGCGGCGTGCCCGCCGCATCGCCGACGGCAGTGACGTTGCACAGCGCGATGAAAGTTTCGCCATTTTTCTTGCGGCTGACTATTTCGCCTTGCCAGTGGCCGCCTCGGGCGAGCGCGCGGCGCATGCGGGCGTAGAGTCGCTTGCCTCCCGGCAGCGGTCCGAACATCCGCGGAGTTTGTCCGACGACCTCTTCACGGGCGAAGCCGGTAATGCGTGTGAATGCATCGTTGACTTCCGTGATCGTGCCGCTGGCGTTGGCGATCAGGATGCCTTCCGTAGCGTGCGAGAACACCTTGGCTGCACGTCGCAGGCGGTCTTCGCGTTCGAGCACGGCATTGGCCATGCGGCGCATATGCTGCGAGAGTGTTTCGATTTCGTCGATGCCCGAATGAGGGATCGACGCCCGGTAGTTGCCGTCTGCCACCGCTTCCAGGTGTGCCGCGAATAGCCCGATTCGCCGCATCATGCGCTGGCTGGCGACCAGCGCGGCGAATACGGCGATCACCAGGGCCATGGCGCATCCCACCGCCAGCGCGACGAGGGTCGAGCGGACGATGGCAAAGGCCCTCTCGGCCGGCTGGGCGACCAGGGCGGTCCACCCGGTCGCAGGAATCGGCGTGATGCTCCCGAGGTAGTCGATGGACTCGATGGTGAAACGCTCGATCCTCTGCGCGTCGGAGGGTCCGCTCAACGGTACCAGATGCTTGAGATTCTCCTGGTGCAGTGCGCGCGCCGCGTCCGGGTGGCCGACGACATTGCCGCGCCGGTCGACGATGATGGTCAGCAATTCGTCGGTGCCGCTCAACAGGCGGGCGAAATGCGAGACCTCGTTCAGGTTGAGTTCGCCGACGAGGACGCCATGGGTTGCGGGGGCGCCCGGCGTCCTGCCCGGAAATGTCAGCGGCAGGGCGAGGGCGACGACGATGTTTCCGCGCACGGAGAGGTACGTGCCCGACCACGCCTCGCTGCGCGTCTCGCGGGCCGCGCGCACAAAGCGCCGGCCGGAAAAATCGATGCCGATCTGGTCGTTGCGCAGGGCCCGGTGCGCGATCGGCAGCCCGGCTTCCACGACGCGGTCGTTGTCGTCGACGACGTACAGCGACTCGATGCCCTTCTCGGCCTGGGCGATGGCATCGACCATCAGGCGCAGCCGGTCCCCTTCCAGTGTCGGGCGGGAGGCAATGTCGTCGCAGAGGCTGCTCATCCGGGACGAGAAACTGGCGAGAAAGTCGTTGATCTGCGCCGCCGCGGCCTTGCCGAGCGTGCGGCTCTGGGTTTCGACCTTGGCGTTGAGTCGCGGAACCAGCGCGCCGAGGACGACGAGGGTCACCAAGAGGATCGCCACGGCGACCAGCGTCGCCAGACCCAGCGAGAGCCAGAAACGCAGGGAGCGGCGCATCTTTCCCGCTCCCTCAGTCCAGGCGAACGAATGCGCCGTCGCGAATCACGGTCATGAATGTCTCCCGCGTTGCGTCGCCCGTCGCGTCGAAGCAGATCTCCGATTGGGCTCCGGGAAACGCGCCGCGTTCGAGGATGGCCTGCTTCAAGGTTTGTCCGTCCTTCATCACCGCCAGCGCGTCGAGCACGACATTGGCGGCATCGAATCCGGTGATGCCGGCGAATCCCGGCTCCAGTTCGAATCGATCTACATAGGCATTGCGAAAGGCCACGTAAGCCGGATGCCGGCTGTTGCGGTCGAGAAACTGGGCGATGGCCATGCCCTCCACGGCCTTGCCGCCCAACTCCGTCAGGCGCTCGGTCGCGGCCCATTCCGCCGCGGTGATGTGGATGAGCGGATCGCGCTTGCGCAGTTGCTGGGCGAGCATGGCCGCGTCAACCGAATTGGCGATGACCAGCACGGCGTCGGGGCGCTCCTCGAGGAGGCGCTCGGCGAGGCGGGTGAAATCGGTTTCGTCGCCGGAGACGTAGGGCTCGCTCCTGATCAGCGTGCCGCCAAGGGCGACAAAGGTGGCCTGGTAGTCGGCCAGCCAGCTCTCGGAATAGGCGCGGTTGCGCAGATCGTAAACCGCTGCGATGCGCCGATAGCCCTGGCGGCTGAAATGATGATTGGCGTTCTTGCGGGCGTAATCGGTGGTCGGTGCGATGACACGCAGAAAATGGTCATCCAGTTTCGACAGCGCTGGCGTCGTCACCGTCGGACTGACCATCACCATCCGGGCTGCATTGATCAGCGGCACGCTGTCGATGGCGATCTGGCTGGTCATCGGGCCGATGATTGCGTCGACCTTGCGCGCGATCAGCCGCGAAACCGCCTGCTTGGCAACGTCGGAATCCTGCTTGTCGTCCTCGACGACAAGCTCGATCTTCCGGCCGTTGATACCGCCCGCCGCGTTGCGCATCTCGATTGCCAGCGCGGCGCCGTTGCGGCCGCCGATCCCGAGGTCGGCATAGCGGCCGGAAATGCCGCCGAGGAACCCGATGCGATACGGCTCCGGTGGGGCGCATCCGCCAAGGATGCTGGCTGAAACAAGCAGAATGAGCAGGCGCATCAAGCTCAAGCCGGCCATGGCAGTGATCTCCTCCCTGGTTATTATGTCGACCGACAGGTACGGCTTTATGCTACCAGTTTTCGGTGTCCAAGCTTTCTGTGCCGACTTGCCTCTTTCCCCCGCCAAACCATGAATCGTTGCGACATTCCCGCTATCCTCGCCGGTTATCCCGCCGGACTCGTCGAGCCCGTTCTGCATCTGCTCGCCGAGGGCAGGCTGGGCGACGCGCTGCAGCGCAGGTATCCACTGCGTCATGCCGTGCGCTCGGATCGCGCGCTTTATGACTACGTACACGCGATCAAGAACGAATGCCTGCGCAATACGCCACCGCTGAGCAAGGTGGTCTATGACAATTCGCTGAAGCTCCTCCGCCAGGCGCTGGGAACGCACACGCGCGTTTCGCGGGTGCAGGGCGGAAGACTGAAGGCGAAAAACGAGATTCGCATCGCCACAGTTTTCCGCGAGGCGCCGGAAGCGTTCCTGCGCATGATCGTCGTGCATGAGCTTGCCCACCTCCGGGAACGCGAGCACGACAAGGAGTTTTACCAGCTCTGCCGCTACATGGAACCCGCATATCACCAGCTCGAGTTCGATCTGCGTGTCTGGTTGTTGTGGCGGGACGCCGCTGCGATGTGAGCGTCCGGGCGCGAACAGGTTGATATTCCATCCGGATCTCGGCACGATGCGCCTCTCGCCGGATCGTTCCCCCTTTCCCGTTGCTCCCAGGATTTCCCCGATATGCTTGCTCTACGCGTTTCGTTGTGGCTGTTCGCCGCTTTGTTTCCGCCCGCCGTCGCTGCGTCGGACGAGAAGGTCGAAATCCGGGAATTCACGACGGATGGATGCAGCCGCTTCCCCGACCATTCGCTCATCTCGAACGATGACTGGTGCCATTGCTGCGTTGCCCACGACCTCGCCTACTGGCGCGGAGGCACCGCGGCAGAGCGTCGCGCAGCCGACGAAAAGCTGCGCGACTGCGTCGAAAAAACCACCCGCAATCGCGCCCTGGCCGACGTAATGTTCGCTGGCGTGCGCGCGGGTGGCGGCCCGTACTTCTTCACGAGCTATCGCTGGGGCTACGGCTGGAAGTACGGACGCAACTACCGGCCGCTGTCACCTGCGGAGCGGGCTGTGGCCGACATGATGCAGGCCGGGTACCTGGCGACGAACCCGGGGTTGTCGTGTTCGCCTGGTCAGCCTGAGGTGGGCGAGGAGGCAGCGCGGGCTGTCGCGGAATAGGGCGTCGCGCCGCTTGCCGCGATCAGCCTCCGGACCTCCGTCAGGCACGATCCGCACGACGTGCCGCATTTGAGCTTTTCCTGGATCTCGGGCAGCGCCTTGCCCTGGCGGACTTCCGCCTCGATCGCGGCGGCGCTCACGTCGAAGCAGTTGCAGACGACCCGGCGCGGCGTGGCGGTTGCGGTTGGCGGTGTGGCGCGGGGAGCGAAGATCCAGCGGCGCAGTTCGTCGATGGCGATGCCGTCGCGCAGCGCCGCGCGCAGCCAGCCGATACCCGCGTCTTCCCCGGCGAGCAGGATGCCGGTCAGGCGGCCATTCTCGACGATGGCGCGCTTGGTGATGTGGCGGGCGCTGTCGCGGTAGTTGAGGCTGGCGGATTCGGAAAGCGCCAGCGCGACGGCGATGCGCTCGATGCGTTCGTCGTCCAGCGGTTCCCTGGTGGCGACGCGCAGGGCAACGAACGGGCGGTCGCGGCCGTCGAGCGTCAGCGCGGCGTAGGCTCCGGTCTCCAATCCGGCCAGCAGAGGTTCGAGGGCGGCCCGCCAGCGCTGCACCTGTTCGTCGGCGCCGAGTCCGCCGCCCGGCGAGCGCAAAATGGCGAGCCGCCACGGCAAATCGGCCGGCTCGATGCGCACGGCGGCGTGCTTGAGTTCCGGCTGTTTCGACACGGGGTCGAAGGCGGGGAGCGTCAGCGCGTTGACGCCATCGTGGGCGAGCGTGCGCCGCCCCCAGTGCATGGCGACAAAGGCTTGCCCGGGGCGTACGTCGTCGCTGGCGGCAAGCGGGAGAACGATTTCGCCGCGCCGGCTGCGAAGGTTCATCAGCGTGCCTTCGCGCCAGCCGCGCCGCGCCATGTCGGCCGGATGCAGGCGGACAGCGGGCTCCGGTTCGTGCGCATAGAGGCGCGGGACGCGCCCGGTGCGGCTCATGCCGTGCCACTGGTCGCGCAGGCGACCGGTGACGAGACGGAAGGGATGGCGGGCGTCGGGCGACTCGGCGGTCAGGCCCGTGGCGACGGGGATGAAGCGTGCCTTGCCGTCGTCGAAGGCGAAGCGGTGGTCGATGAACAGGCGCGCCTCGCCGGTTTTTGCGCCGGCCGGGAACGGCCACTGTTGGGGGCCGAGGCGGTCGAGCGCGGCGTGCGACAGGCCGCCGATGTCGAGGTCGCGGCCGAGGGTGGTGGCGACGTGCTCGGCGTAGACCTCGGCGGGGGTGGTGAAGGGGAAGAGGGTTTCGGCCGTCATTCCGGTGGAGGCTGGAATTGAGGCTTCCGGGGCTTTTCCTGGATCCCGGCTTTCGCCGGGATGACGGGGTTCTGTTAGGCGTGCGCTCAGGGCGAGCGCGAAATCCCGCGCGATACGCCAGTCGGCGCGGGCTTCGCCGGGAGGCGGGACGGCGGCGCGGACGCGGCTGATGCGGCGTTCGGAGTTGGTCACCGTGCCGTCCTTCTCGCCCCAGGTGGCGGCGGGCAGCAGGAGGTCGGCGAAGGCGGCGGTTTCGGTGTCGGCCCAGGCGTCCTGGACGACTACGAATTCGGCGGTCTGCAGCGCTTCGCGCACACGGGCGAGGTCGGGCAAGGATTGGGCCGGGTTGGTGCAGGCGATCCAGATTGCTTTGATGCTGCCGTCGCGTACGGCGTCGAACATTTCGACGGCGGTCTTGCCGGGCCGTTCGGGCAGCGCGGGGATGCCCCACAGCGCGGCGAGTTCGGCGCGGTCGGCGGCGTCGAGGAGGTTGCGGTGGCCGGGGAGCAGGTTGGCCATCGCGCCGGCCTCGCGCCCGCCCATTGCGTTGGGCTGGCCGGTCAGCGAGAAGGGGCCCATGCCGGGCTTGCCGATGGTGCCGGTGGCGAGGTGAAGGTGGATCAGCGCGGCGCCGTTGGCCGTGCCGTGGGTCGACTGGTTGAGTCCCTGGCACCAGAACGAGAGCGGCGCTTTGGCCTGGCCGAACCAGCGCGCGGCGGTGACGATGTCGTCGGCCTTCACCCCGCAGACGGGGGCGACGGTGCCCGGCGTCAACTCGGCGAGTTGCTTGCGCAGGTCGGCGAAGCCGGTGGTGTGTTCGGCGATGAAGTTGTCATCGATCATGCCTTCCCACAGCAGCACGTGCAGCATCGCCGAGTAGAGCAGCACGTCGCTGCCCGGCGTGATCGCCAGGTGCAGGTCGGCGTCCGCCGCGGTGTCGGTGCGGCGCGGGTCGACGACGATCAGCTTGAGGTCTGGATTGGCCGCGCGCGCGGCTTCGATGCGGCGGTAGACGATCGGGTGGGCGAAGGCCGGGTTGGCACCGGCGATCAGGATCAGGTCGGCGAGGTCGATGTCTTCGTAGCTGCACGGCACGGCATCGGAGCCGAGTGTGGCCTTGTAGGCGGCCACCGCCGAGGACATGCACAGGCGCGAGTTGGAGTCGATGTTGTTCGTGCCGACCAGCGCGCGCGCCAGCTTGTTGAAGACGTAGTAGTCCTCGGTCAACAACTGGCCGGAGATGTAGAAGCCGACGGCGTCCGGGCCGTGCTCGTGGATGATCGCGGCGAAACGTTCGGCGGCGGTGGCGAGGGCGTGATCCCAGGTGGCGGGTTTTCTCGGTGCGTCCCGTGATTCACGCAGCATCGGCACGGTGGCGCGCCCCGTTTGGACGGCGGCGAGGTGCAGCGTGTTGCCCTTGGTGCACAGCTTGCCGAAGTTGGCCGGGTGCTCCGGGTCGCCTTCGACGCCGACAATGCGATTGCCGGCCGAATGGATGATCACGCCGCAGCCGGTGCCGCAGTAGCAACAGGTGCTGCGGGTGTGCCGCAGGCCGGGGTTCATCAGAGAGCGATCCATACGTCGTCCCCGACGCGTTTGACCGAGAACGGCGGCGTGCAGCCGACGTCGGGTGCGATCGCCTCGCCGCTCTGGAGATCGATCTTCCAGCCATGCAGCGGGCACGTTACGATTTTTCCCGAGACGATCCCCTGCGACAATGGCCCGCCCTTGTGCGGGCACTTGTCGTGTACCGCGAAGACTTCATCGTCAGCCAGACGGAAGATGGCGATGTCGCCGTGTGCCGATTCGATGACGCGGCTGCCGAGGCGCGGGATTTCGTCGAGGGGGCAGAGTTTTTTCCAGTCGCTCATGGCGTGTCCTTGGCAAAGGTGGATGAAAATCCGTCATTCCGGCGAAAGCCGGAATCCAGAAGCGGCGTATCCCGGGACATCGACGGCTGTACTGGGTACCGGCTTTCGCCGGTACGACGGGGTAAGCGAACGCTCATGGATTGACCTCCAGCTTTTCGTATTCGCGGCGGACAGCCGGTTTCTGCACCGCCGCGTTCCACGGGTCTTCGTAGTTCTGCAGGGCATAGAGCAGGGCTTCGTACAGTTCCTTGCGGCGTGCTGCGTCGTCGAGGACGATCCTTTTCACATGATCGAGGCCGACGCGGCTGACGTAGTGGCAGGTGCGTTCCAGGTAGAAGCCCTCCTCGCGGTACAGCTGCAGGAAGGCGCCGGCGTATTCGAGCACTTCGTCGTCGGTCGCCACCTTGCACAGGAACTGCGCCACCTCGGTCTTGATGCCGCCGTTGCCGGCGACGTAGATTTCATACCCCGAATCGACGCCGATCACGCCGACGTCCTTGATGCCGGCTTCGGCGCAGTTGCGCGGGCAGCCGGAGACGGCGAGCTTGACCTTGTGCGGCGACCACATGCCGAACAGCATCTTCTCCAGCTTGACGCCCATACTCATCGACAACTGCGTGCCGAAGCGGCAGTGCTCCGCGCCGACGCAGGTCTTCACGGTGCGGATCGACTTGCCGTAGGCATGGCCGGAGACCATGCCTACGGCGCCCAGATCGGCCCACACCTTGGGCAGGTCGGCCTTCTTGATGCCGAGCAGGTCGACGCGCGCGCCGCCGGTCATCTTTACGGTCGGCACGTTGTATTTTTCGGCAACGTCGGCGATCACGCGCAGCTCCTTCGGGCTGGTGAGGCCGCCCCACATGCGCGGCACGACCGAGAAGGTGCCGTCCTTCTGGATGTTGGCGTGGGCACGCTCGTTGATGAAGCGCGACTGCGGGTCGTCCTGCGCCTCGTGCGGCCAGGTCGAGATCAGGTAGTAGTTGAGCGCCGGGCGGCACGAGGCGCAGCCGTTCGGCGTTTTCCAATCGAGAAAGCTCATCACCTCGGGAATGGTCAGCAGGTGCTGTTCGCGGATCGCCGCGCGCACTTCGCCGTGCGAATGGTCGGTGCAGCCGCACACCGGCTTGTCCTTGCTCTGCACCGGCTGGTAGGCGCCGCCGACGGTCGAGGCGAGGATCTGTTCGACGAGGCCGGTGCAGGAGCCACACGAGGACGAGGCCTTGGTGTGCTTGCGCACGTCATCGACGGTGAATAGCCCCTTCTCCTTGATCGCCTTGACGATGGTGCCCTTGCACACGCCGTTGCAGCCGCACACTTCGGCCGTGTCGGGCATCGCGGCCGCCTTGCTTTGCCCCTGGTGCCCGACATCGCCGACGTGATTCTGGCCGAACATCAGATGGTCGCGCAGTTCGGCGATGTTCTGCTTGTCCTTGAGCAACTGGAAGTACCAGGCGCCGTCGGCCGTGTCGCCGTAGAGCACCGCGCCGACGAGCTTGTCGCCCTCGATGACGAGCCGTTTGTATACGCCGCCGGACGGGTCGGAGAGGACGATGTCCTCGGTCTTCTCTCCACCGGCGAAGTTGCCGGCCGAGAAGACGTCGATGCCGGTGACCTTGAGCTTGGTCGAAGTCACCGAACCCTGGTAGCGGCTGATGCCGAAGCGGGCGAGGTGGTTGGCGCAGACCTTGGCCTGCTCGAACAGCGGCGCGACCAAGCCGTACGCCGTGCCGCGGTGCGCGGCGCATTCGCCGACGGCGTAGATCTTCGGGTCGTAGGTCTGCAGCGTGTCGTTGACCACGATGCCGCTGTTTTTGCCAACCCCGCAGTGGATGCCGGCCGATTCAGCGAGCGTGGTGTTCGGGCGGATACCGACGGCCATGACCACGAGATCGGCCGGGATCGCTTCGCCGTTCTTGAAGCGGATCAGCGCGACGCGCCCGGATTCGCCTGCAACCAACTCGGCCGTCTGCTTGCCGAGCAGGAACTTCAGACCCTTGGCTTCTAGCGATTTCTGCAACAGGTCGGCAGCAGTCTTGTCGAGCTGGCGCTCCATGATCCATTCGCCGAGATGCACCACGGTTACGTCCATGCCGCGCAGGCGCAGGCCGTTGGCCGCTTCCAGGCCGAGCAGGCCGGCGCCGACGACGACAGCGTGGGTATGCGTCTTCGCTGCCTCGATCATCGCCTCGGTGTCGGCGATGTCGCGGTAGGCGATCACGCCCGGCAGGTCCTTGCCCGGCACCGGCAGGATGAACGGCGAGGAGCCTGTGGCCAGCAGCAGGCGGTCGTACTCCGCTTCGGTGCCGTCCTCGGCAAGCACGCGGCGGTGGATGCGGTCGATCCGGGTGACCTTCTTGCCGGCGTGCAGGGTAATGCCGTTGTTTTTGTACCAGGCGTGGTCGTTGAGCACGATGTCCGGCAGCGTCATCTCGCCAGCCAGCACCGGCGAGAGCAGGATGCGGTTGTAGTTCGGATGCGGTTCGGCGCCGAACACGGTGATGTCGTACAGGTCCGGTTCGAGCTTGAGCAGCTCTTCCAGGGTGCGGCAGCCGGCCATGCCGTTGCCGATCATCACGAGTTTTTGCTTGGTCATGTTGCGTCCCTCATTAGCCTGTTTCTCCGTCATCCCGGCGGAAGCCGGGATCCAGTGCGTGCTCCGAAATCCTGGATTCCGGCTTTCGCCGGAATGACGGTTTTCAATTCACTTCTCGTCCTATGCCGCCAGCGGATGCTGCTGCTTGGCGTAAAGGAACTCGATCACCTTCGAGCGGCAATCCATGTACTTCGCGTCGTGCGCCAGTTCGAGGCGCTGGCGCGGGCGTGGCAGGTCGACCGAGAGGACTTCGCCGATCGTTGCCGCCGGACCGTTGGTCATCATCACGATGCGGTCGGAGAGCAGCACGGCCTCGTCGACGTCGTGGGTGACCATCACCGTCGTCGCCTGTGTCTTGGTGCAGATGGCCATCAGTTCGTCCTGCAGGCGGGCGCGGGTCAGCGCGTCGAGCGCGCCGAAGGGCTCGTCCATCAGCAGCACCTTGGGTTCCATGGCCAGCGCGCGGGCGATGCCGACGCGCTGCTTCATGCCGCCTGAAATCTCGCCGGGATACTTGTGCATGGCATGCGCCAGGCCGACCATTTCCAGAACGGCTTGTGTGCGCGCCTTGAGTTCGGCCTTGCCTTCGTTCCTGCCGAAGACGCGTTCGACGGCGAGCATGACGTTGTCGAAGCAGGTCAGCCAGGGCAGCAGCGAGTGGTTCTGGAAGACGACCGCGCGTTCCGGTCCGGGGCCGGGGATCTCGCGGCCGGCGCAGATCAGCGCGCCGGTCGTCGGCAGCGTCAGGCCGGCGATCAGGTTGAGCAGCGTCGATTTTCCACAACCCGAGTGGCCGATCAGCGAGACGAATTCGCCTTGGCGGATGTTGAGGTTGATGTCGCGCAGAGCGACGAACTTGCCCTTCTTTGTATCGAAGGTCATGCCGGCGTTTTCAATACTGACATAGCGTTCCATGATCAGCCCTCCGTGTGCAGGCGCTTGGCAAGCAGCAGCAAGGCTTGCTCGAGGATTAGTCCGACGATGCCGATCACGAAGATGGCGATGATGATGTGCTCGACCTTGAGGTTGTTCCATTCGTCCCACACCCAGAAACCGATGCCGACACCGCCAGTGAGCATTTCCGCGGCGACGATGACCAGCCAGGCGGTACCAATCGACAGGCGGATGCCGGTGAGCATGTACGGCAGCACGCTGGGGAAGAGGATCCTGGTGACGATCTTCCACTCGGAGAGGTTGAGCACGCGCGCCACGTTGAGGTAGTCCTGCGGCACGCGCTGCACGCCTTGTGCGGTATTCATGATCATCGGCCAGATCGAGCAGATGAAGATGGTCCAGGTCGCCGCCGGGTCGGCGCGCTTGAACACCAGGAGGCCGATCGGCAGCCAGGCCAGCGGCGAGACCGGGCGCAGCAGGCTGATCAGCGGATTGACCAGGCTGGAGAGCAGGGCAAAGCGCCCGAGCAGGAAGCCGGCGGGAATGCCGACCAGCGCGGCGAAGCCGAATCCGATGCCGACGCGTTCGAGCGAGGCGAGGATGTTCCAGCCGATACCCTGATCGTTCGGGCCGTTGCTGTAGAACGGGTCAGCGAACAGCTTGGCCGCCGCCTCCCATGTCTTCGCCGGCGACGGAATTGTGGCACCAGCAGCGCCGCCCTTCATCGTCGCAACATGCCAGATGCCGATCAGCAGCAGCACGCCGAGGATCGGCGGCAGGACCGCGGCGAAGAAGGCGCGCATCGCCGCCGCATGTTCGGTGGCGCTGCTCGGCGCGGCGGCGATTTCAAGTTGCTTCGCCGTCGGCCGCGTCAGGCGCAGACTCGCCTCGTTCGTCGGGACGTTCGGCATGGCGTCTATCGTGATGGCCGTCATGGGAGTTTCCTTGTATCGATTCATCTTCATTGAGGTTCGTCATTCCGGCGAAAGCCGGAATCCAGAAAGGACTACGAACTGGGCCCCGGCTTTCGCCGGGGCGACGGACCGTTCCATTTCCTTAGCCCTTGACCTTGAAGCCGTCGGCGTACGCCTTCGGGTCTTTCGCGTTCCAGACGACGCCGTCGATCAGCTTCGATTCGCGCAGCTCGTTCTTCGGGATCGGCGCCTTGACCTGCGCGGCGGCTTCCTTGTACAGCGCGATCTGGTTGACCTTCTTCGCCACGGCGAGGTAGTCCGGGTGATCCTTGAGCAGCCCCCAGCGCTTGTGCTGGGTCATGAACCACATGCCGTCGGAGAGGTAGGGGAAATTCACCGCGCCGTCGTTGTAGAACTTCATGAAGTTCTTCTCCGACCAGCTCTTGCCCAGGCCGTTTTCGTACTGACCGATCATGCGGCTGCGGATCACGTCGACGTCGGTATTGACGTAGGCCTTGGCGGCGATCGTCTCGGCGGTCTTGCTGCGATTGGCGGCCGAAGCGTCGATCCACATCGAGGCTTCGAGCACGGCCATGATGATCGCGCGCGCCGTGTTTGGATACTTCTGCACGAAGTCGGCGGTGGTGCCGAGCACCTTCTCCGGATGATCGACCCACACGTCCTGCGAGGTGGCGGCGGTAAAGCCGATCTTGTCGATGATCGCGCGCTGGTTCCACGGCTCGCCGACGCAGCAGCCGTCCATGTTGCCGATGCGCATGTTGGCGACCATCTGCGGCGGCGGCACGACGATGCTCTTCACATCCTTGACCGGATTGATGCCGTAGGTCGCCAGCCAGTAGTAGAGCCACATGGCGTGCGTGCCGGTGGGAAAGGTCTGCGCGAAGGTGTAGTCGCGTTCCTTCTTCGCGACCAGGGCGGCCAGCGTCGGCCCGTCGGTGACGCCCTTGTCCTTCAGCTGGTTGGAGAGAGTGATGCCCTGGCCGTTGTTGTTGATGGTCATCAGCGAGGCCATGTCCTTCTTCGGCCCGCCGATGCCGAGCTGCACGCCGTAGATCAGGCCGTACAGCACGTGCGCCGCGTCGAGCTCGCCGTTGACCAGCTTGTCGCGCACGCCGGCCCAGGAAGCCTCCTTGGTTGGTGTGATCCTGATCCCGTGCTTCTTGTCGAAGCCCATCACCGAGGCCATGACGACCGAGGCGCAGTCGGTCAGCGGGATGAAGCCGATGCGGACTTCTTCCTTTTCCGGTTTGTCGGACCCCGCGGCCCAGGCTGCCGAGCGGACTCCGGGGGCGATGCCGCTCATGAGCGCGGCTCCCGTGGCAAGTTGCAGGCTTCGGCGCAGGAAGTCGCGCCGATCCGTTTCTGCGGCGAGTGGTTTGGCTGTGGTTTCATGGGTCATCTCGAACTCCAGGAGGCAATAAAAAAACGGCGTCCGATTCCTGCCGGGGGGATTGCAGGAATCAGACGCCGTTGTCGGTGAGTCGGGCCGCCGTTGGCTCGACACTTGGCTATCAATTAGCAGTAAGCGTGCCTGTTGCTGCCCGTATTGGGGTTCTTGTTTTAATTCAGCATGTTGCAGGTGTCTTGATGTGCGTTCCGGCATTTTGTGGCGGTTGCGTGGCGCACAGCTTGGGGGCGGTCGGTCGGTTTTTCGCCCAATCACGGGGCAGTGGAGTGAAGCCTGGCGACATGCTTGGCGTGGCTGGACAGTCTGCGATTTTTCAGCGCGGCTGCCGATGCTTTTGACTATTCTTAACGGGTAAGTGTCGGTCACGCCGGCGGTTGGACGGAAGTGCGTCGTTTGTGTGTGCCCTGCTTTTATCCATGAGGAGTCGCAGCCTATGTCCGGTCAACGTGGAGCCTGTTCCCTTTTCCTGTGTGCCGCGGCCGTGGTCCTGGCGGCTTGCGAGGAGCCGGCGCCGCCGGTGCCTGTGGTGCCGGAGGTTGTCGTGGAAACCCTGAGCGGACGCACGACGCCGCTGACGGCTGACGTCGTCGCCGAGGTCAAGGCCTATCGCGAGGTCGATATCTATTCGCGCATCACCGGGCAGTCGTTCAAGCAGGCGTTCAAGCCGGGACAGATGGTCAAGGAAGGCGACCTCTTGTTCAGCATCGACCCGCGCGCCTATGACGAGGCGGTCATCGACGCCCAGGCCAGGCTGGCCGAGTCCGAGGCGGTGCTGGCGCGTGCGCGGCAGGACGTGGCGCGCTACAAGCCGCTGTTGCCGGACAACGCGATCCCCCGGCAGACCTACGACCAGGCCGTGGCGTCGGAACAGCAGAACGCGGCCGTCGTGCAGGCGCGGCGCGCCGGGCTGGAGCGGGCGCGGCTCGATCGCTCGTACGCCGAGGTGCGTTCGCCGATCTCCGGGCAGATCGGCCTGCAGAAGCTCGAAGTCGGCGCCCTGGCCACGGCCGGGCAGACCGTGCTGGCGACCGTGTCGACGCTCGACCCGGTGGTGGCTTATTTCAGCATCCCGGAAGTCGACTACATCAATCTGGCCAGGCGCTTCATGCAGGACAAGAAGGAAGGCGAAGCAAAGAGCCCGATCGAGCTGATCCTCGCCGATGGTTCGGTCTATGGCGAAGCCGGCCAGATCGATTTTGCCGATCGGGCGCTGAATGCGGCGACGGGTACGCTGACCCTGCGCGCCGTCTTCCCCAATCCGTCCGGACTGCTCCGCCCCGGCATGAATACGCGCGTGCGCATCGTCTACGAAGTTGCGCAGGACGCATTGCTGATCCCGCAGAAGGCGGTGACCGAGTTGCTCGGCAAGCAGTTCGTCGCTGTTGTCGGCGAGGGCGACAAGGTCGAGCAGCGGCCGATCACGACCGGGGCGAGGCTCGGCGAACTGTGGCTGGTGCGAAGCGGTCTCAAGGCCGGCGAGCGCATCGTCGTCGAGGGCGTGCAGAAGGCGCAGGCCGGGGTGGTGGTCAAACCCGTGGCAAGTCCGGCTGGCAAGCCGTAGGAGCCGGCTATGGCCAGATTCTTCATCTTCCGCCCGGTCTTCGCGATCGTCACCGCGATCGTCCTGACGCTGGCCGGCATCATCGCCGGAATCAACCTGCCGATCGCGCAGTATCCGCAGATCACCCTGCCGACCATCCGCGTCAGTGCCGTCTATCCCGGCGCCAGCGCGGAAGTCGTCGAGCAGGCCGTCGCCCAGCCGATCGAGGAGCAGGTCAACGGCGTCGAGGGCATGCTGTACATGACCTCGAGTTCGTCCGGCAACGGCGGCTACAACCTCGACGTCACCTTCGGTCTGGAAGACAACGCCGACATCGCCGCCGTGCAGGTGCAGAACCGGGCCTCGCAGGCCAACGCCCGCCTGCCGTCGGAGGCGATCAGCGCCGGCATCACCACCAAGAAGCAGACGCCCGACGTGCTGATGTACCTGGCGCTCGTCTCGCCCAAGGGCACCTACGACGAACTGTTCCTGGCCAACTACGCGACGATCAACGTGGTCGAAGCGCTCAAGCGGATCAAGGGCGTCGGCAACGTCAGCCTGTTCGGCGCGGAGTTCGGCATGCGCCTGTGGCTGCGGCCCGACCGCATGGCCAGCCTGGGCGTGACGCCGACCGACATCTACCGCGCCATCCAGGAACAGAACGCGCAGGCGCCGGCCGGGCAGGTCGGGCAGATGCCGGCGCCGAAGACGCAGCAGTTCCAGTACGGCGTCGAGGTGCGCGGACGTTTGTCGGAGGTCAGCGAGTTCGAGGAGGTGATCATCCGCGCGCAGAAAGACGGCTCGTTCATTCGTGTGCGCGACGTGGCGCGCGTCGAGCTGGGCGCCAAGGATTATGTCTTCCAGTCGCGGCTCAACGGCCAGCCGGCAGCGGCTTTCTCGATCAACCTGACGCCGGACGCCAGCGCGCTGGAAACGGCGGCGCTGATCAACGCCGAGCTGAAATCGCTGTCGGCATCATTCCCGACTGACCTGACCTACGACGTGGTGCTCGACAACACGGTCTTCGTCCAGGCCTCGCTGACGGAAGTCGTCCACACCTTCTTCGAGGCGCTGGCGCTGGTGCTGATCGTCGTCTTCCTCTTCCTGCAGAACTGGCGGGCGACACTGATTCCGATGCTCGCCGTGCCGGTGTCGCTGGTTGGCACCTTCGCCGCCTTCACCCTGCTGGGCTTCACGATCAACACGCTGACGCTGTTCGGCATGGTGCTGGCCATCGGCATCGTTGTTGACGACGCCATCGTCGTCGTCGAGGCGGTCGAGCATCACATGGAACACAGCCACCTGAACGCGCGCGATGCGACGATTCGCGCGATGGAAGAAGTATCCGGCCCGGTCGTCGCCATGACGCTGATCCTCGCCGCCGTGTTTGTGCCGGTCGCCTTTCTCGGCGGCATCTCCGGCGTCATGTACAAGCAGTTCGCCATCACCGTGGCGACGTCGACGGCGCTCTCCGGCTTCGTCGCCTTGTCGCTGACCCCGGCGCTGTGCGCACTGATCCTGAAACCCCGCGAAGCCGGCCGGGGTGGATGGGTCCGGCGCTTCTTCGATGCCTTCAACCGCGTGTTCGAGCGACTGACGGCAGGCTACGGCCGCAGAGTCCAGGCGATGATCCGCCGCACGCTGCTCTCGCTGATGCTGCTCGGCATCCTCATCCTGGCCGCCTTCGGCCTGATGAACAATGTGCCGGGCGGCTTCGTGCCGGCCGAGGATCAGGGCTATTTCCTCGGCAGCGTGCAGCTGCCGGCCGCCGCGTCGCTCAACCGCACGGCAGAACTGTCGGCGAAGGTCGATGACATCCTGAAGAGCTATCCGGCCGTGGAGAAACGGTTGATCATCAACGGCTACAACATTCTCAACGGCGCGCCGCAGTCCGACAGCGCCCTGTTCGTGACGACACTGAAGCCGTGGCAGGAACGAACGGCAGACGCCGATTCGCTGCGCTCCATCCTCCTGGGCACCTACCAGCAGGCGGCGAAGCTGCCGGGGGCCGTGGTCATGGCCTTCAATCCGCCGCCGATTCCCGGCCTGGGCTCGACCGGCGGCTTCTCGTTCAAGCTGCAGGCACGCGCCGGCGGCACGCCGCAGGAACTGGCCAAGGTGGCCGACGACTTCATGGCCGAGGCACGCAAACGACCGGAGATCGGTAGCATCTACTCGAAGTTCAATCCACGCACACCGGCGTTCCGGCTGGAAGTCGACCGCGAGAAGGCCAAGAAGATGGGCGTGCCGATCTCCGACATCACCAACGCGCTGCAGACCTTCCTCGGCGGACTCAACGTCAACGATTTCAGCCGCTTCGGGCGCAGCTACAAGGTCACCATGCAGGCCGAGCCCGAGTACCGCAGCGACATCCAGCAGGTCGGCCTGATCCACGTGCGCAACGGCGACAACCAGATGATCCCGCTGTCGACGCTGGTGACGCCGGTATCCACGAGCGCGCCGACCGTGCTCGAGCGCTACAACCTGTATCGCACGGCCGAACTCGGCGGCAATCCCGGCGCCGGTTTCAGCTCGGGTGACGCCATCGCGGCGATGGAGCAGGTGGCGGCGACGGCCCTGCCGCCGGGCTACGGCTTCGAGTGGTCGGGCATCAGCCGGCAGGAGAAGGAATCCGCCGGCAAGGCACCGGTCGTTTTCGGTCTGGCGATCGTTTTCGTTTTCCTCTTTCTCGCCGCGCTGTACGAGAGCTGGGCGGTGCCGTTCGCCGTGCTTCTGGCGGTGCCGCTCGGCGTGTTCGGCGCCATGCTCGGCCTCTGGCTGACCGGGCTGAACAATAACATCTACGCGCAGATCGGGCTGGTGCTGCTGATCGGACTGGCGGCGAAAAACGCGATCCTGATCGTCGAGTTCGCCAAGATGAAGCTCGAACAGGGCGAAGACGCCGTTTCCGCGGCGGTGGGCGCGGCCAAGCTGCGCCTGCGCCCGATCATCATGACCTCGTTCGCCTTCATCCTCGGCGTTGTGCCGCTGATCATCGCCTCGGGGGCTGGCGCCGCCGCGCGTGTCTCGATGGGCATCACGGTATTCGGCGGCATGCTGGCGGCGACGCTGCTGGCGATCTTCATGGTGCCGGTGCTGTTCGTCACCGTCGATCGCGTCGTCAGTCGCTTCTCGCGAGGGAAGTCGAGCCGGAAGGGGGTTGAAGCATGATCGCGCGCCGTATTGCCATACCGCTGCTCGGCGCGTTGCTGGCCGGTTGTGCCGTCGGCCCGGACTATCGCCGGCCGGAAGTCGATCTGCCTGGCCGCTTTGCCGGTGTGGCGGACGGAGAAGCGGACGGCAAGACAGATGCGGTCTCGCTGGCCAGCCATAACTGGCGCGAGGTTTTCACCGATCCGGCGTTGCAGCAACTGATCGACGAGGCGCTGACCGCCGGGCCGGATGCGCTGCTTGCCGCCGCGCGCATCCGCGAGGCCGAGGCGCTGGCTGGCGTCAGCCGGGCGCCATTCTACCCACAGGCGTCGGTGTCGCTGAACACCTCGCCGACCGTTCGCCAGGCCGGCGACAGCCAGACCTCCAGCTATCTCGGCGGTGCCGGCATTTCCTGGGAAATCGACCTGTGGGGGCGTTATCGCCGGGCCAGTGAAGCGGCGCGTGCCGATCTGCTGGCCAGCGAGGAGGCCCGCTACGGCATGCAGGCCTCGCTCGTCGCCGGCGTTGCCCGTTACTACTTCCAGCTGGCGACGCTGCACGACATCTACCGCATCACCGAGCGCGGCGCGAACAATCAGGCCGAGGTCCTGCGCCTGGTCCGGCGCCTTTCCGCGGCCGGCATCTCCACCGCGGCCGAGGAGCGCCAGCAGGAAAGCGCACTGGCGACGACGGAGGCGAGCCTGCCGACACTGCGCCGACAGATCGCCGAAACCGGGAATGCGCTGGCCGTGCTGATCGGGCGCCATCCTGGGGCGTTGCCGGTGGACACGCCGCCGGTGCTGAACCTGCCCGGCCAGATTCCCGCGGGACTGCCCTCCAGCCTGCTCGAACAGCGGCCGGATATCCGCCAGGCGGAAGCGCGACTGGTAGCCGCCAACGCGCGTGTCGGCGAAGCCAAGGCGATGTTCTTCCCGAGCCTGTCGCTGACCGCCTTCTTCGGCGGCATCAGCACCAGTCTCTCGGATGTCATCAAGGGCCGCGCGCCCGACGTCGTTTCGGTCGGCCCGAACCTGCTGCTGCCGCTGTTTGCCGGCGGACAACTCTACTTCAATCTCGAAGCCGCGCAGGCCCGGCTCGATCAGGCGGTGATCAGCTATCGCAAGACCTTCCTGAACGCGCTTGGCGAAGTGGCGAACGGACTCGTCGCCTACGAGACCAGCCACGACCTGATGGCCAAACAGGCCGCCCGCGTCGCTGCGTCACGCGAAGCCATGCGCCTGGCCGAACTGCGCTTCCGCGCCGGGACGGCCAACTTCATCGAAGTGCTCGACGCGCAGCGCCAGTTGCTGGCCGCCGAGACGGAGGAGGCGCAGGCGCTGCTGGAGCGGCGTCTGGCGCTGGTGAATATTTATCTTGCGTTGGGGGGCGGGTGGCAAGCTGCGCTGCGCTATTGATTCGGCAAGGTAATGTTTGAATTCGTCACCCCGGCGAAGGCCGGGGTCCAGCCGGCGGTTGCTCTCCGATACTGGATACCGGCCTGCGCCGGTATGACGAAGTCTTTATGCTTCATTGTGCCGAAGCAATAAGAGCTATAAAAGCACGTCCGCCATGTCGACCAGGTTCCCCGCGACCTTGGCCAGCGGTTGCGAGCGTTCCATGGCCAGTTTCCTGAGCGTTGCGTAGGCGGTTTCCTCGTCGATGCTGCGTGTTTTCATCAGGATGCCCTTGGCTTTCTCGATGATTTTCCGTTCGCTGAGCTTGCGGCTGGTCTCCGCCAGTTCCTGGCGCAAGGCCTGGTGTTCCTCGAAGTGGGCGATGGCGACGTCGACGACCGGCTTCAGGCGGTCGATGTCGAAGCCGTCGACGACATAGGCCGCGACACCGGAGCGGATGGCCGAGCGGATGGTGGTCTGGTCGCTGTCCTGCGAGAACATGATCACCGGGCGCGGCATGTCCCGGTTCATCACCGCCAGGTGCTCGAGCGTGTCGCGCGACGGCGATTCGGTCTCGATCAGGATGATGTCGGGCCGGATTTCCTGGATGCGTTCGGCGAGCTCCAGTGACGACGGCAACACCGCGGCGACCTGATGCCCGGCCTGGATCAGCCCGGTGCAGATCTCCACGGCCCGTTGTTGCGATTCATCGATGACCAGTACGCTTGCCATGCTGTTCCAGTGCAATGTTGCAATTTCCGCTGCTGGCGTTGCCTTGGGCCAGCCGAGGGGGCCTCGAATGGACAGCGTTCTCTCCGGGTTCGTTCCTTGTTCCGTGGCCCCGGGTTGTTCGTGCGTTAATGCGCGTAAAATTCCACGGTCTTCCCCGGTCTTTTGTGAGGCTCCCATGAAATCACTGAAATCTTCGCTCGTTGCCCTTGTCGTGGCCGTCTGTCTGGCGCCCGCCGCCGTTCTTGCCGAGAAGGGCGGCAAGCATGAAAAGGAGAAGGGGCCCGGCAACAAAGGGCGTCCGGAGCGTGTCGAGTCGCGGAACAACGGGCGCTCCCCCGCGCCGGCGCAAAATGACCGGATGAGTGTCGAGTTCCGCTTCGGCGAGCAGGAGCGGTACGTCGTGCGGGACTATTATGGCGCCCAGGCACGGGGCGGGAAATGTCCGCCCGGGCTGGCCAAGAAGGGGAACGGCTGCATGCCGCCGGGTCAGGCGAAAAAATGGGCGATGGGACGGCCCCTGCCGCGCGATCTCGTCTATCACGACCTGCCGTACGACCTGATGGTCCGCTTGCCGGCGCCTCCCGCCGGGCATCGTTATGTACAGGTGGCCGGCGATGTGCTGCTGATCGCCGTCGGCACCTCGATGGTTGTCGACGCGATTCAGGACATCCTGCGCTAAGGCGTTCGATCTGACGGATTGACGGATGGCAGCCCGTCGCGCGGGCGTGTCATCCGTCGAGGGCGTTCATGCGTTAGGAGGTTTTTCGCCCTCCCTCCAGCTGGTTTCGTTTCCCTGTGAATATCAAGAATCTCTCCGGTCTTCTCCTGTTTCCCCTGGCGTTGCTGATCTTCGCCATTTCCGATGCCACCGCGAAGTACATGTCCGCCTACTTCGCCGTCCCGTTGCTGGTCTGGGTGCGTTACGTGACGCAACTGGTGTTCATGCTGGCGACCGTGGCGCCGGGCATGGGGCGGGAGATCGTGGTGACGTCGCGGCCGGGGATGATGATCCTGCGCGGCTGCATGCAGGTGGCCAGCACGATGCTTGGGCTGTTGGCCTTCCGTACCCTGCCGCTGGCCGAGACGACCGCCCTGGTGTTCATCACGCCCCTGCTGGTGGCGCTGCTGGCCGGGCCGATGCTCGGCGAGAAGATTCACCTGCGCAGCTGGCTGGCGACGGTGGCGGGATTGGCCGGGGTGTTGCTGATTGCCCGCCCGAGCGGCTACATGGATGGCGTCGGGGTGATCTACGCGCTCGGTGCGGCGCTGTGCTATTCGCTGTATCAGATCCTGACACGGAAGCTGGCGGCCAGCGAGCCGCCGATGCGCCAGCTGTTTTACCTCGCGCTGGTCGGGACGTTCATCATGTCGCTGTTCCTGCCGTTGTTCTGGACCGACACCGTGCCGACGCTGAAACAGGCGGTGCTGATCCTTTCGCTCGGGCTGTACGGCGGCGCCGGGCATTTCCTGTTGATCCGCGCTTTCCACGAATCGCCGGCGTCCCGCCTGGCGCCGATGCTGTACCTCCAGATCGTCTGGGCGATGCTGCTCGGCTGGATGGTTTTCGGCCACTTCCCCGACCGGATGTCCATCATCGGGATGGCGATCATCGGCATGGCCGGCTTGAGCCTCGTTTTCGGGAATCGTCCGGCCCGCGCCTGATTTTCCCTCCTCCTGAAAAACAAACAGCCGCAGAGCGATCTGCGGCTGTTTCGTTACGGGGAGGTGTTTCTGCTACTTCTCGTTCGCGTCGTCCTGCGCCTCCAGCCAGAGGGCGTTGACGATGGCCAGCAGGACGGCGAAGCCGAGGCCGAGAATCCAGGTGAAATACCACATGGTCGTTGTTCCTTTCCGTTGATCAGTAGACGGTCTTGTCGTTCTTGACGATGAAGTCGCGGGTGACCTTGCCGGACATCACGCGGTAGGCCCAGCCGGTGTAGGCGACGACGAGCGGCGTGAAGATCAATGCCACCCAGAACATCACGTTCAGCGTGAAGTGGCTCGACGTGGCGTCCCAGGCAGTGAGGCTGGCCTTGGGCATTTCCGACGAGGGCAGGACGAAGGGGAACAGCGCCACGCCGGCGGTCAGGATCACCGAGACGCAGGCCAGCGACGAGCCGACGAAGGCCAGCAGCGTCCAGCCGGCGCGCACGCAGGCGATGACCAGCAGTCCGCCGAGGTAGGCCAGCGCCGGGATCAGCCAGAGGATCGGCGTCTTGTCGTAGTTGGCGAACCAGGCGCCCGGCGCGCGGCTGACTTCCTTCATCAGCGGGTTGATCGACGCGCCGACGTCGGCGATCGAATCGATCACGTAGCCGTCGATGCGCGAGACCCAGAAGCCGGCGAGGGAGAAGGCGACGAGCAGGATGATCGCGACGAGGCTCGCCGTTTTCTTTGCCCGCGCCTGCAGGTCGCCCTCGGTGCGGTGCGCGAGGAAGGTCGCCCCCTGCAGCGTGAGCAGCATCAGGCTGGTGATGCCGACGAGCAGGGCGAAGGGGTTGAGCAGCGCCCAGAACGAGCCGGAGTAGAACGAACGCATCGTCTCGTCGAGGCGGAACGGCACGCCGAGGAACAGGTTGCCGAAGGCCACGCCGAAGACCAGCGCCGGGATCGCGCTGCCGGCGAACAGGCCCCAGTCCCAGGATTGGCGCCAGGTCGGGCTGGGCAGCTTGGAGCGGTACTCGAAGCCGACCGGGCGGAAGAACAGGGCGAACAGCACCAGCAGCAGCGCCCAGTACAGGCCCGAGAAGGCGGTGGCATAGACGAATGGCCAGGCGGCGAAGACGGCGCCTCCGGCGGTGATGAACCACACCTGGTTGCCGTCCCAGTGCGGGGCGATGGTGTTGATCATCACCCGCCGCTCGGTGTCGTCCTTGCCAAGGAAGTTGAGCAGGATGCCGACGCCCATGTCGTGGCCGTCCATGATGGCGAAGCCGATCAGCAGCACGCCGACGAGCAGCCACCAGATGAGTTTCAGGGTTTCGTAGTCAAACATTGGTCATCTCCCTCAGGCGTGGTTCGGTTGCAGGGCGGCCGGGCCAAGGCGGGCGTACTTGAACATCAGGTACATTTCCACGATCAGCAGCAGCGTGTAGAAGCCGACGAAGCCGGCGATCGAGCCGAGCAGGTCGCCGGCCGACAGGCTCGACGCCGAGAGATGGGTCGGCAGCATGCCGAACACCGTCCAGGGCTGGCGACCGTATTCGGCGATGAACCAGCCGCACATGATGGCGATCCACGGCGCCGGGATGCTCCACACGAAGAGCTTGAGGAACAGCGGGTGCTTCTTGTGGGTGTTGTAGATCGACAGCCAGATGGCGACGATGAACAGGCCGAGCATCATGAAGCCGAGACCGACCATGATCCGGAAGCTCCAGAACAGCGGCGCCACTTTCGGCACGGAATCCCTCGCCGCCTGCTCGATCATTTCCGGCGTGGCCTGGCTGACGTCCGGCGCGTAGGCCTTGACCAGCAGGCCGTAGCCCATGTCGGCCCGGTGCTTCTCGAAAGTGTCCTTGGCGGCGGTGTCGTTCGGGTCCTTGCGCATGACGTCCAGCGCCTTCAACGCCTCGATGCCGGAAACGATGCGTTCCTTGTTCTTGGCGCGGATCTCGCGGATGCCCGGCAGCACCTCGGTGGTCGAGCGGGTGGCGATCAGGCCGAGCATGTACGGCACCTTGATTGCCCAGTCGTTGGCCTGTTTTTCCTCGTTCGGCCAGGCCACGATGTTGAAGCCGGCCGGTGCGGGCTCGGTTTCCCACATGGCTTCGAGGGCGGCCAGTTTCGACTTCTGCGACTCGGAGACGGCGTAGCCCGACTCGTCGCCGAGCACGATCACCGAAAGGGTGCCGGCGATGCCGAAGGCGGCGGCGATGCGGAACGAGCGGCGGGCGAACTCGACGTGCTTGTTCTTGAGCAGGTACCAGGCCGAGATGCCGAGCACGAACAGCGCGCCGGTGACGTAGCCGGCGGCGACGGTATGCACGAACTTGGATTGCGCGACCGGGTTGAGAATGAGTGCCGCGAAGTCGGTCAACTCCATGCGCATCGTCACCGGGTTGAAGGTCGAGCCGACCGGGTCCTGCATCCAGGCGTTGGCGATCAGGATCAGGATCGCCGAGAGGTTGGAGCCCAGCGCCAGCAGCGTGGTGACGGCGAGGTGGCCGCGCTTGGAAAGGCGGTCCCAGCCGAAGAAGAACAGGCCGAACATCGTCGATTCGAGGAAGAAGGCCATCAGCCCCTCGATCGCCAGCGGCGCGCCGAAGATGTCGCCGACGTAATGCGAGTAGTAGGCCCAGTTGGTCCCGAACTGGAACTCCATGGTGATGCCGGTGGTGACCCCGAGTGCGAAGTTGATGCCGAACAGCTTGCCCCAGAACTGCGTCATCTCCTTGTAGATCGGCTTGCCGGTCATGACATACACCGATTCCATGATCACGAGGATCCATGACAATCCAAGGGTCAGGGGGACGAAGATGAAGTGGTACATCGCTGTCGCTGCGAACTGCAGCCGCGACAGTTCAACGACCGTCGAGTCGATCATTTGCTTTCTCCTGGGGAGGTTGGGATACGGTAGCGGGAAACCGGGAGCGGGTTCGTCATGATGGAAAGGCGCGCAATAAACCGTGCGGCTGGCGAAGTTCTTGTCGATGAGTCATTGTTGTTTATGATTATTTTCTAATGTTGCCAGGGGGCGATCAACCTTTTTTCTGGTTCTAGCCGAGGTTGCCGGCGAATACAAGTCGCTTGGCATGCCGGTGGATCGGGCGGCGCTGGCAAGACAGCGCCGCAGTGAATAAAGTTCCCCGAAAGTGCTTTGCTCCATCGCCGGACGTGGCGAATGGCTGTGATGGCGAGGCTGTGCGGCATTTTGCCCGAACCGGGTGCGCTGTCGGCAACGCGGTTTTTACGCGGCTGGCCTCAGGGCTTCTTTTTGCACGCTTTTGGGGCGCCCCGTCTGGTGGTATGTTTCTGCCCGGGCACCGTGCTGGTGCTGTCCAGGCGGGAGAGGGGAACCGGATCTGTGCGGAGAAGCCGCTCAACTGTCTGATGCTTGGCGTATCCCGTTGATTGTTCTACTGTTCTGTTTTTGGCATGGTTGATGCTAATGAACGGTTGCGAGTTTTCGACAAGATGCGAGTGCGTTGCCCCGGCTTGTGTGAGAGCCTGCAGGACCGGCTCGACGACTCGCGGGATTCTCCGGTTGATTCAAACAATATTCCTGAAGGAGTTCTGTTGATGGGCAAAAAAATACTTCTCGCCGGCATCGGCGCCCTGGCCATGTTTGGCGGTCAGGCTTACGCGGACCATCTCGTGGCCATCGCCGGTCCGATGACCGGTCAGTATGCCTCGGCCGGCGACCAGATCCGCAAGGGGGCCGAGATGGCCATCGCCGACATCAATGCCAAGGGCGGTGTGCTCGGGCAGAAACTCGTGCTGGAAGTGGGCGACGATGCCTGCGATCCGAAGCAGGCCGTATCGGTGGCCAACACCATGGTCAACAAGAAGATCGTCTTCATGCACGGCCACTGGTGTTCCAGTTCGACGATCCCGGCATCGGACGTGTACAACGAGTCGCAGATACTGATGGCCACCGTGTCGACCAACCCGAAAGTCACCGAGCGCGGCCTGAAGAACATCTTCCGCATCATGGGGCGTGACGACCAGCAGGGCCTCGTTGCTGGCGGCTATCTCGCCGATACCTTCAAGGGCAAGAAGATCGCCGTGGTCGACGACAAGAGCGCCTACGGCAAGGGCCTGGCCGACGAGATGGCCAAGGCGCTGCAGGGCAAGGGCGTGAAGCCGGCGCTGCGCGAGTCGATCACCGCCGGCGAGAAGGATTATTCGGGCCTCGTCAGCAAGCTGAAGTCGGCCGGCGTTGAAGTGATGGCCTACGGCGGTTACCACACCGAAGTTGCGCTCATCCTGCGCCAGGCGCAGCAGGCAGGCCTCAAGTTGACGGTGATGGGCGGCGATACGATGACCAACACCGAACTGGTCACGGCGGCCGGCCCGGCGGCCGACAACGTTCTCTTCACCTTCTCGCCCGATCCGCGCAAGAACCCGGCGGCGGCCGACATCGTCAAGAAGTTCCGTGACGCCAAGGTCGAGCCGGAGGGTTACGTGATGTACGCCTATGCCGCGATGCAGCTCTTCGCGCAGGCCGCCGAACAAGCCAAGAGCGTGAAGTACGGCGATCTGGAGAAGGCGATGCGCGGCGGCAGCTTCGACACCGTCATCGGCAAGCTCTCCTTCGATGCCAAGGGTGACAACAAGCTGCCCGGCTTCATGGTCTATCAGTGGATGGGCGGCAAGTACGATTACGTAGCCAAGTAGTCGCGCCCCTGACCGCCTCCTCGACTTCGGTCGGGGGGGCGTTCCCGAAGCACCTCCGGTTGCCGGCGTCCGTCGGAAACCAAAAGGAAAAAAACATGAGCGAATCCAACAGTAGCGCGCTTCGCGCGGCGCTGCGTGAGGCTTATCGCGCCGACGAAACGCACATTGTCGAGGTGTTGATCGACAAAGCGCGCTTCACGCCGGAGCAGCAACAACGGATTTTCGAGCGGGCGCGGCCGCTCGTGCAGATCATCCGCGACAAGCGCCTGAAAACCACCGGCATCGACGCCTTCCTGAATACCTACGACCTTTCGTCACGCGAGGGCGTCGTCCTGATGTGCATGGCCGAGGCCCTGTTGCGCATCCCGGATACCGAAACCGTCGACCGCCTGATCCGCGACAAGATCGGCAACACCGAGTGGGCCAACCGGCTCGGCGCCTCGCACAGCACCTTCGTCAATGCCGGGACCTGGGCGCTGATGCTCACCGGCCACATCGTCAGTCTCGACGGCGCCGAGAAGAACCTCGGCGGCACCTTGAAGCGCCTGATCACCCGCGTCGGCGAGCCGGTGATACGTCAGGCGATCATTACGGCGATGCGCATCCTCGGCAAGCAGTTCGTCATGGGGCGAACGATCACGGAGGCGCTCGATCGCGCGGTCGACGCGGAAAAGCACGGCTACCGTCACACCTTCGACATGCTTGGCGAGGCGGCACGCACGGCGGCCGATGCTCTGCGCTACTTCGAACTCTACGGCCTGGCCATTGACGCCATCGGTGCGGCGGGCGGCGGCCGTCCGGCGCTGGAGGCGCCGTCGGTCTCGATCAAGCTCTCCGCGCTGCATCCGCGCTACGAAGTGGCCAACGAGGAAGGCGTGCGCCGAGAGCTGTGGCCGGCGGTCAAGCAACTGGCCCTGAAGGCGAGGAAACACAACATCGGTTTTACCATCGACGCCGAGGAGATGGATCGTCTGGAACTCTCCCTCGACCTGATCGAATTCCTCGCCCTGGATTCCGAACTGGCTGGCTGGGACGGCCTGGGCATGGCCGTGCAGGCGTATCAGAAGCGCGCCTATGCGACCGTCGAATGGCTCGGCGACCTGGCGCATCGCTCCGGCCACCGCTTCGGCCTGCGTCTCGTCAAGGGCGCCTACTGGGATGCCGAGGTCAAGGCGACGCAGGAGCGCGGACTATCCGACTATCCGGTGTTTACCCGCAAGCTCAACACGGACGTGTCGTATCTGGCCTGCGCCAAGCGCCTGTTCGCCGATCCGGTGGCGTTCTACCCGGCCTTCGCCACGCACAACGCGCACACGCTGGCGGCGATCGCCGAGATCGCCGGCGACAACAACGAGTGGGAATACCAGCGCCTGCACGGGATGGGCGAAGAACTCTACGACGAGGTCGTCGGGCCGCAGAAGTGGGGGCGCGCCTGCCGGATCTATGCGCCCGTCGGCAGCCACGAGGAACTGCTGGCCTACCTGGTGCGCCGCCTGCTGGAAAACGGGGCCAATTCCTCCTTCGTCAACCGCATCGCCGACGAACGCCTGCCAATCGAGCAACTGGTTGCCGATCCGGTGGAAAAGGCCGCCGCGCTGGCGATCAAGCCGCACCCGGGCATCCCGCTGCCGCGCAATCTTTTCGGCGCCGAACGCGCCAACAGTGAAGGACTGGACATGAGCGACAAACCCACGCTCGACTCCCTGCGTCGGGCCATCGAGCACAGCACCACGGAACATTACGAAGCCCTGCCGTTGATTGGCGGCAAAGGGGTGAAAGGCAAGAGCAGCAAGGTTTGCGCACCGGCCGACCGGCGCGATGTGGTCGGCTACGTCAGCGAGGCGAGCAGCGAGGACGCGGCCGAGGCCATGGCCCGCGCCGCCAAGGCTTTCCGGGAGTGGTCGGATACGCCGGCCGGCGAACGTGCGGCGATCCTCGATCGTGCCGCCGACATGCTGCAGCAACGCCTGCCGGAACTCGTGGCACTGATCGTGCGCGAAGGCGGGCGAACGCAGGGCGACGCCGTTTCCGAAGTGCGCGAGGCAATCGATTTCTGCCGCTACTATGCGGCGCAGGCACGCGAGAAGTTCGCCGAACCGATCGCCCTGCCAGGACCGACCGGCGAGCGCAACACACTGTCGCTGCACGGGCGCGGCGTGTTCGTCTGCATCAGTCCGTGGAATTTCCCGCTGGCCATCTTCGTCGGCCAAGTAGCTGCGGCGTTGGCCGCCGGCAACACCGTCGTCGCCAAACCGGCCGAGCAGACGCCGCTGGTCGCTTCGCTGGCGGTGCGCTTCCTGCACGCCGCCGGCGTGCCGGCCGATGCGCTGGCCTACCTGCCGGGCGGCGGGCGGATCGGCGCGGCACTGGTGGCCGATCCGCGCTGCGCCGGGGTGGCCTTCACCGGTTCGACCGAAGTGGCGCGGATGATTGCCCAGACGCTGGCGACCAAGCCTGGACCGATCGTTCCGTTGATTGCCGAGACGGGCGGACAGAACGCGATGATCGTCGATTCCTCGGCCCTTTCCGAGCAGGTCGTGCGCGACGTCGTCGCCTCGGCTTTCAACTCGGCCGGCCAGCGTTGCTCTGCGCTGCGCCTTCTGTTTCTGCAGGAAGATATCGCCGACAAGGTGGCGATGATGCTCTGCGGCGCGATGCAGACGCTGCGCATCGGCAATCCGGCGGACATTCGCACCGACGTCGGCCCGGTCATCGATGACGACGCGCGCTACATGCTCGAACGGCATGCGCGCAAGCTCGACAGCTTCGCCACGCCGATCTACACCTGCAAACTGGACGACGACCTGACCGCCAACGGCAGTTTCTTCGCGCCGCGCGCCTACGAGATCGACGACATCTCGCGCCTGGAACATGAGGTGTTCGGGCCGATCCTGCACGTCGTGCGTTGGCGCTCCGACGAGTTGGACAAGGTCTGCGACGCGATCGCCAACACCGGTTTCGGCCTGACGCTCGGCATCCACAGCCGGATCGACGAGACGATCGAACGCATCACCCAACGCCTGCACGTCGGCAACACCTACGTGAACCGCAACATCATCGGCGCCGTGGTCGGCGTGCAGCCGTTCGGCGGCGAAGGCTTGTCCGGTACCGGCCCGAAGGCCGGCGGGCCTCACTATCTGTACCGCTTTGCCTGCGAACGTACTCTGTCGGTCGATACGACGGCGTCGGGTGGCAATGCGGTGCTGATGTCGCTGGATAAAGGAGACGAGTGACGTTGAATTAAAAATCCACCGCGAAGGCGCAAAGAGGCAAAGGGACCGTAAAGACATTCCCTGGCATCCCGAATGAGCCTTTCTTTGCGTAACCTTTGCACCTTTGCGTCTTTGCGGTGGACGTTCCCGGCTTTCTCATCTCTACGTGTATTCAGGCGTAGGGGAGGGTAAACTGCGGGCCGGCTAAAAACTGGCGAATGCCCCTGCATTAGGAACTTTTATGGCTCTTGCTCTCCAACAACTCATCAACGGATTGACGCTCGGTGCCGTCTACGGGCTGATCGCGATCGGCTACACGATGGTGTACGGCATCATCGGCATGATCAATTTCGCCCACGGCGACATCTACATGGTCAGCGCCTTCATCGCCGTCACGGGCTTCACGCTGCTGACGGCCTTCGGCGTCACGTCGGTGCCGTTCGCCCTGCTCGTGGTGCTGATCGTCGCCGTGCTGTTCACCTCGGTCTACGGCTGGGCGGTCGAGCGGCTGGCCTATCGGCCGCTGCGCGGATCGACCCGTCTCGCGCCGCTCATCTCGGCGATCGGCATGTCGATCTTCCTGCAGAACATGGTGCAGCTGACGCAGGGTGCCCGGGTCAAGCCGATTCCGCCGATGATCACCGGCGGGATCGACGTCCTGACCACCGACGGTTTTACTGCCCGCCTGTCGTACTCGCAGATCCTGATCGTGCTGGTGACGGTGGCGTTGCTCGCGGCCTTCACCTGGCTGATCACCCGCACCTCGTTCGGCCGCCAGCAGCGCGCCTGCGAGCAGGATCGCACGATGACCGCGCTGCTTGGCATTGACGTCGACCGCACGATCTCGCTCACTTTCATGCTCGGTGCCTCCCTCGCCGCTGTCGCCGGCGTCATGGTGACTATGTACTACGGGGTGGTTGATTTCTATATCGGTTTCGTCGCCGGCATCAAGGCGTTTACCGCCGCTGTGCTCGGCGGCATCGGCTCGCTGCCGGGAGCGATGCTCGGCGGGCTGATCATCGGCCTGATCGAGGCCTTCTGGTCGAACTACCTGTCCGCCGAATACAAGGACGTGGCCACCTTCAGCATCCTGATCCTGGTGCTGATGTTCCGCCCCTCCGGCCTGCTCGGCCGGCCCGAAGTGGAGAAAGTCTGATGTCGCCACTCGTTTTCGCCAACAATGCCCCGACGCTCGCCGAACGCTGCAAGGACGCCGCCGGCATTGCCTTAATCGCACTTCTGCTGGGCATTCCGATGATCGGCCTGACCACCGCCGACCAGGGCGGCTCGCTGCAGGTGCTGACGCGCTGGCCGCTGCTTGGGGCCTTTGTCGCGGCGGCGTTCTGCGGCCGTCTGGCCCTGCGCTACGGGCTCGACATGCTGAAGCAGCGGCGCCAGACGCGCGACCGGGAGGCCGCCGCCAGACCGGGCAAGCGCGGCGTCCGAAGCATTCGCATTCTTGAATTGACCGGCTGGCTGGCCTTCGGCATTGCCCTCGTGCTGCCGATCCTCTTTTCCGACAACCGCTATGTCGTCGATACGGCGACGACCGTGCTGATCTACGTGATGCTCGGCTGGGGCCTGAACGTGGTGGTCGGCCTCGCCGGTCTGCTCGATCTCGGCCACGCGGCGTTCTATGCCGTCGGCGCATACGCCTATGCCTTGCTGTCGACGCAATTCGGCTGGGGCTTCTGGACGGCATTGCCGGTCGCCGGACTGACCGCCGCGGTGTTCGGCCTCGCGCTCGGCTGGCCGAGCCTGCGTCTGCGCGGCGACTACCTGGCCATCGTTACCCTCGGCTTCGGCGAAATCATCCGCGTCGTGCTGACCAACTGGACCGACCTGTCGGGCGGGCCGAACGGCATCTCCTCGATTCCGCGGCCGACCTTCTTCGGGCTGCCGTTCGTGCCGTCCAGCGACACCGGTACCTTCGCCTCGTTCTTCGGGCTGGAGTTCTCGCCGATGCACCGGATCATCTTCCTCTATTACGTGATCCTGCTGCTCTCTCTGCTGACCAACGTGCTGGTCAAGCGGCTGCGCCGCCTGCCGATCGGGCGGGCCTGGGAGGCGATGCGCGAGGACGAGATCGCCTGCAAGGCGCTGGGGATGAACATCACCAACGTCAAGCTCTCGGCCTTCGCCCTCGGCGCGATGCTCGGCGGCGTGGCCGGCGTGTTCTTCGCCGCGCGGCAGGGCTTCATCTCGCCGGAATCCTTCACCTTCAACGAATCGGCGATCATCCTGGCCATCGTCGTGCTCGGCGGCATGGGCAGCCAGCTCGGGGTGGTGCTGGCCTCGGTGGTGCTGGTGCTGCTGCCCGAACTCGGGCGCGACTTCGCCGAGTACCGCATGCTGCTGTTCGGCGCGGCGATGATCCTGATCATGGTCTGGCGCCCGGGCGGCATCCTCTCGCATCGTGAGCCGACCCTGCGTCATCAACCGGCGGGAGAACAGGCATGAGAGCGGGCATGAGCGCCGAAAACACCATCCTCAGCGTCGAGCACCTGACCATGCGCTTCGGCGGCCTGGCGGCCATCGACGACCTGTCGCTGGCTGTCCCGGCCGGCAAGATCACCGGGGTGATCGGCCCCAACGGTGCCGGCAAGACGACCTTCTTCAACTGCCTGACCGGCTTCTACAAGCCGACCGAAGGCGTCGTCAGCCTCAATCACCCGACCCGCGGTGCGCTGCGCCTCGCCGACCTGCCGAGTCATCAGGTGGCGCACGTCGCGCAGGTCGTTCGGACCTTCCAGAATATCCGCCTGTTTCCGAAGATGACGGTGCTGGAGAACCTCATCGTCGCGCAGCACAACGCGCTGCAGAAGGCGTCGGGCTTCTCGCTGGCGGGCATCCTCGGTCTGCCGTCGTACCGGAAGGCGGAGCAGCAGGCGGTCGCCAAGGCGGTCGATTGGCTGACCCGCCTCAACCTGATCGACAAGGCCGATACCCCAGCCGGCGCCTTGCCGTACGGCACGCAGCGGCGCGTGGAGATCGCGCGTGCGCTGTGCGTCGATCCGCTGCTGTTGTGCCTCGACGAGCCGGCGGCCGGCCTCAATCCGCGTGAGTCGGGCGAACTCAACGAGTTGCTGCTGCGCCTCGTCGCCGACGCGAAGCTGACGATCCTGCTGATCGAGCACGACATGAGCGTGGTGATGAACGTCTCCGACCACATCTGCGTCCTGAACTACGGACGCAAGATCGCCGAGGGCACGCCGAAGCAGATCCAGAACGATCCGAACGTGATCAAGGCCTATCTCGGTGAGGAAGACGCCGATGAACTGCTGCACGCGGAGGTGAGCGCATGATGCTGCAACTCTCGGGCGTACATGCCCACTATGGCCACATCCACGCGCTGCGCGGCATCGACCTCTCGGTGCAGGTCGGCGAGGTGGTCACGCTGATCGGCGCCAACGGGGCGGGCAAGTCGACGCTGCTGATGTCGCTGTTCGGGCAGCCGCGCGTCTCCGCCGGGCGCATCGTCTTCGACAACGAGGACATCACGCGCCTGCCGACGCACGTCATCGCCCGCCGCGACATCTCGCTGGTGCCGGAAGGACGGCGTATCTTTCCGCGCATGACGGTGCTGGAAAACCTGCAGATGGGCGCCGTGATGGCCGACCCGGACAACCTTCATGTCGATCTCAAGCGCATGTACGCGCTGTTTCCGATCCTCGAAGAGCGTCTGGAGCAGCGCGCTGGCACGCTTTCCGGCGGCGAACAGCAGATGCTGGCCATCGCCCGCGCGCTGATGGCGCGGCCCAAGCTGCTGCTGCTCGACGAGCCGTCGCTGGGTCTGGCGCCGCTGTACATCAAGAAAATCTTCCAGACGATCCGCGAACTCAACGAGGATCACGGAATGACCATCCTGCTCATCGAGCAGAATGCCCACCACGCCCTGCGCGCCGCGCATCGCGGTTATGTGATGCAGCACGGCCAGATCACCATGACCGGCACCGGTCGCGACCTGCTGGCCAGCGCCGAGGTGCGCGCGGCGTATCTGGAAGGGGGACATGCCGCGGCGTAACCCCATGCCGTCATTCCTGCGGAAGCCGGAATCCACTTCGGCGGTGAAAAATCCCCTGGATCCCGGCCTTCGCCGGGATGACGGTAATCGTCGCCATCGCTGGGTGTGCCGATGAGCCAGGATCATCTTCCTCCCCGCTGGCTCCCCTTCGTCGTCCTCGGCATCGGCCTGCTGGCGATTTCCTTCGGCGCGATCCTGGCACGGGTGGCGCAGGGGCACGCGCTGCCCTCGCTGGCCATCGCCTCCCTGCGTCTGGGTCTGGCCGCGCTGATCATTTCGCCGTTCGCCCTGTGGCAATCGCGGCGCGCGCTGCTGGCGATCACCCGGCGCCAGATCGTGTTGACGCTCGGCGCGGGCTTCTTCCTCGCGCTGCATTTCGCCACCTGGATCAGCTCGCTCGAATACACCTCGGTGGCGAGCAGCACGGCGCTGGTGACGACCAACCCGATCTGGATCGCGTTCGCTTCGTTCCTGCTGTTCCGGGAGAAGCCAAGTGCGATGACGCTGGCCGGCATCGCCGTCTCGCTCTCCGGCAGCCTGCTGATCTTCTGGAGCGACAGCCGGGAAGCCGCCGCCGGCAGCAACGCGCTGCTCGGCAACCTGCTGGCCCTGGTCGGCAGCTGGTGTTTTTCTGCATACCTGTTGCTCGGTCGCCGTTTGCGCGCCGACATGCCGTTGCCGGCGTACATCTGGCTGGCCTACGGCGCCGCGGCGCTCTTTCTGCTGCTCGGCTGCGCCGGGGCGGGCGTGACGCTCGTCGGCTACACGGCGCCGGCGTATCTCGCGGCGCTGGGCATGGCGCTCGGGCCGCAGTTGCTCGGGCATTCGGCCTACAACTGGTCGCTGCGCTTCGTCTCACCGACCTTCGTCGCCGTCGTCACCCTCGGCGAGCCGGTCGGCAGCGCGCTGCTGGCCTGGCTGTTTCTCGGTGAGACCTTCGCTCCGGTGCAGGCCGCCGGATTTACCATGCTCCTGGCCGGCATTTATCTGGCGGCGGTCGGCGAAGGGCGCCGGCGCTGAATTTTCCGAGGTGACGATGAAGCGATTGCTCTTTCTCGCGTGGCTGTATTTCGCCAGCACGCGCGTTTTTTCCTTTGAAGTCGCAACTGCCGAGTTCGGTGTTTTCGATGCCAGCGATCCGCAACGCGTGGTGTTTTCACCGACTCAGGTTGTGCCGCGCAAGGAAGGACAACGCTACGGCTGGATGATCGAACTGCGCGGGGTGAAGCGTTCGGTCAGTGTGCGCGAGGAGTACGTGCTGCCGGGGACTGCGATCGAGCATCGCACCGATTCGGCGGAAGGAACGAAGCTGGTCATTCCGCTGGACCGCCGCAGCCAGGTCAGCCAGCGTCAGCTGGTGCCGGTCGACGGGCGGATCTTCGGCGAGTGGGAAATCGGCCCGCAGGAACCCGCCGGGCGGCGGCAACTGGACGTCGTCGTCGAAGGGCGGATCGCGGCGAGTTTCGAGTTCGAGGTCAGATGACCTGACCCGTTGCCCGCCGTTCCCGTTAGAATCCCCGGGTCAGACATTTCAGACCGATCAGGAGAATCGAATGGGTGCAAACGCAGTGGCCGTCGTCGGCCTGGGCAACATGGGCACGCCGATTGCCCGCAATCTTCTCGCCAGCGGCTATGCCGTTACCGTCTACAACCGTTCGCGCGACAAGGCCGAACCGCTCGCCGCCGAGGGGGGCGCGATCGCCGACAGTCCGGCCGCTGCGGTGACGTCCGGTGGCGTGGTCATCAGCCTGCTGTCCAACGACGCGGTTCTGGAACAGGCGGCGCTGGGGGCTGGCGGCTTCGCCGATGCGCTGGGGGCGGGCGGGTTGCACATCTCGATGAGTACCGTGTCGCCGGAAACCTCGCGCAAGCTGGCGGAAGAGCACGCCAAACGCGGCAGCCTGTTCGTCGCCGCGCCAGTGTTCGGCCGCCCCGACGCGGCGGCCATCCGCAAGCTGTGGATCTGCCTCTCGGGTGCGCCGGAGGCCAAGGCGCGGGCGCTGCCGATCCTCAACGAACTCGGGCAGCGCGTGCAGGACTTCGGCGATGACCCCGGTGGCGCGAACATCGTCAAGCTTTCCGGCAACTTCATGATCCTCGCGGCGATCGAGGCGATGGCCGAAACGATGGCCTTGTGCGAGAAGAACGGGATCGAGCGCCAGACGGTGTACGACTTCTTCACCAGCGCCAATTTCGCCTGCCCGGCGTACCAGAGCTACGGGCGGATCATCGCGCAACGCGCCTACGAGCCGGCGGGCTTCGTCCTCGAACTGGGGATGAAGGACATCCGTCTCGCGCGCGAGACCGCGGCCGCCTCGAAGGTGCCGATGCCGGTCGCTGATTTCCTCTTCCTGCGCCTGCAGGATGCGGTGGCGCAGGGTCGGAGCAAGCTCGACTGGTCGGCGATCGAACTGGCGACCGCGGAGGCCGCGGGAATTCCCGTGCCGGCGCCGCTGTCGAAGGCATCGTGAGCGAACCGGATGCAAGAAGCCCCATGACCGTTGTTGCACTGAAATACGAGTATCACCGCGTTCTTTCCATCGCCGGTTCCGACAGCGGTGGCGGAGCAGGCATCCAGGCCGACCTGAAGACCTTTGCGGCGCTCGGCTGCTACGGGATGACGGCGATTACCGCGCTGACCGCGCAGAACACCTGTGGCGTGCGCAGCATCCACAGCGTGCCGCCGCAGATGCTGCGCGACCAGATCGACGCGGTGATCGAGGATATCGGTGCGCACGCGGTGAAGATCGGCATGCTGCACGCGCCGGAAATCGTGCGCACGGTCGCCGAGGCCATCGACCGGCACGCGCTGCCGAACGTCGTCTTTGATCCGGTCATGGTGGCGACGAGCGGCGCGGTGCTGATCGAACAGGCGGCGACCGACGCGCTGGTGCGCGAACTGTTCCCGCGCTCTGCGCTGATTACCCCGAATCTCGACGAGGCGGGGCTGCTGGTCGGCCGGCCGCTGCGTTCGACCGACGACATGGCCCGGGCGGCGCGACAACTGCGGGAGCAGGGCGCCCGGGCGGTGCTGGTCAAGGGCGGTCACCTGCCCGGCGAAGCGGTGATCGACCTGTTGCTGACCGCCGATGGCGAGATGCACTGGATGGAGGGCGAGCGCATTCCCAGTCCGAATACGCACGGCACGGGCTGTACCTTGTCCAGCGCGATCGCCGCGCATCTGGCGTTGGGGGCTTCCCTGGCTGAAGCCGTGGAGGGCGGGCGCGCCTTCGTACGCGCGGCGCTCGCCGCCGGGGCCGAGGTGCGTACGGGCCAAGGGGGCGGGCCGCTCAACCATGGCCATGCGCCGATCGCCACGCGCCGCCTCCAGCTCAAGGACGCGCGATGACTTCGGTTTCCCGCATTTTCTCCGGCTTGTTCCGCGCTTCGCGGCAGGATAGACTGCGGACCGACTCTTCTCGTGGCTTTTTGAACTTGCTCATCACTCCGTCCTGTTTTCGCTGGTTTGTCGCCCTTCTGGCCGCGTTGTCGTTCGCCGTTCCCGCAGTGATGCCGACCGCGGTGGCGGCCGAATCCGCGCGGAGTGCGATGAGCGTGCCGATCGCCGATGCCGACAGTCTCGTGGCAGATGTCGACGCGGAACACGCGGCCGATGCCGCGGAGAACTCCGTCGAAACGTTTTTCGGCGATTATCCTCACGAAACGGACAAGATTCTCTTGATCTCCGCCTTGCAATGGGCGTCAACCACCGCGGTGTGGGGCAGTTTCTACATCGGCGCCCAGCCGCCTGATCCGGTGTTTTTCTTCGAACGTCCACCGAAGCCGTTCGTTGCCTGATCCGGGCTGTCGTGCCCGGTTTGCCCTTGCCGCTTCCACGGCAAGGCGCAGGTTCTCCCGTTTTGTCCTTTGTTGTTAACCAATGCCGGTTCGGGCGGAGTGTTACATTTCTTGCTCTACCGAATCGCAGAAATGGAGTAATTCGATGAAAAAAATGTTGATGGCGATGTTCCTTTCGGTCATGGCGCTGGGCCTGACCGCGGGCGATGCGGAAGCCAGACGTCTCGGCGGTGGAAAAACCTTCGGCATGCAGCGGCAGGCCGTTCAGCCGGCACCGACCCGGCCGACGCAGCAGGCGGCGCCGGCTTCGACCGCCTCGACGGCGACAGCTGCCGCACCCAAGCGCAACTGGATGGGGCCGATCGCCGGTCTGGCCGCCGGTCTCGGCCTGGCGGCGCTGTTTTCGCATCTCGGTCTGGGCGAGGAGATGGCTAATATCGTGATGATCGGTTTGCTGCTGATGGCGGCGCTGTTCGTGTTCCGCATGTTGTTCCGGCGGAACGCGTCGACAGCGCACTCGCCCGGAATGCAGTATGCCGGTGCAGGCAACGCAGCAAATGCGGCACCAAGGACGGCAACGGAGATGCCGTTCGGCGGCGCCTCGTCAGCCTCCGCACCGGTCCAGTCGGCAGTACCCGCCGATTTCGACGCCGAGGCCTTCCTGCGTGTGGCGAAGCTCAATTTTGTCCGCCTGCAAGCGGCCAACGATGCGAAGAATATCGACGACATACGGGAGTTCACCAGCCCGGAAATGTTCGCCGAGATCCGCATGCAGATGACCGAGCGCGGTGATGCCGCGCAACAGACCGACGTCGTGAGGCTGGATGCCGAACTGTTGGAAGTCGTGACGGAGGGCGAACGGCACATCGTCAGCGTTCGCTTCAGCGGCCTGATCCGTGAGGAAGCCGATGGCCAGGCTCTGCCGTTCGACGAGGTGTGGCATCTCAGCAAGCCGCTGGCCGGTGACAAGGGCTGGGTCGTCGCCGGCATCCAGCAGACCAACTGAGCATCATCATTGGCCGGTTTTCCGGCACAAAAAAACCCGGGCCTTCGCGCCCGGGTTTTTTATGGGAGAGCCTGGCGATCAGGGATTGACGGTTACCGTGATCGTCGATTTCTCGGGGCCGCCGCGGAAGTCGTCGGCGGTGTACTCGAGCACTGCCTTGCCGGTGAAGTCTGGTGCCGGGGTAAAGAGTACCGCGCCGTCGGCATTGACCATGGCTTCGCCCTTGCCTTCGAGAATGACGACCTTGGTGATCGTCAGCGGGTTCTTTTCCTTATCCGAATCATTCTTCAGCGCGTCGATGGCGACCGGCTGTCCCTTGGCCGTCGTCGCCACATCTGCGACGACCTCCGGCGGGTAGTTCAGTTCGCCGGTCAGTCGTGGCAACCACAGGGAAATCTGCGGCACATAGGTAATGACCAGAAGGACGGAGAACAAGGCGACGAAGAATGGCGCCATCGCCCGGGTCACGGTTTCCATCTTCTGGTTCGACACCGCGCTGGCGACGAACAGGACCGAGCCTACCGGTGGCGTGATCAGGCCAATACCGAGGTTGACCATCATGATCATGCCGAAATGCACGGGGTGAACGCCAAGCTTGGTGACCACCGGCAACAGAATCGGGGTGAGGATCAGGATCAGCGGAGCCATGTCCATCAGCGTACCGAGGATCAGCAACAGGACGTTGATCGCCAGCAGCACGACGTAGGGGTTATCGGAGATGCCGGTGAAGAAGTTGGAGATCTGCAGCGGCAGCGACAGCATGGTCAGGATATGGCCGAACGCCGCAGCGAAGCCGATCAGGATCATCACGATGGTGACGGTCTTGACCGTGCGATGCACCAGGATCGGCAACTGGTTCCACTTGTAGTCGCGGTAGTAGAACATCGTCACCAGGAATGCCCAGACGCAAGCCATGGCCGCCGATTCGGTGGCGGTGTACCAGCCCGACAGGATGCCGCCGAGGATGATGACCACGGTGAACAGACCGGGCAGCGCGTCGAGCATGATCTTCAGCGCCTCCTTGATGGGGATCGCCTGTCCTTTCGGATAGCCGCGCCTCTTGGCGAAGAAGATGCACATGGTCATCAACGTTACGCCGAGCAGAATACCGGGCATGACGCCGGCGAGGAACAAGGCGCCGATCGAGATGCTGCCGCCAGCGGCCAGCGAGTAAATGACCGAGTTGTGGCTGGGCGGGATCAGAATCGCCTGCACCGAGCCGGAGGCCGTGACGGCCGCAGCGTAGGGACGCGGATAACCGTGTTTCTCCATTTCGGGGATCATCACCGAGCCGATCGACGCCGTGTCCGCCACGGAGGATCCGGAGATGGCGCCGAAAAAGGTCGAGGCAAGGATGTTGACCAGCGACAGGCCGCCGCGAATGAAGCCGACGAAGATCGAGGCGAAGTTGACCAGGCGCGAGGCGATGCCGCCTTCGGCCATGATGGCGCCGGCCAGGACGAAGAACGGAATGGCCAGCAGGGTGAATTTATTGACGCCGTCGCCCATCTTGAGCATGACGATGGTCATGAACGACATGTCCCCGCTGAAATAGACCGCGCCGACGAGCGCCGTCATTCCCAGCGTATAGGCCACCGGAAGGCCCACCGCCAGCAGCAGGAAGAACGTTCCCATTATTACGAGTGCATCCATGGATCGGATTCCTTATTTCAAGAGGGCGGTATCAGCCGTGGCTGCCGATCTTGACGATCGGGCGGTCGTGCTGGGATCCGAAGAGGATCGCCTCGATGACGAAGAGCAAGGTGGCCAGGGAACCGATCGGCAACGGCAGATAGGTCCAGGATACTTGCAACGAGGGGAAGTCCGGCAAACTCTGCCCGGTACTCATGAAGAACAGGACGCGGTCGCCGCCGTAGTAGATGACGAAGATGGCGATCAGGGCCATCAGGATGTCGACGATGCGTGCTGCCACGACCTTGGCCTTCGGCGGCAGACGGTCGGTGAGCATGGTGACGGCGATGTGGCTGCCAGCGCGATAGGCGGCGGCAGCGCCGATGAATGTGAATACGATCATGCAGACGAGGGCGGCGGGTTCGGGCCACGACAGTCCCGAGTCGAACCACTTGCGCGCGGCGACCTGGACGGGGATGACCAGTACCATGACCGTCATGGCCAGGCCGGCGATCCAGATGCACAGCCAATAGATCGCATCCATGGCCTTGCAGTAGGCTTCTTTCATTTGAAACTACCTCCGGGGGTACGATGAAACCGCGCGGGCCAATTGGTCCAACTGGCCCGCGCGGTTTTGCAGAGCTTTGTTACTTGACGGCCTGGATGCGGTTGATCAGGTCGGCATAGGCAGCGCCGTACTTGTCACGCACGGGCTGGGTGGCCTTGAAGAAGGCGGGCTGGTCGACGTCCTCGACGATGGTCACGCCGGCGGCCTTCATCTTCGCGAGCGAGTCGGCGACCTTCTCGTCCCACAGCTTGCGCTGCTCGAGTTGCGCTTCGCGGGCCAGCTTGCGGACCAGTGCCTGGTCTTCGGCGCTCAGCTTGTTGAACTTGGCCTTCGAGAACACCAGGACTTCCGGGATGATCAGGTGGGCGGTGCGGTTATAGTACTTGGCGACCGTGAAGTGGTTCTGCGTCACGTAGGTCGGCTCGTTGTTTTCCGCGCCATCGACCACGCCGGTCTGCATCGAGCTGAACAGTTCGGCCATCCCCATCGAGACGCCGCTGCCGCCCATGGCGTTCATGGTGTCGACGAAGAGCGGGTTGCCCATCATGCGGATCTTCTGGCCACCGAGGTCGGCCGGCTTGCGAACCGCCTTCTTGGAGTACAGGTTGCGCGTACCACCGTCCATCCAGGCGAGGCCGACGAGGTTCACCGAGCTGTCGCTGATCTTCTTCAGGATTTCGTCGCCGATCGGTCCGTCGATGACGGCGCGCATGTGCGCTGCGTTGCGGAACACGAACGGCATGTTGAAGACGTTGACGTCCGGAACGACCGGGCCCATCGGGCCGAGCGAGGTGCGCAGGATGTCGATGCCACCGGCCTGGGTCTGCTCGATCATGGATTTCTCGTCGCCGAGAGCCATGTTCGGATACATCTTCAGCTTGATGCGGCCGTTGGTCGCGGCTTCGAGCTTCTTGCCCATGTTCTGGACGGCAACCACGGTCGGGTAGCCTTCGGGGTGAACGTCCGCCGCTTTCAGTTCCTGGGCAACGGCCGTGGCGCTGACACTGCCGATCAGCGTGGCGAAGCAGATGCTCAATGCGCTTTTACGAAACGAGATCATAAGTCCTCCTGGTTGATTGAATGGCTTTCGCCATGGTTTGCAAGCAGATAGGCGGGACTGTCCCGATCGCGAAAACACGCAATCGCATTCGCTCTCGCTACATAACCCGCTGACAATCGGCTTTCAAAAAACTACTTGTGCGGTCCGCCGTTTTTTCCTGGTCTGTATCCGCAGAAGCTGCATCTCAATATACGACAAGCTCAATGGCTGTTCAAGCTGTTTTTGGAACGCCATTCCATTTTTTCTTTGCCGCAGACATCTGTCTGCTCCCGCATCATTGGCTAATCGCGGATTTTTTCCAGTATGCGTTCGAGGACGCGCAGGTTGCGCAGCGATTCCTCAAGGCCCAGTCTGGGCTGTCGTCCTTCCAGAACAGCCGTGCTGAAATCGCGAATTTCCTCGCCGTAGCGGTCGGAGGCGGCGACGGCGATCGATTCGCTGCCCTGTTTGGTTAGCAGGGTGAGTTGACCGGCATCGTCGAGAAAGGTGTCCGGGATGAGCAGGGCGCCATCGGTGCCGACGATTTCGCTGTAGTTGCGCCCGAATGCATTGAAGCCGCAGTGCAGCGTGGCGATCAGTCCGTCGGCGTAGCGCAGCACGGCGGACAGATTGACGTCGACGCCATTCGACTTCGCACATTCGACGGCGATGGCCTCGGGTTCGGATTGAGTGATGAGGCCGATCAGGTTGAGCGGATAGCAGCCGACATCGTACAGCGCGCCGCCGCCGAGTTCCGGCTGTTCCTTGATCGTGTTCTGCCGGTCGAGGAAGAAGCGGAACGTCGAGTTGATGCAGCGGATCGGGCCGAGAAGGCCGCTGGCGAGGATTTCCTCCACCTTGCCCATGCGCGCGGTGTAGCGGTACATGAAAGCTTCCATCAGCAGCACCCCGCACTCGCGGGAAATGCGGATCATCTCCTCGGCTTCGGCGGCGTCAAGGGCCAGCGGCTTTTCGCAGAGTACGTGCTTGCCGGCGCGCATCGCGCGGATGGCCCACTCGCGATGCAGCGAATTGGGCAGGGGGACGTAGACGGCGTCAAGGTTCGGGTCGTCGATCAGCGTGTCGTAGCCGGCGTGGGCCTTGAAATCGCCGAACAGCGAACGGAACTCCTCGAGTTTCCCGGCATCGCGGGAGGCGACAGCGGCGAGTTCCGCCTCGCGGCAGCGCAGGATCGCCGGAACGACCTGCAGGCGCGCGATGCGGGCGCAACCCAGAATTCCCCAACGTGCTCGGTGATTCAATGCTGTATTCCTTCCCCCGGTGGTTGCTTTGGCAACCGTTTTGTTGAGCGCTGGCGATTATGTGGAATTAGCCGGGGAGCTTCCAATGCTATTTCCTAATGAGGGACATACAGAATCGGTATGAGCGGACGGAGGAGGGTCACACGTCGCGCGGGATGGCGCGCTGCAAGAGTTCGCCGAGCAATTCGCTGGCGCCGTCCCAGACGATCTGCACGCCCAGGCAGAGCAGGATGAACGCCGAGAGCCGCAGCAGGACGGCAGCTCCGCTGTCGCCGAGCAGCCGCAGGAGGCGGCTGGCGTTGGCGAACGCGAGGTAGATCAACGAGGCGATCAGGGCGAGGGCGAGCAACGCGCCGCTGGTACTGGCCAGTGACAGAAGCACCCTTTCCTGGTAGAGGGCGACACCCACGGTGATGGCGACGGAGATGGAACCGGGGCCGCAGCTGACCGGGAATGTCAGCGGATAGAACGCCTGGCGGCGGGCGTGCTCGGGGGTGAAGGACTCGACGAGGGCTGCCCGGCTGTCGTCCATCTGTGGCGATGCGCTGAGCAGGCGCCAGGCCATCGCCGCGAGGATCAGGCCGCCGCCAACCCGGACGATGGGGAGGGAAATGCCGAAGAAACCGAGGACGTACGAGCCGACGAGCATCGATCCGGCCATCAGCCAGAAGATGTTCCCGGCGATGCGCCGCGCGAGCGCGTTGCGCGTCCGGGCCGAGGCGCCTTCGGTCAGGCTGAGGAAGATCGGTGCGGACGCGGCCGGGTTGAGGATGGGGATCATCGTGGCCAGTACGAAGAGGAAACTCTTGCCGAGCGTCGTAACGAGTTCGACGGTCATCGTCATTCCTCGCCGGGATGGTTCGCCACTTCGCTCTCGGTGGCGTGGTGGCGGTAATTGCGCACGCAATAGAGCAGTTCGTCGAGCAGCGGGGACTCCTCGTCCTTGCGGTAGGCGAAATGCAGGTCGATCATGCAATCAATATCGGTAACCAGCGGCCGATAGATCACGTTGGGCAGGCGCAGGTTGAGAATTGATTCGGGCAGCAGCGCGGAGCCAAAACCACCGGAAACCATGATGGTTGCAGCGATCAGGTCTGCAGCCTTCTGTACGACGACAGGCTCGAAATGATGGTGGGTGAAAAGCTCGCGGCAGGCGATGGAGACGCTCGGATCCTGTTCGTCGATCAATGGTTCTTTGCGCAGGTCGTCGATGCCGATGCGCGGTTGCCGGCTGAGCGGGTTGTCGCAGTGCAGCGCAACCCACAGCGGTTCGCGGCAGACGCGGACAGTGGCAATGTTCGGGAGTTCGGGCAGGTAGCGGTCGAAGGCGCCGAGGATGCGCCCTTGTTGCAGGGCGTTGATCTGCTTCTCTTTCGGTGTGTTGTGCAGGACGATCCTGACGTCGGGGTGCGTGGCCGAGAACGCGCTGAGCAGCTTCGGGATGATGTTCAGCATTGCCGAGCCGAAGACGCCGATGTCGATGCGTCCCGCCTGACCTGAGGCGACGCGGCGAATCTGTTCGGTGGCCAGTTCGATGTGCGCGCTGATATTGTGCGCGTGCTTGAGCAGGGCCGTGCCGGCCTGGGTCAGTTCGACGCCCCAGCTGGTACGGGTGAACAAAAGAACGCCGAGTTCCTCCTCCAGTGACTGGATGTGTCGGGTCAGGGGGGGCTGGGTGATGTGCAGCCGTTCAGCGGCACGGCTGATGCTCCGCTCTTCTGCGGTCACGATGAAGTATTTCAGTCGCCGGACGTCCATGTGTTGTTCTCGCCAAACCCGACAGCCGGACTATAGCAGAGCGGGGGTATGAAACCGGGTTCGCCATACCGATTTCGTATGGGCGAGTTCCTTAATAGCATTGGCTGGCGCGATTCGAGTTGATCATAATGCGCGAAAAAATGCCGGTCCCGGCCTGCCTTCCCGGATCATCAAAGACGGGCCCAACCTCGAATAAACGTACGGAGACACCGATGAAACCGTTCATGAACGCCGACTTTCTCCTCCCCGACCCGTGTTCGCAGCGCCTGTACCACGACTATGCGGCGCAGATGCCGATCATCGACTACCACTGCCACCTTCCGCCGGCGGATATCGCCAACAACGCCTGCTTCCGCGACCTGGCGCACGCCTGGCTCGGCGGCGATCACTACAAGTGGCGCGCGATGCGCTCGAACGGCGTGGCGGAAGAGGACATCACCGGCCATCCTGCCGACTACCGGACGTTCATGGCCTGGGCGCGCAGCGTGCCGAAACTGATCGGCAACCCGCTCTACCACTGGACGCATCTGGAGCTGCAGCGCTACTTCGGCATCGACGCCCCGCTTTCGGAAAAGACCGCGCCGATGATCTGGGAAGCCTGCAACGCCCAGCTTGTCAAGCCGGAGTTCGGCGCCCGCTCGCTGCTGCAGAAGATGAATGTGAAGGCCGTCGGCACGACCGACGATCCCGCCGACAGCCTCGAATACCACATCGCCTACGCCAAGGTGCGCCAGCCGGGCGAGCCGGTGATGGTGCCCAGCTACCGCCCGGACAAGGCGCTGGCCGTGGAAGACCCGGTGGCCTGGAAAGCCTACCTCGGCAAGCTCAGTGCAGCGGCCGACATGACCATCGGCTCGTACAAGGAACTCGTTGCCGCCCTGCAGAAGCGCCATGACGCCTTCCACGAACTCGGCTGCCGCGCCTCCGACCACGCGCTGGTCGCGCCGTTCGCCGTGTTCGTGTCCGAGCAGGCGCTCGAAGCGCTCTTCGCCAAGTGCCTTGGCGGCACGGCACCGACGGCCGAGGAAGCCGAAGCCTTCAAGACCGGCCTGCTGCTCGACATCGGGCGGATGAACGCCCGTCGCGGCTGGGCCATGCAGTTGCACATGGCGGCGGTTCGCAACCTCAACACGGCGATGTTCCAGCGCCTCGGTCCCGATACCGGCTACGACGCCGTCGCCGACCGGCCGATCGCCGAGAAGCTCGGACTGTTCCTCAACGCCCTGCAGGTCGACAACCTGCTGCCGAAGACGATCCTCTATTCGCTGAACCCGAACGACCTCGAAGTGCTCGGCACGGTGATGGGCTGCTTCCAGGACGGTTCGATCGCCGGCAAGATCCAGTGCGGCTCGGCCTGGTGGTTCAACGACCACATCGAAGGCATGCGCCGGCAGATGGTCAGCCTGGCCAATCTCGGACTCCTGTCACGCTTTGTCGGCATGCTCACCGACTCGCGCAGCTTCCTGTCCTTCCCGCGCCACGAATACTTCCGTCGCATCCTCTGCGCGCTGGTCGGCGGCTGGATGGAGTCGGGCGAGATTCCGGCCGATTTCGACACCTTTGGCGGCATGGTGCAGGACATCTGCTACAACAACGCGAAGAACTATTTCTGCATCCCGGGCGTGGAAGGTTGATGTAATCTCCTGCATTGCGTTTCTCGCAACGGCCGGAACGGTCGTCGATCCGCTTTCGAAAGGACAGAGAATGGAACCCCAGGCAGACATTGCGCTGATCGGACTCGCCGTAATGGGTCAGAACCTGATCCTGAACATGAACGATCACGGCTTCACGGTGGTGGCCTACAACCGTTCGACCGAAAAAGTCGACCAGTTCCTGGCCAACGAAGCGAAGGGCACCCGCGTCCTCGGCGCACATTCGGTCGAGGAAATGGTGGCGAAGCTCAAGAAACCGCGGCGGGTGATGATGCTCGTCAAGGCCGGCAAGCCGGTCGACGAGTTCATCGACCAGATCATTCCGCATCTTGAAGCCGGAGACATCATAATCGACGGCGGCAACTCACTGTTCGAAGACACCAACCGTCGCCAGAAGTACGTCGAAAGCAAGGGCCTGCTCTACGTCGGCACAGGCGTTTCGGGGGGCGAGGAGGGGGCGCGTCATGGCCCGAGCATCATGCCCGGCGGCTCGCCTGCGGCCTGGCCTTATGTGAAAGACATCTTCCAGGCCGTCTCGGCCAAGGTCGATGACGGCACGCCCTGTTGCGAATGGGTCGGCGAAATGGGCGCCGGGCACTACGTCAAGATGGTGCACAACGGCATCGAGTACGGCGACATGCAGCTCATTTGCGAAGCCTACAACCTCATGAAGACCGGCCTCGGCATGAGCGCCGGCGAGATGCACGAAGTTTTCGCCGAATGGAACAAAGGCGACCTCGATAGCTACCTGATCGAAATCAGCCGCGACATCCTCGGCAAGCTGGACGACGACGGCCAGCCGCTCGTCGAGAAGATCCTCGATACCGCCGGGCAGAAAGGCACCGGCAAGTGGACGGTGATCAACTCGCAGGACCTCGGCATCCCGATCACCCTGATGGCAGAAGCGGTCTATGCCCGCTGCGTTTCAGCGCTCAAGGACGAACGCGTGCGGGCGTCCGCGGTGCTCGAAGGGCCGTCCCCCGCAATGGTGGAGATCGCCGCCGATCCGGCCGGGAAGGCCGCCTTCATAGAGGACATCCGCCATGCCCTCTACGCCTCCAAGATCGTCAGCTACGCCCAAGGTTACATGCTCATGCGCGCGGCGGCGAAAGAGTACGGCTGGAACCTCAATTACGGCGGCATCGCCCTGATGTGGCGCGGCGGTTGCATCATCCGCTCGCGCTTCCTCGGCAAGATCAAGGAAGCCTTCGACAGGAACCCGGCGCTTTCGAACCTGTTGCTCGACGACTATTTCCGCGGCGAAATCCACAAGGGGCAGTGGGGCTGGCGCAACGTCGTCGCCACGGCGGCGCTGCGGGGTATCCCGGTTCCGGCTTTCAGCACCGCGCTGGCCTTCTTCGACCAGTACCGCAACGCCGTGTTGCCGGCCAACCTGTTGCAGGCGCAGCGCGACTACTTCGGGGCGCACACCTACGAGCGCATCGACCGGCCGCGCGGCGAGTTCTTCCACACCAACTGGACTGGCAAGGGTGGCACGACGGCGTCGAGCACGTATAACGTCTGATCGGGGCTGAAAATGCAAACGGGGCGCAGACTTTCTGCGCCCCGTTTGTTGTGGCGTTGTCGGAATGGTCCGGGTTACTGCGGGGCGGCGTTCTCGATTTTCAGCCGTTGCTTGCGCTTGGTGCAGGGATCCTTGCAAGAGCAAACAGAATCTCCCGCGCCTCCACAACTGCCGGCGATTGGCTTGCGGCCGAGAAGAACTCCGGAGGCCAGTCCGAGGAATGCCAGAGCAACAACCAGAAACGTCACGAAGAAGGTGCCCATATCAACCTCCAAAATCGTCAAGCATGATGTTCTCGCGCTCGACACCGAGATCCAGCAACATCTTGATCACGGCAGCGTTCATCATGGGTGGTCCGCACATGTAGAACTCGCAATCTTCAGGCGCCGAGTGATCCTTCAGATAGTTCTCGTAAAGCACGTTATGGATGAACCCAGTATAGCCCTTCCAGTTATCCTCGGGTAGCGGATCGGAAAGCGCCAGGAACCATTTGAAGTTCGGATTCTCCTCCTGCAGCTTGTCGAACTCTTCGACATAGAAGGCTTCGCGCAACGAGCGTGCGCCATACCAGAACGTAATCTTGCGCTTGGTGTGGAGGCGCTTGAGCTGGTCGAAGATGTGTGACCGCATCGGCGCCATCCCCGCACCGCCGCCGATGAAGACCATCTCGTTGTCTGTTTCCCGGGCAAAGAACTCGCCAAAGGGACCGTAGACCGTCACCTTGTCGCCCGGCTTGAGCCCGAACACCCAGCTGGACATCTTGCCCGGGGGGATATCGTCCCGGTTCGGGGGCGGCGTGGCAACCCGGATGTTGAACTTCACTACGCCATGCTCTTCCGGATAGTTCGCCATCGAGTAGGCACGAATCACCGTCTCGTCGACCTTGGAGACATAGCGCCACACGTTGAACTTGTCCCAGTCTGCGCGGTACTCGGGCTGGATGTCGAAATCCTTGTAGTTGACCACGTGGGGTGGGCATTCAAGCTGGACATAGCCGCCGGCCCGGAAATCGACATTTTCGCCTTCCGGGAGGCGGAGCGTCAGCTCCTTGATGAACGTGGCAACGTTCGGATTCGACTCGACCGTGCATTCCCATTTCTTGACGCCGAACACCTCTTCCGGAACCTGGATCTTCATGTCGGCCTTGACCGGCGTCTGGCAGGCCAGCCGCCAGCCGGCGCGCGCCTCGCGCTTGGAAAAGTGGGGCGCCTCCGTCGGGAGAATCTCGCCGCCCCCCGATTCGACGATGCACTTGCACTGAGCGCATGTGCCGGCGCCGCCACAGGCGGAAGAGAGGAAAATCTCGTTTTCCGCCAGCGTCTGGAGCAGCTTCCCGCCAGCGGCTGTCGTGATGTTGTGGTGTCCGCCGTTGATGTCAATGGTTACATCTCCCGACGACACCAGCTTCTTCCTGGCCATGAGGATGAACATGGCCAAGGCCAGCACGATGCCGGTAAACATCGCGATGGCCAGTGTGATTTCCTGAATATTCATCTGAACTCTCTCCTAGAGCTGCACGCCGGAAAAGGACATGAAGCCCAAAGACATCAGGCCGATGGTGATGAAGGTGATGCCCAGGCCGCGCAATCCCTCTGGAATGTCGCTGTACTTGAGCTTCTCGCGTATGGCGGCCAGAAGGGAAATTGCAAGTGCAAAACCAGTTCCCGAGCCGAATCCATAAACGACACTCTCCGAAAAGTTGTAGTCCCTTTCGACCATGAAGAGCGAACCGCCGAGAATCACGCAGTTCACCGTGATCAGCGGCAGGAAAATGCCCAGCGCGTGATAAAGGCTCGGTAGATACTTGTCGAGGAGCATCTCCAGAATCTGCACGATCGAGGCAATCAGGCCGATGTACGAGAGCAGTCCCAGATACGACAGATCGACATCCGGCAGGCCGGCCCATGCCAGCGCTCCGTCACGCAGCAGATAGGTGTACATCAGGTTGTTGGCCGGAACGGTGATCGTCTGCACGACAACCACCGCGATCCCCAGGCTTATGGCCGTTTCCACCTTCTTGGATATGGCGATGAAGGAGCACATGCCCAGGAAGAACGATAGCGCCATGTTCTCGATGAACACTGCGCGAACGAAAAGACTGATCAGATGCTCCATCTTAGATTCCTTCCTTGTCGCTGACCTGGGGAGCCATGGCAAACACCAACGGCTCGACCTGATTTTTCTTCCACTGGCGCAGCACCCAGATGATCATGCCGATCAGGAAGAATGCCGAAGGCGGGAGGAGCAGCAGTCCGTTGGGCTCATACCACCCGCCATCCTTGGTTAAGGGAATGATGTCGATCCCGAAGAGCTTTCCGGCGCCGAACAGTTCGCGGACAAATCCGAGCAGCAGCAGCATCGCGCTATAGCCCAGTCCGTTGCCGACTCCATCCAGGAAGGACAGGAGTGGCGGGTTTTGCATGGCGAATCCCTCCGCACGGCCCATCACGATGCAGTTGGTGATGATCAGTCCGACGAACACCGACAATTGCTTGGCGATATTGAAGGCGTATGCGCGCAACACCTGATCGACAAGAATCACCAGCGACGCGATGATGACCATCTGCACGATCATCCGGATCGAACTCGGGATCTGCACGCGGATCAGCGAAATGAACAGGTTGGCAAAGGCCGTGACCAGCGTCAGGGCAATCGACATGACCAGCGCCGTGTTGAGACTGGACGTTACCGCCAGCGCGGAGCAGATGCCAAGAATCTGCAATGCGATCGGATTGTTGGCAAAGACCGGGTTGAACAGAACTTCCTTCATTGTTGGGTGTGACATGATCAGACTCCCTGGGCACGCAGTTTGGCAAGATAGGGGCCGAATCCCTGCTCGCCAAGCCAGAACTGAAGCAACCGATCGACGCCGTTGCTGGTCAGCGTTGCACCGGCCAGCGCATCGACTTGATAGGCCGCATTGGGATTCGACGGGTCGACATTTCCCTTGACGATACGGATGGCCGGCTTGCCGGAAGCGTCAAAAAGCACTTTCCCCGGCCACAGTGCCTTCCATTTCGGATTGTCGACCTCGCCGCCGAGTCCGGGGGTTTCCGCATGCTGATAGAAACCGAACCCGATAACGGTTTTCAGGTCGCTCTTTACCGCCAGGAATCCGTGCAGGGTGGACCACAGGCCATAGCCGCGGACCGGCAGGATCAGCGACTCCATCTTTCCGTCCCGTTCCACGGTATATACGGTGGTATAGCGCTCGCGCCGCTTGATCAGGGCGATATCCTCAGCCAGCGGGAGCGCGGTTGAAAGCTTCGGATCCCTGGCTGCCTTGAGTGGATCGAATGCCTGTGGGTCGAATTGGTCCGCGTAGTCTCCGGTTTGCATATCAACGACCCGCGCCTTGATGCTCGAGGCGAAGAGTTCCTTGACTTCTTTCGAGGAAAGATCGGACTTGCCGACTCCGGCAATGCTCAGAATATTGCGCTGCTTGTCGATCAGGCGGTTCTCCAGCTGAATCGGCTTGAGCACGACCGCCGATCCCGCAACAAACACGGAACTGACAAGGCTGACGACCAGCGCAACCAGCAGGGTGCGTGGCGTCGATTGGTGTTTAGTGGACATTGCGCCGCAGCCTCCTCTTGACGTTGGCCTGAATTACGAAGAAATCGATCAGCGGGGCACAGAGATTTCCGAACAAGATCGCCAGCATGATGCCTTCCGGGAAAGCCGGGTTCACGACCCGGACCAGGACGACCATGACCCCGATCAGTGCGCCAAAAATCATCTTCCCGGTATTGGTCATGGCGGCGGAAACAGGGTCCGTGGACATGAAAACCATCCCGAACGCAAAGCCGCCCAGGACCAGGTGCCAGTACCAGGGCATGGCGAACATCGGATTGGTCTTCGAGCCGATGACATTGAGCAGCAGGCTCGTGGCGATCATGCCGAGGAGCACGCCGCTGATGATCCGCCAGGAAGATATCTTCGAGATCACCAGGACGCAGCCCATGATCAGGATGATCAAGGTGCTGGTTTCGCCGACCGACCCCGGGACTACTCCGAGGAAGGCGTTCATCCAGCTCACGCCGCTACCGACGATCGCGTCCACACCGCCCCCTGCCGCATTGCCGAGCGGGGTCGCCATCGTGAAGCCATCGACCACCGTCCATACGGCATCGCCTGAACTCTGTGCCGGGTAGGCAAAATAGAGAAAGGCGCGACCTGCGAGAGCCGGGTTAAGGAAATTCTTTCCGGTTCCGCCAAAAACTTCCTTGGCAATCACCACGCCGAAGCTGATCCCCAGTGCTACCTGCCAAAGCGGGATCGAGGGCGGCATGGTCAGCGCGAAGAGGACCGATGTTACAAAGAAGCCCTCGTTGACTTCATGCTTGCGTATCGAGGCGAAGAGCATTTCCCACGAGATGCCGACCACGAAGGTGACGATGTAGATCGGCAGGAACCAGACGGCTCCATGCACGATATTGTCCCAGATGCTGGACGGATCGACGCCCGCCAGCATCCGGATCAATGCCATGCGCCAGTGGTCCTGGGCTGCCAGCGTCTCCGGATTGGCGGCAAAGGCCGTATTGGCCTGGTAGCCGATATTCCACATGCCGAAGAAAATCACCGGGAAGGTACAGACCCAGACGGCAACCATCATCCGCTTGAGGTCGATTCCGTCGCGGACATGCGCTGTGGTTTTGGTCACGTTGGACGGGCGGTACAGGAAGGTATCGAAAGCCTCGAAAACCGAATGGAACTTTTCGTACTTCCCACCTTTTTCGACAAGATGGCTTACCTTGTCGAGCAATTCACGCAAACCCATGTCAGCCCTCCTTCTCGATACGGGTCAGGTTATCCCGGAGAATGGGACCGTATTCATACTTGCCTGCGCAGACATAGGTGCACAACGCCAAATCCTCCTCGTCAAGTTCCAGGCAGCCCAGCTTTTGCGCCATGTCTGTATCGCCTACCGCGAGATAACGCAGCAGATGGGTTGCCAGGATGTCGAGCGGCATCACTTCTTCATAGTTTCCAACCGGAACGATGGCGCGCGGACTGCCGTTGGTCGTGGTGGTGAACTTGAATTTGCGGCCGCTGATCAGCTTTGAAACAAACACATTGAGAATCGAATGCTTGTTTACCCCGGCACGTGCCCAATGCATGAACTCACGGTCATTACCTTCCTTCAGGCAGGAAATTTGGTAGTGGTACCGCCCGAGATACGCGTACGGGCCCTGTGCCGTCCGGCCCCCCAGCAGCGAGCCGGATACCACCCGGTTGTTCCCGGGTTCAAGCTCCCCTGCGGAAAGATCCTCCAGGCTCGCCCCCTGCCGCGTCCGGAGAAGGCGCGGTTTTTTGACCACGGGGCCGCCCAGGGCGACCACGCGTTCCACCCAGAGGCGTCCGGTCGAGAAGAGCTTGCCGATGGCAATCACTTCCTGGCTGTAGATCTGCCACACGCTGTGCGTGGCGCTGACCGGATCGAGAAAGTGGATGTGCGTTCCGGGAAGCCCGGCAGGATGCGGTCCCGCAAAATGTTCGATCCGGACTCCGGGCAGGCCTTCCACCGAAACGGCGGAGCCTTCGGCTGCGCAGACGATGACCGGGGCGATGCGGGACAGCACCCGCAAGCCGCGACGAAAGTCATCGACGTGTGCCGTGATGACCAGCTCCGGATCGCCGGACAGCGGGTGCGTATCCATGGCCGTCACGAAAATGGAGGACGGGGCGGCCTCCGGATGAGGAACCTTGCTGAACGGGCGGGTCCGCAGCGCGGTCCACAAGCCGGAGCGCAGCAAGTTTTCCCGGATGGCCGAGGGGGCAATCGCTTCCAGTTGGTCATCGGAGTAAGCGGTGAAGGTTTCTTCTTCACTGCCCTCCACCTGGATGACCACCGACTGCAGCACGCGCTGTGCTCCCCGGTTGATCGCCACGACCGTTCCAGCTCCGGGGGATGTGAAGTTCACCCCGGGGTTTTTCTTGTCGGAAAAGAGAGTCTGCCCCAACTTGACCCTGTCTCCGACCTGAACAGCCATGGTCGGTTTCATCCCATGGTAGTCAGGTCCCAGCACGGCCACAGTCTTCACCAGGCGGGCCTCTTCGATGGACTGAACCGGTGCTCCGTCGGCCGGCAGATTCATTCCTCGCCTTATACGTATCATTCCGTCAACCTGCTCTGTAATGTGTTGTGGATTTTGGCCAGCCAAACGGCCGGCCCCCAAATTTTGCAACTTGGTATTGTGCCAGATTGATCGTTTTGTTGCGATGACTTGACGTAATGCCGGATGTCTGATCGCGCAAAAATTGCCGCGCATGCAGTCAACCCTGACCTTGGAGAGCGATACGGCAGATCAGCCGCCGAGGAGCAGGTATTTTTCGCGACGCCCAGCGCGGAAACTCTCAGTCTTCGTCCCCCGACCCGTCCCGGCGCGGCACGGTCTGCGGGTCGCAGGTGATCGGTCGATAGATCTCGACGCGATCGCCGGGGCGCAACGCGGCTTCGGCCTTGACGATCTTGCCGAAGATGCCAACTTTCTGGGTGCTGAGATCAATGTGCGGGAACATGCGCAGGATGCCGGAGCGTTCGATCGCGTCGCCAACCGTGGCGCCGTCCGGCACGTCGATGGTCAGCCAGATCTGTTGCGCGGGTTCCGAGTAGGCGACGCCGATTTGCATGTCTTTCTCCTCAGTGGCATCCGATCGCCGCTTCAGCGCGTGGCGCGGATGGTTCCTTCGCGCGGCGTTCGCAAGCCTGCTTCGCGGCCAGCAGCAGGCCGAGCACGAGGAATCCGGCCGGCGGCAGGATCATCATCAGCACGCCGCCGTAGTCGGGCACGACGGTCGTTTCGAGGAAGGCGAACTTCGGTCCGAGCAGCAGGCTGGCCTGCGAGAACAGCGTGCCGGCACCGATCAGTTCGCGGATCAGGCCGATCGCCGTCAGCGCCAGGGTGAAGCCGAGGCCCATGCCCACGCCGTCGATCGCCGAGGTGATGACGCCGTTGCGCGACGCGAAGGACTCGGCGCGGCCGAGCACGGCGCAGTTGACCACGATCAGCGCGATGAACAGGCCGAGCACGCGGTACAGGTCGTGCATCCAGGCGTTGAGGCTCATGTCGACGAGCGTGACGAGCGTGGCGATGAGGACGATGAAGACCGGGATGCGCACCTGCGGTGAAACGAAGTCGCGCAGCGACGAGATGATCACGTTGGCGCAGACGAGTACCGCGGTGGTCGCCAGCCCCATGCCGAGGCCGTTCGTGCCGCTGGTGGTGACGGCCATCGCGGGGCACATGCCGAGCATCTGCGAAAAGACGATGTTGTTGCCCCAGAGGCCGTCCTTGATGATCCGGCGCGTATCGATGCTCATCTCATTTCCCTTCAAGAATTTCCTGGCGATGCGCGGCGTAGAAGGTCATGCCCTCTTTTACGGCCTTGACGACGGCGCGCGGGGTAATCGTGGCGCCGGCGAACTGGTCGAAGACGCCGCCGTCCTTCTTGACAGCCCATTTCTCCGGCGGAGGCGACTCCAGTGACTTGCCCTCGAAGTCGCGTATCCACTTCGATTTCGCCAACTCGATCTTGTCGCCGAGCCCTGGCGTTTCCTTGTGCCGGATGACGCGTGCGCCGAGCAGGGTTCCCTTGGTGTCCACGCCGATGAGCACGATCAGCTCGCCGCCGTAGCCGCGTGCACCGTTCTGGAAAACCGCGCCGGTGACTGTGCCGGCCTTCCTCGCACGGTAGACGATCACCGGCTTGCCATCGTCGCCGGTCAAAGTCAGCGTGTCCTTCAGCAGGTTGTTGTCGGCGAAGCCTTCCGGCAACACTTCGATCAACGAGGTTTGCAGATCGCGCTCGTCGGCGGCGAAGATCGCCGGTTGCGTCAGCTGGTTGGCGACGACCAGCGCAGCGCTCGTCGCCAGCGCCACGACGCCGAGCGACAGTGGCTGATAGGAGAGGCGACCGCGCCATTCGGCCAGCGTACTCATGATTTTCCCTTCTGCGTTGCCGGATCCAGCGGTGCGCCGCGCCAGTCGCGGCCCAGGATGCGCGGACGGATGTAGCGGTCGATGACCGGCGTCATGGCGTTCATCAACAGCACGGCGAAAGCCATGCCCTCCGGGTAACCACCCCAGGTGCGGATGACGAAGGTGAGAAAGCCGCAGCCGGCGCCGAAGACGAGTTGACCGATCCGTGAATTGGGCGAGGTGACGTAATCCGTGGCGATGAAGAAGGCGCCGAGCATGGCGCCGCCCGAGAACAGATGGCTCGAGGCGTCAAGGTAGCGCGTCGGGTCGATGCCGTGCGCGATGGCTGCCGGCAGCGCGAGACCTGCAAGCAGCGCGGCCGGGATGTGCCAGCTGATGATGCGCAGGAAAATCAGCACCATTCCGCCGGCGAGGATCAGCAGCGAGGCCGTTTCGCCCATGCTGCCGCTGCGTGCGCCGGAGAGGACGATGCCGGGCGCGTTGGTGCCGGCCAGCGAGTGCAGGAGGTCGATGCCGCGCGAGAGCTCCGTCTTGGCAAAGCCGAGCAGCGTCGCGCTTGATACTGCGTCCATACTCGGAATCCCGTGTGCGGCGATGAGCAGTCCGTCGTGGAATCCCGGCGCGCTGGCCGCCGTGATCGGCAGCGGCGCGACCCAGACGGTCATCTGTACGGGGAAGGATATGAGCAGGAACACCCGCCCGACCATCGCCGGGTTGAAGAGGTTGAAACCCAACCCGCCGAAAACCTGCTTGGCCAGAATGGTTGCAAATAGCCCGCCGAGTACGCCGATCCACCACGGCGCCCAAGGAGGCAGCGAGATCGCCAGCAGCCAGCCGGTGAGCAAGGCCGATCCGTCGGACAGCGCGGAGACGACCGAACGGCCGGCGAGCTTGATGCACAGTGCCTCCCCGAAGAGGGCGGCAAGCACCGTGATGACCCACAGGAAGATCGACGGCCAGCCGTAGAGCCAGAAGCCGTAGAGCGTTGCCGGCGCCAGTGTGGCGGCAACGGTCAGCATGATGCGCGAGATGCTGTTGGCGGCGAGCGTGTGGGGGGCGGTGGGAGGCGCAGTGAGGGTGAGATTGTGGGTCATGGCTGTGACTCGTTCGGGGCGAGCAGGGTTGTTTTCCTTGCAGTTGGCGTGGGGAACTCCGTCATTCCGGCGAAAGCCGGAATCCAGTCGGTGCTCCGAAAACCTGAATCCCGGCTTCCGCCGGGATGACGGGATATTTGCCGCTGGCTGCTTTTGCTCATTGGGTCGCGGTTCATTCCGCAGCCTCCGTCTCTTTGCTTTCTGTCGCGGATTTCGCCGCTTCAGCGGCCTTCTGCGCCGCGCGCTCGGCCTTTCGGCGGGCGGCCGCCTCGGCTTTCTCGATGGCTTCGCGCTCAAGCCGGACAACGCGCTCGGCGGCGAGGCGCTTGGTCGCCTCGTTGCGCAGGCGGCTGCGTGATTGCTCGGATAGCTCGCCCTTGGCGTGCGAGAAGTACTGCACGAGCGGAATGTGCGAAGGGCAGACGTAGGCGCAGCAACCGCAGGCGATGCAGTCGGCGAGGCCAAGCGCTTCGGCACCGTTCAGGCTGCCGGCGCGGATCTGCGCGGCCATCTCGAGCGGCAGCAGCCCCATCGGGCAGGCGCTGGTGCAGGTGCCGCAGCGGATGCAGGCACCCGCTTCGGGGGCCGCAATTTCATCTTCGTTGAATGCCAGGATGCCTGAGGTCCCCTTGACGATCGGCACCTTGGCGTGCGGCAACACCGCGCCCATCATCGGCCCGCCCATGACGATGCGCGCGGGTTCGCTCTTCAGCCCGGCGAAGGCGAGAAGGTCGGACGCCAGCGTGCCGATCGGCGCCAGGATGTTGCCCGGCTGCCAGACGGCTCCGCCGTTGACGGTGACGATGCGGCGGATGAGCGGCTCGCCGAGGCGAATTGCGCGATGCACGGCGTTGGCCGTACTGACGTTATTGACGATGACGCCGACGTCGGCCGCGCGGCAGTCGGATGGTACTTCCTTGCCGGTCAGTGTCACGATCAACTGGCGGTCGGACCCCATCGGGTAGCGCGCCGGCACGGGCCGCACCTTGATTTCCGGGAAGGTCGCCGACGCCCGTTTCATCGCGGCAATTGCCTCCGGCTTGTTGTCCTCGATGCCGACGAGCGCCTCGCGGGCGCCCATCGCGTGCAGCATCAGGCGCACGCCATCGATGACCGACGCGGCAAAGTCGCGCATCACGCGGTCGTCGCAGGAAAGATACGGTTCGCACTCGCCGCCGTTGACGATCAGTGTCGTGACTTCGGAGCGCTTGCCGAGCGCGAGTTTGACCGACGAGGGGAAGGTCGCGCCGCCGAGGCCGACGACGCCGGCGGCGGCGACGAGGCGCGTAAGTTCGGCGGGCGAAAGCGCAAACGGATCGGCCGGGATAGTCAACTCGGCCGTGGTGTCCAGTCCGTCCGGTTCGATGCCGATGGCGACCAGCGGCAGGCCCGACGGATGCGGTGCGGTGACTTCGCCGATCGAAACGACCCGACCCGAAGCCGAGGCATGCACCGGCGCCGAGATGTTGCCTTGCGCTTCGGCGATGAGCTGGCCTTTCAGCACCGTCTGGCCGACCAGCACGATCGGTCGAGCGGGTTGGCCGACGTGCTGCTGTAACGGGATGTACAGTCGCTTCGGCAAGGGCAGTTCGCGCAGCGGCGCGTCGGCTGCCGGGCGCTTGTGGTCGTCAGGATGGACGCCCCAGCGGGGCGCTTTCAGGTTGTGCAGAAATTTCTCGATCAATCCCATGATGCGCTCCTCAGGCGACCGCCGTTGCCGGCTTGGGCCAGACCCAGTGTTGCAGCGTGACCGGCACCGGTTTCATCGTCGCTGCCTCGGTCGGGCAGCGTTCGACACAGTTGCCGCAGCCCGTGCAGGCCTCGCGGATGACGCTGTGGATCTGCTTGGCGGCGCCAACGAGCGCATCGGTCGGGCACACCTTCAGGCAGCGGCAGCAACCGATGCAGAGGTCTTCGGCGATCACCGCGATCTGCGGGCCGCTGTCGGCGACGGAGGAAAGGTCGAGCGTGACGCCGAGTTTTTCGGCGAGTGCTGTAGCCAGCGCACGTCCGCCGGGCGGGCAGCAGGTGACCGGGACGCTGCCGTCGGCAATGCCCGCGGCGGCGACCGCGCAACCGGCCATGCCGCATTGGCCGCAGTTCGAGCCCGGCATCAGCGCCGCGATTTCATCGGCCAAAGGATCGCCTTCGACGGCAAACTTACGCGCGGCGACACCCAGTCCGAGGCCGAGTACGGCACCGAGCAGGGTCAGGCTGAGGATGGCGGCGATCATTAATATCTCCTGTCTGGACGCTCAGTTGAAACTGAGGCCGGAAAAGCCCATGAACGCCAGCGACATCAGGCTGGCGAGGACGAAGGCGATGGGCGCACCGGCGAACGAGGCGGGCACGCGGGCGAGAGCGAGGCGCTCGCGCATGCCGGCGAAGATGACCATCGCCAGTGTGAAGCCGAGCGCCGAGCCGAAGTCGTAGACGAGCGTGGTGACGAAGCCGTGGCCTTCGTGCGCGTTGATCAGGGTCAGGCCGAGCACGGAGCAGTTGGTCGCGATCAGTGGCAGGTAAATGCCGAGCGTCTGGTAGAGCGCCGGCGCCATCTTGTGGATCACCGCTTCGGTGAACTGGACGACGGCGGCGATGACCAGGATGAAGGCCAGGATGCGCAGGTAGCCCAGGCCGAGCGGCGCCAGCAGCCAGTGTTCGAGAATCCAGGTGATCGCCGCCGCGAGCATGATGACGAAGCTCGTCGCCAGCCCCATGCCCAGCGCGCTGTCGATCTTCCGGGACACGCCCATGAACGGGCACAGCCCGAGAAAACGCGCCATCACGACGTTGTTGACCAGTGCGGTCGAGATCAGCAGGACGAAGTATTCACTCATGGGGGTATCCGTGGCCTTTCGCCCATGCCGTATCACGATCCGTGCCACCTGCCGGTCGAACAATCCCCGAAAACGTGCACCGTCGCCAAAACCCGCACCGGAACGGGGTTTTTCCGGCACGGCCTCCGGTCAACCCCAACGGTGATGCAATCGTCTCGCGATGTCGCAATCCCTACACATTGCGGGAAATACGACAGCATCGGCGGCGCGGCGGCGCCTGTTCGGTTGATTGGCACGTTTCCTGCAGCGAGTTCCGTGCAAGGGAGACCACCGTGACGACGAAAAACCGCAATTCCGCAACCGAGACGCTGGCCGCGCTGCTGGCGACGCCGTCTACGGTTGAAGCGCTGGACTCGGCGATTGCCCCAGCGATCTTCCAGCAGGTGGTGGAGCAGGCGGATCTCGCCATCTCCATCACCGATGCCAACGCCAACATCCTCTACGCGAATCCGGCGTTCTCGCGCGCCACCGGTTACCCGCCGGAGGAACTGATCGGCCGCAACCAGTCGCTGCTCTCCAACAAGTCCACGCCCTCCGGGCTGTACGACGAGATGTGGGCGATGATCTCGCGCGGCCTGCCGTGGAGCGGACGCTTGATCAACCGGCGCAAGGATGGCGGCAAGTATCTGGCCGATCTGTTGATCACGCCGGTGGTCGATGCCGACGGCGAGATCACCCGTTACCTCGGAATTCACCGCGACGTGACGCAACTGCACTGGCTCGAGTGCGAAGTGGCCGACCAGAAAGCGCTGATCGAATCCGTGGTCGATTCGACGCCGGTAGTGATGGCGCTGCTCGACGCCCGCGACAAGGTGGTGCTCGACAACCACGAATACAAGAAGCTGATGGGTGACCTGCGCATGGCCGAGCCGTCGACGCTGATTCTCGACAGCGTGCGTGCCGATCTGGGCGACTACCGAGCAACAGCCAAGGACGGCCACAACGCCTTCAGCGACCACGAGATTCGCATCGACTCACCGGCCGGGCCGCGCTGGTTTTCCTGTTCCGGCATCTGGGTGCAACGCAAGGATAGCACCGCCGATGCCTTCTTTTCCCGGCGCAACGAGTTGTTTCTCCTGCTGGTCGCCAAGGAAACGACGCGCCAGCGCGCCGGGCAGGAAAAGACGCGCATGGCGCTTTTGCAGGCGATGATGGCCGAGGAGAATCACATCGAGGACCTGCGCGAGACGCTCTCCGCCGCCGTGTTCAAGATCGAAGGGCCGATCAACGTGATGGCCTCGGTGCTGGCGACGCTCGAACGGCGCGGCAACGGGCCGGCCGGCTCGGTGCTGATGGAGGCGCTCAATGCCGGCCGGGCGGCCGTCGACAGTCTGCGCAGCGCGATTCCCGAACACCGCGCGGAATCGCGGACGCCGGTCAATCTCAACGAAGCGATGCGCGACGTGCTCGATCTGACGACGACGCGCATGCTCTCGGCCGGCATCAGCGTGCGCTGGCGACCGCAGGCGGTGATGCCTTCGGTCAACGCCTACCCGAACCGCGTGCGCTCGATGCTCAAGGCGATCATCGATAACGCGATCGATGCGATGAATTGCAAGGGCTGGCGTGAACGCGAACTGCTCGTGACGACGCGCGCGCACGGCGGTAGTGTCGAGGTACTCATCGAAGACTCGGGCCCCGGCATTCCGCCGGAACTGCGCCTGAAAGTCTTCGAGCCGTTTTATTCGACGCGCAAGGCCGGCGGGCGGCATCTGGGTACGGGCCTGTCATCGGCGCAGCAGGTGGCGGCCGATCATGACGGGACGATAGAGATCGAAGCGGCGGAGCAGGGCGGTTGCCGCGTCCGTGTCGTGCTACCGGTGCAGCGGAAGATATGAATCCGAAACTTGTTGATGCGCGTTTTTCTGCGTTGGATGCGCTGGGTTCCGCGTCGGACAGGCTTTGTTCCGCGCCTGACGCGCGGGCGTACTTCTTCTTGTCTTGCCAAGAAGAAGTAGCCAAGAAGAAGGCGCGCCCGCTGCGTCGCCCGGCTGCGCCGGGTGCTCTGCGCTGCTCAGCCGCAACGGGGGGCTGCGGAACTCGGACCTTCGGTCCTCAGACAGTCCTCGCCCTTTTTCCCGTTGCGTCTTGCGCTGCTCGACGACGCAGAGGGCAAGTTGAAAACCAAGCGGACATCAAGCGCCTGCGGTTTCAGCCTCCGCCCGGTGTTCATCCCCCTTGGAAGACGCCGAGCAACGCAGGCTTGAGCGGGGTCGTGGGCGAGCACTGTCTGAGGGCGCAGCCCGAGTTGCGCAGCCCCCGCTCAAGGCGAGTAGCGCAGGGAACCCCGCCGCAGGCGGGGCGTCGCCCCGGGGTCGCCTTTTCTTTGGCTCCTTTCTTTTGGCGAAGCAAAAGAAAGGACGCCCGCGCGTCAGGCGCGGAAAACGACGCATCAGCGCCCGCGGAGGCACCAACGGATACCCCGGAATGAACGCAATGAGTGGGATAAATACAACCGACGAACGCCGCTCGCCAGGTGACGCGCAGGCACCCGGCCTCGCCCGCCTGCGTCGCATCGAACTGGAGGCGCTCTATCACGTGGGCGAAATCCTCTCGCGCTCGCTCGACTTTCGCAGCACCTCGCGCGAAGTGCTGCGCGTGCTCGACGAGCAGGCCGGCATGAGTCGCAGCATGGTCACTGTCGTCGACCCCGAAAGCGGCGATCTGGTGATCAACGCGGTCAGTGTCGAAGACGACGCCGACCACAGCGGGCACGCGTCGGTGCGCTACCAGTCGGGCGAAGGACTGCTCGGCCTGATTCTGGATGAGAAGCGCACCATCGCGCTGTCGCGGACCGGCGACGACCCGCGCTTCCTCGACCGGCTCGGTCTCTACGACCGGCGTCTGCCGTTCATCGCCGCGCCGATCAGCCTTGGCGGAAGCCTGCGCGGCGTCCTGGCGGTGCAGCCGAACACGCCCGACGACGGCCTGCTCGAGGAGCGCACGCGTTTCGTCGAGATGGTCGCCAACCTGATCGGCCAGAGCGTGCGCCTCTCGCTCGATATCGAAGCGGAGAAGAAGGATCTTGCCGAGGAACGCGACAGCCTGCGCCGCACCGTGCGCCACCAGTACGGTTTCGACAACATCATCGGCCGCTCGGCGGTCATGCGCCGCGTCTTCGACCAGGTACGGCTGGTGTCGCGCTGGAACACGACGGTGCTCCTGCGCGGTGAAACCGGCACCGGCAAGGAACTGATCGCCAACGCCATCCACTATCATTCGCCGCGTTCGAGCGGCGCCTACGTGCGCCTGAACTGCGCGTCGCTGCCAGAGAACCTGCTTGAATCCGAACTGTTCGGGCACGAGAAGGGGGCGTTCACCGGCGCCGTTGCCGCGCGGCGCGGGCGCTTCGAAGCGGCTGATGGCGGCACGATCTTCCTCGACGAGATTGGCGAAATCTCCCCCGCCTTCCAGGCCAAGCTGTTGCGTGTGCTGCAAGAGGGTGAACTCGAGCGCGTCGGCGGCGGCCGCACGCTCAAGGTCGACGTGCGCGTCATTGCCGCGACACACCGCGACCTGGAGGCCGCCGTCGATTCCGGCGATTTTCGCGAGGATCTCTACTACCGTCTCAACGTCATGCCGATCATGCTGCCGCCGCTGCGCGAGCGTCCGGAGGATATTCCCGAGATTGCCAGCTTCCTGGTGAACCGCCTCGGCGAGCAGCAGGGACGCCGCCTCTCGCTGGCCGGATCGGCGATCCGCTGCCTGAGCCAGTACAACTGGCCTGGTAACGTGCGCGAACTCGAGAACTGCCTCGAGCGCGCGGCGGTCATGTCCGAGTCGGGCCACATCGGGGCCGAGCTCATTCATCTCGATCGTCAGCGCGAAGCGCTTGTCCCGGGGGGCTCGGGTTTTGCCGTTCCCGCTTTCAGCGCAGGGGCGCCCGCGATGGTGATGCCGTCTGCCGCGTCAGGCTTTTCTCCATCCAATCTCAACGATCCGGATCTCGATGAACGGACGCGCGTCATCGCCGCTCTCGAACAGGCCGGCTGGGTCCAGGCCCGCGCTGCCCGCCTGCTCGGGATGACCCCACGCCAGATCGCCTACCGCATCCTGACGTTGAACATCGAAGTCAGGAAGATATAGCGCGCGCACTATGAAGCCTGAAGACTCCGTCATACCGGCGTAGGCCGGTATCCAGTATCGGAGAGCAATCGCCGACTGGACCCCGGCCTTCGCCGGGGTGACAAATTCAGACCGAATTCAGACATTTCCTTGCCGAATCAATAGGGCCTTCTGTCGTTTTCGCCACATGTTGCCGGGCACGGCGTTGTCTGCTTCACGACATTGGGCGCCGGGCGGTGGTGTTGTAGAGGCGTCAAATTCCAATCCATTCAAATGGTTGGGGAAAGGTGGCGTGGCTGGCACAGGCATTGCACTAGCAAAGGCGAACCCATTTCGCGGAGAACGCCGTGAATCAACCCGTGATCGATAACTCGTATTTGCCGCCGCCGGCATCCGGTTGCAACCGTTCAAGCTGTGGAGTGAGTACCGACCAGGCCGCCGTTCTGCCCGACGACCTCCGGCGCAAGGTCGAGGATCACCCGTGCTATTCGGAGGCGGCGCATCACCACTTTGCCCGCATGCACGCGGCAGTGGCGCCGGCGTGCAACATCCAGTGCAATTATTGCAACCGCAAGTACGACTGCGCCAACGAATCCCGCCCGGGCGTGGTGTCCGAACTGCTGACGCCGGAACAGGCGGTGAAGAAGACGCTCGCCGTGGCGGCGGCGATCCCGCAGATGTCGGTGCTGGGGGTTGCCGGTCCCGGTGATCCGCTGGCCAATCCGGCGCGGACCTTCGCCACGTTTCGCGGCCTGGCGGAGAAGGCGCCGGACATCAAGCTGTGCGTGTCGACCAACGGGCTGGCCTTGCCCGAACACATCGACGAACTGGCCCGGCACAACATCGAACACGTGACGATCACGATCAACTGCGTCGATCCCGACGTCGGTGCGAAAATCTATCCGTGGATCTTCTGGAAGAACCGGCGCATTCGCGGCCGCGCGGCGGCGGAAATCCTCATCGCGCAGCAGCAGAAGGGGCTGGAGATGCTGGTCGCGCGCGGCATCCTGGTGAAAGTGAATTCGGTGCTGATCCCCGGCGTCAATGACCAACACCTGAAGGAAGTCTCGCGCATCGTCAAGGTCAAGGGGGCTTTCCTGCACAACGTGATGCCGCTGATCGCCGAACCGGAGCACGGGACGTTCTACGGACTCACCGGCCAGCGCAGTCCGTCGGCGGAGGAACTGAAAGCGCTGCAGGATGCCTGCGAGGGCGACATGGCCATGATGCGCCACTGCCGACAGTGCCGGGCCGATGCGGTGGGGTTGCTGGGTGAGGATCGCGGTGCCGAATTCACGATGGACAAGGTCGAGGCCATGAAGATCGACCACGAAGCGGCGCTGGCCCGGCGTCTGGCCTTCCGCGCGAAGGTGTCGGCGGAACGGGAGGCGAAACGCGCGCTGGCGCACGCGCCGTCGAGCGTGCCGATCCAGGTGATCAAGCTGCACAAACCGGTGCCGGCCGTAGAAGGTCGCCCGGTCCTGATGGCCGTCGCCAGCAAGGGCAGCGGCGTGATCAACGAGCATTTCGGGCACGCCCGGGAATTCCTGATCTACGAGGCAAGCCACGCCGGCGCGCGCCTGATCGGCCACCGCAAGACCGATCTGTATTGCGCTGGCAGTGACACATGCGGTGACGGCGAGTCGGTGCTGGAGCGGACGATCCGCGCGCTCGAAGGCTGCGAGACGGTGCTCTGTTCGAGAATCGGCATCGAACCGTGGAGTAAGCTGGAGGCGGCCGGCATCCAGCCGAACGGCGAGCACGGCATGGCGCGCATCGAGGACGCGGTGATGGCCGTCTGGCGCGGGATGCTGGAACGCGGACAACTGGCAACGCCGGCCGCGGAAAGGAGGCGGGCCTGATGGCGTTCCGGATCATCGAGAACTGCGTCAATTGCTGGGCGTGCGAACCGTTGTGCCCAAGCGGGGCGATCCAGGCGGCGAAGCCGCATTTCCTGATCGATGCGAACCAATGCACCGAATGCCTTGGCGACCATGCCGAACCGCAATGCGCGTCGATCTGTCCGATCGAAGGCGCGATCGTCGACCGGCTGAACAATCCCCTCAATCCGCCGGGTTCGCTCACCGGTATCAGACCGATGCACCGGGACACAAAGGAGTCTCCGCATGCCCAAAGCCAATGTCACCTTTGAAGACGTCGGCGCCACCGTGTCGGTGCCGGCCGGGACGCGCCTCATCGAAGTCTCGGAAAAGGTCGGCGCCGGCATCACCTACGGCTGCCGCGAAGGCGAGTGCTGTACCTGCCTGACGAAGATCGTCGCCGGGCACGAAAACCTGGCAGCGCCCTCGTTTCTCGAGGACCAGGTGCTCAAGGACAACCTCGCGCCGCGCCATCACCGGCTGGCCTGTCAGGCGCAGGTGTTGGCCGGCGACGTGATCGTCAGGCCGGCCTGATCCGCGCTCGGCAGCAAGCGCTTGTCTGTCGATAGCGCATGGATCGCACGTGCCGAGGCCGCCTATCTCGGGCTGGCGCTCGGCGACGCGCTCGGTGCGACGGTGGAGTTTCTCACCCCGCGCGAGATCGCGCACCAGTACGATGTTCACCGCGACATTCGCGGTGGCGGCTGGCTGGGGCTGAAGCCCGGCCAGGTCACTGACGACACGACGATGTCGCTGGCGCTCGGCGCCGCGATTCTTGCCGATGGCGGCGAGGTGCATGCGCTGTCGTGCGCGCGGGCCTTCGACGCCTGGATGCGCGGCAAGCCCGTAGACATCGGCAACACCATCCGACGCAACCTCATTGCCTTCCGCCGCAGCGGGCAACCGCTGGCGCCGCCGTCGGAGCACGACGCCGGCAACGGCGCCGCGATGCGCGTGCTGCCGGTCGCGCTGGCGACGCTGTGTCGGGATGAGGCCGACGTCCGCCTGGCGGTGCGCGCCCAGGCGCACGTCACGCACAACAACCCGGCGTCGGACGCCGCCTGCGAATTCATCGCGCTCGCCGTGCAGGATTTCGTGCGCGGCGAAGCGTTGCGCACGGTGTATCGCCGGCGCATCGCCCCCTTTGTCGCGGCGTCGCCGCAGTTTGCCTTTCGCCGTCGCCGGCGCCAGAACCCGAGCGGCTGGATCGTCGAGACGATGCAGGCGGTGCTGCAGGCGCTGCTGGAGACAGACAGCGTCGAGAGTTGCCTGGTCGACGTCGTCAATCGCGGTGGCGACGCCGATACCACGGGAGCGATTGCCGGCATGCTCTCCGGCGCGCTCCATGGAATGCGCTCGCTCCCGCCTCGCTGGCTCAAGGCGCTCGACCCGGACGTGCGCGCGACGTGCCAGAGGCAGGCGCGGGCGCTGGTTTTATGTGGCCGATGCGATGCCTGATGAGTTGAGCGGTTCCCCCTCGAGCAATCTTTCAACAGGCCCGCTTGTACGGCAACCGTGACGGACGGTGTCGGTCGGTGAGGAATTCCGGTTGGATTCCAGGCCTGCATGCGCCTGTCAGCAAAACTCAGGCGGCAGCAACCTTGAACTGTGCGGCCAAACCCTCCAGCTTGTGCACTGCTGCCGCTGTCTCTTCAAGGCTTTGCTCCGACTCAGTCAGCGCGGCCCGCATATCCTCAGCCGTACCGGCCACCGACTGGATTCTCTGACTGTGCGCCGTACAGGTTTCGGCAATCTCTTGTATCGTGGCAAGGATATTGCTGACCATGTTTTCCGTGCCGCTCCGATCCGATGCGCTATCGACGGCCAACTGCAATCCGGCCTCAAGTTCCTCCATGCCGCTTTGCATCGCTTCGACGGCGCGATCCGCCTGCGATTGGACGCCGTCGATCATTCCGGAAATCTGCAAGGTGGCGCCGCGCGTCCGTTCGGCGAGTTTCCTGACCTCGTCGGCCACGACAGCGAACCCGCGTCCGGCCTCGCCTGCGCGTGCCGCTTCGATTGCGGCATTGAGTGCCAGCAGATTGGTCTGGTCGGCAATCTCCTGGATTACTTCGACGATCTGGCGGATTTCGGTCGTGCTCTGCTGCAGTTCGGATATCGTCGCCGCCGAGTTGCCGATCCGTTCGCGAATCGCCCCCGACATCCCCTGCAGATCCTCGAACTGCTTCTGTGCGTCGGCAAAAGCCTGTGTCATGTCAAGCCGCATGCTGTTGGCCTGGGTCGATGCGGTGTTGATTTCCAGCATCTGCTCCTCCAGGGAGTCCAATATCTGGCGCATCGATTCAAAGACGTCCTGCGCGCGCTTGTTCATCGTCTGGCTGGCGCGAACCTGCGACTTGTTGGCCTCGCTGACCTCGGTGTTGATGCCGATGATTCGCGCCAACAGGCCTTCCATGTTGTCGATCAGGTTATTGATCCACTGCGCCGTCGCCGTAATCTCGTCGCGATGCGCACCTGGCCGCTCCAGGCGCACAGAGAGATTTCCTCCTCCTTCCGCCACCGTCTGGACGACTCTCGCGTTCTCGATGATCCGTCGTGAAATCCGGGTCAGATGCAGTCGATGGAAAAAGAAAGTGCCGACCAGCAGGCACGCCAGTTGCACGAGCATCGACTGCCCCGCCGAAAGGCCCGCCGGCAAGGCTGTCGCCGCAGCCACGCCGGTGGACAACGCCACCATCGCCAGAAGGCTCTTGCTCACCCGATAGCTTATCGGTCGGGCACGATATACCTCCTCCAGATCGGCTTCACACATCATTCCCCAGACGTCGGGTGAGCCAGGCAGGCTGAAGGTCACACCTTTGCCGATTACCGGAATATGGCGGTAGTCCGAATATCCCGGATACGTCACGAAGACGTTGCTGCCGTTGCGGATCGTCTCGCGAACCCCCGGATGCAGCTTGCCGGTCGCCGGATCGTTGAAGACAAGCTCAAACTCCGTGTGGTTTTTCACCTTGACCACTCCGAAGTCGGTATGTACGCCGTCCTTCAGGTTGTCGCCGAGCGAAAACGATCGATCCTCGAAGCGCGAACGCGACAGGGCGACGCCCGGCTGGATCGAGGGATCGAGCGTCGACCGGGCCATGAACAGATAGTTGTCGCCGGACTCATGAAAAACGTGGCCGCCTTCGCGTTGAATCAGGTCGCCGATGACATCGTTCGGAATTCGCGCGCAAAGAACAGCCTGCAAGCATCCGTCGCGGAAGACAGGCAACAGGAAGAGGAGTGTGACGGCATCGTGGAAATTCGACGTGCGCGGGCCGATGTCGAGCGTCAGCGGATCGACGTACGGCCCGTAAAGCAACCGCTGCTTGCTTGCCGATTCGAATACCCTGGCCGGAATGTCGCTCTGGCCAACATGGCTCGCGTAGCTCGATGCGATCACCTTGCCGTGCACGTCCAGAACGAAAAGCTCGGAACAATCCCGGCAGATGCGCAAGCGCGTGGACAGCCATTCGTTCCGGGGCAGACCGTTGGCTGGAAACGACTTTTCGAATCCGTCGAGATGGGCCCACTGCTGGCTGGCCCAGTCCGTCAGGATACGTACACGTGTCTGGGCAATGCCTTCGAATGCCGACTCGAGCCACGGATAGCGATGGCGATTGATGTGCGTCGCCCAACGCATCGCCAGTTTTCCGGTCTTGCCGAACCAGGGCAGCCATCGCTTCTCGTTTGCGGACAATTCCATCAGATCGCTTTTAAGCATTTCTCATCTCCCTTTTTGTTAGAACGAAGCATTAATTCCGGATTCCAGTTGACGTCGCCGCAGATCACCCGGATTTCGTCGCCCTGCAGAAAGCAGACTGAAACCGTGACGCACAGGCGCGCACTTGAGATCGAAAGATACGGACGGGTAATCTGGACCTTCCCGAAATTCTCGATCGCACGGCGAAAGTAGGGGCAACGCGACCAGCGCGCATTGTGCGTATCCCGAAGCGGCGCCAGCCTGGGGTCGGGGAATGCCGCGAATCCCTGCCCCCAGCGATTTCCGCCGATCTGTTGGCCGCGCTCGTCGAGCAGATAACAGATGGTGGCTTCCGGCAACTCAAGAAAGGCGGCGCAGGCCGCTGCCATCGACCGATGGGCTGAAAGGAGGACCGACGCATTCCCGATTGCATTGACGTACGGTGCCAAGGCGTTCTTCTGTCGACGTCCATCCTTGTTCCAATGCTCGTCGAAGGAGCACCAGATCGAGCGCATCACGTCTCTTGTTTCTTCCGGATCGCTCAATGTCGGCGCCGGGCGTCCGAACAGATACCCCTGTGCAAAATCGGCATTGGCGTCGAGCGCCAGGTAGGCCTCCTCGTCGGTCTCGACCCCCTCAACCAGAACCATGGCGCCGGCCTCATGCAACAAAGAAATCAGTTGCGGCAGAATGCGGCGGACTCGCGTTGTGCGGCTCGCCCGGTGAATCAGGTTTCGGTCGAGCTTGACGATTTTCGGGCGCAGGCTCCAGACCCGGTCAAAATTCGAACTCCCCGCACCGAAATCGTCCAGCGCGATCAGGCAACCGAGTTCGCGAAAGTAGGCCACGGCCTTTTCGAACTCGGCCGAATCACGGACGTCTTTCTCCAGCAACTCGATCACCACGCAGTGAGGGAGAATCCGCAGGGCGGCCAGTGTGTCGCCAAAGCTCATCCCCGATTTCGCGTGTCTGGCGCCCAGAAAGACCTCCGGCGTCATGTTCAGGAAAATCCACTCGCCGTCCTTGGACAATTGCCGGTAGCTGTTCAGGTGCAGGAGATGGGAAAGGCTGTCAAGGTCGTTCTGTCTTTCAGGGCTCAGTCCGGCGAAAAGTTGCGGGGGTGAAACGTAAAGATCGGCTACATCACGTGCTCGCAATAAGGCCTCATATCCAACCGCGCGTTGTAGCGTCAGACTGAAAATCGGCTGAAATGCGCTGCTCAGGCGATGGCCTTCGAAGACAGCTGAGATATCCGCATCGACCGTAATGGGGCGAAGCCCGATATCCTCCGGGTTGAAATTTGACGGTAGATGCGAAGTTAAGTGGCTCATGATAGGTGACGGTCACTGAAGCGCCGACGAAAAGCAAAACCTGAGCCAGAAATCTGAATTGTTCTCTATGAAATTGATCTAGAACGTAATTTTTTAACGGGGGCTCCGGAGCGTCAATCCTGGCGCCCCCGAATCACCAAACGTGGGCCCCGAATGTGTGCATGCCCCAGCTTGGTTCGTCGGCCTTGCACGATCGTGGTGCTGAATCAGGAAAAACGCGGGAAATATGAGCGCAGTTGATTTCGCTCACATGTCTGCAAACGACCGACGTACCGACACAGTCGATTCCTTCACGGTTTATCTGCGGGAGCGGTTGTCACCGAAGATGGCGGCGTCGATGGGACGAAGCCGGGAATCGGCTGCTGAAAGTTAAGGACGTGCTGATTTATTGAAGATTCGTCATTCCGGCGAAGGCCGGAATCCAGAAAATTCAACGAACTGGACCCCGGCCTTCGCCGGGGTGACGAATATTTCAGCACCTCCTTAACGCTGCATTCCTCGGCGGAATCGACAACGTCGAATAAGGCTTGCTGTAAACCCGACTTGGCCCTGGTCAACCGGCTATAACCCTGTTTCTGCCATCATGCTTGGCAGTATAGAGATTCTCATCCACGCGTTTGATCAGCTCATTGGCCTTTTCGGTACCTGTGAATTCCGTAACGCCTACGCTGATCGTAACCCTTGTGCCTATCGCAAACTGATGGTTTTCGACTAACGAGCAGAGTCTGATTCCGAGCGCCTTGGCTTCTTCCTGGCGAATCTCGGGGCATAGAACCAGAAACTCTTCTCCTCCCCACCTGCACGGGATTTCTGTCACGCGCAAATTGGCTCTGAGTAACTGCGCGAGTTCTCGAAGTACGGTATCTCCAGCCGGATGGCCGTAGGTGTCGTTGATTTTCTTGAACCAGTCAATATCAAATAGCACGACAGAAAACACGCGTCCGTATCGCGCGGAGCGTTGAAGTTCCTGTTCGAGATCGGCCTCCATCTTGTGACGGTTGTAGAGACCGGTAAGCCAGTCCGTGATATACAGCCTTTCCAGTTCCCGGTTTTTATCTTCAAGGAGTCTGTTCGCCTCCTCAAGCAGCCTGGATCGCGCATAGAATTCGTGTGCGGCCAGCTGTTCCACTTCCCTGGCAATGATCCCGATTTCGTTTTTCGGATAGCTGTAGTCCGAATCGTTTTCCGGTTCTCCGCGAATGATGGACTTGACTTTCTCCCGCAACTCGAGCAGCGGGGTTGAAAATCGCCGGCTCAGCAGCGCACTCTGGGCGAGACCGAGCAAAACGGCGATCAGGCCGGTCAGTGCAATGCACAAGAGTATTTGCGATACGACGGGCGTAATGATTTCGCTTTTATCAACGACCGTGAATACCAGCCAGTCCGTTTCTCCGGAACGGCTGTAGTAGGCAATTTTTTCCCTGCCATCAAGACGATAGGAGATGCTGCCCCCTTCTTCTTCCAGGGGCAGGGGCGCGCCGGTAATTTCCGATATGTGTCTTTGAAGGTAATCCCCGTTGTGATGAAGAATGATCTCGCCGTCGAGTTTGGTCACAAAGCTGTAGGACGATTTATATACCTCGCCCCGTTGATTGAGCATATCAACGACCATTTGAACGGAACTGTCGCTCGATACGACGCCGGAGAATCCGTGTTCTTCACTGAGCAAGGCCTTGCTCGTTGCAAAGAGCCATGTTTTGTCTTTTATGTCCTGGTAGGGAAGACCGGTCGAGAGTCTTGGCTTCACAGCCATCGCCGCTTGATACCAAGGCCGAGATGTCGGATCGAAACCAATTGGAGGGTCGTAGTCGTTGATTACCAGATCCTTCTTTTCATATCCCGAATATATGTAGGTGAGATTCCGGTTGGCCCTTGTAAAGGACTCGAACAGGTTCAGGACTCGCTCCCGGCCTGACGGGTCGAGCCAAGGGAGATTCTGGACATCCTTGTTGTCTGCCAGAATCTCGATAGTGTTGTTTACTTCGGAAAAATAGCCGTCGATGAAATAATTAACGGCGAAATTCCTCTGCTTGATAATGTCGTTTGCCTTCGAGATTCCCGAGCGGTAAAGGATGTTCGAGAAAAAAATACTGAACACAACCAGAATCGAGCATGAAAAAATCATGCTGCTTCGGAAAATCTCCTTTCTGACTGAACTGTGTGCCGAGATATGCATTGGATGGCTGTGCAGAAGGCTCGATGCACCTCGATCACTTGATGGTCGAATGTTCGCGCATGAACTGTTTTGTTTTATTGGGACACGTGGTCGATTATTCGCAATTGCGTGATTTGCAAGGCGTATCTTAGCAGTAGTTGTAGCAGCCACATTCCGCGATTTTTTCCTCGCAGCCCCCCGAGATCTCGCCAATCACCAGTTGATCAAACCGAAGTTCGCTCCAACCGTACGCGGCCATCCGGGAGCATCCGTGGACTTCGGGTTCCCGTTAACGTTTGGTGTTTCGGCACGAAGAGGGCGAGGAAAGCCCCGTCGCTTCGGCGATCAGTGCCGGGAAGTCGGCGTCGATCATTTCGATGTTGTGCTTCTTCAGGAAGCGCCGTTCCTTGTCGGTCGCATCTTCGATCAGCGCCCAGCCGGCCGGCGAGCCGGCGGCGTAGATCAGGTCGGCGAGCACCATGCGCTCGGTGTCGCGGTTGAGGCGCAGGCCGAGCAGCAGGTAGCGCTTGCCGCGCCGCCGCGCCTTGATGAAGGCCGGGACGGCAAAGCCGCCCATCAGCTCGGTGATGTAGTCGACATAGTCGGCATCGGAGGCGATGTAGCTCGCCTTGGGTCGGGGCGCGCCCATCGGCTTGAAGAGGACGGGCAGGCCGGGGTCGGCTTCGTCGGGGGCGGTCTCCGAGTAGGTCGAACCGTCGTGCTTGAACAGGCGAAACCGGTAACCGTTGGCGACGATGCGCGCACAACCGAGGATCAACGTGTGGGGAACGCCGGCGTAGCTGTCGAGCAACTGCGTGTCGCGATTGATGTCGATGACGTAGGGCGGGCGGATGGCGCGCAGCCAGTCGTGCAGTGCCGCGCGCGTCCAGTGGGTCGCGCCGTAGGTGCTGTCGAGAAAGCGCGTGACGGCGGCGCGGCCGCGTTTCAGCTCGACATTCATCGCGGCGCGCGAGAATTCGTACATCAGCTTGGGCGACATCGGCTTGCCGCCGTTCATCGCGAGGATGAGCTGCTCGCTGGTGGCTGGCAGCGCTGCGCCGGTCGCCGTCGAAACGACGTCGGCGAGGACGCCGGGGCCGAGGCAGGGGACGATGCTGCCGTCCTTGAGGCCGGCGATGAGTCGCGTACGCAGTTCTGGGTTCATGGCGGTCCTTGCGTGGAAGACGTACCTCCTCTCGCAAGAAGCGGGCCGCCGCGGATTGGCCTGTCGGCGCGCGGGGGGGTGTCGCGTTTGCGACAATTCAAGGTTCAGTGTGTATCGATGGCTATGTCGTACACGCCACCAATGACGAGGAATTCGTCCTCGCCCTTCAGCACGCCGGGCAACAGGTCGCAGCTGAAAAAGACCTTGGGTGTCGGCACCAGCGCGGTGACGATGTAGTCGCCGAACTCGCCGGCGCGCTCGCGTGAGGTCGTGAACGACACCATGTTGTTGAGCAGCACGATCTGGCGCTTCTTGCTGCCGGTCAGCGTCTCGTGCTCGGCGAGGCGGTTGATGCCGCGATACAGCGCGATGCGCGACGGCGCGTCCGTGCGCTGAAACTCGTACTGGCTGTAGGCATAGACGAGGTCGAGCTGGCCTTCGAGGGCGTTGGTGCCGTAGAGGCCTGCCGAGCGCATTTCCTGGTAGCGCTGATAGGCGGCTCCCGAAAAGTCGCGCAACGGCTCGCCGTGAAAGCGTGCCAGCAGGCCGAAGCGCGATTCGACCCAACCCTTGAGCACGGCGCCTTCACGTCCATCCGAATCAAAACTCCAGCCGCGCAGCACGCGCAGCCAGTTGGCATTGGCGCGCTTCTTCGAGCGCTGGTCGAGTCCGGCCTTGTCGAGTTCTTCGAGGCAGAAATGCACGGTCAGGTAGTCGCGGAAGGCCGTGGCGCGCGCAGCCTTGTCGTCGAGCGCGTCGAGCCGCCGGAACAGGTCGGCATGCAATTCCGCGACGCCGTCGAGTTGCAGCGGCGAAGGAAAACGCTGGAAGGTGACGCTGCCGAGGATCACCGCCGGCACGTTGCAGCGATTGATCGGCAGGCGCGCATAACGCGGCAGGGTGGCGGTGTCTTTGTCGCTTGCCCGACAAGCAGCGGGGTCATTGTCGGGTTTCATCGTCGTGCCGGTCGGCGGGGCGTCCTGAATTAACTCTTTCATTTCAGATGCTTACTCCTCGATCGGTGGATTGGCACGCTCTTTGCGCAATATGGCTCGGGAACGCTGGAATCCTCCTGACTCCCGCGTGAAATCTGATAGAGGAGATTGCACCATGGCTAAACTGCGTCAAGCCGCCATTTATGGCAAAGGTGGTATCGGCAAGTCAACCACAACCCAAAACCTGGTAGCCGCGCTGGCCGAAGCCGGTCAGAAGGTGATGATCGTCGGTTGCGACCCGAAGGCCGACTCGACCCGCCTGATCCTGCACAGCAAGGCCCAGACGACGGTCATGCACCTGGCGGCGGAAGCCGGCTCGGTCGAGGACCTCGAACTCGAAGACGTGCTCGCCGTTGGTTACGGCGGTGTCAAGTGCGTCGAATCAGGCGGCCCGGAACCCGGCGTCGGCTGCGCCGGCCGCGGCGTCATTACCGCGATCAACTTTCTTGAAGAGGAAGGCGCCTACGACGAAGACCTCAACTTCGTTTTCTACGACGTTCTCGGTGACGTGGTGTGCGGTGGTTTCGCCATGCCGATCCGCGAAAACAAGGCGCAGGAAATCTACATCGTCGTCTCCGGCGAAATGATGGCCATGTACGCCGCCAACAACATTGCCAAGGGCATCGTGAAGTACGCCAATTCGGGCAGCGTGCGCTTGGCCGGCCTGATCTGCAACAGCCGCAAGACCGACCGCGAGGACGAGCTGATCGAAGCGCTGGCCGCCAAGTTGGGAACGCAGATGATCCACTTCGTGCCGCGCGACAACGTCGTCCAGCACGCCGAAATCCGGCGCATGACCGTCATCGAGTACGACCCGAAGGCCAAACAGGCCGACGAGTACCGCGCGCTGGCACGCAAGATCATCGACAACAAGAAGTTCGTCATTCCGACGCCGCTCGAGATGGAGGAACTGGAAGACCTGCTGATGGAGTTCGGGATCATGGATGCCGAGGACACCAGCATTATCGGCAAGACGGCGGCGGAGTTGGCTGCCGAAGCTGCCTGAGCTTGATCTGCGGTAGCGGCAGAAAACTGATTTTTCACCAGCGGCGCCGTGTCGGACTGAAGACCGTCGCCTGGAGAGGAGAAGCAAAATGAGCGTGCTCAATCGCGAAGAGGCCGAAGCACTGATTCAGGAAGTGCTCGAGGTTTACCCCGAGAAGGCGAAGAAGGACCGTGCCAAGCACTTGATGGTCAACGACAAGAAGCTGGAGTCGGCCAAGAAGTGCATCACCTCGAACCGCAAGTCGATTCCCGGCGTGATGACGCAGCGCGGCTGTGCCTATGCCGGCGCGAAGGGCGTGGTGTGGGGGCCTTTCAAGGACATCATCGACATCTCGCACGGGCCGATCGGCTGCGGCCAGTACTCGCGCGGCGGGCGCCGCAACTACTACTCGGGCGTCGCCGGCGTCGATTCGTTCTGCGACATGATGTTCTCGTCGGACTTCCAGGAGAAGGATGTCGTCTTCGGCGGCGACAAGAAACTCGCCAAGCTGATCGACGAGGTCGAATCGCTCTTCCCGCTCTCCAAGGCGATCTCGGTGCAGTCCGAGTGCCCGATCGGCCTCATCGGCGACGACATCGAGGCAGTCTCCAAGAAAAAGGCGGCCGAGATCGGCAAGAAGGTGGTGCCGGTGCGTTGCGAAGGCTTCCGCGGCGTCTCGCAGTCGCTTGGCCACCACATCTCGAACGATGCGATCCGCGACTGGATCATCTCGGCGCGCGACGGCAAGCTCGACGCGGGCGGCCCGTACGACGTGGCGATCCTCGGTGACTACAACATCGGCGGCGACGCCTGGGCCTCGCGCATCCTGCTCGAAGAGATGGGCCTCAACGTGGTGGCGCAGTGGTCCGGTGACGGCACCATCGCCGAGATCGAGAACACGCCGAAAGTGAAGCTCAATCTCCTGCACTGCTACCGCTCAATGAATTACATCGCGCGGCACATGGAAGAGAAGTACGCGATTCCGTGGATGGAATACAACTTCTTCGGCCCGACCAAGATCGCCGAGAGCCTGCGCGAAATCGCCTCGCACTTCGACGACACGATCAAGGAAGGCGCCGAGCGCGTGATTGCCAAGTACCAGCCGATGATGCAGGCGATCATCGACAAGTTCAAACCGCGCCTGCAGGGCAAGAAGGTGATGCTCTACGTCGGCGGCCTGCGTCCGCGCCACACCGTTGGCGCCTACGAGGATCTCGGCATGGAAGTGGTCGGCGCCGGCTACGAGTTCGCGCATAACGATGACTACGACCGCACCATCAAGGATCTGAAGGACGCGACGCTGATCTACGACGACGCGACGGGTTACGAGTTGGAAGAGTTCGTGCGCCAGATCAAGCCCGACCTCGTCGGTTCCGGCATCAAGGAGAAGTACGCCTTCCACAAGATGGGCGTGCCGTTCCGCCAGATGCACTCGTGGGACTACTCCGGCCCTTATCACGGTTACGACGGTTTTGCCGTCTTCGCCCGCGACATGGACATGGCGATCAACAACCCGTGCTGGACGATGTTCAAGGCGCCGTGGGAAAAACCGGCGGATGCGCCGGTCGCCGAGGCCGCTTGAGAAGCAACTCAACGAATGTAGTTCAACTTCTGCCCGCGTCCGCGGATGAGCGGCCGGGCAAAGGAGATCAAGATGCAAGTCGCAGATGAAATCAAACCCTGTTTCCCGCTCTTCAACTCTGACGAGTATCAGGACGTTCTGGCTCGCAAGCGGACGTATGAGGAACGCGTCTCGCCCGAGAAGGTCGCAGAGACCTTCGAGTGGACGACGACCAAGGAGTATCAGGACCTCAACTTCGCTCGTTCGACCCTGACCATCAACGCGGCCAAGGCCTGCCAGCCGCTCGGCGGCGCGCTGTGTGGCCTGGGCTTTGAAAAGACGATGGTTTACATCCACGGTTCGCAAGGGTGCGTGGCCTACTTCCGCACCTACTTCAACCGCCACTTCAAGGAGCCGATCGCCTTCATCGCCGACTCGATGACGGAAGATGCGGCGGTGTTCGGCGGCCAGAAGAACGTGCATGAGGGCCTGCAGAACGCCACCAAGCTGTACGACGCCAAGATGATCGCCGTGTGCACCACCTGTATTGCGGAAGTCATCGGTGACGACCTCGGCGCCTTCATCGGCAATGCGCGCAAGGAAGGCTACGTCGACAAGGACTTCCCGATCCCCTATGCCAACACGCCGTCCTTCGTTGGGTCGCACATCACCGGCTGGGACAATATGTTCGAAGGGATCATGCGCTACTTCACCCTCAACGCCATGGAGGGCAAGGCGCCGGGGCAGAACGGCAAGATCAACATCGTGCCGGGCTTCGAGACATACCTGGGCAACTACCGCGTTATCAAGCGCTACATGAAGGAGATGGGCGTCGATTACACTTACCTCTGCGATCCGTCCGAGGTGCTCGACACGCCGGCGACGGGCGAGTATGAAATGTACGCCGGTGGCACGACGATCGACGAAGTGAAGGATGCGCCGAACGCGATCACCACGTTCATGCTGCAATCGACGACGCTGGAGAAGACCAAGAAGTTCATCGAAGGCACCTGGAACCACGAGATTCCCAAACTGACGATCCCGATGGGCGTGGAATGGACCGACGAGTTCCTGCAGAAGGTGTCGGAAGTGACCGGCAAGCCGGTGGCTCCCTCGATCACCGTCGAGCGAGGCCGCCTCATCGACATGATGACCGACTCGCACCAGTGGCTGCACGGCAAGAAGATGGCGGTGTTCGGCGACCCGGACTTCGTCATGGGCCTCGTCAAGTTCATGCTCGAACTGGGCATCGAACCGACGCACATCGTCGTCAATAACAGCAACAAGCGCTGGGAAAAGGCGATGAAGAATGTGCTCGAATCGTCGCAGTACGGCATCCACGCGAAGATCTACCCGGGGTGCGACCTCTGGCACCTGCGCAGCCTGTGCTTCACCGACAAGCCGGACTTCATCGTCGGTTCCAGCTACGGCAAGTTCATCCAGCGCGACACGCTGTACAAGGGGCCGGAGTTCGAGGTGCCGCTGATCCGCATCGGCTTCCCGATCTTCGATCGCCATCACCTGCACCGCATGACGACGCTGGGCTACGAGGGCGGGATGTACATCCTCACCACGTTGGTCAATGCAGTCCTAGAGCGTCTTGACGAACAGACCAAGCTGCTCGGCAAGACGGACTACAACTTCGACCTAGTGCGGTAAGAGGGACGCCGAGTTGGAGCGAGTCTCCAGAACAACCGTCACCCCGGCGAAAGCCGGGGTCCAGTGCCGCGGTGGTTACTGGATTCCGGCTTGCGCCGGAATGACGGCATTTGACCACCCGAAGGGAAACTGAGATGGCCAACATCATGATCCGCAAAAGCGAGCAGGGCTACGTCTTCTACATGCCCAAGCGCGATATCGAGGACTCCATCGTCTCGATGGAATTCGATACGCCGGAGAAATGGGGCGGCGAGATCAAGCTCGGCAACGGCGGCCTCTACTACATCGAGCCGCAGGCGGCGCCGGCGCGGCTGCCGTACTCGGTGCGCGCCAAACGCATCGACGGCGTCGAATGAAAAACTGAAAGGAGAAACATCATGGCAATGAAGATCACGCAATCCGAATGTACCTCCTGCGGCGACTGTGTACCGGTCTGCCCGACCAAGTCGATCGTCGAGAAGGGCGGCATCTTCAAGATCAACAAGGACACCTGCACCGAGTGCGAGGAATTCGATTCGCCCAAGTGCGTCGAAGCCTGTCCGGGCGGCGATGCCACCATCGTGTATTTGTAATTCCGGAACCGTCATTCCGGCCTTTGCCGGGATGACCGGAGTGCGATCAGGAGAAAGCAATGACTGCAACGATCACCCGTGAAGCCGCATTGCGCCTCGGTATGGCGGCCAAGGAACTGGGCGGGCTCAGCGTTCCCGCGTTTGTGCGCGCCGTCGGCGAAAAGGTCGGCCTGCCGTTGACCGAAACGCGCCTCGCCGGGATTACCGTCACCGCCCTGCGGGAAATCCTCGCCGGCAACCATGCCGAGAACGACTGCAACGTTGGCGTCGCGCCCGACACCCTCAAGCAGGTTGTTCGCCTGCTGTGGGGCGAAGGTGTTGTCGGCAGCGAACTGCCGCCGCTCGATGCGTACGTCGAAGGTGAGATGCCCGGTTCGATCCGCGTCGCCTGTGCTTCCGATCACGGCGAATCGATCGACGGACATTTTGGGTCCTGCGAGCGCTTCCTGATCTATCAGGTCACGCCGAACGAGCTGCGTCTGATCGCGTTGCGTCCGACGCTGGAGGCGGATCATGACGACGACGATCGCAACGCGGCGCGCGCGCGGCTCATTGCCGACTGTCAGCTGCTTTACATCCAGTCGATCGGCGGACCGGCGGCGGCGAAGGTGGTGCGTGGCGGCATCCATCCGGTGAAGGTCCCGGTGGCCGCGCCTGCGCGCGAGACGCTGGCACGCCTTCAGGAAACCCTGCGCCTGCCGCCGCCGTGGCTGGCCAAGGTGATGGGCGTCAAGGCGCATTCGCTTGAGAAGTTCGCGGTTACGGAGTAGGGAGCCACGATGATCGATCAGGCGCTGATGACGAGCGTAATGGCCGTCATGGAGGGTAGGGCAGGCGATTCGAGCGAATCGAACGAATCGCAACTCCGGGTCCTGCGCGAGACGTTTCCGGGAATTCACTTCTCGGTCTGCTCCGACGACGACGTGCCGTCCCGGCTCTCGCCCGCCGCTGAAGGTCCAGTGTGCCGGCTTTACTACGTCGATTCGCGCAGTCACTGCCTCTGCTTTGCCGCGGAGGCAACCGAGGCGACCGGACTGCTGGTGGCGATGCTCGACAAGGATGAATGATGATGGCGATGGCGATGGCGACGGTGCAACCGAGTGCATTCCCGAAACAGACGGACTTCGATCGCGCGGTCGCCGAAATGTGCGTGCGCGTTCCGGTGGCGACTGGCGCGGCGGGGCTGGCGAAAGAGCTTGCCAGACTGTCGCCGCAGCTCTTCTTCCGCGATGTCCTGACACGGGGCGGCTGGTACCGGCTGGGCGGCGTGATCGACGCCGCCGGCGATCACGTCGCCGATGATCTTGCCCTCTGGGCGGAGGCGGAGCTTGGCCGTTGCGGCGACGACTTCCACGCGCTCGCCGAAGCTTGGGAGGGGCGTGGTTTGCGCGCGACCCGGCTGATCGGCAAGACGCACTATCTCGTCGCGTCGACCGGACCGCTGGCCGCCGATTTCCTGCAGGTCGAAATCGAGGAACTGCAGGAAGTCGTCAGCCATGACCTGTTCCGGGGAGAGGCGCCGGGGAGCCTGGAGGAACTCGCGGATCCTTCGCCCGGCGACCGGGTGGGAAACGGCGCCGTTCCGCTCGGTGCGCCGTTCTATTCCTTGCGGCGGGTGACCGACGTGGCCGCGTTTCTCAAGCGCATGAGCGAACAGAAGCCGGAGGTGCAGAACGTGCAGCGCCTTATCGACGCCTGGCAGGCGTCGAGCGCCGGTGCGTCGACGCTGTTCAGCAACCACTGGGTGCTCGCCGTGCGCGAGTACATCGACCGCTATCACCAGCCGATCCTGCAGGCGACGCCCGTCGCCGCGGTCAACGGGCTTCTGCCGAAGTTCGCCGGCGCCTTCGGCGCGCGCGGCCTGGTGCTCTACGAAGCACTGCAGCGGTTCGACCGCCAGCTCGGCTACCCGATGGCCTGGTATTTCCACATGCTGACGACGAAGAGCGTGCCGCACGCTGTGGCCAATGCGGTGGTGGATGACGTTCAGGCCGGTTTCAGCTATCTGCCCGAACGCGACGTGAAGATCGTCAAGGACTGGTTGCATCGCCCGTTTGCGTTCTGATGCGTGCCTGCGGGCGATCAGCTCGTCTTGCGCAGAACCTTCATCGCCGATGGCGCGAAGCCCAGGCGCTCGTAGAAGGCCAGGGCCGGCGCGTTATCCTTGTCGGCGAGGAGCGTCACGCGTGGCATGCCGTTGGCGCGTGCCCAGTCGAGCACGTGTTCGACGAGGCGGCGGCCGAGTTGGCGGCCACGGAATCCGGCCTTCACGATGACGTCTTCGACCAGCAGCACCGGGCCGCCCTCGGCGGTGCTGATGGTGATCAATGCGTTGGCCATCCCGGCGACTTTGCCTTCGACGCGCAGGACAAACAGGCGGCCGATCCGCGGGTTGTCAAGAATCAGGCGCAGGCCCCGGAGCTGCTTGTCGCGCTCGGGACGGAAGTCGCTTTCGAGCGTGAACAGCTCGCACAGCAGGTCGGCCATCGCCTCGAGATCGGCGTGGGTGGCAAAGTCAATGGTGGCATTCATGGCGATGGTGGCAGGCTTGGCATTCATGCATCCTCGGGGCCGAAGCAGATCCGGAAGTCGCAGCAGTCGGCGCAGTGCGGCGACTTGCAGATGAGTATGCCCGAACGCTCGCACAGCTGGCGGTAAAAGAACTTCTTCCATTTCATGTCCTTGTCGTTCAGGGCGGCAAGCGACGGAAAGTGCTTCTGCATGAGTGCGGAGAGTACCTTACGGTTCGGCAGGCCCATGTCCTGCCACAAGTGGTTCTCGCCCATCGCCGCGGTGGCGATGGCGTGGGCGAGCCAGACTTCCATTTCTTCTTCCCCGGCCCGATGGTCGAGAAGCAACTCGACGAGGTCGACGAATTCATCGTACTCGAACAAGGCCAGTGCCTTTTCGTCCGGCGTGCCGTTGCGGCAGGCGAGTCCCGGGAAATAGGCGTCGACCAGCGTGCGGAAGCCGTCCTCGTTCAACCCGCGGATCAGCGGCTGGCGCTGCGCCAGCATGGATTGCACGATGACGCCGGCGAAGGCCTGCGTGGCGGGATCCTCCGGGTGGCGTGCGAGCGCCAGTGGGGGGCAGGAGAGATCGGTCGCGGTGTCCATGAGGCTTCCTCGTCGGGTTGCGGCGGTGCTTTCCTCTAGCAAGACTCTTTCCACGCGAAAAACCGGCTTTTCCCGGTGCTGTGATGTTGCGTTCGCGACAAAGCGCGATGAGGCGGTCGTGGCGTCTGTCGCGATCGCCACAAAACACGCGGGCTGCAAGGCCCGAAATCAGGGGTTTGCGGGCGTGGCACAGCGATTGCGTAGGGAAGGGCGAAAGGACGCCCATCATGAGAACCAGCGACATCGCCCTGCTGATCGACGAGCCGGCCTGCGCCAACAACGCGAACAAGGCCAAGGGCGGCTGCATGCGCCCCAAGCCCGGCGCCACCGCCGGCGGTTGCCCCTTCGACGGCGCGCAGATCACCCTGTTCCCGATTGCCGACGTGGCGCACATCGTCCACGGGCCGATCGCCTGCACCGGCGATTCGTGGGATAACCGCGGCACCCGCACCAGCGGTCCCGCGTTCCACCGCCTGGGGATGACCACCGACCTGTCCGAGCAGGACATCGTGATGGGGCGCAACGAGAAAAAACTCTTCCATGCGATCCGCCAGGCGATCGATACGTACTCGCCGGCTGCCGTGTTCGTGTATGCGACCTGCGTCACCGCAATGATCGGCGAAGACCTGCCGGCGCTGTGCAAGGATGCGGCGGCGCGCTGGGGCGTGCCGGTCATTCCAGTCGACGCGGCGGGGTTCTACGGTTCCAAGAAACTCGGCGATCGCATCGCCGGCCAGACGATGTTCGACCATGTCATCGGCACCCGCGAGCCGGACCCCGTTCCCGAATCGGTCCAACGGCCGGGCATCACGGTGCATGACGTGGCGATGATCGCCGAATACAACATCCGCGGCGAGTTCTGGCACGTGGCGCCGCTGTTCGACGAACTCGGGTTGCGCATCGTCGGTTCGCTGTCGGGCGACGCGCGCTTCCGCGAGGTGCAGACGATGCACCGCGCCAAGGCGTCGATGGTGGTGTGCTCGAACGCGTTGCTCAACGTGGCGCGCCAACTGAAGGAGACCTGGGGCGTCCCGTATTTCGAAGGCAGCTTCTACGGCGTGACTGATACCTCCAATGCCTTGCGCGAGTTCGCCCGGCTGCTCGGCGACGCGGATCTCATTGCGCGCACCGAGGCGCTGATCGCCCGCGAGGAGGCCAGGGCCAGCGCGCAGCTCGCACCGTGGCGGGAACGCCTCGCCGGCAAGCGCGCCTTGCTCTACACCGGCGGCGTCAAATCGTGGTCGATCATCTCGGCGCTGCGCGATCTCGGCATGGAGGTCGTGGCGACCGGTGTGCGCAAGTCGACCGAGGACGACAAGGAGCGCATCCGCGATCTGCTCGGTGAAGACGCGCACATGATCGAGGACGGCAATCCGGCCGGTCTGCTCAAGGTTTACAACGAGAAAGGCGCCGACGTGCTGATCGCCGGCGGGCGCAACCTCTATACCGCGATGAAGGCACGCATCCCCTTCCTCGACGTCAATCAGGAGCGCGAATACGCCTACGCCGGTTACGCCGGCATGCTGGAAATGGCGCGGCAACTCGCCTTGACCATCGAAAGTCCCGTCTGGCCTGCCGTGCGCAAACCGGCGCCGTGGGCGGGCAGGATTGCCGGCGAAGCGCTTGGAGCTGCGCGATGAAAGCGTTTCTTCCGTCATCCCGGCGAAGGCCGGGATCCAGCCGGTGCTCCGAAAACCTCGATTCCGGCTTTCGCCGGAATGACGCTCTTCCGGGATGTGACCCCATTCGAGGAGGCCTCCATGGCTGAAATCATCCGCACCCCCAAACCCCTGACCGTCAGCCCGCTCAAGGCGAGCCCGGCGATCGGCGCGGCGCTGGCCTTCCTCGGCATGCGCAACAGCCTGCCGATGCTGCACGGCGCGCAAGGCTGCACCGCCTTCGGCAAGGTCTTTTTCGTGCGGCATTTCCGCGAGCCGATTCCGTTGCAGACGACGGCGATGGATCAGATCGCCACGGTGATGAGCGCCGACGAGAACGTCATCGAAGGGCTGAAGACGATCTGCGAGAAGAACAAGCCGGAGGTCATCGGTCTGCCGACGACCGGCCTCTCTGAAACGCAGGGCACGGACATCCACCGTCTGGTGCGGGAATTCCGCGCGAAGTATCCGGAATACGCGGCGACCGTGGTCATTCCCGTGAATACGCCCGACTTCGCCGGCTGCTTCGAGAGCGGCTTCGCCCTGGCGCTCGACGCGATCGTCGACACCCTCGTTCCTGAAAGCCGCCACGTCGGACGCCGCCGCCGGCAGGTCAACGTGCTGGCCTCGTCGATGCTGACGCCGGGCGACATCGAGGCGGTCAAGGAGTGGATCGAAGCCTTCGGGCTGCGTCCGCTGGTCGTGCCGGATATCGGCGACTCGCTCGACGGCCACCTGATTGACAAGCAGCATTCCCCGCTGACGCTCGGCGGCGCGCCGTTGGCCGAGATCGCGGCGATGGGCGAGTCGATCGCCACGCTGGTCATCGGCCGTTCGATCAGCGCTGCGGCCGACCGGCTCGAAGCACGCACCGGCGTGCCGACCTTCCGCTTCGATCACCTGATCGGTCTCGACGCCAGTGACCGGTTCTCGCAGACGCTGGCCGAGATCTCCGGCGTTGCCGTGCCGGCGAAGATCGAGCGCCATCGCGCGCAGTTGCAGGACGCGATGGTCGACACGCATTTCATGACCGGCTTCCTGCGCGTGGCGCTGGGTCTCGAACCGGACCTGCTCAAGGGGCTCGCTGATCTGCTGGTAAGCATGGGCGCGACCGTTGTGACGGCCGTGACGCCGGCGCGGGCCGGCGTGCTGGAGAGCGTGCCGTGCGAGACGGTCCGGGTCGGCGATCTGGATGACCTGGAGAAGTCGGCGGCGGCCAACGGCGCGCAACTGCTGGTGAGCAATTCGCACGGCGTCGAGGTCGCCAACCGTCTGGGCATTTCGTTGCTGCGTGCCGGGTTCCCGCTGTACGACCAGGTCGGCGGCTACGCGCGCGGCTGGTCCGGCTACCGCCTGGCGCGGCAAGCCTTGTTCGATGTCGCCAACCTTTTCCTGGGGCAGCACCATGACATTCCTGCCTACCGATCGATCTACCGCAACTACCCCGACAGCAGCACCGGCGCGCGGCCGCCGCAAGCTTGCGCTGGCGTGGTCCGCCACTGACGGAGAACCCGTCGTGCACGCGACCTCGCTCAAGATCGCCTTCGCCACCAGCGACCGGCTCGTCGTCGATCAGCACTTCGGCGCGGCCGCCGGCTTTGCGATCTACGCGGTCGATGGCGACAGCGCGCACCTGATCGAAGCGACCGAGTACCCGCTCGAATCGATGGATGGCAACGAGGACAAGCTGGCGAGCCGCATCGCCGCGCTGGCCGGATGTGCCGCCGTCTATTGCCTGGCCGTCGGCGGTTCGGCCGTCCGCCAGTTGCTCGCCGGCGGCGTACAGCCCGTCCGCCTCGAGACTGAAACCCCGATCGAGTCGTTGCTGCACATGCTCTGCAAGGCCGTGCGCGAGGGCGGCGTGGCATGGATTGACCGGATCGTTCGCCATACGCAGGACCAGGATCGTTTCGACCGCATGGCGGAGGAAGGGTGGCAGGAATGAGCGCCCCGACTGAGTCCATTGCCGAATCCATCGTCCGTCGCGGCGAAGTCGTCCGCATCGTGCGCGACCGGGCGCAGATTCGCCTCGAGCCGTCGCCCGGTTGCGCCGCCTGTGGCAATCGCGGCAGCTGCGGGTCGGGCGATGCCACGTCACGGTCGATCGAGATGGCGCTGCCGGCGCGCGCGCAGATCGGCGACATGGTGACCGTGAATATCCAGGCTGGCTCGCTGGCGCTGGCCGCGATGCTCGGCTACCTGCTGCCGCCGGTCGCCATGCTTGCTGGCGCCGTTATTGCCGATCAACTCTACGCCAGCGATCTCGCCGCAGTCATTGGCGCCGCGCTGGGTCTCGCCGCCGGCGTACTGGCCGCCCGCCTGATTTCACAGTTCGCTTTCGGCAATGTCGCCGCGCTGGCGAGCTGTCACCCCGCTTTTCAACCTGGAGAACATCCATGAGCGCTATCGTCGAATCCCCGGCCTCGGTTCTTGCGGGCGACCCCCTTCTTGAAACCGACTTCATCAGGGAAATGGTGCGCCAGATGCGCGCGCTGGACAGTTACGGCCAATACGACGGGCAACCCGCCACCGTACTGCTCGCTCCGCTGGTGCTGACCAAGGAGCGCAAGGCCGGGATTCCCATCATCGGTGATCCGGACGAAACGACGCTGGCGTGCATCAAGGCTTTCTACAACGCGATCGCGACACTGATCGAGAAGGAGTGCGGGCTGATGGCCGTGCCGCTCGTCCATCTGACGCACGAGGGCTTCGGCCGCGTGCTGATCACCGTCGGCAAGCTCGTGGTGCTCGACCGCACGCTGCGCGACGCGCATCGCTTCGGCTTCGGCAGCCTTTCGAAGATGAAGGACGAAGCCGACAAGTACCTCGCGGTGGCGCTCGAGATTGTCGGCCGCTTCCCCGACGTCGCCGGACTCTGAACCGCTCGCTTGCCGAACAGATTACTCAAGGAGAATGACATGGAAAACATCACCGGATTGACCCTCAACGGAACCCCCTGGACACCGGAATTTGCCACTGCGCTCGACCCGAAGAAGTGCATCGGCTGCGGACGCTGCTTCAAGGTCTGCCCGCGCGACGTGCTCGACCTGATCGACCGTGGCGAGGACATGGAGATCGAGGACGAGGATTATGACGAAGATGATACGGCGTCGGTCATGATGCTCAAGAACCCCGGCGACTGCATCGGCTGCGGCGCCTGCGGACGGGTCTGTCCGAAGGGGTGTTACAGCTATTCGCCGGCGCCGGTGACGGCGGCGTAGTGCGGTAAACGGGATTTGCCGATTCAATTTCAAGGAGCCGCACCATGTGGGATTACTCGGATAAGGTTCGCGAACACTTCTTCAACCCGCGCAACGCCGGGCCGCTGGAAGGCGCCAACGCGATCGGTGACGTCGGCTCGATCAAATGCGGCGACGCGCTGCGCCTGATGCTGAAGGTCGATCCGCAGGACGAACGCATCCTCGACGCGCATTTCCAGACCTTCGGTTGCGGCTCGGCGATCGCTTCATCGTCGGCGCTGACCGAGATGGCCAAAGGAAAGACCCTCGACGAGGCGCTGGCGATCAGCAACCAGGACATCGCCGACTACCTCGACGGCTTGCCGGCCGAGAAGATGCACTGCTCGGTGATGGGGCGCGAGGCGCTGCAGGCGGCGGTGGCCAACTACCGCGGCGAAACGTGGAGCGACGATCACGTCGAAGGCGCGATGGTCTGCAAGTGCTTCGCCGTCGATGCGGCGCTGATCGAGGACGTGGTGCGCGCCAACAACCTGACGACGGTCGAGCAGGTAACCAATTTCACCAAGGCGGGCGGCGGCTGTTCAAGCTGCCACGAAGGCGTCGAGGAGATTCTTGCGAAGGTCGCCGGCGAGCGTTGCACCGCGCCGGTACCGGAGGTGAAGACCATCGAAGTGACTCCCCCGAAGGCGAAGCCCGTGCAGCCGCGCCTCACCAACTTCCAGCGCATGCGCCGGATCGAGGAAGTCATCGAGTCGATCCGCCCGATGCTGCAACGCGACCATGGTGACATCGAGATCGTCGAGGTCGACGGCCGCAACATCTACGTGAATCTCAAGGGCGCCTGCCAGGGCTGCATGATGGAGCAGATGACGCTGGCCGGCATCCAGGATCAGCTCGTCGAGGCATTGGGCGAGTTCGTGCAGTTGCTGCCCGCCGGGTTGCTGGCGCGCGCGGCGATACCGGCTTGAAGCGGAAACCACAAGTGGTCGTCACCCCGGCGAAGGCCGGGGTCCAGTACGTGGCTTTTCCTGGATTCCGGCATCCGCCGGAATGACGAATCTGAAGTTGGTACGATCCGGAAGGAATACCTTATGAACCCCATCTACCTCGACAACAACGCGACGACCGCCTGCGATCCTGCCGTCGTCGAAGCCATGCTGCCCTTCTTCACCGAGCAGTTCGGCAACCCCTCGTCGATGCACAGCTTCGGCAACAAGGTTGCGCATGCGCTGAAGGAAGCGCGCGGCAGGGTGCAGGCCTTGCTCGGTGCCGAGCACGAGTCGGAGATCGTCTTCACCTCCTGCGGCACCGAATCCGACTCGACCGCGATCCTCTCGGCGTTGAAGGCACAGAGCGGCCGCAACCAGATCATCACCACCGCCGTCGAACATCCGGCCGTCCTCACGCTCTGCGATTATCTGGAGAAGGAGGGGGTGGTCGTTCATCGCTTGGGCGTGGACAAGAAGGGGCGGCTCGACCTCGATGAATACCGTTCACTGCTCTCGCCACGCACCGCCATCGTCTCGGTGATGTGGGCCAATAATGAAACGGGCACGATCTTCCCGGTCGAAACGATGGCAGAGATGGCGCGCTCGGTCGGCGCCATGTTCCACACCGACGCCGTGCAGGCCGTCGGCAAGATCGCCATCGATCTCAAGTCCACCAAGATCGACATGCTCTCGCTCTCCGGCCACAAGCTGCACGCGCCCAAAGGCGTCGGCGTGCTCTACCTGCGCCGCAACACGCGCTTCAGGCCGCTCCTGCGCGGCGGCCATCAGGAACGCGGCAGGCGTTCAGGGACAGAGAACTCCGCATCGATTGTCGGCCTCGGCGTTGCCGCGCAGCAGGCGCTTGATCACATGGGCTACGAGAATACCGAGGTGAAGCGTCTGCGCGACCGGCTCGAAGCCGGCATCCTGCCGCGCGTGCCGCGCTCCTTCGTTACCGGCGATCCGGCGAACCGCCTGCCGAACACGGCGAATATTGCTTTCGAGTTCGTCGAAGGCGAGGCGATCCTCATGCTGCTCAACAGGCAAGGCATCGCCGCCTCGAGCGGTTCGGCGTGCACCTCCGGCTCGCTTGAACCCTCGCACGTCATGCGCGCGATGGGGATTCCCTACACGGCGGCGCACGGCACCATCCGCTTCTCGCTTTCGCGCTATACCACGGAAGCCGAGATCGACCGCGTGATCGAAGCCGTGCCGCCGATCATCGCCCAGTTGCGCAAGCTTTCGCCGTACTGGAGCGAGAACGGGCCGGTCGAGGCGAGCGAGCAGGGGTTTGCGCCGGCTTATGCGTAAAAGGTGGTGAGAGTGCGGCGAGGCGTTGCGGCGGGCTACGTCCGGAATCTCGCGATCCGCGACGTCGCCAGGTCGATCTTCTCGTTGGCGATGACACCCGGGAAGCCGTTCTCGACGAAGATGCGGCGCATGTCGTCGACCATCGTCTGGCCCATCCCGCGCAGCGAGACGACCGAATAGCCGCCGAGGTGCGGGGTGACGATGACGTTCCGCGTTTTCAGCAGGACGTGGTCGGCGCCGATCGGCTCGCCTTCGACGACGTCCGTCGCGTAGCCGCCGATCTTGCCGGATTCCAGCGCGGCGATCAGGTCGGTCTGGTTGAAGAGTTCGCCGCGGCAGGTGTTGACCAGGAGCGTCCCGTCGTTCATCGCGGCAAGCTGTTTCGCGGTGAACATGCGCGCGGTTTCGCTGGTCAGCGGGCAGTGCAGCGAGATGATCGCGCTCTGCGCCAGCAGTTCGTCGAATTCGACCTTGGTGGCATTGCGGGCGGCGACTTCCTCGGCGCTCACGTACGGGTCGTAGGCAATCACGTTGGCCTGGAAACCGTGCTTGAGGATGCGCGCCACGGTCCCGCCGATCGCGCCGATGCCGACCAGCCCGATCGTCGCCCCCTTGAAATCGACGCCCAGTGCGATCTTCGCGCGCTTGGCCCACTGCCCGGCCTTGACGATATCGCAGCCTTCGACGATGCGCCGCGCCGTGGCGTTCATCAGGCCGAGGGCCATCTGTGCCACCGATTCGCGCTCGACTTCCGGCCCGACCTTGGAGACGGCGATGCCGAGTTCGGCGCAGGTGTCGAGGTCGACGTTGTCGCAGCCGACGCCGTGGCGCGCGAGCAGTTGCAGCTTCGGCAGGCCGAGCAGCACGTCGCGCGTATAGACCGGCGTGACGCTGGCGATGATGCCGTCGGCGTCGCGCAGCTTCTCGTGGAATACCGGGGCCGGCGCGTCGTTGGGGATGTCCACCCGGACCAGTTGCGCGAATTGTTCCAGACTGCGCAGGTGCTCGGGATAGGAGATGCCGAACGAGCTCGAATTGACGATGGCAATGATGCGTTTCGTGTCTGTCATGGGGTGCCTCTTGGAGTCGGTGGGGGCGTGGGGTTGTCCTGTGGTTACCAGCCTTCGCGCACCAGTGGCAGCGGCCGGGGAGCGTGTTTCGCCTTGAAGCGCTTGATCGGGCCGAGGCCGCGCCGCGCCAGCAGCGGTTCGCGCAACGAGTCGCGCACGCTGAAGTAGCGGTCGGCGATTTCCTCGTAGATGTGCACGTTCTTTTCGATCGGCTCGACGACATGTGCATCGCGCATGATGTCCCTCGATGCGGCGAGCAGATCGTCGCCCTCTCCGTGGCGGGCGAGGCTGGCGGCGCCGATGATGCCCATTTCCGGGTTCTGCGTGAGGCAGATCGGCAGGTTCAGCGTGTCGGCCATGATCTGCATCCAGGGCAGGTTGGCCGTGCCGCCGCCGCCGAGACGGAACTGCGTGGTCTCGTCGTCCGGGTCGAGGCGGCTCTTCACCAGCAGGTAGGAGAAGGCGACCCCTTCGAGGAACGAGCGCGCCAGATCGTCGCGCGTGCTCGCCACGCCGAGGCCAAAGACCATGCCGGTGCCGATGTTGCCGATCAGCTTGTCGCGCTCGCCGGTGAAGTAGGGGAAGGTCATGATTCCGTGCGAGCCGGGCACCGAGAGTTCCTTCTCGCGCAGGTAGTTGAGGTCGAGGCCGAGGATCGCCAGCAGCATGTTCGTGGCGATCGTGCAGTTGTTGATCCCGGAGCCGGTGAAGAAGCGCCCCGGGCGCAGCAGGCAGCTCTGGATCAGGCCGCCTTCCAGGTCTTCGATCGGCACGTCGGTCGGCTCGCGGAACATGCCCGAGGTGCCGAAGTTGCCGACGCCGATGCCAGGCTCGAAGCCCGTCATCGCGGCGGCGAGCGCGGCGCCGTCGTACAGGCCGGCGGAGATCGCCGTGCCTTCCCGCAGGCCCAGTTCGCGGCAGACCGCCGGCGCCAGCGGCACGCGGTCGGTGAAGCCGTTGAGCACGCGCGGGAACTGGCGGGGCTCGAAGCCGGTCGTCTCGATGGTGGCGGTGTCCCAATGGCCGTCGATGCCGAGGCAGCCGAGCGAGTTGGCCGTGCTGTAGTCGGTGAAGTACTCGCCGGTCAGCAAGTGCATCAGGTAGGCCTTCGAGTCGAGCACGTGCGCCGTGCGCTCGGCGATCTCGGGGTGCGTCGCGCGGATGTGGTGCAGGCGGTTGGCCGGGTACTGGAAGATCGGCGGGCAGCCGGTGCGCCGGTACATCGCGTCGATGTCGCCGATCGCTTCCAGGAAGCGCGGGTGATGCGATTGCGCGGTGGTGTCGACGAAGGTCGAAATCTTGGTCAGCGGCGCCCCGTCCTTGTCGGCGAGCACCAGACCGAACTGGTACGAGGTCAGCGAGAGCAGTTCGACGTCGGCGCCCCGGTCGCCGATCGCTTGCCGGCAAACCTCGAACAGCGCCGCGTGCAGCTTGTGCGGATCGTGTTCGGCGCGGCCGCTGGCGTCGCCCTCGATGTTCGTGCCGACGTTCCGGGCGTCGCCGCACAGTCGTCCGGCTTCGTCCACCAGCGCCGCCTTGATGTTCGTGGTCCCGACATCGATGGAAAGGATCAAGCCCATGGTATTCCCCCGACAACACGATGGTCTGCGTAATGTAATACGGGGAGCCGGACTGGTTCATACCGAATAGGCATGGCCCCATGCGGGGCGAAGATGGGGTGGCGTGGTGGTTGACTGTATTGATGCGCAAATGAGCGTGAAGAACCGCATCGTGTTTTTTCCATGTGATCTTATGGCTGACGGGTAATTGCTGTGGAACTGTCATGAGTACTGCAAAAACTAGGCAGCCTTGATCCGGACAAAACATCGTTTTTTTCGATGAATGATGAAAAAAAGCGCATTGACCGCTTAAAGACGTGACAACCATAATTCCGCGGTTTTATTCAACACCTTCGGAATTCACCCGATTCCAATACGACTCGCCGTTTTTATTATCAAGAAGGAGCAGCTTGATGGGGACAGAAGGAAAAACACAGAAAAGCCTCGAAGTGCTACGCGAATTACGTGAGCGCGCCGTTCTTGGCGGGGGGCAGAAACGAATCGACCAGCAGCATGAACGAGGCAAGCTGACGGCACGCGAGCGCTTGGCCTTGTTGCTTGACGAAGGCTCGTTTCAGGAGTTTGGTGCGCTGGCGACGCACAAGTTGACTGCTTTCGGACTCGACAAGCAGCGTTTCCCGGGCGACGGCGTGGTTACCGGATTCGGCAAGATCAACGGACGTCGCGTGGCCGTTTTTTCACAGGACTTCACCGTGATGGGCGGTTCGTTCTCGGAAGTTCAGTCGCAAAAGATTTGCCGCATCCAGGATATGGCGCTCGATGCCGGGATTCCGGTCATCGGTCTCGGCGACTCCGGCGGCGCACGCATTCAGGAAGGTGTCGGCAGTCTCGCCGCCTACGGTGAAGTGTTCGTGCGCAACGTACTCGCTTCCGGTGTCGTTCCGCAGATATCCCTGATCCTCGGCCCCTGCGCAGGTGGTGCCGTGTACTCTCCGGCCCTCACCGACTTCATTATCATGGCCGGGCAAGGCTACATGTTCCTCACCGGCCCCGAAGTCATCAAGGCCGTCACGGGCGAACAGGTCTCCATCCAGGATCTGGGCGGTGCCGAAGTGCACACCGGCAAGAGCGGCGTGGCCCATCTCGATGCCGTTACCGAAGAGGAAGGCATCGCGCTGGTCAAGGCGTTGCTCGCCTACCTGCCGCAGAACAACAATGAAGAACCGCCGCAGATCGTCTCGGAAGACCCCGTCGGGCGCATGGAAGAATCGCTCAACAGCCTGATTCCCGACGGCGACAACACCCCGTATGACATTCGTGACGCCATCGAAGCCATTTTCGACCGCGACAGCTTCCTTGAAATACAGCCGAACTACGCCGCCAACGCCGTCATCGGCTTCGCGCGCCTGGACGGCTTCTCCGTCGGCATCGTCGCCAACCAGCCCTGCTACATGTCCGGCGCGCTGAACATCGACGCCTCTGACAAGATCGCCCGTTTCATCCGCCTGTGCGACGCGTTCAATGTGCCGATCGTCACCTTCATCGACTGCCCGGGCTTCCTGCCGGGCACAGGCCAGGAATACGGCGGCGTGATCCGCCACGGCGCCAAGATCATCTACGCCTACTGCGAAGCTACCGTGCCGAAGATTTCCATCGTCACGAGGAAGGCCATGGGCGGCGCGTATGTCGCCATGAGTTCGCGGCAGATGCGCACCGACGTCACCTTCGCCTGGCCGACGGGGCAGATCGCCGTGATGGGCGCCGAGGGCGCGGTCAACATCCTGTTCCGCGACGAGATCAAGCAAGCCGCCGATCCCAAGTCACGCGAACAGGAGTTGCTGGCCGAATACCGCGAACGCTTCTTCAACCCCTACCGGGCGGCTGACGTCGGTCAGATAGACGAAGTCATCGAACCGCGCGAAACCCGTCCGCGCCTTGCCCGCGCGCTCGAGATCCTGCGCACCAAGGTCCAGCAGAACCCGCCCAAAAAACACGGTCTCTGCCCGGTTTGATGTCATGTTCCGGAGAGCGATATGAACAGCAATCGATACATCACTGACGCGAGGTTTCAATGGACAACATAGGCTGGGGCTTACAGATGACGGTGCTTGGCATGGGGCTGGTCTTTGCCCTGCTGGCCCTGCTCTGGTTGCTGCTCACGCTGGTGCTGAAGCTGGACAAGGAACCGGAGGTGGAAGTGACCGCGCAGGAAGCGACCGTCGAGGCCGAGCGCATCGCCGCAATCGCCGATGCCGCCGTCGGGGCGCAAACCCCCGAACCACCGACGGTTAAAGGCATGCCGGCCGACTTGGTGGCGGCGATCCTCGTCGCCACCCACAGACACCGTCAAACCATGCGGCGCCAGGCAGCGCCGCTCGTGCGCAGCGTCTGGCCCGGGAGCCAGCTGTTCGCCAGCCGCTGGCTGGCGACGGGGCGTGCGCGGCAAAACAACAACTGGCAGCCGAGAGGAAGATAGGAATGCGACGCTACACCTTGAATATCAGTGACCGCGAGTTCGTCGTCGACGTGCAGGAAATCGACGCCGATAATTTTGAAGTTGTCGTCGGAGGCGAAACCTATCAGGTCAGCCTGAGCAATGACGAAAACCTCTCCGGAGCAGTCATCACGCCTGGCCTGGCGCCGAGCGCCACAGCATCGGCCGCTGCTCAGGCACACAAGATGGCCGCTCCGCGTCCCGCAGCGCCCGCGGCCGCAGCCTCCGCCCCGGCGGCAAGAAAACCCGCCGGCGGCGGCAAGGGCGCCCAGACCGCCCCGATGCCGGGCGTCGTCATCGAAGTCAACGTCAAGGCGGGCGACGTCGTCACCCGCGGCCAGCAAGTGGCCGTCCTCGACGCGATGAAGATGCACAACGTGATTGGCGCCGCACAGGCCGGCACCGTCGCCGAAGTCTATGTGGACGCCGGACAGTCCGTGGATCATGGCACCCCTCTCCTCAAGTTCAAGGAGGAATAAGCCATGATCGATCAAGAAACGATCGGCCTCTTGATGAAAGGCGTGAACGCCGTTAGCTGGCAATCGCTGGTGATGATTGGCGTCTCATTTGTCCTTTTCTATCTCGCTATCGCCAAGGACTATGAGCCGCTGCTGCTCCTGCCGATTGGTGCCGGCTGTCTGCTCGCCAACCTGCCGCTTTCGCCGCTGGTAGCCGACGACGGCATGCTGCAGTCGCTCTATAACATGGGGGTCGGCAACGAGATGTTCCCGCTGCTGATCTTCATCGGTATCGGAGCGTTGACCGATTTCGGGCCGTTGCTGGAGAACCCGAAGTTCGTGCTGCTTGGCGCGGCCGGCCAGTTCGGCATCTTCCTGACCCTGCTGCTGGCGCTCCTGCTCGGCTTCACGCAGAACGAGGCGGCGTCGATCGGCATCATCGGCGCGATCGACGGACCGACCTCCATCTACGTGTCGGGCATCCTCGCCCCGCACATGCTCGGGCCCATCACGGTCGCGGCGTACAGCTACATGTCGCTGGTGCCGATCATCCTGCCGCCGGTCATCCGTTTCCTGACCACCAAGGAGGAGCGCCTGATCCGCATGCCGTACAGCTCGCGCAAGATCAGCCGGCGCACGCGCATCATCTTTCCGATCGTGGTCATCGCCATGGTGGGAACGCTGGTGCCTTTCGCCACGCCCTTGATTGGAATGCTGATGCTCGGCAACCTGATGAAGGAATCCGGCGTTGTCGAACGGCTGACCAAGGCCTCGTCTAACGAAATCGCCAACGCCGTGACGCTCTTTCTCGGTCTGGCGATCGGCTCGACGATGGTCGGGGAGGATTTTCTGAAGTCGAGCACGCTGTTCATCCTGATTCTCGGGCTGCTTGCGTTCGCCCTGGATGGCTGCGCGGGGGTTATCTTCGCCAAAATCCTGAACTGGATTTCCGGGGGCAAGGTCAATCCGATTATTGGCGCGGCGGGCATCAGCGCCTTCCCGATGGCCGCCCGCGTCTGCCAGCGCGTCGCGCAGGAGGAGGACTTCGAGAATTTCCTGCTCATGCACGCGATGGGCGCCAATGCGGCCGGCCAGGTGGCTTCGGTCGTTGCCGGGGGTGTGCTCCTTGCGTTGATGGGGGCCGGTGGCTGAGTTACGCCGCGTGTCCTTCAACATACAAAGGGGAGCATTGCGCTCCCCTTTGTTTAAAGTGGCTTCTTTACGCCTTACACCTTTTGTATCAGTTCGATCTTGTAGCCGTCGGGGTCCTCGACGAAGGCGATGACCGTCGTGCCGTGCTTCATCGGGCCGGCTTCGCGGGTGACCTTGCCGCCGCGGGCCTTGATTTCGGCACAGGCGGCGTAGGCGTCGTCCACCGCCAGCGCGACATGGCCGAAGCCGTTGCCCAGTTCGTACGACGTCGTGTCCCAGTTGTGCGTGAGTTCGAGCACGGCGCCTTCGCTTTCCTCGTTGTAGCCGACGAAGGCCAGGGTGAAGCGACCGTCCGGGTAATCCTGCTTGCGCAACAGGCGCATGCCGAGGACTTCCGTGTAGAAGGCCAGCGAGCGTTCGAGGTTGCCGACGCGGATCATGGTGTGGAGGATTCTCATGGGGGTTCCTTTTGAAAACGTTGCGGAAAAACGGCAGCCATTTTACCTCCCGCCTGTTTCGAGTAGGATTCGCCTCCCATGCGAATCGATCAACTGCGTCAACGACTGCGCGAATTCGGCGCGAAGTCCTGCCATGAGCAGCGGGTGTTGCGCGCCTGGCTGCAGGCGCAGCCGCTCGACGCCGGCGCGCGCCGGCAGCAGTCGGCCGACTTCCTGCCGCTGGCGTTGCGCGAGGCGCTGCCACGACTCGCCGACGAACTCGCCGGCCTCGCCCGCGCACGTTCCGAACACCCCGGCCGGGACGGTTCGGCGCGCCTGCTCGTCGAACTGGCCGACGGGCAGACGGTGGAGAGCGTGCTGTTGCCGCGCGACGGCGTTTGCGTGTCCACACAGGTCGGTTGCGCGGTTGGCTGCCGGTTCTGCATGACTGGGCAGGGCGGTTTGCTGCGCCACCTAGGCGGCGCCGAGATCGTCGCCCAGGTGGTGCTGGCCCGGCGTGCGCGGCCGGTGAAGAAGGTCGTGTTCATGGGCATGGGCGAGCCGGCGCACAACCTCGACAACGTGCTCGACGCCATCGATCTGCTCGGGCTGGAAGGCGGCATCGGGCACAAGAATCTGGTGTTCTCCACGGTCGGCGATCCGCGCGTGTTCGAGCGTTTGCCGGAGGGTCGGGTGAAGCCGGCGATGGCGTTGTCACTGCACACCACCGACCCGGGGCTGCGCGCGCAGCTGCTGCCGAAGGCGCCGCGCATCGCGCCGGAGACGCTGGTCGAAGAAGGCGAACGTTATGCCCGGGCAACGGGTTATCCGATCCAGTACCAATGGACGCTGCTCGACGGAGTCAATGATTCCGATGCGGAGATCGACCGTCTGATCGAGCTGCTGGCCGGCAAGTACGCAATGATGAATTTCATCCCGTTCAACGCCGTTGAGGGCGCGGGCTTCAAACGCCCGTCCTGGGAGAAGGCCGTGAGCCTGACGCAGCGGCTGCGCCAGTACGGCATCATCGCCTGCCTGCGTGATTCCGCCGGGCAGGACATCGACGGCGGCTGCGGGCAGTTGCGCGCCCGCAGCCTGGGTGTTCCGGTCAGCTCAGCCAGCGCATCGGCACGGTGACCAGCGACGGGAAGAGCACCAGCAGGAACAGCATTACCGTCTCGGCGATCAGGAAGGGCCAGACGCCCTTGATCACGTTGCCCAGCCCGGCCTTCGAGACACCTGCGACCACGTTCAGCACCGTGCCCACCGGCGGAGTCAGCATGCCGATCGAGACGTTCATGATGAACAGCACGCCGAAGTAGATCGGGTCGATCCCCGCCTGCTTGACCACCGGCACCAGGATCGGGCCGAGGATGAGCACGGTCGGGATCAGGTCGAGCGAGGTGCCGATCAGAAGCACGAGGATCATGATGATGAACATCAGCAGCGTCGGGCTTTCCATGAACGGTCTGAGCAGGACGATCATCTGTGCCGGGATGTCGGCGACGGTGATCAGCCAGGCCGAGACCATCGCGCATGCCACGAGGAACATGATCGTGCTCGATGTCTTCAGCGAGCTGAGCAGCAGTTCCGGCAAATTCTTCAGCGACAGCGAGCGGTAAATGAACAGGCTGACCGCGAGGGCATAGAAGACGGCGACGACCGCCGCCTCGGTCGGGGTGAATACGCCGAACTTCATGCCGCCGATGATCACCACCGGCAGGACGAGCGCCCAGACGCCGTCGCGCAGGGCGCGGCCGAGGCGCGCCGCGTCGAACTTGAGCACGTCGGTCGGCGCTTCCTTGCGGGCGACCAGCCACCAGGTGAAGGTCAGCGACGACGCCCAGAGCAGGCCCGGAACGATACCGGCCATGAACAGCTTGGTGATCGACAGCTGGGTGGTGACGCCGAAGACGACGAAGGCGATCGACGGCGGGATGATCGGCGCGATGATGCCCGCCGAGGCGATCAAGCCGGCCGAGCGCGGCACGTTGTAGCCGGCCGAGCGCATCATCGGGATCAGCAGCGCGGCGACGGCCGCGGAGTCGGCGACCGCCGAGCCGGAAATGCTGGCGACGATCGTCGCGGCGATGATGGCCACGTAGCCGAGGCCGCCGCGCACGTGTCCGGCGATCGATTGCGCCACCTCGACGATGCGCCTGGACATGCCGCCGGCGTTCATCAGTTCGCCTGCGAGCATGAAGAAGGGAACGGCCATCAGCGGGTAGCTGTTGGCGCCTTCCATCAGGTTCTGCGCGATGATCTGCGTCTCGAAGTTGTTCATCTGGATCATCAGCGCCACGCTGCAGATCAGCAGGGTGAACGCGATGGGCGTGCCGAGCGCCATGACGCCGAGCAGGACGGCGAGAAAGGTTGCGATGGTCATTGTTTTGTCTCCTGTCCGTTCAGTCGCTTCAATCGCCCGTGGTGTTGCTGTGCGGGATCAGTTCCTCGCGCGGCATGCGGCCGGTGACCTGGCGCCACAAGGAGTAGCCCAGCACGCCGGCCATGCCGATCCCGGCGAACAGCAACGACAGCTGCACGTAGCCCATCGGGATGCCGGTGACCGGCGCGTTGTCGTCCATGCCGATGATCACCTGCTTCCATGTGCCGTGGATCAGCAGCAGGCAGCAGACGCAGGTCAGCAAATCGGCGATGAAGCGGCAGACGCGCTGGCCGCGCTCGCCGAACCTTTCGACCAGGCTGGTTACGCCGAGATGGCCGTGATCCTTGAGCACGACCAGAGCGCCGATCAGGTTGATCCACATGAACAGGAAGCGCGAGACCTCCTCGGAAAAGACGATGCCGGAATTGAAGACGTAGCGCAGAACGACGTTGCCGAAAACCAGGATGGCCATCATCGCCAGCATGGCCACCAGCATCCATTCGACGCCGCGGACCAGCGTGTTGAAAACTTTCATGAGTTGCTCCCCAGATATGATCTTGTTGTTGGTCTGTTGGAAAAAAGGGAAGCCCCGACCGAGCGGAGCGGGGCTTCAAACGGGGTTCGGAATCGCTACTTGCGCACCTCGACCTTGGCCAGCTTTTCGTAATGGCGGACGACGGCGCTGTGGTCGCAGGCCCCCATCTCGTCGATCTTCAGCGCCTGCATGATCTCCATGATGCCCGCCGTCAGCGGCACGGGAACGTGCAGGTCGTGCGCGGTGTCGAGGGCGTTCTGCAGATCCTTGATGTGCAGCTCGATGCGGAAGCCGGGCTTGAAGTTGCCGTCGAGGATCATCGGCACCTTGGCGTTCATCACCGTTGAACCGGCGAGGCCGCCCTTGATCGCGTCGAACACGGCCTGCGGATTGACGCCGGCCTTGGTGGCCAGCACGAAGGCTTCGGAGACGGCGGCAATGTTCAGCGCGACGACGATCTGGTTGGCCAGCTTGGTGACGTTGCCGGCGCCGATGTCGCCGACGCGGACCACCGACGAGCCCATCTTCTCGAGGATCGGCTTGACCGTGGCGAATGCCGCCTCGTCGCCGCCGACCATGATCGCCAGCGTGCCGTCGATGGCCTTCGGCTCACCGCCGGAGACCGGCGCGTCGAGCATGACCACGCCTTTCGCCTTCGCCGCCGCACAGATTTCCTGCGACGCTGCCGGGGCGATCGAGCTCATGTCCACCAGGATCGTCCCGGCTTTCGCTCCATCAAGAACGCCATTCTCGCCGAGTACCGCCTCGCGCACGTGCGGCGAATTCGGCAGCATGGTGATGATCACGTCGCTTCGCGCGGCGACGTCCTTGTTCGAGGCGGCAGCCTCGGCCCCGAGCGCCACCAGATCGCCGCTCGGGGCGAATATGTCGTAAACGACGAGCGAATAGCCGGCCTTGAGCAGGTTCTTCGCCATCGGGCGGCCCATGATGCCGAGGCCGATGAATCCAATTTTCATTGCGGTTTCCTTCCTGTTGATTTGGCGAGGGAGTGTCTGAATTCGGTCTCAATTCGGTTTGAACGCGTCACCTCGGCGAAGGCCGGGGTCCAGTCGGCGCTTGCTCTCCGACACTGGATACCGGCCTGCGCCGGTATGACGAGGTCGTTGTTCTGCATCGTGTCGAAGCACTATTTGCCGAGCGCCTTGCGGGCGGCGGCGGCGATGTGGTTTTCGGTCAGCCCGTAGCGTTCCAGCAACTCGTCGTAGGTGTAGGCCGAGGTGCCGAACTGGTCGTCGATGGCGATCTGCGCGAAGGGCAGGTTCACTTCGCCGATGATCAGCGAGGCGATGGCGCTGCCGAGTCCGCCGATGCGCGTCGCTTCGTCGGCGGTGACGATGGCTTTCTTGCCGGCCACGTACTTGAGGATCTCTTCCTTCTTCAGTGGCTTCAGCGAGCTGACGTTGATTACCTCGGCCGAGATGCCGGCGGCCTGCAGAATGTCGGCGGCGAGCATCGCCTTCCAGACCATGGCCCCGGTGGCGAAGATCGCCACATCGCCGCCTTCGCGGATGCGATACATCTTGCCGATCTCGTAGTCCGTATCGACCGGCGTATAAACCGGCAGGTCGTTACGGTTGATGCGGATATAGACCGGTCCTTTGTGCGTGAGCATGGCCTTCACCATCTTGCGCGTTTCCACCGCGTCAACCGGGTTGAGCACGGTCATGTTCGGGATCGTGCACATGATGTTGGCGTCTTCAATCGACTGGTGGGTCTTGCCATCGCCGAAGTCCGAGAGGCCGCAGCTCGAGCCGCAGATGCGCACGTTGGCTTCCGGAATGGCGATGCCGCAGCGGATCTGGTCATAGGCGCGGCCGATGGCGAACACCGCGAAGGTGCTGTAGAAAGGGATCTTGCCCGCGAGCGCGAGGCCGGCCGCAGTGGTGGCCATGTTCTGCTCGGCGATGCCCATCTCGAAATAGCGCTCGGGGTAGGCGTCCTTGAACAGGCAGGACATCGTCGATTTTCCGAGGTCCGCTTCCAGCACCACGATGTTCAGGTTGTTCTTGCCGAATTCGACGAGCGCCTCGCCGTAGGCCATGCGCAAACTCTTCTTTTCCATGATCAGACGGTCTCCTGTTGCGCGGTCAGTTCCTCGATGGCCTGCGTGTATTTCTTTTCGTCGAACATGCCGTTGTGGTACGTCGCAACGTTCTCCGCGAACGACACGCCCTTGCCCTTGATGGTGTCGAGAATGACCAGCGCCGGCTTGCCCTTGACCGTCTTCGCCTGCTCGATGCCCGCGGCGATGGCGGCAACGTCGTGGCCGTTTACGGTCAGCACTTCCCAGCCGAAAGAGCGCCATTTCTTGTCGAGGTCGGGGATGCTGAAGATCTCTTCGGTGCGTCCGGTGGCCTGGATCTTGTTCCAGTCGATGAAGGCCGTCAGGTTGTCGAGCTTGAAGTTGGCGGCGGCCATCGCGGCTTCCCAGAGCTGGCCTTCGGACTGCTCGCCGTCGCCCATGATCACGAAGACGTGCGACGGGCTCTTGTCGAGACGCAGTGCCAGCGACATGCCGACGCCGAGCGACAGCCCCTGCCCGAGCGAGCCGGTGACGGCCTCGATGCCGGGAACGGTGAGGTCCGGGTGGCCTTGCAGGAGGCCGTTCAGGCTCTTGACCTTTCCCAGTTCCTCGCGCGGGAAGTAACCGAGTTCGCACAGCGCGGCGTACTGGATCAGCGCGGCGTGGCCCTTGGAGAGCAGCAGTCGGTCGCGCTCCGGGTTCTTCGGGTTGGCGCGGTCGACGCGCATGCTGTGGAAGTAGAGCACGGCCAGGGTTTCAGCGAGTGAAACCGAGCCGCCCCAGTGCCCGGCCTTGCCGACACCGATCATCTCCAGCACATTGCAGCGGAGCTTGTGCGCGATGGCCCGCAGCTCCCTGGCTTGTCCTTCGTTCATGGGGTGAATCTCCTTGGTTTGAAATCGTCAGGCCGCCAGCTTGTCGAAGAGCACGCGGCGGGCTTTCTCGACGCCGATGCGCGGGCTGGTCAGTACAGGGATGGCGATCTCGGAAAGGTAGGGTTCGAGGGTGACCATGCTGCCCTGGGCCAGCACGATGACGTCGTTCTCCTTCTCCGCCTGCTTGAGCAGGTCGAGCACCAGCCGGTCGTGCTTTTCGCGGTTCTTCTCCTTCATCAGCACGTCGAGCGCGCCATCGGCGAGGTAGGTCTTGATCTCGATAGCCTTGCCCATGCGCTGCGCGACCTGCGCGAGGGCGGCGGCGGTCGGCTTGAGCGTGGCGGCGGCGGTGGCGGCGACGCCGATGCGGGTGCCCATCTCGACGGCCTTCTCGGTCATCCCGTCGTCGACCATGACGATCGGGATCTTTGTCATCTTCCGCGCGCACTCGATTCCCTCGCGGGTCGATGAGCACTGGCTGAAGATCAGATCGGCGCCCGCGGCCTCGGCGGCCACGCAGTATTCCGAGAGGCGCTTGATGATCGACGGAGTGATGCCGCGGTTGCGGTTGAGGGTGTCGAGCAGGTCCTCGTCGACGAGGTTGGAAATCTGCGCTTCCGGGATGATTTCGCGGAAGAGCGGGTTGAAGGTGTCGAACGAGACCATGCTGGTCTGCAGGATGACGATCTTTTTCATGATGAATTTCTCCGGTTCAGCTTTCGAGGAAGACCTTGAGCATCTTCCCGTCCTTGTTGTTTTCCTGGTCCTTGAAGGCGCGCACGCCGTCGCTGAGCGGATAGACGTTGGTCATCAGCGGTGCGATGTCGATCTTTTTCTCTTCCAGCAATTTCAGGCTGTCGACGAAGCCCTGGAAGTCATAGACGTAGTTGCCCTTTATCGTCAGCTCGGTGGTGACGATCTTCTGCATGTTTACCTCGACCATCTTCTGCGCGTTGCCGATCCAGACGACGGTGCCGCCGATGCGCAGGCAGTCGAGCGAGTTGCTGGCGGTCGGGGCAATGCCCACGGCCTCGATGGCGAAGTCACACATCTTGCCGCCGGTGATCGCTTTGACGGCTTCAAGGAAGTCGACGTTGCGCGAGTTGATCGTGTGCTCGGCGCCCATCTGTTTGGCAACGCCGAGGCGGAAGTCGGTGGCATCCGAGACGATGATGTTTTTTGCACCGCGCAGCTTGAGCAGGGCGACCACGAGCAGGCCGATGGTGCCGGCGCCGATGACCATGCAGTAAGCCGATTCGGCGACTTCCCGATCGGAGATCTTCTGCACGGAACGGTAGGCCACGGCCAGAGGCTCGGTCATCGCCGCTTCGTTGAAGGACAGCGCCGGGCCGAAGGGAATCAGGTACTTCTCCTCGATCGTGACGTACTCGGCCATGCTGCCGTCGTGGTCCATGACGCCCATGCAGATGCCGGCCGGGCAGACGTTGACCATGCCTTTCTTGCAGAACTCGCATTCGCCGCAGAAGGGCTTCGGGAAGATCACCACACGGTCGCCCTGGCGGAACTTGCCGCCTGCCGGTGCTGTGTCGACCACGCCGGCAACTTCATGGCCCATGATCATCGGCGGCAGCCGGCGCCCGGTCTTGCCCATGTAACCCTCGAAATCGGAACCGCAGATGCCGTTCGAGCGCACCTTGACCCGATACTTGCCGGGTTCGGTCTGCGGCATAGGAATCTCACGCAGTTCCATGCTCTTTTCGCCGACGTAGTACAACGCTTTCACTTCTTTCTCCTTGATTTATGAAACCTGCCTTGCAAAGCCCGGGGCGGGGCGCCGGGAACGAACCGCCCCGATCTCCGCGCTTACTTGCCGTTCTTGCGAATGGCGTTGATTTCCTGTTGTGCCTGGGCGACGAGTTCCGGTCCGATGTCCTTGGTGAACTTCTCGGTGACCGGCTTGGTCGCGTCGCGCATCCGGGCCATTTCGGCGTCGGAGATCGGCGTCACGGTCATGCCCTTGGCCTTGAGGTCTTCAAGCAGCGTTACATTCTGCGTACGGATCAGACCGCGCTGATAGTCGCGCGCCTCGTTGCACGCCGAACGCATGTTGTCCTGCTCCTTGCTGTCCATCTTGTCCCACAGCGTCTTGCTGACCAGGACGACATACGGCGCGTAGGCGTGGGCGGTCAGGCTGAGGTACTTCTGCACCTCGTTCATCTTGTTGGCGTGGATGTTGGGGATCGGGTTTTCCTGCGCGTCCATCGCCTTCGTTTCCAGCGCCGAGTAGAGCTCCGGCATCGGCATCGGCGTCACGTTGGCGCCCATCGCCTTGAACGATTCGATATAGACCGGGTTCTGCATCACGCGCAGCTTCAGGCCGGCCATGTCCTCCATCTTCGCGACCGGACGGCGGCTGTTGGTCAGCTGGCGGAAGCCGTTTTCCCAGTAGCACAGGCCGATCATGTTCTTCGACTTTGCCAGATCGAGCATGTGCTGGCCGAGCTTGCCGTCGAGAACCGCGTCGGTTTCCTTCTCGTTCTGGAACAGGAAGGGCAGGTCGAACAGCAGGAACTCCTTGATGATCGTCGCCAGCGGCGCCGACGAGACGATCGTCATGTCCTGCACGTTGCCGCGCACCGCGGCGATCTGCTGCGTCTCCGAACCGAGCTGGCAGGCCGGGAACAGTTTGACCTTGGTCTTGCCGCCGCTCAGCTTGTCCATGATCTGCGAAAACTTGTTGGAGCCTTGGCCCAGCGGATGGTCTTCGGAGATGCAGATGCCGAGGCGCAGGTTGCGTTCTTGTGTTCCTTGCGCCAGCACGGATGGCGCTTGCATCGTGGCGGCCGCTGCGGCCAGGATCGTGACGAGCGTGGTGAAACGGAATTCCATCTTGATGCCTCCCAATGATTGGTTAGTGTCGTGTGCAACGGTTGGTCGTGATGCGTGGGAAAAAGGCCCCCGCGAGCGTTTTCATTGATGCGTTGTTGTTTTTGTGCAGGCGAGATTAAGGATTCGGAAAATACAAAACAAATGAATTAATCGTAATTTCCGATACCATTATTGGTATCGGTGTTCTGACGATGACAGGGAGAGGCATGAACGAGAACGAAACGGCGCGCCGGGTAAGGACGCGCCTTAAGACGCGGCACATGTTCCTGCTGCTCGCGCTCGACGAGACGCGGAACATGCATCAGGCCGCCGACGAGGCGAACATGACGCAGCCGGGCGCGTCGAAGATGCTCAAGGACATCGAGGAACTGCTCGGTGTCCCGCTCTTCGATCGGTTGCCGCGCGGCGTGCGTCCGACGGTGTATGGCGAGACGATGATCCGCCACGTGCGCATGGCGCTGGCGCATCTGGCGCATGGGCAGGAGTCGATCGCCTCGCTGCGCGCCGGCTTGTCAGGGCATGTGAATATCGGCGTGATCGTCGCGCCGGCGATGACCCTGATCCCGCGAGCCATCGCTTGTGCCAAGGAGGAGGCGCCGCACCTGTGCATCGGCGTGGAGGTCGGTACAAGCAACGATCTGGTCGTTGGACTCAAGCAGGAACGTCTCGATTTCCTGGTCGCCCGGATTCTCGAACAGGAGGATGAGCCGGGCCTGCTCTACGAGGACATGACCGAGGAGATTGTGTGCGTGGTTGGTCGCCGCGGGCATCCGCTCGCCGCGCGCAAGGAATTGACGCTGAAGGAGTTGTCGCAGGCCAGGTGGATTCTTTCCGCCCGCGGCAGCATCCTGCGCAACCGCTTCGACATGCTGTTCCGCAGCGCCGACCTCGACATGCCGTCGAACGTTGTCGAGACGACGGCGATGTCGGTGACCATGAGCCTGCTGCAACAGACCGACTTCCTGCACGTGATGCCGGTCGAGGTGGCGAACTACTACGTCGCCACCGGCGAACTGGCGATCCTGCCGATCGAGATTCCCTGCCGGATGGAACGCTTCGGCATCATCACCTCGCGCGACCAGGTGTTGAGCGAAGGCGCCCATCTGCTGTTGCGGCATTTGCGGGCGGTGGCTTCGGATATCTATGGGGTGTCGGCGGGGTGAACGATGCGGCGAGGGGGTGGAAAGGCTCGACGATGCAACAGCAGCAACTCTGCGGCGGAGACAGGTTAGACCTTTAACGGAGACCCTTTCAGCAGATCAAAGAAAGCGCTTGCGGCTGGCGAAAGCGAGCTTTTCTTGCGCCTCGTAAGCACCACTTTCCTTTTGACGACGGGCCCAACAAGCGGAATGCGGCGTACTCCCTGTCGATCCCCTTCTTCGAGCGTCGATGCCGGGAGAATTGCACAGCCGACCCCGGCCGCGACAAGACTGATCGCTGTCGCATGATGCTGCACTTCATAAGCGCCACTCAATCGAATCCCTTTTTTCGCCAACTGATAGTCCATGACCACCCGGGTGGCGGTCATGTTGCTGACGACGATCAGGTCAGCCTGGCTCATGTCCGCCCAGGTCACGGATTCCTTTCTGGAGAAAGGATGCGAGTCGCGACAGAAGAACATCAGGCGGTCATCGAAAAGCGGGATTTCGGCAAGCTCTGCATTGTGCTCACCCTGGATACAGATTCCGAGTTCCGCAAAGTTGTTCAGAACAGCATTTCTCACCTCATAGGATGTTCCGTCGAGCAAGCGAATCCGGTTCCCCGGGCATGCCTCGGCATACTTGCTGATGAATTCGGGAAGAATGTGTGCGGCCATCGTCGGAACACAGGCCAACGAGAAACTGCCGTGCGAATGCCGCGACATGTCTTTCAGCCCTTCGATGGATCGGGTGACCTCAAGGACCATGGCTCGGGCTTGTGGAAGAAACTCGCGACCGACCGCGGTGAGTTCGACATACCGTGTCGTTCGATCAAGCAGCTTCAATCCAAGATAGGACTCCAGCTTCTGAATCCTGCGGGTCAAGGCTGTCTGTGTTAAATGCAGGCTTTCCGCGGCCTTGCTGAATCCGCCGAGCTCCGCAATGGCTACGAAGGCCTGAATGCCGTCGAAATCTATCTTCATTCGCCTCCTTGTATGGCGGTCAAGCAACGCTTCCGGCGTGCCAGCAGGACTCGCGTCCGGAGTGCGTAAATATATGCCTGATTCGCAATAATCATCGCGTTTATTGCATTTCAGTCGTTTCCGGAAATTTCATAGCATAGCTTCGACATCAGGGCATCTCGTCCAAGAATGGGAGCCTGAAAACTCAAGCAATGGTTTTCGGAGAAGGAAATGTCGAAGGAGTTCATCAAGATTCCTGCCGTCTATATGCGGGGTGGAACGAGCAAGGGGGTCTATCTCATGGCCAGCGATCTGCCGGAAGATCCGGAGATTCGCGACCGGGTCATCCTGAACATCTACGGAAGTCCCGATGTTCGGCAGATCAACGGCATGGGCGGAGCCGATCCTTTGACAAGCAAGGTCGCGCTGCTCGCGCCGTCGAAGCGGCCGGGGGTCGACGTGGACTATACATTCGGCTACGTCGGGATCAAAGAAGCGGTCGTCGACTATGAGGGCAACTGCGGCAACATCTCGTCGGGCGTCGGTGTGTATGCCATCCGGCAAGGGCTCGTCGAGGCCGTGGAACCGGTAACCAAGGTGGTGATCTTCAATACCAATACCAACAAGATCATCGAGGCGTTGATACCTGTGAAGGATGGCGAAGTCGTTTTCGAAGGCGACTACGCGATAGCAGGGGTCCCCGGTCATGGGGCCAAGATCGTGATGAATTTCCCGAACTCCGCCGGTTCGAAGACAGGGCGCCTGCTTCCCACGGGGAATGTGCAGGACACCATGGTCTTGAACGATGGTCGATCGATTCGCGTGAGCCTCGTTGATGCGGCGAACCCGTCTGTATTTGTCAAAGCCGCGGATATCGGCCTGACCGGAAAGGAACTTCCCGCAGACTGTGACAAGAATCCGGGGATTCTCGAAGTCATGGAGGAAATCCGCTTGCGTGCCGGCGTAATGATGGGTCTTGCCTCCTGCCTGGAAAAAGTCGGCCCCGCGGTTCCAAAAGTTGCATTCGTGGCGTCCCCGGCGGATTACCCGCTCAGCGATGGAGGCCTTGTTGCGGCGGGAGAGGTGGATCTCCTTGCCCGCACCAAAGCGATGGCGGAAATGCACAAGACCTACGCGGTCACTGGCGGAATATGCATTTCCACGGCGGCGATGATCGAAGGCACGGTGGTCAGCGAAGTCTGCGCGGCCGAGGCAAAACGTGAGGGAGAGGTTCGCATCGGGCACCCCTCGGGCGTTCTGGAAGTGTTTGTCAGTGTCAAGAACTCGGCCGAACAAGGATGGACTCTGTTGCAAGCCGGTGTATGCCGCACCGCGCGGCCGATCATGGACGGAGAAGTATATGTCTCGCGCACGGCTTTCCCTCAATGAGATAACCCGTCGGAGAAAACGGGAAAGTAACGGACTATTTGTTTAATGTTTATCAGTAAGGAGGAGCAAACAATGAAAGCACGAATCTTCGCAGCGGCCCTGGCCGCAACAGTCCTGAGCACGCTGAGTGGCGGTGCCGTAGCGCAGAACTACCCGAAGCGCCCGGTCGAGATGGTCATCCCGTTCGGTGTGGGCGGCGCGAGCGACATCTTCGCCCGCCAATACGCCCAGATTGTCGAAAAATACCTCGGCAAGCCGCTGGTCGCCGTCAACAAGGGCGGTGCCGGCACGATCGAAGGACTGCTGCACGCCTTCGGCGCACCGGCTGACGGATATACGGTTCTCGAAATCACGCCGTCGCTTCTGATCGTCGAGGCGCAGAACAAGAGTTCGGTCAAGTTCCGCAAGGAGTTCGAACCGATCATGAAGGTGCAATCCGACGTGGTGCTCTTCGGGGTCTCCGCGAAGAGCAACTACAAGACGCTCGACGATCTTCTGGCCTTCGCCAAGGCCAACCCGAAAAAGCTGAAAATCGGCGGCTTGTCGCCTGGCGGACTGGACGATTACATCGCCAACGGTTTTGCTCGGGCCGCCGGTATCCAGTGGACCTATGTTCCCTACAAGTCCGGCTCCGAACTCAAGGCAGCCGTTCTCGGCGGCGAACTGGACGTCTATCAAGACAAGCTGATCTCGTTCATGAGCCTGATGTCCGGCGGCGACGTGCGGCCGCTGGTGGTCCTCAATGACAAGCGCCTCGACGTTCCGGCACTGAAGGACGTTCCAAGCTCGGTCGAGAAGAAGATCGATTTCACGCAAGGCTCGTGGCGCGGGTTCGTGGTCAAGAAGGGAACACCGGAACCGGTCAAGAAGATACTCATCGAGGCATTCCAGAAGGCCTACGACGACCCGGCCTATAAGGAGATGGAGAAGAAGGAAATGACCAACCTTGTTCCCGGCTACATGAAGGCGGACGATTTCCGCAAGTCGTGGGACGCCGAGTTTGAAGGCTACTCCACGGTCTTCAAGGAGCTCGGACTGGTCAAACAGAAATAGAGTCAGGATTCTGACAATCCGGAACGACACAGGGGGCGGGGTTTCCGGTTTTCCTGGTCGTGCCAATCTGACAGTTCAAGAGGGGCGGTATTTCATGGCAATCGAAATCATATTCAACATATTGATCGGACTGGGCATCCTGTTCTACTTGGTGCAAGCGGTGCAACTCCCGACAACGGATAATCCGGCTGACGTGCTGGGGGCCGGTGGTTTTCCGATCGTCATCGGCATCATTGCGCTGGTCGGGCTGGCGATGATCACCATCCGCGTCGTCAAGGAAAAGCACAAGGTGGCTATCCCGATGCTGAACCTGCGCTCCATCGACGGGCGCATGGTGTTCATCAACGTGCTGTTGCTTGCCGGCTATGTCGGCCTTCTCGACGTCATCGGGTTCGTGCTGGCCACGTTTGCCTACCTTGTGGCGGCTCCCCTTTCCATGGGGTACCGCAAGCCGGTAGTAATCACCATTTTTGCGAGCGTCACCACCGCTGTCATGGTCATCGTTTTCGGGATCGTGTTCTATGTTCCGTTGCCGCGTGGCGTCGAGCTTTTCCGCGATCTGAGCTACCTGATCTACTGAGCGAAGGAAATCGGTAAATGGATATCATCATTCAATCCCTGGCCGCCGTTTACAACCCGATGACCTTGCTGCTGGTCAGCATCGGGGTGCTTTTCGGCATGGTATGTGGCGCCCTTCCCGGCCTGAGCACGTCGATGGCCATCATTCTGCTTCTGCCCTTCACCTATTCGATGGATCCGATTTCGGCCATCGTCCTCATGGTGTCCTGCTATGTCGGCGGCTCCTGCGGCGGTTCGATCTCGTCGATCCTGCTCAAGACCCCGGGCACTCCGGAGGCGGTTGCCACCACGTTCGACGGTTACCCGATGGCGCAGCAGGGCCGGGCTGGCGAGGCGCTGGGACTGGCGGTTACCGCATCGTCTTTCGGCACCATTTTCTCGGCCATCGTCATGCTCGTCGCCTCGCCCGTGCTGGCGCAGGCCGCACTGTCCTTTCAGAGCGCCGAATACTTCGGTCTGGGCCTGATCGGTCTGAGCTGCATCACCAGCATCGGCTCCAAGAACCAGGTCAAGGCGGTCGTCTCCGTAATGATCGGCCTGATGATCGGAACCATCGGGATCGACAGCATCAACGGCGTCGAACGCTTTGCTTTCGAGCAGCCGTCGCTGCTTAACGGCATCAACTACATCTCGGTCATGATCGGGGCATTCGCGGTGGCGGAAGTCTACAAGAACATCGAGGAATACCGGCACGTCGACACGTCGCTGCGCACCGAGCAGAAGGTCAAGATCAAGCTCATGAAGTTCTCCGAGATGGCCAGAATGTGGAGCAGCTTCATCCGGGGGTCGGTCATCGGGACGATCATCGGCATCATCCCCGCCGCGGGCGGCTCGATTGCCAGCCTGATCGCCTACGGTTCGGAAGCCCAGAACGAGAATGCCAAACCAAAATTCGGCGAGGGCAATCCGCGTGGAATCATTGCGCCGGAATGTTCTCACAACGCGGCGGTCGGTGGCTCGATGGTTCCCACACTGACGCTCGGCATCCCCGGCAGTCCGGTTGCCGCGGTCATCATGGCCGCCTTCCTGATCATCGGCCTGACGCCCGGGCCGATGCTCCTCCGCGAGCAGCCGATCATGCTCAACGCCATCTTCCTGGCACTGATCACCGCCGCACTGCTGCTGTTCGTCGGCGGGCGTTTCGTCACCAGCCAGTTCGGACACATCCTGAAGCTGCCCTACCCGCTGCTCGGCACGCTGATCATCACGCTCGGCGTGGTTGGCGCCTACTCGCTCAAGAACAGCTTCTACGACGTCCTGATCATGTTCGTGTTCGGCCTCGTCGGCTATTTCTTCGACAAATTCAAGTACTCCAACGCTGCCGTCATCCTTGGCCTGATCCTTGGCGAAATCATCGAGAACTCGCTGCGCAAGCAGATCATCATCGGTGACGGCAGCGGCATGGGGTTCGTGACCCGGCCGGTTTCCGTGCTGGTTCTCACGGTGGCTGTCCTGACGTTCCTGTGGCCGATGATGAGCAAAAAGTTCAGAAATCGGTAAGTCATAAAAGCAACTCTGCGTACGCTCTGAGCAACCGGTATAACCAGTGACCACATGCTCAGAGCGTTTTTTTTGATGCACAAAGGCGTTTTGTCCGGTTTTTCGCCGGTGACTCTCGAGCCGACATGAGCGCTCCTCCGCTGCGCGCTCGAGGTCCCGGTGGTTTTTTTCGGCTGGCTGCCCTGAATCACGGTCACGTTCGCTTTCCTCTTTTGCAGTCGGGCTGGGTCGCAGTTTTCTGAAGATTGCCGTCGCGACCTGTTTTCGCTGAAACTGTCAAGAAAACTCTGTACGGCATTCGGTAATGCCCGGAGAAAAAAACAGGGAGCGAATTACATGTTTGAAACGTTGATCAGGACGATTACTCATCTGGTGCGCAACGTCGAGCGTTTCGATCCCGCGTCGCTGAATGACCCCGTTGCGCTGAAAACGGCCTGGCGTCCGGCAAAGCGGGGCGGGACGAACTTCCGGACGCATCGGCTCGTTCCGGACGGAATGCAACGGATCGTGTTTCGGCCCACACCGGCGTCCTGGCTGTTTGCGGCCGCATTCGTCGGTTCCGGGCCGCTGATGGCGGCGCTGTTCTACCTCAAGTATCCCTTTCCTCTCGGGAATATTCCGCCGACCATGTTGCTCGTCATTGCCGGGTGCGGGGTGTTTTCGCTCATCGGGGTGTATTTCGCCGCGCGCAACCTCGGGACGATAACATTTGACGGAGTTCGCCGCGTTTACGCGGGCAGGGGGGTACAGGCCGGCTTTGACCACATCCATGCCCTCCAGATTGTCTCCGAATACTGTGGCGGCGGGAGCGGCAGTGTCAGAACACGCTCGTTCGTCAGCTACGAATTGAATCTGGTACTCAAGAATGGCGAGCGAATCAATCTCTGCGATCATGGCAACATCGTGCGTCTACGCGAGGATGCCGCCAGACTGGCCGAGTTTCTCGGCCGCCCGCTCTGGGATGCAGCCTGACTCCTGCGGGCCGTTATGCGCCCGCAGCCTTGGGGGCAGTCAGCTTAACCACCGCCCCGGCACGATGACCAGCGCCGGGAAGAGGATGAGCAGGGTCAGGATGACGAGGTGCGAGAGCAGGAAGGGGGCGACGCCCTTGACGACCTGGGTCATGTTGCTCTTGGTGGCGCCGGCGACGACGTTGAGC
>JARFTZ010000040.1 GCA_029289235.1 Gammaproteobacteria bacterium
CAGGCGCTGAAGATCGACGGCAGCGGCGAGAACGACCACGGCGCCCTGATCAAGTACTACGAGAGGCTGGCCAAGGTCGAGGTTCGGCGCAAAGATTGAGTCGAAGTTTGTGATCGTCGCCAACTACAAGGAACCGGTCGAGGTCGAACTGCCGCTGTTCCAGCGCCGCGAAGTCGACATGCTCGGGATCATGATGTACCTGCGCGAAGACTTCCAACGGGCGATCGACTTGATGACCAGCAAGGCGATCAACACTGCACCGCTGATCAGCGACCACTTCGGCATCCGCCAGCTCGAAGAGGTCTATCCGTACATCGACAACAACCCCGAGAGCGTGATGAAGGTCGTTATTGACATAAGCGCGACGTAAGCCAACCAGGCCCTCGGCACCACCCCGCATTTCGAATCATCGCCCTGGCTACAGGTGCGAGCGGGTGTTCTCGCACCCGCATCTTGACTGACAAGGAGAAGCAAATGAGTTTGAGCAAGGCAAGAAAGGACTACCTCGAAGGGCTGTGCCAACGGCTCCGGCAGGATCTGATCAAGCTCCTGTACAGCATCCAGACCGGCCACCCGGGCGGTTCGCTGTCCTCGACCGAGATCATGACCACCCTCTACTTCGAGAAGCTGCGCGTCGATCCGAAGAACCCGAAGGACCCTAACCGTGACCGCTTCATCCTCGGCAAAGGCCACGCCGCGCCGATGCTCTACCAGATCCTCTCCGAACGCGGCTTCTTCCCGCAGGACGACCTCGCCACCCTGCGTCAGCTCGACAGCCACCTGCAGGGCCACCCCTGCGCCAAGAAGACCTGCGGCGTCGAACTGTCGACCGGCCCGCTCGGCCTCGGCCTACCTGCCGGCCTCGGCATGGCCATGGCTGCCCGGCTGGACAACAAGGACTTCCGCACCTATGTGCTGATGGGTGACGGCGAACTGCAGGAAGGCATCGTCTGGGAAGCCGCGATGTCCGCCGCCAAGTTCGGCGCCGACAACCTGCTGGTGATCGTCGACAACAACGGTGTGCAGCTCGACGGCACCGTCGCTGAAATCATGCCGATGGGCGACATCGCCGCCAAATGGCAGGCCTTCGGCTGGAACGTGATTTCGATCGACGGGCACTGCGTCGAGGCGGTCTCCGACGCCATCGACCTCGCCGCAACGGTCAAGGGCAAGCCGACGGTGATTGTGGCCAAGACGGTGAAGGGCAAGGGCGTCTCCTTCATGGAGGGCAATAGCGCCTGGCACGGCAAGCCGATCAGCAAGGACGAATATGTGAACGCAATGAAGGAACTGGGGGTGAATGTATGAACGCGGTAAAGAAAGCCATTCGTGACGTCTATGGCGACACGCTCGCGCAACTGGGCCGCGAGAATCCCGACATCGTCGCGCTGGACGCCGACGTTGGCAGTTCGAGCAAGAGCATCGTCTTCGGCAAGGAATTCCCCAAGCGCTACTTCAATGTCGGCGTCGCCGAGGCGAACATGGTGGCGATGGCCGCCGGCCTCGCCACGGCCGGAAAGATTCCCTTCGCCAACACCTTCGCCGCCTTCATGGTGCTGCGAGCGGCCGACCCGGTCCGCAGCCTGATCGCCTATACCGGCCTCAACGTCAAGCTGGCGGGCACCTACGCCGGACTGTCCGATTCCTATGATGGCGCCAGCCACCACGCGATTGCCGACATCGCCTTCATGCGCGCGCTGCCGAACATGACCGTCGTTTCTGTCTCCGACCCAGTCGAGGCCGAACTGGCGACCCGCGCCGTTGCGGAGTTCAAGGGGCCGGTTTACCTGCGCCTCTCCCGCGCCGAAGTACCGGTGGTGCTCGACAAGGCCACCTACAAGTTCGAGATCGGCAAGGGTGTGACGCTACGCGAAGGCAACGACCTGACCATCGTCGCCACCGGCTACATGCTGGTCAAGGCCCTGGAAGCCGCCGAGATCCTCGCCGACAAGGGCATCAGGGCACGGGTAGTCAACATCCACACCATCAAGCCGATCGACCGCGAGCTGCTGATCGCCAGCGCCAGGGAGACCGGCGCGATCGTCACCGCCGAAGAGCACAACGTCTACGGCGGTCTCGGCAGCGCCGTGGCCGAAGTCCTGAGCCAGGGCTGCCCGGTGCCGATGGAAGTCGTCGGCGTCAATGATACCTTCACCGAGTCGGGCGACTACGAGAAGCTGCTGGCGAAGTACGGCCTGTCGGCAGCGAACATCGTGGCCCACGCCGAGAAGGTATTGAAGCGCAAAGACTAAAAAAAGCCCCGGCACAACGTGCCGAGGCTACCGAGGAGTAACCCCGTTGGCAACACGCCGGATCCTCGAATCCGGTTGTGTTGCCTTTTTTACATCACCGCGCTGATCCGCCAGGGCAAGAACTCGTCGTTGCCGTAGCCGAGGATTTCACTGCGCACCTTCTCGCCCGAAGCGTGACGGATGATCGCGTCGAAGATGCGCTGGCTGATCTCGGCCATCGGCGTGCCGGTGATCAGGTCACCGCAATTCACGTCCATGTCGTCGCGCATCCGCTCGTAGAGCATGGTGTTGGTCGCCAGCTTGATCGTCGGCACACCGGCGCAGCCGAACGCCGAACCACGGCCGGTGGTAAAGCAGATGATCTGCGCGCCGCCCGCCGCCTGGCCGGTCGCCGACACCGGGTCATAGCCCGGGGTGTCCATGAAGACGAAGCCCTTGGCGTCGATCGGTTCGGCGAAACGGTAGACGCCGTTCAGCGAGCTGGTACCGCCCTTGGCCACAGCTCCCAACGACTTCTCGAGGATCGTCGTCAGCCCGCCGGCCTTGTTGCCGACCGACGGATTGTTGTCGAGCTCGCCGCCGGTACGCGCGCAATAGTCCTTCCACCAGGCGATGCGATCGATCAGTTTCTGGGCGATCTCCGGCTTCGCTGCGCGCCGCGTCAGCAGATGCTCGGCGCCGTAGATTTCCGGCGTTTCGGAAAGCACCGTCGTCGCCCCGTGCGCCACCAGCAGGTCGGACGCGCCACCGAGCGCCGGGTTGGCCGTGATCCCGGAATAGCCGTCGGAGCCGCCGCAGTTAAGGCCAATGATCAGGTTGCCTACGGACGCTTCCTCGCGCCTGTACTGGTTGGCCTTCGGCAGCATGCCCTCGACCAGTGCGATGCCCTTCTTGATCGCCGCCGTGGTGCCGCCCTCGACCTGCATGATCACATGCTCCAGCATCCCCGGCTCGTGCTGGCCGATCATTTCGATCAGCGGCGCGATCTGGTTCTGCTCGCAGCCGAGGCCGACGAACAGCACGCCGGCGAAGTTCGGATGCTTGGCAAAACCTACCATCGTCCGGCGCAGCATCTCCATGCCTTCGCCGCTGGTGTTGATACCGCAGCCCTCGGGGTGCGGCAGGGCGATGACGCCATCGACGTTGGGGAATGCCGCGAGCTTCTCGCGCGAGAAGTGGCTGGCGATCGCCCGCGTCACGGTGGCGGAACAGTTCACCGAGGAAATCACCGCAATGTAGTTGCGCGTGCCGACCTTGCCGTTCGGACGCTTGTAGCCCATGAAGGTGGCGGGGTTGGCGACCTTCGGCAGTTCGTGCACGTCCTGCCCGATGCCGTAGTCGCGCTCGAATTCGCCCATGCCGAGGTTATGCGCGTGCACGTGCTGCCCGGCGGCGACATCGGCCTTGGCGAAACCGATGATCTGGTTGTAGCGACGGACGGCATCGCCGGTTTTCAGGTCGTGCGCCGCGATCTTGTGGCCGGGCGGGATCATGTCGCGCACCGTCACGTTTTCAGCGGCGATCGCCGTGCCCGGCACCAGTTGCTGGGCGGCGATCAGCACGTCGTCGTTGGCGTGCAGGCGGATATACAGGGGTTGGCTCATCGTAATCTCCTTGCTCAGGCATTCGTCACCCCGGCGAAGGCCGGGGTCCAGTTCGTTGGATTTTCTGGATTCCGGCCTGCGCCGGAATGACGAATCTTCAATGAATCAGCGCTTTCTTAGAGTTCGCTTAGAGTTCGCTCATGGCCGCTTTGACACCGACCGCCTTGATCCGTGCCAATGCAACCGCCGTCTGTTCGCCCAGGCCCGGCACCTTGGTCAGGTCCTCGCCCCACAGGCGCGCATCGGCGAGCAGGGTCGAGGCGACCTTGTCCATGTCGGTCGCGCCGGCCCAGGCGGCGTTCATGATCGCCAGAATGTCGGCGTTGTCCTTGATCGGGTAGACGCCCTTCTCGCGCTTGCCTTCGAAGTCGCCGTTGGCAGCAAACGTACCGTGGTAGAAATTGAGCAGCGCGGCCAGCGAGAACGACAGCCCAGCCGGCGCCTTGCCGTGCTTGGCGGCGAAGTCCTTGACCGTCGGCAGCACGCGCACCGTCCACTTCGACACCGAGTTCAGGGCGATCGAGATCAGCTCGTGGCGGATGTGCGGGTTGGCAAAGCGCTCCATGATCGTCTCGGCGTAGGCCTTGCGCTCGGCGTCAGGCAGCGGCACGAAGGGCACGATCTCTTCGAACATCACCTTGTTCAGGTACTTCGACACCACCGCGTCCCCGGTCATCTCGCGCACCGTATCGAGGCCGGCGCTGTAGGACGCCAGCGAGCTGGCGGTATGCGCGCCGTTGAGGATGCGCACCTTGCGCGTGCGGTACGGCTGCAGATCGTCGGTCCACACCACGTCGAGGCCGGCCTTGTGCAGGGGCAGTTCCTCGGCGAGAGTTTGCGTAAGCCCGGCCGGGCCTTCGATGACCCACAGCAGGAACGGCTCGGCGGCGACCATCAGCGGATCCTTGTAGCCAAACTCGGCGTACAGCGCCTCGGCCTCGGCCGCCGGGAAGCCCGGGACGATACGGTCGACCAGCGTATTGCAGAAGACGTTGTGGTTCTTCACCCAGGCAACGAACTCGGCCGGCAGCTTCCAGGCTTCGGCAAACTGCAGCACGTACTGCTTGAGCTTCGAGCCATTGGCCTCGATCAGTTCGCACGGAAGGAAGACCAGGCCCGACTCCGGCGAGCCGCCGAAGGCCTTGAAGCGCGCCAGCAACAGCGCCGTGACCTTGGCCGGGAAATTGGCCGGGCACTTGCTGTCGACCAGAGGCTCCTCGACGTAGGCGATGCCCGCTTCGGTCGTGTTGGACACCACGAAACGCAGCGCCGGATCCTGCACCGTTTCCAGCATCACATCCCACTGCGCATACGGGTTCAGCGTATCCTTGACGCAGCTGACCAGTCGCTTCGACTGCACCTGCTGGCCGTTCTGCACACCGCGCAGCAGGACGGTGAAAAGCTGGTCCTGCGCCTTCATCAGTTCGGCCACGCCGCGCTCGAGCGGCTGCGCCATGATCACTTCACCGTTCATCAGGCCGGCGCCGTTGGCCACGTCGACCATCCAGTCGACGAAAGCGCGCAGGAAATTGCCGTCGCCGATCTGCAGGATGCGCGTCGGCTTCAGCGACGAGGTAACGGACGATGCGGCGGACGATTCGACGGCAAGCTTGCCTTGAGCCAGATTGGCTCTGTTCAGACTGTTCATTGAAACCTCTCCAGGTGTTTTTCTGTTGCAAGACGGGATGACTGCGGACCGTATGGCCACGACATCAGCGACGCACTATCGGCGTTGTCGACTCCCGTTCCAATACCACTTCGACATGCGCTTATGCAGGGTTCGCATGACTGCGCGGCCTCAGAGGGCATGACATAAAACCCACCGCAAAGACGCGAAGTGACAAAGGTCACGCAAAGAACTTCTTCTTGCATTTTCAGGCTTTCCTTTGCGTAACCTTCGCGTTCTTTGCGCCTTTGCGGTGAAGGTTGGCGGTTTGACGCTCAGAGAACGCACGTAACCTTCAGGTACTTGTCGGGATGCTCGGCGATGTCGGCGACGATCGCCGGGGTTTCTTCCATCGACACCGTCCTGGTCAGCAGCGCCTCGACGTTGACCTTGCCTTCGGCGATAAGGCGCAGGCTTTC
>JARFTZ010000041.1 GCA_029289235.1 Gammaproteobacteria bacterium
GCGCAAGGGCAAGGACGTCACCCTCGCCACCTACGGCGACATGGTCTTCCAGTCGTTGATCGCCGCCGACGAACTCGCCAAGCAAGGCATCGACGCCGAAGTCATCGACTTCTACTCGCTCAAACCCTGGGACCAGGCCACCCTGGCCGAGTCGCTGAAGAAGACCGGCGCACTGGTTGTCGCCGAGAACCACCAGAAGCGCAACGGCTTTGGCTACGAGGCAGCGGTGTGGGCCCTGCAGAACGCCCCGGTGCCGACCGAGCTGATCGGTCTGGAAGACACCTTCGCCGAGAGCGGCGCGTATCTCAAGACGCTCGACAAGTTCGGGCTCTCCGGAGCGAAAATCGCCGAGAAAACGGCACGGCTCGTCAGCAAGAAACGCTAGTCGGTTGGATTCGTTACCCCGGCGAAGGCCGGGGTCCAGTCGGCGATTGCTCTCCGATACTGGATACCGGCCTGCGCCGGTATGACAAAATCCTTGAACTTCATCGTACCGAAGCAATAAATAACTCTCAGGAAGGAGAAAACAATGCCTCTCGTATCGCTTCGCCAGTTGCTGGATCACGCCGCCGAATACGGTTACGGTCTGCCGGCGTTCAACGTCAATAACATGGAGCAGGTCTGGGCGATCGTCGACGCAGCCGCCGAACTCGACGCGCCGGTGATCATGCAGGCCTCGGCCGGCGCCCGCAAATACGCCGGCGAACCCTTCCTCCGCCACCAGATCCTCGCCGCGCTGGAAGCCTATCCGAACCTCCCGATCGTCATGCACCAGGACCACGGCCAGTCGCCGGCGATCTGCATGGCGGCGATCCGTTCCGGCTTCACCTCGGTGATGATGGACGGCTCGCTGGAAGCCGACGGCAAGACCGTCGCCTCCTACGAATACAACGTCGCGACGACGCAGAAGGTCGTCGAATTCTCCCACGCCATCGGCGTCTCGGTGGAAGCCGAACTCGGCGTACTCGGTTCGCTGGAAACGATGAAGGGCGACAAGGAAGACGGCCACGGCGCCGAAGGGCACATGACCCGCGAGCAACTGCTCACCGACGTCGAACAGGCCGCCGATTTCGTCAAGCAGACCCAGTGCGACGCGCTGGCCATTGCCATCGGCACCAGCCACGGCGCCTACAAGTTCACCAAGAAGCCGACCGGCGACATCCTTGCCATCGACCGCATCAAGGAAATCCACGCGCGCATTCCGAACTGCCACCTCGTCATGCACGGCTCCTCCTCGGTGCCGCAGGAACTGCTCGCCGAAATCCGCGAATTCGGCGGCGACATGAAGGAAACCTACGGTGTGCCGGTCGAGGAAATCGTCACCGGCATCAAGCACGGCGTACGCAAGGTCAACATCGACACCGATATCCGCCTGGCGATGACCGGCGCGATCCGCCGCTACATGGCCGAGAATCCCGGCAAGTTTGACCCGCGCGACTACCTGAAGCCCGCCCGCGAAGCGGCGCGCAAGATCGTCGTCGCCCGCCTCGAAGCCTTTGGTGCGGCGGGTCAGGCCAGCAAGATCAAGCCGATCCCGCTCGACAAGATGGCCGAACGCTACAAGAAGGGCGAGCTGGACCAGGTCGTACGCTGAGGTCGCGCCAGAAATCTTCCCCCCGGAGGCCGGAGAGTGGTTTTTTAGCTTTCCGGCCTGTTTCACCCCCACAAAAAACCACCATGACACGGGCTGTCAGGGCCCTGCTCAACGCGCACAGATGAAAGGATCCATCATGAATTCTCAAACCGGAGTAGTCCAGCGGACTGCAGTCATCACAGGATGTGCCTCGCCTCGCGGGATCGGTTTTGCCGTAGCACGCCGATATGCTCAAGAAGGCTGGGCGGTCGCAATGCTCGATATCAATGAAGACGCACTGAAGATTGCCGCTGAGAAAGTGAAATCCGAGTTCGGTCAACCCGTCCTGGCAATACCCTGCAATATTGGTGACAAGCCGTCGGTCGATGCAGCGGCCAAGGCCGTCAAGGAATCAAACATGCCCCCGGTCGGTGCCATTGCCAACGTGGCCGGCATTCCTTCCCCGTCGTCTTTCCTGGAACTCTCCCTGGAAGAATGGAACCGGGTCTACGCCGTCAACTGCACCGGTTCGTTCCTCGTCTGCCAGGCGTTTATCCCGCAGATGATCGAAGGCGGCTACGGACGCATCGTCAACATGTCCTCTGTCACCGCACAGCACGGCGGGGGAGTGTTCTCGAAGACGTCCTACGCGGCGGCGAAGGCGGGCGTTATCGGACTGACGCGCGGCCTGGCCCGAGAGTTCGCCCAATACGGCATCACCGCCAACGCGATCTGCCCGGGGGTTGTCGATACCGACATCCGCGTGGGTTCAACACCTGAAAACGAGGCGAAGCTGTCCGAAGCGGTCCCGATGAAACGCCAGTGCAAGCCGGAAGAGATCGCGGCGCTGTACGTATGGCTGTCCAGCGAAGACGCCGGATACATCACCGGGACGACGCAGAACATCAACGGCGGGGCTTATATCGCCTAACCCGGCTCAAGGACTCGACTGAGAAGCCACGAAGGCGACTGCATGAAATAAAAATCCACCACGGAGTTGCAGATTGGCAGAGACGCAGAGATTACACAGAGAAATACCATCGACCCAGTTCGGATTCGCCTTTCTCTGCGTTAACTCTGCGCCTCTGTGTCTCTGTGGTGGGGGACTGGGTTTTATGCCGTGTGTTACGCACGGCAGTCACGGCTGAAAAGCCGAGTTTGTGTCTCGTAGTACTTTGAAACCAAGGAGGGAAGTATGAAAGACAGCTTCAAGTTGAACCGCCGGACGTTCCTGCAAGGTGCCGGTGCGGTGGGCGCTGCGGCGCTGATGGGGGCCCCGACGATCCTGCGGGCCGCCCCGATGAAGATCACCTTCGGCCACGGCGCCGCGCCGGGCAACCCGCGGACCATCGCCGCCGACAAGTTCGCCGAACTCGTCAAGGCCAAATCGGGGGGCGCACTCGAAGTCACCGTGGCCGGCGCCGCCATGCTCGGTGACGACGCCGCGATGCTCACCAGCCTGCGCACCGGCACGCTCGCCATCTCGGCCAACAGCCAGGGCGCCACCTCGGCGATCGTCCCCGAACTCGCCGCCCTCGGCCTGCCGTTCCTCTTCACCAAGAGCGACGACGGCGTCAAGGTCCTCAACGGCAAGATCGGCGACCTGCTCAAGCCCAAGTTCGACGCCGTCGGCCTCGTCCCGATCGGCTGGTGGGACAACGGCATCCGCCACATCACCAACAGCAAGCGCGCGATCAAGACCCCGGACGACCTGAAGGGCCTCAAGTTCCGCACCCCGCCCGACCCGGCCACCATCGACATCTTCCAGGCCCTCGGCGCCGCCACCGCCCAGATCGCCTTCTCCGAACTCTACGTCGCCCTGCAACAGAAGGTCGTCGACGGCCAGGAGAACCCGCTGACCAACATCGCCAGCGCCAAGATCTTCGAAGTCAATCCGTTCATCAGCCTCTCCGCGCACAAGTGGGAATGCACCCCCGTGCTGATGTCCAAGATGGCCTGGAACCGGCTCGACGCCAAGTCCAAGGAAATCATCATGGAAGCCATGGCCGAAGCCACCACGCTGCAGATCAACGCCTCCAACCAGGACAACATCAAGCTTGAGAAGGAATTCCGGGCCAACTCCGCGCTGACCGTCAGCGACGTCGACCTCGACGCCTTCCGCAAGCAGACCGCCCCGGTCTTCGACAAGTGGGAGCAGAAACCCTTCGGCGCCTTCGTCAAGGACCTGCGCAAGACCGTTCTGGGATAAGCGAACCATGGCCGAACTTCACCGTACGGCCAGTGAGCGCTCCACCGCCATCCGGATACTGGATGGCGTGGACCGGCTCATCGGTCTCATTTGCAAATCGGTCGTCATGTCGACCGGAGTCGTCCTGCTCGTCGCCATCCTCATCGGCGTCATCGCCCGCTACGTCATCGACGTCGGCGGCATCGACTGGGCCGAAGAACTGCCCAAGCAGGTCTACTCCTGGTTCATCATGGCCGGCGTCGTCCTCGCCCTGCTGCACGGCAACCACATCGCCGTCGACCTGATCCACAACGTCCTGCCCCGGAGCGGCCGGCAACTCCTGATTGTCGGCGCCAACCTGCTGATCTGCGCCGCCTACATCTACCTGTTCATCACCGCCCTGGAGGTCGCCGAAATCGCCGCGTTCGAAACGAACCCGATGCTCGGCACGCCGAACAGCCTGCCGTTCTACGCCCTCGCCAGCGGTTCGCTGCTGACCGCGCTGGGCGCCCTGTCCCTGTCCATCCGCGTGTTCCTGCTCGGCCCCGAAGCCCGGCCGCAAGGCGCTGCCGAGGAGAGCGTCGTATGATCACCACCCTCATCATTGCCTTCTTCGTCCTCCTGTTCCTCGCGGTCCCGGTCGGACACGTCCTTGTCATCGCCTCCGGCCTCGCCATCCTCCTGGCCGGCGAATTTCCGGTGATGCTCGTCGCCCAGCAGATGGTCAACCAGACCCTCTCCTTCCCGATGCTCGCCCTGCCGTTCTTCATCCTCGCCGGCAGCCTGATGATGAGCGGCCGCCTCGGCGAGAAGCTGATCGGCTTCGCCACCGAACTG
>JARFTZ010000042.1 GCA_029289235.1 Gammaproteobacteria bacterium
GCGCAAGGGCAAGGACGTCACCCTCGCCACCTACGGCGACATGGTCTTCCAGTCGTTGATCGCCGCCGACGAACTCGCCAAGCAAGGCATCGACGCCGAAGTCATCGACTTCTACTCGCTCAAACCCTGGGACCAGGCCACGCTCGGCGAATCGCTGAAGAAGACCGGCGCGCTGGTCGTCGCCGAAAACCACCAGAAGCGCAACGGCTTTGGCTACGAAGCCGCGGTGTGGGCCTTGCAGAACGCCCCGGTGCCGACCGAGCTGATCGGTCTGGAAGACACCTTCGCCGAGAGCGGTGCGTATCTCAAGACGCTCGATAAGTTCGGGCTCTCGGGAGCGAAAATCGCCGACAAGGCGGCAAGGCTCGTCAGCAAGAAACGGTAAGCAAGCAGCAACGGTCCGGCGCGTTAACCCCGCGCGTCGGCATTCTCCACCTTCCGTCAGAGCGCCTCATGCTCGACGGAAGGTTTTTTTTCGGTTGATGCTGTCCGGCTCAGCCCTGTCTGGCGAGCGCCAGACGCACACCCAGAATGACGAAAACGCCACCGACGCTGCGGCGAAGCCAAGTCACCGCGCGCGCGCCGATGTTCAACGTGCCGAGGCGCGAAGAAAACCAGGCGAGGAAAAGACACCACAGGGTGCCGTTGAACGTGAAGATGCCGCCGAGGAACAGGAAGGCGAGCACCTTGCCGGGCGCCGAAGGCGTGATGAACTGCGGTACGAACGCGAGGAAAAACAGTGCGACCTTCGGGTTGAGGACGTTGGTGAGGAACCCTTGGGTGAAAGTCGTTCGGAGCGATGTTTCGGGTATGGCGGCCTTGGTTCCGGGGGGCGAAGGTTTCGACAAAAGGAGCGACAGCCCGACATAGACGAGGTACGCCGCGCCGATGAGCTTGACGACGGTGAAGGCGAACGAAGACGCGGCGAGAATCGCCGACAGGCCCAGCGCCGCCGCGAGGACGTGAACGAGACAGCCCGTGCTGATACCGAGTGCCGCCGCGATTCCGGCCCGGATGCCGTGCGAGACACTGCGCGTGGCGATGAAAAGCGAGTCGGCGCCCGGCGTGATGTTGAGCAGCACGCCGGAGAGGATGAATAGCGGGAGGTCGTGTGTACCGAACATGGCGCGCCGAAAGCGATTACGCGGAAGCTGCGAAGCGTACAACAATTCCCGCGGGTTCGCGGAATCACATTCAGGGCGATTGTGCTGAGAAGCTTTGTCTTCTACGGGGATCTGAGGCGCAAAGGGATACGCCGCGCAATGAGCGCGGCGTATCGGTGGCGCCAAAGAATCAGGCGGGCTTGCGCGTACCGTTGACCGCGTAGTAGCTGCGGATGACCTGGCTGTCGTCGGCCAGTCCCTCGCCACGCCCCGAGGCGGCCAGGAACATCTGGTGGGCGACGGCGGCGATCGGCAACGCGGTTTTCTTTTCCCTGCCGGTATCGAGGACGATGCCGAGATCCTTGACGAAGATGTCGACGGCGCTGCTCACTTCCGGATCGGACTTCAGCATCCGCGGTCCGCGGTCCTTGAGCATCCAGCTCGACGCCGCCGAACCGCTCATGATCTCAAGGAGGATGTCCAGATTGACGCCAACTTTCGCGGCCAGCGCGAAGGCTTCGGCGACAACGGCGATATGGACGCCGCACAGCAGCTGGTTGACGGCCTTGAAGGTGGCGCCCTGGCCGGCCTTGTCACCGACGTGGAAGATGCGCTGGCCCATGCCGTCGAAAACCGGCTTGATCTCGTCGAAGACCGGCGTGGCGGTCGCAGCCATGATCGTCAGCGATCCTGCTGTCGCGCCGGCGGTGCCCCCGGAAACCGGCGCATCGACGAAGCGCTTGCCCGCAGCCTCGACCCGCTCAGCGATCTTTTCCACCGATCCCGGCGGACAGGTGGCCATCAGGCAGACGATGGCATTGGCGGGGAGCGCATCGAGCGCGCCGGCGCCGAACAGCACGGCTTCAGCCTGCGCCGCGTTGACCACCATCAGCAGCAGGGCGTCGGCGCCGGTCGCTGCTTCGGCTGCCGTTGCCGCAGCGGTGCCGCCGGCCGCGCAGAAGGATTCCAGCGCCTTCGGGTTGGTGTCGCAGCCCTGGACGTTGAAACCTTTGCTGACGAGATTCTTCGCCATCGGCAATCCCATCGATCCGAGTCCGGCAAAGGCGATTTTCTTCATGATTTCTAGCTCCGTTGTTATTCCAAAGTCATTTTCTGGGCGCGATCTTCCCCCGCCCGGCGAAACACCACGGTGTTTCGCCGGGTCAGGCGGGGAGCGCGATCCCCGTCAGTACAGGGTGAATTTCGGGAAGTAGGAGATGGCTACCAGTACCGACAGGGCGACGGCGTAGTAGGGCCACAGTTCGCGGACGATCGCGCCGACCGGCTCGCGGGAAATCGCCGCCGAGACGAACAGCGTGGTGCCGACCGGGGGCGAGAACAGCCCGATGCTCAGGTTGACCGCCATCATGATGCCAAGCTGGATCGGATCGAGACCGATCGCCTTGCCGATGGCGATGAAGGTCGGGCCGAGCAGCAGGATTGCCGCGGGCAGGTCGAGGAACATGCCGACCACCAGCATGATCAGATTCATCATCAGGATGATCAGGGCCGGTGTCTTGAGGACATCGAGCGCCCAGTTCGCCACCGCGTTCGGTACCGCTTCCACGGTAAGAACGTAGCCGACCAGGTTCGATGCGGCGATGACCAGCATGACGACTCCGGTGGTGATCGCCGTATGCACCAGCGCGTCGTAGATGCGCTTCATCGACAGGTCACGGTAGATCAGCGAGCTGACGATGATGCCGTAGGCCACGGCAATGACGCTCACCTCGGTCGGCGTGGCGATGCCGGCACGCAGCAGGATGACAATGAAGGCGGGCATCGCCAGTGCCGGCAGGGCCGAGACGGTAGCCTTCATGATGTCGCGGAAGGTGATGTTCTGGGCGAGCAGCGGGAATTTGCGCAGGCGTCCGCTGAAGTAGCAGATCAGCATGAAGCCCGTGCAGAGCAACAGCCCGGGCACGATTCCGGCGAGGAACAGCGAAGCGATCGACTCGTTCGAAACCGCCGCGTAGAGAATCAGCGGAATCGACGGCGGGATCAGTCCGGCGATGACCGAAGCCGCGGCGGTGGTCGCCGCACCGAAGGCCGGAGGGTAGCCTTCGCGCTTCTGCCACGGGATGAGCATCGAGCCCAGCGCCGAGGCCTCGGCCACCGCCGACCCTGAAACGCCGCCGAAGATCGTCGACCCGACCACAGTGACCTGAGCGAGACCGCCGGGGAAGCGGCCGACCAGCGAGGTCGCGAAATTGATCAGCTTCGAGCCGAGGATGCCGCCCATCATCAGGTTCCCCGAGAGCACGAAGAACGGAATGGCGAGCAGCGGAAAACTCTGCGTCGGCTGGAATATCTTCACGATTGCCGCTTCGGCGGGCATGTCACCTATGGTGATTGCGGCGACGCCCGAGCTGATGGTCAGCGCATACCCGACGGGCAGTGCCAGAACCAGCAGAACGCCAAAAATTGCCATCATCAGTAAGGTCATACGTCTTCTTCCGAATGGTGTTTGCGAACGCTGTGGGGATCTTTCGCCAGCAGCAGTTGCCAGAGGGTCGATATTGCCGTGATGCCGACCGCCGTGAACCCGACGACCATCGCCAGATACGCCCAGTAGGCGGATATGCCGGTTACCGGATATTCCTCGCTGCCGACGATCTCGAGCAAGCCTTGCCCGACGTAGGCCAGGTAGAAGAACGTCGTGGCGACAAGCACTTGCAGCAGGACCAGGAGCCAGCGGGTGGCGGTGTTGCCAAGGAAACCCAGGATCGCCGTCACCGCGATGTGCTGCCCGCGCTGCGCAGCGAGCACCACACCGCTCATGACCAGCCAAGGGAACAGCAGGTTGGGCAGCTCGGTCGGCCAGCCCAGGCCCTGGTTGGTCATGTAGCGGACGATGACTTCGGCGATCAGGGATACGAACATGGAAACGAGTGCAGCCAGCGCGACAGTCACCGAAATCGAGACAATCGCCTTGTCAATCAATGAAGCAATCGATGCGCCCTGTTTTGTCATGTCCGTATCCTGAGGGTAGGTGGCAGTCTGTTGAACTGTCGACCCCATTACTTCGCTGCTTCGGAGACGATCAGCTTGACGAGGTCAGGGAACTGCTTGGACCACTTGTCGTAGACCGGCTTGGTCTTGGCGACGAACGGTGCCTGGTCGACGTCGTTGAACTGGATGCCCGCGTCGGCCAGTTTCTTGCGCAGATCCTTGTCCGAATCCAGTGACATCTGGCGATTGAGTTTGCCGGCTTCGGCAGCGGCTTCCAGGATGGCCTTCTGATCTTCCTTGGAGAGTTTGTCCCAGACCTTCTTGCTGGCGAGGAGCGGCGTCGTCTCATACTTGTGGCCAGTGAACGAGATGTACTTCTGCACCTCGTGCAGCTTCGACGAGTAGATGTTCATCAGCGGGTTTTCCTGGCCATCCACCACGCCTTGCTGCAGGGCAATGTACAGTTCGGAGAAGGCCAGCGGCGTCGGGTTGGCGCCGAGCGCGGTGAAGATGTCGATGGTCATCGAATCCGGCGGGGTGCGCAGCTTCAGTCCGGCCAGGTCTTCCGGCTTGGTGATCGGACGCTTGCTGTTGCTGGTGTGGCGGATGCCGTTGTCCCAGAGGGCCAGCAGGACGAGCCCCTTCTTCTGGGCCAGTTCATTGAGCTTCTGGCTGATCGGGCCGTCGACGACCTTGTAGGCGTGCGGCAGATCGCGGAAAAGGAAGGGCAGGCCGAGGACGTTGAATTCCGGTACGACGCCGGACGTGGTGCCCTGCGAACCCGCGGCGAACGCCATGGAGCCGAGGCGCATGTTGGTCAGCGTCTCGACGTCGTCGCCGTACTGTGCGCTGCCGCCGACTTCGACCTTGATGCGGCCGTTGGTCTTCTGACCGACGAGTTCGGCGAACTTGAGCGAGCCAACGGCTTTCGGGTTGCCCGGGGCGGCATTGTGGGACAGCCGCAAAACCTGCTCGGCGGAAGCCGAAGCGGCGGCAAAGGTCAGACCGATGGTAACGGCGATCAAGAGCTTTTTCATAAATACCCTCCTTGAGTGTTGAGTTACGGCTCTATCTACTGCGGGGAAAAGTGTTTACCAGTGTGTTCTGTGGAACATCGATGCGAAAGGCGTAGCGCGGTGGCGCAAACGAGGCTCGCCGAGAGCGGTGCAAAAGTCCGGATTGAGTGGCGATAGCATGTCTGTCCCCCTGTTCCAGTTGCGGTTCTTGTCGGCGCGAAACGCTCTGCGGGACTCTTCGGCCCGTTAGGCTCTTGCGCAAAACCTTCGTCTGTGTTTTTGTACCGGGCCCCGTGGGGTGCTTTCCTCGGGTCCGTCGCTCGTTCGAGTCGTTGTTCGATCACAGGACGAGGCCAGTGTAAAAAAAACGCATAACCACTGAATAGCGACATTTATTTGGGTATCCATGAAATTAATTCAGCGTTATCCCGCGCTGCGCAAAGCATCGCTGAAAAGTCTGCAGGCCTTCGAGTCGGCGTACCTGCATCAGAGCTTCGCGACGGCGGCGCAGGAACTGTCGGTCACCGCCTCGGCGATCAGCCATTCGATCCTTTCGCTCGAATCAGTGCTTGGCGTGCATCTGTTCGATCGCGGGCGCAAGGGCGCCATTCCCACCGATGCCGGGGTGCAGCTCTATTCGGCGCTCAAGCGGTCGTTCGCCGAGATCGACATGGAGTTGCAGTCGATCATCGACGCCCCTTCACTGCAGCAACTCGTCACCCTGCAGGCGTCGCCGAGTTTCGCGCATCTCTGGTTGCTTCCTCGCTTGCCCGAGTTCCTGCGCCAGCATCCGCAGATTGATGTCCGGCTTTGGGCGACCCCGGGTGCTGCGGATTTTGGCAACAACGGACTGGATATCGCCATCGTTTACGGAAGGTGGCCCAATTCGCCGTTTGTCATGGCCGAGGCGCTGATGCCGGACGAGAGCTACGTGCCGCTGTGCAGTCCGGCGCTTGCGGCGGAAAACAGTCTGCGACCGTCGGATGTATCGCAGCTGTGCCTGATTCACAACGAGACGTCGGTTGTTTCCTGGGGCGACTGGATCACCGCCTATTATCCTGAAGGCGCATTGATCCAGCGTGGGCTCTATCTGGACCGCTCGTTCATGGGGTTCATGTCCGCGCTCAACGGGGTCGGTGTATGTCTTGACAGCACCCTGCTGGCGCACGACTACCTGAAGGAGGGGCAACTGGTGATGCCTTTCGGGAATCTCGGGATTCCGGCGACTCCCCACTACCTCTGCGTGCCGAAGCAAAAGCTGGAACAGGAAAAGATTCAGATCATCCTGAACTGGATCAAGTCCTGGCTACCGAATTGAGGGGTGAAGTTTTTCATCGCCTGAGTCACTATTGACTCTCTGTTGCTCGGATTAGCGACCACCGCCGCCACCGCCACCACTGTTCGAACTTCCTCTTCCTCCCGTTGTGCTGGCGTTGGTGCCTTTTTGGGATTGGGTTGTGGTCTGCTGTCGAGTTTGCGTCCGCGTACGAGTCTGGATTTGCTGGTCGTTGGTCTGCAGCTGATCTCGGGTCTGCAGCTGATCTCGGGTCTGCAACTGATCTCGGGTCTGCAACTGATCTGCCGATATGGCCGCCGTGCCGGTCGTCAAAACTACGGCAGTGACAAGGGCCTTGAGAATATCGTTTCGGTTCATCTTTATCTCCTATAACTCCGTTGCCTTATTAGGGCCATGTCCCGGCGTAGACGGAGGTACGTCAAGGCTGCCAGCCCCAAACCAAGCTGCGCCAAAGTTCCGGGTTCCGGAATCGACATGGCCAGAATTTCCGCCCGCACATCGTCGGAGGTGACGTAGATTCCCGCCCAACCTTCTTCTGCTGTGGCCATACTGGCGTTGATGGCGAGTTTCCCGTTACGGAAACCATCTCGTTCGATGCCCAGAGAAACGATCGGTAGTCCTGCAGCCATCGGATCGAGCATGCCGCCGTCCATTCCCGTTTCAAGAAGCGTCACCAGATCCGAGTCGTCGAAGAACTCGGAAACGTCCAATGCGCTGTAAAGGCCGGATGCGGCACCTTTCATCGCCTTGAAGATGACATCGTTGCCGTCGATGGCAACAAATGCCGACGAGCGCCAGCGTGCCGCTTCGGCTTCTGCATCACCCTCTTCTCCCGATGCCTTCCCGGAGAAATTCCAGAACAGGAAATCGTCAAAGACTCCTCCCGTCTGTGCGACCAGGAAAATCTTGTCCAACTGCGTGTCGGCGAGAAAAATTCCTTGGTTTTTCAGTACATCAAAATTGTAAATGCCGTCATTGGCTATGCCGTTGTCGTCTTGTGCGTAACAGGCCGACAGAAGGGCTGCGCTGCCGTCGCTTGCGCACTGGACCTGTTTGCTGAACGTTTCAGTCCCCCATCCTCCCCAAAAACCAACGTAACGGCCATCAAAGGACAGCCCTTCGCCGAAGGCCGTCAGCGTCTGCGTTCCGTTTTTCGGGACTTGTGTATTGACGCTGGCCAAGGCGCTCAGGGTCGGGTTGTCGGTGAGCGAAGCCATGAAAATGCCCCCCGCCTTCGGCGCGGCCTCATTGTCGAGGCCGGTGAAGACCATTTTTCCTGCCGCAGCGCTTGGCGGCGAAGTCGAATCGAATACGCCAGTTCCAGCGTAATTCTCCGGGATGGCGTTGCTTGGTATGGCCATGCCACGCCGGGCAACTTCGATGACGGGTGAGCTTCCACCGTTGGCAACGATGTCGCGGAAATAGACACCGGTCTGGTTGGTGCCATTCGAGTCAGTCCAGTTGCCCTTGAAGGTGATGATATTGCCTGTCGGTGATGGAGCTCCGGGGAATTGATCGAAACGTATTGCAGTCTGCTGGTTCGGAACCTGAAATTCGGGATAACTACCGGGCAGGACGTTACGTATGCCTGTGGTGAGTGACCCATTGGCTGGCGTTGCGTAGAGGCCGGAGGTGCCGCTACGGGTTTCGCTTCCGTCAGGCAGCGTGGTTACCAAGGACGGAGTCGATTGTGCGCGGAACGCCACGGTCCCGGATGTCGCGTCAATTCGCGGGAACGACGGAAATTCATTGAACGTCGACGGCCCGGGGGTGGTGACGTTGTTGGGTGCTGGAAGCTGCCCCTTTCTTGCAGCGAGTGTCTCGATCGTTGCGCCGTCCACAGACATGTCGCGGGTGAAAATGCCGCTGAGCGGTTCGCCTTTGCTCGTACCACCACTTGGCGTTTTTGCCCTGGCGCGGAATACCACCAACCCAGCGTCGTCGATCGATGGCTGGTTATAACTGAAAAATAGTTCCGTAGTAGAACCAGGGGCGAAATCACCGTTGTTCACCACTGTTTCCCAGGCATCCGCGCTGGCAATGGGAAGTATGGCGAACATCAGCGCCGATAACTGAATCGGGGAATGAATAGCAGGTGCGTCCATTTTCGACGCCTCAAGATAGTCAAGAAGCCTGCTTCTGCGTTTCGATGCCAGAAGCTCGGTTTTAAGCCTGCTCGGAATTAAACGCAGAGTTTCCTCTGCACAGTAAGAAGGCAGCATATTGCGTGCCAAAAACTAAAAAACCATGTTTATCAGATGGTTAATTCAAGCCCCGATGTTCTCTTCGAAGTGTTGTGTAAATATTGCCGACAAGTGCTTCTCGGCCGCGCTCAATGGCTTAGGCGTTTGCCTCGACAGCAGGCTGCTGGCACAAGGCCTGGTTGCCGAGTTGAGCCTTGCTCGTGGCGTGAGGCGAAACTTGCCTTCGGGTGGGGCCGGCCTGGGCCTGCTGCCCAGGGAAATGAATAATCAGATCGGAGGGAGGCGCTGGGGTACCGGGCGGTTTATTCGCTTTTCCAGCACGGTGCGCAGCGATTGGGCTGCCCCCCGGATGACCGTCTCGGTGGTTTCCCAGTCGATACAGGGGTCGGTAATCGAGCGACCATAGGCCAGTTGCCGGCGATCTTCTGAAATCTTCTGGTTTCCCGCCAGCAGATTCGATTCGAGCATGACCCCGATCAGCGAGCGATTCCCGGCGTGTATCTGGCCAATGACGTTCGCGAGGACCGAAGCCTGCAGCTCGGGCTTGCCGAAACTGTTGGCATGGGAGCAATCGACCACGATGTTGTCGAGCAGCCCGGCCATGCGCATCGCGCGCTCGGCGTTCTGGACGCTGGCCGGATCGTAGTTCGGTCGTCCGTCGCCGCCGCGCAGCACCAGGTGCCCGTAGGGGTTGCCGGGCGTATGGAACATGCAGGGGTGGCCGTGACTGTCGACGGTGACAAAGCGATGCCGCAGCCGTGTGGCGGCGATTGCGTTGATCGCGTTGTCGAGCGAGCCATTGGTGCCATTCTTGAAGGCAACCGGCGTCGGCAGCCCGGAGGCGATTTCCCGGTGGGTTTGCGATTCGATGGAGCGGACCCCGATGATCGTCCAGGTGATCAGGTCGCCGTAGTACTGCTGCGAGAGGGGGCTGACGGCTTCGGTCGCGATCGGCAGGCCGATCTTGTTCACGTTGCGAAGAAACGTGCGTGCCTTTTTCAGGCCTTTGTTGATGTCGAACGATTCGTTCAGGTCCGGGTCATTCACGTACCCCTTCCAGCCCCGGGTCGTCAGCGACTTTTCAAGAAAAACACGCATCACGACCAGCAGCGTGGAGCTGACTTCGTCCGCCAGCTTCTTCAGGCGGCGGGCGTAATCGAGGCCGGCAACGGGGTCATGGATCGTGCATGGCCCGACAACGACCAGCAAGCGATGGTCGGCCCGGTCGAGGATGCGCCTGACGGCTTCGCGCGAGTTCTCGACGGCCTGGGCGGCTTCGGGTGTCAGCGGAAGCTCGTTCTGGACGTCGATGGGCGTTATCGCGCTTTCCGGGCGACTTGCAGAAGCTGTTGCAGTCAGAAAACTGTGACGTGGCATGAGGAAGGAAGCGCTGAGTCAGGCGAGTGTGTCGACAGCGGCGGGCCGCGAAAGTGGCAGCGATTTTAAGGAGTCTCGCGTTGTTTAGCCAGACAGTCCCGACCTGACCCCGATTCAGTGCGAGGCGGGTACCTCATACCATCGCTTCGTCTGGTTCACCACCTTGACCACCAGCAACATCACCGGCACTTCGATCAACACGCCGACCACCGTAGCCAGCGCCGCGCCGGATTCGAAGCCGAACAGGCTGATCGCCGCGGCGACGGCCAGCTCGAAGAAGTTCGACGCGCCGATCAGCGCCGACGGGCAGGCCACCGAGTGTTTCTCGCCGACTCTCCGGTTCAGCCAGTAGGCCAGCGACGAGTTGAAGAAGACCTGGATCAGGATCGGGACCGCAAGCAGCGCAATGATCAGCGGCTGCTCGATGATCGCCTTGCCCTGGAAGGCAAAGAGCAGTACCAGCGTGGCCAGCAGCGCGGTGATCGACCACGGGCCGATCTTCTCCATCGCCGCGTCGAACGCCGCCTGGCCGCCCTTGAGCAGCGATTTGCGCCAGAGCTGGGCGAGGATCACCGGAATGACGATGTACAGCACGACCGAGGTGAACAAGGTGTCCCACGGCACGGTGATTGCCGAAATGCCGAGCAGGAAAGCCACCAGCGGCGCGAAGGCGAAGATCATGATCGTGTCGTTCAACGCCACCTGCGACAGGGTGAACAGCGGGTCGCCGTTGGTCAGCCGGCTCCATACGAAGACCATCGCCGTGCACGGCGCCGCGGCCAACAGGATCAGTCCGGCGATGTAGCTGTCGAGCTGATCGGCCGGCAGATACGGCGCGAAGAGCTGGCGAATGAACAGCCAGCCGAGGAAGGCCATCGAGAACGGCTTGACCAGCCAGTTGATGAACAAGGTTACGCCGATGCCGCGTACGTGCTGGCGCACCTCGTGCAGCGCACCGAAATCGACCTTCACCAGCATCGGGATGATCATCACCCAGATCAGCAGCCCGACCGGCAGGTTCACCTGCGCGAACTCCATGCGGCCTATCGCCTGAAACACGCCGGGCAAGGTCTGGCCGAACACCACCCCGGCGACGATGCAAAGGAAAACCCACACCGTCAGGTAGCGTTCGAAGGCGCTCATCAGCGCACCCGCCGACTGCTTGATCGCCACTTCACATTGCGCGCTCATTGCCCGGTTGCTCCAACAGCCTCGTGAATCAATCGCGCGGCCGTCGCCACGTCCTTCGCCGACATGGATTCGAGATCCAGCGCAAGAAAGGCCTTGATGCGCTTTTCCAGGGCCTGATAGGCGACTTCAAACGCTTCGCGCCGGGCTTCCATCGGTTCGACATGCGCCGGATCGGCGATGCCCCAGTGCGCGGTCGTCGGATGCCCCGGCCAGATCGGGCAGGTTTCGCCCGCCGCGCTGGCGCAGACGGTGAAGATGTAGTCGATGTGCGGCGCACCGGGCGCGGCGAACTCGTCCCACGACTTGCTGCGTACCTCCGCAGGCAGCGGCACGCCATGCTTCTCCAGCGTTTCCAGCGCCACCGGATTCACCTTGCCCGACGGCTGGCTGCCCGCCGAATAGGTGCGCACCCGGCCCTGGCCGAGATGGTTGAACAGCGCCTCGCCGAGAATCGAGCGGGCGGAGTTGCCGGTGCAAAGTACCAGGACGGTCTTGAGATTGCTCATCATGTGTTCCTTTTGGTTTGATTGAAGGAGATAGCGGGCTGCCTCAGCCCTGTGCGCGACCGATGCCATCCAATTGTTTCTGGAGCGAAAGGCTGTCCAGTTTTTCGAAAGGCAGGCTGGCGAACAGCTAAATGCGGTGGGCAAGCAGGCGGTAAGCCGAAGACACCGCCTCAGGCTTGGATTTTTCATCGCCTTCGACATTCGCAGGGTCCTCGATTCCCCAGTGCGCCGTCATGGGCTGACCGGGCCATACCGGACAAACCTCGCCCGCGGCGTTGTCGCAAACCGTGATAACGAAATCCATCGTCGGCGCTCCAGGGGCAAAGGAAAAGAGCGTTGATAATCCTCTCGCTCATCGCCGTTTATTTTTCACTTGGGTTGGAGGTCGCGGTACGGTGTTCGGCCGTCGTGGCGCTGCTGGCGGCTTTCGGCAGGCAGGCGGCTCCCCCGCAGCAGTTGCTGGTCAGGAAGGCAATCAAGTCATCCATCGTTTCGTACTCGACCGAGTAACGGATGAAACGGCTTTCCCGCACCCCCTTGATCAGGCTGGCGCGGCTTAGATGGGAGAGATGAAAGGACAGTGTCGCCCCCGGAAGCCCCAGCCTCTCGGCGATGGTACTGACGTTCATCCCCTCCGGCCCGGCCTCGACCAGCAACCGAAAGATGGTTAGACGGGATTCGTGCCCCAGGGCGGCAAGCAGTTCGGCGGCGTTTTTCGTTTCCATGGTTCCAAGTTTATGGAAATATGAAAACGACGTCAATCACTGATTCACCTGTCCTATCGTCCGCAGCTTAAGTTGAGACTCCAGGGGGGGGGGCGATCTTCTTTGTTCTTTGAATTCGATTAATCGACTCGGTGTCAGCAGGTTCTTGCCAAGATGCCTGCGACTCTAGTTCGGCCTGAGCCGTCGTTGACCTGATGTGCCGAGTCGGGCGGCAAAGTGCCGGTTACCTGCCATTCCGTCGAAAATTACGTTGAACGGCAGCTTCTCCTCCCGGTGAACTCACACACCCGACCCCTATGTGCACACCCCAACTATGCTCACATACTCTGAGAATCGGGTTCAGCCGCAGCCAAGCGCGAATCTCCACGACAGTACAAGCCCACAATGGCACTGAGCGTAGCTTGCGCCCCTTGCCGTGTAGATGGACACAGGCGGCACCGTCGAGAACGACGTCGACCACGCGTACGCCGATGACCTCGGAGACCCGCGCACCGGTGTTGTAGAGCATGGCCAACAGCAGATGATCTCGTTGCGAAGACCAGCTTTCCCCGGGTTGTCCCAGCACCGCGACCATTTCCTCCCGCGTGAGATAGTCCAACATGGACCGCTCGAAGCGTTTCATCGGCACGCCCAGTGCCTGCTCAACTACATGCAACGAGGCAATGTCACGCCTGCCGGCAAACTTCAGGAACGCACGCAGCGCAGTCAATCTCAGGTTCCGGCTGCGAACCCCGTTATGCCGTTTTTGCTCCAGATGATCCAAGAACGCCAGGATCAGTTCAGGTTTGATGTCGATCAATTGCAGACTGCTCGGCGTCTTGCCCAACTGGTGGCCGGTAAAATCCAGGAAGAGCATTAAGGCATCGCGGTAGCAAGCCACCGTGCGTGGGCTGGTTGCCCGCTGCATGACCAGATACTCCATCCGTCACGTCGGCACAGGACTATTTATTCAATCGAGCCGGGGGGATGCCCCCCCCGGTTTTTCGCTAAAGGTTTTTCAACCAATCAAACCGTTATTTCGTCAGACCGAAGGCCTCGTCTTGCTCTTTACGGAGACGCAGCAGAACTGAGTCCGCTGGTAGCTGCACGTCCTCATAACAGATCAGGTTTCCTGCCGGAACGTCACGAACGAGAGACAGGTTGCTGAAAAGGTAGAACGGTAATGGCGAACCCGGGCCGACCGGAGTTGCTGTCTCTATGACTGCGTCAACGCCATCGATCGTATGATGATGCCCTCCCATTTGCAGTAGATGCCCCGCTTTCAGGTCACGCGTCGCACGCCCTTGCAGATCGCAGATGGGACGAAGGTTGTCACCACCGGTAGCGTGTCCCATGGTTGCTGCGGCCAGCACGGTGGTGCCGGTCTCGACGCCAAGCAGATGCCGAGGAATATAGATCGCGGCATATTTGCCGTTGCGACTGACCGGATGGCCTTTGGCCTCCAACACTTTCCACGATTTTTTGTCCTTGCACTCGACGACAATGAACTCGCCGCCTGCCATGCTGACTTCGTCCGGGCGGCGCAGACAGTTGAAAATATCTAGTTTGCCGGGCGCATCGAAGAGTCCCCCATCCGCTTTTGGGCAGAAGAGGTCGGGCATTTCCTGCATGCGCGCGACAGGTGCGTGGAAGAGTGGGCGATCCGGGACAAGGCCAGTTGCATTCGCCACGACTGTCATCTCGCACAGGTCGGGAACAGAACGCATGGAGAGTTTGCTCAACAAGGTCGCCCGCGCGTTGACTACGTCGATTACGGGTCTGTCCCCGAGGAGCCATTGATCGGTCAGACCGGGAACGTCCAGGGTTGTCTTCTGCCCTTCGCAAACGAGCTTTTGTTTCTCAGGATCAAATACAAAATCGTATTCGCTGGATTTTCCGGCGCCAACGACAGTCAATCCCAGCGCGCGGGCCCAACTGATGAGTCCGATCAACATGCTGGGTTGGTCGCCGTCACCGGTGGTGTACACCCGATCCTTGGCTTGGGCCTTTTGGGCCAGAATGGAGCCAACCACGGATTCGGTTTCCTTCGATACCATCACGACATGCATCCCGTGATCAATGGCCATTTCGGCCGCGGCGGCGCTGGTTTCTGGTGCGCCACTACTTTCGACCAGGACGTCAAGTGGTAGGCTTGCGACCTTTTCGAAACAGTCGACAACGACCACGAAGCCTTCCGCGTAGCATTTTTGTGCTTCGGAAGCTGTATCGCAGATGCGGATTTTTTCGGCGGGGATTCCCGCGTCTGCTAAGGCATCGACCGCGCGCTGAACGGTACGGGTACATACAGCAGGAACCTCCAGGTGTGGCATGTCGCGAGCCTGGAAGAGGAAGGAGGCGCCAAACTCGCCGGCGCCCAGGAGGCAGGCGCGTACCGGGTGATCAGCCGGGCGCTTAAACAGATTCTGATAGAACATGATTTTCCTTTGGTGATGTTGTAATCGGGCTAACTGGATTAAGGCCGGAAGACGATCTTGATTGCAGCATCATCCTTGTCGGCAAGCTCGAAACCGGCTTTGATATCGGCCAATGGAAACTCGTGCGTGATCAGCGGACGGACGTCAACCAGGCCGAGTTCCAGGGGACGCATGGTCTCGGGGAACCAGACGTAGCGCTGCTGCCAAGTGTGGTGTACGAGGCAGGTGTTGATGAATTCGAGTCCGTCGTCGTGCCACCGGCTGATGTTGAGGGTGATTGGCGTCGTAACCCAGCTGTAGAAGACGAACTTGCCGTTGTGCTTGATCATTTCACTGGCGGCATTAAACGACTCCGCAGAGCCGGCAGCCTCGACCACCACGTCAGCTCCGATGCCATTGGTCAGGGCCTTAACGACCGCGACAGGGTCTTCCTTTTTAAGATTGACGGTTACATCTACCCCGAGGTTGCGGGCAAGGTCCAGCTTGCCGTCCAGAACATCCACCAGGATTACGCGGGACGCTCCCTTCTTCTTGGCGCATTGGGCGATGATTTGGCCGGCGAAGCCGCCCCCCATGACGACGACCGTGTCGCCAAGCTGGACGCCACTATTGAGGCCCGAGTACATCGCGCATGAGATCGGTTCGCCCAGCGACGAGATGTCCATGTCCAGCCCAAGGGGCGCCGGTTGCAACTGGAAGGCTTTGGACGCGAAGTAATCGGCGTAGTTGTTGTTCCAGCCGAACGCGACGACCTTATCGCCGACCTTGTAGTCAGCAACCTTGTCACCAACGGCAACAACCTCCCCGCCACTTTCATGTCCGAGAAGGAACGGGAACGAGGGGTCTTGCCGGAATTCGGCCGTCTTCGGCGGAAGAAGGCCGCGATAGAAATTCTTGTCGGACCCGCAGATACCAATCAGGTGGTTCTTGACGATGATGTCATCGTCACCGCAGATTAGGTCACGTTCGATCAATTCAATATCGTATGGGCCGTTTAGGCGGGCGGCGCGAGTGGTGAACTTTTTCATTTGATCCTCTGTTTAGTGAGTGGGAAACGTATTGGCACTTGGGAGTTAAATCAGTCCGGCGTAGTGAAGGATGATCGTGAGGAAAGCGCCGGTGCCACCCGCGATGGTCGATGCCACGCTGACCCCCTTGATGCCCTGCCGGATATCCATGTTGGACATCGAGACCGTGACCCAGAAGCCGGACGAGTTGGCGTGTTTGAACATCAGAGCGCCGGTGCCGCAGCAGAGGAACGCCGCCAAGGGCGAAACGCCGATCGTTTCAAGCATCGGTTCGACCAAGGCCGCGGCAGTCATGACACCCAGCGCATTGGAACCGGTTACGATATGGATCAACGCGGCGATGATGATCGGGATAAGGATGCCCGGGACGTTGAAGGCGACAACCGTTTCCCCGATGATCTTGGCGATGCCTGCATCCTTGATGAAGGCGGCCAGTGCGCCGCCCATTGCGGTGACCATGATCGGCATTGCGGACGAGCGCAGCGCGTCTTCCACCCAGTCGTTTTGAACCTTCTTGCTTCGCCATTCCCGGCCCGTCAGCAGCAGCGCGAAGATGCAACCGGCCAACAGCGCTGCCAGCGGCGAACCGACAAAGGCAAAAACGTTGGCGAGAGTGGTCTTTGGCATCATCGTGTTGAACAACGTGTTCAGGAAAATGAGAGCGAGCGGCAGAATGATCGGCAGCAGCGACTTCCCTATTCCCGGAAGTGTCGTGTCGTCGATGGCGGAGGCAGACCTGAGGTATTCCTCCTTCGGTTGCAGCGGTTCCTTGAGCGTGATGCAGTACAGCGTCGCTGCGATTACCGACGGAACGGAAACAACGACTCCCCAGAGGATTGCACTGCCGAGCGGAAGATGGAGCAGCGCGGCAGCGGCAACCGGGCCAGGGGTGGGCGGAATCAGCGACGCTGTGACCAGCGCGCCCATGTAAAGCGCAGTGCCGAAGGAGATCATCGACCGATTGGTCTTCAGCGCCAGGTTTGAAACGATCGGAATCAGCAGAATGACGACGGTGTCAGCCCAGATGGGTATCCCGAGAATCGCGGACGCAAGCGCAATGGCCCATATGACGTGTTTTGTACCAAATAAATTCACCGTCGCTTTGGTGATGCGCACGGCCGCCCCTGTTTCTTCGAGTATCTTGCCCATGATGCAGCCGAGTACGATGACGATGGCAATACTCTTTAGCGTGGAGGCCAGGCCTGCGTTAATGGTGCTTTCGATCTTTTGCCACGGCGTTCCAATGGAAATTGCCAGAATGATGGCAACGACCAGAATGCTGGTTACAGGATGAATCTTCCATTTCGAGATGGAGACGATCATCAAAAGAATGCAAAGTGCAAACGCAATAAGGATGTAGCTTGTAGACATGAAATGTTTTCCTCCTCGGTTTATATGAGCGGATGCTTGCTTCACTCCCGATCCGCGTTGGCACCTATTGCAAATTCAATGCCAAGAGTAGGGGTGTTTATTAAACCCTTGGAAAACAGATTGTTATGGTTTTTTTCTTGGGAGCCAGAATCTGTTGAAACAGCAAGTTGTTGCAACATGTTGCGCGGCGTTGCGCTACAACATGCAATATTTAGAAACATTAGTTGCCTGATGACATCAGTCCGACGGGGAGGGGCTGAAACTGCTGTTGGAGCGTAGTAGGAGGATGTGAACGCTCAATCGTGACGAGCCGGTACGACCCAAGGCCAGATTCCTTGAGGAAACTTCAGTGTTCGTTTGAGTGCGGCTTGGAGGAGAGTGGGTTGCTGCCGGAATTCGTGCCGTTACCGGTATTTTTGCAGACGTCTCCACAGAGTGCTGCGGTCGATTCCCAATAGCTCCGCAGCTTTGCCTCGCTTTCCGCGGGCGGTTGTAAGCGCCTCCAATGTGCGATACCGCTCTTCTTTATCGAGGGCAGCAAGCACTCGTCCAGCATCATCTGCCAGGATCTTTGTTTCTTTGCTACGGACCTCTGAAGCAGCTGGAAAGGAGAAGCCGTCGGGATAGAGGGCGAGCTTGATGTCTTCCGCGGAGAGTTGCCGTGGATCGTGGTGCATCACACTGGCCCGCGCCGCGACGTTACGCAACTCCCGGACATTCCCCGGGAATTCATATGCTCGTAGCGGATCTAAGGCGCGGGGATTGATATTCGGAACCGGGATGGAGTGCTGGTCGCAGTAGCGTTTCAAGAAATAAGAGAACAGTGCGACGATATCGTCCGGGCGATGCCGAAGAGGTGGAACGGAAAGCGTGAGGACATCGATACGATAGAGGAGATCGCGCCGGAAAAGTCCGCGCATCGCGAAGTCGCGCAAATCATTGTTTGTTGCTGAAATGACGCGAACATCAACGGCAATGACTTTGTCCGCGCCGATGCGACGCACTTCCCGCTCCTGTAGCGTCCTCAATAATTTTCCCTGCACACTCACGGGAATTTCGGCGATCTCGTCAAGAAACAACGTCCCGCCATGAGCCAACTCAAACAAGCCGGCTTTACCACCCTTGTTGGTTCCTGTGAACGCGCCTTCGACATACCCGAAGAGTTCGCTCTCCAGCAAATTTTCCGGCAACGCTGCACAGTTTACGGCGACGAAAGGACCATCTTTTCGCGAACTTTCGTTATGGATGCTCTGCGCGAAGAGTTCTTTTCCTGTTCCTGTTTCACCGGTGATCAGTACATTGAACGGTAGCGGAGCGTAGCGACGGGCAGTTGCAATACAGTTGCTGATGATTGGCGTTTGATGGACCACATCGGAAAAATGATATTTGGCCGTGAGTCCCTTCTCGTGCATTTTCTCCCGGATCTGTCGCTCAAGTTGCTGCACTCGGGTAACGTTCTGGAAACTGATGACAACGCCTGCGGGCTGACCACTCACCACGACAGGCATGCAGTCCAGCGACACCGTGATATCGCCTATTTGCCGTATTTCCCCAGTGCTTTCCTTGATCCCCTGCAAAGATTCCGTGTAACTGTCCTCCATGTGCGGAAAAACGTCGACCAGACGACGTCCCTTCAACTCGCACGATGCCATGGCGCGCGCTGCGATGTTGTCTTCGCGGATGACACCGTCTGCATCAACATAGATGATGCTGTTCTTGACTAATTGGGTAATGATGCGATGAGTCTCGGCCTTGATCCGTTCCTGACGGATGATTTCGACTGCACGTACCGCCTCCTCGAGCGCCTGTCCGATCGATTCCTCGCCGCTTTCAAGACCGATAGCGTTAACGCCGTATTCGCGGGCAAGCCCTTTAACCGAGTAGCCTCCGATTACGGCATCGCACCCCTCGTCAATCGCTCGGCGAACCATAGTTGGCAGATCGCTAATATCGCGAGGGATGTAAACGTTGATCTCACAACCGAACATCCCAGACAAATTCTTGATGCCGTTGAATGCGTTGTAGAAGCCGATGAAAGCAATGTTTTTCGGTGCAAAATGCTCGCATGCCTTTTGTACAGAAGCGATGACGTCATAGCCCGATATCTCGATTTCAATCACTGGCACATCGAGGCCGCCTTGTTTCAGCTCCCGTGCTGAATAGCCACGCGCAACGATGGCGTCGCAGGAACCGATGTTCGCAAAGTCGATGCGGTCGACGGGGGATACTACAATCCGGCTCTCTATTTGATCCCTTCGTGGATAGCGCCGAAGAACCGTAGTGACGGAATCGCGCATTTCCTCATAAGGCACGATAAAAAGTATCTGGAACATTTCAATTCGGATAGAAAGTGCAGCCGTTACATGTAGCGTAATCTACAAGCGGCGGCAAGAATGCGAAATTGTATCCGGATGTGAACCATTGCGAGCGCGATGGCCGGGAGACCATTCATCGGAATTTCGTATGCTAGGCGCTGCTACAGCCTTTTTTTTCCGGCGGATTTCGGATGCAGAGCAGCCCGTTGAATGTCTGTCGTACAGAAGTGGTGAAAGGCAGGTCATGGCCGTTATGAACAGCTGTGCATAACGGCCACGAACGTACTCTTGCCGCTAACATCGTCAGCGAGGCCTGCCGTTCAATCAACATACGAGCATCAGACGCGACAAATGGAAAAGTCTCGACCTAAGCTGCGGTGTCTGGAAAAAATCTCGACTTAAGCTGCGAACGCTATTTCGGAACGCTTTGCGAGATTTTTTCAAGTTATTGAAAAATAACGACACGGAGTTCCAACTTAAGCTGCGGCCGATACTGCCGCCGCTACCGTGCGAATCAAATGGTCATGTGATCTGTTGGGCGCCAGGATTTGCAGGTGAACTCGATTTTGACAATGCCGCGGTGTTCGTAGACCATTGCGCGCTTCAGGTGCCCCGTGTTTATGCGCTCGGGGAGAATCGGGAAGGCGGTGCAAGTCCGTCACGTGCCCAACGCTGTGAGGACGATGCTTCGGCAACATGCCACTGGTAGTACCGGGAAGGCGCCGACGGCAGATGAATCCGAGTCAGAAGACCGGCCTGGAATACTCTGCGCATGGCAAGGCCCGGTCGTGCGCCCACTTTTCAAGCAAGGGGAATTGCCATGAAAACGGAGCAAGCCAGCCAGGATGTTCACGCCTTCGCCGCTGAAGCACGTGCCGCCGTCTATCAAGCCATCTTCTCTCGCCGCGACGTGCGCGGCCAGTTCTTGCCTGAAGCCGTACCCGCCGACGTCCTGAGCCGAATCATCACCGCCGCGCACCATGCGCCATCGGTCGGATTCATGCAGCCATGGAATTTCCTGGTCGTGCAATCCGAACAGACGAAGCAGCGGGTGCATGCCGCATTCGAGAAAGCGCATGCTGAAGCCGCTGAAATGTTCGAGGGAGAAAAGCAGGCCACCTACAGGAAGCTCAAGCTGGAGGGGATTCTCGAGGCGCCCATTGGAATATGCATTACCTGCGACCGTGAGCGCACCGGCCCCGTTGTCGTCGGCCGTACGCACATCAAGACGATGGATCTTTACAGCAGCGTCTGCGCGGTTCAGAACCTTTGGCTCGCTGCGCGCGCTGAAGGGCTGGGTGTCGGCTGGGTCAGCATTTTCAATCAGGTCGATTTGCAGGCGGCGCTGGGTATTCCCGAGAAAATCACGCCAATTGCCTATCTGTGCGTCGGTTACGTAAGCCATTTCTACGCAAAACCGGAACTCGAAACCGCCGGTTGGCTGCCACGAACGCCCATCGAGGATCTGGTCTATTTCGACGCTTGGGGTCAAAGCGACGCACAGCGGCCGTTAGTCCAGGCCTTGATGCGCGAACAAGCCCTCTTGCAAGCCCGATGGGGCAGTTCTCCATTCCAGAAATCAACCGACTCACCGATCGACTAATCGTCGAACCGTCGCAAGGCCGATTGAGTGATATCGTTGCGCGGTTTTCTCGAGGGATATGACCATGAAAATCTGGGTGGATGCCGACGCGTGTCCGGTGGCTATCAAGGAAATTCTCTACCGGGCCGCCAATCGCACCCAGATCCCGCTGGTGCTGGTTGCCAACCGGATGCTCCGGGTGCCTCCCTCCCCGTGGATAACGGCCCTGCAAGTTCCTGCCGGATTCGATGTGGCGGACAAACGGATCGCCGCGGAAGCGCAATCGGACGACCTGGTCATCACGGCCGATGTGCCGCTGGCCGCAGAAGTCATTGCCAAGGGCGCGGTGGTCATCGATCCCCGGGGAGAGTTGCTGACGACGAGCAATATCCAGGAGCGCCTTGCCCTGCGCAATTTCCTCGACAGCCTCCGCAGCAGCGGCGTTGATACCGGAGGGCCGTCGGCGCTCTCCGACGCGGATCGAAAAACGTTTGCCAACCAGCTGGATCGGTTGCTGGCGAAGCGTGCGCAGACATCATGAGCCGATAGGCCAGGGGGCGGTGCGATGAACAAGGATGAAAGAAACATGAGTGCGATGAAACACGATGAGATCCGTCAGGCCGTCCGCCAGCAATATGGGCAGATTGCCGAAAACAACAGCTGCGCCTGCAGTCCGTCCTGCTGCGGGCCAGCACCGACTCGGGCCGACGCGCTCTCGCAGGCGGTGGGTTATTCCGTCGATGAAACAGGCGCCGTGCCCGAAGGCGCCAACCTGGGACTGGGCTGCGGCAACCCGCAGGCGATCGCTGCGCTCAAGGCGGGCGAAACCGTCCTCGACCTTGGCAGCGGCGGCGGTTTCGACTGTTTCCTGGCAGCCCGGCAAGTCGGCGATCGCGGCCGGGTGATCGGTGTGGATATGACACCGGCGATGGTGTCCAGGGCGCGAAGCAATGCCGAGAAGGGCGGCTACCGGAACGTCGAGTTCCGGCTGGGTGAAATCGAGAACCTGCCGGTCGCGGACGGCATTATCGACGTGATCATTTCCAACTGCGTCATCAACCTCTCGCCGGACAAGCCACGTGTTTTCGCCGAAGCTTTCCGGGTGCTGAAACCCGGCGGCCGGCTGGCGATTTCCGATGTTGTCGCGTTCGCGGAGATGCCGGACGAGCTCCGGCAGGACATGGCGCTGCTCACCGGCTGCATGGCCGGAGCGTCGCAGATTTTGGCGTTGGAGGAGATGTTGAAAGACGTCGGCTTCCAGCAGATTCGCATTGTGCCGAAGGACGAGAGCAAGGCGTTCATTGGCGATTGGGCGCCGGGCACGGCGGTGACCGATTACGTCGTCGCGGCGACGATCGAAGCCGTCAAGCCCGCAACCGGATCTTCCGTTGGCCGGGAGGCACGCCCGAAGGGGGCACCGATCGAGATGCGTCCGGCGCAACCCGGTGACTTTCCCGACATCATTTCACTGCTGACGGCGTGTCATTTGCCGACGGACGATTTGTCCGTGGCTGAAATCGACCATTTTGTCGTCGTGGTATCCGCAAACGCGCTGGTCGGCGTTTGCGGGCTTGAGGTGTTCGGCAGCGCGGGCTTGCCGCGTTCGCTCGCCGTCGCACCGGCTTGGCGCGGCCATGGCATCGGCGAGCGCCTGATTTGCGAGATCGAGCGACGAGCCCGCAGTGCAGGTGTCGAGGTGCTCTACCTGCTGACGACGACCGCGCAGACCTATCTCCTGCGTCTGGGGTATGAGGATGTTCAACGCGACACGGTACCGGCGGGCATCGCCACGCATCCCCAGTTCCGTGGCCTGTGCCCGGCCAGTGCCAAGTGCATGAGCAAGCGCCTGGTCTAGGCTCCCTGCGACCGGAGACCGGGCGGGCGATGTCATCCCACGAGTGCCACCAGCGGGCGTGGCGGCAGCACAAGGAGGAACTGCGGAGTTTTCTCATGCATCGTTCCGGCTGCGCGAGCGATGCCGACGATCTCTTGCAGGAGGTCTTCCTGCGTGCCGTGTTGCAGGGCGCCGACTTCTGTCGGGTGGAAAACCCGCGTGCCTGGCTGTTCCAGGTGGCGCGCAACCTGCTGGTCGATCGGCTGCGTTTGACCAAGGAACAGGTTCCCCTGCCGGACGATCTGCTTGCCGACGCGCCGCCGGAAATCGCTCCGGTCGATCTCTTGAGCCATTGCCTGCCGCGCGTTTTGTCGGAACTCTCGGCGGAGGATCGCGAAGCGATCGTGCTTTGCGACATTCAGGGCGTGACGCAGAAAGCCTTTGCCGAGCGCCTGGGACTTTCGCTTCCCGCCGCCAAGTCGCGGGTGCAGCGGGCGCGGCTGCGTTTGCGCAGCCAATTGGCCGACGCCTGCCAGCTGACGTTCGATGCGGAAGGGAGGGTCTGCTGCTTCGTTCCGCGTCCGCCGCTGGACTCGGGAGCATCACCCAGCGACGGTACGTAACCCGCCGCGCTTATCCGCCGTGCCTGGCAATTTCCTGCTTGAGCATCTCCACGGTCGGCACGCGACCGGAAACGACCACTTTGCCGTCGATGATCGCGGCCGGGGTCATCATCACCCCCATCGGGGCGAAAACGCGCGGATCGGTCAGATGCTCGATTTCGGCGTCGATGCCAAGTTCGGCGCAGGCGTCACGGACGTTCTTTTCGGTGGCCTGGCATTTCGCGCAGCCCGGGCCGGCGATCTGGATCTTCATGACCTACCTCCTCGCTAAAGAATGAAATTGCCGAACAGCCAGCCGATCAGCGTGCCCAGCACGATGATCGTCGGCACATAAACCAGTGCCTGGCGGATTCCGAACACGCGGGCGATCGCCAGCCAGTTGGGCAGGCTGAGGCCCGGCCCGGTCAGCAGCAGTGTCAGCGCCGGTCCCTTGCCCATGCCGAGCCCCATCAGCGTGTCCACGAACGGCGCTTCGGTCATCGTCGCGAAGTAGCTGATCGCGCCGATCAGCGTGGCGAGAAAGTTGGCGGACAGGTTGTTGCCGCCGAGCCATTCTCGAATCCAGGCTTCCGGCAGCAGGTAGCCGACGACGCCGACGATGAACACGCCGCCGAGCAGCAGCGGGAAGATGATGCGCACGAACCACCACGTCTCCTGCATCCATTGCCCGAGTTCGTCGCGGCCAACGGTTCGCCAGGCGTAGGCAGCGGTGAGCAGCGTCAGGCCGCCCCACACGGCGACCTTCACCCAGTACGGCCCGCTCTGTACGAGGTAGTTGGGCAGCAGCAGGGTGAGCACGAGCAGCACGATCAGGATCAGGCTCTTGCGTTCGATGAACGAAGCGGATTCCGTCGAGGCTTTGGGCGTCCCCGCGCGTTGCGGATGCGGCCCATTGCGGAAGGCGACGGTCATGACCATGCCGACGGCAAAAGCCATCAGCAGCGCGGCGACGATCCGGGCGACGACCATTTCGGCCCCGAGAATGGTGCCGGTATAAGTCAGCGCCAGCACGTTGGCGGCCGGCGCCACCCAGAGAATGATGAAGGCGGCGCCGATGCCTGCGCCGGCGTAATACAACCCGCTGGCCACCGGGATGACCGTGCACGAACAGGCCGCGATGAGGAAGCTTGCGCCGCAGGCCAGTGGAAACGAGCGGCGTTTCCTGACCTGTTCACCGAGCAGCGCCAGGATCGCCTCCCGGCGGATGAAGGTGACCATCGCGCCGGCCAGCAGGAAGGCCGGGACGAGGCAGGTCAGGACGTGGGTGGCGATGTAGTCGTTGAGGGCGGCCAGCCCGGCGCCCAGGATTCCGCTCAGCATGATGTTCTCGCTTTTCGAATCGTCGAAGGCGCTTGCTGTGCGATCTCTGCTGGTTTTCGGCTAGAGATTGGGTGAGCGCCCAATCCAAATATAGGTCGTTCAACCCGGATTTTCCGTGCGGCGCGGGATGCGCGGATCAGATCCCGTGACGACATCGTGGCGTTGACGTTTCGCGGTAGACTCTGCGGTTTTCGAACCTGTCGAACCCAATGGAACGTTGCCCCTGGTGTGAAGGCTTTGATCTGTATCGTCAGTACCACGACGAGGAATGGGGGGTGCCCCTCCGTGACGACCGCTCGCTGTTCGAACTGCTGATCCTGGAAGGGGCGCAGGCCGGACTGTCCTGGGCCACGATCCTCAGGAAACGCGATCGTTATCGCCAGGTCTTTGACGGGTTTAAACTGCAGTTGATCGCGCAATACGACGAGGCCAAGGTGGCGGCGCTGTTGGCCGATCCGGGGATTGTCCGCAATCGGGCCAAGGTGGCCGCGACGATTCAGAACGCGAAGGCCTTCCTTGACCTGACTGCGCAAGGCCAGAGCTTCAGTGATTTCCTCTGGCAATTCGTCGGCGGCGAACCGATCCGGAATGACTGGCGCTCGCTGGCCGAGGTGCCGGCCAAAACCCCTCAGTCGGACGCGATGAGCAAGGCGCTGGCGCGCGCTGGCTTCAAGTTCGTCGGTTCGACGATCTGTTATGCCTTCATGCAGGCGGCGGGAATGGTCAACGATCACTTGACTACGTGTTTTCGCCATGAGGAAGTCGCGACCGGGGCGACGCAAGTCCGCCGGGGCTCGCGGTGATGAACGTCGCGCCATTCACTGCGCTGGCCTGCCCGCTGGACGGGAAGCCATTGCGCCGCAACGGTAGCGCGTGGCGTTGCGCCGACGGCCACAGTTTCGACATCGCCAGCCAGGGCCACACCCATCTGTTGCCGGTCCAGAACAAGCGCTCGCGCGATCCCGGCGACAGCAAGGAAATGGTGGCCTGTCGGCGGCGTTTTCTCGAGGCCGCTCATTACCGGCCGATTGCCGAAGCGGCGGCGCGTGCCGTCCTCGCGGATACGGCTCCTGGTGCCACGGTCCGCTGCCTCGATGCCGGCTGCGGCGAAGGCTACTACCTGCGCCAGCTTGCCGCCGGCAATGAAACAAGGCGCCTGGCGCTGATCGGGCTGGATATCTCCAAGTGGGCGGTACTCTCGGCCGCGAAACAGGATAAACGAATGGCTTGGGTCGTCGGCAGCAACGCCAATCTGCCGGTGTTGCCGGGCACGCTTGACCGCGTCCTGTGCATGTTCGGTTTTCCCGTCTATCCGGAGTTCGCCCGGGTGCTGGCGCCAGAAGGTCAACTGGTGCAGATCGACGCCGGCCCGGACCATCTGCGTGAATTGCGCGAGATCATCTATCCGGTCGTCAAAGCGGAGCGGGCGGTGGTGACAGCCGTTCCGGCTGGATATTCCGTCGTGTCGAGCGAGACGGTGCGCTATTCGGTCGAGATCGCTGGTCAGCAGCAGATCGGCGACCTGCTGGCCATGACGCCGCATCTTTTTCGGGCCAGCAGCGAAGGCAAGGCCCGGGTCGCAGCGTTGCATTCGCTGTCAGTCACGGTCGATGTCCGGCTGACGCGCTATCGGCGGAATTGAGAGCCTGCCGGAGGCCGAACGCTGGGACCTTTCCTGCACCGGCAACTGGGCGAGGTCACTGCACAACAAATCCGGGAAATCACCTCTCTGACCATCAACATGTTCATCGCCGGGGACGGACCCGGTGGCGAGGTGTCCGGCTAGTCCGTCGCAGCGGCCTTTTCGATGGTGCCGAGCGTCTCGAGCAGGGTTTGGCGCAACGGACCGGCGACCTTGAGGCCGCGTTCGGCGGCTCGTCGCGCTTCGGCGTGCCGCCCCAGTTCCAGCAGCACCAGCGCTTGGTTGTTGTACGCGGCGGCGAGGCCATGGGTTTTCGCGGTGTGCCGGAAAACGGCCTCGGCGCCGGCCAGGTCGCCGGATGCATGGAGGGAGTTTCCCAGCCCCATCGCCAGGACGGCATTGGCGGGCCAGCGGGCCAGTCCGCCGCGATACGCTTCCGCGGCTTTGGCGGCCGGCGCGTTGCGCTCGAACTGCACGAGCGCGCGCGCGGCTTCGCTTTCGCTCGCTGTCACCGGCAGGCGGCCCGGCGGCAGCGCGACAAAGGCCCAGCGCTCGCTGCGGTTCCAGGTATGTTCAAACGTGCGCAGGCTGATCGTCTCGCGTTTCACGGGGCCGGAGCGCAACAGCATTTCGCCGGTGTCGAGGTCGTAGCCCACGACGACCGCGTAGTGCCACGACGGCGCCCACGACAGGCCGAGGTTCTGCAGCACGACCACCGGGTTGCCGGCGGCCGTTTCGCGCATCAGCGCCTCCAGCGTTCCCGGAATGCGCGTCGCCACGGCCCCCTGGCGGCGCGCGCCGGCCAGCATCTCGACCTGCAGCGATCCTTCTCGGCCAGGCAGGAAGACCTGGCCGATCAGCGCCTCCGGCGTTGTCGCCAGGCCGACGGCCGACAGGCTCGTCGCCAGTGCCGCGGGGCCACAGAAATGGCTGTCGTCGGGAAAGAACGGGGTGTCGACCAGTTCGGAGCGGACCGGCAGGCCCTCGGGACGGGCGTCCTGAAGCCGCGCGCTCTGCGTGGCGCAACCGCTCAGCAGCAGCGCAGCGAGCAGCGCGATGGCGGTGGAAAACCAACGCCGCCCTCGCGCCGGCAGGTCGGCGGTTGAACGCACGTCTGGCTCAACGCACGGAACGGGTGAACGGGAAGACCTTGGTCAGGCCGAGGATGTCGGTCAGCAGCAGCACGAAGAACACCAGCAGGATCGCACCGATGATGCCGCCCGCGGGGGCTGTGTCGATCTGGTCGGCCAGCCGTGCGGCCTCCTCGTCGGTCAGCGCGGCGATGCGTTCGATCGCCATGGCCGGATCGACGCCCTGGCGTTCCATCTCGGTGCGCACTTCATCGCGCGCCAGGGCGGCAGCCAGGCGGGCTTGCCCGCTTTCCGCCTGCCCCGTGGCGACCACCGTGGCCACCTCCTGTGTCGTGACCATTCCGGCATGGGCGACCGGGACGAGAATCGTCGCATTGATCAGACTCATGCTCAGGATGACGGCAAGAAACTGTTGGAAACGGTTCATTGTTCTCTCCTTTATCAATCACGCAGGAAAAGAATGCCCGCCGTTCCTCTCCATCCGTTTTCTGTAATGGTCCCGAAGGCGGTGAGCAGGGCTCCGAAGTGTAAGCAAGTCAACGTCTTGCACCAAAACTTCGCCGGCAAGCACATAAGGAAACCCTTGTCGCTTCGACAAGTCCGCGCCGCTCCGGTTCTCCGGCCGAGTGCCGCCAATGTCGCTACGACGGTGCATCCTTTTTGCGTTTCATTCGTCTCCTTGGCGGAGTACCGTAATCTACTTTGATGGGAGTTGCCCTGTGTCTGCCGAATCTCACGTTCTTGCGTCCCCCTCACCGGGGCGCTGGCTGGCCGGAATCGCTGTTGCGGCGGTTGTCTGGTTCCTTGCATACAGCAACCTGACCGCGTTTGCCGATGCCGTCATCGCCGCGCTCGGCCTGACGCGCGCCACGCACTTCGGCGAGGCGGTGCATTTCTTCGTCTACGACACGCCGAAAGTATTGCTGCTGCTCACCGGCATCGTCTTCGCCATGGGCATCGTGCAGACTTTCTTTGCGCCGGAGCGCACGCGGGCACTGCTCTCAGGCAAGCGGCTCGGCATTGGCAACGTGCTGGCGGCGACGCTGGGTATCGTCACGCCGTTTTGCTCGTGCTCGGCGGTGCCGCTGTTCATCGGCTTTCTCTCGGCGGGCGTGCCGCTGGGGGTGACGTTCTCCTTCCTGATCGCCGCGCCGATGGTCAATGAAGTGGCGCTGGTGCTGCTCTTCGGCATGTTCGGCTGGAAGGTCGCGGCGATGTATCTCGGCCTCGGCCTGCTGGTGGCCATTGTCGCCGGCTTCGTGATCGGCGAGCTGAAGATGGAGCGCCATCTGGAGGACTGGGTGCAGAAGATCCATGCCGGTCAGGTCGATCCCACGGTCGGCCTGAACCTCGGCTGGGTCGAGCGCTTCGAGGCCGGTTGGAGCCATGTCAGGCAGATCGTCGGCAAGGTGTGGCCGTACATCCTGCTCGGCATCGGCCTGGGCGCGGCGATTCACGGTTATGTGCCGGAAGATTTCATGGCTTCGTTCATGGGCAGGGATGCATGGTGGGCCGTGCCGGCCGCCGTCATCCTCGGCGTGCCGATGTACACCAACGCCGCCGGTATCATTCCCATCGTCGAGGCGCTGATCGGCAAGGGCGCGGCGCTCGGCACCGTTCTGGCCTTCATGATGGCGGTGATCGCCCTCTCGGCGCCGGAAATGATCATTCTGCGCAAGGCGCTCAAGCCACGGCTGATCGCCACGTTCGCCGGTGTCGTGGCGACGGGCATCCTGCTCGTCGGTTATGTATTCAACGCGGTTCTTTGATAGGAGATTTTCATGAAAGACGTAAAAATTCTGGGTACCGGTTGCGCCAATTGCAAGAACACGCTGGCGCTCGTCGAGCAGGTGGCCAGGGAAAAGGGCGTACCGATCAAGCTGGAGAAGGTCGAGGACCTGCCGGCGATCATGGGCTACGGGGTGATGTCGACGCCGGGTGTGGTGATCGACGGGGTGGTGGTGCATTCCGGCGGCGTGCCGGCGAGAGCCAAGGTCGAGCGCTGGTTCTGAGGCTGTTGCCGTATGAGTCATTGTTGCTCGTCCTCCGGGTGCGATACCAGTTACCCGCGCAAGCGAATCTGCCCCGCCTGCGGTAACGAGTGTCTGGAAATTTCCTCACGGACCATCGCCCATCACATCCGGTTCTCCTGGCGTTGGACGCCTTCCTCCAGATATCACTACTTTTGCGACAACCCTGATTGCGATACAGCCTATTTTGGTGACGACGGCTCGCTCGTTGCCAAGACCGTGCTGAGAGTCCGGAGTGCCGTGAAAGAAAACGGTGGAGACGCGGTGCTGTGTCACTGCTTCGGCGTCAGCAGGGCGGATTTCGAGAGGGAGCCATCGATCAGGGAATTCGTGGTGGAACAGACGAAGGCGGGGAATTGCTCCTGCGAGACCCGCAACCCTTCTGGACGGTGTTGTCTGAAAGACTTTCCAAAGCAGAAGGGCTGAACCTGGCGAGGGCCACCCGAGGGGCGTCGTTTGCTTCCTTGGGAGCTACATGACGCCGTCGATGTCTTCCTTGTCGATCCCGAGTCTGCGCATCTTCTCCCACAGCGTCTTGCGGCTGATGCCGAGCGTGTCGGCGCAGGCCTGTATCTGCCACTGGCTCGTGTCGAGCGCCCGCACAATGAATTCGCGCTCGCGCTCGTTCAGATAGTCGCGCAGGTTGCCGCCGGTGCTCTGGGGTTCCGTCGCTGCGACGGGCTGGTCGAACAGGTGGTCGACGCCTATGCTGCGGCTGTCGCTGAGCAGGCAGGCGCGTTCGAGCGTGTTGCGCAGTTCGCGGATGTTGCCCGGCCACGGGTAGGCCATCAGCGCCTGCTCGGCGGCGGCGGTGAGGACCGGAGGCTTTTGCCCGTGGCCGGTGAATTCAGCCAGGAACAGGCGGCTGAGCCAGAGGATGTCTTCGCGGCGTTCGCGCAGGGGCGGCACGCGCAACTGGACGACGTTGATGCGGTAGTACAGGTCTTCGCGAAATTCGCCGCTGCCGACCATTTCCTTGAGATCGCGGTGGGTGGCGCAGAGCAGGCGGATGTTGACGGCCGTCGGCGTCTCGCTGCCGATGCGCGTGATGCTGCGTTCCTGCAAGGCGCGCAGCAGTTTGGTCTGCATGCCCAGCGACATGTCGCCGATCTCGTCGAGGAACAGCGTGCCGCCGTCGGCCTGCTCGAAGAGGCCGCGGCGGCTGCGCAGGGCGCCCGTAAACGCGCCTTTTTCGTAGCCGAACAGTTCGGCTTCGAGCAGGGTCTCGGTCAGCGCGCCGCAGTTGATGGCCACGAAGGGCCGCTCCGGTCCGCCGAGGTCGTGGATCGTGCGGGCGATGCGCTCCTTGCCGACGCCGGATTCGCCGGTAATCAGGACGGTGGTGGTGCTGCCGGCGAGGCGCGGCAGCAGGGCGATGATGTGGCGCATGGCCGGCGACGACCCGAGCGCATCCACCGACTCCGGCGCCGCCGGGCCGGCGATCGACTGGATGCGGTCCATCAGCGCGTCGAGGTCGAAGGGCTTGGTGATGTAGTCCTGCGCGCCGAGCTTGAGCAACTGGACGGCGGTGTCGATGTTGCCCTGGCCGGTGATGAACAGGAACGGGGGCAGCGCGACGTGTTCGCCGGCGAGCCGGGCGAACAGTTCGTCGCCGCCGAGGTCGGGCAGGCGGATGTCGCTGATCACCAGGAAGTATTCGCGCGTCAGCAGCGCGGCTTCGGCGGCCGCGGCGGTACGGTGCCAGTCGCACAGATAACCGTCGAGCACGAAGCGGTCGGCGAGCGATTCGCCCATGATCTCGTCGTCTTCAATCAGGCAGATACGGTTCGTTCGATTCGTTGGATTCGTCACGGCGGGGGTCCAGGGGCAGGGTTACGATGAAGCGCGTCAGGGCGCTGGTGGTTTCGGCGCGAATGGCACCGCCGAGTTGCGTCGCGATCTGGTAGCAGATCCACAGGCCGAGTCCGTTGCCGCGCTGCGAGAAAGGGGTGAACGGTTCGAAGAGGTGTTCCTTGTGTTCGGCCGAGAGCACCTGGCCGTCGTTCTCCACGACGAGCGTCAGATTCTCCTGGGTGCCTTCCGTCCATACCGCGACGTGGCCGTTGCGGCCTGCGGCCTGGACAGCGTTGAGCACCAGATTGATCAACAGTTGCCGCACTGGCGTCGACGGCACCGGCAGCGGGTCGGGAATGCGCGTTTCCCAGGCGATCTCGACGCCTTGCTTGTGGGCGGTGGGGGTGACCAGCAGCATGACATCGTCGATGTCGTGGAGTGCCAGTCGGCGGCTGCTGACCTTGGCTTCGACCAGCAGTGCGGCGACCGTGTCGCGGATCTGCGAGAGGCCGCGTTCCAGCAGGCTGATCGTCTTCTGGTTCAGCGGGTCGGGCGTGCCGTGCCGCTTCAGGGTGCTGATGGCGTTGAGCATGCCGCCCAGCGGGTTGTTGATCTCGTGCGCGATGCTCGCCGTCAGGCGGCCGACTGCGGCCATGCGCTCCTGCTTGACGACCTCCTGTTCCAGCTGGAGCTTTTCCTGCATGGCGTCGAGCATGCGGCCGTAGGCGAGGTAGAGCGTTCCGACTTCGTCGTGATACGGATAGAGGTGCGGGTCGAGCGGCTCCGGTTCGCCGGCGTTGATGCGGCTCAGTCGGTCGGTGACGAGTTCGAGCGGGGCGACCATGCGCCGTCCCCAGTACCAGTTGATCGGCAACAGCACTGCGAGGATCAGCAGGGTGACTGCGGCGGCGTTGAGGATGACCCGGTCGAAACGGTGCCAGAGCTGGTTCTTGTTGTGCGCCACGATCAGGGTGCCGATCCGGACATTGTCGGCGCTGATCGGGATGGCGATGAACAGATGCGCGGCGACGTCGCGTTCGAGGATGCGGGACGGATGCGCCGGATCGGCGGCGATCTCGGCGTCGATCGCCCGGAAGTCGTCGCCGAGATCGGCGAGTTCGCTCGTCACCGGAAAATCCTCGGGGTGCGAGGAGGCGAAGACGCGGCGTCCGGCGTCAAGGACGATCAACGCCTCGGCCAGCGCCGAACTGCTGTTTTCCTTGAAGGGCAGGGCGATCGTCTCGTAGGCGCGCCACACGTCGTCGTGCAGCAGGGCGGTGAATAGCGAGCGGGCCATCGTCTGGCCGAGATCTTCCGAGCTTTTCAGCATGTCCTGGCGCAGGTTGTTCCAGGACTGGAGCAGGAACGACGCCGACAGCGCCAGCGCCGTGGTCAGGATCAGCGCGCCGCCTAGCAGCGGCAGTTTGTAGCGCAGGCTGAGGTTGAAGAGCATTCGCTGGTCACAGTTCGCCGAGGTCACGCATCATCGCGGCCACGCCGGCGTACAGCTCGGGCGAACCGGCGATGAAGCCGTCGAGATTCAGCTTTGCGAGCAGGGAGCGCCCGGCGGGGTCTTCGCCCATGCCGAACAGTGCTTTCTGGAACGCTTCGAAGTCCTCGTCCCCGACACGTTGATCGGCGACGATCGGCGGAAAACCGAATTCCTCCGATTTCCAGACGATGCGCGTGCGTGCCGCCAGTTGCGGGTCGACCTTTTGCAGGCTGTCCCACACGTAGCTGTCGACGTTGGCGCCCTGGGCGAGACCGCTGGCCACTGCCTCGATCGCCTTGGCATGCGACCAGGTGAAGAAGGTCTTGCGGAAATGGGCGCTGGCGTTGATGCCGGCTGTCTTCAGCAGATGGCGTGGCACCACGTAGCCGGTGTTCGAGTGCGGATCGGCGAAGGCGAATACCTTGCCTTTGAGGTCGACGATTGACTTGGTCATGGTATCCCTGGCCGGGACGATCAGGTACGAACGATAGAACGGCCGGCTCTGGTAGGAGGCCACGGCGAGCAGGCGCACCGCTTTGCCGAGGGCCAGATAGGGGTAGTCGCAGAGCCAGGCGAAGTCCAGGCTGCCCTTGTCGATCAGGTCCATCGTCTCGCGGTAGCTGTCGCGCTGGATGAAAATGACGGGGCGCTGCAGCTTGCGCTCCAGGTAGGTTTTCCATTCGGCCAGCATCGAATGCTGGTTGTGCAGGAAGGCCGGGGTCATGCCGATGCGGTATGGACGCAGCGCCTCGTTCGCGGACGCCGGGTGGGCTGCGGCAAGCGCGAGGAAAACAACGAGAAAACGCAGCAGGTGCAGGACGTTCATCGGGCTCTCCTTGACAAAGGACGACGCGCCATTCTAGCCGGAATGATGGCACTTGTTACCACGATGTAACGTTCCCTGGCGAAACGCGTTACGAAAGCGTAACGCTGTGGTGTCGGACTGGAGGCCGGGAACAGCGCGGCTATTGTCGCCTTGCCGGTCGATTTCCGGCTGGGCGCCCGGTGTTTCAATGGTGGCAGACGTTTTTCGAACGGGCTGGCATGGCGCCGGATGGAGGGCGTGGGTGAGTTGCCCCGCCGCTGGCCCGAAGCTTGCAATGGAATCAGCGACAAAAAGGAAATCGGGGGCGGGACGATGCGAAAACCATTTGCGCTGTTGGGAGCCATTGGCGCCGTCGTGCTGCTTTCGTTCCCCGCCCTGGTTTCTGCCCAAGGCGCCGACCCGACCCCCGAGCAACTGGAAAAGGCCCGGCAAGCCAACGCCGAATGTTTCGCCTGCCATTCGCCTGAGGGTTTCCAGGCTCCGCCGAAGGAAGGACTCGACCTCGGCAAGCTGCGCGGCCTGCTGCAGCACCCCGACGTCTTCGGCCAGTCCGACCACCGCCGCCTCGCCTGCACCAAATGCCACAACGAAGGCTACGACGAACACCCGCACGCCGACGACGCGCGCGACATGACC
>JARFTZ010000043.1 GCA_029289235.1 Gammaproteobacteria bacterium
TGGAGCCGTTACTTCAGATCTCTGCTGAAATTATGTCGAGCCGCTCATTGCATCAATCGCCGAAGATCCGTACAGCGCATGCCATCCAGCACAGGCCGCTCAAAATAGTCCACATAATCGTGCGGTCTACATAATCGGCCTTATGCGGAGTTCCACATAAGGCCGACCAGTTTGAATTGGCCTTTCGGCAGATTCCGAAGTTCACCGGTCGTACGGATGGTGACGATGTAAAGAAACCGAAAGTCGCCTTCTGGCCCAGGATATGAAGTCTTTCCTGCTAGCACAAGTGAAAAAAAGGCCCCTTGCGGGGCCCTTCATTTTTTAGGGTACTGAGAATTTTTCAAAGAATTCTGCGAACCTACACATCTAAACGTCAATGTTCCGTGCCGCGAGTGCGTTGCTTTCGATGAAATTCCTGCGCGGTTCAACGAGTTCACCCATCAAGGTCGTGAATATTTCGTCAGCGCCGATGGCATCCTCAATCTGGACCTTGAGCAGACGCCTCACCTTGGGATCCATCGTCGTTTCCCAGAGTTGTTCCGGGTTCATCTCGCCCAGACCTTTATAGCGTTGCTTGGAGACACCACGTTCCACTTCGTTGAGAAGCCAACGCATCGCATCTGCAAAGCTGGACACGGCCTGCTTTTTCTCGCCCCTGGCCACCGTTGCACCCGGACCGAACAGGTCAGCCAGGATGCTTGCCGTACGGCGAAGCTGGGCGTAATCGCCACTTCCGATGAAATCCTCGTCGATCGCACTGACCTTCAGATTGCCATGACGAAGTCGTTCGAGACGCAATTGCCAGCTCTCTTCCACTTGGTCGAAATAGGCGTAAATACGGATTTCTGCCCGATCGGCAACAGCTCGCGCAAGCGTGGCCGCGCTTGTGGTGGCGGTGGATTCATTTGAAAGATCGACTTCCACATTCGCATCGATCAATGCATGCAGTACGTCGGAATCGATAAGATGGCCGAGGCGGTTTATTACCGATTCGGCGAGAAGGTACTCGCGCGCCAGTTGTTCGAGCGCCGTCCCGGAGATTCCCTCCGCACCATCCCGTGGAATGATCGTCGCGTCATTCAGCGCCAGTGAGAGCAGGAACTGATTCAGGGCTTGATCGTCCTTGAGATATTGCTCCGTTTTCCCGTGTTTCACCTTGTAGAGCGGCGGCTGGGCGATATAGATGTGCCCCCCTTCAACGAGTTCCGGCATCTGCCGGTAGAAGAATGTCAGCAACAACGTACGGATATGCGCGCCATCGACGTCCGCATCGGTCATGATGATCAGGCGGTGATAGCGCAATTTTTCGGGTTTGTATTCGTCTTTTCCGATGCCGGTGCCGAGGGCGGTGATCAGCGTGGCGATTTCCTGCGATGAAATCAGCTTGTCGAAGCGAGCCTTTTCGACGTTGAGGATTTTTCCCTTGAGAGGAAGAATCGCCTGGAACTTGCGGTCACGTCCCTGCTTCGCCGATCCTCCCGCCGAGTCCCCTTCGACAAGGTACAACTCGCACAGCGCCGGATCCTTTTCCTGGCAATCGGCCAGTTTCCCGGGCAAACCAACCCCGTCGAGCAAGCCCTTGCGCCGCGTCATTTCTCGCGCCTTGCGCGCGGCGTCGCGGGCGCGTGCCGCTTCAACGATCTTGCCGGTAATGACCTTGGCGTCGGCTGGACGTTCCTGGAGAAACTCCGCAAGCCGTGCCGCCACGACTTCCTCGACAGCCGGCCTGGCTTCCGATGAGACGAGTTTCATCTTGGTCTGCGATGCAAACTTCGGGTCGGGCATCTTTACCGAGAGGACGCACGCCAATCCTTCCCGCATATCGTCTCCGGTGATATCGACCTTGGCTTTCTTGGCAATATCGTTTTCTTCAATGTACTTGTTGATCACCCGGGTCATCGCCGCCCGCAGGCCGGTCAGATGGGTTCCACCATCCGACTGGGGAATGTTGTTGGTAAAACACAATACCTGTTCGGCGTAAGAATCGTTCCACTGCATGGCGACTTCAACGCCAATGGAACCGTTTCCGCCGGTTATTTCGGATTCGCCGGTGGCATAAAAAACGTTCGGATGCAGTACGGACTTGGAACGGTTGATGTACTCCACAAATCCTTTTACTCCGCCGAGAAAAGCGAAGTTTTCTTCCTTGGCCGTGCGTTGGTCGATCAGCCTGATTTTCACCCCGTTATTCAGAAACGATAATTCACGCAGGCGTTTGGCGATCACCTCGTAATGGAACTCGACGTTGCCGAAAATTTCATCATCGGCCATGAAATGGACTTCGGTACCACGCTTTTCGGTGCTTCCAACCACCTTCAGCGGCGATACCTCCACGCCGTTCTGGATTTCAGTCTGACGGTCAACAACGCTTCCGCGGCTGAAATCCAGTTGATACTTCTTGCCATCGCGCCGAATGGTCAGTCGAAGCCATTTCGAAAGGGCATTGACGCAGGAAACTCCGACACCGTGCAATCCACCGGAAACCTTGTAGGAATTCTGGTTGAATTTTCCGCCCGCGTGCAGGACGCACATGACGATTTCAGCCGCCGAACGCTTCGGTTCGTGCTTGTCGTCGAATTTGATACCCGTCGGAATACCCCGGCCATTGTCGGCTACGGAGATCGAGTTATCTGCATGAATCGTGATGACGATATCGTCGCAGTGACCCGCCAGCGCTTCATCGATGGCGTTGTCAACAACCTCGAAGACCATGTGGTGCAAACCGGTTCCGTCCGAAGTATCACCGATATACATCCCGGGCCGCTTGCGAACTGCCTCTAAACCTTCCAGTTGCTGGATACTCGACTCGTCGTAGGCTGGCTGACTGCTATTGTTCATGCTGTTCCCGATTTCTGTTTCACTTTGAAACTCAACAATTCGTCTCTTCGAAAATCCGACTAGATTCGCATCGGCATAACGACGTACTTGAATCGTTCATTGCCTGGAACGGATATAAGAGCACTCGAATTGGCGTCGTTGAATCCCCATTCAACCATTTCCGATGCGGTATTGTTCAATACGTCGAGCAAATAACCGACATTGAACCCGACATCGATTGGATCGCCGGAATAATCCACCTCGATTTCTTCTTGCGCTTCTTCGTGCTCGGCGTTTGCCGCCATGATCTTCAAGCTGCCGGAAGCCAGAATCAACCGGACGCCCCTGAATTTTTCGTTGGTCAGGATTGCTGCCCGGACCATTGATTGAAGCAACAGGGTACGATTCAGCAATACTCGATTCTTCAAGGATGCCGGAATGACTCGTTCATAGTCAGGAAACTTCCCGTCAATCAGTTTGGAAACCAGCGAGATGTTGCCGAACTGGAAGCGAATCTGGTTTGCTGTCGTTTCAATCACCAACGGTTCATCATTGTCGGAAAGCAATCTGTTGAGTTCCAGAACCGTTTTGCGCGGAAGAATGAGTTCCTGCCTTGGTAGAGAGACATCATTGCCAATCTCCATACAGGCGTATGCCAGACGGTGTCCGTCGGTAGCCACCGCGCGCAATTCTGTACCGTCGACCAGTAGCAACAAGCCGTTCAGGTAATACCGGACATCCTGTGCGGCCATGGAAAACTGCGTTTGTGCCAGCAGGTGACGGAACTGTTTTTGCGTCAACTCGATCCGGCTTGGCTGGGCCTCGGCGATGGCCATCCTCGGGAAATCTTCCGGCGGCAGCGTTTGCAAGCTGAAGCGGCTTTTCCCGGCTTTCACCTGAAGCCTTTTTTCATCGAGATCCAAGGAGACTTCTGCACTTTCCGGTAATGAACGCAGAATGTCCTGGAGCTTCTTCGCTCCAACAGTCACCGCTCCTTCAGCGGAAGTACCTGTAACGACACTGGTGGTAGTGATCTGGATTTCTATGTCTGTGGCCAGGAAAGTCAGTGTGTCCCCTTTCTTCTCGAGCAAGACATTGGAGAGGATCGGCAATGTATGCCGCTTTTCAACAATTCCGGAGACCGATTGAAGCGGTGAAAGGAGAAGATCCCGCTGGGTTTTAACAAGATTCATATTTATATAAATCCTATAAAGATAATCTCAACAACAATTCTGTGGACAAGATAAATAAAACTATAAAAAACAGTAACTTAGTTACTAAAAAGAGGCGAAAGAAACCTATGTATCGTCATGTGGACAAAATTGAAGAACTTCTCCGCATCCGTCGAAGACTGTAGTTGTCAACCGTCTGGTCACAGCTTTTTCCCGAATTATCCACAGCGGTTGATCATCCCTTTAAGACTTGTAGCAAGACGTGGACATCATGATTCAACTCGTTGTCCTTTGTCTTCAAGCTTTCGATTGTTCGTACAGCATGGAGCACAGTGGTGTGGTCACGCCCGCCAAAAGCGTCGCCGATTGAAGGGTAGCTTTGCGATGTCAAATTCTTCGCGAGCCACATGGCGATTTGTCTTGGACGGGCAATCTGCCGAGAACGTTTTTTCGAGAACAGGTCGGCAACCTTGATCTTGAAGTAATCAGCAACCGTTTTCTGGATGTTTTCCACGGTAATTTGCCTGTTGACCGCCCCAATGAGATCCTTCAATGCTTCCTTGGACAATTCGAGGTCGATTTTCCGACCGTGGAAGGAAGCGTAGGCAAGCACCTTCTTCAAAGCGCCTTCCAGCTCGCGAACATTCGAGCGGAGATGCTTGGCGATGTAAAAGGCAACTTCGTCATCGAGGCCCACCCCTTCGATTTCGGCTTTTTTCTTTAGGATGGCAACACGCATCTCGATTTCCGGCGGCTCAATCTGCACGGTGAGGCCCCAGTCAAATCGTGTAATCAGTCGGTCTTCCAAGCCGGAAATATCTTTCGGGTAGGTGTCACAGCTGATCACAATCTGCTTTTTTGCTTCGATAAGGGCGTTGAAAACGAAGAAAAATTCTTCTTGCGTACGATTTTTCCCATTGAAAAACTGAACGTCGTCGAGGAGCAGAACATCGAGCGAACGGTAATAACGCTTGAAGGCATCGAAAGATTTTGTCTGGTATGCACGGACCACGTCGGAGTAGTAGTCCTCGGCATGAACATAGCGAACAACCTTGGATGGGTTATGCTCAAGGATGCGGTTTCCGATCGCATGGATAAGGTGCGTTTTTCCAAGACCGGCTCCGCCATAAATGAACATCGGGTTGTACGCGCCCCCACCTGGATTGGTGGCGACCTGGACCGAAGCTGCGCGAGCGAGATCGTTGGCTTTTCCTACGATGAGGTTCTCGAAGGTAAAACCGGGAATAAGCCGTGTTTTTTCGTAGGAGGGAACAGGATAAGCCCGTGTCGGAACGTACTCGGCCGGTGATTTTTCCACAGGAGTTGGTGTGGAAATGACGCTTTGTCGCGACATCTCCAGCTTTTTTCCCGCAGAGGAATGCTCTTTTTGACCAACTGCCAGAGAAATATCGATCGGACAGGCAAAGAACTGGCTACCGAGCTCTTCAATCCTGCCGAGGTAGCGTTCCTTAACCCATTTGAGGATAAAACCGTTTGGGGCAATCAGACGCAATCCTTCTTCTGGATTGTCCTCTCCCTCCAGGCGCAATGGACGAATCCAGGTATTGAATTGCTGAGACGATAATTCTTGCTCGAACTGGCTCAGACAAGAGTTCCAAAAGCTGCTCATTAATAACAGTCAACGAAAATCAAAAAAAAAAACGCGCCGACGCCGGCAGGATCAACGCGCGAGCAATCGGTAAATAAGTAGCGTGATGCCATCGATTGATTGCCCGGGAGGAATACGAAATAAAAAAGCCTCGGCTGCTAATCGGTCGCGCGAGCCATTGAAGCTTGCGGAAGGCCAAGGCGGTTCAGATTTTAACCTGCCGAAGAATAGTTATCCACAGCTTATAGAGAATTCGCCTTCGCAAAGCCTCCATCAATCACCAAGGCGTTTGGCGGACGCGACACATGCCAGTGTGTCGCTTACGCGGCACAAACAATTCAAAATTTACGAGGAACTGCATCGCGATGTTCCTGTTTTATCGTGACTATTAGATGGATTGGCACCTGGTGGGGATAATTCAGGAAAAAACTGTGGCCTGACTGTCGATAAGTCTTGCTTTCTCTCTGTAAGAAAGAGTTGTTCAGTTTTATCCACATTCTGATACATGACTTTCTATTGTCCTTTTATATAACTTAATATATTGTTTTTTAACAACAATATTAAATTATCCACAGAGTTGTCGTTGAGATTGTCTTTATAGTTTTTATATAAATATGAATCTCTATGAAACCTGGAGGGATATCTTGCCGTGGTGCCCATAAATCGAAAAAAGCGTTGCACGTTGCTTCTTCTTTACAAGGATTGTTGGAAGACGCTGGGGTCTCATTCGATCGTGGCGGTTTCCGACGAAGTTCGGTATGCTTGAACGGGCTGTAATACACAGTTGACAAAACCAATCGAATCAATGTCTAATCTACGGTTCGATTAGCAACGATTTCAAGGGTTTTGACATGAAACGCACCTATCAACCGTCAGTAGTTCGCCGTAAGCGTACTCACGGCTTTCTTGTCCGTATGGCTTCCCGTGGCGGTCGTGCTGTGATTCGCGCACGTCGTGCCAAAGGCCGGCATCGCCTCGCCGTTTGAGCGATTTCCCGCTAAACGGGCAACGCCGGGGTCAATCCGAAGCGTTCCCCAAAAGCTACAGACTGACTAAAACGGATGATTTTTCATCCGTTTTTAGTTTCAGGAAGACGATAAGAGGCAGCTGTTTCCTGCTACATTACCGCCCTCGAGACGGTGAATCAGAAGCTGGAGCCCGCTTGGGACTGGTAGTTGCCAAGCGCTTTCTGCGGCGATCGGTGGATCGAAATCTGGTTCGCCGTTTGGTTCGGGAAGTCTTTCGCAAGCAGCATGCGGATTTGCCCGCGCGGGATTTGATCGTTCGATTGGCTTGCAAGCCATCTCTGCCGCTGGATCGGCGCATCTTGAGCGAAGAAGTCCGAAACTTGCTGGAGCGAATGCGTACTATTGGACGTAGGCCATGAAACTGCTTTTGGTTCTGATTCGCTGTTATCAATACGCAATCAGCCCGTTTCTGGGCCAAAACTGTCGCTTTTATCCAAGTTGTTCCGATTACGCCGCGCAAGCGATTGAAAAACATGGTGCCATCAAAGGCACTTATCTTGGATTGAAGCGAATTCTTCGTTGCCACCCCTGGAACCCCGGGGGAATGGATCCTGTTCCCTAATTCCTTTTTTACCTGGGCCGTAAATGGATAATCGACGCCTGATACTGCTATGCATTTTCTCGTTTTCGCTCGTAATGCTCTGGGACGCATGGCAGAAACATAATAATCCGCAACCCAGCGCACCGACGACAACCGCTGCAGCCGCTTCATCTGCCGTTCCAACGCCGTCCGGGAATCTTTCGGCACAGAGTGCTCCGGGTAACGCGGTTTCGACAGCCGTTCCGGTTCCGGGCGCAGTTGGTCAAGGCGGCGAGGTGATTGAGGTCAAAACGGATCTCTTTGTCGCCCAGGTTTCCGCGCAAGGCGGTGATTTCGTCGGTCTCGAACTGAATAACTACAAGGCAACCGAGGACAAGTCGAAGGTTTTTCGGTTGTTTGACGAAAAGCATCTCTACGCTGCGCAAAGCGGTTTGATTGGCGACAGTCTTCCGAACCACAAGACCCTGTTTACCGTGGTCCCGGGGAAGCGTGAACTGGGCGCCGGAGAGGATACGCTCGAATTGCGGCTGGAAGCGCCAGCATCGGGCGGAGTGGGTGTCACCAAGGTGTACACTTTCAAACGCGGCAGCTATCTCGTTGATGTCGCCTACGAAATCACCAACGGCGGGCAGAAACTGTTGGCGCCGCACGCTTACTATCAGTTGCAGCGGGATATTCAGGCTCCTGCGGGCGAAAGCCGGATGGTGAGTACCTACACCGGACCCGCGGTTTACACCGAGCAGGGCAAATTCCAGAAGATCAAATTTGACGAAATCCTCGACGGAAAAGCCAAGTTCGAGCAGAAAGCAGACAATGGCTGGATTTCGATGATCCAGCATTACTTCGTGTCCGCCTGGATTCCACAAGAAAAGCTGGCCCGTGAATACTACGTTCGCAAGCTCGACAATACGGTTAACCCGGTGGTCACCGCCGGCGTGATCGTTCCGGTGCAGGAGGTTGCGCCGGGAGATAAGGCTGTGGTGCGGACCTCGCTTTACGCCGGGCCGCAGCTTCAGTCGATTCTCGAACAACTCGCCAAGCCGGTTGCGGAGGGCGGCATCGGAGCGCAAGGCCTGCCGCTGGTCGTCGATTATGGCTGGCTGACGATTGTCGCTGCGCCAATCTTCTGGCTGCTCGAGTTCATTCACAAGCTGGTCGGCAACTGGGGCTGGGCGATCATTCTCCTGACGGTTCTGATCAAGGCGGTCTTCTTCCCGCTCTCGGCCGCCAGCTACAAGTCGATGGCCAAGATGCGGACCATTACGCCCCGCCTGCAGGCGCTGAAGGAGCGGTGCGGCGACGATCGGCAGAAGCTGAATATCGAGATGATGAATCTCTACAAGACGGAGAAGATCAACCCGCTGGGCGGATGTTTGCCGATCCTGGTCCAGATTCCGGTATTCATTGCGCTTTACTGGGCGTTGTTGGGCGCGGTCGAGATGCGTGATGCGCCATGGATGTTCTGGATCAAGGATCTCTCGTCGCAGGATCCGTATTACATCCTGCCGATCATCATGATGGTGACCATGTTGATCCAGACCAAGCTCAATCCGACGCCGCCCGATCCGATCCAGGCCAAGGTGACGATGATCATGCCGTTCGCGTTCGGGTTCATGTTCTTCTGGTTCCCCGCGGGCCTGGTCCTCTACTGGGTGGTAAACAATACGCTGTCCATCGCCCAGCAATGGCAGATTACCCGGATGATCGAGCGTGGCGGAAAAGCCGCCAACGATCCCAAGGCCTGACACCATTGCCGCGATCGCCACGGCTCCGGGCCGTGGCGGGATCGGTGTGGTGCGCATCTCCGGCCGGAGTCTGGCACGCTTGGCGGAGGCGTTGTGTGGGAGGTGCCCGGCGCCGCGCCTGGCGAGTGTGGCTACCTTCCGGGCGGCTGATGGCAGCGCCATCGATAGCGGTCTGTTGCTGTATTTTCCCGGACCAAACTCTTTCACAGGTGAAGATGTCCTCGAGTTGCACGGCCACGGAGGCCCGGTCGTGCTGCAGATGCTGCTCTCGCGGTGTCTTGATCTTGGCGCCCGTCTTGCCGAACCCGGTGAGTTCACACGGCGCGCATTTCTCAATGGCAAGCTTGATCTGGCGCAGGCCGAGGCGGTCATCGACCTGATCGATGCCTCGACGGTCGCCGCGGCTCGCAGTGCCGTTCGTTCCCTGCAGGGACGATTCTCCAAGGAAATACGGACCGTGCTCGACCAACTCGTCGAACTGCGAGCATTGGTCGAGGCAACGCTTGATTTTCCCGACGAGGAAATCGATTTTCTGGAGGCGGCGGATGCTTTCGGGCGATTGGAGCGTCTCAGCATTCTGCTCGCCGAGATAACCGACCGGGCGCAGCAGGGCAGGTTGCTGCAAGGAGGATTGCACGTCGTTCTCGCCGGGCAGCCCAATGTCGGCAAGTCGAGTTTGCTCAATTGTCTGGCCGGCGATGAACTGGCCATTGTGACTCCGGTGGCCGGCACCACGCGCGATGTGGTGCGCAGCACGTTGAACGTGGAGGGAATTCCCCTGCACGTGATTGACACGGCAGGGCTGCGCGAGACTGATGATGAGGTCGAACGGATTGGTATCCAGCGGACGTGGCGGGAGATCGAGAAGGCGGACGTCGCGGTGTTGATCGTCGATGCCCGGCATGGGGTTCAGGATTCCGACCGGACGATTCTTGAGCAATTCCCCGCGGGACTCACGCGAATTACGGTCTACAACAAAATCGATCTGGCGGAAGGACAACCGCAACTGCACGCTGATTGTGAAGGCATTGCCATTTCGCTTTCAGCAAGAAACGGTGCCGGTGTCGATCTTCTGAAGCAGGAATTGTTGCGGGTGGCTGGCTGGCATCCGGCCGAAGATGTGTTCATTGCCCGCGAGCGCCACCTTCGCGCGCTTGCGGAAACGAGCGTTCATCTTTTGGCGGCAAAAAAATGCCTTCCACAACTTGAGCTGTTCGCCGAAGAGTTGCGCATGGCGCAACAGGCGTTGGGGAGCATTACCGGCGAGTATTCCGCCGACGACCTTTTGGGTGATATCTTCGGACGCTTCTGCATCGGCAAGTAGGTGCGACGAGTGCGGCATTTCCGCCGATTCGCATTGAAACGGCGCCCGCATTGACGATCGTCATGTCAGGACTTCTTACGTCGACAGCCGTTTTCGCTTCTACGGTGGCCTGTCCAGGCGTTACACTCTCCAGCTTTGCTGCTTGAAAGGTTGTTTTGTGAGCATCGAACTCTCGCAACTGGTCATTCTTGCGCTCGCCGCGCTGTTCGCCGGGTTCATTGATTCGGTGGTCGGTGGGGGAGGACTGATCCAGATTCCGGCTCTTTTCTCGGTTCTCCCGAAGGAAGTTCCGGCGACACTGTTTGGCACCAACAAGATTGCCAGCATCTTTGGCACGGCCAACGCTGCATGGCGCTACGCGACGCAGGTGAAGATGCCGTGGCGGACGACCCTGCCCGCAGCGATTGCGGCGTTTGCCTGCGCGTATCTCGGAGCGATGGCCGTTGCCTGGTTGCCGCGTGACCTGCTGCGCCCGATGATTCTGGTAATGCTCGTCGGCGCTGCCGGCTATACTTTTTGGCGGAAAGATTTCGGTGCGATCCACCGGCCACAGCATGCCGGCGTGACAGAACTGCTCTACGCGTTGCTGCTCGGCGGCGTAATCGGTTTCTACGACGGATTTTTCGGCCCGGGCACCGGAAGCTTCCTGATATTCCTGTTCATCCGCTTCTTCGGTTTTGATTTCCTGCACGCGTCGGCCGCGTCGAAGGTGGTTAACGTGGCGACCAATCTCGCGGCGATCGGTTACTTTGTCCCGAATGGCTTCTTCATTCCAGTGGCGGCGGTGCTCATGGCGGTGGCCAACATTCTGGGTTCCTTCATCGGCACGCATTTGGCGCTTCGTCACGGCAGTGGTTTTGTCCGCCGGGTGTTCCTCGTTGTCGTCAGTTCGTTGATCGTGAAGTTCGCGTGGGATACGTTCTGACAGTGCGTGCTACTTGACCAGCTGCCGCTGGGCCAGATAGGCGTGGATGATCTCCAGCCGGGAAACGGGATCATCGAGTTCGAGCAACTTTTGTTTGGCCAGGGCCTTGACCGGGAGAATCTCGGCCAGGCGGTAGCCGACCCAGGTTGCGTCGTTGAAGTTATAGGGTCCGGGCATCTTTTCCGGACCGAGATCGCTGACGACTTTTTCCAGCAACGGAACGAGGCCATGTTGTGCGTCGGGCACCAGCTTTTCTTCCGGTTCGCCGATTACTTCCACCGTGCCCCGCAGTAGGCCGTCGGGCTGGACGTTGCTCTCGATGATCCTGAAGCGCTGGCCACCGCGCACCTTCAGTAAAAGGATGCCGAGTTGCTGCATGTCCGCATCGATGACATGTGCAACGGTGCCGATCGGGTAAGGCGTCGCCGTTGTGCCAACCTCCTGGCCGCTGGCAATCAGGCATATCCCGAAAGGGGTCTTCCGCCGCAGGCAATCGGCGCTCATGTCCAGATAGCGTTGCTCGAAAACCTTCAGCGAGAGGATTCCGCCCGGAAAGAGAACGCTACCGAGCGGAAACAGCGGGAGGGTGAGGCGTTGCGGCGCTGCGGGCGTCTCGCCCATCAGATTGCGCAGACGGTCGATCCAGGTCACTGTGCTGCTCCCGGCGTTCCCCAACGGGCCATCAGGTTGTGGCTGACGCCAATCTGGTCGAGGAGACGGGCAACAACGAAATCGACCAGATCGGCGACATCGTGGGGATGATGATAGAAACCCGGGTTGGGTGGCAGGATGACAGCCCCGGCGCGCGCCAGCCGCAGCATGTTCTCCAGATGGATGACCGAGAAAGGGGTTTCACGTGGAACCAGGATCAGCTTGCGTCCTTCCTTGATTACCACGTCGGCGGCGCGCTCGATCAGATTGCTGGCGAGTCCCTGGGCGATTGCCGCGAGCGTAGCCATCGTGCAGGGGCAGACGATCATCGCATCCGGCGGGTTCGAGCCGCTGGCAACCGGGGCAAACCACTCCTCACGGCCATACACTTCCAGGCTGCCGGGCAATCCACGAAAGCGGTCGCGGAAGAACGTCTCCGTCTCGGCCGCGCGGGAGGGCAACTCGAGACCCATCTCCTGCCGCGCGACAATCTGCGCGACCTGCGAGTAGAGCAACTGGACGCGGCAGCCTGCCACGAGCAGGCATTCGAGAAGCCGGAGGCCGTAGGGCATGCCCGAGGCGCCGGTGAAAGCGAGGCAGATGGTCTTAGACATGGGGTGTTCCGGTATTGATGAAGGACGGGTCGGCGAGCAACCGGGCGGCGATCAGGCCGTTGATGATACCGAAGACGAGGGCGGCGACCGCGAAAACGGGCACCAGCAAAAAGAGTCCGTCATGCGGAATGAGCCAAAGGCGGGCGAGCAGCAATTGTCCAGCGATATGCGCGAAAGCCGCCAGGACGCTCCAGCTGATCGGGCCGAACCAGCGCCGTGGCAGGTGGATGGCGCCGGCCAGAACGAACAGGCTGACCACCGCGCCGGTGAGGCTCATGAAGAATCCCGGCGACAGCAGATGACCAAGCAGAATCCCCCCGGCGATGACGCGCAGACCACTGACCCATGCGGCAGTGCCCCAGCCGAAGCGGGCGAGAACGATCAGGGTGACGATGTTCGACAGTCCGGGCTTGACCCCGGGGAGTGGCAGCGGAATTGCCGCATCGATCAGGGCCAGTCCGATCGCTGCGGCCGCCAGGCGGGCAATGCGATGGTCTTCCGGCGTGGTGATCAGTCTAATAACTGAGCGAGTCATAGGGTTCCTTGCGGCCGGCAATCTGCACGCTGACCTGATTGGGAGCACAGATCGCGATTTCCCCGGCGCGTTCCAGCCAGCCCTGACGTACGCAGTACTGATGCTGGCCGGGATCGGAAACGACGCGGACGCGCCCCTTGGACACGGCGATAGTGGTAATGCCGAGCGGTCCGGCAACTTCGATTTGCCGGTCGCGGGACAACTCGAGCTCGGCGAAAATCTCGCCACCGCGGCGGACGATGGCTTTTTCGGCCACTCCGCTTTGCCATGCCAGCGCGAAAGAAAGCGCACAGAGCATCGCGCCGATGAAGGCAACCAGCCAATCGCCGCGACGGACCAGCGAGAGCCAGGGCATCAGGGATTACCGCTTGGTTCCGGCGACAGCTCGCGGTGGCGGACCAGCACCCGCGCACGGTCGCGGAAGTGGCGGCCCAGCCACTCGGCGAAATAGACCGAACGGTGCTGCCCGCCGGTGCAGCCGATGCCGACGGTCAGGTAGCTGCGGTTGTCGCGGACGTAGCTCGGCAGCCAGGTGGCGATGAAGCGGGCGATGTCCTCGCGCATCTGCACGACCTCCGGCTCTGCCTCAAGGTAGTCGATTACCGGCTGGTCACGACCGTTCAGGGGGCGCAGCGCCATCTCGTAGTACGGATTGGGCAGGCAGCGCACGTCGAAGACCAGTTCGGCGTCGAGCGGGACGCCGTGCTTGAAGCCGAAGGACTGGAACAGCAGCGTCAGTCCCCCGGGGCCGTCGCGGACGATGAACTGCCGGATCCAGTCGCGCAGCGCGTTGGGTTTCAGATCGCTGGTGTCGATGTGATGGCCGAGTTCGGCCAGGCGTTCCAGGCGCCGCCGCTCCTCGGCGATCGACTCGGTGAGCGTGCGCTGCTCGTCGGCGAGCGGGTGGCGTCGCCGCGTCTCGAAATAGCGCTTGAGCAGCGTGTCGGTCTTGGCGTCGAGGAAAAGGAACTCGAGTTCGACGTGCTGCGCGCGAAGTTCGGCAAGTTGCTGTGGCAGCATGGCGATGCTGTCGCCGCCACGGATGTCGATCGCCGCTGCGATCTTGTCGTAGCCACGCTGGCCGAGATGGTCGACCAGCGGACGCAACATTTGCGAGGGCAGGTTGTCGACGCAATAGTAAGAGGCGTCCTCGAGGATATTGAGGGCGATCGATTTGCCCGAACCGGACAAGCCGCTGATGATGACGATACGCATGCCTGCGAGCATAGCGGAAGGTTGCGAACACCGGCAAGCCGGGCTGGCATACACTACGGAGCATCCAACAGCATTGCAACAGACATGAATCTTCTTCCGCTTCCGTTCATTGACCGGCTCGTCGCCATTCGCCGCGACCTGCATGCCCATCCTGAACTGGCGTTCCAGGAAAGCCGTACCGCGGACGTCGTTGCTCGTGAACTCGCCGCCTGTGGACTCGAAGTCCATCGTGGTTTGGCGGGAACCGGCGTTGTCGGCATCCTGCGCAAGGGGGAGGGGGGACGCTCCATCGGCCTGCGGGCGGACATGGACGCCCTGCCATTGGCGGAAAAGAACGCCTTTGCCCATTGCTCGACACGGCCGGGGAGAATGCACGCCTGTGGCCACGACGGCCACACGACGATGCTGCTCGGCGCCGCGCGGTTCATGGCGGAGAATCGTGACTCGCTCGATATCGAGGGAAGCGTCCATTTCATTTTCCAGCCGGCCGAGGAGACCGATGGCGGGGCCGACGTGATGATCCGCGACGGGCTCTTTGATCGTTTCCCGATGGACGCCGTCTTCGGCCTGCACAACTGGCCGGGTCTGCCGGTCGGCGAACTGGCCGTGCTGCCGGGGCCGGTGATGGCCGGCACCTGCGCCTTCGAGATCGCCATCAGCGGGCAGGGGTGCCATGCCGCGATGCCGCAACAGGGGATCGACACATTGATTGCGGCCAGCCATCTGGTGCTCGCCCTGCAGACCATTGTGTCGCGCAACGTCGACCCGTGCGAGGCGGCGGTGGTCAGCGTCACCCAGATCCATGGCGGCGAGGCATTCAACGTCATCCCCGACGATGCCGTGGTGCGCGGCACGATTCGCGCCTTCAAGCCGGAGGTTCAGGCGCTCGTCGAAACCGCGTTGCGGAGGATTTGCGCGGGAATCGACAGCATGTTCGGGGTGCGATCGCAAGTCTCGTTCGAACAGCGCTATCCGCCGACAATCAACAGCGTTGCGGAGAGTGCGCTGTGTCGCGATGTTGGTGCGCTCGTCTTCGGCACGGAACATGTCCGCCGAAACGAGCTTCCTTCGATGGGCGCCGAAGATTTCGCCTTCATGCTGCAGAAGAAACCCGGTTGTTACGTCTGGCTGGGCAATGGTCCCGGTACCGGCGGCTGTTCCCTGCACAATCCGCATTACGACTTCAACGACGCGATCATTTCGCTCGGCGTGACCTACTGGGTGCGCCTTGCAGAGAGCTTTCTGCATCGCTGACAGGCGGGTGAAATGATGTTAAGCGGATAAATTATGCATTCCCATTACGGCGCCAATCCATTACATTAAGCGCTTGTCTTTCTTCCTCGCGAGTTGTCGGGTCAGCGACATGAATAAAAAGGCGTTAGTGGACAGGCAGGGTGATACGACAGGGGGCAGGCGGCGGATTCTGGTAGTCGACGGGTCGCGCGTGGTCCGGGCGACATTGGCCAAACACCTTGGAGACAGCTTCGAACTGCTTCAGGAAAGCAATGGCGAGTCGGCCTGGCAAACCTTGTTGCTGGATGGGCGGGTTGATGCCGTTGTGTCGGGAATCAGTCCGCCGAAGCTTGAGGCACGCGAGTTGCTCGGGCGCATCAGGGCGAGCGCGGTGCGTCGAGTCAGGGACGTTCCGTTCGTACTTATCGTCTCGGATCTTGAAAATCCGGCGGTGGCTGATCTGCCGAACTGGCCCGGTGTCGCTGGTTGCATTTCCAAATCAATGGACAAGGTAGCGCTGCTTGCCGAGTTGGCTCGCCTGATTGATCCGGTGCCTGATCCTGTGGATGTTCCGGCACCACGATTGCTCGGGCGCAAGGAGTTCGCTTCCGCCGTCGCATCGCTCTCGTTTTCGGATAAGGACGAGCAGCAGACGTGCATGATCGTGTTCGGGATAGACCACCTCGACGAGCTGGTGTCCCGTTTCGGCAAGGCCGTGCCGGAGATGCTGACCTCGCGCCTCGCCGACCTGTTGTCCGCCAAAGTTGATTCCCTCGATCAGTTCGGACAGGCGGAAGGCAAGCATCTGGCGATCATCTCGCACGGTGTGGATCTGCGGCATGGATCGCGTTTTGCCAAGCGCGTGTGCAAGAGCCTGGCCAGCGGACAGATCACCATTCAGGGACAGAAAATCAAGCTGACCGCCAGCGCCGGTGTCGCCAGCACGTCAGAGGACAAGGTGGCGCGTGGTGCCGAGTTGCTTGCGTTGGCACAACAGCGCCTTGCGCAGGCGCAGCTTTGCGGTGGCAATTCAGCCAGCGCGGAGTTGCGTCCGGATTGTCCTCTGCATTGCCGGGACAAGGCGATTGCCTCGCTGCTCCTCGCCTTGCGGGGTGGTTCCGCGGCGATGCCGGTGGAACAGCTTGCCGTGGCCGGTTTGAAGGTGCTGCCCTTGCTGAAAGCGCTGGACAGGCATCTTTCGCTGGGGTTGCCGCTGGAAAAGATCAGGGCGCAAATCGAAGAGCGCCTGGAAAAAAGCCGTCCTGTTTGTGCCTGAATGGCCGTTGCCTGCTGCGGCTCAGGCGACCCATTCCGGCTTGCGTTTTTCCACCAGCGCCAGCATTCCCTCGCGGCCTTCCGAACTCGATTGAATGACAGTCGCGCTCTGAGCCGTTTCCTCGATGGTGGCTTCGTCGATCGGTTGTCCGCTGACCGTGTGAACCAGTGCCTTGCAGGCGCTCAGCGCATTCAGGCTGTTTTTCAACAAGGTATCCAGCGTTTCGCCGATGGCTTCGTCGAGTTGCTCTTCGCCGGGCACCATCTCGTGCACCAGGCCGATGCGGTAGGCTTCCGTCCCGGAAAAACGCTCGGCAGTCAGCATGTAGTAACGGGCATGCCGCTCGCCGACGGCGGCGACAAAGTAGGGGCTGGCGATTGCCGGCAACAGGCCGTATCTGACCTCGTTCAGCACAAACGAGGCGTCGTAGGTCGAGAAGGCGATGTCGCAGGCGGCAACCAGTCCGACGCCGATCCCGCTGGCTGGTCCATGCACCCGCGCAATTGTCGGCTTCGACAGCGTGTCGAGCGTCGCCAGCAGACGTCCCAGATTACGGTTGCTTTGCAGATTTTCCTCCGGCGTTCCGTTGATCGCCTCGCGAATCCAGGACGGATCGATCCCGGCGCAGAAGCTCTTTCCGGAGGATGAAAGCACGATGGCCTGAACACGTGGGTCGTCCTCCAGTTCGAGGAGCGCCGCGGTGGTTTCGGCGACGAGTGTTCTGTCGAGGGCGTTGTGTCTGTCCGGACGGTTCAGCGTCAGGATGCCGACACCGTCATCGATTTCGGTGATTATCGACTGGTACATGGGGACCGGGTCCGTGTGCCGGAGAAGCAGGCAGTTTACAGCGCGCGCCGGGGTTGCAGCAATCGATCGGAGGCGGGTTTTCCCGCACGATGTGTGAGCATCACCCCGGCGATGACCGCAGTACCTCCTGTCAACACACCGGCGCCGAGGCGTTCATCGAGGAGTACCGTGCCGAGCAGCACGGCGAACACCGGAACCAGATTGATGAAGGCAGCGGCGCGCGTGCTGCCGACATGGCCAATGGCCTCGGAATACCAGGTGAAGGCGATCGCCGTTCCGAAGACGCCGAGGAACACGATGCCGAGCGGGGCGCGCCAGGTTGCGGACGAAAAATCGAGGAGCGAGCCGGTGATGGCCGCGCCGACGGTCAACATGATCCAGCCGATGAAGCAGCCGCCGAAGGTCATCGCCAGTGGCGAAAAACGCGTGCTGATCTTCCGGTTGATCAACGTGTAGGCCGTCCAGGCCAGCGCGGTTCCGAGCAGCAGCAGTTCTCCGTGGCCGATCCCGCCGTTCAGCAGGCGGAGAGGATGTCCCTGGGTCACCACCAGCAGGCAACCGACCATCGCCAGTATTACGCCAAGTGCCTTGAGCGGGGGCATCGGTAGCCGGAACACCAGCCAGTCGGCCAGCGCGATGATCGCCGGAATGAAGGCGACGACAAGGGCGCCGCGACCGGCCTCGACGTGCTGCAGGCCGTAAAGGAAGAACACGTTGTATAAAAACACGCCAGTAAGGCCGAGGCAGGACAGGATGCCCCACTCCCTGGCCGACCAGCGCGGGATACCTTCCGTCCGGTAAAGCAGAATGCCGAGGACCAGCGTCGCCAGCAGGAAACGCCAGCTGGCGACCGCGAGTGGAGCCATTTCGTGGACTGCCGAGCGGCCGGCGATCCACGTTCCGCCCCAGAAAAAGGCGGTCAAGACGAGTTTCAGGAAGACGCGCGGACGGGGTGATTGCATGAGGGATCGAGACTGCCGAGGGGCGATGCGCGATTATCCCATCTCGCCAGCGCTGCCGTACAATCGCCGGGAACTGAAAACCGCGACGAGGAAACGATGGCTACAGATGAGGCGAAACGGGCCCATACGGACCGGATGATTGCCGAGACCCTACGCAATCGGCAGCAACGCGAGCTGGGATACCGCGAGCAGGCGCTGAAGATTTATCCGTGGATCTGCGGCCGCTGTGCGCGCGAGTTCACCCGCGAAAACCTGCAGCAGTTGACGGTGCATCATCGCGACCACAACCACGACAACAACCCGAAGGACGGCAGCAACTGGGAGTTGCTCTGCCTCTACTGCCACGACAACGAACACGCCCGCGAACTCGACGCCGAAGCGGCACGACGGGCAGGTGTCAGCAACGGGAAGGCAGCAACCGACAGGGCGACATCCAATCCGTTTGCCGATCTCCGCGCGCTGATGGAGAAGAGTAAGCGCTGACTTGCGGGTTGTCTTTCAGTGCCGGAAAGCCGGTATCCCGGCGAACTTCGGCCACTCCATCGCGTCGAGCATGTTCTTGACGATCAGGCCGAGTTCGGTGTCGCCCTCGATCGACAGTGTGCGGTTGAAGAACAGGGTGTCCGGGTCTTCCTGGCGGGCGGCGAGTTGCAGGAAGGCCGAAAGATTGGCGCGGAAGGCGAGATCAGGTGTTTCCGGAGCGGTGAACAGCGGCCGGAATAGGCCGTCGCGGAAGGTGAAGGCAGCCTGCCCGCCGGTGTCGAGCACGTCGATCAGGAAGTTTTTCCCTTCGAGCAGGGCCAGGCTGTCGTCCGGCAGCAGCTTCATCTTCACGATCGCGTTGAGACCGGTAGTCAGCGCCACGGCGTGCGGCCACTGCGGCAGCCTGTTGCCGAGGCGGGCGATGAACGAGGGCAGGGTGAAGCTGGGGATGGTAAGCGACATGTTCAGACTCCTTGCAATTCCGTGAGCGCGGCCTGGTGCCGGGCGACAATGCCGGCCTCGCCGAACCAGTAGCCATCGACCAGGCCCTCGGGGGCCCATTCTCGCTTGGCTGGCGGCGGATTGCTACCGTTCCTAGCCGCGTCGAACGCCGCGATGATCTCGGCCATGTGCTGAGGCTGCGGGCTGATGCGTGCGATGTCGATGCCCATCGCCCGCATGTCCGGAATCTCGGCGAGCAGGTTGTAGGTCTGCGCCGACATCGTCTGGATGCCGTTGATCGCCAGGAAGGGCTGCCCCTCGCGCGTCTTCAGGGTGATCGCTTCGGGATGCTCCATGCACTTGAACTGGCAGTCATCCTTGTTCAGGCCGTAGTGGCGGGCGGTGAAGCAGCGCGCCGAGAAGGCCAGCGGCAGCTTGCCGAAGACGAAGACTTCGGTCTCGACGCCTTGTGGGCGGGCTTTGTGCAGTGTTTCGACCAGCGTGCGCGTGCCTTCCAGCGGTGGCACCCAGCGGGCGAGACCGTAGCGGCGGAAGGTCGCCAGCGTCGCGGCGTTGTAGATGTTGAGGTGGGGACCGGCGACGAAGGGGCGGCCGGCGGCGACGTTGACCGCGCCGAGGTCGTTGGCTTCGACCTTGACGCCGGCCTCGTCAATGAGGCGGCGCAAGGCCTTCAAATCGCTTTCCGATTCGAGCAGGGCCTGCGCCGAGACGATGACTTCCTTGCCGACGTCGGTCAGTTGCCGCGCCAGCGCCAGCCAGTCGGCCGTGCGCAACTGCTGCCGGCGCGAGCAGACGACCTCGCCGACGTAGATGATGTCGAGCGCCTTGATCTGCCCCATTTCAGCGTAGAAGTCGAGCACCTTGTCCTTGGGCCAGAAGTAAAGCAGGGGGCCGAGCGAGAGTTTCATCGGCTTATCTCCACGGACGGTTGTAGGCGCCGAGCGTGACCTGCGTGCCCTCGGCGACCTTGCCGAGTTCAGCCTGCCAGGCGGGCTTGACCTTGAACTGCTCCGCTCCCCTGCCAAGCTCGTCGAGCGCGGCGCGCAGGGTGCGCGTGACCTGCGCGACGTAGGCCGGGCTGCGCTGGCGGCCTTCGACCTTGAGCGCCGAGACGCCGATCCGGGCGATCTCCGGGAGCATTTCGAGGACGTTGAGGCTGGTCGGCTCTTCCAGCGCGTAATAGGTCGAACCGTTGACCTCGAAGCGGCCCTTGCACAGCGTCGGGTAGCCGGCCGGCTCGTTGTCGCTGTAGCGGTCGATCAGGATGCCGTTGAGGCGCGTGTTCATCTGTCCCGGCTTCTTGTCCCATTTGACGAACTTGGCCGGCGAGCACGCGCCGACGGTGTTCGGCGACTCGCCCGTGGCGTACGAGGATAGCCAGCAGCGGCCCTCGTTCATCACGCACAGGCTGCCGAAACCGAAGACTTCGATCTCGATCGGCGTGTTCCTGATGACCAGTTCCACCTGCGCCAGCGTCAGCACGCGCGGCAGCACGGCGCGCTGCACGCCGAACTCGCGATGGGCGAAGTTGACGGCTTCGTAGCTCGTCGCCGAGCCTTGGACGGAAAGATGCAAGCGCAGATTCGGGTGGCGTTTCGAAGCGTAATCGAGCAGACCGATGTCGGCGAGAATCACCGCGTCGACGCCGAGATCGGCGGCGCCGTCGACGGCGGCATTCCAATCGGCCTCGCGGCCCGGCTGCGGGAAGGTGTTGATCGCCATCAGCACGTGCTTGCCACGCGCGTGGGCGTAGCCGATGCCCTCGACCATCGCCTTGCGGTCGAAATTCAGGCCCGCGAAGTTGCGGGCGTTGGTGTCGTTCTTGTAGCCGAAGTAGACCGTGTCGGCGCCGTTGTCGATGGCCGCCTTCAGCGCCGGCAGACTGCCGGCCGGGCAGACCAGTTCGGGAATTTTGCTCTGCGACATGGGATGTCTTGCGAAAACGAAACGACAAGTATACCGGCCGTGCCGGCAAACCGCATGATTTCTATCAATTTTCCGGACTATCTGGACTATTCCGGCAATTTCCGGGGCTTGCGCGGGGCGTTGGTGAAGAGCCGGTCGTAGAGCCAGTTGGGCAGGAGGCGCAGCCCCTTGGCGACGACGCCCATCTGCCAGGGAATGACCGTGTAGCTCGTGCCGCGCTCGATGGCCCGGGCGAAGCGCCGGGCGGCTTCCTTGGCGGGCAGCATGAAGGGCATCGGATACGGATTGATCGCGGTCATCGGGGTTTCGATGTAGCCGGGGGCGATGGTGACCACCTTGACGCCGGACGGGCGCATTTCCAGGCGCAGGCTCTCCAGATAGGCGATCGCCGCCGCCTTGGACGCGCTGTAGGCTTCGGCGCCCGGCAAGCCGCGAATGCCCGCGACCGAGGCGATCCCGACCAGCCGGCCGTTGCCGCGTTGTTGCATCGCCGGGATGAACGGCGAGAAGGTGGCGGCCATGCCGAACACGTTGATTTCGAGAATCCTCCGGATGACCGCGAGATCCTCCTGATGCTCGGTGAGTGTTCCGGAGGACACGCCGGCATTGGCGATGACGATGTCCGGTGTGCCCGCTTGTCGCGTGAAGTCTTCGGCAGCGTTACGCAGGGCATCCGCGTCGGCGACATCGAGCGGATAGCAATGCACGGTCCTGGCGCCCCGGGAGAGCAGCTTTGCGGCCAGTGCCTGCAGGTGGTCACCTCGCCGTGCGGCGAGGCCGAGCGTGGCGCTCCGGTCTGCGTAGAACCCCGCGAGCGCCGCGCCGATGCCTGACGAGGCGCCGGTGATGAATACCTTAGGGCCGTTGGCTGGAGTCACGTAAGGCTATTTCTTCTGGGCGCGTTCCTTGCGCCGCATCTCGATGACCTTGTCGGTCAGGGCCAGCAGTTCCTTGAATGACTTGACGTTCTGGCCGACGACCGTGAAGCGCCCGTCGACCACGAGTGCGGGAACGCCCTGAATCCGCGCCTGCTGGGCGAGCTGGCCGGCGCGCTTGACCTTGCTGTCCACGCCGAAGGAGTTGAACGCGGTGGTGAACTTTTGTGCATCGACGCCCTGGGAAACGACCCAGTCGGTGATGCTCTTGGCGTCGATCAACTTCAGGCCCTTGCCATGTATGGCGTTGAACACGGTGCTGTCGAGTCTGGCCAGATCGCCGGTGGCCTCAAGCGTGTAATGCAGCCGTGACATCAGTGCGTAGAACGGGCTGCCGGGTATAGCCACCCGCTTGAACACGACGTCGCCAGGTTGCTTCGCCGCCCAGTCGTGGATCAGCGGATTGAGGTCGCTGCAATGCGGGCAGGCGTAGGAGAAGAATTCTGTGACTTCGATCTTGTCCGGGGTGTCGGTCGGCAGCGAAGGTTCGATCACCGCGTAGTCGCGACCCTTGGCGAGTTGTGCCTGCGCCGGGGCAATCAGCGGGATCATTGCGACAGCGCCGATGGCGACCCAGGCGGCAAGTTTCTTCAGCATCTTCATCTCCAGTATCAGTCCTTCTTGACGACATTGGCCGAAATACCCTGGCGCGCGAGTTCAGCGCGCTTGGCATTGACCTGCTCGATTTGCCGGAACGGGCCCAGCCGCACGCGATACCACACCTTGTCCTGCAGCATGACCTGCTGAACAGCGGCTTCGATCCCCATCATGGCCAGCTTCGCCTTCTGGTTGTCGGCATCGGCGGCATTCTGGAACGAACCGGTCTGCAAATACACCGGATCCTTCAGAGCTGTGTCCTTTCCGTCCTTGTCTTTGGTTGCATCCGCCTGTTTTGGTTCGCCGGTTTTTGTCTCGGCGGGTTTCGGGTCGGGAATGGCTTCGCTGTTGCCGGGCAGGATCGTGTAGAAATCGAAGCGTGGCTTGTCGCTGGGGACGGGGGGCGGGTCGCCTGGTTTGCCCGGCAGGGCGATGGGGGCCTGCGGCGTGCCTGCCGGGGCTTGCGTTTGCGGAGGCTGGGCCTTGGTCGAGAACGGCGCCGGCGTCCGGTGGATGTACCAGACGACGCCGCCGGCGAGCAGGACGCCGATGACCAGGCCGAGAAAAAGGCCGATCAGGGTACCTCCGCCGGATTTTCGACGGGACGCATTGCTGCGCTTGCGCGGTTTCAGGTCACGACTCATGGTGTTTTCCCCGAAGTTTCCGAATCACATCGATTGCGGGCAGCTGACGCCGATGATGGCCATGCCGTTGCGGATTACCTGGCGCACGGCTGCGGCCAGCGCGATGCGGGCATCCTTCAGGGCGACGTCGTCGACCAGCATCCGTTCGGCGTTGTAGTAGCTGTGGAAGGCCGCGGCGAGATCCTTGAGGTAGAAGGCGATCACGTGCGGTGCGAGATCCCTGGCCGCGGCTTCGACGACTTCCGGGAACTCGCCGAGCTTGGCCGCGACGGCCAGTTCGTGCGGGTTGTCGAGCAGAGCGAGGTCGGCCTTCTGCAGCGCCTCGTCCTCGCCGTCCCATTGTGCGAGAACCGAGCAGACGCGGGCATGGGCGTACTGGATGTAGTAGACCGGGTTCTCGTTGGTCTGGCTCTTGGCGAGGTCGAGGTCGAAATCGAGATGCTGGTCGGATTTGCGCAGCACGTAGAAGAAACGGCAGGCGTCGTTGCCGACTTCGTCGCGCAGGGTGCGCAGCGTCACGAACTCGCCGGAGCGGGTGGACATCGAGGCCTTCTGGCCGTTGCGGTAGAGCACGGCAAACTGTACCAGCGCGACTTCCAGGACGTCCGGATCGAGGTCGAGCGCCTTGAGCGCACCCTTGACGCGCGGAATGTAGCCGTGGTGGTCGGCGCCCCAGATGTTGATCACGCGCTCGAAACCGCGTTCGTACTTGTTCAGGTGGTAGGCGATGTCCGAGGCGAAATAGGTGTACAGCCCGTTGTCGCGCTGCACGACGCGGTCCTTCTCGTCGCCGAAGTCGGTCGATTTGAACCACAACGCACCGTTCTGCTCGTACAGGTGGCCGGCCTGGTTCAGGCGCTCGACACAGCGCTCGACGAGTCCGGTGTCGAACAGCGACCGCTCCGAGAACCAGACGTCGAAATGCACGCCGAAATCCTCGAGATCGCTGCGGCAGTCTTCGAGCTGCTCGGTCAGCACGTGGTTGTGCACGTAGTTCCAGTCCTCGCCGAGCAGGCGCTTGGCGTTGGCGATCAGCGCGTCGAGATGCGCCTCGCGCTGCGCCTTGGCGTCGTCGTCGGCGCGGTCGGCTTCCGGCAGTCCGGGCGTGCCGTCGAGAACTTCGGCGGTCGAGCGGGCGTACTTGTCGCCGTGCGCGATCTTCATCTCCATCGCCATGTTGCGCACGTAGTCGCCCTGGTAGCCGTTCGGCGGGAAGGGAATGCGCGTGTTGTGCAGTTCGAGGTAACGCAGCCAGGCCGAGGTGGCGAGGATGTCCATCTGCCGGCCGGCGTCGTTGACGTAGTACTCGCGGGTGACGTCCCAGCCGGCATAGGCCAGCAGGTTGCACAGGCTGGCACCGTAAGCCGCGCCGCGGCCGTGGCCGACGTGCAGCGGGCCGGTCGGGTTGGCCGAGACGAACTCGATCTGCACCTTCTGCTTGCCGCCGAGCGCCGAACGTCCGAAGGCGTCTTTCTGTTCCAGGACGTTGCGCACGACCTCCAGCTTGGCGGCGCGCTGCAGGTGGAAGTTGATGAAGCCGGCGCCGGCAATCTCGACCTTGGCGACGAACGGCGACCTGGGAATTTCCGAGAGCAGCAGCTGCGCCAGTTCGCGCGGGTTGCGCTTCATCGCGCGCGCCAGTTGCATCGCCAGGTTGCAGGCGAAATCGCCGTGCGAGGCCTGCTTCGGGCGTTCGAGGACGATGGCGGTGTCCGCCTGGTCGGGCGCCAGGCTGAGCAGCGCGGTGCGCATCAGGTCGGCGAGATGGGTCTTGATGTCGTGGGTCATTGCGGTGCGTGTCCGGAGAATCGAGCAAACGCGGATTATACGATGCGCCGTTGTCCGCGCGTTTGTCGGGGAAGGTGGGAAGATCGGTTGAAAATCAGCCGAAAAAGTGCGCCCAGGTTGCCGAGATCGGCATGACCAGCAGGAGCGCCGGCAGCATGTTGACGATCGGGAATATCTTGATGCCGCAGATGCGCAGGCCGGTGGCCAGCATGATGATGCCGCCGCAGGCGGAAAAGTCGGCGAGCATCTCGGGCGTCGTCAGCGGCATAAGCAGATGCGCGCCAAAATAGAGCGTGCTCTGGATCGCGATCTGCGGCAAGGCGATCAAGGCAACAGAGAACCCGAGCTCGGTGGCGAAAATCATGGCGGTGAAGAAATCGAGAACCGATTTCGCCAGCAGGATGTTCGGCTCGCCGGTCATGCCCTCGTGCGTCGAGCCGAAGATGCCCATGCCGCTGGCACAGAACAGCACGCTGATGGTCACGAACTTGACAATGAAGCCTTCCGCGCGCGGGTTGTTGCGATCGACCGGATTGGCGCGTTCGAAACGCTTTTGCACCCAATGGATGGCGAGCTCCAGTCCGCGCTCGAGCCAGAGCAGCTCACCGATCAGAGCGCCGCCGATCATCGCCAACGCGACAGCAGGCAGCGTGTGCACCTTGTTGACCAGCAGCGCGCCGATGGCCAGCGCGATGACGCCGCAGGTCAGCGGCAGCGCTTCCTTGACCCGCCGCGGCATCAAACAACCCAGCAGGCCACCGGCGATGGCACCGGTCATCAGCGCGGCACTATTGACGAATGGGCCCAGCATGCAAAACCTCCGTTCAACGGATGCGTGAAAGGGGCGCAAGGCTAGGCCGATCTCTCGCAGGTGTCTATATTGAAAACGTGACCGCGGTGGGGGAGGCGAGAAATGAACGATTACGTGATGCTGGCGGCGGGGATCGTTTGCGCGGCGGGGGGCGCGGAGCTCTTCGTGCGTGGCGCTGTGGGCATCGCCTTCTGGTTGCGGATCGCGCCGGGCATCGTCGGCGCTACCGTTGCCGCCTTCGCCACGTCAAGCCCCGAGCTCGCTGTCGGCGTCAGTGCGGCGCTGAACGGTGTGCCGCAGATCGCCTTCGGCGACGTGCTCGGGGCGAACATCGTCAATGTCGGCTTGGTGTTGGCCTTGGCCGTGCTGATCTCAGCGATGAAGTGCCCGCGCGACAGCATCCGCCGCGATTTCAGCGCGGCATTGCTGACGCCGGTGCTGACGGCCGTGTTGGCGGTTGATGGCGAAATCTCGCGCATCGATGGGGCCGTGCTGATGGCGGCGTTCTGCATCTGGCTGACCATGACGGTGATCAGTGCGCGACGCCAGCGCGGGGATGTAGTGCCGGAATTGGACGGCGGCAGCCGCTGGCGGTTGATTGCCGTGCTGCTGATCGGGCTGGTCATTCTCTTTGCCGCGGGGCACCTGATCGTGGCAGGCGCGAAGGGCATCGCCCGGACGATGGGCATCAGCGAATTCGTCATCGGTGCGGTGATCGTGGCCGTGGGTACGACGGTGCCCGAACTGGCGACGACGATCGTCTCCAAGTTGCGCGGCTACGACGAAGTCGGCCTCGGAACGGTGCTCGGTAGCAACGTGTTCAACGCCTGCTTCATCGTCGCGGTGGCCGCGATGATCCATCCGATCCCGGTCGACTGGAACGAAGCGAGCGTGGCGTTGATTTTCGGCTTCACCGTGCTGTTGTGTGCCTGGCCGGGCCGGCGGAGCATCATCGTTCGCTGGCAGGGTATCCTGCTGCTGTTGTTGTACGGGGCCAACGTGACGCTGCTTCTTTTTACGTAGCTACGAGAAGGCAACAAGGGCGCCATCGTTGGCACCCCTGTTGTGCAGTTGTCACCTTATCGGAAGAGATTCGGAAGCGTCGTTGTCAGTGCGGGTACGAAGGTGATCGCGAGCAGGACGGCGACCAGTGGCCAGAGGAACGGCCAGGTGGCCTTGCAGACCCGGTCGAACGGCAGGTTGGCGACGCGCGCGGTGATGAACAGGACGATTCCGACCGGCGGGGTGATCGTGCCGACCATCAGGTTGAGCACGACGACGACGCCGAACTGCGTCGGGTCGATGCCGAGCGCCATGGCCGGCGGCACCAGGATCGGGATCAGGATCAGCATCGCCGAGATCGCCTCCATGAAGCAGCCGACGATCAGCAGGATGACGTTGACCATCACCAGGTAGGCGATCTTCGAGCTCAGCGTGCCGGTCAGCCAGGCGCCGAACTCCTGTGGCAGCCGCGACATCGACAGCGCGTAGCCGAGCAGCGCTGCGCTCATCACCAGGGCCATCAGCACGCCGGTCGTCTCCACCGTCTCAAGGACGATGCGCGGCAGGTCGGCGAACTTGATGTCGCGGTAGAAGACGCCGATCAGCAGGGCGTAGAGCGCCGCGACGGCGGCGGCTTCCGTCGGCGTGAAGAAGCCGCTCATCATGCCGCCGAAGAGGATGATCGGGCACATCAGCGCCGGGATGGCGCCGGTGAACGCCTGCCAGACCTCGCTCGCATCGGGTGCGTTGGAGGCCGGCATGTTCCGCCGCCGCGAGAGTACGCTGACCATCAGCATCAGCGCGCCGGCCATCAGTAGCCCCGGCAGCAGGCCGCCGAGGAACAGGTTGCCGATCGAGGTCTCGGCCGCGACGCCATAGATGATCATCGGCAACGAGGGCGGTATGATCGGGCCGATTGTCGCCGAAGCGGCGGTGATCGCCGCCGCCGTTTCGCCGTCGTAGCCGGCATCGCGCATCGCCTTGATCTCGATGGCGCCGATGCCGCCGGCGTCGGCCACGGCCGAGCCGCTCATGCCAGCGAAGATGACGCTGGCGAAGATGTTGGCGTGGCAGAGCCCGCCCCGCCACCAGCCGACGCAGACGGTGGCGAAGCGCAGGATGCGCAGCGTCACCCCTGACGAGTTCATCAGGCTGCCCATCAGGATGTACATCGGCGCGGCGAGCAGCGGGAAGCTGTCGGCGGCCTTGGCGAACTTCTGCGGGATGACGATCAGGTTGATATCGGCGACGTAGGTGAACGCCGCGCCGGCCAGCGCCATCAGCACATAGATCGGCGCGCCGGAGAACAGCGCGACGAACCACACGGCGAGAATGCCGAGCATGATGCTGCTCATAGCCGAATCTCCTTGTGTTCGACATGTCCGCGCGCGATCGCCAGCAGGTCGCAGCCGACGACCACGATCGAGGCCACGGCGGAGACCGGGATGACGAGGTAAACCAGCCAGAAATCGAAGAACAGCGTGACGGTCTCGACGTTCAGGTTGTTCTGCACCAGCCGCCAGCCCTTGACCGTGAAGATCAGCGCGAAGACGATCACCAGCAGGTCGGCGAGGACGGCCAGTGCCCGCTTCAGCCCGGGGCCGGAACGGTCGAGCACCAGCGAGATGTGGATGTGCGACTTGCGCTGGTTGGCGATCACCCAGCCGAGAAAGGCGACCCAGATGAACATGTAGCGCGCCAGTTCCTCGCTCCATACCAGCGGCTCGAAGAACTTGCGCGCCACCACCTGCGCCAGGACCAGCAAACACATGCCGACGAACAGCACGATGCCGGTTCCGTGCAGCACCTTGAGTGCCGCACGGGAAATACGTTCGATCGACATGCGTCCTCCGCCGGCTTACTGCATGTTGGCGATCGAATCGAAGGTGCCCTTGCCCCACTTGGCCTCGAACTTGGCCGGGACGACGGCCAGCGTGGCCTTGCGGAAGCTGTCCACGTCGGGCTGGATGATCGTCACGCCGGCGGCCTTGAACTCGTCGAGGAGGGCGACTTCCTGCTTCTTGATCTCGCCATCGGCCCAGGCCATGTGCGTCTTCAGCACGTCCTCGACGATCTTGCGGTCGGCGGCGGGAACCTTCTGCCAGAACGCCTCGTTAACCACCACCAGGCGCGGCGTCATGATGTGACCGGTGAGGACGATGTACTTCTGCACCTCGTGGAACTTGCCGGACTTGATCGTCGGCAGCGGGTTTTCCTGCCCGTCGACGGTGCCGGTCTTCAGCGCGAGATACAGTTCGTTGAAGTTCATCGGCGTCGGCTTGGCGCCCCAGGCCTCGGCCATTGCCTTGAACACGTCGTTCTCCGGTACGCGGACTTTCAGCCCCTTGGCGTCGTCGACTGTCTTGATCGGGCGGTTGGAGGTGGTGAGATGGCGCGTGCCGTAATAGACCGCGCCGAGAATGCGCATGCCGCGGGCCTTGATCAGCTGTTCGTTGTATTTTTCCAGCAGTGGGCCGTTCAGTGCCTTGATCAGATGCTCCGGGCTTTTCCAGATGAACGGGGCTTCGGTGACCGAAATCGACGGAATCCAGGCGCCGAAGTTGGCGGCGCCCTCGGTGACGAGCTGCTGGGTGCCGTTCGATACGGCCTCGATCATGTCGCGCGAGCTGCCCATCTGCCCGTTCGGGAAGCCCTGGATGTCGATGCGGCCGTTGGTTTTCGCCTTCACCTCGGCGGCGACGCGCTCGATCATCATCACCTGCGGATGACCGCCGGCGACAACGTCGCCCCAGCGCATGACCATCGGCTGTTGCGCCGAGGCGGAACCGATCAGGGCCAGGCCGGCCAGAACGGCAAGGCAATGTATTTTCTTCAGCATGATGGAACCTCTCCCGTCGTTGTTGTTGAACCTCCTAAGACAGTTTGCTGTCTCGACTTAGCACTATACCGGACGGAATGCCGGATGCAAGTTGGATTTACGATGGATGTTGATGTGCCGGCGTTGGTGGAAATTGTCTGACGGGTGGTGAGAAAGCCCCTCTTGCCTTATGAAAACAAAGGCTTTTTCCTTGACCGTGCCGATGAATTCCTCTACTCTCGCCCGGTTCTCGCGAGATCAACCATTTCCTGGAAGGAGACTGTCCTGATGCAACAGAAGACTCTGGTCAAAATCGTCGCTGCCGCCTTTGCCGCCGCTGCGTTCGCGGTGCCTGCCCTGGCTGCCGATACCATCAAGATCGGCCTGGCCGGTCCGCATACGGGTGATCTCGCCCCGTACGGCCTGCCGAGCAAGGATGCCGCCGAAATGGTCGTCGCCGAGGTCAACGCCAAGGGCGGGATCAACGGCAAGAAAGTCGAACTGATGGTCGCCGACGATCAGTGCAAGCCGGAAATCGCCACCAACGTGGCGACCAAGCTGGTCTCGGAAGGCGTTAACATCGTCATCGGCCACGTCTGTTCCGGCGCCACCAAGGCGGCCCTCGGCATCTACAAGGACGCCAAGATCATCGCCATCAGCCCGTCGGCGACCAACCCGCCGCTGACCAAGGGCGGCGAGTACCCGAACTTCTACCGCACCATCGCTCCGGACGACGAGCAGGCCAAGCTGGCCGCGTCGTTCGTCGTCGAAAAGCTCGGCGCCAAGAAGGTTGCCGTGCTGCACGACAAGGGCGATTACGGCAAGGGCTTCGCCGACTTCTCCAAGGAAGCGATCGAGAAGGGTGGTAAGGCCAAGGTCGTCATGTACGAGGGCATCCAGCCCGGCGCCATGGATTATTCGGCGGTGATCCAGAAGCTGAACAAGGAAAAGGCCGATGCGATCATCTTCGGCGGCTATCACCCGGAGGCGTCAAAGCTGCTGTCGCAGATGAACAAGAAACGGATCAAGATGCCTTTCGTCGGACCTGACGGCATCAAGGGCGACGGTTTCCTGAAGATCGCCGGCAAGGACGCCGAGGGCGTGTATGCCACCGGCCCGATGGATGTCACCAAGTACCCGCTCAACGCCAAGGCGCGTGCCGACTTCAAGGCCAAGTACGGCAAGGAGCCGGGTACCTTCTTCGATCAGGCATACGCTGCGACGCTGGCGGTGATGAACGCCGTCAAGGTTGCCGGTGGCACCGACTACGAGGCGGTGGGCAAGGCGCTGAAGAGCAGCGAAGTGGAAACCACCGTCGGCAAGATCAAGTTCGACGCCAAGGGCGATGCCGAAGGCGTCGGCTTCGCGGTGTATCAGGTCAAGAACGGCGCCTTCGGCGAGGTCAAGTAGGGTTCTCTGACCGACAGGCAAAACCGGGAGGGGGCGTTGTCCCCCTCCCGGTTTTTTGGGTTTACGCTTCGAAGGCGGGTTTTTCATGGATTTTGAGTATCTGTTCCAGCTGCTGTGCGGCGGGCTGGTCAAGGGCAGCATCTACGCCCTGATCGCTCTGGGCTACACGATGGTCTACGGGATCATCCAGCTGATCAATTTCGCGCACGGCGAGGTCTATATGATTGGTGCCTTCGTCGCGCTGATCATCTCCGGGGTGGCGACGCTGAGCGGCTACAGCGGTCTGTCGGTACTGATCGTTGCCGCGGTGGTCGCGGCGATCTATGCGGCGGCTTACGGTTTCACCCTGGAAAAGATCGCCTATCGCCCCTTGCGCGGGGCTCCGCGGCTGTCGCCGCTGATCAGCGCCATCGGCGCCTCGATTTTCCTGATGAACTACGTGCAACTGGCGCAAACGCCGGACTTCCTGCCGTTCCCCGAACTCGTTCCCGAGTTCGAGTTCATGGAGCCGCTGCTGCAGTATGTCAGTTCGGTCGACATGGTGATTCTCGTCATGACGGCGCTGACCATGGTCGCGCTGACGGTGTTGATCAAATACACCAAGATCGGCAAGGCGATGCGCGCCACGCAGCAGGATCAGGTGATGGCGCGGCTGGTCGGCATCAACGTTGACCGGGTCATCTCGGCGACGTTCGTCATCGGCTCGGTGCTGGCGGCGATCGGCGGCGTCCTGATCGCCTCGCGTACCGGCCAGATCAACAGCGCCATCGGCTTCATGGCCGGGATCAAGGCCTTCACCGCCGCTGTGCTCGGCGGCATCGGCAACATCCCCGGCGCGGTGCTCGGCGGCCTGGTTCTCGGCGTTGCCGAGACGCTGGGCGCCGGCTATATCTCCAGCGCCTACGAGGACGTTTTTGCCTTCGGCCTGCTGGTCCTGATCCTCATCCTGCGCCCCGCCGGCCTGCTCGGCAAGGCGGTCAAGCAGAAGGTGTAATGTCATGACGCATCTCAAACGTTCCCTGGGCATCGGCCTGTGGTTCATGTTCCTCACCCTGCCGCTGATGGTGGTACGGGTGAATACCGTCAGCAGCGAGGTCGAGTGGCGCTGGGCGAACCTCGTCTGGGCCGGCCTCTGTGCCTTCGCCATCGCCTGGCTGTGGCAGTTTTCCATCGAGCGCCGCGCGGCGAAGCGGGCGCAAGTTGCCGCCGACGCGCATCCGCAAAAGCGCAAGCCCACGCTGGCGCAGCGCCTGGCCGACGATCCGGTGCTCAACCGCCGTGTGCTGCTCGGCGTCGGCCTGCTGGCGATGGCTTTCCCCTGGCTGGTGTCCAGCGGGCAAAACTTCTACCACGTCAACGTCATGGTCAGCGCGCTGATCTTCGTCGTGCTGGGGCTCGGCCTGAACATCACCGTCGGCCTCGCCGGTCTGCTCGACCTTGGCTACATCGCCTTCTTCGCCGTCGGCGCCTACACCTACGCGCTGCTCTCGAAAAACTTCGATCTCGGCTTCTGGACCTGCCTGCCGCTCGGCGGAGTGATGGGCATGCTCTTCGGCATCGTCCTCGGCTTTCCGATCCTGCGCCTGCGCGGCGACTACCTGGCCATCGTCACCCTCGGTTTCGCCTCGATCACCAAGATCGTCCTGGAAAACTGGGACACGGTGTTCGGCGGCGCCGCCGGCATCGCCAACATCCCGCGGCCCGATCTGTTCGGCATCGAACTCGACGGACGGCAAAAGGCGATCTACACCTACTACATCGTCCTGGCGCTGGTGGCGCTGACCATCGTGGTCACCAACCGGCTGAAGAACTCACGCGTCGGGCGGGCCTGGATGGCCTTGCGCGAAGACGAGATCGCCAGCGTGGCGATGGGCGTGGACATGGCGCAGACCAAGCTCTCGGCCTACGCCCTCGGCGCCTTCTGGGCCGGCCTCGTCGGCGTGGTCTTCGCCGCGCACAACAGCTTCATCAACCCCGACAGCTTCACTTTCATGGATTCGGCGATGATCCTGGCGATGGTCGTGCTCGGCGGCATGGGCTCGATTCTCGGGGTGATCATTGCCTCCCTGGCGCTGAAGCTGATGCCCGAATACCTGCGCGCCTTCGCCGAATACCGGATGCTCGTCTTCGGCGCGGTGATGGTGCTGATGATGATCTTCCGGCCGCAGGGGCTGATCAACGACATGCGGCGCAAGTACGAGTACGACACCGCCGACAAGGAGGACACCGATGGCGGCAAGTAACGAACGCAAGAAGCTGCTGGAGGTCAGCGGGCTGACGATGGACTTCGGTGGCCTGCGCGCCATCGACAACGTCGGCCTCGACATCTTCGAAGGCGAGATCGTCGCCCTGATCGGGCCGAACGGCGCTGGCAAGACGACCTTCTTCAACTGCGTCACCGGCATCTACGAACCCACCCAAGGCGACGTGAAGATCCACCCGCCCGGCGGCGCGACGCGGCGCATCAACGGCATGAAGCCGAACCGCATCACCGCGCTCGGCATGGCGCGTACCTTCCAGAACATCCGCCTGTTTCCGGCGATGACCGTGCTGGAAAACGTGATGATCGGCCGCCACTGCCGCACCCATACCGGCATCGTCCGGGCGATCCTCGGCGGCGCCGCGACCGCGCGCGAGGAAAAGGAGTCGGTGGACAAGAGCTACCAGCTGCTGAAGAAAGTCGGGCTGGCGGAGGTGGCCGACGAGTTCTCGCGCAACCTTTCCTACGGCGCGCAGCGCCGCCTGGAAATCGCCCGCGCGCTGGCCACCGACCCGTTCCTGCTGTTGCTCGACGAGCCGGCAGCCGGGATGAACCCGCAGGAAACGCACGAACTCGACGCGCTGATCACGCGCATCCGCGACGAGGAAAAGGTGGCGATCCTGCTCATCGAACACGACATGAAACTGGTGATGAACATCTCCGACCGCATCTACGTGATGGAGTACGGCAAGGAAATCGCGCAGGGAACGCCGCAGCAAATCAAGGAAAACCCGAAGGTGATCGAGGCCTATCTCGGCGAGGAAGCCCATGCTTGAACTCCGCAACATCCAGACCTACTACGGCAACATCCAGGCACTGAAGAACGTCTCGCTGACCATCAACGAAGGCGAGATCGTCACCCTGATCGGCGCCAACGGCGCCGGCAAGAGTACCACGCTGATGTCGATCTGCGGCGTCAACCCGCCGCGCCACGGGGAAATCCTCTTTCGCGGGCAACCGGTTCACCGCCTCAGCGCGGAAGCCATCGTCACCCTCGGCATTTGCCAGGTGCCGGAAGGGCGGCACATCTTCCCGCAGATGAGCGTGCTCGAAAACCTCGAGATGGGCGCCTACCTGCGCAACGACAAGACCGGTATCAAGGCCGACATCGAGCAGGTGTTCGGGCGCTTCCCGATCCTCGAAAAACGCCGCAACCAGGCCGGCGGCACGCTCTCCGGCGGCGAACAGCAGATGCTCGCCATCTCCCGCGCCCTGCTTGCCCGCCCGTCGCTGCTGCTGCTCGACGAACCGTCGCTCGGCCTCGCGCCGTTGATCATCAAGCAGATCTTCGAGATCATCAAACAGATCAACGCCGAGAACAACACCACGGTCTTCCTCGTCGAACAGAACGCCAACCAGGCGCTGAAGATCGCCCACCGCGGCTACGTGATGGAAAACGGCGCGATCACGCTGGAGGACAAGGCCGAGAACCTGCTGAGCAACGAAGAGGTGAAGAAGGCCTACCTCGGCATGTGACACGTGGCGCCAGCGGCAATCTCACATTTTTTCCGTACATTGCGATTTTGCTAAACGCGTGCCAGTCAAGAAGACAAGATGCACCGTTTTTTCTCGACTGTACGCACAACGCGACACAGCATCGTATTTATCAACATTAGGGAGACCAACCATGATCAAGAAACTGCTTCCTGCCGCCGCGCTGCTTGTCGCGGTCGGCTCTGTCCATGCCGAAACCGAACTGAGCGTCTACGGCCTGGTTGACGTCAGCTACGGAAAAAACATGGCTGACGACGCCAACGGCACGAATCCGCGCTGGCATTCCGGCGGTGACGATGGCGGCGACGGCGGCGGCGGACAGGGCAACTCTACGACACGTTTCGGCATCAAGGGCGGCCTCGACGTCGGCAACGGACTGCGCGCCAACTTCAATCTGGAATCTGCTGAAATCGACCACAAGCTCAGGCTCGGCCATAACTCCAAGACGCTGTTTGCCCGTCAGGCGTGGGGCGGCCTTTCGGGCGGCTTCGGCGAAGTCCGTTTCGGCCGGCAGGATTCGGTTCCGTTCCAGGCCATGGGTGTGTACGACTTCAACGGTCAGGCCAACACGGTTTCGGCATTGGCCAACGCTGGCGTCGCATCCTGGGGACGCGGACGCCAGACGCAATCCCTGCAATACATTTCGCCGACCGTGAATGGCTTCAAGGCCCACCTGGGGGTCGCCGCCAGGGAAGATGGCGTGGATGATGCCAAGGCAGCGAGTTCGGGGGCGCTGACCTACGCTGCAGGCAAGTTCTCTGTGAGCGTGGCGGCGGAAAGCCGGCGCACCCATGGTGGAGAAAGTTTCACCGGCATCGCGGGCAGCTACGATTTCGGTTTCGTCAAGGTTATGTCCGGCTACTCCAAAGGCTTTTACGGGACGAAGGGCAAGGGTCCCAGCGTCGGTTTCGTCGCACCCGTGGCCGGTTTCAATGTCGGCATGCACTATGGGAAGAACAACGAGACCAAGGTTGATGCGACCGAGTTCTTCGTCAACCGCGAAATCTTCAAGAATACCTACGCCTACCTTGATTATGGCCACCTGGACAACCACAATGCCCCGTCCAACAAGGCCTACGCCTTGGGCGTGATTTACGTATTCGATCTCGCCATCCTGGGACATTGATCACGCAAAGTCAGCATTCACATCGCGCCGCACGTACGTCTTGCGCCCCTCTGGGCCAGGGGGCCAATGGCATATCCCTGTGAGGTAAGCGCTACTGCCCGAAGTACCGCCCCGGCCGGTGATTGACGATCAGCACCAGATTCATCACCAGCGCGCCGAGGATCGACAGGGCGGCGCGGCGCGGGTCGGTGATGACGAAGGCGGCGCAGACGATGGCGACGTCGGTGGCCATCAGCAGCTTGCCGGCGCTCCAGCCGTGGCGCTTCTGCATGAAGATCGCCAGGATGCCGATGCCGCCGAGGCTGGCCTGGTGGCGGATCAGGATCAGCATCCCCGCGCCGGCGAGCAGGCCGGCCAGGGTGGCCGAGAAGGCGGGTTCGATGGACGCGATGGCGAACCAGCGCGGCAGCATCTCGCTGAAGACAGACAACATGAATACGGCGCCGAAGGTCTTGAGCGTGAAGGTCTTGCCAAGCGCCCGCAGGCCGAGGGCGTAGAACGGAATGTTCAGCAGGAAGTAGAGCGGACCGTAGGACCAGCCGCTGGCGTAGTGGGCGAGGAAGGTCAGCCCCGGCGTGCCGCCGGTCACCAGGCCTGAAAAACGGAAGAAGTTGACCGCCAGGGCGACCAGCAAGGTGCCCGTCAGGAGGGCCATAAAATCCTCGAACGGGCTGTGTTTCGCTTCCTTGCGCATGTTCAGCATGTCCTTTTTCCTTCGTGAGGGCGCGAAGGGTAATGGAGGTTCGGCGGCGGCGCAACGACGCATCGTTCACGGGTAAGGCGGCGATTCGGGATAAACTCTCGGCTTTGCGTCCCGGGTCGTTTCCCCATGCGTCTTTTCCGCCTCGCCAAGATCTTCAGCGTTGCCCGTCGCCACGGCATCGACGAGATGATCGTCGAACACGAGCCGACCGGCCGCCTGGCGGCGCTGTGTCGCGCCTTGCATCTCTGGCGGCGCAACGGCGAGCCGGACGCCGTGCGCCTGCGCCGCTTTCTGGAAGACCTGGGGCCGATCTTCGTCAAGTTCGGGCAGGTGCTGTCGACGCGCCGCGATCTGCTGCCGGTCGATATTGCCGACGAACTGGCCAAGCTGCAGGACCGGGTGCCACCGTTTCACGTGGAACAAGTGCACGCGCAGATCGAGGCGGCCTATGGACGGCCGGCCAGCGAAGTGTTTGCCGAGTTCGACGAGACGCCGGTGGCCAGCGCGTCGGTGGCCCAGGTTCACTTCGCCCGCCTGCATCCCGAAAACGGCGGTCAAGAGGTGGCGGTCAAGATCCTGCGTCCGGGGATGGAAGGCGTCATTGCTCACGACATCGCCTTGCTCGAGACGGCCGCTGGCGTGCTGGAACGCTTCTGGAGCGACGGTAGGCGCCTGAAGCCGCGCGAAGTTGTCGCCGAGTTCGCCAAATACCTTTACGACGAACTCGACCTGATGCGCGAGGCGGCCAATGCCTCGCAACTGCGGCGCAACTTCAAGGATTCGAAATTGCTGCTGGTGCCCGAGGTCTATTGGGATTTCTGCACGACCACGGTGATGGTCATGGACCGCATGCACGGCATCCCGATCAGCCACACCAAGGCGCTGCTCGCGGCGGGCATCGACCTGACCGAACTGTCGAAGGCCGGTGTGGAGATCTTCTTCACGCAGGTTTTCCGCGACGGCTTTTTCCACGCCGACATGCACCCCGGCAACATCTTCGTCGCGCTCGATGGGGCGAATCGTGGCAAGTACATCGCCCTCGATTTCGGTATCGTCGGCACGTTGACCGACGTCGACAAGAACTATCTGGCGCAGAATTTCCTGGCCTTCTTCCGCCGCGATTACAAGAGCGTGGCGACCGCGCACGTCGAGGCCGGCTGGGCGCCGCCGGACACCCGCGTCGACGAGTTCGAGGCGGCGATCCGCGCCGTCTGCGAGCCGATCTTCGACCGGCCATTGCACGAGATTTCCTTCGGCAAGGTGCTGCTGCGCCTGTTCCAGACCTCGCGCCGCTTCAATGTCGAGATCCAGCCGCAACTCGTCATGCTGCAGAAGACGCTGCTCAACGTCGAAGGGCTCGGTCGGCAGCTCGACCCGAACCTCGATCTCTGGAAGACTGCCAAACCTTTCCTCGAGCGCTGGATGAGCGAGCAGCTCGGCTGGCGGGCGATGCTGCGCGGGATGCAGGACGAGGCGCCGAATTGGGCGCGTACCCTGCCGCAGTTGCCGCGGCTCGTGCATCGGGCGCTGAAACGCGAAAAGACGGTGGACCTCGCGCCGGTTCTCGCCGAGTTGAACGCCACGCAGCGGCGCCAGAATCGTCTTCTGGCGTTGATTGCCGTCCTGCTGCTGCTTTCGCTGCTCCTTCATTATCTGTAAAAGCCGATTCTGGCGCCGGCCGGGCGATGTTTCCGGCCGGCGCCGTATTTCATTTGTTGTCGATCCTGTATTTCCGAGATGTCCGCCTTACTGAATCCTCCGCAACGCGAAGCCATCCGCTATCTCGACGGTCCCTTGCTGGTCCTCGCCGGCGCCGGCTCCGGCAAGACGCGCGTGATTACCCAGAAGATCGCCTACCTGATCAACGACTGCGGCTTCAATCCGAGCAACATCGCCGCGATCACCTTCACCAACAAGGCCGCACGCGAAATGCAGGAACGGGTTGCCTCGCTGCTTTCGACGAAGCCGGCCGGGCTGACGATTTCGACCTTCCACTCGCTCGGTGTGCGTATCCTGCGCGAAGAAGCGAAGGCGCTTGGCTACAAGCCGCAGTTTTCGATCTTCGATTCTACCGACTGCTTCGGCATCATTTCCGACCTCGCGGGCAGCGTCGACAAGGCGACGATACGCCGCCTGCAGTCGCTGATCTCCAACTGGAAGAATGCGCTGGTCTCGCCCGATCAGGCGTTGAAGGATGCGCAGAACGACACCGAGAAGCTGGCGGCGCAGGCCTACGCCAGCTACGCGGCGACGCTCAAAGCCTATCAGGCCGTCGACTTCGACGATCTGATTTCCTTGCCGGTTGAACTGTTCCGCACGCAGCAACAGGTGCTCGACAAGTGGCAGAACCGCCTGCGCTACCTGTTGGTCGACGAGTACCAGGACACCAACGCCTGCCAGTACCACCTGCTCAAGCTGCTGGCAGGGCCGCGCGCGGCATTCACCGCGGTCGGCGACGACGACCAGGCGATCTACGGCTGGCGCGGCGCCGATATCGAGAACCTGCGTGGACTGCCGCGCGACTACCCGCAGCTCAAGCTGATCAAGCTCGAACAGAATTACCGCTCGACGGTGCGCATTCTCAAGGCGGCGAACACGCTGATCGCGCACAACGAAAAACTGTTCGACAAGAAACTGTGGTCCGACCTCGGCCAGGGCGACCCGATCAGCGTGACGGCATGCAAGGACAACGAGAAGGAAGCGGAGCAGGTGGTGATGAAACTGCAGGCGCACAAGTTCGAGCACCGCACGAAATTCTCCGATTACGCGATCCTCTACCGCGGCAACTTCCAGGCGCGCGCGCTGGAACAACACCTGCGCGACAGCCGGATTCCCTACTTGCTCTCGGGCGGCCAGTCCTTCTTCGACAAGGCCGAAATCAAGGACATCACCTCGTACCTGCGCCTGCTGGCGAACAGCGACGACGACCCTGCCTTCATCCGTGCCGTCACCACGCCCAAGCGCGGCGTCGGCGGTTCGACACTGGAGGCGCTCGGCAAGTACGCTGGCGAGCGGCATCTGTCGCTGTTCGCCGCCGCGTTCGAAGAAGGCTTCGCCCATCGCGTGCAGGCGCGCCAGCTCGGGCCGCTGCTGGAGTTCTGCCAGTTCATCAACCGCTTCGAGTATCGCGCGGCCAAGGAACCGGCGGGGCAGGTGATCGGCGACCTGCTCGCGGCGATCGGCTATGAATCCTGGCTGTACGGCGAGGAGGAGCGGCGTGTCGCGCAGACGCGTTGGGAGAACGTACAGGAACTTTCCAACTGGCTGACGCAAAAAAGCGCCGAGGACGGCAAGACCCTGCTCGAGATGACCCAGATGATCGCCCTGATCAACATGCTGGAAAAGCAGGAGGACGGCAGCCAGCCCGACGCCGTGCAGCTATCCACCCTGCATGCCTCGAAGGGGCTGGAGTTCAAGCACGTGTTTCTGATCGGCGTCGAGGAAGGCGTGCTGCCGCACCGCGAATCGCTCGATCCGGTGAAGATCGAGGAAGAGCGCCGGTTGATGTATGTCGGCATCACCCGCGCGCAGCGCTCGCTGCACATCAGCTACGCCGAGAAACGCAAGCAGGGCCGAGAACTGATCCCCTGCGAACCGTCACGCTTCATCGCCGAGATGGGCAAGGACGATCTGCGCTTTTCCGGCGGCAAGAGCGAGGCACCGCCCGACAAGGCGACCGGCGCCGCGCGCCTCGCGGCGATGAAGGCGATGCTGGCGGGGAAGGGGTGATCGAAGCGACATCGTGAGCGGACGATGTTCGTGTGATGCAGGAAGCATCTTGTGCCGAGATAGCGTTTGCGGACCAAACTTTCGAGGCAGAACATTACCCGCTACCGTATGGTTGATGGCCGTTGCGGTGCACGATGATTCCAGAATGCATAAATCGCCCTGCTGGGCTTGATGACGAAAAAATTATGTCAAATTACTGGGAAAGGGGTCGGGATGATATCGTTTGATGGATACGAGACGCTGGTTGCGGCGTCGATGGTCTTGGTCGTCGGTGGGTTGCTGGTTTCGCGGGTGAAGTGGCTCAAGTACTACTCGATTCCGGAGCCGGTAGTCGGCGGGGTCATCGCCGCGCTGGGTCTTTTTGTCCTGCAAAGCTCGACGGGCATCGGAATTCAATTCGACAAGGGGTTGAGCACGCCGCTGATGCTCTGCTTTTTTGCCAGTATCGGCTTGAACGCCGAGATTGCGAGCTTGAGGAGGGGCGGCAAGCCTTTGGCCAAGCTGGTACTGGTCGTCGTGGCGTTCCTTTTCGTGCAGAACATCGTCGGCGTATCGATGGCCAAGATGCTCGGGCTCGATCCCCTGATCGGCCTCATCGCCGGCTCGATCACGCTGACCGGCGGGCACGGCACCGGCGCGGCCTGGGGAGCGCTGTTCGGCGAGAAGTACGGCCTGGCCTCGGCAACCGAACTGGCAATGGCGTGCGCCACCTTCGGCCTGGTTTCGGGCGGCCTGATCGGCGGTCCTGTCGCCAGGTTTGTTTCGCGCAAGATACGGCAGAGGAAGGGTGAGCAGATCGACGTGATCGAGAGCACCTTCGAGGATCCGATGCGCGTTCGCGAAATCAACGTGCCCGCGATGATCGAGACGCTCGCCCTGTTCTCCATCTGTCTTCTGGTCGGCACGCGGATTTCTACGGCGCTGCACGGCAGCGTGCTGGAGTTGCCGACCTTCCTCTGCGTGCTTTTCGTCGGCGTCGTGTTGCGCAACGTGCTCGCCTGGTTAGGCTGGTATCAGGTCTTTGACCGCTGCGTTTCGGTGCTTGGCAACGTCGCGCTGGCGCTTTTCCTGGCGATGGCGATGATGGCGATCCAGCTTGGGCAGATGGCTTCGGTGGCCGTCCCGCTGCTCCTCATCCTGGGCGTCCAGGCTGTCGCGATGGCGGGGTGGGCGATCTACGTGACCTTCCGGGTGATGGGCAGCAACCATGATGCTATGGTCATTGCCGCCGGACACTGCGGCTTCGGCATGGGTGCGACGCCAACGGCCATCGCCAACATGCAGTCGGTGACCGACAATACCAAGCCGTCGCACCTGGCATTCCTCCTCGTGCCGATGGTTGGGGCCTTCTTTGTCGATCTGGCGAACGCCGTGGTGCTGAAAACTTTCGTGGCTTTCCTGCGCTGAAGCCGCAGCAATTGTTTTGTGTGGTTGCTGACAACAGCGGCATGGCGCCTTGAGTGCGCCATTTCCTGTCGTGGAGGAGCATCACTGCCGGGGAAGTCAGGGTGAGACGGCGCTACCGCGTGCCTCGCCGTCCCAGGCGAGTTTCTGCCTGAGGAAATCGCGCAGCGCCACGGCGACACGGCCGAGTCCGGGGCCGGCGTCGGTGAGCGTGATGTCGAAGACCGGCAGGGTCGGAAAGCCTTCGTCGGGCGTCAGTTCGCGCAACCCCTCGGTCAGGCTGCTCGAGCGCACCACGCCGACCGCCAGGCCGGCTTCGACGGCAGACACCATGGCCGAGGCGTTCGCACTGATGTAGGCGATCCGCCACGGCTTGCCGTGATGTTCGAGGCTTTCGATGGCCCATTTGCGCAACAGGCTGCCTTCGGGCAGCACGGCGAGCGGTACCGGAGCGACGGTGTGGGTTTGATGTCGGGCCGAGGTTACCCAGACCGCGCGGTCCCGCTCAAGCACCGTTCCGGTCGTCATCCCGGCGGGTTCCAGCGCAATGGCGAGGTCGAGTTCTGTCCCGAAAGAGGCCTCGCGAAAAGAAACGCCCGCCAGCAGCTCGATGCGTACCGCCGGATAGCGTGCCGAGAACTCCGCAAGGAGCGGCGGGAGGATGTGGATCGCATAATGCGTGACGGCACCCAGACGCACCGCGCCGACGACCTGGTCCGGGCGAACGCTGGCGAAAGCCTCCTCGTTCAAGGCGAGCATCTTCTTGCTGTACTCGACGAGGATTTCGCCATCACCGGTCAGTCTCAGGCTGCGCTTGCCGCGATCGAAGAGGGTCACGCCGGCCAGTTCTTCCAGCCGGCGGATCTGCATGCTCACTGCAGCCTGCGTCTTGTTCAGCTCATGGGCCGCTTCGGTGAAGCTCGAATGATTGTTTACCGCGATCAGCGTGCGCAGCAGCTCGAGTTCAAGCAGGGGCGTTCGTGCGGAGGCATGGCCACTCCGGGGTACGGCTGGCGCCGGCATGGGCACCGTCGGCGGTTCTGTGGGTTGTCTCACGTGTCGTCAATCTGCAGGAAATGGTTCATCAGCCGTTCTTATTCGAGGGATAAGAATTATTCGTTTGTCGCACGATCCGCGGAAAATTATATTGGGTTCCATTCCGGCTAGCCATTGCGGCCGATCAGGGAGTCCAACGAATGCAGGCTGATCGACAAGAGCACTTTGATATCGCCGTCGTCGGCGGTGGTTCGGCCGGTGTTGCCGCCGCGGTGTCAGCGGCACGCCTCGGGGCCAAGGTGGTTTTGGTCGAGCGTTACGGATTTCTCGGTGGAGCGGCAACCAATGCGCTGATCATGACCTACGACGGATTCCTGTATCGGCGTGACGAGCCCGAGTGGGCCGTCGGCGGCATCGGCCGGGAACTGCTTGACCGTCTGGCAGGTTTCGGCAGCCGGGTGGAACCGGTTCTGTCGCCCAACCGCAACTGGGTGTTGCCCTTCAATACCGAATCGGCGAAGGCGGCGCTCGACGACCTGGTCCTCGAAGCCGGGGTGGCAGTGCGCCTGCACGCCCTGTTGATCGATGTTCGTTGCGGCAATGAACGTATCGAAAGTCTCATCATTGCCGACCACCTCGGGCGGCTGGAAATTGTCGCCGGTGCGTTTGTTGATGCCAGCGGCGAGGGCGATTTGTCCGAACTTGCCAGGGTGCCGATGGCTTTTGTCGAGCAGCCGCGCTATGCGGCGTCGTTGTGCGCGCGCATTGCCGGCGTGCCTGCGGACGTCGTCGTCGATCGCGCCCTGCTGTCGCGGATCGGCGCCGCCGTGCCGGAGAACGAGCGACGGGCCACGTTGCGTGCCGATGGCGGTTTCGTCCTGCGTCTTCCGGAAAACGGCGATCTGTGGTGGATGGGCGTGGACGTTCTCACGGACGGGCTTTCGTCCAACAGCTTGAGCGACGGCGAGCAGAAGTGCCGCGCGACCGCCTGGGCGTTCATTCGGCAATTGCGCCGGATTCCCGGCTGCGAGAGGGCCACGCTGGTGGGCACCGGTGTGCAGCTCGGGGTGCGCGAGACGCGCCACCCGCTGGCGCGCCACATGATCAGCGAAGCCGAGGCGCTGGTCGGGTGTCGGGTGAGCAATCCGGTCGCCCGCGCTGCCTGGCAACTTGAGCGTCACGATACACCGGGCAAACCGACCGTGGCCTTCATCGGCGGTGAAGGCTTCTACGACATTCCCGCTGATTCGATTCGCGCCGAGTTCATCGAAAACCTGTGGCTGGCCGGCCGCACGGTCGGGGCCGATCGCGCGGCGTTCAGTTCCTTGCGGGTCATGGGGACCGCCTTTGCCACGGGGCAGGCCGCGGGCGCGGCAGCGGCTCTGGCCTTGCAGGGACGCTCTGACTATCCTGCCTTGAGGGCGACGCTCATCGATCAAGGTGCCATTCTTTAAGCTGGAGCCATGGTTTTTTGGTTGAAATCTGCCGAAAAAACTTCTTGATGCAAGTCTTTTCATAAACGGGGGTCCAAGATGAAAAAGCTAGTCCGAGTTCTACCCGCCCTTTTCTCTCTGGCGGTGCTGATGGCCGGGGTATCAAGTCCGGTCGGCGCGGCGGAATATCCAGAACGCCAGATTACGGCGATCGTGCCCTTCGCGCCGGGCGGGTCCACCGACATCATGGCGCGGACCATTGCCCCGCTGGCCGAGGCGCATCTGAAGCAGGCCGTGGTAGTCAAGAATGTTTCCGGAGGAAACGGCTCGATCGGGGCGAAGGAAGCGCTGGACAAGAAGGCCGATGGCTACACCATCCTGGTCACGGCGGAGAACCTGGCATCCTACCGGGTCATGGGCGTGTCCCAGCTCAGCTTCGGCGACTATGATCCGATCATCCTGCTCGCGCGCGGCGTGCCGGTGATCGTCACCAAACCGGAAAGCCAATGGAAAACGGTCAATGACCTGATCAAGGACACGACGCAGAAGCCCGGCGAGGTGAAGATCGCGACAACCGGGCCGACCGGCGTTTCAGGGATCGTGGCGACGATCCTCGGCGCAAAGTTCAACATGGTGCCGTTCAAGAGCGAAGGCGAGATCATCACCGCCGTGTTGGGCGGACATACCGATGTCGCCACCGTCGGGCTGCTCAGCGTGGCCGACTACATCAAGGCCGGCAAGCTGAAGGTCCTGGCCGTGGTCAACGACAGGAAACTGCCGAACCATCCGGACTGGGCCGCGCTCGGCGAAGCCATGCCGGAATACAACAAGCATCTGCCGTGGGGGCCGTTCTACGGCGTCTGGGTCAGGAAGGGCATGCCTGCCGAGGTTGTCGCCAAGCTGAAGGACTCATTCGCGAAAGCGGCCGATGATCCAAAGTTCAAGGAGTTCGTGTCCAAGAACGAGATGCTGCCAATGAATTTGATGGGCGCGGATGCCTTGAAGTTCGCCAACGACTTTACGTCCAAGACGGCCTGGCTGTTGTTCGATGGCGGAGCTGCCCAGAAATCGCCGGCGGAGTTCGGCATCCCGCGGCTATAGCCGGTCTTCGAGAACGAAAAGAAAGCAGGGGGGCGAGTAAATGAAAGCCGTACGCTATAAGAGCGGGGAGATCGGAGCCAATATCGTGTTCCTGCTGGTGGCCATGTTTTTCCTGACCTCGTCCTTCTTCATCGATGCGGGGAATTCGCAAGCCTTGTCGTCACCGAAGATCGTGCCGATCCTGCTGTCAGCCGTCATGGTCGTCTGCGCGGTGCTGTCGCTGATTGAAGCGATCAAAACACGGCAGGTCAGCAAAGCTACCGAGAACGTGTTCCAGCTGCCGGTCCTGACCTATGTTGGCGTCTTCTTCGTGTACGTTGGAGCTCTCTTCCTGCTCCCTTTCTGGCTGGCATCCGCTGCGTTCCTGTTGTTCAGCTTTCTTTACTGGAAATCGCTGCCGCCAGTAAAGGCGATATTGGCGTCGGCAGGCGTCGTGGCCGTTTCGATGACCCTCTTTGCCAAAGTGTTCTATATCGATTTCTGAAGCAGTCGCCTTTTACAAAAAAACGGACGGGATGAGTCAAGCATGGAGCACTTACTTAATATCGCCTTGTTGACCGCCGGGGGAACACTGGCCGGCATCCTGGTCGGTGCCATTCCCGGGCTGTCCGCGACCATGGCGGTGGCCATTCTGGTCTCGCTCACCTATGGCTGGGACGTGACGTCGGCCTTGGCCGTGATCATGGGGATCTATCAGGGGGCGGTGTTCGGCGGATCGATTACCGCCTGTCTGATCAATATTCCCGGCGCGCCGTCGTCGGTGGTCACGACGCTTGACGGCTATCCGCTGGCTAAACGCGGGGAGGGTGGCATTGCCATCGGCTGGGCGTGCACCGAATCGTTCCTGGGCGGACTCGTCGGCGTGCTGGCGCTGTGGATCGGAACGCCGCTGATCGCGCGGATTGCGATCGGCTTTGCACCGCAGGACTATTTCCTGCTGGCGATCTTCGGCATCCTGCTGGTCGGCAGTTTCGCCGAAGGTTCGTTCGGCAAGGCGATGTTCACCGCGTCGCTCGGGATCGTCATGGGGCTGATCGGCCTCGACCTGATTACCGGGATGCCGCGGCTGACTTTCGGCAGCGACCTGCTGGTCAAGGGCGTGGATCTGGTCACGGCGATTCTTGGCCTGTTCGGCCTTTCCGAGGTGTTGTACCAGCTCTATCAGAATTCGTCGGCGCATGTCATCCAGAAAGTCGGGCGGGTGCTGCCGCCGCTCAACCTGCTGGCCCGGTATCTGCCGCTGACGTTGCGCACCTCCAGCATTGGCGTGCTGATTGGCGCCTTGCCGGGCGTGGGCGGGCCGATCGCCTCGCTGATGGCTTACGACCATGCCAAGCGGACCGTGAAGAATCCGTCCAGCCCGTTTGGCGAGGGCGCCTATGAAGGCGTCGTCGCCAGCGAGTCGGCGAACAATGCGGCCATCGGCGGCGCGATCATTCCGATGCTGACGCTCGGCATTCCGGGCGATGCGGTGACCGCGGTCATCATCGGGGCGTTTCAGATCCACGGCTTGCGGCCCGGGCCGATGCTGATGACGGAGACGCCCGAACTGTTCAACATGATCGTGCTGTCGCTCCTCTTCGCCACCTTCTTCTTCCTGATTTTCGGCATGTTGCTGATCAAGCCGTTCATCAAGCTGGTCAGCATTCCGCAGAACATCCTGTTGCCGCCGATCATCTTCATTACGGTCATTGGCGCTTACGCGATCAACAGCAGTCTGATCGACGTGGCGTGGATGGCGTTCTTCGGCATTGTCGGTTTCGTCTTCAAGCTGTACAAGTTTCCGATTCCGCCAATGGTCCTCGGGCTGGTGCTCGGCCCGCTGATGGACGAAACCTTCCGCCGGACAATGATTTCCTACCGGGGCAACTTCGGTGACTTGCTGGGCGCCATCGCCGTCAGCCCGATCAGCCTCTCCGTCGTGGCGCTGATGGGCGTCACCTTCTACCTGATGTTCAGGAAGACCGGCAAGGCGAAGCGGGGATAGCCAGACGGTTCTCCCCGGTTCTCCGGCGGGTCGTCAGATCCGCTTCCCGCTCGCCGTATCGAAGTAATGCAGGCGATCCGGTCGCGGCGTGACGTGGATCGTGCTGCCGAGTTGCGGGGCCGGAAGTGATTCGTCGCAGCGGATCACCACCAGTTCATCGCCCTCACCATGTCGCCAGCGTCCGTAGACCAGTCGTTCCGCGCCGAGCATTTCGAGGGCATCGACCGTCAGCGCCCAGCCGTCCGGTGTGATGTCGAGATGCTCAGGGCGGATGCCCACGGTCACGCCGGGTTTTGTGCCGGGAGCGCCTTTGATCAGGTTCATCGGCGGCGAGCCGATGAAGGTGGCGACGAAGGTCGAGGCCGGGCGGGCATAGACTTCTTCCGGCGTGCCGAACTGCTCCATGACCCCGCCATTCATCACGATCATCCGTTGTGCGAGGGTCATCGCTTCGACCTGGTCGTGGGTGACGAACAGCGAGGTGATGCCCAGGTCATGGTGCAGTTTCTGGATTTCCAGGCGGGTGTGCGCGCGCAGCTTGGCGTCGAGGTTGGACAGCGGTTCGTCGAAGAGGAAGACCTGCGGCTGGCGGACGATGGCGCGCCCCATCGCGACCCGCTGGCGCTGGCCGCCGGAGAGTTCGCGCGGTTTGCGCGCCAGGTAGGGGCCCAGTTCGAGGATCTTCGCCGCCTTGTCGACGCGCGTCTTGATCTCGTCGGTCGGCACTTTGGCGATCTTCAGGCCGTAGGCCATGTTGTCGAACACGCTCATGTGCGGGTAGAGCGCGTAGTTCTGGAACACCATGGCGATGTCGCGCTCGGCCGGTTGCACATTGTTGACGACGCGCTCGCCGATCTGGATCGTGCCGGAGGTAATCGACTCGAGCCCGGCGACCATGCGCAGCAGGGTGCTTTTGCCGCAGCCCGAGGGGCCGACGATGACCACGAACTCGCCGTCGGCGATCTGCGCATCGACGCCGTGGATGACTTGGAGCGCGCCCGGACCGATGCCGTAGCTTTTTTTGACTTGATTGAGTGCCAGCGTAGCCATAATTTTTCGTATTTTCGGAGTTTATTTTTCGCTGTCCACCAGCCCTTTGACGAACCACTTTTGCATCAGCAGCACCACCAGCGCCGGCGGCAGCAAGGCCAGCAGCGTGGTCGCCATGACCAGGTTCCAGTCGGTGGTGGCGTCGCCCGTGCCGATGAGCTTGGCGATGCCGACGACGATGGTGTCGAGGTTCTGGTCGGTGACGATGAGCAGCGGCCACAGGTCCTGGTTCCAGCCATAGACGAACATGATCACGAACAGCGCCGCCAGCTGGGTGCGGGTGAGCGGCAGCACCACGTCCCAGAAAAAGCGCAGCGGGCCGGCGCCGTCCATCTTGGCGGCCTCGACCAGCTCGTCGGGCAGGGTGAGAAAGAACTGGCGCAGCAGCAGCGTGGCGCCGGCCGAGGCGATGAGCGGCAGCGTCAGGCCGGCAAAGGTGTTGAGCAGCCCGAGGTCGGTGACCACTTCGTAAGTGGGCAAGATGCGCACCTCGACCGGCAGCATGAGGGTGATGAAGATCAGCCAAAAGCAGAACATGCGCCCGGGGAAGCGGAAAAACACCACCGCGTAGGCCGAGATGATGGAGACCGAAATCTTGCCCACGGCGATCACCAGCGCCATGATCAAGCTGTTAAACAGCATGAGCCAGACCGGCGGCGACAAATGCCCGCCCTGCATCCCTTCGATGATCACCG
>JARFTZ010000044.1 GCA_029289235.1 Gammaproteobacteria bacterium
CGATGGCGCGCCCCATCGCGACCCGCTGGCGCTGGCCGCCGGAGAGTTCGCGCGGTTTGCGCGCCAGGTACGGGCCCAGTTCGAGGATCTTCGCCGCCTTGTCGACGCGGGTCTTGATCTCGTCGGTCGGCACCTTGGCGATCTTCAGTCCGTAGGCCATGTTGTCGAACACGCTCATGTGCGGGTAGAGCGCGTAGTTCTGGAAGACCATCGCGATGTCGCGTTCCGACGGTTCGAGGTCGTTGACCACGCGGTTGCCGATGGAGATTTCGCCCTCGGTGATTTCTTCGAGGCCGGCGACCATGCGCAGCAGCGTGGACTTGCCGCAGCCCGACGGGCCGACGATGACGATGAATTCACCGTCGGCGATTTCGGCGTTGACGCCATGGATGACCTTGTTGACGGTCTTCTTGCCGATGCCGTAGTAGCACTTGACGACATTCTTGAGAGTAATCGCAGCCATTATTTTTCCGTATCAACCAAACCTTTGACGAACCACTTCTGCATCAGGATGACGATCGTCGCCGGCGGAATCATCGCCATCATCGCCGTGGCCATGACCACGTTCCATTGCATCTCGGAGTCGCCGCCCGAGATCATGCGCTTGATGCCGATCACCACCGGATACATGCTTTCGTTGGTGGTGACCAGCAGCGGCCAGAGGTACTGGTTCCAGCCGTAGATGAACTGGATGACGAACAGCGCGGCGATCGAGGTCATCGACAGCGGCAGCAGCACGTCCTTGAAGAAGCGCATCGGGCCGGCACCGTCGATGCGCGCGGCCTCAACGAGTTCCTCGGGCACGGTTAGGAAGAACTGGCGGAAGAGGAAGGTCGCTGTCGCCGAGGCGATCAGCGGCACGGTCAGGCCGGCGTAGGTGTCGAGCATGCCGAAGTCGGCGACGACTTTGTAGGTCGGGCCGATGCGTACTTCGACGGGAAGCATCAAGGTGATGAAAATGGCCCAGAAAACGAAGTTGCGGAACGGGAAACGGAAGTAGACGATGGCGAACGCCGAGAGCAGCGAGATGGCAATCTTGCCAAGGGCAATGATCAGCGCGGTGATCAGGCTGACCATCATCATGCGCGCGACGGGCGCCTTTGAGCCCGCGCCGGCGCCAGTGCCGTTCCAGGCGTCGAGGTAGTTCTGCAGGAAATGCGATCCGGGCAGCAAGGGCATCGGCGACTGCATGAGGTCGGGCGTCGTGTGCGTCGAAGCGACGAAGGTCAGGTAGAGCGGGAATGCGATGACGACGACGCCGAGGATCAGCACGGTGTGGGTCAGCGCGGTGAGAAGTGGCCGGCGTTCAACCATGTCTCAGCCCTCGGTAAAAGGTCTTCATGTCAGTAGGTGACTTTCTTTTCGACGAAACGGAACTGCACGACGGTCAGCGCGATGACGATGACCATCAGCACCACGGACTGCGCGGCAGAGCCGCCGAGATCCATGGCCTTGAAGCCGTCGTAGTAAACCTTGTAGACGAGAATCGCCGTGTCCTTGCCCGGCCCGCCCTGCGTTGCCGAGTCGATGATGGCGAAGGTGTCGAAAAAGGCGTAGACGACGTTGATTACCAGCAGGAAGAAGGTCGTCGGCGAGAGCAGCGGGAAGACGATCGTCCAGAAGCGCCGCCAGGGACCGGCACCGTCGATCGCGGCAGCCTCGATCAGCGAGCGCGGGATGCTTTGCAGGCCGGCGAGGAAGAACAGGAAGTTGTACGAAATCTGTTTCCACACCGCGGCCATGACGACCAGGGTCATCGCATGCGTGCTGTTGAGCAGGTGGTTCCAGTCGATGCCGATGGCGCGCAGGCCGTAGGCGACGACGCCGACGCTCGGCGCGAACATGAACAGCCACAGCACGCCGGCGACGGCGGGCGCCACCGCGTAGGGCCAGATCAGCAGCGTCTTGTAGAACAGCGCGCCCTTCGCGACCCGGTCGGCATACACGGCGAGCAGCAGCGAGAGGCTGATGCCGATCACTGCCACTGATACCGAAAAAATGGCGGTCGTGTAAAACGAGGCGAGGTAGGTCTCGTCGTTCCACAGGTTGCGGAAGTTTTCCAGGCCGACCCATTCGATCGACGTGCCGAACGCATCCGATTGCTGTACGGATTGCAGTAGCGCCTGCGCCGCCGGCCAGAAAAAGAACGCGCCGATGATGAACACCTGCGGTGCGACGAGCACCCAGGGCAACCACTTCGATTTGAAGACGACCCGCTTTTCAACTGCCATGACCCTGTCCCGATTTCTTCTTGGTATCGCCTGATCTGCCGCGAAGGAGCGCGCAGTCCGCCCGGCAGGACTGCCGGAGGTGTTTCCGTGCAGTCCGCCGAGAGGCGCTGGCAGCGCCTTGCTACGCTTTCAGACTATTTCTTGCTGTTGGCTTTCTCGAAGCGTTCGAGCATTTCGTTGCCGCGTTTCACGATGGCGTCGAGCCCTTCTTTCGGGGTCTTCTTGCCGGCCCAGACCTGTTCGAGTTCCTCGTCCTCGATCGTACGGATCTGTACGTAGTTGCCGAGGCGGATGCCGCGCGACTTGTCGGTGGTCTTGCGGATCATCTGGTTCGGCGCCACGTCGGTGCCCGGGTTCTCCTTGTAGTAACCCGACTTCTCGGTCAGCGCAAAGGCTTCCAGGGTGATCGGCAGGTAGCCGGTGCGCTTGTGGCTGGCCGACTGCACGTCCGGCTTCGAAACGAAGCTGAAGAACTCAGCGACGCCCTTGTACTCGTCGGCCTTCTTGCCACCCATAACCCACAGGCTGGCGCCACCGATGACCGTGTTTTGCGGCGCGCCCTCGACGTCTGGGTAGTAGGGCAGCGTGGACAGTCCGAAGTTGAACTTGGCGTTCTTCTTGGCGTTGCCGTAGAAGCCCGATGAGGTGGTGATCATCGCGCATTCGCCGGAGATGAAAGACGGTTCCGGCGTGCTCATCCGGCCCTTGTAAACGAACAGCCCTTGCTTCGCCATGTTGGACAGGTTTTCTATATGGCGAACGTGCAGGGGAGAGTTGATCTTCAAGCGCGCATCGAGGCCGCCGAAGCCGTTGTTCTTGGTGGCGAATTCGACGTTGTGCCAGGCGGAGAAACTCTCCAGTTGCGTCCAGCTCTGCCAGGCGATGGTCAGCGGGCAGGTATGCCCCGACGCTTTGAGCTTGGCTGCGGCCTGCGTCACTTCGATCCAGGTTTTCGGCGGCTGCTCGGGGTCGAGGCCGGCGGCCTTGAACGCATCCTTGTTGTAGTAGAACACGGTCGTCGAGCTGTTGAACGGGAAGCTCAGCATCTGGCCGTTCGGCGCCGTGTAGTAACCCGCGACGGCGGGGATATAGACGGCCGGGTCGAATTTCTGGCCGGCTTCCTTCATCACCTCGCCGACCGGCTTGATGGCCTTGCCGCTGGCCATCATCATCGCCGTGCCGACTTCGAAGACCTGCAGGATGTGCGGGGCGTTGCCGGCGCGATAGGCCGCGATCGCCGCGGTCATCGATTCGTCGTACGAGCCCTTGAAGGTCGGCACGATCTTGTATTTCGACTGGCTGGCATTGAATTCCCTGGCGAGGTCGTTGACCCATTCGCCATTGACCGAGGTCATCGAATGCCACCATTGAATTTCAACCTGGGCCGAGGCGCCCATTGAAAAGAGCCCGGCGAGTACTGCAGCAGCGATCTTGTGTCTCATGATGTCTCCATAGTTTTGATATGTGCCACGAGTGCGACAACCAACAGGTATTCCATCAGACAAACTTCGGCGATTCCGCCCGTGTTCGAGCTGAGCTGCCAAAGGTATTACCGCAAAGCTACATTCTGGTTACTGCGCAATTTTCGATTTCGAATGCGACAGGAGGGGCTAGGTTAGCATTGGTGTTCGTAAAGTCAATGAGCTTGAAATTATTTTTCGATTTCGAACATTGTCCGGAATCTATTTGCTAGACTCGATCGCGGCGCTGCTTTGATCGACGGTCCTATTTTTTTCCAGGAGTCCAATTCGTGACGTCCCTTTCCCTTCCATCCTGGCCTTATCCCCGAACGTTTGCACATCGTGGTGCCGGCAAGCTGGCACCGGAAAACACCCTGGCGGCATTGCGGCATGGCGCATCGTTCGGCTATGCCGCTTTCGAATTCGACGTGAAGCTTTCTGCCGACGGGACGAGCTTCCTGTTGCACGACGCGACGCTGGAGCGCACGACCAACGGGGTCGGGCGGGCCGATGCGATGACGCTCGGCGGTCTGACGATGCTCGACGCCGGCAGCTGGCATAGTGCCGCCTTCGCCGGTGAACCCCTCCCCACCCTGGCCGGCATTTTTGCCTATCTGCGGGCCAACGGCTTCGCCGCCAATGTGGAGATCAAGCCTTCTCCCGGAAGAGAATGGGAAACTGGCGCCGCCGTGGCGCTGGATGTGAAGACCCTGTCGCAGGGAATGCCCGTGAAGCCCCTGCTTTCCTCGTTCAGCGAGGCGGCGCTGGAAGCCGCCCGGTTCGCCGTACCCGATCTCCCCCGCGCCCTGCTTGTCGATACCCTGCCTTCCGACTGGCTGGAGCACCTGCGCCGTCTCGACTGTGTGGCGCTGGACGCCAACCACCGGGAACTCAGTGCCGACGTGGTCGCGCGCGCCAATGCCGCCGGCTTTCGGGTGCTGTGCTACACGGTCAACGAGCCGGAGCGTGCGCAGGAGTTGTTCGAGTGGGGAGTGGACAGCGTGATTACGGACGCGGTCGATCGTATCGAAGCGTCGTGAAGGCGGAAGGCTGTTGCGCCTCAGTGCAGCCGGCGCGATCGGAGCGGAAGGCGGATACTTTCGTGTTGATGTACCGCAAGCCCGAGCAGAATGAGCGCAGTGCCGAAGCCCAGGTTTGGCGTGACGTGCTCGCCATTCAGGAGGTTGCCGAGCAGCAGCGCCATGACCGGCGTGATCAGGGTAATCAGCGCGATCCGGGTGGCGCGCAGATGCTTGATCACGTAGTAGTACATGGTGAAGGCGATGGCCGAGCCGAACACGCCGAGGTAGACGATCGCCAGCCCGGAGCGCCACGGTATTGTCGCCGGTATCTCGCCGCTGGTCGCCAGCCAGAGCACCGCAAAAAGCGGCGTGGCGACGCCGAGCGAGCCGACGGTGGTGGCCAGTGGCGGACTGTCGTCGCCGATGCGCTTTAGCCAGACGAGACAGGTGGCGTAGAAAAACACGGCGAAGAGCAGCACGGTGAGGCCGGCCTTGGAATGCGCGCCGCCAAGACTCGTTCCGTCAAGGAAAATGATGCCGAGGCCACTCACGCCGAGGAGCATGCCGAGCACCTTCCACGGCGTGATCGCCTTTTCGCCCAGCAGGAAGGTGGCCAGGATGCTGGCCATCAACGGCGAAAGGCCGAACGTCACCGAGATCAACCCCGAGTGAACGTGACGCGAACTCCAGTAGGTCAAGGCCATCGAGCTGAAAAGACCGAGGCCGCCGACGACATAGGAACTCAGGGCGCGCGCATGTACGGGAAAGCGGGTTCGCCCGCCGAGAAGCAGCACGATCGCCGTTGCCAGCCCGATCACCATCCGTGCCAGCACTGCGAATGCGAAGTTCGCCCCTTGCGTACTCCACTGGATGGTCAGCGGCGTGGTCGACCAGATGAGAATGATGCCGAGGTACGCAGCCGGGACGGGCATGTCGGGAGAGCTCCGGGAAAGGCATGGGGAGGAGGCGTCCGGGCGGGGCCTCGACGCGGGCGATACAATAGCACTTTTGGCCAGCTCACATGACCGGCCGCAACTACCGCTTCGGGAGATTCGCATGACAATTCCGCGCTATTCGGTCGCCTCGCTCAGGCAACTTGCCACCGAACTATTTGCCGCAGCCGGCATGGAGGCCGAAAAGGCACAGGCGGTCGCGGAAGTGCTGGTGACCGGCGACATGGTCGGGCAGCGAACGCACGGCATGGCGCTGTGTCCGCAGTACCTGGAGCAGATCGAGAAGGGCCTGATGGCCAAGGCCGGCACGCCGGAAGTCGTTCGCGACTCAGGTGCGGTATTCGTCTGGGACGGCAATTATCTGCCGGGGCCGTGGCTGGTGTCGCAGGCGCTTGAACTGGCCGCTTCGCGCCTCGCCGAGCACGGCGTGGTGACCGCGGTGATCCGCCGCAGCCACCACATCGCCTGCCTGACTTCGCTGATCAAGCAGGCGACCGACCGCGGACTGGCGGTGATCCTCGCCTCGTCCGATCCGGCTTTCGGCTTCATCGCTCCCTACGGCGGCAAGGAGCCGCTGTTCACGCCGAACCCGATCGCCATCGGCTACCCCGGAACGGAACAGCCGGTCTGGATCGACGTCAGCACCTCGATCACCACCGTCGGCATGGCGCGGCAGAAATCGGCGGCCGATACCCCGTTCGCGCATCCCTGGCTGATGGACGCCGATGGCAACCCGACCAATGACCCGCATGTGCTTGATCCGGGGGCCAACGGCTCCCTGCTGCCGCTCGGCGGGCGGGAGTACGGGCACAAGGGTTTCGGCCTGTCGCTGATGGTCGAGATGCTGACCCACGGTCTGGGCGGCTTCGGCCGTCCGGACAGCGAGAAACGCTGGGGCGCCAATGTCTTCCTGCAACTGATTGACCCGGACGCCTTCGCCGGGCGGGCGGCCTTCCTGCGCCAGATGGACTACTTGACCGGGCGATGTCACGCCAATGCGCCGATCGACCCGGCGAATCCCGTGCGCATGCCCGGCGAAATGGCCCAGCGGCGGATCGCCGAGGCGCAGCGTGCGGGGCTCGATGTGGCGCCGAAGGTGTTTGATGCCTTGACGGCGGCGGCGACGCGCTATGGCATCGCCATGCCCCCCGCGCTGTAAGCTGCGGGCGGGGAACGACGAAGGGACGCAGGCGTCCCTTCTTGTCGGCAGGAGAATGCTACTTGGCTTTGTCGACGAGGAACGCGATCGCGGCCTTGAGTTCGTCCTCGGTCAGGCTGGCATCACCGGCGCGTGCCGGCATGGCGCCCTTCCCGTTGATCACTGACTGGAGCAGGGCAGAGTCACCCAGCGCGATGCGCGGCGCCCACGCCGCCTTGTCGCCGGTCTTCGGCGCGCCGGCGACGCCGATATCGTGGCAGGCCTTGCAGATCGCGTTGTAAACCGTCTCCGCGCTGCGCGGCTTGCCGTCGGATGGCGCGACGGTCTTCTTCAGTTCGACACGGGCGACCGGCTGGATGCGTAGTTCGGCTTCATCGGCGCTCTCTGCCGATGGGTCGCCCTTGCCGATCATCGACAGCGGCCAGATGATCACGGTGAGCAGGATGCCGACGGCAATCGAGGCCAACATGATCGTGCGGGAGGAGTTTGCCGAAGACTTGGGTGTGCTTGCCATGATTTTCCCCGCGAAGCTGTAAGTTGTTGCGATTCGTTTGACCGAAACGTGATCCTACCGGTTTTCTTCGCCGATTCAATCGGCCTCGTCCATGTCGAGCCAGCAGTAGGCGCCGTCGAAGAACACCAGCGGCGAAGTCGCGTCGCCGCGGGCGAAGCGTTCGACGCGCCCGAGGAAGATGAGGTGGTCGCCGCCGGGGTAGTGTGCTTCGTGGGAACACTCGAACCAGGCGCAGCAACCATCGATCAGCCGAGTGCCGCCGGGTCCGCTGCGCACGGGCACATCGGCGAAGCGGTCGTCGCTGCGCGAGGCGAAACGGTTGGACAATCCGCGCTGGTCGGCCGCGAGTACGTTGATCGCATAGCGGTCGGCCTGGCGGAAGGCTTCCAGCTTGGGTGAGTTGGTCGCCAGGCTCCAGAGGATCAGCGGCGGGTCGAGCGATACCGAGTTGAACGAGCTGATCGTTACCCCGATCGGCTTTCCCTCCGGCCCGAGGGCAGTCACGATGGTGATTCCGGTGGCGAAGCGGCCCAGCGCGTTGCGAAACTCGCGGCTGTTGAATGTGGCGTCTGAAGAAGCGGAGGCGGTCATCGGTCGTCCGGGGCGGAAATAACGGCATGCTAAGATCGGCGCGAATCGAGGAAGTTCAGTACTGCCGCGTCCGCTCGGCGGCCATTATAGACCCGTCATTTCCCGCCTTTGTCGTTTCATGCATGATCCAGCCGTTTCCTTCGCCGCGCGCCTGATCCGCTGGCAGCGCCAGCGCGGCCGCCACGACCTGCCCTGGCAGAATACCCGCGACGCCTACCGCATCTGGCTGTCCGAGATCATGCTGCAGCAGACGCAGGTGGCGACGGTGATTTCCTACTATCAGCGTTTTCTCGAACGCTTTCCCGATGTGGGGACGCTGGCGGCGGCGCCGGTCGGGGCTGTCCTCGAACACTGGGCGGGACTCGGTTACTACGCACGGGCACGCAATCTCCATCGCTGTGCGCAGGTCGTGGTCGAAAAGCACGGCGGTCGTTTTCCTGAAGCCCCGTCAGATCTGGCTGCTTTGCCGGGGATCGGCCGCTCGACCGCGGCGGCGATCGCGGCATTTGCCTTTGGCGTGCGGGCAGCGATTCTCGATGGCAACGTCAAGCGGGTGCTGGCGCGCTGCTTTGGCGTCGAGGGCTTTCCGGGGGGCGCCGCAGTGGAAAAGGAGTTGTGGCGGCTTGCCGAATCGTTGTTGCCGGAAGCGCAGATCGAGGCGTACACACAGGGGATCATGGACCTTGGCGCGACGCTGTGTACCCGGGCGAATCCGCGCTGTGCCGAATGCCCGATGGCCGAGATCTGCATTGCCAAGCGCGACGGGCGTCAGGCCGAACTGCCGGTGGCGAAGCCCGGCAAGCCCCTGCCACACCGGGAGGCTTCGATGCTGGTGCTGACCGACGGCGGGCATGTGCTGCTGGAACGGCGCCCGCCAATGGGTATCTGGGGAGGATTGCTGGCGTTGCCCGAGGTGCCGCTCGCGGAGGCGGACAGTTTCGCTGCGCGCCGCGGTTGCCGGCTGGTGGCGACGCATGCGTTGCCTGCCGTTCAGCACAGCTTCAGCCATTTCCGCCTGACCATTCAGCCGCTGTTATGCCGTGTCGAGCCGGATGGAAGCCGGGTCGAGGAACCCGGGTGGGAGTGGCAGGCGGTCGAATCGCTTGATTCCGCCGCATTGCCTGCGCCGTTGAAGCGGCTGCTGCTCTGTGCCTTCTGAATGAATCAGTTGGCGCCCGGGCCGCGGTTGCCCGGCGACGTGACTTCGATGCCGTACTTCCGGGCGGCCTGGTAATACAACTCCCGTGCGGAGACGACCTTGGAGTTGCGCGCGTCCTTGGCTAGCGCCAGTTGCAGGTAGCGCAGGCCGCGCGCGGCCATGTCCTCGTTCCAGCCCTTGCGGGCGAGCAGGGTGAAGATGGCCTTGCTGGCGTTGACCAGGAACTGCAGGTTGGGCACGCGCTCGGCGGCTTCGATGAGCATTCGCGCCGCAGCCTCAAGGTCGCCGCCGCGCGCGGCCAGCACCCCGCGGTTGTTCAGCTCGACAATCTCGCGGCCGACCTTGGCGAGCAGCGCCTGCCCGGACTCCTCCTTGCCGGTCTTGGCGAACACGCCCTGAATCTGGGCGATCATGCCGCGGTCCTCGTGGTTCTCCGCGGCGACCTTGCCGAGAATCCCCTGCGCGCTGGCTTCGTCGCCGGCGGCAAGGCAGGCATGGGCCAGGTCAACCGCAATTTTCTGGGAAAGCGGATACTTGCCGCCGCCGTCCTGCCCGGCCTGTATTTCCTCGTGCATTGCCAGGGCTTTTTCCAGCGCCTGTCTTGCCTTGGCCGGTTCGCCGGCCTGGTTGGCGCACAGGCTGTCCATGACCAGCGCCGCGAGTTCCCCTTGCGGGTTGCCGCGCCAGTCGCGCCGCAACTCCTGCGTGACCTTGCGTGCGCCTTCGGTATGGCCGCGGTCGAGCATCACCCGGGTCAGGTTGGTGTAGTCGTCGATGACACGCAGCGACGATCCCCGGTGCCGTTCGAGAACCTTGCCGTAGGCCCGCTCGGCGACGTCGAGCGCGTTGTTGCGTACCGCCACGTCGCCGACGACGCGCTGCCGCGTCGAATTGTTCGGCGATATGGCCGCGGCCTTTAGCAGGGTTTCCTGCGCCTCCGCCAGTCGCCCCATTTCCTCGCGCACGCTGGCGACGAAGTCGTAGGCGGCAAGATATTCGGGGAAGTCGTCGATCAGCGCGCAGCCGATGTTTTCGGCTTCCGCGAGGTCGTCGAGTCCGCGCAGGGCGATGGCCAGGCCCATGCGCGCCCAGGGTACGACAGCGTGATCGAGTACCTGCTGGTAGACCGCCTTGGCTTCCTCGTGGCGCCCCAGCGCGTTGAGAATTTCACCCTTGAAGCGGAGGATGTCGTAGAGGAAATGCTCGTCCGTACCGAGCAGCGCCTCGCAGGCTGCCAGGGCATCGGTGAAGGCGCCGTTGTCTAGATGGCGGAAAACCCGCTCGAAAAAGCGCTTCTTGTACAGCGCCTTGATCAGCCGGGCTTGCAGCTGCTCGGCGGTGAAGGGCTTGATCAGGTAGTCATCGGGGGCGAGTTCGGCCACGGCCACGACGTTCTGATAGCTCCTCTCCGCCGTGACGAGCATATACACGGTCGACAGTGGAATCAGGTGGTTCTGTCGCAGTTCTTCCAGGAGCTGTTGGCCGTCCCGGCCGTCGTCGAGGATGTAGTCGGCAAAAATGACGTCGAAGTCGTAGGCCTTGACCTGGCGCAAGACTTCGGTGGTCGTTCCCGCGTTATGAATCGCGCTGATGTCGAGCGTCGACAGGATGGCGCGCAGTGAATTGCGCGCGCTGCTGTGCCGGTCGATGATCAGCACGCGCATGCGTTCGAGCTCCTTGCCGAGCTTTTTGCGGAGTTCGGCGGTGTCGTTGTAATCGGCTGCGCTCATGGGATAGGCACCTTACGCGACTGCCGTTATCCGATCAAGTTTCATTCGCCGGATGCCGGGCCGGCCCCTTTGGGTAGGTCGAAACCTGTTATTTTTCAGCGGATTGGCGTAGAATCCGCAACCCTTCCGGGCAATCTCTTCACCCTTCCCAGACTCTCCTGATCCGATGCAATATCCAGACCCTTTCGACGTGATCGTGGTCGGTGGCGGCCATGCCGGCACCGAAGCGGCGCTGGCGGCCGCGCGCATGGGGGTGAAAACCCTGCTGCTGACGCACAATCTCGACACGCTTGGCGCAATGAGTTGCAATCCGTCGATCGGCGGTATCGGCAAGGGGCATCTTGTCAGGGAGGTTGATGCGCTCGACGGCGCGATGGCCGCAGCCACGGACGAGGCCGGCATCCAGTTCCGCATCCTCAATGCCAGCAAGGGACCTGCAGTGCGTGCTACCCGTGCGCAGGCCGACCGCGTGCTTTATCGCCAGGCGATTCGCACCCGGTTGGAAAACCAGTCGAACCTCACCTTGTTCGCCCAAGGTTGCGAGGATCTGCTCGTCGAGGGGGATCGTGTCGTCGGCGCGGTGACGCAGCACGGCATTCGTTTCACCGCGCGCGCCGTGGTCCTGACCGCCGGAACCTTCCTCAACGGCAAGATCCATGTCGGTCTGTCGCAGTCGACCGGCGGGCGCATGGGCGATCCGCCGTCGGTGTCGCTGGCGGCCCGGCTGCGCGAGTTGCAGTTGCCGGCGGGCCGGCTGAAGACCGGTACGCCGCCGCGTCTTGACGGCAAGACGATCGATTTCTCGGTGATGGCCGAGCAGCACTCGGACGATCCTCTGCCGGTGTTTTCCTTTCTCGGCAGCGCCGCGCAGCATCCGCGCCAGCTGCCGTGCTGGGTGACCAGCACCAACGAGCGGACGCACGAGATCATCCGCAGCGGTCTCGACCGCTCGCCGATGTATACCGGCGTCATCGAGGGGGTCGGGCCGCGCTATTGCCCGTCCATCGAGGACAAGATCCACCGTTTCGCGTCGAAGAACAGCCACAACATTTTCCTTGAACCGGAAGGGCTGACGACGCACGAGATCTATCCTAACGGCATTTCGACGAGCTTGCCGTTCGATATCCAGCTGGCCTTGGTGCGTTCGATGAAGGGGCTGGAGAACTGCCATATCCTCCGTCCCGGCTACGCCATCGAGTACGACTACTTCGACCCGACCGGCCTGCACGCCTCGCTGGAGACGAAGTCGATCCATGGCCTGTTCTTTGCCGGGCAGATCAATGGCACGACGGGTTACGAGGAAGCCGCCGCACAAGGACTGCTCGCCGGTGCGAATGCCGCGCTGCAGGTCCAGGGCAAGGAATCCTGGTCGCCGCGCCGCGACGAGGCCTACCTCGGCGTGCTGGTCGACGACCTGATCACCCGCGGCGTCGCCGAGCCGTACCGCATGTTCACCAGCCGCGCCGAATATCGTCTGAGTCTGCGCGAGGACAACGCCGACATGCGCCTGACCGAGATCGGGCGCCAGCTCGGGCTGGTCGGCGAGGCGCGCTGGGCGGCGTTCTGCGAGAAACGCGAAGCGATTGCCCGCGAGCAGGAACGTTTGCGCTCGACCTGGGTGCATCCGGCCAAGGTCGACATGGACGCCGTCACCCGGCTGCTCGGCAAGCCGATCGAGCATGAATACACGTTGTTCGACCTGCTGCGCCGGCCGGACGTGAACTACGCGGGGCTGATGGCGCTGGACGTCGGTGAGGTCGCCGGGGCCGGCGTCACGGACCCGCTCGTCATCGAACAGGTCGAGATCCAGGCCAAGTACCAGGGCTACATCGAGCGGCAAGCCGACGAAGTGGCACGCAATCAGGCCAACGAGGAAACGCGGCTGCCGGCGGATATCGATTACACGAAGATCGGCGGCTTGTCGGCGGAGATTCGCCAGAAGCTGATCCGGCATCGCCCGGAAACGATCGGCCAGGCCTCCCGCATTCAGGGCATGACGCCGGCGGCGGTTTCGATCCTGCTCGTCCACCTGAAACGCCAGGCGCTCGAAGCGGCGCGCAGCGAGACATGAATCCGGCAGGGCAGCTGGCACAAGGCTTGGCCACAATGGGCCTCGATCTGCCCGCCGAGCGGCAGGAAAAACTGCTCGCCTACGTCGCGTTGCTCTACAAGTGGAACCGCACTTACAGCCTGACCGCCTTGCGCGAGCAGGAGAAGGCCGTCAGCCACCATCTGCTCGATTCCTTGGCCATCGTTCCGTTTGTTCCGCCAGGTAGCTTGCTCGATGTTGGCAGCGGTGGCGGGACGCCGGGAATCCCGGTGGCCATCGCGCGCCCCGACGTGCAGGTCACCCTGCTTGACAGCAATTCGAAGAAGGCAGCGTTTCTGCAGCAGGCAGTCATCGAACTCGGGCTGACCAACGTTTCCGTTCACGGCGGGCGCGTCGAACAGTATCATCCGGCGATTGGCTTCGCGGCGATTACCTCGCGCGCTTTCGCCGAACTGGCCGATTTCGTGATGCTGACCCGCCATTTGCTCGCGCCGGAAGGCGTTTGGCTGGCGATGAAGGGGGTTATGCCGCGCGAGGAAATCGCCAGTCTGCCCGGCGATGTGTGCCTCGAGGCCGTGCATGCTCTGCAGGTGCCCGGTATCGATGGGGAGCGGCATCTCGTGGCGATGCGACGCAGCGAAGCGCAATCACAATAGACGGAACAGGACGCAAGGGAGAAACGAGTTGGCGAGGATTCTGGCGGTGACGAACCAGAAGGGCGGAGTCGGAAAGACGACCACCGCCGTCAACCTGTCGGCGTGCCTGGCTGCGCTCGGCCAGCGTGTGCTGATGATCGACCTTGATCCGCAAGGCAATGCCACCACCGGCTGCGGCGTCATCAAGCGCGAGGCGCTGCCGACCGTCTACCAGATCCTGATCGGCCGTTCGACTTTGGCTGATGCCCGCATCCATACCGAATTCGGCTTCGACATCCTGCCAGCGAACCGAGAACTGGCCGGTGCCGAAGTCGAACTGATCGATATCGCTGGACGCGAATTCCGTCTGCGCGATGCACTCGCGCCCGTTGTTGCCGACTACGACTTCATCCTGATGGATTGCCCGCCGGCGCTCAACATGCTGACGGTCAACGGCCTGGCCGCGGCCCAGGCGGTGATGATCCCGATGCAGTGTGAATACTATGCGCTCGAAGGGCTGACCGACCTGGTGGCAACGCTCAAGAAGGTGCGTGCGAAACTCAACCCGAGGCTGGAGATCGAGGGCCTGCTGCGAACCATGTTCGATCCGCGTTCGACGCTGACCCAGCAGGTCTCGAATGAGCTTGTCGGACATTTCGGCGACAAGGTCTATCGCACGATCATCCCGCGCAACGTGCGCCTGGCGGAAGCGCCTTCCTATGGCAAGCCGGTAATCGCCTTCGATCGCCTCTCGAGGGGGGCGCTGGCGTACGGTGCCTTGGCGCAGGAACTGCTCGACCGTCGTGACGGTGCGCTTGCAGAGGCCGGGGAAGAAGGAGTGAATGCATGAAATTGAAGGGACTCGGCCGCGGCCTCGACGCCTTGCTGGCCGGCAATGAAGCAGCCGGCAAGGAGCAGCAGCGGACGCTGCCGGTCAGTAGCCTGCAACCCGGGAAGTACCAGCCGCGGACGCGCATGGACAAGGATTCGCTGGAGGAACTGGCGGCGTCGATCCGTGCGCAAGGCTTGATGCAGCCGATCCTGGTACGGCCGATCGGCGGTGGCCTCGGTGACGATCGATACGAGATCGTCGCTGGCGAACGCCGCTGGCGTGCGGCACAAATGGCCGGGCTGAGCGAAGTGCCGACGCTGATTCGCGAGATTCCGGATGAATCGGCCCTGGCCATGGCGCTGATCGAAAACATCCAGCGCGAAAACCTCAACCCGCTGGAAGAGGCGCAAGGCTTGCAGCGCCTGATCGACGAGTTCTCGATGACGCATCAGCAGGCGGCAGACGCCGTCGGGCGGTCGCGGCCGGCGGCATCGAACTTGTTGCGCCTGCTGCAACTCGTGCCGCCGGTGCAGGAACTGCTGATGGCGGGCGAAATTGACATGGGGCACGCGCGTGCGCTGCTGCCGTTGTCAGGGGCGCTGCAGATCCAGTTGGCCCAGCGCGTGGTGCAGAAGGGCTTGTCCGTGCGCGATGCGGAACGACTGGTGCAGAATGCTCTGAAACCTCCGAAGAAATCCACGGTCAAACCGCCCGATCGCGACGTGCTGCGTTTGCAGGAAGAACTGTCGGACGCACTTGGCGCCCCGGTCGAAATCCGGACGAGCAGGGGCGGCGCGGGAAAAATCCAGATCCAGTTTGCCGATCTCGATCAACTCGACGGGATCCTGCAGCGATTGCGTTGATTTACGCGAAACGATTGTTCGCATGGGCGCTGCGACAAACTGGTTTTTCTGCTATAAGAGGGCGTTGCGGAAAGCCGTAGCTCCTGAATTTATGTTGTAATGCGACAATAATGTACAGGGTTATTTTTATGCAGACGATGGCCACTCTTGTGGCTGTCATCGGATCAAGCCTGTATTTCGGGTCGCACGGCGGGGGGGCGGCGGCCATCGGTGGGCTGGTGTGCGTAATTCCCAACCTGCTGTTTGCTTTGAGAATAAAAATGGTAGCCGGGCGTCGGGGGGCTTCGTTCCAGGTTAACTTCATCCTTGGCGAGCTTTTCAAGCTGATGCTGACGGTCGGACTGCTGGTTGTCATTGCGAGGGGGTATCCGGGTGTTCACTGGCCATCCCTGTTGATTGGACTGGCGCTTGCTTCGCAGGCGGTGTTTTTTGCTTTCTGGAAAAAGAACTAGACATGTCGACGGCTCATGACGCAGTGGAGGCGGCACCCAATGCGGGCGAATACGTCCTGCATCATTTAGGCAACCTGAATTCGTCCGGCCATCCCCAGGCCACGATGTTCGATTTTTCGATCATCAATTACGACACGGTGTTTTTCGCCGTCCTTTCGGGCGGGCTGATGCTTTTTCTTCTCTGGCTGGTAGCTCGCAAGGCAACGTCGGGGGTTCCCGGGCGTGCGCAGGCTGCGGTCGAGATTCTTGTGGAAATGATCGGCGGGCAGGCAAAGACAATTGTCCATAACGAGAAGTCCCGCCGCTTCGTCGCGCCGCTGGCATTGACCGTGTTCGTCTGGGTTTTTGCCATGAATTCGATGGATTTCCTGCCGGTCGATCTACTGCCCATGCTGTGGCAGAAGCTTTCCGGGAATCCGCACAACTACCTGCGTGTGGTGCCGACCGCCGATCTCAACGGCACGCTGGGTCTTTCGGTTGGTGTCCTGCTTGTCTGCTTCTTCTACAACGTCAAGATCAAGGGGGTCGGCGGCTGGCTCCACGAACTGATCAGCGCACCGTTCGGCAACCACCCCTTGCTGTACATCCCCAACCTGGCGATGCAGATCATTGAATTCACCGCAAAGACCGTTTCGCATGGGATGCGGCTGTTCGGCAACATGTACGCGGGCGAGCTGCTGTTCCTGCTGATCGCCCTGATGGGCATGGCCTTCCCGGCGATGTCGCCGGTCGGCGGCTCGATGTTGTGGCTCGGCCATGTGCTCACCGGGACGTTGTGGGCGTTGTTCCACATATTCATCGTCGTCCTGCAGGCATTCATCTTCATGATGCTGACGCTGGTCTATATCGGCCAGGCGCACGACAGTCACTAGAAAGTTTTCTTTTCTGTTTTTTTCTGGTTAAACCAACTGAAGGAGTCGTTATGGAACAAGTGTACGCGAGTGTGGCTATCGCCTGCGGTCTGATCATCGCTCTTGGTGCTGTTGCCGCGTGTATCGGGATCAGCCTGATGGGCGGCAAGTATCTTGAATCCTCGGCACGTCAGCCCGAACTGATGAACGACCTGCAGGTCAAGATGTTCATTCTCGCCGGTCTGATCGACGCCGCGTTCATCATCGGAACCGGTATTGCCGTGTGGTTCGCCATCTCGACATTCCTCAAGTAATCGTTTTTCCCTGACGGGATCGGTCAATTTCACGGAAGGCAACGGACGTGTTTCTCAACGCTACGCTTTACGCACAGATCACTGTGTTCATCATCTTCGCGCTATTCACGGCGAAGTTCGTCTGGCCGCCGATCGCCAAGGCGCTTGACGAGCGGGCCGCGAAGATATCGGAAGGGCTGGCCGAAGCGGAGCGCGGGCGGCAGAGTCTGTCTCTGGCGGCCAAGCGTTCTGCGGATACGATTCGCGAAGGCAAGGAAAAGGCGGCCGAGGTGATTGCCCAGGCCGAACGGCGGGCGGAGCAGATCATCGAAGAGGCCAAGGTGCAGGCGCGCTTCGAGGCCGAAAAGGTGATCGCTTCAGCCAAGGCTGAAATCGAGCAGGAGACGGATCGCATGCGCGAGTCGCTACGCAGTCGCGTGGTCGATCTCGCCGTCGCCGGGGCGGAAAGGATTCTTCGCCGCGAGGTGGATGCCAAGGCCCATGCCGGCATGCTGGCGGAAATCCAACGGGATCTCTGACGCTCATGGCCGAAACAGTCACCATAGCCCGCCCCTACGCGCTGGCGGTATTTCGTCTCGCCCGGGAGAAACGGGAACTGGCCGAATGGTCGAATCGTCTGCAACGCCTGGTATTGATTGCGACGGATCCGGAGATGTCCAGTGTCATCGGGAATCCACGCTTCTCCGCCGGGCAGGTTGCCGACCTCTTCGTTTCACTCTCGGGTGAGACCGAGGGCCGCGAACTCACCGCTTTCATCGGCTTGCTCGCTGAAAACGAGCGGTTCGATGTGCTGCCGGAGATCAGCGAGATCTTCGAACAGCTCAAAAACGAGGATGAAGGGGTCAAGGATGCGCTGATCACCAGCGCGTTCCCGCTCGAGGACGCGCAGTTGCCGCCGCTGATGAAGCAGCTGGAGGACCATTTCGGATGCCGTCTACAACCCAGGGTCGAAGTGGATCCGTCTCTCATCGGTGGTGTGATGGTCGCCGTCGGAGACCGAATCCTCGATGCCTCCGTGCGTGGCAAGCTCGACGCCATGGCGACAGCGCTTAAGAACTGAACTAGGAGAACTAAATGCAGTTGAATCCTTCCGAGATCAGTGAGCTGATCAAGAACAAGATTCAGAGTCTGGACGTCGGCGCCGAAACCCGTACACAAGGTACGGTCGTTTCCCTGACCGACGGTATCTGCCGCATTCACGGCCTGGCCGACGTCATGCAGGGGGAAATGCTGGAATTCCCCGGCGGGTCGTACGGCATGGCGCTCAACCTTGAACGCGACTCCGTCGGCGCGGTCGTTCTCGGCGAATACGAGCACATCAGCGAAGGCGACACGGTCAAGACGACCGGACGCATTCTTGAAGTCCCGGTCGGTCCGGAACTGCTTGGGCGGGTAGTGAATTCGCTCGGCCAGCCGATTGACGGCAAAGGGCCGATCAACGCCAAGCTGACCGACAAGATCGAGAAGGTGGCGCCGGGCGTCATCTGGCGCAAATCGGTTTCCCAGCCGGTGCAGACGGGCCTGAAGTCGATCGACTCGATGGTGCCGATCGGGCGCGGCCAGCGCGAGCTGATCATCGGCGACCGCCAGACCGGCAAGACCGCGGTGGCGGTCGACACGATCATCAACCAGAAGGGCAAGGATCTCATCTGTATCTACGTGGCGATCGGCCAGAAGGCCTCGACGGTCGCCAACGTCGTGCGCAAGCTCGAAGAGCACGGCGCCATGCACTACACGATCATCGTCGCGGCCACCGCCGCCGAGTCCGCCGCATTGCAGTACATCGCGCCGTACGCCGGCTGCACGATGGGCGAGTACTTCCGCGATCGCGGCCAGGACGCGCTGATCATCTACGACGACCTGACCAAGCAGGCCTGGGCCTACCGGCAGGTGTCGCTGCTGCTGCGCCGCCCGCCAGGACGCGAAGCCTATCCGGGCGACATCTTTTACCTGCATTCGCGCTTGCTGGAACGTGCCGCCCGCGTCAACGAGGAATACGTCGAGCGCTTCACCAACGGCGAAGTGAAGGGCAAGACCGGCTCGCTGACCGCGCTGCCGGTGATCGAAACGCAGGCGGGCGACGTTTCGGCATTCGTGCCGACCAACGTGATTTCCATTACCGATGGCCAGATCTTCCTCGATACCGACCTGTTCAACTCCGGCGTGCGGCCGGCCATCGATGCCGGCATCTCGGTGTCGCGGGTTGGTGGTGCGGCGCAGACCAAGATCATCAAGAAGCTCGGTGGCGGCGTGCGTCTGGCGTTGGCGCAATACCGTGAACTGGCGGCATTCGCCCAGTTCGCCTCCGATCTCGACGAGGCGACACGCAAGCAACTCGATCGCGGCCGCCTGGTGACCGAACTGATGAAGCAGCCGCAGTACGCCCCGATGACCGTGGCCGAGATGTCGATTACGCTGCTGGCGGTCAACAAGGGCTACTTCGACGGCGTCGAGGTCAGGAAGGCGCTGGACGTCGAGCGGCAGATGCAGGCCTTCGTCAAGCAGAATTACGCCGGTCTCGTCGACAAGATCGAGGCGACCAAGGAACTTGATGCCGACGCCGAACAGGCGCTGTCCAAGGCGATCGAGGAGTTCAAGGCCACGTTGGTCTGATCGTCGGGGAGACAGTTGCCATGGCAAGCGGCAAGGAGATTCGTAACAAGATCAAGAGCGTGGAGAGCACGCGCAAGATCACCAAGGCGATGGAGATGGTCGCCGCGTCCAAGATGCGCAAGGCGCAGGACCGGATGCGCGCGGCACGTCCCTACGGCGAGAAGATCAGGCGTGTGGCGGGCAACCTGTCGCACGCGCTGACCGACTACAGCCACCCGTTCCTGGAGCACCGCGAGAACCCGAAGGCCGTCGGGATCATCGTCGTGACCTCCGACAAGGGGCTGTGCGGTGGATTGAATACCAACGTCCTCCGGATGGTTCTGGGCAAGATGAAGGAGTGGGACTCCGAAGGCAAGAAGCTCAAGGTGACCGCACTTGGAAACAAGGGCTTCGGATTCATGATGCGGACCGGCGCCGAAATCGTCTCGCATCTGGTCGGTCTTGGCGACACGCCGTACCTGGAGAAACTGATCGGGCCGATGAAGGTGCAGGTTGACGCATACATGAACGGCGAAATCGACGTGCTGTATGTCGCCTATACGCGTTTCATCAACACCATGAAACAGGAACCGGTCATCGAGCAACTGTTGCCCTTGTCCGGCGATCTGGTCGGCAGCAACACACACAATCGCTGGGATTACATCTACGAGCCCGACACCAAGTCAGTGATTGACGACCTGTTGTTGCGCTACCTCGAAGCCGTGATGTACCAGGCCGTTGCAGAGAACATGGCATCCGAGCAAAGCGCGCGGATGGTGGCCATGAAATCGGCGTCGGACAATGCCAAGAACGTGATCGGGGAACTTCGGCTGGCCTACAACAAGGCGCGTCAGGCAGCGATCACCAAGGAACTATCGGAAATCGTCAGCGGCGCCGCGGCTGTCTGATCGACCGATCCAGTTAATCGATTGAGGATACGACGATGAGTCAAGGAAACATTGTTCAGTGTATCGGCGCCGTGGTGGACATCCAGTTCCCCCGCGATGCCATGCCGAAAGTCTACGACGCGTTGCTGCTCGACAAGTCGGAGGAGCATGAGGGTTGCGAGGCCGACCTGATGTTCGAGGTACAGCAACAACTCGGCGACGGGGTGGTGCGCACGATTGCCCTCGGTTCATCGGATGGCCTGCGCCGCGGGATGAAGGTGAATAGCACCGGCAAGCCGATTTCCGTGCCGGTGGGCGATGCGACGATCGGCCGGATCATGAACGTGCTCGGTCGCCCGATCGATGAAGCCGGTCCGATCGCCACCGAAGAGCGCCGCTCGATCCACCAGCCCGCGCCGAAGTTCGACGAACTGTCCCCATCGGTCGACCTGCTCGAAACCGGCATCAAGGTCATCGACCTGGTCTGCCCGTTCGCCAAGGGCGGCAAGGTCGGCCTGTTCGGCGGCGCCGGTGTCGGCAAGACCGTCAACATGATGGAACTGATCAACAACATCGCCAAGCAGCACAGCGGCTTGTCGGTGTTCGCCGGCGTCGGCGAGCGGACGCGTGAGGGCAACGACTTCTACCACGAGATGAAGGAGTCGAACGTTCTCGACAAGGTGGCGATGGTCTTCGGCCAGATGAACGAGCCGCCGGGCAACCGTCTGCGCGTCGCGCTGACCGGCCTGACCATGGCCGAGCGCTTCCGTGACGACGGCCGCGACATCCTGTTCTTCGTCGACAACATCTACCGCTACACATTGGCCGGTACCGAAGTGTCGGCGTTGCTCGGCCGGATGCCTTCGGCAGTCGGTTACCAGCCGACGCTGGCCGAGGAAATGGGCCGTCTGCAGGAGCGCATCACTTCGACCAAGGTCGGTTCGATCACCTCGATCCAGGCCGTGTATGTGCCGGCGGACGACTTGACCGACCCGTCACCGGCGACCACCTTCCTGCACCTTGACTCGACCGTTGTGCTGTCGCGTGACATCGCCGCGCTGGGTATCTACCCGGCGGTCGATCCGCTCGACTCGACCTCGCGCCAGCTCGATCCGCAGATCGTCGGCGAGGAGCACTACAAGGTGGCGCGCGCGGTGCAGATGACCCTGCAGCGTTACAAGGAATTGCGCGACATCATCGCCATCCTGGGCATGGACGAACTCTCGCCGGAAGACAAGCTGAGCGTGTACCGTGCGCGCAAGATCCAGCGCTTCCTCTCGCAGCCGTTCCACGTCGCCGAGGTGTTTACAAACTCGCCGGGCAAGTACGTGCCGCTCAAGGACACGATCAAAGGCTTCAAGATGATTGTCGACGGCGAATGCGACAACATCCCAGAGCAGGCTTTCTACATGGTTGGCAGCATCGAGGAAGCGCTCGAGAAGGCCAAGACCCTGTAAGCGGAATCGGTTGTCCCGTGCGCCATCGGCGTGCGGGCGCATGAAAGGAAGCCATGCCACTCAGAGTTCATGTTGATGTCGTCAGTGCCGAAGAGCAGATTTTTTCTGGACAGGCGGAGTATGCGGTTTTCCCCGGTGAGGCCGGGGAACTCGGCATCCTCCCGCGTCACTCACCGTTGCTGACCCGTATCAGGCCCGGGGCGGTTCGCCTGAAACTGCCGGATCGTGAGGAATACGAACTGGTGTATGTCTCCGGCGGGATTCTCGAGGTCCAGCCGACCCTGATCACGCTGCTTGCCGACACGGCCATCCGGGCGAAGGATCTGGACGAGGCGGAAGCGCTCAAGGCCAAGAAAAAGGCCGAGGAGGCGTTGCACAATCGCTCGGCGGACGTCAGCTACGCCAGCGCCGAAGCCGAGTTGGCCCAGGCCCTGGCGCAGTTGCAGACGCTCAGGAAGGTGCGCAGGAAGTAGTCGTCTATCCTTCTTCACCTCGTCGAATCGGCGGGGCGGGAAGGCGCGAGTTTATTGCTGGCGGACGAGATCGCGGCGCTTGCCGTCCTCGAGCGAGGCAATGCGTCTTTCAAGCGCGGACAACCGTGCGTCGAGTTCAACGAGTTGATGGCAGAACGTCGATGCGTCACTCCGCTTGACGAGGACGGATTTTTCTTCGGACAGGTAATCGGCCAGGTTGCGTGTCACGTTCGAAAACGTTCTGGACTGCCACGCGACAAACTGGCGGACGCCCCGGACGAGCCGATGCGCGGCGATGTCGCCAACCACGGGGGCGAGATCCCCTTCGACGTCCCAGGTCAGGTTTCTGAAGATGAAGCCGAGACAATCCGCAAGATCCGCCGAACCGCTGATTTGAGCGGAGGATAACAACGCGGCGCGGTCGCCGCCTTTCGCGAGAATCCGGAACGGCAGGTCGCCTGGCATTGTCAGCGTGACTGCGGCCTTGCTGCCCGCCGGCGCGCGGCGAAAAAATCCCTCGGGGGTTATCTCCAGACACAGTGCCAATGGCGGCATCTGCAGGGAAACCGTCTGGCCTCCGAATGCTGCGAGATGCCTGTGCGCCCAGTTCTCGTTGCGGAGAAGATGGTTGAGCGCAGCAAGCGGTAGCGTAGCCAGCATGCTGTCGTTCCTAATGAGTCTGGCGGATGCCAAGGGCAAAATCGCCGCGAAAACGGCGGGCCTCGCCAACAGCACTCAATCCGCTGACGGGATAAACGGTCAGCGCGGCAATTACCGTGGTCAGGAAATGCTTCATGCGATGATTCCGTCAGAACTTGAACCCGCGGTGGAGGGCGACGACACCCATCGTCAGGTTGAAATAGTCGACGTTTTCGAATCCCGCCTGCGCCATCATCGCCTTGAGCGTGTCCTGGTCAGGATGGACGCGGATCGATTCGGCCAGGTAACGGTAACTGTCCGCATCCTTGGTGACCAGTTCGCCGACACGCGGGATGATCTTGAACGAGTAGAAATCGTAAAGAGGAGCCAGCGGTTTCCACACGTGCGAGAACTCGAGGACCAGCAGCCGCCCCCCGGGGCGCAGGACACGGAACATCTCGCGCAGCGCACAATCCTTGTGCGTCATGTTGCGCAGACCGAAGGCGACGGTGACGCAATCGAAATAGTCGTCCGGGAACGGCAGTTTCTCCGCGTCGCACTGCGCGACGGGAAGGAGAAAACCCTTGTCGGCGAGACGGTCGCGGCCATTGGTCAACATGGCATTGTTGATGTCGGTCAGCCAGACCTGGCCGCTCTTGCCGACGCGGCGCGCGAAAGCCAGCGACAGGTCGCCGGTGCCGCCTGCGACGTCGAGAACGCGCGAGCCTTCGCGGACACCGCTGCGATCGATGGTGAAGGCCTTCCACAACCGGTGCAGACCGCCCGACATGAGGTCGTTCATCAAGTCGTAGCGCTGGGCGACGGAGTCGAAGACGCCGGCCACGCGCCGGGCCTTCTCGGCCTCGGCGACCTGTTCAAAGCCGAAATGGGTCTGGTTCTGGTCAGTCATGGGGGCTGTCAAATGAGGGTGGAAGCCAAAAGAATCAACGCTTGATGCCGCAACTCGGCGCAGGCGCGGGAGGCAGTTCCGGGCACTCGGCGGGATCCCGGCTGGCGCCGGCGTCCTTGAGCTTGTCCAGATAGGCCTGCCACAATTCGTCGCGATGGCTGCCCAGCCCGTGCAGGATGTCCCAGGAATACAGCCCGCTATCGTGACCGTCGGAGAATACGGGGCGGATCGCATAGTTGCCGACCGGCTCGATGCGGAGGATGTCGACATCGCGCTTGCCGATCTGCAGCTTTTCCTCGCCAATGCCGTGGCCGCGCACCTCGGCGGAGGGCGAAAAGACGCGCAGGAACTCGTAGCTGAGCTCGAATCGGTCGCCGTTGTCGAAGGAGATTTCGAGAACGCGGGATTTCTGGTGCTGCTTGATTTCGGTCGGGGTAGGAGTTTCGGGACGCAGTCCAGCCATGATCGGATTCGCAGAAAGGGGAGGCGCTATCATAGCGCAAAGTCACAGCCCCTTCTTTTGCAGCCGCCTTGCCGGATCGAGCTTTTGTCATCAAACTGTAATCCGTCCTTAATAAACTGGGAGAGTCGAAATTTCCGAAGGACCGATTGCCATGCCCGCCACGATCCTGGTCGTAGAAGACGAGCCCGCCATTCAGGAACTGATCTCCGCCGCGCTCCAGCATGCCGGCCATCGCGTGATGCGCGCCTATTCGGCGGAAGAAGCCGTGCCGCTGGTCAATGGCACCCTGCCGGACGTCGTCCTGCTCGACTGGATGTTGCCGGGAACGAGCGGGATCGAGTTCGCCCGCCGTTTGCGCGGCGATGAGCGGACACGGGATTTGCCGGTGATCATGCTGACCGCGCGCGGCGAGGAGCAGGACAAGGTGGCAGGCCTGGAGGCCGGGGCCGATGACTATCTGACCAAGCCGTTTTCACCTCGCGAACTGGTCGCCCGGATCAAGGCCGTGCTGCGCCGACGTGCGCCGCAGATGACCGAAGACTGCGTCGAGGTCGAAGGTTTGCGGATCGATCCGGTGACGCACCGGGTGACCGCCAACGGGCAGACGCTCGATCTCGGACCGACCGAATTCCGCCTGCTGCACTTCTTCATGACCCATCAGGAGCGGGTCTTCAATCGCACCATGCTGCTCGACCAGGTCTGGGGCGACCATGTATTCGTTGAAGAGCGTACCGTCGACGTGCATATTCGGCGCCTGCGGGCCGTTCTGGAATCGACAGGCCATGATCGTTTGATCCAGACCGTGCGCGGCAGTGGTTACCGCTTTTCCGCGATGCCAGGCTGAATCAGTACCTTCCTCCGCAATGAAATCGATCTGGATACGGACGTTCTGGATTCTGGTCGGGCTCGCCGGCCTGGTCTATCTGCCTGCCCTGCTGTTGTACGGGCCGACGGCAGGAGCGTTGTCCCTGTGTGTCGGGATTCTGCTCTTGCTGGCGTGGCATCTCTATCATCTCGGCCTGTTGCTGGATTGGCAGGAGGGTGCGCTGGACAGACCTCTGCCCCGGGGGCATGGCGTCTGGGATGCGGCATTTGCCGGCCTGCACCGCCGGGTGCGGATTCGCGTCGGACAGCAGCAGTCCCTGGCCGAAACCCTCGATCGCTTCATGCGCGCTTTCCAGGCCTTGCCGGATGGGGTGATCGCCTTCGACCGGCATCAGCACATCGAATGGATCAACGACCGTGCAGCCGTTCATTTTGCGCTTTCGTCGGCGAGTGATCGTGGCCAGGCGCTGACCAACCTGATTCGCCAGCCGGATTTCGTTGCCTATCTTGAAAGCCGGTGCTTCGATGAGCCGTTGATTTACCGCGGCGGGCGTGTCCCGGGGCTGATTTTGATGCTTCAGGTCATCCCCTACGGCGAGGATCACAGCCTGCTGGTTTCCCGTGACATTACCCAGATCGAGCGCATGGAAAACATGCGCCGCGATTTCATCGCCAACGTCTCGCATGAGTTGCGGACGCCCCTGACTGTCGTCGCCGGCTTCTCCGAAATGCTCTCCGAGAACTACGAGGATTACGGCGCCGCCGAAATCAAGCACTATCTTTCGCTGATCTGCGAGCAGAACGGGCGCATGCAGCGCCTGATCCAGGATCTCCTGACACTCTCGTCGCTCGAATCCGGCGCACCGCTCGGCAACGAGGAGCAGGTCGAGGTCGAACCGATGCTGCGCAGCATCCAGGCCGAGGCCCAGGCCTTGTCGGGCGGAAAACATGTCATCACGCTTGCGGTTGAGGTGCCGTCGGTACTTGCCGGCTGTGCGAACGAACTGCGCAGCGCCTTTGGCAACCTGGTCGGCAACGCGGTTCGCTATACGCCGGCCGGGGGGCGAATCGATCTGTGCTGGCGTGTGTTTGACGGCTGCGGTGTTTTTTCGGTGTCCGATACCGGCATCGGCATAGCCGCACAGCATCTGCCTCGTCTGACGGAGCGTTTCTATCGTGTCGATAGGAGCCGTTCGCGTGAAACCGGGGGAACCGGACTCGGGTTGGCGATTGTCAAACACGTGCTGACGCGGCACCAGGCAACGCTGGATGTTGAAAGCGAGCCTGGCAAGGGGAGTCGTTTCTCGGTGCGCTTTCCCAGGCACCGTCTGATAGAGCGCCCGGTGTCTCCGGTTTGACCGAGGGCAGCCCGCGAGGCGGGGTTGTTGTATTGACTGACACGAATGGGGCGAGGATACTTCACGGGTTGACCGGAAAGGGGGGCGCCCTCCTCTCCAGCGGTCGTGTGCATTTCCCCCTAATCGGAGCTTCATGATGAGCAAGAAGATACTTTTCCAGGACACCAGTTTCCGTGATGGCTTTCAGTCCATCTTCGGCGCGCGGGCCTTGACCAAGGATTTCATCCCCGCCGTGGAAGCGGCGGTGGCCGCGGGCATCACCCATTTCGAAGCCGGCGGCGGTGCCCGTTTCCAGGCACCGTTCCTCTATTGCGGCGAATCCGCCTTCGACATGATGGACGCCTTCCGCAAGGCCGTCGGCCCGGACGTCCGCCTGCAGACCCTCGCCCGGGGGATCAACGTCGTCGCGCTCGAACAGCAGCCGGCCGACATGATCGACCTGCATGCCAAGATGTTCAAGAAGCACGGCATGACCCGTATCCGCAACTTCGACGCGCTCAACGACGTCAACAACCTCATCTACTCCGGCCAGTGCATCGCCAACGCCGGCCTCGAACACGAAGTCGTCGTCACCCTGATGGAACTGCCGCGCGGCTGCTCCGGCGCGCACGACCCCGAGTTCTACACCAAGACCCTGCGCGAGATTCTCGACTCCGGCGTGCCCTTCTCCAGCGTCTGCTTCAAGGATGCCTCCGGCACCTCCAACCCGCGCAAGGTCTATGAGACCTTCAAGCAGGCCCGCAAGCTTCTTGGCGACAAGGTCGAACTGCGCATGCACACCCACGACACCTGCGGCACCGGCGTCGCCCAGTACATCGCCGCCATCGAAGCCGGCTGCGATGGCATCTGCGTCGGCCGCGCCCCGCTCTCCGGCGGCACCGCCCAGCCCGACCTGTTCTCCGTCTGGCATGCGCTGAAGGGTACCGAGTACACCCTCGACATCGACGTCGACAAGGTCATGGAAGCCAACGAAGTCGCCAAGGAATGCCTGAGCGACTACGAATTCCCGCCGGAAGCCCTCGGCATCGACACCGAAGTCATCTTCAGCCCGATGCCGGGTGGTGCGCTCACCGCCAATACCCTGATGATGCGCGAGAACAAGACCTTCCATAAGTATCCGGAAGTCATCAAGGCCATGGCCGAATGCGTCGCCCGCGGCGGCTTCGGCACCTCCGTCACCCCGGTCTCCCAGTTCTACTTCCAGCAGGCCTACGCCAACGTGATGCTCGGCCCGTGGAAGAAGATCACCGAAGGCTACGGCAACATGGTCCTCGGCTACTTCGGCAAGACCCCGGTCGCCCCTGATCCCGAGATCGTCAAGATCGCCTCCGAGCAGATGAAGAAACCGGTATTCACCGGCGACCCGATCAAGGGCCTTGAGCCGGGCATTCCGAAGGCCAAGAAGGTGCTGGAAGAAAACGGCCTGCCGGTGACCGACGAAAACATCTTCATCATCGGTGCGCTGGCGACCAAGGGTGGCAACAAGGGCCTGGACTTCCTCAAGGGCAACTTCAAGGTCTCCGTGCCGAAGAAGAAGCCGGCGCCGGCCGCGGCGCCTGCGGCTCCGGTCCCTGCACCGGCTGCCGCACCGGCGCCGGCAGCGCCCGTTGCCGCAGCGCCTGCCCGGGGTGTTTCGGCAGCGCCGGGCAGTGTCGTTGCCTACAACCTCAGCGTCGAGGGCAAGACCTACCGGCTGCAGGTCGAGACGCTCTGACTGGGCGCGGGCGAGGCCCGCGCATGAAAAACTCAAGGGCGGCAGCGTTCAGGCGCTGTCGCCCTTGATCGTTTACTTTCGGCTCGGTTCTAGCAGGGCTCGAAGCTGACCCGCTCGAAGTCCGGTCCGGCATCGAGAACGTGCTTCAGGCGAACGCGCCAGGCACCGTCGGTGAATATTTCGATCGTGCGGCTCCCCCGATACATACCCGGGGCCAGCACCAGCGATGGCTCCGCGCCGGCGGAGGCCATGGCCGGGAGCAGGAAAGCCCGCTGGTACAACTCCGTGGATTCGCCCGATGGTTCGATCGGCCGGACGCAGATGGCTTCAGGCAGTCCCGGGAGCGCCTTGACCCCGGCGATCAGTCCTCCCTTCGTTTCCTGCGTCAGCCAGGTTGCCTGGGCCAGGAAGAAGCGCTCACTGTCCTGCGGACAGAGCGCCAGCAATTGGCCATGCTGCATCTTGCGTCCGCAGTTGCTGCGAACCAGGCGGAAGCCATTGGCGGACTGATTGACGACTTCCCAAGTGTCTACGCTGTAGTTTGCGGCCGCCTTTTCTTGCTGGATCTGCAGGGTCTGTTGCGGGTTTTCCTGGAAGCGGAAGGCGAACAGGTTTTCGAAATCGTTGCGGGAATAAATGCGAACATTTTCCGGCTGCCGGAATTCCTTCCCAGAGAGGAAATAATGTATTTCCTCGAACCCGGTGCACAATCGAGCGAGGCCCGTGGTGGCGTGCCGGCGGTATTTGCGCACCGCTCGTGTATGCGACCACTGGCGGCCCAGATGGTCGAGCAGGCGGGTGCACTGTTGCGAAGTGCAGTCGTCGCCGAGGGCAAGTTGTGCGGGAGGAATGCGCTGACGCAGCTGTTGCCTGAGGTGCGCGATCTGCAGCGCCAACCGGCTGCCGTCGATGCGCCGGATCTGGTCGGTATGCAGGCATTCGGCGGTAGGACGCAGCGCAATATCCTGCATAAGATCGACCACGTAAGGGGGTAATGGTTCGCCCGGCGTGGCCGGATGCAGACTGACCAGCGGTGCCCAGGCGGCCGCCCAGCGGCGTACCAGTGTCTGGTCACGCAGCGAAAGACTGGCGCTGCCGGCCATGTCGAACAGAACGAAGCCAAGGTAGGCTGCGGTGCAATGCGTGTTGCTGTTGTGCGACCCGTCCATGTCGGGCACGGGCAGCAGGGCGACATCCAGTTCCTCGGCGGTACCGTAATAGCCGTGCAAGTCGAGCCAAAGTCCCCATGGCATCTCACGCCGTGCGCGGTGATGCTCGATGATCGCGGTGCCGGTGAAATGAATGCAGCGGTGCAGCAGTGTGGCGAAGCGCTCGTTGTGGAGTCCTTCTGATTCAGGAGCGTTCTGCTCGGCGCAATGGGCATAGGCCTTGGCAGTTTTCAGCAGCAGCAGGATGACCTGGCGGAAAAAGGCATCCTCGACTTCGCCGAACGGTACAGGCCTGTTGAGGTACCTCTTGGCCAGCTCCTCGCCAACGAACGTAACCGGCAGCCGGAGGTGTTCGAGGAGCTGGAAGTAGTTCTGCGCGTCCGGCGGACCTGCCAGCAGGCTGTCGAGAACGACGTTGAGCTCGAAACACGCCAGCTGCGGATTGGCCAGCGGAATGCGCGCAATGATCGCGCTGCCGGTGGCGAAATCGGGGATGCTGAGTACGGTCGGGGCGGCGGCCATCGTTGTTCCTTGCTCGTTTCGTGGATATGCAATTGCCCGAGCATCAGCCTACGATGCCTGGAGACTCCGACCAAGGAAAAAAGTCACAACAGCACGCGCTCGATTCCTCCGGCGTTGGCCTTTCGCACGTACTCCGCCAGCCAATTCTCCCCGAGCAGACGTCGCGCCATCTCGACGACGATGTAGTCGGCCTGCGTGCCGGCATCGTCGTTGTAGCGGGACAAGCCTTGCAGGCAGGACGGGCAGGAGGTGAGCAACTTGAGTTCGCCGTCGAATCCGTCGGCACGCAGCGCGACCGCGCCGTTCTCGATCTCCTCCTGCTTGCGGAAACGCACCTGCGTCGACACGTCGGGACGCGCCATCGCCAGCGTGCCGGCCTCGCCGCAGCAGCGGTCGGAGAGATCGACGCGCTGACCCATCAGGGCGTTGGCGACCTTGATGCCGGGCTGCGTCTTCATCGGTGTGTGGCAGGGATCGTGGTACAGGTAGCGGGTGCCCTCGACGCCGTCGAGCTTCACGCCCTTTTCCAGCAGGTATTCGTGGATGTCGAGCAGGCGGCAGCCGGGGAAGATCTTCTCGAACTGGTACTTCTGCAGCTGATCCATGCAGGTGCCGCAGGAAACGACCACCGTGTTGATGTCGAGGTAGTTCAGCGTGTTGGCGACGCGGTGGAAGAGCACGCGGTTTTCGGTGGTGATCTGCTGCCCGAGGCCGGATTCGCCCGAGGCGATCTGGGGGTAGCCGCAGCACAGGTAGCCGGGCGGCAGCACGGTCTGCGCGCCGATCTCATAAAGCATCGCCTGCGTCGCCAGCCCGACCTGCGAGAACAGGCGCTCCGAGCCGCAGCCGGGGAAGTAAAAGACGGCGTCGCCATCGTAGTCCGGCGCGGCGACCTTCTGCGGGTCGCGGATCACCGGCACGATCGTTTCGTCCTCGATGTCGAGCAGGGCGCGCGAGGTGCGCTTGGGCAGTCCCCCCGGCATCGGCTTGTTGACGAAGTGGATGACCTGCGCGCGCAACGCCGGCTGGCCGAGGCTGGCCGGCGGCTGCCGGGTCTGCCGCTGGATCAGGCCCAGGGTTTTCGCGACGCGGTGCGCCAGGCGTTGTCCCGGATAGGCCAGCGTCGTCATCGCCTTGCGGATCAGACGGATCGTTCCGGCATCCTTCATGGTCAGGAAGGCCATCGCCAGTGCCTTGCCGGGAACGAACTTTTTCTTGCCCTGTTCGCGCAGGAAGTTGCGCATGGCGATCGACACGTCGCCGAAGTCGATGTCCACCGGGCAGGGGTTGAAGCACTTGTGGCACACCGTGCAGTGGTCAGCGACGTCGTTGAACTCGTCGAAGTGCTTCAGCGAGACGCCGCGCCGGGTCTGTTCCTCGTAGAGGAAAGCCTCGATCAGCAGCGAGGTGCCGAGGATCTTGTTGCGCGGCGAGTAGAGCAGGTTGGCGCGTGGTACGTGCGTCGAGCAGACCGGCTTGCACTTGCCGCAGCGCAGGCAGTCCTTGACCATCGTCGAGATTCGTCCGATTTCCGACTGCTCGAGGATCAGCGACTCGGCGCCGAGCAGCGAGAACGACGGGGTGTACGCGCCGCGCAAATCGCTGCCGGCCATCAGCTTGCCCTGGTTGAAATGGCCGTTCGGGTCGATGCGCTGCTTGTACTCGCGGAACGGGCGGATTTCCTCGTCGGTGAGGAATTCGAGCTTGGTGATGCCGATGCCGTGTTCGCCGGAGATCACTCCGTCGAGCGAACGCGCCAGATGCATGATGCGTTCGACGGCGCGGTTGCCGGTCTGCAGCATGGCGTAGTCGTCCGAGTTCACCGGGATGTTGGTGTGCACGTTGCCGTCGCCGGCGTGCATGTGCAGGGCGACGAAGACGCGGCTGCGCAGCGTCTGCTTGTGGATCGCGTCGATGCGTTCCAGTACCGGCTGGAAGACCTTGCCGTCGAAGATCGTCTCCAGTTGCGGGCGCAGTTCGCTCTTCCACGACACGCGCACCGAGTAGTCCTGCAGGCGGTGGAACAGCGTTGGCGCGGGCGCCTTGTTGGTCAGTTTGCCGCCCTGCACGCCGTATTCGGCGAACTGCACCTCGGCGGCGGCCAGCGGCAGATCCAGATGGTCGAGCAGCCATTGCCAGCGCGTGCGCACGGCGGCAACGGCGTCGAGCGCGGCCTGCCGGCAGTCGCCGATCAGCACCTCGGCGTCGATCGTCGCGTCGGTGCTGCGCAGCGGCAGGTCTCCCTTGAGGAACTCGCTTAAGTTGTCGCACAGCGCCAGCTTGTTCTGGATCGACAGCTCGATGTTGATGCGTTCGACCCCGTCGCAATAGTCGCCCATGCGCGGCAGCGGGATGACCACGTCCTCGTTGAGCTTGAAGGCGTTGGTGTGCTTGGAGATCGCTGCCGTGCGCGAACGGTCGAGCCAGTACTTTTTGCGTGTGTCGGCGTCAACGGCGATGAAGCCCTCGGCCGAGCGCAGGTTGCACAGGCGTACCACCTCGGAGGCGGCAGCCATGACCGCTTTTTCGTCGTGGCCGACGATGTCGCCGATCAGCACCATCTTCGGCCGCCCGTGGCGCTTGGCCTTGGCGTTGTAGCCGATGGCTTTCACGTAGCGTTCGTCGAGGTGTTCGAGGCCGGCGAGCTGCACGCCGGCGGCGTGGCCGGCACCTCCCGGCTTGAAGTAGTCGGTGATCTCGACAATGGCCGGTACCGCCTCGCGTACCTGCCCGAAGAATTCGAGACAGACGGTGCGCACGTGCGGCGGCATCGTGTGCAGCACCCAGCGCGCGGCGACGATCAGCCCGTCGGTGCCTTCCTTCTGCACCCCGGGCAGACCGGACAGGAACTTGTCGGTGACGTCCTTGCCGAGCCCGGTCTTGCGGAAGGTCGCGCCGGGGATTTCGAGCAACTCGGGCGCGCCGCGCAGCGTGACACCATCCTTTTCGAAACGGCGGACATCGAAGCGGGCGACCTCCTGCTCGTGGATCTTGCCGAAATTGTGGCCGAGGCGGGTGATTTCCATCGGCAGGCCGTCGACATCGACCATCTTCCACCACGCCAGGTTGTCGAGCGCGGTGCCCCACAGCACGGCTTTCTTGCCGCCGGCGTTCATCGCGATGTTGCCGCCGACGCACGAGGCGCTGGCCGAGGTCGGATCGACGGCGAAGACCAGGCCGGCCGCCGCCGCGGTGTCGGCCACCCGGTCGGTAACCACGCCGGCGCCGGTGCGCACGGTGGCGTACGGATGGTCGCAGCCCGGCAGGGTGAGCTCCTCGACCGGGCCGATGTCGATCAGCTTCTCGGTGTTGATGACGGCGGACTTGGGCGTCAGCGGCACGGCGCTGCCGGTATAGCCGGTGCCGCCGCCGCGCGGGATGATGGTCAGCCCGAGCTCGATGCATTCGCGCACCAGCGGCGCGATCTCGTCTTCGCTGTCCGGGTAGAGCACGACGAAGGGGTATTCGACGCGCCAGTCGGTAGCATCGGTGACGTGCGAGACGCGCGCGAGGCCGTCGAAGGCGATGTTGTCGCGGCGCGTGTGGCGCGCCAGCATCTTCAGCGCACGCTGGCGCAGGGTGGCTGTGTCGTCGAAATGGCGCGCGAAGGCGTCGACGGCGGCGTGGGCGGCGGTACACAGGTCGAAGACTTTTTCGTTGCCCAGGCGCCGCTTGTCGATCTCGCGCAGGCGATGGCGCAGGGCTTCGATCAGCGCGGCGCGGCGCTGGCGGTTGGCAAGCAGGTCGTCTTCGAGGTAGGGGTTGCGCTGCACGACCCAGATGTCGCCGAGAACCTCGTAGAGCATCCGCGCCGAACGGCCGGTGACGCGCTGGCTGCGCAGTTCGTCGAGGATCGCCCAGTTCTCCGCGCCGAGCAGGCGGATGACGATTTCGCGGTCGGAGAAGGAGGTGTAGTTGTACGGGATTTCCCGCAGGCGAGCGGTCATGGCAGGGCAGGGGCGTGTTTCAAAAGCTGATTCTATCAGCCGGGGAAAACTGCTGCAGCTGCCCGCTTTTGCTCGCTCTGAAGCTCAATGCAGCCTGAATGGTTTGGCGGCGAGGTCAAAGAACCAGCGGTCGGGGACACTACGTGCGACGATTCGGCGCAAGCCTCGGAAAATCCGAGCAATATGCCGTCATCGTCATGCCAGCAAACCAGATTTTTCACTTTTCGCCCGTTTTCGAGCGCGGCAGGAGAGATTCGTGTCCATCTGGCGTCGGCATCCGTGGAGCTCAGTGGTCGCGCTTTCCGTCTCTCCCGCCCACGGAACCGAAGGTAGTTGGTTAGTGCCCAGGCGAGCAGTAGAGCGCAGAGTGCAATGCCGAAAGGCATTACGTGATAAGCAAAATCAACGAGCCCGTTCAAACCGGCCAGCTCGATCCACTGATTCTCGGCAATCTCACCTCCCCAATACCAAAGAAAAAGAGTCAGGAGCGGGCGCCAGAGATACAGCCAGACCGACCAGCCGATTCCTGTCGCCAGAAGCATGGCATTACGCGCGGTCTTGGGCTGCCCTTCCGGGCGGCGAAAGATCAGTGGGTGTCCATCCGCGCAGCGGATACGGATATGGGGAGGTAATGACATTTCTTGATCGGCCTCGTTTAGCGCAAACCCCGGTCCGGACTCGTCCAGAGCCCGCGCTGTTCCTTTTTGCGAAGCAGCGCCTTGGGGAACGCGACCACGGCGGTGAACATATTGATCATCCAGTAGGCAAACGGATACCAGATTACGTAGAAGTAGTTTTGCCACAGGCGATGATCGTAGCGGGTGTCGAGCAGCATGGCGACGCAGGTTTGCAGCATAGCCGTGACGGCTATAAGCAATCCTGTCCAGCCTGGGAGCAAGGTCTTAACCTTGAGTTCGTTCGGCAAATCGATAACGAGTCCGAGCAGGAACATGGCGATGGTCCAGACCATCAAGTACGACCATGCCAGACTGAGAGCGTATTCAATATACACCGGCCACATGCGCCGCTTGGTCCACTGTTTCCAGATGCCGCGAAACTTGAGGATGGCTTGCGCGCCTCCGGTAGCCCAGCGCAAACGTTGCTTCCAGAGCCCGCGCAGGGTTTCCGGCATCAGAATCCAGCACGTCGCCGCAGGCTCGAAACGTACGTCCCAATGCGCGAGCTGAAGTTTCCAGCTAATGTCGATGTCTTCTGTCAGAGTTTCGCGTGACCAAAAACCGACATCTGTCAGCGCTACCTTGCGGAACATGACACACACGCCGGAAACGCTGAACAGTCGACCGTAGGTACGCTGGGCGCGTTTGATGATGCCAACGATTGACGAGAATTCGCCGACCTGGATGCGCCCGAGAAGCGTCGATCGGGTGCGAAGACGGGGGTTTCCTGTTACGGCTCCGACACGAGGGCTTCCAATGAAGTGGCGGACCATCCAGCGTGCGGCACGTTGGTCCAGCAGCGCATCGCCGTCGATGCCAAGAATGTATTCGGCATCCGTCATCAGCGCTGCAACAGTCAAACTCACCGCCTTGCCCTGATTCGTCCGTTGGTGGATGACGCGCAATCGGGGATGCTCGGCACAAAGGCGATCGAGAATCTCTGCAGTTCTGTCACGGCTGCCGTCATTGACCGCAATGACCTCCATGTTCGGATAATCGTGGGCCAGCATGTTAAGTATCGTTTCCTCGGCATGATCCTGTTCGTTGAAGCAGGGAACGACCAAGGCGATTTTCGGAAAGCTCTCGAGTCGAGGCGGGTGCGCGGGATCGGAAGCACGCTTCTCATAGCGGAACCAATAGGCGATGCTCCCCGTGATCCAGACCCATGACATGAAAAGGGGGTAGAGGAAGCAGAAATTGAAAATGAAGGCCGACGAACCTTCAAGCAGCAAGGCCCGTATTTCTGTCGATAGCGTCATTGGGCGTACCCCCGGACCGACAGTTCCTTCCTGATCGTCGTGATTTCCGGATGGTTGGCGAACGGATCGTCCGGGTAGTAGCCGAAATGCCTAATGCCCGCGATGCGCAACCGGCGCATCCAGCTGGCGATCTCCTCGGAAGGCACCGGCTCGTCGGGCGCCCAGCGTTTGGCCTGTAACTCGAAAATCACTTTCTGCTCGGCCCCCTTCTCGCTGCGTATTACCTGAATCAGGCGATCCAGCCAGGCGTTCGCATCGGCGGCTTTTTCCATATACGGCATTGCCATGACGGCGACCCAGTCGAAACGGCGGAGGGCATCGGGAAGTGATTGCGAAAACCACGTCTGCGCTTGCGGATTCAAGATGGGTTCCGCGTAATAATTGCGCGCCAACATGACAGGCTTGCGGAAATTCTCGACACGTCGACGCAGCTCTTCGGCGAACCACGAGAGATGCTCCGTCTTGGCATCGGTCCACCGCTGCATCATTTCAGGATTCGCACGAATGGTCGTCACGTTGCCGGGAAGACCCAAGCGCGAGGCGTAATAGTCACGCGCGAAAACGCTGTCGTCTTCCTGGTCGGAAAGAACTGCGTCATCGTGGATGAGAATCCCGTCGAAGTAAGCGTGGCGCCCGAGATCCTCATAGATCTCCGCGACGTATTCACGCACCTCGGCTGAAAAGGGACTCAGTCGGGAATAACCAACACCAGCGCTGCCGTCAGCGGCGACGACCTTGTGGCCATGCAAAGGATGACCCGATGGAGGTACGAAGGCGGTCAGCGGCAACCAGGCGAAAACTCGAGATCCGGTTCGCGAGGTGACTTGCCAGCTGACCCGGTTGAACAGATCAGCCTTGACCGGCAGATGGCGATTGGAAAAATAGAGCCGACTGGCGACACCCGCGGCATTGTCATCCGCAAAAGCCTGAAGAAAGACGGCGGTGACTCCCGCCGCCTTGACCCGATCGAGCAGCAGGCCCAGATTTTTCTCCTGTTGCTGTGGATCCGGATCGTAGATGTAATCGAGATCCACGTGCATGACACGCATCGCGCGTTTGCTCTGCGTTCCGAGCGTTAGAGCCAGTTCGGCAGCCGGCATGTCTTTCTGAATGTAGTAGCGGCGGATATCGGAAAGCCCGTTCGCCAAGAGGTTATCGCCATCGTCCAGATTCATCGTAATGAACATGCCGAGATCTCCTGCAATGCGCTGGGCCTCGCCGTTGTATCGCCCGTAGGGCCAAACCATGACCCGAGGGCGCTTGCCGGTCAGTATCTCGATGAAGTCGCTGTTTCGCGAAAGGTCCTGACGAATCCTTGACTCGTAGACCAAGTCACTTTCGTAAGATGAACTCGTGGCACTGTATGCACGGGTTGTTGCCGCCGGCATTTCATTTCCTTGGGGATTGCCCGGGATTCCGCGATGCAGGTCGTAGGAGTGGGAGGCGATTTCGACCAGGCCGCTGGCAGCAATTTCCTTTAACTGCTCGAGGGTCAGGAATCGCTGACGATCCACTTGGCGGGTGCCATACATCACTTTCTCCCGCTGCTCCAACCAGGAACCGACCACAGCCAAAGTCGCTGGGTATTGGTAAGCCTTGAGCAGAGGAAATACCAGCTTGTAGAAACTGGCGTAACCGTCGTCGAAAGACAGCAGCACGGCCTTCGTTGGCAGTTTGCTGACACCATTGCGCGCGTCGACCAGTTCCTGCACGGAAATCACGTTGTAGCCATTGGCTTTCAACCACTCGAAGTGGTCAGCAAGGCGACGTACGTTGATGTCGTCGGGCGCGACGAGCTTTTCTTCAATGGAAACGACGTCGTGGTAGCTGATGACCTGAAAGGTCTCCGCCTGCACGAAAAAGGTTGCGAACAAGAGGATGAAATGCAGGACCGCACGCAACATCAAAAATACCCCTCGAAGCCGATTGTGCCGGTGTAGTAGGAGGCGTTCTCGCCGTCAAAGGGGTAGCGGGTACGAGCAATCGACCAGCGCAGGCGAAACGCATCGGTAAGAGCGATATCCTGCCCGTAGCCGATGCTGCTCATCGGGTGAGCGGAAAAACCCGTTTGCCAGACCTCGCCTCCCGTCACCCACACTCTGTGCCACAGGGAGGATTTCCTGGTCGCCATGTCTTGCCAGGAGCGAAATTCGAAAGCGACAGTACCAGAGATCTCCGCCTGACGCTCCGGCGAAAAATACGCTACTTCCGGGTTGCTATTACGCTGACCGCCGATTCGGATGGCAGCCGAGAGGCGGCGATCGAAATCAGCGTAAAGACCTTTGCTCAAGGAAAGATAGGCTTCCGATCGCCGGTTATCATCAAAATCGGTGAGACGATAACCCCCTCCGACATCCAGATTCTCGTCTTGGCGCCAACGCAAGCTCCAATCCACCCTGTCGGCCGTGATGCCGCTTTCCACCGCTCGCGCCTGCCGGAAAAATGTGTTCTTTTCGATCGCAAGGTTTGTCGTCCAGTGGTCGGACAGCGAGTGACTTGTTTCAAGCCTGCCGTAACCGTTACTCCCGGCTTCAACTTCCGTTGTCCAGTCGACAGCCATGTATCGCAAGCCCGCGCTCGCATTGCTGGCGGTTACGCTGGCAACGGGATTGCTCCACAGGTCACGGTAGCGTCCGAAAGCTCGCCAATGATCATCGCCAAACGGTTTGCTGTAAGCCTTCAGGTCGAATTCACGCGTCCGGTTTCCTGCGACAGAGTCTTGATCGTTGCCAAAGGTGGCATCGCCAACAATGTAATAGCTGTCGCGCAATTCCAGACGGCGCCGTGATTCGCGGACGCTGCGCCGAGCCAACCCGTCGTCGTCCTGCTCGCCGACAATCTGTCGCAACAAGGTGGCATCACCTTGGTCGAGGTGCGCATTTGCCAGACCAAGACGAGATTCAAGGCGCCCGGGCTGTTCGCCCAGGACAATCCGGAACTGTTCTTCGGCCCTGCGCGGTTGCCCTCGCCATGCAGCCAGAATTCCAATGGCCTCGGTTGTGTCTAGCGAAGCCGGGGCATCGGCTTGCAACGAATCCAGGCGCAATTGCGCCTCGGCGTAGCGATTGCGATAAGCGGCGAGCATGGCTTGCGTAAGACGCGCTGACGTATAGTCGGCCGCCTTCGCCGGAATTCCGTGATCCGTCCGGGCCAACATGGCGACCAGCTCCCGGCATGCTTTCTCGGCCTCGTCGAAACGCTCAAGGTCGGCCAGCGCATAGATCCACCCTGACCAGCTCTCATAGGAATCTGGCGTTTCTTCCACAAGCTGGTGAAACATTCTTTCGGCCTCTGCGTAACGACCTGTCGAGGAATAGCAAGATGCTGCTGCCCGACGAATTTCAGACGGGATCTCGTGGCCGTCAGCGACCAGACGCTCATACTCCTGGATGGCCTCGGAACAGTATTGGCGGAGTTGATAGGCAAGGACCAGATTGCCGCGGATGTTGCCAATCATCTCGTGTGAAGCGGCGCGTGTAATTGCCTCATCGCGCGCGGCGCGGAGGATGGCGATGGCGTCGTCCGCATTCCGGAAACGCAGCGAAGGCACGTCTGGATCGCCCGCGGACCAACGGATACGTTGAACACCCTGATCTTTCAGCAGGCGGAGATATTCGTCGCTCGCCAGACGAATATCCTTCCCTTCCAGGCTACTCTTCGCGAGTTGCGGAGAGCCGAGGTCGGCCAGAATCATGCCGATCGCCTTCGGTGCGTCCCTGTTGTCTGGGAAAAGTCTTTGAATTTCCTGATAGGCGAGGAGTGCCTCGCCCAATAGCCCGGAGTGGCGCAGAACGTAGGCCCGCAGGTCCAGTATCCCCATGTGCCCGGGATAACGATCGAGCAATTCGGCGGACAGCATGAGCGCTCGGGGGTAATGTCCAAGTCGCAGATATAGATGAACCAGGCCCATTCCGCTTTCGGCTGCGGCACCGAACCGATCGTCCAGAAGACCATACAGCCGTTCGGCGCGAGGCATGTCGGCAAGCGCGACGGCCGAACGAAAAAGCGCCTCCAGAGCATAGTGCGGCGCCTCTTTTTCGGTACGGGCATCAACACTGCCTAACGCGGCTGTATGCTCACCACTGCTGCTGGCAACTGCCGCATAGTCGAACTGATAGCGGAGTATTTCCGGGAACCTATTCTTGAGTTCTGCAAGTATGAGCAGCGCCTCTTTCCCTCGCCCCTGTTCATTCAGAGACAGGGCCTGGCGGTAGTCGTCCTCACCGGAAACAGCCGATGCTGTCTGGCAAATCAATAACAAGATCCAGGAAATCAAGTGCTTCTTCAACAACACCTCACGAGTCAATTTCACATCAAGCTACTTGTTCATCGGGAAACGATCCGTCACCGAGACGTAGAAGGAGGTGCGAGAGAGCTTGCTCTCTTGGCGCATCATGTGGCGGTCTCTTGAGAGGGATCAGGCGGCTTCGGGCGTCGGCAATATGGAAAGCAAGATCGCCTGCAGATCACAACGCCGCGGATTGTTCTTCTTTTTCGCGATTTCGCCTGTTAAATAGTTCACACAAGCCATCGTTGTTCCCGCCCAGAAAGTGGCCCTTACCTTCGGGCCGGAGCTTGAAGGACGAGGTGCATTGATGGGCGGCCGCGGTTATATCACGATGCGCGGAGAACCACCATTGCCGGAGCGCTTTGCGGTGCTGCCAGGTTCAGCTGTAACCGCCAGGAGGTCGGGGGTGTTCACTCCCCGAGATACGCCTCGCGCACCTTCGGATTGGCCAGGAGCTTGTCTGCGTCGTCGGTCAGCGTAATTTCGCCGCTCTCCATGACGTAGCCGCGCTGGCTGACTTCGAGCGCGAGCTTGGCGTTTTGCTCGACGAGAAGGACCGTCATGCCTTCCCTGGCCACGCTGCAGACGACCTCGAAGATTTTCTGCACCATCAGCGGTGCGAGGCCCATCGACGGCTCATCGAGCAGGAGCAGCTTCGGCCGGCTCATCAGCGCGCGGCCGATGGCCAGCATCTGCTGTTCGCCGCCGGAGAGGGTGCCGGCGAGTTGCTGCGCGCGTTCCTCCAGGCGGGGAAACAGCGAAAAGACGTGTTCAATGTCACTCGCGATACCCTGCGTGTCGTTGCGGCAGTAGGCGCCCATCAACAGGTTTTCGACGATGCTCATGCGCGGAAAGACGCCGCGACCCTCGGGTACCAGGGCGATGCCTTCGGCGATAAGCTGGTGCGGCGCGAGCTTGGCGACTTCCTTGCCGCAGTAGCGAACGCTGCCGCCGGCGGCGTCGAGCAGGCGCGAGAGCGCCTTGAGCGTGCTGGTCTTGCCCGCCCCGTTCGCGCCGATCAGCGCGACCATCTCACCCTGGTTGACGTGGAAGGAAATGCCGCGCACGGCCTGGATGCCGCCGTAGGCGACGCGGAGTCCGGTGACCTCAAGCAACGCTGCCTCCCAGATATGCTTCGATGACTTTCGGATTCTTCTGCACCACCGCCGGGACGTCCTCGCAGATCTTCACGCCGTAGTCGAGCACGGCGACACGGTCGCACAGGCCCATGACCAGTTTGACGTCGTGCTCGATGAGCAGGACGGTGATGCCATCGTTGCGGATGCCTTCGATCAGCACGCGCAGTTCGGCCGTTTCGCTGGCGTTCATGCCGGCCGCCGGTTCGTCGAGCGCCAGCAGCTTCGGCTCGGTGGCAAGCGCGCGGGCGATTTCCAGCCGGCGCTGGTCGCCGTAGGAAAGATGTTTGGCCAAGTCGTTGGCACGGTCGGCGACGCCGACGTAATGCAGCAACTCCTCGGCGCGGCGGTGAATGTCGGCTTCTTCGCGCCGCGTCTGCGGATCGCGCAGCACCGCACCGACGACGCCGGCTTGCGTGCGCACGTGCCGCCCGACCATGACGTTTTCCAGCGCCGTCATGTTGCTGAACAGGCGGATGTTCTGGAAGGTGCGGGCGATGCCGCTCTGCGCGGCGAGGTGCGGCGCGCTTGCGCGCAGCTTGTAGCCCTCGAACAGCAGTTCGCCGCCGTTCGGGTGGTAGAGCCCGGTCAGCACGTTGAAGAAGGTCGTCTTGCCGGCGCCATTCGGGCCGATCAGGCCGTAGATTTCGCCTTTGCGGATGGTCAGCGAGACGTCGGTTAGCGCCTTGACCCCGCCGAATTGCTTGGAGATCGCGTTGGCGATCAGCAGCGTCGGTTTCATGCGCCCTCCTTGTCCGTACCGGAGGAGAACTCGCGGCGGCGGATTGTCGAAGGCCACAAGCCGGCCGGACGGTAGAGCATCACCAGCACCAGCGCCAGGCCGAAGAGCAGCATGCGCAGGGCTTCCGGGTCGAGCAGGATCTTGCCGAACAGCGCCTGCTGGATCGGGCCGGCGCTGTGGCGGAAGAACTCGGGCAGGACGGTGAGCATGACCCCGCCGAGGATGACGCCGGGGATGTGGCCCATGCCGCCGAGCACGACCATGCAGAGGATCATGATCGATTCCATCAGGTTGAACGACTCCGGGCTGACGAAGCCCTGGAAGCCGGCAAACAGGCCGCCGGCGACGCCGCCGAAGCTGGCGCCCATGGTGAAGGCGAGCAGCTTGATGTTGCGGGTATTGATGCCGCAGGCCTTGGCGGCGATCTCGTCCTCGCGGATGGCCACCCACGCGCGGCCGATGCGTGAATCCTGCAGGCGGATCGAGACGAAGATGATCAGCAGCGCCAGCGCCAGGAACAGGTAGTAATAGGCGTGCAGCGATGGCACCGTGATGCCCAGTACGGAGAGCGGCTTGGCCAGCGTGACGCCGCCGAGATGGATCGGGTCGATGCTGGAAATCCCCTGCGGCCCGTTGGTGATGTTCACCGGCGCGTTCAGGTTGTTCATGAAGATGCGGACGATCTCGCCGAAGCCGAGCGTGACGATGGCGAGGTAGTCGCCGCGCAGGCGCAGCGTCGGCGCGCCGAGCAGGGCGCCTGCGATGCCGGCCAGCACGGCGCCGCAGGGAATGATGATCCACACCGGCAGATGCAGGCCGAAGTGCGGGCTGGCCAGCAGGGCGTAGAGGTAGGCGCCGACCGCGTAGAAGGCGATGTAGCCCATGTCCAGCAGGCCGGCGAAGCCGACGACGATATTCAGCCCGAGCGCGAGCATGATGTAGAGCAGGGCGAAGTCGAGGATGCGCAGCCAGGAGTTGCCGAGCGCGCTGCCGACGATGAACGGGAAGACGGCCAGCACGAGCCCGATGCCGACCGTGGCGGCGATCGCCGCGCGCTTGTCCTGGCGCAGGGAATCGAAGGAGAAGGTCATCATGCCCGCTCCGCCACGCGTTCGCCGATCAGGCCGGATGGCCGGAAAATCAGCACGCCGATCAGCACGAAGAAGGCGAAGATGTCCTGGTAGTGGCTGCCGAGGAAGCCGCCGGTCAGGTCGCCGATGTAGCCGGCGCCAAGCGATTCGATGATGCCGAGCAGGATGCCGCCGAGCATCGCCCCGGCGAGGTTGCCGATGCCGCCGAGCACGGCGGCGGTGAAGGCCTTGAGGCCGAGCATGAAGCCCATGTAATAGTGCGCGATCGAGTAGTTGGCGCTGACCATCAAACCGGCGACGGCGGCCAGCGCAGAGCCGATGACGAAGGTGGCCGAGATGATCTGGTTGATGTTGACGCCCATCAGCTGGGCGATCGCCGGGTTCTGCGACGTTGCCCGCATTGCGCGGCCGAGGCGGGTGCGCTGGATCAGCAGCGTCAGGCCGGCCATCATCGCCGCGGCGATGAGGACGATGAACACCTGCAGGCTGGTGATCGTGGCGCCGAATATTTCGTGCGCGGAAACCGGAATGACCGGCGGAAAGGCGTGGTAGTTGCGGCCCCAGATGAGCATCGCGAGGTGCTGGAGGATGATCGAGATGCCGATGGCGGTGATCAGCGGCGCGAGCTTCGGCGCGTGCCGCAGCGGCCGGTAGGCGATGCGCTCGATGGAAAAGCCGATGGCCATGCAGACGCACACCGCTGCGGCCAGCGCCAGCGGCAGGAGGATGACGACCGGCAGGCCGGAAAAGGCCTTGACGAAAAACAGCGCGACCATGGCGCCGATCATCACCACCTCGCCATGGGCGAAGTTGATCAGGCCCATGATGCCGTAGACCATCGTGTAGCCAAGCGCAACGAGCGCGTAGATGCTGCCGAGCACGAGGCCGTTGATGATTTGCTGGACGAAAATATCCATCGCTTTGGGCTATCCAAAACAAAAAATGACGAAACGCGGGAGGACGGTCCCGTCAAGGAACCGTCCCAAGGGGGCGAGCTGGCGTTACGACTTCTTCTCGCCGTCAGCTTTCGGTGCTTCCGCAGCTACCGGAGCGGCCGGTGCGCCGCCGCCGACGGTCTCGCGGTATTCCCACTTGCCGCCCTTCACCTGGTACAGCGAGATCGCGCCACCCTTCAGGTCGCCCTTCTCGTCGAACTGGATCTTGGCGGTGACGCCCTGATAGTCGGTCTTGCCGATCTCCGGCAGGTACTTCGCCGCTTCCACTGAGCCAGCGCGCTTCATGGCGTCGACCATGACCATCACCGCGTCGTAGACGTACGGCGCGTAGAGCTGGATCTGGCCGTATTTGGCCGAGAAGGCATCGTTGAACGCCTTGCCGCCAGGCATCTGGTCGAGCGGTACGCCGGGCAGCGAGCAGTACTGACCTTCGCTGGCGTCGCCGGCGAGCTTGATGAATTCCGGCGTGCAGCCGCCGTCGCCGGTCAGGAAGGCGGCCTTGACGCCGAGCGACTTCATCTGTTTCGCCATCGGTCCGGCCTGCGCGTCCATACCGCCGTAGAAGATCACGTCGGCCTTGGTCGACTTTATCTTGGTCAGGATTGCGGCGAAGTCGGTAGCCTTGTCGTTGGTGAACTCTCGGGTTACGACGGCTGCGCCGGCGCCTTTTGCGCCTTTTTCGAATTCGTCGGCGAGGCCTTGGCCGTAGGCTGTACGGTCATCGATGATCGCCACGCTCTTGCCGGCGAGCTGCTTGGCGGCGTACTCGCCGAGTACCTTGCCCTGCTGCACGTCGTTGGCCATCACGCGGAAGGCAGTGGCGAAGCCCTGTTGGGTGTATTTCGGGTTGGTCGCCGAACCGGAAATCTGCGGGATACCGGCGTCGAAGTAGATCTTCGAGGCCGGGATCGTGGTGCCGGAGTTCAGGTGGCCGACGACGCCGTTGACCTTTGCATCGACCAGTTTCTGGGCGACGATGGTGCCCTGTTTCGGATCGGCCTGGTCGTCCTCAGGAACGAGTTCGAGGGTGACCTTGGCGCCGCCGATCTCCAGCCCCTTGGCGTTGAGTTCGTCGATGGCCATGCGCGCGGCGTTTTCGTTGTCCTTGCCGAGGTGCGCCTGCGGTCCCGTCAGCGGCGCGACGTGGCCGATCTTGACGGTGATTGCTGTTGCCGCGGGAGCGGCCGGTGCAGCGGCGGCCGGGGCGGGAGCCGGCGCAGCGGCCTTGGGCTCTTCTTTCTGGCCGCAGCCAAAGAGGGCGAGTGCGGCGGACAGCGCCAGGGTCATACGGGAAACGCGCAGGGTATTCATTTCAATCTTCCTCCGGAGCGGTAGCGGACAAATAGTCACGGGGCAATTCGGTGGCCTGAAACGTTGCCGGCGGCCGCAGAACACGATCGGCAGGGCAAGGCCTGCAGGGTCTCTAGCATGCTTCGTGCCACGGCATTGCCGGGAGGGCAGGCGCCTTGGCGGAACGCTGGCAAAGCCGCATGGCAATAGCTCCGGCGCGTCGCGGAAAACGGTGCGGCCGCTGCCGGAATCGTCCGGAGCGGCCGCACTTCAATGGGTTGGGGCGCCGCGAAGGCGCACTAATTCAGGGCAAATATGGTCAGGCCATCAGTCCGTGATTTCCTTCTCGAACGCCTGCTCCATCTCGGCCAGGCGGGCCTCGACCTGCTTCTGCCCGCGGATCGACATCAGCAGCGAGACGACCGCCAGCACCATCAGCCCGACCGCGATCGGTCGGCTGACCAGTATTGACGGGTCGCCCGAGGATATGACCATCGCCCGGCGCAGGTTGGCTTCGGCCATTGGCCCGAGGATCAGTGCCAGCAGGATCGGCGAGAGCGGATAGTCGTAGCGCATCATCACATAGCCGAGAATGCCGAAGGCCAGCGTGGTGTAGACGTCGAAGATATTGCTGCGCATGGCGAAGGCACCGACCATCGAGAGGACGAAGATCGTCGGCGTGAGGATCGCCCGGTCGACCAGGATGACCTTGGCGAACAGGCGGATGCCGGCCATGCCGATGAACAGCATGGCGAACTGGGCGAGCATCATCGAGGCGAAGATCTGATAGACGATGTCGATGTTCTCCTTGTAGAGCATCGGTCCCGGCTGCAATCCCTGGATGATGAACGCGCCGAGCAGCACCGCCGTGACTGCGTCACCCGGCACGCCGAGCGAGAGCAGCGGAATCATCGCGCCCCCGGAGCAGGCGTTGTTGGCGCTCTCGCTGGCCGCCAACCCCTCGATCTGGCCGTGACCGAAGCGCTCGGGATGCTTCGAGGTGCGCTTGGCTTGCCCATATGAGACGAAGGCGGCGATGTCGCCTCCGGCTCCGGGGATCGAACCGATGAAGGTGCCGATGACGCTTGACCGGCAAAGATGTTTGAAGCAGTGCTTGATGTCTTCCCACGTAGGCAGGAAGCGGTCGACCTTGGCCTTGAGTTGCTGCAGTTGTCCGGTCTTCTGGACCTCGTTGAACACCTCGGAGACGGCAAACAGGCCGATCAGGGTCGGAATGAAAGGGGGTCCTTCCATCATCTCCATCATGCCGAAGGTGAAGCGCGGGAAGCCGGAAATCGGGTCGAAGCCGATCGACGAGATGAGCAGGCCGAAAACTGCCGACATCATCCCTTTGACCAGCGAACGTCCGGAAATCGAGACGATGACCGAGAGGCCGAAAATGGCCAGGGCGAAGTATTCGACCGGCCCGAATTCCAGCGCGAAGCCAGAGACGATCGGCGAGGCGAAGGTCATGATCAGAGCGCCGCAGACTCCCCCGAAGAACGAGGCGAATAGCGCCATCGACAACGCGCGCCCGGCTTCGCCACGACGGGCCATCGGATAGCCTTCGAGAATCGTCGCGGCGGCGGCCGGTGTGCCCGGCGTGCGGATCAGGATCGCCGAAATCGAACCACCGTACATCGCGCCGCAATAGATGCCGATCAGCATCGCCAGGCTTTCCAGCGGCGGGCGGCCGAAGGTCAGCGGCACCAGCAGGGCGACTCCCATGGTCGCGGTCAGTCCAGGCAGAGAACCGATCACGATACCGGCGGTGATGCCGACGCAGATGATGAACAGCACGCCCGGGGAGAAGACCGTGGCGTAGCTGGCGAACATCAGGCTCCAGTTGAAATCCATGCGCGTTCTCCTAGAGGTAGTCCGCCAGCACGCCGGCCGGCATCGACAGAACAAGCACCTTCTCGAACACCAGCCAGACCGCCGCGGTGATCAGCGCCGGGGTGACGGCGAGCAGTAGCGGGCTGCGCTTGCCCATGACCCGCATCATGAAAGTGAGGAAAACGATCGCGGTCGGGATGAAGCCGATCGGTTCGACGACGAGGACGAAGACGCTTCCTGCGGCAAGCGTTATCAGGCCGCGCTGCACCCCCTTGTCGGACAGGCGGTACGGTTCGACCTTGCCCTTGCTTCTGCCGCGCACGGCGTTGACGATGAGGACCATGCTGAACAGGATCAGCAACGCGCCGAGCATGTTCGGAAAGAAGCTCGGTCCGATCTTCATGACGACGTCAGCCGGCATTTTTGCGCCCTCCCAGAGCGCGAAGAGGCCGATCAGAATGCCGATGATTCCGCCGACGATATCTGCGACTTTCATAAGGCGATGACTCCCTGCAAGACTACCATTGCAAATCTCTATACAAAAAGGGCGGCCTCTCCGGCCGCCCTTTGCGGGTCGCGCGGCTTATTTTTTGGCGAGGCCCAGGCTCTTCATCACGGCTTCAACATCCTTGTAGTTCTGGTCGAGGAACTTGGTGAAGTCGGCAGCGTTCTGGTAGGCCAGGTTCAGCGAGGCCTTGGCGGCGAACTCCTGGAACTCCTTCGAATCGAAGGCCTTTTTGTAGGCATCCGAAATCTTGGCCTTGATGGGAGCGGGAACACCCTTCGGCACGGCCAGGCCGCGCCAGGTGTAGAACTCGACGTCAACGCCCTGCTCCTTGAAGGTCGGCACGTCCGGGAAGATCTTGTCGCGCTCGCCCGACATCACGCCGAGAATCTTCAGGTTGCCGGCCTGAACCTGGCCACGCACTTCGGCGACGGAAACCGCAACGGCCTTGATGTGGCCACCGACCAGCGCGGTCACGGCGGGTTGGGCGCCGTCGAACGGTACGTGCTTGACCTGCACGCCGGTTTTTTCCGCGGCAAGGCCGGCGGCGATGTGCCACACCGAGCCGGGCGCGGAGTTGCCGATGGTGATCTCGCCCGGATTGGCCTTGGCGTGGTCCATGAAGCCGCGTACTGTGCTGTACGGCGCGTCCTTGCGTACTGTCAGCGCGGCCGGGTCGGAGTTGATGCGCATCAGCGGATCGAAGTCCTTCCAGGTGAACGGCACCAACCCTTGGGGCGGTAGCGAATTGAGTTCGAAGGTGATCATCCCGATGGTGTAGCCGTCAGGGCGGGCCGCGCGGATCGCGTTGTGGCCGATGGCGCCGGCACCGCCGGTCTGGTTGACGACGTTGATCGTCTTCCCGAGGTGCTTTTCGGCTTCCTTGGAAAGCGCGCGCAGCAGCACATCGGTGCCGCCGCCGGCGGTCCACGGGCAAATGACGGTGACGGGTTTTTCCGGATAGGCCGCCAAGGCCGCGGCCGAGAAGGTGCCGGCGAGCAGGGCGGTCATGCCGACGAACAGCGATTTCATTTTCATGGTGCGATCCTCCGTGTGGGTTCTTGTTGGGCGTCTTTTTTGTGATGCGCGAAAATGGAACAACGTTCTGAATTTGTGAACGCTGTTCCGCACTCTATTGCTGCAACAGTTGCGCGTCAATAGTTTTGGTCAGGCAGTCAGGCCGTTGATCTGAGTAGTTCCCACATGTGACGGTGGCCGTGGCGTCCACGGTTACAATCCCCCTTCCTTCACTCGCCAAGGCAGCGCACCCATGATCGGAAACCTGTTCATCGTGGCGGCTCCCTCCGGAGCCGGCAAGACGACCCTCGTCCGCCTCCTTCTGGAGAACGATCCGCAAATCGGCGTGTCTATTTCGCATACCACGCGCCAGCCCCGACAGGGCGAGGAAAACGGCCGCGAATATCACTTCGTCGATGTCCCGGCCTTCCTGGAAATGGTTGACCGGGGCGGGTTCCTGGAATGGGCGGAAGTGCATGGGAACTACTACGGCACCTCGAAACAATGGATCGCTTCGGAAATGGCCGCGGGGCGCGACGTGTTGCTGGAAATCGACTGGCAGGGGGCGCAGCAGGTGCGCAAGGTTTTTCCTGAGGCGATCGGGATCTTCGTCCTGCCGCCATCAATGCCGGTACTGGAAGCGCGCCTGTCCGGTCGCGGCACCGATTCGGCCGAGGTCATCGCCCGGCGCATCGCCGCGGCGCGAGACGAGATGCGGCATGTGGACGAATTTGACTATGTTATTATCAACGACGATCTGCAGCAGGCGTCGCGCGACCTTCAATCGGTCATCTCCGCTTGCCGGCTGCGTTATACGAACCAGCGCCAGCGACACACGTCGCTGTTCGCATCACTGCTTTGAGTAGGAAAAATGGCACGAGTTACCGTAGACGATTGTTTGGATCACGTTCCCAACCGCTTTCAGATGACCCTGGCCGCGACCTATCGCGCCCGCCAGATTACCGCTGGCGCTTCGCCGATGGTGGAGGCGAACCGCGACAAGCCGACGGTGATTGCCCTGCGCGAACTGGCCGACAGGTTGTACGGTCTGGAAGTGCTCAACCGCGGCCACGCCTGATCATCGGGAAAGGCTGGGTGGTGACCGATTGTGAGTTACAGCGCCCCGGCCAGCTCTTCTTCCCCCTCGAACGGCTCTTCCGGCACCTCTGAACCGGAACGGCGCGTCCTCGAATACGACTATGAAGATCCGGCGTACCGGGTCTTCATCGATACCCTGAGTTACCTGCCGCCGGACGAGGTGGCACTGGTCTGTGCCGCCTACCGTTTCAGCGACGAGGCGCATCAGGGGCAGACCCGTCTTTCCGGCGAGCCCTACATCACTCATCCACTGGCCGTCGCCGGCGCTCTGGCCGAGTGGCGCATGGACGTGCAGGCCATCGTCGCGGCGCTGCTGCACGACGTGATGGAGGATACGGCGGTCACCAAGGCGCAGATTGCCGAGCGTTTCGGCAAGCAGGTCGCCGATCTGGTCGACGGGTTGTCCAAGCTCGACAAGATCGAGTTCCAGTCGTATCAGGATGCGCAGGCGGAAAATTTCCGCAAGATGCTGATGGCCATGGCCAGCGATTTGCGCATCGTGCTGATCAAGCTGGCGGACCGCCGCCACAACCTGCAGACGATGGCGCCGGTTCGCCCGGAAAAACGCCGCCGGATCGCGCACGAGACGCTGGAAATCTACGCGCCGATCGCCACCCGTCTCGGGCTCAACAACATTTCCCGTCAGTTGCAGGATCTGTCGTTCAGGCACATTCATCCGCTGCGTTTCGCGGTGCTGTCCAAGGCGGTCAAGGCGGCGCGCGGCAATCGCCGCGAGTTGCTGACGAAAATCCTCGAAGGCGTGCACGGGAAACTCGCCGAGGCGCATATCGAGGCGGGCGTTTTCGGCCGGGAAAAGAGCCTGTACTCGATCTACCGCAAGATGGTCGACAAGCACCTGAGCTTTTCCCAGGTGCTCGACATCTACGGCTTCCGGGTCATCGTCAAGGATGTGCCGACCTGTTACCTGGCCCTTGGGGCGTTGCACGCGCTGTTCAAGCCGGTGCCCGGGAAGTTCAAGGACTACATCGCCATTCCCAAGGTCAATGGCTACCAGTCGCTGCATACCACCCTGATCGGTCCCTACGGCACGCCGATCGAGATCCAGATCCGTACCCAGGCCATGCACCACCTCGCCGAGGAGGGGATCGCCTCGCACTGGTTGTACAAGGATACGGTCGAAAGCGGTGCCGACCTGCAGGACAAGATGCACGTCTGGCTGCAGTCCCTGCTCGAACTGCAGAGCGCAACAGGCGACTCCTCGGAATTCCTGGAGCACGTCAAGGTCGATCTTTTTCCCGACGAGGTCTATGTCTTCACGCCGAAGGGCCAGATTCTCGCCTTGCCGCGTGGCGCGACGGTCATCGACTTTGCCTACGCGGTGCATACCGACATTGGCCATCGTTGCGTCGCGGCGCGGATCGACCACGAACTGATACCGCTTTCCGCCGAGTTGGCCAACGGCAACCAGGTCGAGATCATCACCGCGCCCTTCGCCAACCCCAACCCGGCGTGGCTCGGCTACGTGAAGACCAGCCGTGCGCGCAGCCGGATCCGGCAATTCCTGCGGGGCGTGCAGCAGGAGGGTGCCAGTGCGCTGGGCGAGAAAATGCTGAACCAGGAACTGCGCGCGCTGGGGATCGGGGCGGCCGGAATTCCCGCGCCGGTCTGGGAGCATGTCCTTCAGGAGACCGGAAAGAAGACGAAGCGCGAGCTGTACTCCGAAATCGGGCTGGGGCGCAGCCTGGCGGTCGTTGTGGCCCGCCGCCTCGCGGAAGGTGGCGAGGTGCCGCAGAGCGAATCGGGGGCCTCGACGACCGCGCCTCTATTGATCCGCGGGACCGAAGGCATGGCGATCCAGCTGGCCACTTGCTGTCAGCCGATCCCGGGCGATCCGATCATCGGCCTGCTGCGCAAGGATCAAGGCCTCCGCATTCACACGCACGCCTGTCCGGAAGTCCGGAAGTCGAGAAGCCCGGAGCCGCAGAACTGGATCCATGTCGAATGGGAGCCCGATCCGGGGCAGGTCTTCGATGTTCGTCTCAAGGTGACCGCCAAGAACGTTCTCGGCGTACTCGGGAAGGTGTCGACGGCGATCGCCCTGGAGGGCATCAACATTGGTTACGTCAACATGGATCGGCGCAACGCGGGGATCTTTACCGACCTGCATTTTCTCGTTCAGGTCACCGGCCGCACGCATCTGGCGTTGTTGATGCGCGGACTGCGGCGGATTCCGGAAGTCGTCCGTATCGTTCGCGAGCAGGAGTCGTCTTGACGGTGCTGGTCCTCGGCGCCGGAGATCACGTTCTGGACATTCTGACCCCGTGCTGATCGATACGCATTGCCATCTTGACGCGGCAGAATTCGACGGCGATCGCGATGCGGTGATCAGTGCGGCGACGACTGCCGGCGTGTCCGCGATCATTGTTCCTTCGGTCCATCCGGGAAATTTCGGAGCGGTGCGGCAATGTTCCGTGCGTTACGCAACGTGTCATCCGGCGTATGGCATTCACCCGCTTTACGTGGATCGTGCCGGAAACGAGTTCCTGGTGCAGTTGCGCCGGCATCTCGAAAAAGAACTTGCCGGCGCCCATCCTCCGGTGGCGATTGGCGAGATCGGCCTGGACTTTTTTGTTCCGGGCATCGACGCCGCGAGACAGGAGGAGGTGTTCGCCGGGCAACTGCGTCTCGCCCGCGATTTCAACCTGCCGGTGTTGCTGCATGTACGTCGGGCGGTTGATGCCGTGCTCAAGCAGTTACGCCGCTTCGGCGTGCGCAGCGGGATCGCTCATGCCTTCAACGGCAGCCGCCAGCAGGCTGACGAGTTCATCGGACTCGGCTTCCGGCTCGGGTTCGGCGGAGCGATGACTTTTACGCGCGCAACCCGCCTGCGGGAATTGGCCGCCTCCCTGCCGCTTGAGGCGATCGTCCTCGAAACCGATGCGCCGGACATTCCGCCGGCGTGGCTGGCGGGCGGGCGCAATCAACCGGCGGAGCTTGCACGCATTGCTGCCGAACTGGCCACCTTGCGTGGTATGGAGATGTCGGCAGTGGCTTGCGCAACGACGCAAAACGCGACGGCGCTTTTCCCGCAGCTGGCCGGCCGAGGGTGATCGTGGTTTATGTGTGGGACTGAGATTTTGCCCGGCTGAAAATTGTCCGGAAGGAACGATTCCCGATGCCGTTTTTGACGACATCAAGCACTTCCTAAAGTTGCCGCAGCCCTGAAAACAAGCCATAATTCCGCACTGTTTTCTGGCATCAAGGGTCGCCGGCGTCCACTCCGGCGAGCTTTAAATTGCGCTGGTCGTAGCAAACTTCGCGTTAAGCGAGAAAGGATTGGGCGTGGAAATTTACAAGGCAGATGTAGTTATCGTGGGAGGGGGCGGAGCCGGTTTGCGCGCAGCTATCGCAGTTGCCGAATCGGATCCGTCACTGAAGATCGCGCTGGTATCGAAGGTCTATCCGATGCGTAGCCATACCGTCGCCGCCGAAGGGGGGGCCGCGGGGGTCAAGCGTGAGGACGACAGCTTCGACTACCACTTCCACGATACGGTGGGCGGTGGCGACTGGCTGTGCGAACAGGACGTCGTTGAATATTTCGTCCAGCAGGCGCCGGTCGAACTGACCCGTCTCGAGCACTGGGGCTGCCCGTGGAGCCGCACGGCCGACGGTCACGTCAACGTGCGTCCGTTTGGCGGAATGAAGATCCAGCGCACCTGGTTCGCTGCCGACAAGTCCGGCTTCCACATCCTGCACACGCTGTTCCAGACCTCGATCAAGTATCCCTCGATCAAGCGCTTCGACGAGTATTTCTGCGTTGACCTGCTCGAGGAGGACGGCCGTTGCCAGGGCGTCGTCGCCATCGAAATGGGCACCGGCGAGTTCACCATGATCGAAGGCAAGTCGGTCATCCTCGCCACAGGCGGTGCCGGGCGCGTGTTCCGCGAGAGCACGCTGGGTGGCATCGTCACCGGTGACGGCATGGCGCTGGCCTTCCGTCATGGCGTGGCGCTGCGCGACATGGAATTCGTCCAGTACCACCCGACCTGCATGCCGATCACCGGCTTGCTGTTTACCGAAGCCTGCCGCGGCGAAGGTGGATACCTGGTCAACAAGGACGGCTATCGCTATCTGCAGGATTACGGCCTCGGACCGTTGAGTGACAAGCCGAAGAACAAGTACATGGAACTCGGGCCGCGTGACCGCCTGAGCCAGGCCTTCTGGTACGAGCAGCAGAAGGGCCGCACGATCGAGCACCCGGTCATGGGCTCGGTCGTGCATCTCGACCTGCGTCATCTCGGCGAGGCTTACCTGCACGAGCGCCTGCCGCTGATCTACGAAATGGCCGAAACGTTCATGGGCATCGATCCGGCCAAGGAACCGATCCCGGTGCGTCCGGGCGTCCACTACACGATGGGCGGCGTCTGCGTCGATGGCAAGTGCGAAACCTCGCTGCCGGGTCTCTACGCGATCGGCGAATGCGCCAGCGTCGGTATCCACGGCGCCAACCGCCTCGGCTCGAACTCGCTGACCGAACTGCTGGTGTTCGGCAAGGTCGCCGGTGACGAAGCCGCCAAGCGCGCCAAGTCCGTCGCACCGGGCAATTCCGCCAGTCTGCTCAAGCAGGCCGAGGCCGCCGAACAGCGCGTCATGGCCCTGCGGACCAAGAGCGGCGGTACTGAGCGCATCGCCGACATCCGCAAGGACATGGTCAAGTCGATGGAAGATGGTTGTGGCATCTACCGTGTCGAAGAAACGATGCAAGCGACCTGCGACAAGCTGGGCCAACTGCGCGAGCGTTTCAAGAACGTCAAGCTCGACGACAACAGCAGCGTCTGGAATACCGAATGGCTCAACGCCATCGAGCTCGATTACCAGCTCGACGTGGCGCAGGCGATGGCGCATTCGGCGGTCAACCGCAAGGAATCGCGTGGTGCCCACCAGCGCCTGGATGGCCCGGACGGCGCCTACACCAAGCGTGACGACGTCAACTTCCTCAAGCACTCGGACGCCTTCTATGTTCCGGGCGCCGCGCCGCGCATCACCTACGGCGATGTGAAGATCACCAAGTCCCCACCGGCAGCGCGCGTTTACGGTGCCGAGGGTGAAAAAGCAGACCAGGAAAGGAAAGCATCCAATGTCTGAGCAAAAAGTCATTGAAATCGAGGTGTTGCGCTACCTGCCGGAATCGGATCAGGCGCCGCGCTCGGAGGTCTACAAGGTGCCCTTCACCGACGACATGTCGGTGCTGCAGGGGGCCCAGTACATCAAGGATCACTTCGACGGTTCGCTGACCTTCCGCTGGTCCTGCCGGATGGCGATCTGCGGCAGCTGCGGGATGATGATCAATGGCATTCCGAAGCTGTCGTGCGAGACCTTCATCCGCGACTACTACCCGAACCGCATCACCATCGAAGCGCTGGCCAACTTCCCGATCGAGAAGGACCTGGTGGTCGATCTCTCCGGTTTCATCGAGAAGCTTGAAGCGATCCAGCCGTACATCATCCCGAAGGAGCCGCGCACGGTGGAGCAGGGCGAGTACATCCAGACGCCCGCGCAGTTCGCCGAGTACATCCAGTTCACCTCCTGCATCAACTGCACGCTGTGCTACGCGGCGTGTCCGCAGGTCGGCCTCAATCCCGAGTTCATCGGCCCGGCGGCGATTGCCTTGGCGCACCGCTACAACATGGATTCGCGTGACGGCGGCCAGGCGCAGCGGATGGAGTTGCTGGCGTCGGAAGACGGCGTCTACAACTGCAGCGCGGTCGGGTATTGCTCCGAGGTGTGTCCGAAGCATGTCGATCCGGGCAATGCGGTGAATATCAACAAAATCAACGCAGCGAAGGACTACTTCCTGCGCTTCCTGTCACCGAAAGGGGGTGCCAAGTGAGCAAACGTCGTCCGTATGTCCGTTCGATGGACGGGTGGTGGAAGAAGAACCCGTTCTACGTTGAGTACATGGTCCACGAAGCCACGGCGCTGTTCGTCGCGGCCTACGCCATTGTCCTGCTCGTCGGCCTGGTGCGTCTGGGGCAAGGCCTCGAAGCCTGGACTGGCTGGCTCGAGGCGATGAAGAGCCCGCTGTCGATCGTTTTCCACCTGGCGCTGCTGGTGGCGATTGCCTACCACGCCCTGACGTGGTTCAAGCTGTTCCCGCTAACCATGCCGCCGATCGTGGTGAATGGCAAGAGGGTTGAGCCGAACGTCGTCGTGAGCACCGGCTGGACCGCCGCGATCATCGCCTCTCTCGCGCTGCTTGGCATTGTCTGGAGGATTGCCGCATGAAAACTCGTAAGCGTTCCAATGCCCCGGTTTTCTGGGGTCTGTTCGGTGCTGGCGGCATGCTGGCCGCCCTCTTCGGGCCGATGCTGGTGTTCATCACCGGCGTTGCCGTTCCGCTTGGCCTGATCCTGCCGGCGGGAGCGATGGACTATCCGAAGATGCTTGCCTTCTCGCAGAACTTCATCGGCAAGGGCTTCATCTTCGCGGTGATTTCCCTGTTCATGTGGCATGCCGCGCACCGGATCTTCCACTCGCTGCACGAAATCGGCATTCACGCCGGCTTCGGCTGCAAGCTGCTGACCTACGGTGTGGCGCTGGTCGGTACGGTGGTTTCCGCGGTCGTGCTGCTCGGCATCGGCTTTTAACGGATTGTTGATTGTTTTGTAGTCTGGGTTAGGGGGATGTAAGGCGGCAGAAAAAACGGTGAGGGTCATTAAAAAAGACAACGATGACCTTCACCGCGTCCGCCTGATAATTCCGTTCCCACGGTCAGAAAAGCGGGGCGCCGGATATGAATCCGACGCCCCGCTTCCTCTATTGGTGTTACAGCGCTACAAGGTGGCGCTGCGGTCGCCCCGGCTGAAGCCGATCAATGGCTCCACGATACCCTTGCCGAGCGCCATGACCTTGAACAGGTCGCCCATCTCGGCGGGCGAGATCAGTTTCTGCACGGCCTGCGCCTGGGGAAGGTAGCGCGCCGTGTCGTCGGGAGGAATCCGCGCGAGAACCTCCATCAGTCCACAGTTGAGCAGGAAGGCGCTTTGCGTCGTGTACCCGAGCAGATCGAGTCCGCCACCATGGCCGGCTTCGACGATGGCGGTGAAATCGACGTGGGCGGTGATGTCCTGCAGTCCCGGGAGATAGAACGGGTCAGGATGGGCGTGATGTCGGTAGTGGCACATCAGCGTGCCGGTGTCGCGTTGCTCGTGGTAGTACTCGTGGCGGGGGAATCCGTAGTCGAGCAGCAGCAGGGCGCCTCGTCCAAGAACCGGCGCCCACGAAGCGGTCCAGTCCATGGCGGCGAGGTTGATTTCGCTGACGTAGCCAGGGGGCGGTTGGCAGTCGCTGCCGATTTGCCGCGCCTGTTCCAGCAGTCGCCCGGTCGCGGGTCGGTCCTCCCATGCGAATGTGCCGTCACGCCAGCTTACGCCACGTTCGAGAACAAGGCATGGATCGGACTCGGTTCCCCATGCCGCGAGGTGCGCCGGCAGCGCGTCGAGGAGTTCGTTGGCCAGAACCAGGCCATCGAAGAGCCCGGGCAGGGCGTCCAGCCAGGACACGCGTCCCAGCAAGTGCGGCGCGCGCTCCTCGATCGTGGCCCGCTGGCGGGAGCGCAGTTCGCCGGACAGGTCGAGAATGGCGTAACTCTCGGGCAGGGCATCCTGCTTTTCGAGTTCGAGCAGCAGGTCGGCGGCGAGGCGCCCCGAGCCGGCACCCACCTCGATCACGTGCGGCGCCGAAAGGCTCAGGATCTGCGCGGCCTGCGTGGCGAGCGTCTGCGCGAACAGCGGGGTCAATTCGGGAGCGGTGATGAAGTCGCCAGCCGCGCCGAACTTGTGCGCGCCGCCGGAATAGTAGCCGAGGCCGGGGGTGTAGAGCGCCAGCGTCATGAATCGGTCGAAGCCGATCCAGCCGCCGCAGGCCGCGATCTCATCGCGGAGGTGCGCGGTCAGTGCGGCGCAGGCATCTCGGGCGTCATTATCGGGTAACGGCAGCTTCATGGAGAAGCGGCCTCCGGAGGAAGCTGAACCTGCACCAGTTCGCCATAGGCGAACTGCAGTTGCGACCACTCGGTCAGCGGCAGGCATCGCCAGTGGCCGAGCAAGGCGCGCATGACCCCCGCGTGCGTGACGACGGCGACGTGGGGAAGGTTCGGGTCGAGCGAAGCGGCAAACGCCTGGGCGCGGGCAAAGAGCGCGGCGACGGACTCGCCACCGGGCGGGACGAAGCCGAGAATGTCCTTGGCCCAGGCGTCGAGTTGCCCGCGCTCGATCGTATCCCAGCGCTGCCCTTCCCAGGTGCCGAAGTGGATTTCGCTGAGACGGGCGTCGATCCGGACATGCTCAGACAACGCTTCGGCGAGGCGGCGGGCGCGGCGGAGCGGGCTGCTGATTACCGGGATGCCGGCGGGAAGGCTCCGGTGAAGCAAGTCAGCGACCGACTCGGGCTCGACGCAATCAATGTCGAGTTGGCCGTAGCAAACACCCGGCGCGATCGCCGGGCGCGGATGCCGGATCAGGAAAACTTGCACAGGAGGCCGCAGTAGAAGGCGACTTCCGATAGTTGCTGGACGGCGCCCAGGCAGTCGCCGGTATAGCCGCCGATGCGCCGTTTGAACAGGCGGACGAGCCACAGCGTGGCGCCGGCGGCGAGGATGAGTGCTGGAATGAACTGGGACGGCGGGAGCAGCAGCACCGGCAGCACGGCGGTTCCTGCCGCGAAGAGCATGTCCGACGAACTGAAGTGGTTGTTGAACGGTTTGGCCTTGCCGTCGGCACGCGCGTAGTCCAGCGAGCGCATGACGAAGGCCATGCACAGCCGGGAAACCGCCTGCCCGGCGATCAAGGCCACGGGAACGAGCAGCATGTCGATCTCGATCAGGGCGAAGAAACGCACCAGCAGGATCATGCCCAGTGCCACGGCACCGTAACTGCCGACACGCGAATCGCGCATGATTTCGAGAACTCGCTCGCGTTCCCAGCCGCCGCCGAGGCCATCGACCGTGTCGCTCCAGCCGTCCTCGTGCAGCGCGCCGGTCACCAGGATGATCGTGGCCATTGCCGCGAGCACGGCCAGGGTTTTCGGCCAGAAGAACGAGGTGACGGCAAAGGCCAGTCCGCCCAGCGTTCCCACCAGCAGCCCGATGGCCGGGAAGTAGCGGATGGCGCGCTCCAGCGCGAGGCTGTCCTGTCCCAATGTGCCGGGGAGTGGCAGGCGCGTGAAGAAGCGGATGGCGCCGAGGAAGGTTTCCAGTTCCGAGCGTGGGGACATATTCGACCCTCAGTTGTCGCGGTTACTCACGCCTGCAGATTCGAAACTGGCCATCTCGTTGAGGAAGGCCAGGCCCGAGCAGACCAGCGGATAGGCGATTGCGGCGCCGGTACCTTCGCCGAGGCGCAGGCCCAGATCGAGCAGCGGCTCGCCGCCGAGGTCACGAATCTGGGCGAGATGGCCGGGTTCGGCGGAGCGATGGCAGAAGATGCAGTAATCTCGCACGGCCGGGGCGATGCGGGCGGCGGCCAGCAACGCCGAGGTTGCGATGAAGCCGTCGATCAGCAGGGTCATGCCGCGCTCCGCGCCGCCGAGGAAGGCGCCGGCCATCATGGCGATCTCGAAACCGCCGAACTCGGCGAGCACGGTGACGGCATCTGCGTCCAACGGCAGGCTGGCGCGAGTGATGGCGTGTCCCAACAGCTCACGCTTGCGGGCGAGCCCGGCGTCATCGAGGCCGGTACCGCGGCCGATGCAGTCGAGCAGCGGTGTCCGGGTGAAGACGTGGGTCAGCAGGGCGGCAGAGGCCGTATTGCCAATGCCCATCTCGCCGACGACGAGGACGTTGCATCCGTCGTCCGCGAGCGCCCGTACCACCTGTGCGCCGCGTTCGATGGCGGCGAGGCATTGCGCGTGCGTCATCGCCGGTTCGTCGAGGTAACTGCGCGTGCCGGCGGCGATCTTGGCGTCGATCAGGCCTTCGCGCGGGCCGAACTCATGCGCCACGCCGGCGTCGACAACGGTGACGGCGAAACCGTGCTGGCGGGCGAAGGCGTTGATGCCAGCGCCACCGGCCAGACAGTTCTCGACCATCTGCCAGGTAACCTCCTGCGGGTAGGCGGAGAGGCCGGCCCTGGCGGCGCCGTGGTCGGCGGCAAAGACGACCAGATTCGGATGCGTAAAGCGGGGCGACAACGACCGCTGGATGCGTCCCACGCGCAAGGCGATTTTTTCCAGGACGCCGAGCGAACCCAGGGGCTTGGTCTTGTTGTCGATCTTGTGCTGCAGCGCCGCATCGAGGGCCGGGCCGGGCGGAGATATCGAGAATTTCATGAGGGAATTTGAAGGTGTCCGCGGCGCCCGCGGAAAGCCGCGATTATACGCCGCAGCGCCCGTGCTAAGCTTCTCGCCATGAAAGAACTGATACTTGGTGGGGCCCGTTCGGGCAAGAGCATGCTGGCCGAAACACGGGCGGCGGAGAGCGGCTTGCGGGTGGTGTATGTGGCGACCGCGCAGGCGCTTGATGGCGAAATGCGGCGCCGCATTTCGCACCATCAGGCGCGCCGTCCGGCGAGCTGGGGTTTGGTCGAGTCGCCGCTCGGTCTGGCCGAGAATCTGCGTCGTAACGCTGCGCCGGACACCTGTCTGCTGGTCGATTGCCTGACCCTCTGGCTCTCGAACCTGCTCTTCGCCGGCAAGGCGGCCGCGCAGGCCGAAGCCGGCGAGGCGGTCGACTGCGCACTGTTCCGGAGCGAGGTTCAGGCGTTGATCGATGCATTGCCGGGGTTGCCGGGGCGGGTAATCATGGTTTCCAACGAGGTCGGCTGGGGCATCGTGCCGATGGCGGCGGTGTCCCGGCTGTTTGCCGACGAGCAGGGGCGCTTGAATCAGCGTGTGGCGGGCGTGTGCGAGCGGGTGACGCTGGTTGCCGCCGGCCAGCCCTTGCTGCTCAAATCGACAAACGGGTAATTCGCGAGGGAGTCGTCATGTATCAGCGCATCATGGCCGCAATCGACAGCAATTTCGCTACCAGCCCCGTCCTTGAGGCGGCGATCCAGACAGCCGGAAAGTTCGGCGCGCGACTGGCGCTTTGCCATGCGCTGGACGACTCGATTCTTTCCCAGAAAACGGCGCAGGTGGTGTTTCCCGATGGTGTGCGCTCGATCGTGGACTCACTCCGTTCGGACACTGAAGCATTCCTCAACGAAGCAGCAGTGCTTGCGCGGCAACGGAGCGTCGAAACGGACGTCATCCTGATCGAATCGGAAACCGAACATGTCCCGGAAATGCTGATCCGGGCGGCCAAGGAATGGCAGGCCGATCTGCTGGTCGTCGGCGCCCGCCAGAGCCAGGGCGTCGGACGGCTGCTCGGCGGCAGCGTGGCCGAGCAACTGGCGCGCAAGGCGACGGTTTCGTTGTTGCTGGTCAAGCCCGGGTAAGCGCAGCCTCCCGGCCGAATATCAACGGTTTGAGGAAAAGAAAAACCCGATGCCGACGACGATGAGAATGGCCGGCCACCACACGCGCAGCAAGTGACCGAGGTCGATGCGCAGGTAGCCGAGATTGTGGGCGAGGGCGATGCCGCCGGCGATGATCAGCAGGATTCCATTGAATCGGCTCTTTACCATTTGATTTCCTTCATGGGGCGTTGTGCTTCAGCATGGGCAGCCATTCGGCCAGTTTCGCCATGTCCATGTGTTGCTCGACCGCGTCGGCCAGGCGGTCGAGGTCGCGTTCGCGCCGCTCGTTCGGGTCAAAACTCGCCGAGGGCTTGTGGCCGGCCCATTCGAGCAGCGCATTGAGAGCGTCAGGCTGGTCGAAAAGGCCGTGACAGTATGTCGCCAGGAGTTGGCCATCCTCGGAGATTGCGCCCTCCGGCGCGCCGTCGAGTTGCGTCGCCGGGCGTTGCATTGCCGGACCGTGCGTCACGCCCATGTGGATGCGGTAGCCGGTGATTGCCGGTGATCCGGGCAGCGCCAGCGTGCCGCTGACGTTCTCCAGATTCTTTTCCGCCGCCAGTGTCGTCTCGTAATCGAACAGCCCGAGGCCGGGGGCGCTGCCGGGCACACCTTCGAGGCCGAGCGGATCGTTGAGTCTCATGCCGAGCATCTGCAGGCCGCCGCAGATGCCGATCACCTTGCCGCCGTAGCGCAGGTGGCGGCGGATCGCCTCCTCCCAGCCCATCGCGCGCAGCCAGGCGAGGTCGGCCTGTACCGCCTTCGACCCCGGCAGGACGATCAGGTCGCACGCCGGCACCGGTTCGTGCGGGCCGACGAAGCGGAAATCGACGTCCGGATGAAAACGCAGCGGGTCGAGGTCGTTGTGATTCGAGATGCGCGGGTAGGCCGGGGCGATCACGCGCAATTGCGCATTCGCTTTTGCCTCCTGGCCCTTCGGCAGCGCGTCCTCGGCGTCGAGGTAAAGACCGTGCAGGTAGGGCAGCACGCCGAGTACCGGCTTGCCGGTGCGTTCTTCCAGCCATGTCAGACCCGATTCGAGCAGGCTCATGTCGCCGCGGAAGCGGTTGATGACGAAGCCCTTGACCCGTGCCTGCTCGCTCGGGGAAAGCAGTTCGAGCGTCCCGACAAGATGGGCGAAGACGCCGCCGCGGTCGATGTCGGCGACGATGATCACCGGGCAGTCGACGACTTCGGCGAAGCCCATGTTGGCGATGTCGCGAGCGCGCAGGTTGATTTCCGCCGGGCTGCCGGCGCCCTCCACAATGATGCAGTCGTACGCGGCGCAAAGCCGTTCCCAGGATTCGAGAACGGCCTTCATCGCGCGCGGCTTGTACTCGTGGTAGTCGCGCGCGTTGAGATCCGCGTGCGCCTTGCCGTGGATGATCACCTGCGCCCGCTTGTCGCTCGACGGCTTCAGCAGGATCGGGTTGAAGTCGATGTGTGCCGGCACGCCGGCGGCCAGCGCTTGCAGCGCCTGGGCGCGCCCGATCTCGCCGCCGTCGACGGTGACGGCCGAGTTGAGTGCCATGTTCTGCGGCTTGAACGGTGCCACGCGCGCGCCGCGACGGGCCAGAACACGGCAGATCGCCGCGGCGAGGACCGATTTGCCGGCGTCGGAAGTACAGCCCTGCACCATCAGGCAGGGCGTCTTGGTTTGCTGGTTTGCCATGATTTCCTTACAAGTGACCGTCATTCCGGCGAAAGCCGGAACATACCCACCGGATTTCCGCAGCTAACGGTCTCCGGGGCGATCGGCGTAGAATCCCGCCTTCGTTTCCGCGATTTTCTCATGCCTTTCGTTTTTTCTCCCGCCGGTTTTCCGACAGATCTCCCCGCTTCGCTATGGTTGCCGCTGGCCGCGCTCGCCGGCGTCGTTCTCGACCGGTTGCTCGGCGAGGCGACTCGCTGGCATCCGCTGGTCGGCTTCGGCAAGCTGGCCAGTGCCATCGAGCGATCCCTGAATGGCGGCGGCATCCGCCGCGCCAAAGGCGTGTGCGCCTGGGCACTCGCCGTTTTGCCGCTGACCGCGCTGGCGGCGTGGGCGCGTGGCGCGCTGCCTTTCGGCTGGCTGCTCGACGTCATCCTGCTCTATTTCGCGCTTGGCGGGCGCAGCCTGGCCGAACACGCCGAACGTGTCGCCAGTGATTTGCGTGCGGGCAATTTGTCTGCTGCGCGCGAGCACGTCGGCTGGATCGTCTCGCGCAACACCGCCGAGCTCGACGAATCCGGCGTCGCCAAGGCCTGCGTCGAATCGACGCTGGAGAACGGCAACGACGCGGTGTTCGGTGCGCTGTTCTGGTTCGCCTTGTTCGGCGGCGCGGGTGTGGTGCTGTTCCGCCTGTCCAACACGCTCGACGCGATGTGGGGCTACAAGACCGAGCGCTTCCTGCGTTTCGGCTGGGCGGCGGCGCGCATCGACGATCTGCTCAACTACGTTCCCGCCCGCCTCACCGCGCTTTCGTACGCGCTGTTCGGCGAAACGAAGCGGGCGCTGGCCTGCTGGCGGCGGCAGGCGCCCGTGTGGGAGAGCCCTAATGCCGGGCCGGTGATGTCCGCCGGCGCCGGCAGCCTGGGGCTTGCCCTCGGCGGTCCGGCGATCTATCACGGCCACGTCGAGGAGCGGCCGGTTCTCGGCGAGGGACGGCCGGCGCGCGGCGAGGATATTCCGCGTGCCTTGTCCCTGGTCCGGCGCAGCATCGGACTGTGGCTGGCGGTCTTTCTGGTGATAGGAGTCTGCGGTGCTTGAACATGGCGGGCGCTTGCGGCAAGCGTCGCACGATTACGGAATTCCCCTCGAAAGCTGGGTCGATCTCTCGACCGGCATCAATCCCGATGCTTACCCGGTGCCGCCGATCGATCCCGTGGCGTGGCTGCGCCTGCCGGAGGACAACGACGGCCTGGAGGCGGCCGCGGCGGCCTATTACGGCAACCCGCGGCTGCTGGCTCTGTCGGGATCGCAGGCGGCGATCCAGTCGCTGCCCAAGTTGTTCAAGCCGATGGTCCTGGCCTGCGTCTCGCCGCTGTACGAGGAGCATCCGCACGCCTGGGAGACGGCCGGGCACCGGTTGCGCCGCTTGCCGTCGCTCGCGCGGGCCGTGTCGGTGGTCACGCCGGCCGTACTGCTTTGCAACCCCAATAACCCGACGGCGGATTGCCAGCCGAAAGAAGTCATTCTCGACGCTGCCGCGCAATTGCGTCGCCGCGGCGGCTGGCTGATCGTCGACGAAGCCTTCGCCGATGCCGAGCCGGAGAATACCGTCGCGGCGCTCGCCGGCAGCGAGGAAGCGCCGAACATGATCGTGCTGCGCTCGCTCGGCAAGTTCTTCGGTCTTGCCGGGGCGCGGGTCGGTTTCGTTTTCGGTGCCGCGGAGAAGCTCGATCCGCTGCGCGAGATGCTCGGGCCCTGGGCCATTGCGCATCCCGCTCGCGTCGTCGCCCGCGCCGCCCTTGCAGACACGGCGTGGCAGGCCGCCGCGCGGATGAGGCTGATCTCTGCGTCGCAGCGGCTCGCTGACCTGCTGGCCCCGCTCGGTACGGTTCGTCGTACGGCGCTGTTCTGTACCGTCGGCGGCAGCGATTCCCCCTTGGCCGCCAGCGCGCTGGCCGGGCACTTCGCCCGGCGCGGCATTTTGGTGCGCCGCTTTGACGCGCATGGCCTGGTGCGCTTCGGCTTGCCGGGCCGGGATGAGGAGTGGCAACGTCTCACCGCTGCGGTGGCCGAGTGGTCGTCGTCGTGAGACGGTTCGCATTCACCCTCGTTGCCGCGTTGTGGCCGCTGCTGGCCTCCGCCGAGGTCAGCGTCACCGATGACACCGGTGCGACGGTTGCCCTGAAGCAGCCGGCACGTCGCATCGTCACCTTGGCGCCCCATCTTGCGGAAACGCTGTTTGCCGCCGGCGCCGGCGACCGCCTTGTCGGAACAGTCGACTACAGCGACTACCCGGACGCAGCGAAAAAGGTGCCACGGGTCGGCGGCTACTCGCGCGTCGACCTCGAGGCCGTCATCGCGCTCAAGCCGGATCTGATCATCGCCTGGTACAGCGGCAATGCGCCGGCGAACGTCGAGAAGCTGCGCGGATTCGGCTTCCCGGTATATGTCTCGCAGCCGGATCGCATCGAGGACGTGGCCCGGGAAATCGAACGCATCGGCCGGCTGGCCGGAACGTCGCAGGCTGCCGATGCGGCGGCGGAAAACTTTCGGGCCCGGCTCGACGGTTTGCGTCGGGAGTACGAGAAGAAGGCCAGGGTCCGCACCTTCTACCAGATCTGGAAACAGCCGCTATCGACGGTCGGTGGTCGCCAGATCATCTCCAGCGTCATTCGGCTGTGTGGCGGCGAAAACGTCTTCGGCGACCTGCAAGCGCTGGCGCCCGTGGTTTCCGTCGAGGCTGTTGTGTCTACCGATCCCGAAGCGATCGTCGCCAGCGGCATGGGCGAAGCCCGACCGGAGTGGCTCGATGACTGGAAACGCTGGCCGGCCATTACCGCCGTTGCCCGGAACAACCTGTTCTTCGTGCCGCCGGAGCTGATCCAGCGCCATACGCCGCGTCTGCTCGACGGCGCGGAAGTGCTTTGCAGGCATCTGCAAAGCGCACGCGATCGACGCGCGAAGTGATTGAATTATTTGAAATGCGGGATAGACGCCGGGGCGTAAAACCGCTATGCTTGCGCCCCTTCGCAATTTCAGCGCGCCCGTAGCTCAGTTGGATAGAGTATTGCCCTCCGAAGGCAGTCGTCATTTGCAGTAGATGACGTAAAATGACTACTGCACTCCGCCATGCAATGTGGCCAAAGCGCCTGTAGCTCAGTTGGATAGAGTACTGCCCTCCGAAGGCAGGGGTCGGACGTTCGAATCGTCTCAGGCGCGCCAATCCCTTTTTATATCAATGCTTTGCAAAATATTGGCGCAGGCAGTTCTGTGTCCAACTGGCACGCCGCCAGTATCTGGCAATCGTCATTTCGCGAGGGTATGGGCACGTTCGGCTTATCGAGGTAATCGTCTGGATGTTTTAGTGGAAAATTTCCGTGCCCACTCCGTGCCCATCTAGTGCCATGTTTGTGCCCAGAGAGTTCTGAAGCTAGTAGATTCTTCGCATAATCGACGACAACCCTCTGTGCCCAGGTTGCATAGGGGTAACAAAAACCAGGCATCCGGATCAATCGGTGCGACATCAATCTGCAGAATGCCTAAGGACCCACTGATTTATTCCGGCAAGTAACGGCTTGAGCGCGCGATGCCATGCGAGAATTTGTTTGATGAGGACAAGACGGACGACCCCGATGCAGAAGAGCTTTTCTGACCTGGAGTACGCAGCCAAGCGGAAGGTAACGAAGCGCGAACGACTGCTTGGCGAACTCGAAGCCATCACACCGTGGGCGGATTTGCTGAGTGCGCTGGCGCCGTACTACCCGAAGGGCCAAGGGCGCGGTCGGCCGCCGATTGGACTGGAGCGGATGCTGCGCATGTACATCGTGCAACAAACGCTCGGACTGTCCGACGAAGGGATCGAGGACGCCCTGTACGACAGTCACGCCATCCGCCACTTCGTCGGCATCGACCTGGGCCGGGAAACCGCACCGGATGCAACGACCTTGCTCAAGTTCCGGCATCTTCTGGAAGAGAACAAACTGACCGAGCGTATCTTCACGGCGATCAAAGCGCACTTGGCTGAAAAGGGCCTGATATTGCGCGAAGGCACCATCGTTGACGCCACGATCATCGCCGCGCCATCTTCGACCAAGAATCGCGAAGGGCAACGCGATCCGGAGATGCATCAAACCAAGAAAGGCAACCAATGGCATTTCGGCATGAAGGCGCACATCGGCGTCGATGCCGAATCGGGACTCGTGCATACCTTGATCGGCACTGCGGCGAACGTCAATGACGTCACGCAAGCGCAAGCGCTGTTGCATGGCGACGAGAAGGAAGCCTTTGGTGATGCCGGCTACCAAGGAGCAGCCAAACGACCGGAGGCCAAAGGGAAAGTAAACTGGAACATCGCCATGCGTCCAGGCAAGCGTCGGGCGCTGGACCCAAGCCGAAAACTAGACTGTTTGAGGGACCAAGTCGAAACGATCAAGGCCCGGATTCGAGCCAAGGTCGAGCATCCCTTCCACATCATCAAGAATCGCTTCGGCATGAAGAAAGTCCGGTATCGCGGGCTGGCAAAGAACACAGCGCAGTTGATGACCTTGTTTGGTCTGGCGAATCTGATGATCGCCAAGCGATCATTGCTTGAACTTGACGCCCAAGGAGCGTCTTGAGATGGCGGTAGAGACGAAAACTGCCGGGAAAACGGTGATCGGGAGGCAAAACCCGACGGTATTGACGTCGGACGGTCGAAATGCCCTCCCGAAAAATCGCAAAGTCAGCGCTGATTCTGTCCGAATGGTCATTAATTCAGCGCGTCCCTAAGTTGCGTGTAGTTTCCGGATCACCGGGTGGCCCGGTGGTTGTGACCAATGGCCTTGAAAGATCGGTAGTGTGCCGTCTTATGTGCAAAAGCATCGGCGCTAGAAAGCGGAGAGGTGGTCATGGTAAGAGGTTGATTGTGCAGATCGACCTT
>JARFTZ010000045.1 GCA_029289235.1 Gammaproteobacteria bacterium
ATGATCCCTTCGCCTACCTGAAGGATGTCCTGTCGCGCCTGCCAACCCAGCCCTTCAGCAAAATCGCCGAACTTCTTCCTCATCGCTGGCAGAGCAACCCGTCCTGAATCTCGCGTCAAGGTGAGTTCGCCGGGCGCTTACGTTAACCAGCCTTGGTGCAGTGGTTGACTACGGCAGCACCACGAAGGCCGAGCCGTCGCAGATTTCGAGTGAAGACTGGGTTCTCGAACTGGAAGACATCGAAAAAGACAGTTCAAAGCTGCTCCAGCGCATGACCTTTGCCCAACGGCAATCGAAAAGCACCAAAAGCCGATTCCAGGCTGGTGACGTACTTTATGGAAAGCTCCGCCCCTACCTCAACAAGGTGCTGATTGCCGATCAACCCGGTTACTGCACGACAGAGATTGTCCCTATCGAGACTGGAGCGCAGCTCGATAACCGGTACTTGTTCTATTGGCTGAAACACCCGGCATTCCTGAAGTACGTCGAGGCAGAAAGCCACGGTATGAACATGCCGCGATTGGGTACGGATACAGCTAAAGCCGCTCCCCTTGTTCTAGCGCCACGGAACGAACAAACCCGCATCGCCGACCAACTCGACAAACTGCTTGCCCGTATCCAATCCTGCAACGACCGCCTCGACGCCATTCCCGCCTTGCTCAAGCGGTTTCGGCAGGCGGTGCTAAGTGCGGTCACATCGGGTGCGCTGACGGAGGACTGGCGGGCCGGCGCGGAACCCTCCTATAAACACGTGTCACTCGGCGCGTTAATTTCTGATGGGCCCCAAAACGGACTCTACAAGCATTCATCTTCATATGGGGCCGGCGCAGGAATCCTTCGGATCGACATGTTCTACGATGGCGAAGTCACAGGATGGGATGTGATGAAGCGCCTCAAAGTTGACGCATCAGAACTTGATACCTACGGCCTTTCAGTCGGAGATATCGTGGTCAATAGAGTAAATAGCCCGCCATACGTCGGGAAGGCTGCTCTCATCCGGGAAGTGGCTGAGCCAACCGTGTTCGAGAGCAACATGATGCGGATTCGTCTCGATGAGGAGCAGGTACTTCCGGAATACTGCATTCGTTTTCTCAGTTCGCCAGAAGGATTGTTGCAACTTCGTCGGAACGTGAAGCATGCGGTCAATCAATCGAGCATCAATCAAACCGATGTGAAGTCTGTTCAAGTCCCGTTACCGTGCGTAGCAGAACAAGCCGAAATCGTCCGCCGCGTCGAAGCACTGTTCAAGCTTGCCGACCGCATCGAAGCCCGTCACACCGCCGCCTGCACCCAAGCCCAACGCCTCGCGCCACTGCTGCTAGCCAAGGCCTTTCGCGGCGAGTTGGTGCCGCAAGACCCCAACGATGAACCCGCCAGCGCATTGCTGGAACGTATCTCGGCAGAGCGAGAAAAGGCTGCAGCCCAACCGCGCCCCCGCAAATCAAGCGTCGGACGTAAGCCCGTCCGTGCCCCCAACGAGAATGCCTCCATGATCAAGAGCCGCATAGGTGACGACGTGCAGGCGCAGCCCTAGCGGGTAAAACGGAGAAGAGGACTTATGGTCAGAAAGAAGAAAGAAAAGCCGCCGTACTCCGGATTTTTCTTGACCTTTGAACCTGGGCGAATCGAAAAATTCCGAGAGATGCTGCATTACCCCGGTGAGGCGTCCGAGTCCTTCTCCGCCATGGATTGGGAGTTTGAAAGGCGCGAGCTTGCCTTGCTGTGCTTGAGTCTTGGCGAGGCGACCATCGATGCCGTGGTCTTGATGGATCGGATGCACGGTAGCGGCGGGACGGGCAAGTTGATGATGCGAATTTGGTCACCGTTGATGTTCGATTCTCCAATCGCGCCAGCCGAGGTTGCCGATGCATTTCCGGCCGCCGAAAGCCGCTGTACGGCAGCGACCTTCAAACGCATTCATCACGAACAGTGGCCGCTGGTCGTAGCGGCGATTAAACGTCAACGTCCTGCTTTTGCTGATCGCTTGGACGCTTTGCTGAAACTGCGAGATCAACAAAACAGGCTGACGGGCAATGATTCGAAGATTCTTCGGTTGACCGAGCAACGCGACGCCGTTGGTCTTGCCTTGGACATCGCGTCATTGGATCGCAAAACCATTTTTCGTGAGGCGCATCTGGACGGGCTGGACAACGCACAGACGGTGCTGGACCTGTTGGATCATGAGCCTTTGCAGGAACAGGATGCGATTCGAAGAGATCAGAAGGCATTCGAGGGGCTACTAACCCTTGAGGATGTGCGTAGTGCCTGCTTTTCCGGGCCAGCAGGACGACAGGTGAGAGTGCATGTGTACGACAAGAAGGCGTTGGAGACGGTCCTTGGTATCGACCTGCTAATTTTCTTGGCTGACTACACTTCGTATTTGCTGCTTCAATACAAATGCATGGAGCCCAAGAGCGATGAAAACGGGAAAACCTGGTCGTATCTAGTCGACAGTCAGCTGTCGAAGCAAATTGAAGCCATGGATACGGCCGTGGTCGCGATCTCACAAGTGCTGCCCCCTGCGGTTCAATCCTTGAAAGACTGGCGCCTTAGCAACGAAGCATTCTTCTTTAAGTTCTGCGAAACGACTCGCCCCGATGCACGAGACGATGCATTGATCCCGGGCATTACGCTAGGCCATTCGCATCTCAAGAGCTTTCTGTCCTTGCCGGACTCCAGTGGAAACAATGGAGGACAACGTATTGGCTACAGCAACTGCCCTCGGTACTTGAACAACACTCAGTTTGTGGACCTGGCGCGAGAGGGGTGGATTGGTTGTGATCAGCGGGGTTACAACTTCATTTCGCAGGTTATTGCAGCAGGTCAGGCCGGTGGTCGGGCGGCGATGTACGCGGTAATCGAGGGCAGCGGAGCTAAAACGGCAACGGAAAGACGGAGACGAATAAGGTGATTCAGTCATGAGCGACATTAAACTCTTCCGCCTCTCCGCCGGCAAAGCCAGCGAACTGCAAGGCGATGCATCCGATCTGGAAAAGCCGCTGCAATCCCTGATCGAAGCGAACCTTGAGCCCTTGCTCGGCATCCGCTTTCTGGCGACCGAATACTCCACCGGCAAGACGCACGGCGGACGCATCGATTCGCTCGGGCTGGACGAGAACAATTGCCCGGTGATCTTGGAGTACAAGCGTTCGGTGGGGGAGAACGTCATCAACCAGGGCTTGTTCTATCTCGACTGGTTGATGGACCATCAGGCCGAGTTCAAGCTGCTGACAATGGACAAGCTCGGTAAGATGGCAGCCGATGCCATCGATTGGAGCGCGCCGCGTCTGGTGTGCATCGCGGCGGATTTCACCAAGTACGACGGGCATGCGGTGCAGCAGATCAACCGCAATATCGAGTTGATCCGTTACCGCCGTTTCGGCGATGAATTGCTGTTGTTGGAACTGGCCAACGCGACGAGCAGCGCCAACGGCAAACCGGTCGGCAGCAAGGCGACCAAGCCGGTGGCTGGCGAAGCTGCACCGCCCAAATCGACGCCTCGCGACCGTTCCTTTGCGGAGTGGTTGCCCCTGCTGCCGGCGCATCTGACCGAACTGCTGGCGTCGCTGGAAGACTACGTGATGTCCCTGGGCGACGACGTGCAGCGCAAGGAGCTGCGCCTGTACGTGGCGTTCAAGCGTCTGAAGAACTTCGCCACGGTGGTGGCGCAAAAGAACCGGCTGCTGCTTTACCTGCATCTCGATCCTGCGAACTTAGCCTCGTTGCCGGCGAACGCGCGCGATGTGAGCCAGCAGGGGCATTGGGGCACGGGTGACCTGGAGTTGTCTCTGACGACTCAGGCAGATCTGGATACGGTAAAGCCGTTGGTCTTGATGTCCTATCTGGGCCGCAGCACCGCAGCTCAAGGCCCGTCCGTTGTCTAACGGTCGCTACAGTTTGACTCGAACGACGAATCGACGGTTGGTGGCGGGGGCTCGGTAGCCATTGGGGGTTTCAGGTTGGCGAGCGTTCTTCCGCCGCCTTGACCAGCAGATAGGTCAGTTCGCGTCGCCGCGACTCGGTCTGCTCGTTGTCGGGAGGCAGGCGCCGGATTTCGTCACGCAGCTTGCTGATGGCCTGACGCATCGAGACATCGGAAGGGACCATCCCGGCGCGCTTGAGGATGTGATTGACCATTCGCTGCTCAGGCGAGACGAACAGTTCATCGTCGAATTCGATCGGCTGCCCGGCCCCCGGCAGATCGTCCATCTCGCCGTTGTCGATCGCCTCGCGAATGCGCTTTTCGGCCAGAATATCGAAGATCAGCATGACCGGCGTCCGGCGCGGATTACTGTCGCAACCTACTCCGCGACCGCACCTCTTCCGAGCCGTTTGAACATCGCCTTGTCCTGCTCGACACTCGCGCCGAGCGTGGTCAGCAAGTCACCGACCAACGCCGCGCTGATGCCGGCGGCGAGCGCTTTTTCCTGGATGCCGGCGATCAGGTTGCGGCCGCCGGCGAAGCGCAGGTGCGCGGTGGGGTTGATGAAGCGGAACATGGCGATGCTGACGAGGACTTCGTCGTCGGGAAGCGGCTGGCTACCCTGGAGCGGCGTGCCTTCGATCGGGTTGAGGATGTTGATGGGGATCGAGTCGACGCCGATGTCGCGCAGGGTGAAGGCCATTTCGATGCGTTGGGCCAGCGTCTCGCCCATGCCGAAGATGCCGCCGCTGCACACCTTCATGCCGACGGCCTTGGCTTCACGAATCGTGCGCAGCTTGTCCTCGAAGGTGTGCGTCGAACACAGCGTCGGGAAATGCGATGGCGCGGTTTCGATGTTGCAGTGGTAACGCACCACGCCGGCGTCCTTGAGCTTTCTCAGTTCCGGTTCGCGCAAGAGTCCCATCGAGGCGCACAGTTTGATCGTGCTGCGCCGGCCGATGGCCTTGTAGATCTCGCAGGCTTGCGCCACCTGCTTGGGCTTCATGGCCCGGCCGCTGGTGACCAGGGAGAAGTGCCCGATGCCGTGGTGGTCGACTTCGAGCGCGTGCTTCACCCCTTCTTCCTCGCTGACCAGCGGGTATTCGGGCACGCCGGTCTTGAAGTAACGTGACTGCGAACACCATTTGCAGTCTTCCGAACAGCGCCCCGACCGCGCGTTCATGATCGAGCACAGGTCGACCACCGGCCCCATGAAATGGGCGCGTATCGCGTCGGCGGCGGCGTAAAGCGCTTCCTTTTCCGCTGTCCGCGACAAGGCAAGCGCTTCCTTCTCTGTGATCTGGCCGCCTGCCAGCACGCGTTGCTTCAGGGCGTCGATCTGTTCGATATTCATGGTTGAAAGACCCAGCGAAAAAAAGCGACAAGCCTAAGCCGCTTTGGCCGTTTCGGCAACGAAATCAATCATTTTTACCGACCACCGAATACCCGCCCTCCTGCTGCCGCAGGAACAACGCCGTACAAACTCCGCGCAGCCAGCGGTTGCCCGGGTCGTTGTGGTAGCGCGCGTGCCAGTGCTGCCTGACGGTGAAGCCGGGAATGGGAATCGGGCAGGGGAAGACGCGCAGGCCGCCGATGCGTGCCAGCGTTTCGCCGATGTGGCGGGGCAGGGTGACGAGCAGGTCGGTGGTTGAGACGATCGTTGCGAGGCCGAGGAAGCCGGGCAGTTCGAGTACGACGCGGTGCGGCAGGTGGTGGCGTTCCAGGCTGGATTCCAGCAGGTTGTGTCCGGTACCGGAGACGATGTGGATGTGTTCCTCGCGCTGGTAGTCGGCGAGCGTCAGGGTTTCCGTGATGCGCGGATGGTTGCGGTTGGCCAGGCAAACCCAGTCCTGCGTGTAGAGGCTCTGCTGGTAGAAGCCGGCCCCCAGTTCCGGGATGAATCCCAGCGCCAGATCGGCCTCGCCGGACTCCAGCCGGGCGCCGATCTGCCCGTCGATCTGCTCGGCCCCGAGCCGCACGCCGGGGGCGACCGAGCGTACGTGCGCGAGCAGTTGCGGCAGTAGCGTGATGTGGCTGGCGTCGGTCATGCCGATGCGGAAGCGGCGGTCGCTGGTCGCCGGGTCGAAGCGCGCTTCCCGCTGGGAGAGGGCGCGCAGTGATTCGAGCGCCTGCCGCACCGTGTCGATCAGGGCGTCGGCCTCCGGCGTGGGTTGCATGCCCGACGACGTGCGGACGAACAGCGGGTCGTCGAGGTGCTTGCGCAGCTTGCCGAGCCAGATGCTGACCGTCGGCTGCGCCAGCCCGAGCTGTTCGGCGGCGCGGGTGACGCTGCGCGTGCTGTAGATCAGCTCGAAGAGCTGGAGCAGGTTCGCGTCGAGCAGTGGCGGGGGCGCGGAGTCTTTATTCGTCATTGCGATACGCAATCAAATGAATTGCGATTATTGCATATACGAGTGATGGGCCGCTGGCTAAAGTTTGCCCAACTCCTGAACACACATCGCCACGGGCGAAAGGGAATCGACCATGAAAATCTGCATGCTGGGGGCCGGGGCGCTGGGCTGTTCGATAGGCGGGGTGCTGGCGCGCGGCGGGTCCGACGTCATTTTTGTCGACCGCTATCAGGCGCACGTCGATGCGATCAACGCCAATGGGCTGAAGATCCGCTTTGGCGACATCGAAGAGACTGTCCGCGTCCGGGCCTGCACTAGCTGCGAAGGGTTGCAGCCGGTAGACCTCGTCATCGTGCTCGTCAAATCCGCGGCTACCCGCGCGGCGATCGAATCGGCCCGCGCCCTGGTTGGTCCGGAGACGATGGTGATGTCGATCCAGAACGGCCTGGGCCATGAGGATATCCTCGCCGAGGTCGTCGGCCGCGAGCATGTGCTGGCGGCCAAGACCTATGTCGGCGGTGTCTTCCTCGAACCGGGACACATCGTCTCCGGCTACAAGGGCAAGCAGACCTACATCGGCGAACTCGACGGCCAGCTGACGCCGCGCCTGCAAGCCGTCGTCGACGAATTCAACAAGGCCGATCTGCCGGCCACCGCCAGCACCAACATCTACGGGACGATGTGGGACAAGTTGCTGGTCAATGTGGCCACCGGGGCCGTTTGCGCGATCACCCGCCTGCCCTACGGCTGGCTGTACAAGGTGCCGGAAATCGAGCAGACCGCGCTGGCCGCCGTCGCCGAAGGCATCGCCGTGGCCAAGGCCAACGCCATCCGGCTGGTCTCGGACGATCCGCGCTACTTCTGGGATCTTGCCGCCGAAGGGCTGCCCGCCGAGTTCAAGACCTCGATGCTGCAAAGCCTGGAAAAGGGCGAAGTAAGCGAAGTCGACTTCATCAACGGCTCGGTGGTGCGCTGGGGCGAGCGTTCGGGCATCGCCACGCCGGTCAACCGGACGCTGGTGGCGATGGTCAAGGGCATCGAGCGCTTTCAGGAGTGCTTCGGCAAACGATAGACAAAAAACAGAAGACCGCTGCGAGGCGGCAGGAAAGCGTGAGTCCGTTTCACCTTAACTTTGAAATAGGAGCGTCAAGCATGAAAGTACAGAAACTGGTTGCTGCCGCAGTATCCGCCGCCTGTTGCCTGATGATGGTCGGTGGTGCGCAGGCCGAGATCCGCGAACATTCCTTCCGTTTTGCCACCGCCAACCCGAAGGGCCATCCGATTCCCGCTGGCGGCGAGAAATTCGGCGAGCTGCTGGCGCAGAAAAGCGGCAACAAGATGACCGTCAAGCAGTTCCCGGGCGGGGTGCTCGGCGGCGATGTGCAAGTGCTGTCGGCCGTGCAGGGCGGAACCATCGAACTCACCTCGATGAACGCCGGCATCCTGCAAGGACAGATCAAGGAATTCGCCATCGTCGACCTGCCGTACCTGTTCAACAACGCCAAGGAAGCCGACGCCGTTCTGGACGGGCCGATGGGTAAGCGAATGAGCGACCTGATGCCGGCCAAGGGCATGGTCAACCTGGCCTTCTTCGATCTCGGCTTCCGCAACCTGACCAACAGCAAGCGCCTGATCAAGTCCGTGGATGACATCGCCGGCCTCAAGGTCCGCGTCGTGCAGTCGCCGACCTACCTCGACACCTGGACCGCGCTGGGCGCCAATGCCGTGCCGATGCCGATCACCGAGGTCTATACGGCGATGGAGCAGAAGATGATCGACGGCCACGAAAACCCCTTCACCGTGATCGAGGCCAACAAGTTCTACGAGGTGCAGAAGTACCTGGCGGTGACCAACCACATGTACAACCCGCAAGCCTTCTTCATGAGCAAGAAGGCCTGGGACAAGCTCAACGCGGACGAACAGAAGATCGTGAGGGAAGCGGCGCAGGAAGCGGCCGTCTGGCAGCGCCAGTTCTCGCGCGACGAGCAGGGCAAGGCGTTGGCAGCGCTGAAAACCAAGATGGAAGTGAGCGAATTGTCCGTCGAGGAACTGGGCAAATTCCGCGCCAAGGTCAAGCCGGTCATCGACAAGTACGCGACGACGATCGGGCCAGAGTTCGTCAAGGAATTCCTTGCGGAAATCGAGAAGCTTCGCAAGTAGACCGATCACTCGCTCCTCTTGAGTGATTTTCCCCCGGTTGCCGTGCAGGTTTGGCGGCTGCCCGGGGGCTTTCGAAACCGCCTTTGCAGGCAAAAGGAATCAAGCATGGCCTATAGCAAGAAATCCTATGTCGAGCATGTCGCAATCAGGGTCAAGGACATCGACTGGCACCTCCGCTTTTTCCGGGACGTTCTCGGCATGGATGTGCGCGAGACGATGGGGAGCGAAGGCAAGCCGGAAAAAGCCTGGACGATCGGCGGCATGCAGTTCAACGTCGATCCGGCTTTTGAAGGCCCGGAAGGGCGCATGGCGCACCTCGGGATCATGGTCGAAGACCTTGAAGAGGTGCTGGCCGAAGCCGCCAAATGGGGCGTGCGCGAATTGCCGATGGGGCGCAACTGGCTGGCGTTGCCGGATGGCCTCGAACTGGAACTGATGCAGGCGCACGGCAATGCCGTGGCCGAGGCGCTGGCTGTCAAGCCGCGCGCCTGAAAAACGAATCTGCTTTGAGAGGAATGAGCATGACCAGGAGAGAGTTGTACTTCGACGAGATCAAGGTGGGCGACAAGGGCATCAGCCCGAGCTACACCTTCACCGAGGAACGCATCAACGCCTACGCCGAACTGACCGGCGACTTCACCCCGGTGCATGTCGACGAGGAATACGCGAAGAAGACGCCGTTCGGCACGCGCGTCGCGCACGGGTTGTTCGGCCTGTCGGTCGCCGACGGGCTGAAAACGCAGAGCGAGTACTGCTTCCAGCCAGGCATGTCGCTGGGCTGGGAGTGGAGTTTCGTCCTGCCGATCAAGATCGGTGACACCTGCCACATCGAGTTCCACGTCGAGAGCGTACGCGCCTCGAAGAGCCGTCCGGGCTGGGGCATCGTCATCGTTCCGGTCGAGTTGATCAACCAGCGCGGCGAGGTCGTCCAGAAGGGCGAGCATCGCGTGATGGTGCCGTGCAAACCCAAAGACTGAGAAACCCGAATTATCACCGTCACCCCGGCGCAGGCCGGGGTCCAGTTCGTTCGTCAAATTTCTGGATTCCGGCTTTCGCCGGAATGACGAAGCTGAGGATGAGACCATGACCACCCAACCCCTCCCCCTCGCCGGCATCCGCGTCGTCGACTACAGCCACTTTCTCGCCGGGCCGTTCGTTTCCCGTTGCCTCGCGGCGCTCGGCGCCGAAGTCATCAAGGTCGAGCGGCCGAAGGACGGCGACGCCGGCCGGGCGCATGCGTACTTCATCAACGGCCAGAGCGGCTACTACCTGCAGCAGAACATGGGCAAGGAAGGGCTGTGCGTTAACATCAAGGACCCGCGCGGGCTGGAGCTGGTGAAGAAGCTGGTCGATTCTGCCGACGTGTTCGTCGAGAACTACCGGCCGGGTGCTCTGAAGAAGCTCGGGCTCGGATACGAGGACCTGTCGAAGAGCAATCCCGGCCTCGTCTACTGCTCCGTTTCGGCCTACGGCCACACCGGCCCGGACGCGCCGCGTCCCGGTTTCGGTCTGATCGCCGAAGCGAAGAGCGGCATCATGGCGATGGTCGGTTCGCCGGGCGAGGCGCCGCCGCTGCTGCGCATCGCCCTCGGCGACATGTATACCGGCGCCAACGCCGTCGGCGCGATCTGCGCCGCACTGCTCGGACGCGTCAAGTCCGGGCGCGGCCAGCACATTGATCTGGCGCTGTACGACTGCCTGGTGTCGATGCACGAATACGCCATCCAGTGCTACACGCTTTCCGGTGGCAAGGAGATTCCGCAGCAGACCGGCCACGATCTGCCGAATTCCACGCTCTACGGCGTATTCACGGCGAAGGACGGCTACGTGGTCATCGCCGCGCAGGTGGACGATGCCTGGAAGCGCCTGGCTCTGTTGGTTGGCGGCGAGGCGCTGGCGGCTGATGCGCGTTTCCATTCGTCGGCGGGGCGCAATGCCCACCGTGAGGAGATTCTTGCCATCGTGCGCGCATGGGTCGAGCCGCGCCGTGTCGCCGATTGCCTTGCCCTGCTCGACGGGATCGATGTTCCTTGCGCCAAGGTGCAGAATATCGACGAGGTACTGGCCGACCCGCAGATCCAGGCGCGCGGCATGGTCGTCGAACAGGAGCATCCGGTGCTCGGCAAGATTCAGCTTGGCAACCTGCCGTTCCATTTCTCCGAATGCGATACGACGATCCGTTCCGCGGCACCGCTGCTCGGGCAGCACAACAAGGAAGTCGCCTCGCGGCTGGGCTATTCGGCGGAGGAAATCGAGGCCATGGTTGGCGACGGCGTGCTGTATGCGGAGGAAGCCGTCGCCGGTCTTGCGGGATAACAGGAGAGGAAATGACTGACTCGTATGCGGTGATCGGCAACCCGATCGGACACACCAAGTCACCGCTGATCCACTCGACCTTCGCCCGGCAAACGGGGCAGGACATCGAATACGTTGCCATCGAGGGGCGGACCGGTGGCTTCCGCGAGGACGCGGAAACGTTTCGCCAAGCCGGTGGCCGCGGCATGAACGTCACCGCGCCATTCAAGCTCGATGCGTTTGCCTACGCGACCGACCTGTCTGAGCGCGCACAGATGGCCGGGGCGGTGAATGCCCTGAAATTCGACGGCGAGCACATCCATGCCGAGAACTTCGACGGGATCGGGCTGGTGCGTGACATCGTGCATAACCTGGGTTGCCCGATGCAGGGCAAGCGCGTGCTGTTGCTCGGCGCCGGCGGCGCGGCACGCGGGGCCTTGCTGCCGTTCCTGCGGCAGAAGCCGGCGCAACTGCTCGTCGTAAACCGCACGCTGAGCAAGGCGCAGACGCTGGTCGAACAGTTCAAAGACTATGCAGAAGGGGATTTCTCCTGCTGTTCGTATCCGGAGCTCGGCGACGTGTCGGAGAGGTTCGACCTGGTCATCAACGCCACCTCGGCCAGCCTGCGCGGTGAATTGCCACCGGTGCATACCGGCGTCTTCGCGCCCGGATGCCTTGCCTACGAACTGGCCTACGGCAAGGGGCTGACGCCCTTCCTCAAGCTGGCGCAGGGGGCGGGTGCCGGGTGGCTGGCCGACGGCGTCGGGATGCTCGTCGAGCAGGCGGCGGAAGCTTTCGAATGGTGGCGCGGCGTGCGCCCCGAAACGGCAACAGTAATCAAGAGCCTGACCGTGCCGCTCACCTGAAAGCGGTGCCGGTCGAGGAGATTTCCGGTATTGTCCAACCCTTGAACGCGAGGTTCAAAATGAAAGTACTGATGCTGCACGGTATCAACCACAACATGTTCGGCAAACGTGACCCGAAGCAATACGGCACGATCACACTGGCGCAGATCGACGAAAAGCTCGTCGCGCTGGGCAAGGAACTCGGCACCGAAGTCGAGAGCTTCCAGACCAACCACGAAGGCGAGATGGTCGAGCGCATCCACCAGGGGTATTTCGACGGCGTGGACGCGGTACTGATCAACGCCGGCGCCTGGACGCACTACAGCTACGGCATCCGCGACGCGCTGGCGATCCTGACCTGCCCGGTCATCGAAGTGCATATGTCCAACATTCACGCGCGTGAAGCGTTCCGCCACCATTCGTGCTTCGCCGAGATCGTCAAGGGACAGATCTGCGGCATCGGCGTCGATGCGTACCTGATGGCCCTGCGCGCGGCGGTTTCCGACGTGCAGTCGGCGAAGCAATAAAGAGAAAGGATCGGGATTCAGGAAGACGCTGAAATATTCGTAAATGTTCGTCACCCCGGCGAAGGCCGGGGTCCAGTTCGTTGAATTTTCTGGATTCCGGCTTTCGCCGGAATGACGAGTCTTTACCGCATCGGCGTTTCCTCAGATAGATTTGCGATGAGTTCAGACAACAACCCAGGACATCCCGATCACCATCCCCACGCCGGCCGCGGCATCCTGATGGCCTTGCTGGCCACCATTTCCTATGCGGTCGTCGATACGCTGTCGAAATACCAGGCGCGCGAGTATCCGGTCGGGATGATCGTCTGGGCGCGCTACGCGGTGCCGCTGGTGCTGCTGCTCGCCGTTTTCCTGCCGCGGCGGGGCACGGCGATGCTGCGCACCGCGTTTCCGGCGGTGCAACTCGCGCGGGGGATCCTGCTGACCGGTGGCACCATCTTCATCGTCTTCGCCTATCGGGTCATGCCCATCGCCGAGGCGCAGGCAATCAGCTTCATCCATCCGGTGCTGTTGACGGTCCTGGCGGTGATTTTCCTGAAGGAGAAGGTTTCTCGGCTTGGCTGGACGGCGGTGCTGCTCGGCTTTTCCGGGGTGCTGATCATCGTCCGGCCGGGAGGCGGGCTGTTTACGCCGGCGGCCGTTTTGCCGCTCGGGTTGGCGTTGTGTTTTTCCTCGTACCAGATCTTCACCCGGCTTGTTGCCGGCAAGGAGGATTCGCTCAATTCGCTCTTCTGCGTGCTCTTCGTCGGCACCGTGGCGATGAGCGCGGCGCTGCCCCTGTCGTGGATCGACCCGACGCCGAAGGGGCTGTTCTTCTTCGCCCTGATCGGGATCACCTCGGGGATGGGGCATTTCTCGACGATCAAGGCGCTGGAATTTGCCCCGGCGTCCCTGCTGGCGCCGTTCGCCTACATCCAGTTGCTGTGGGTGAGCATTCTCGGTGTGCTGGTGTTCGGCGATTTCCCGGATTCCGTGACGCTCGTCGGCATGGCGGTGGTCGTCGCCGGCGGGCTGCTGGTAGCCGCTTCGCGGCGGAGAAAAGTCAAAGGAATCGTGGCCTGATCCCCCCGGCGGCGTAAAATGCGCCGTCGCCCATTTCTCCCGCGGTGTCGTCGTGGTTTATCGCATCATCACCATCATCTTCCCGTTGTTCGCCGTGGTTCTCGTCGGTTTTTTCTACGCGAGAAAGCACAACCCGGAGATGGTGGCGGCCAACCGGATGACCATGGAAGTCTTTCTGCCGGCGCTGATCTTCACCGCGCTGGCGAGCAAGTCGTTCAACCTCGTCGACAACATCCCGATCGCCGTCGGTTGCGCCGTGGTAACCCTGGGCTCGGGGCTTCTGGCGTGGCCGGTGGCGCGGTTTCTCGGGATCGATCCGAAAACGCTGATTTCGCCGGCGATGTTCAACAACGTCGGCAACATGGGCTTGCCGCTCATGCTGTTTACCTTCGGGGATGAGGCACTGGGCGCGGCCGTGGTGCTGATGCTGGTGCTGATCGTCCTGCAGTTCGCCCTCTCGCCGTGGCTGCTGACCGGAAATTTTTCCTTGGGGGCGATCTGGCGCGAGCCGTTCCTCCTTGCTTCCGTGGCCGGCGTGGCTGTCAGTCTGAGCGGCGTTGCACTCTGGCCGCCGCTCGTCTCCGCGAGCAAGATTCTTGGCGACATCGCCCTCGGGATGATGATCTTCTCGCTCGGCGTGCGCCTTTCCTCGACGCGGGCCGGGAAGATGCTCCGCGTCGGGATCGCCGGCGGCGTCGTGACGCCGCTGACCGGCATGTTGACCGCGTGGGGTTTTGCCACCCTGACCGGAATGAGCAAGGCCGAGACGGACATGCTCTTCCTGTTCGGCGCCTTGCCGCCGGCGGTCGGCTGCTTCATGTTCGCCGATCGCTACAAGCAGGAGCCGGACAAGGTCGCGGCGATCGTGATGATCGGCAATGCGATGGCGCTGTTCTTCATCCCGTTTGCGCTGGCGTTGCGGCTTTGATGCCCGGTATTTCAGCGGAGATACAACAGATGAGCGACTACTCCATCGTGCGATGCAGCTTCGAGCGGCACGCAGAAGCAATCCTTGAAATCTTCAACGAAGCGATCGTCAACTCGACGGCGCTATACGACTACAAGCCGCGCACGGCGCAGAACATGGTTGCGTGGTTCGAGACCAGGCGTAACGGCTGCTTTCCGGTCATAGGCATCGAAGACGCGGCCGGCGTGCTGCGGGCGTTCGGAAGCTACGGCACGTTTCGCGGCTGGCCCGCGTACAAATACACCGTCGAGCATTCGGTGTATGTGCACAAGGATCATCGCGGCCGGGGACTGGGCCGCAAGGTGATGCAGGCGCTGATCGCCGCGGCCCGGGAAAACGACCTGCACGCCATGGTCGGCGGCATCGATGCAGCGAACGCCGGCAGCATCGCGCTGCACGAGCAGCTCGGATTCAAGCATGCCGGCACGCTGCCGCAGGTCGGCTTCAAGTTCGGCCGCTGGCTTGACCTGGCGTTCTACCAACTGCTCCTGGATACGCCCAGGCAGCCAGTAGACGGGTGATCCGTTTTGCTATTCCGCGTCGGTAAACAGCGTCTGCGGCAGCGTACCGGTGATGTGCTCGCCGAAGAAGTTTCGTTTCACCACTTTCTCGCTTTTTGCCGCGGTGACGACCCCGCGTGCGTCGAAATCCACCGTGAGCAGGCGGTACGTCACCGGCGTTCCGATGATCTCGCCGCGCAACCCGCCGCCGACCATGAAGGCGATCCCGCCTTCTTCCGTCGCCCGCACGTAATGGAAGCGGCTGTCGTTGTTCGTCTTCCGGTCGGGGTCTCCCAGCGCGAGAATCACGTCGGCGCGGGTCGTCTGTCCGCTCACGATGAAGGCCGGCACGCTGTCCCCGATGTTTTGCCGGGACCACTCCTTGTCGCCGAAAGGCAGCGTTGGAACGGGAACGCAGCCCGACGCCACGAGGAACACGGCCACCAACGCCGCTCCCCGCGAGCCTAGCGTCGCTGCGCTCATTCGGAACGCACCTGAACAAGAGAGTGCCGCTTGACGGTTCCCCGGTCGTCGAAAACGATCACCAGCACGACCCGTACGCCGAGCCAGTCCCGCGTCGATTTGCGCAGAATCCAGCCGGCCTCGTCCTGCGTCAGCCGGTAGGTGAGGATGCGCGAATCTTCGTACGAGGCATTGGGGTCGCCGAGCGCGAGGAACACCTCTTCCCGGGTCGTGACGCCGTCCTTGAGAAAGTCCAGCAAGTCGTTCTGTCCTGTCGGCGTCGTCGCGCAGCCGACCAGCACCAGCGTGAGGGCGACCCAAAACCAGCGCGCCTTGGAGATGCTTGTCCCGACAGATCTCCGCTTTTCCATGGAACCTCCCTCGATGGTTCTCTTGTTCCATGATAGGCCAGCGCAGCGTACCGGGGGAGCGGTTGTTTCCCTCCCGACCGATGGGTGATTGGGCAGATTTGTATGCTGGCTCAGGCTGCTAGATCACATACAAACGTATTGCAATGAAGTGGAAGGCGCTTCCGGCTAGGACAAACAGGTGCCAGATGCCGTGCCAATAACGGAAGCGCTTGTCGAAGGCAAAGAACACGATTCCGAGCGTATACAGCACGCCACCGCCCGCCAGCCAGAAGAAACCCGCGGGGCCGAGATTTTCCAGAAGCGGATTGATCGCTGCCAGGACGGCCCAACCCATGACAGCGTAGAGAATGACCGAGAGGATTCGTGGTCCGGGTTTTTGGAAGACTTCCAGAAGAATACCGATAGCCGCGAGTGACCAGACGACGCCAAAAAGCGACCAGCCCCATGCGCCGCGCAGGGTGATCAGGCAAAACGGCGTATAGCTTCCGGCAATCAGAAAATAGATCGACAAGTGATCCAGCTTGCGCATGGTCCGTTTCAGGCGTCCCGGCGTGCTGTGGTAGATCGTCGAAATTGCATACAGCAAAACAAGCGTGGAACCGTAAACGATCACGCTGACTATTTTCCAAGGATCGTTGGAGTCGATTGCCGAAATCAGCAGCCAGAGTGCTCCCGCCAGCGCGAGTGCGGCTCCTGCGAGGTGAGTCCAGGCGTTCAGTTTCTCACCGTAGTACATGTGTCGAGGTGACTTCGATAATGGGTTCTCGTGCGAGGGGCGGCAGATTTCTTTGCAACTGACCCGAGCGCGGCAACGGCTTGTCGCTCCGTTCGTCGACACTAGGCTCAAACAGTGCAGGTTTCAAGAAGCGGGCGGCGCGGGCAGGGGGCGCCAATGTCCGGTCATGCCTTGTCGTCGTGGGTTCCCGTTGAGATCTACGAGAAACGGTATTAGCCGCTACGATGCATCAGCGACGTTTCCCCCGGCCGCCCTTCGAGGAACAGTGACGCGGTAGATGCCGGTGTCTGCGCGAGGCGCTTGCCGCGCCGATAGACGGCCAGGCGCGTGGCGCGCAGGCGGATCGCCTCGATCGGGTCCTGCGCCTGCAACAGCACGAAGTCGGCGTGGCATCCGGGTTCGAGTCCGTAGCCGTCGAGATGCAGGATCTCGGCCGGGCGGGTGGTGACGGCGTCGAAACACTGGCGCATCGCCGCCTGACTGGTCATCTGCGCGACATGCAGCCCCATGCTTGCGACTTCGAGCATGTCGGCGGAGCCGAGCGAATACCACGGGTCCATCACGCAGTCGTGACCGAAGGCGACGTTGACGCCTTGCGCCAGCAGCTCGGGCACGCGGGTCAGGCCGCGCCGTTTCGGGTAGGTGTCGTGGCGGCCCTGCAGGGTGATGTTGATCAGCGGATTGGCGATGACACTGACGCCGGCTTCGGCAATCAGCGGCAGCAGCTTGCTGACGTAGTAGTTGTCCATGCTGTGCATGGAAGTGCAGTGCGAGCCGGTGACGCGGCCCTGCAGGCCGAGGCGCTGTGTTTCGAAGGCCAGCGTCTCGATGTGTCGCGACAGCGGGTCATCGGACTCGTCGCAATGCATGTCGACCATCCGGCCCTCGGCGGCGGCGATTTCGCACAGCAGCTTCACGCTGAGCGCGCCGTCGGCCATCGTGCGTTCGAAGTGCGGAATGCCGCCGACCACGTCGACGCCCATCGCCAGCGCCCGCTTCAGTTTCTCCACGCCCTGCGGGTCGCGCAGTACGCCATCCTGCGGGAAGGCGACGAGTTGCAGGTCGAGATACGGCGCGACGCGGCGCTTGACTTCGAGCAGCGCTTCGATGGCCAGCAGACGCGGGTCGCAGACGTCGACATGGCTGCGGATCGCCAGCAGGCCCTTGGCCACGGCCCAGTCGCAGTAGGCGAGTGCCCGTTCGATCAGCGCTTCCTGCGTCAGCAGCGGCTTCAGCTCGCCCCACAGCGCAATGCCTTCGAGCAGTGTCCCGCTGGCATTCACGCGCGGCAGGCCGTAGCTCAACGTGGCATCCATGTGGAAATGCGCGTCGACGAACGGCGGGCTGACGAGCAGGCCGCCGGCGTCCAGCGTTTCGCGGGCCGGCGCGGTGGCGGGCGTCAGTCCGGCGCCGACGGCGACGATTTTGCCGGCGGTGATGCCGAGGCCCATGCCTTGGCGACCATCGGGCAGGGTGGCGTTGTGGACGAGGAGATCAAGCATGTCAGCGTTCGCCTTTCCGGTAAGGTTTCATCAGCGCCTGCGGGTAGGCCGCGTTGCGGGCGACGATTACCAGCGCAAGGATCGAGAGCAGGTAGGGGAGCATCAGGTAAAGCTGGTACGGCAGCAGCGAATCACCGGATTGTTGCAGGCGCAACTGCAGCGCGTCGAAGAAGGCGAAGAGCAGGGCGCCGAGCAGGGCCTTGCCCGGTCGCCACGAAGCGAAGACTACCAGCGCGACGCAGATCCAGCCGCGGCCATTGACCATGTTGAAGAAAAAGGCGTTGAACGCCGACAACGTCAGGAAGGAACCGCCTATGCCCATCAGCGCCGAGCCCCCGACGATCGCCATCGTGCGCGTTGCCATCACCGAGACGCCCTGGCTTTCGGCGGCCTGCGGGTTTTCGCCGACCATGCGCAGCGCCAGTCCGGCCGGGGTTCGGTAGATCATGTAGGCGATGAGCGGCACCAGCAGCAAGGCGAAGAGCGTCAGTTCGGTCTGCTGGCCGAGGACCGGAAGCGGTAGCCAGCTCATTTCCGCGAAGGGAGTGATCGTCGGCGGCGTGTTGACCTTCGGGAAGCTCACCCGATAGCCGTAGTAGCTGAGTGCCGAAGCCAGCATGGTAATGCCGAGTCCGGAAACGTGCTGCGACAGCGGCAATACGACCGTCAGGAAGGCGTGCAACAGCCCGAAGACCGCGCCGGTCGCCGCCGCTACGGCGACACCGCCCCAGAGCGGCAAGCCGTTGTAGACGGCCAGCCAGCCGGTGAAAGCGCCGGCGACCATGATGCCTTCGATACCGAGGTTGAGCACGCCGGCGCGTTCGCAGAGCAGCACGCCGAGCGTGCCGAAGATCAGCGGCGTGGCGATGCGCAGGGTGGCGACCCAGAAGGCCGCGTTGCTCAGGATGTCGATCAGGTCGGTCATTTGGCCATCCGGACTCGGTATTGGGTCAGCAGGGTTGCCACCAGTACGGCGATCAGCGAGGTTGCGACGATGACGTCGGCGATGTAGGTCGGAACGCCCACGGCACGGCTCATGGTGTCGGCACCGACGAGTACTCCGGCGACGAACAGGCTGGCGGCGACCACGCCGAGCGGGTGCAGTCCGGCCAGCATGGCGATGACGATGCCGGTGTAGCCGTAGCCCGGCGACATGTCGAGCGTGACGTAGGCCGTCCGCCCGGCGACCTCGAATGCACCGGCCAATCCGGCCAGTCCGCCCGAGAGCAACGAGACCATAACGATCGTGCGGGTGATCGGCACGCCAGCGAAGCGGGCACCTTGCGCATTGGCGCCGAGGGCGCGGATATCGAAGCCGAGCACGGTGTATTTGAGGGCGGTCCACACCGTCACGGCCAGACCGAGCGCGAGCAGCAGGCCGGTATGCACGCGCGTTTGCGGAATCAGCTTGTCGAACTGCAGTATGTCCTGCAGGGCCACGCTTTGCGGCCAGCCGAGTGCCATCGGGTCCTTCATCGCGCCGTCGAGCAGCCAGGAAACGCCCAGCAGGATGACGAAATTGAGCAGGAGGGTGGTGACCACCTCGTCAACGCCCAGCCGAGCCTTCATCAGTGCCGGGCCGAGGAGGAATGCGGCGCCCGCGAGGGCCGCCGCGAGCAGCATCAGCGGCAGCAACAGCCATGGCGAAAGCTCGAAACCGGTTCCGCCATGCAGCCCGCCGACGGCGACTGCCGCCAGGGCGCCGGCGTAGAGCTGACCCTCGGCGCCGATGTTGAACAGCCGGGCACGGAAGGCGACGGCGGCGGCGAGGCCGGTGAGGATCAAGGGAATCGCGCGGGTGAGCGTTTCGCTCAGGGCAAAGACGGAGCCGAATCCGCCTTTGAGCAGCAACACGTAGGTCTTGCCGATCGGTGCGCCGGCCCACAGCACCAGCAGCGCGCTGACGGCCAGGGTGAACAGGATGGCGCCCGCCGGCGCCAGGATCATGGCGCGGCGCGACGTCGTGTGGCGTTTTTCCAGCCTCATGCGGGGACTCCCGATTCTGCGCGGGCGTGCAGCCCCGCCATCGCCAGGCCGATTTCCTCGCGCGTCCAGTCCTCGTAGGGCCGGGCCTCGGTCAGGTGGCCGTCGTGCATCACAGCGATGCGGTCGCCGAGTTCGAGCACCTCGTCGAGATCGTCGGAGATGAGCAGGATGGCCGCGCCGGCGTCGCGCGCGGCGATGAGTTGTTCGTGAACGTAGGCGACGGCGCCAATGTCGAGCCCCCAGGTGGGTTGGTGGGCGACGATCAGGTTCGGCACGGCCTTTTCATCTTCCCCCGGTGGCGGCAGCAGGGCGCGGCCAAGGATCAGCTTCTGCATGTTGCCGCCGGACAGCGTGCGAGCGGCTGTGGTCGCCCCGCCGCCACGGATGTCGAAATGGGCGATGACGGCATCGGCATGGTCGCGTGCGACTTTGCGGCGGATCCACGCCAGGCGCGAGAAAGCGCCGGTGCGCAGGCGCTCGGCGACGGCGTTTTCCCAGAGCGGGAGATCGCCGATCACGCCGACGGCGTGCCGGTCTTCCGGAATACGCGCGACGCCCTGTTCCACGAGCCAGGACGGCGATGCCTGCAACGGCCTCCCACGCAGGCGGACGCTGCCGGAGGTCGTCGGAAGCGTGCCGCAGAGCAGCTCGGCCAGTGCGCGTTGGCCGTTGCCCGAAACGCCGGCAACGGAGACGATCTCGCCGCGCCGCAGGGACAGCGAGACCGACGACAGTCGCTCGCGGCCGCCATCCTTGCGCGCCGTGCTGACGTCCTCCAGAACGCACACGGGGGCACCGGGCGAGGCGGCGGGCCGCCGTTCGGGCGGCGCAATCGCGTGGCCGACCATCCATTGCGCAAGTTGCGCCTGCGTCGTGTCGGCGGTGTGCGCCTGTGCAACGAGACGGCCGGCGCGCAGCACGGCCACGCGGTGGGAGACGCGCATCACTTCGCCGAGTTTGTGACTGATGAAGATTATCGACAGGCCCTGATCGACCATCTGGCTCAACGTCGCGAAAAGCGCCTCGCTTTCCTGCGGCGTAAGCACGGCGGTTGGCTCGTCGAGAATCAGGATGCGGGCGCCGCGGTAGAGCGCCTTGAGAATTTCGACCCGCTGGCGTTCGCCAACGGAGAGTCGGGCTACGGGCATCTCCGGCTGCACCGGCAAACCGAAGCGCTGCGCGACGGCGAGGAGTTTTTCGCGTGCCGCACGGCGCCGTGAAAAGAGTTGCCAGAGCGATTCCGTGCCCATCAGCACGTTTTCGAGCACCGTCAGATTGTCGGCCAGCGCGAAATGCTGGTGCACCATGCCGATGCCGGCCGCCAGCGCGGCCGCCGGGTTGCCGATCGGCAGCGGCTGGCCGTTGACGCTGATCTCGCCCTCGTCGGCCACGTAATGGCCGAACAGGATCGACATCAGCGTTGACTTGCCGGCACCGTTTTCGCCGAGCAGCGCCAGGATCTCTCCCGCGCCGACGGACAGGCTGACGTCGTCGTTGGCGACGAGATCGCCAAAACGCTTGGTGATCCGGCGCATTTCCAGCGCCGGTTTTGCTGCGGATGGTTCCAAGGTTTTCTACGCGGTTGGGTTACTTTGCCGTCGACTTGGGCTGCTTGTCGTCGATCTTGACGGTGAATTTTCCTTCGAGAATTTCCTTCTCGCGCGCCTTGACCTTGGTCATGATCTCGGCCGGCACCTTCTTCTCGAACGTGCCGAGCGGCGCGAGCTCCGAGCCCTTGTACTTCATCGTCGAATAGATGCCGTAGTCTTCGGCGGCGAACTTGCCTTCCTTGACCAGCTTGATGGCGCGGTCGACGGTCGGTTCCATGTTCCACAGCGCCGAGGCGACGACCGTGTCCGGGTACTGCGGCTGGGTGTTGATCACGTTGCCGATCGCCAGCTTGCCTTTTTCCTTGGCCGCGTCGCTGACGCCGAAGCGCTCCGCGTACATCACGTCGACGCCCTTGTCGATCATCGCGAAGCTGGCTTCCTTGGCCTTGGGTGGATCGAACCAGCTGTTGATGAAGCTGACGGAAAACTCAACCTTCGGATTAGTTTCCTTCGCACCGGCCATGAAGGCGTTCATCAGGCGATTGACTTCCGGGATCGGAAAACCGCCGACCAGGCCGATCTTGTTGCTCTTGGTCATCCCGCCGGCGATCAGGCCGGTGAGGTAGGCTGGTTCCTGGATGAAGTTGTCGAAAACGCTGAAGTTCGGCGCCTGCGGCTTGCCCGAGGAACCCATGACGAAGGCGGTTTTCGGGAAATCCTTGGCGACCTTGCGCGCGGCGGCTTCGACGGCGAAGACTTCGCCGAGGATCAGCTGGTTGCCGGCCGTGGCGTATTCGCGCATGACCCGCTCGTAGTCGGCGTTGGCGACGTTCTCGGTCGCCTGGTACTCAATCTCGCCGCGCGCTTCGGCGGCCTTCAGTGCCTTGTGGATGCGGCTGACCCACTGCTGCTCGAACGGCACGGTGTAGATCGCGGCGACCTTCAGTTTGGCCTGCGCGAACGAGAGACCCGGCACGGAGGCCATCAGGGCCGTGGCGAGAACGATGAGCTTGCGACGCGTCAATTGCATGATTTCTCCTGTAGGTGACTGAATTTCGTTGCTTGCCCCGCGTTCGGCCGGATGATGGTGCGGGATGAAGCCATCCGGGCCGTGGTCTCGATCTGATCGGGCAAGGTCGGCGTGTCTCGACTTCGTGCTCTAGCAAGAGGCATGCCGCCAGCTATCAGGTCCGTTTTGCGAGGCGTTTCCGGACGAAACAGCAGAAAAAGCGTCGTATCCGGTTCCAGCGCGGGGCGAAGGATAGACGAAAGTCCGGTGATCGCGAAGGGCAATGCACCAATTTGATTCACTGTCGGCAGGCGCCGTGCTCTGGCAGGGCGGGGCGTTGGCGGCGGATGCCCTGCTTACTCCGGTTACGGAGCGTCCTCGGGTGCTGCGTGCGCATCCGTCGAGGGCGAAACAAAAGACACTGCGAACTCCTCCAGGGCGGCACGCAGCACGTCGATGGTCGCATTCCACTGTCCCGTGCCGGATTGCCGGAACAGCCTGACGACGCCGGGATACCACGGCGAATCGTCGCGTTCCTTCAGCCAACGCCAGTCCGTCTTGTAGTCGGGCAGCAGGATCCAGCACGGAACGCCAAGCGCTCCGGCGAGGTGGGCGACGGCGGTGTCGACGGCGATGACGAGATCGAGCTGGCTGACGAGGGCGGCGGTGTCGGCGAAGTCGCCGATCTCCGCGCCGAGATTGATCGGGCGCAGGCGGCCGGGCGGCGCCGCGGCTTCGTCCTCGCCCGCGCCTTTCTGCAGGCTGACGAAGTGGACGCCGGCCACGTCGCCGAGCGGTTCCAGCGTTTTCAGCGACGGCAGCGAGCGGTCGCGGTCGTTCTCGAAGCGCGGGTTGCCCTTCCACACCAATCCCACGCGCGGACGCCCGGCGGGCAACTTGGGATTCCAGGAGGCGACGCGCTCCGGGGCTGCATGCAGGTACGGGATGCGCGCCGGAATCGTCGCCAGCGTTGTCCCGCAATGGAAAGGGAGGCTCATCGGCGGCGTCCAGAAGTCCCATCGACCGTCCGGCAGCGGCTTGTCGAAGGCAAAGACGCGATCGATGCCGAGACCGCTCTGGCCGGCGAACAGCGGCTGCAGCGGCGGATGGCAGACAAGATCGATCGAGCGTGCTCCCTGTTCGCGCAGTACGGCGGCGTAGCGGACGAACTGGATCATGTCGCCATGCCCGGCCTCGCAGCCGATCAGCAACGACCTCCCGGTCAATGGCTCGCCGGTCCAGCGCGGACAGGTCATCCGCGCGGCAAAGGCTGCGTACCAGCGGCGCGCCTCCAGGCAGGCCCAGCCTTCCTCATAGCGCCCCTGCCGCAGCAATATATAGGCGAGATTGAAGCGGGAGGTGAGATGTTCCGGGTCGAGCGCCATCGCCGTACGCTGGCACTGCTCTGCCTCGCCCTCGCGTTTCATCTCCGCGTAGAGCACGCCGAGGTTGGTCCACGGCTGCGGCGATTCCGGCCGCAGCGTGACCGCCCGCAAACACATCGTCTCGGCCTCCTTGAAGCGTTTGGCGGTGGTGAGCAGCGCGCCGAGCGTCAGCGCCGGTTCCTGGCAGTTAGGCGCCAGCTCCAGCGCTCGCCGCAACCATCGCTCCGCCTCTTTCGTTTCTCCTCGCTTGTCGAGCACGTAGCCAAGGTTTGCCGCCGCTTCGGGCAGATCGGGTACGAGGCGCAGGGATTCGCGGAAGCAGGCTTCGGCTGCATCGTTGCGGCCTTCGGCGAGATGCCGGGTGCCTTCCATGAAGCGGGTCTCGGCGTCGGGGGCTTGCGTTGCCGTGGCAGGGTGCGTATCGGGCATCAGCGTGCTTCAGTGTCTGGCGGAGTTTTTTCCCCAAGGAAACGCCGAAGTAATCGATACCCCGATGCAGGCTGGACTCATTGCCGGCATGGAAAGCGATCTTTATAGGCGAGAAAGAGGATCGACGATACCGAGACCTGGCGGGGATCCAGGTCGGTGTGTTTGCCCATGAACTCCTTCATGAGGCGCTCATTGTCCCCGTCAGACAGCCTTAACATGGGCGGCGGGCAGAAGGATGGATTCCTCTTTTCAATGTGCTGGACGCTGGCGTTGACAGTGGCTATCGCGTCCGCGACACCACGCAAGTAGGCGTCAGCGATTGCCGGGTTGGTCTTGGTGGCTTCAAGGTAGCCAGCGTAGTTGCCGCGCTGGGCTGCGCTTGCACAGGACGATGTGGCGCTGAAAACCAGCAGGATTGCCAGGAGAACTGCACAGCGACAGGGGGCGCTACCGCGTATTAGTGTTGGGGGCATACGTTCGTCTGGGTTTGGGGTCTGGCGTTGAGAATCAAAAAAACCGGGAAAACCTCAGGGGCTGTCCCCGGTTTTCGTGTCCGGTTTTCCGGGCAAGGTCGGGGTGTCTCGACCTCGTGGTTTAGCAAGAGACATGCCGCTCGTCGTCAGGTCCGTTACGCAAGGCGTTTCTAGACGAAACAACGGAAAAGCGTTGTCTCCGATTCCAGCGCGGGGCGAAGGATAGACGAAAGTCATGCGATCGCGAAGAGTAATGCACCAAGTTGATTCATCGGTTTTTAGAGTCGCGCACAAGCGGTGCGAACAAGCCACCGACGGTCGTACGTGCCAATACATGGCCTTCCCGTGTCTTTGTATGTATTTGGTATATGATCTCGTTCTTTCTTAGTGAATGCATGGGGGTGGGAATATGCCTTACTTGATGAGTGTTGCCGAAAAGGACGTGCTGGGGCCAAAGAAATACGTCAACAGCAAGGGGAATACCGAGTGCGTGGTATTCGTACAGCAAGTCACGAAAGCACCTCAAACGACAGCATGGAAACGCGGTGTGCGTGTAAAGGATGCAACTGCTGGCAGCATTCGCAGGGGGACCGCCATTGCAACGTTCGATGATCTGGGAAAGTATCCGACCGATGGCGAGGGAAAACATGCCGCGATCTATCTGGGACAGAACCCTACCGGGATCCAGGTGCTTGACCAGTGGAACGCGCAGGGGCAGGTCCTGCCGCGTACCATCCGCTTCAACCGCCCGGGAAAGCGGAGCAACAACGGAGATACGTTCCATGTCATCGAGTAGGCCGGTTGTTTTCCTTCTTGCGGTGATGCTTGCGGGCGCCTGTTCTGCTCAAACGATTATCTGTCCGGAACAGATCACGGCTCCCGGAGTGCTGGAGCGGAAGTACGAGGAATGGCGTTCATTTTCCAGTTCGCTGCCGCAATACTTTGATTACATTGCCTTGACAGCTGGATCGCCGGATCAAGGAGCGACTCTGGTGCCGGATTTCGATACAAAGGCGGAAGTGATGTGGAACCTTCCTGCAGGAGAAGAGCATTGGGTTGTATGCAACTACCTGTCGTCCGATGTTCGTCTCGCTCGGCAATTACCAGCCGACGTCAGGGTGTGTTCGGTTAGACGCAAACCCGTCGGAACCAAGGCGACGCAACAACTCAACGAATTGCGTTGCAAGTAGTCGCCGGTTTTCGCCGGAAGACAAGGGAAGCCCCGTCATCCCAGCGAAGGCCGGGATCCAGTTCGTGCTCCGCTATTTCTCTTGTTTGTCTGTGGCCCTTGGCGTGGGTGGTTTCTGACAGGCCGTGTTTCGCCCGCAGGCGAGGGAAAAACATGGGAAAAAAACATGGGACAGCCCCTGAGGTTTCCCCTTGAATTTTGTTGATATTTCAGTGAGTTGCATATAAAGCGAAGCATGCATGGCGCCGTTAAGACCTTCATCGCGGTGACCAAACGTTGATAAAGGAGGAGCCATGCATGCGAAGAAGATTGTAGATGAAGCGCTGGGAAGCTGTCTGTCGAGTCTTCATGCGAAATTGGCGATTGCGTTTAAAGAGGCGGTTTGCGGCGTTCTTCGAGGAGGCAGATTGAGCCTGAGCCAACTGGCAAGAGCGTTGGAGCCGACGACGACCATGCGCCATCGAATCAAACGAATCGACCGAATGCTGGGGAATTTTTCGCTCTATCGAGCCAAGCAGGAGGTTTACCGGCAAGTTGCTGCGCAATGGCTGGAAGGGATTGAACAGATACTGGTTGTCGTTGACTGGTCCGATGCGACGCTGGATCAGAAATGGCATCTGTTACGCGCCAGCGTGGCCCTTGAAGGCCGGAGCGTGACTCTGTACGAGGAAGTTCATCCGCAGCGAAAGCTTGGTAACCGTCTGGTGCATCGTGCATTTCTGGCGCGCGTGGCAAAACTGCTGCCCGCCGGTTGTCGCCCGATCATTATGACCGATGCCGGTTTTCATTCGACGTGGTTCGAGTTGGTGACGCTACGTGGTTGGCAATGGGTCGGGCGTATTCGGGGAAAAGATATGGTCAGTATCGACGGGAGTCCGTGGAAACGATGTACGGTGCTTTACCCGGCAGCCACTTCTCGCGCGAAGGGATATGGCAATGCCCACTACGTCCGCAGCCATCCGACGTTGTGTCGCCTGGTGCTCGTCAAGCGGAAACCCAAAGGCCGAACTCATCGCAATCGCTTGGGGAAAAAATCACGCGCCCATGCGTCGAGCAAGGCAGCCCGTCGTGCCAGAGAGCCGTGGTTGCTGGCCAGTTCTCCCGGACTCGAACACTTGACGCCAGAATCCATTGTTTCTCTATATGCCCAGAGAATGCGGATAGAGCAGTCTTTTCGCGATGTAAAGAACGAGCGCCTCGGATTGGGGTTAAGCGCATCGCGCTCGCGCTCCGGAACGCGCCTCGAAATTCTCCTGATGATCGGCCATCTGGCCGCATGGCTGATGCGGCTGATCGGAGAGTTCGCACAACAGCACCAAATGCATCTGCAGTTCCAGAGCGTCGCCCACCCGAAGCACAAGGAAATTTCCACACAAACCCTTGCCCGCCGCATCCTCGATGCCGGGGGCCGATGGTTGGATCGCCTACGCCCTCGCGAAGCGATCAACATCATCCGGCAGCAGGCAATGCGTTCCTGCCAGACGGCATGTTGATTTGTGGGGAAACCTCAGGGACAGCCCCCGGTTTCTCTCTGGCACGGTTTCTCTTTGACTGGCCCCAACAGTTCTACCTTAACCCCGATCAGGAGCCAGCCGCAAACAGCCCGGAGCGCGCATGCTCACTGACCGCGCGCGCTGCCGGGTGGGTAAGTCTCCGTTCCGGGGAGATGAGGAAATACCGCTCGTGGATTTCCTCGATGACGCCGACCTGTTCGACTTGGTAGTGCGCGACGACGTCGGGCAGGCTGGCGGAGGCGGCGGGGAATATGCCGGCGCTTCCTTCGCCGAAGGCTTTCATCAGGGCGCTGTCGTCGAATTCCCCGACGATTCGCATCCAGATGCCTCGGCGTTCCAGCCAGCGCGGCAGCGCGCCGTGCAGGGCGCTGTCCTTGCCGGGGAGCAGTAACGGCTGGCCTTCGAGGTTCTCCGGGAATTTTCCTTTCAGGGTCCGGGCAAGCGCGGGCGAGGCCATGAGGGCAATGGGCGACTCGCCCAAGGGATGACTGTAGCCCTTGATTTCGGTGCCGGGCGGCATCGGACGGTCGGCCAGCACCATGTCGAGTCGATGGATCGCCATCTCCGCCAGCAGACGTTCGAGCCGGTCCTCATGGCACACCAGGCGCACGGCCTCGGGCTGGTTCAGTACCGGCGCGAGCAGCCGGTGGGCGACGAACTTGGGTACCACGTCGGCGATGCCGACGCGGAAGGTGACGAAGCGCTCTTCGCCGCCCTGGCGCAGGATTTCCTCGAGTTCCGCCCCGGTCTGGAAGATCTCCTCGGCGTAGGACAGGGCCAGCTTGCCCACGGGGGTCAGTTCCATCCGGCGCCCGGTACGGTCGAAGAGCGCCACCCCGACTCGTTCCTCCAGTTGCGCAATCTGCACGGAAAGCGTCTGCGGCGCGAGATGCAGGCGTTCGGCCGCGCGGATGATGCCGCCTTCGCGCGCGACGCTGACGAAGTAGTGCAAGTGTTTGAAGTTCAGCACGGCGCTCTCCTGTGTTCTAGTTTTTCGAACAGAGCGAAATATATTATCTGTTTGATTCGAATAAAAGCGATCTCCATAATCCTCCCATCGTTTGTTAACCATGGGAGAAGGAAATGCAGATCCAGATTCACTCCGACGACTTCGCTCTGACCGAAGGCCTGCGTGAGCACATCGTCAAGCGCCTTGCGTATTCCCTGAACCATGGCCGCGACGTGATTTCCCGCGTCGTCGTGCGGCTTGCCGATGTCAATGGGCCGCGGGGCGGTGTCGACAAATGCTGCGGCATCGAGGTCCGCCTGAAGGGCGCGTCCCCCATTGCCATCGACGATACCCAGGCGGATCTCTATGTCGCCATAGACCGGGCCGCCGAACGCACCGGGCGCACCCTGGACCGCCGGATTGCCCGGCGCCCGCAGCTTGCTACGCGGCGAAACGCCAGTTGGAGCGAATTCGGTGCAGAGCAGGGGGGGCTGTGATCAAGGACGACCGGCTGTTCCTGACGACGCTTTTTTCAGTTGAGTACCTTTAGATGAACGATTCCACCGCTGTCAGTTTCGCCACCGGCCCGATGTGGGCCGGTTTCATCGCCTTCGTGCTGGCCATGCTGGCGCTCGACCTGTTCGTGTTCGGCGGGCGCAAGACGCACCGCGTTCACGTCAAGGAAGCGCTGGCCTGGGTGATCGCCTGGGTGTCGCTGGCACTGGCGTTTGCCGGGCTGCTCTGGTGGTATCTGAACGATGCGCACGGCGCCGACGTGGCGCGCACCAAGACGCTGGAGTTCCTCGCCGGCTACCTGATCGAACAGTCGCTGTCGGTCGACAACATGTTCGTCTTCGTGATGATTTTCGGCTTCTTCGCCGTGCCGCCGGAACTGCAGCGCCGCGTACTGCTTTATGGCGTGCTCGGGGCGATCGTCATGCGCGCGGGGATGATCCTGGCCGGGGTCTGGCTGGTGCAGCAGTTCGCGTGGATTCTCTATGTCTTCGGTGTGTTCCTGATCGTCACCGGCATCAAGATGCTGATCTTCGCCGAACACCAGCCGGACCTTGACCAGAACCCGCTGTTGCGCTGGCTGCGCAGCCATCTGCGCATCACGCCGAATTTCCATGGCGAGGTGTTTTTCGTACGGCAGAACGGCCTGCTGTGGGCGACGCCGATGTTCCTCGTGCTGCTGCTCATAGAAGCCAGCGACCTGGTCTTCGCGGTGGACAGCATCCCGGCGATCTTCGCCGTGACCACCGACCCGTTCATCGTGTTCACGTCGAACATCTTCGCGATCATGGGCTTGCGCGCGCTCTACTTCCTGCTCGCCGACATGGCGGACCGTTTCCATCTGCTCAAGTACGGCCTCGCCATCGTGCTGGTCTTCATCGGCGGCAAGATGCTGGCGATGCCCTGGTTCCACATGCCGATCCAGTGGTCGCTGTCCATCGTCGCCGGCATCATCCTTGTCTCGGTGCTCGCCAGTCTGGCGCTTTCAAGACGGCGGCACGCTCTTGTCGCAAAGGAGGAAGCATGAACTCCACTTCAGCCGCGCCGGCCCTTGTCGGCAATCAGCGCGATGGCGGCGGCCGCCTGATCGCCCTTGTTTTCGATAGCGCGCCACCACTCGCGGCGCCGATAGTCAATCTCCGGCTGATCGCGGTGGATGGCTCGGACAACGCGCTGCGCGCCGTTGTCCACGCGGCGAACCAGGCTGCTCTGATGAACGCTTGCGCGCTGCATCTGGTCCATGTGCAGCCGTGGCTCTCCAAGGAAGCTGCCGAGACCGAGCTGGCGCACAGAGGCCTGGAGGCTACGGCGCGAGCGCGCGCCACCCTGGATGCCAAGGGATTGCCATGGCGGCTGCATCTGGTGATGGGCGAGCCGGCCGAGAGAATTTTCGAGCTGGCGACTCAATTGCATGCCAGTGAAGTCGTGATGGGGTGCCGCGGCCTCGGCAACCTCGAAGGGATGTTGCTCGGTTCGGTGAGTCACGCGGTGATGCAGTTGTCGCGCATCCCCGTGCTCGTCGTGCCGTGAGCCTCCATTCCCTTGATGCCGTTTTTCCGAACCGAAAGGAGATACATATGAACCGGAACACTCCCCGCGCCATTGCCCTGCCGCAAGCAGGCGTCGAATCCGCCCTTGCGACCAACAAGGTGATCCGCAACACCTACCTGCTGCTGTCGCTGACCCTGGCGTTCGCCGCGCTGACCGCAGGTGTATCCGCGGCGCTCAAGCTGCCGCATCCGGGCATCCTGCTGACGCTCGGCGGTTACTTCGGCCTGTTGTTCGCCGTGCACAAGCTCCAGAACAGCGCGGGCGGAATTCTTGCCGTGTTCGCGCTGACCGGCTTCATGGGCTACACCCTGGGGCCGATCATCAGCCGCTATCTCGGCCTGCCCAACGGTGGCGAGATCGTCATGCAGGCGATGGGGGCGACGGCCGTGATCTTCATCGGCCTTTCAGCCTACGCCCTGACCACCCGCAAGGACTTCAGCTTCATGGGAGGCTTCCTGAGCGTCGGCATCCTGGTCGCGTTCCTCGCCGGTCTGGCGGCGGTGTTCTTCGAGATTCCGGCGCTGTCGCTGACCGTCTCGGCGGCGTTCGTGCTGCTGATGTCCGGCCTCATCCTCTACGAGACGAGCAACATCATCCACGGTGGCGAGACCAACTACGTCCTGGCGACGGTAACGCTGTTCGTCTCGATCTTCAACCTGTTCACCAGCCTGTTGCAGTTGTTCGGGGTCATGAACGGGGACGAGTGAGTGAGGATGTCGCTCCGCGGAGCGATGGGCATGAGCGACGGCGAAGAGCCGTTGCTCAGCCAGCTGTCGCTACGTGGCGAAGCAGCAGCGCCGCGAGCACCCACATGGTCACGCCGATCAGTCCATCCATGATCTGCCATGCTCGCGGGCGCGCAAACACCGGCGCCAGCCCGCGTGCGCCAAATCCCAGCAGCAGGAACCAGCACAGGCTGGCCGTGCTCGCGCCAAAGATGAACCACGTTCGCGACGGCGGCGCGTGCTGGGCTCCGATGCCGCCCACCAGCAGTACCGTGTCGAGGTACACGTGCGGGTTCAGCAGGGTGAAGGCCGCGGCCTGAAGAACGGCTGACCCACGGCTGAGGCCGGTTGCGCCGCCCGTTGCTTCCAGTCGCTGCGTTTGTCTGGCCCTCCGGAAGGCCTGCCAGCCGTAAAAGGCCAGGAAGGCGGCGCCGGCCAGCGCCAGGGCGCGCGCCACGCCCGGATCCTGCCCGAGCGCTTGCGCCATGCCCATCACGCCGGCGGTGATCAATACCGCGTCAGCCAGCGCGCAAAACGCGACGACGCTGCCGACGTGCTCGTTGCGGAGCCCCTGCCGCAACACGAAGGCATTCTGCGCGCCGATGGCAACGATGAGGCCGAAACCCAGCAACAGGCCCTGAATGAAAATCGGGAAAAACATGGGAAATGCGGGACAAGAACCAAGGATATCGCCAGATTGCCCGGCCCCGTCGATTAAGACAAACTATCGTTTCTAATGTCGATTCAGTAAATCTAAACACATGCTGGATTATCAATCCTTGTTTGCCCTGGCTGCCGTCGTGCGCGAAGGTAGCTTCGATCGCGCCGCGCGCGTGCTCAACGTCACGCCGTCGGCTATCTCGCAGCGCATTCGCCTGCTGGAAGAGCGCGTCGGCTGCGCGCTGGTGGTGCGCGGGCAGCCGTGTGCCGCGACCGAAATGGGGCGGCGGCTTTGCCGGCATGTCGATCGGGTGATGCTTCTTGAGCAGGAACTGCAGGAGGCCGTGCCGGTACTCGCCCGCGAAGGCGGTGCCCGGGTGTCGCTGCCGATCGCCGTCAATGCCGACAGCCTGGCTACCTGGTTTGCGCCGGTGATTGCCGTATTCGCCGCCGACGCGCCGGTTCTGCTGGAGGTGGCCGTCGACGATCAGGACTACACGGCCGAATGGTTGCGCGGCGGCAAGGTGCTGGGCGCCGTGACGGCGACCAGTCGCCCGGCGGCGGGTTGCAACAGCCGGCCGCTTGGTGCGATGCGTTATGTCGCCGCCGCCAGCCCAGCCTTCGTGGCGCGCCATTTCTCCGATGGCGTCGGGGCCGGCAGCTTGGCGAAGGCGCCCAGTCTCGTCTTCAACAACAAGGACGAACTGCAGGCACGCTGGGCGCAGCGCCTGTGCCACCGTCATGTCGAGCTGCCGCGGCACACGCTGCCGTCGCCACAGGCGTTCGTGACCGCTGCCCTGGCCGGCATGGGGTGGGGGCTGCACCCCGAAATGCTCGTCGCGCCACTTCTGGAGGACGGCAGCCTGGTCGAACTGGTTGCCGACACGGCGCTGGACGTGCCGCTGCATTGGCACTACGCCCGCTCGGCTTCCTCGCTCCTTGAGGAATTGACCCGCCGCATCGTTCGTGCGGCGAGTGGGGCGTTGCGGCAGGCATGATCTTCCTTAGAGAAGTGCTGACTTATTGAAGATTCGTCATTCCGGCGAAGGCCGGAATCCAGAAAATTCAACGAACTGGACCCCGGCCTTCGCCGGGGTGACGAATAATTCAGCGTTTCCTTAGAGCCTCGAACTCCTTGGCGCCGCCCCCGCCTGTTTTCCGGCGATCAGCGCTGTCCCCTCGTCGATAAGCCCTTCATCGGTCGGGCGGGCTTCCTGTCGCGCGCAGCATTCCGCTGCGCCGTGCCAGCGCCGGGTTTGCGGGCTTGATCCGGTGTCTTTGCCGGCGCTTTCGGCTTGCTCGCCCGCGATGCGCTTCCCCGGTTTCCGCCCGCCGGGCGTTGTCCGCCGCGTGCGCCCGCCGAGCGCAGCTGGATCGGTTCGGGGCGAATGCTCGGGTCGGGCTCGTAGCCCGGATGCAGCAGCACGTCGATCGGCTTCCTGATCAGCCGCTCGATGTCTTTCAGCAGCTTGTGCTCATCGACGCAAACCAGCGAGACGGCCGATCCTTCGGAGCCGGCGCGGCCGGTGCGGCCGATGCGGTGCACGTAATCCTCGGGCACGTTCGGTAGCTCGTAGTTGACGACGTGCGGCAGTTCGTCGATGTCGATACCGCGCGCGGCGATGTCGGTGGCGACCAGGACGTGCAGCTTGCCGTTCTTGAAATCGCCGAGCGCCCTGGTGCGGGCGCCCTGGCTCTTGTTGCCATGGATGGCGTCGGCCCCGATGCCTGCCTTGGTAAGCTTTTCGGCGAGTCCGTTCGCACCCCACTTGGTACGCGTGAACACCAGCACCTGATGCCAGCCCTTTTCCTTGATCAGGTCGATCAGCAGGTCGCGCTTGCGTTCCCGGTCGACCTTGTAGACATACTGCGTGACCAGTTCGGAGGCGGTATTGCGGCGTTCGGATTCGACGTATTCGGGATCGACCAGGAAGCTGCCGGCCAGCGTGCGGATTTCGTCGGAGAAGGTCGCCGAGAAAAGCAGGTTCTGGCGCTTCTTCGGGAGCAGGGCAAGCACCTTGCGGATGTCGTGGATGAAGCCCATGTCGAGCATGCGGTCGGCTTCGTCGAGCACCAGCACGTCGATGCCCGACAGGTCGACGGTGCGTTGCTGCGCGTGGTCGAGGAGGCGGCCGGGCGTGGCCACCAGGATGTCGACGCCTTTCTTGAGCGCGGCGATCTGCGGGTTGATGCCGACGCCGCCAAAGATCACAAGCGACTTGACGGGCAGGTGGGCGCCGTAGGTACGCACGCTCTCCTCGACCTGCGCCGCGAGTTCGCGGGTCGGGGTCAGGATCAGCACGCGGATCTTGCGCGGGCCGGTGGTCTTGCTGTTCGCCAGGCGGTTGATGATTGGCAGGGTGAAGCCGGCGGTCTTGCCGGTGCCCGTCTGGGCGCAGGCCATCAGGTCATGCCCGGCGAGAACGACGGGGATGGCCTGGGCCTGGATCGGGGTGGGGGTTTCGTAGCCTTGGTCGGCAATGGCGCGCAGGATCTCGGGGGCGAGACCCAGTTCGGTGAATTTCACGTTTGGGAACTCCAGGCATCCGCCCTGCGTGCGCGGATGACCGCGGATGCACGAACCAGTCTGGGAAGATGCTCAGGGATTGTGGGGTCAGGCCGGGCGAAGCTGCCGGGCCTGATCGGACGCACGCCAAGACTGATGAATGGCGCTGCGAGGAGGCGTCATCCTACCACGTTCACTGGTGTTCCCGGTCGGGATGCTTCAGTTATCGGGAGCGGCAACGCTTCCATCAGCGCGAATCTCGTACACAGCGACCTGATTGCGCCCCTGGTGTTTCGCGTCGTAAAGCGCTTGATCGGCCCGCGCCAGCAGGGTGTCGATGTTCTCCTGGGACTTGCTCGCTGCCGTAACGCCGATCGACACGGTGATCTTGATCGGCAACCCCTGCTTCAACGGGATTTCCGTAGTCTCGACGGCACGCCGCAAGCGCTCCGCCACAGCGAATGCGCGCAGCACGCTGGTTTCCGGCAAGACCGCGGCGAATTCCTCGCCGCCGATCCGGCCCACGATGTCCACTTCGCGAAGCATGTCGCGAAACACCTGGCCAAGGGATCGCAACACAAGATCGCCGGTCTGGTGTCCGTGCACGTCATTGATCGCCTTGAAGTGATCGACATCGAGCATCAATACGGACAACTCGCGGCCATATCGCGTTGCTGTCGCCAGTTCGCGCTCCGCGAGCTCCATGAAAAATCGTCGGCTGAAAAGCTGTGTGAGCGGGTCTGTCTGCACGATGCGCTCCAGTTCCCGCTCGACATTCTTTTGCTGCGTGACATCCTGCAGTACCCCGAAGACGGCGTTCTGCGCCGGGTCATAGACGGCGATGGAGTGAATGTCCCTGATTTGCCCGGTGCGAGGGGCCTGGATGCGGAACTCGACATCGTATGGCACCCCTTCCTCAAGCAGTCCTTTCATTGCGGCGTCGAGCACCGGCCGATATTCCGGCATTGCCACGCGCTTGATCTGTTCAAGCGCAAAACGCTCCCCTTTCATTTCGTAAATCATGGCGGCTCCGGGGGAGGCGACGATATCCTGTGAATCGAGATGAAGTTCCCAATTGCCTGTCTTCGAGATCAATTCAGCGCGCGCCAGGCGATCGAGGTTGAGTTGCATCAACGCCTCCGCCTCGAGCCGGCGCTTGATGTCGTCTTCCACGTCGCGATGCAGGCGGCGGTTGACGATCATGATCAGGCTGAAAACCAGGGCGATGGCCAGCAACTGAATGACGAGATACATCAACAGGTCGAAATCGTTCGGATGGAAAAAATCCGCATTCGTCGGCACGACCGACAGGTAGTAAACGGCCCGCCCGGCGAAGAGTGCGGCATACGTCGTCATCACGACGGCAAAGAACCGGGTCCCGTGCCGCTTGCCGGCAGGCGCAAGAACGACAAGGCGCACAGCCTCCAGACTGAGCCATGCCAGCACCACGGAATAATTGATACAGCGCCAATAGAAGCTGGGTTCGACATACGTCAAGAACGCATGGAGTCCCAGGAAAACGGCTTGCCCCACGTACAGGCGCCGGGACGGGGGGGCGAGATCGAGATGCACGGCCAGGCCGGCGATGAGTTGCGTGAAACCCGTGGTGACAAGGCCCGCCGCCACGATGATCGACAAGAAGTCGGGAACCTGGCCGCGCAGCAGGAACAACAAGAACGACAGAAACTGGAGTGCCAACGCCCGGACCCAGAATGCGGTGACGGGGAATTTGTGCCGGTTGTCGTGCCAGGCAATGCTCATCACGCCGACGCAAAGGCCCAGATTGACGATGTTGATGGCCAGCAGCGTGCGAAGGTCCAGGATCTGGGATAACGGCATGGCAATGGATGGCGGCGAAAGGTGTGCGGAGTTTACCTTCACTCACGGCCTGTCAGAAGAATGAAAGCGCGAGGTATTGGCGCTCCTTGCTTCAAACTCCATCGACCCCGCACAGCGCGAGGATCGCCCGCAGTCCCGGGCTGAGGTGTTTGTCGCGGTGGAGGACGACCTGGAATTGGCGTTCGAGATTGAGAAAGGGCGTCGATACCGGGGCGAGCCAGCCGGACTGGATGGCGTCGCGCAGTTCGAGGGTCGAGAGGCAGCCGATGCCGAGGCCGTTGCGGACGCACTGGCGGATCGCTTCCGGCTGTTCGAGTTCGAAGGCGATGCGGCGCGGCAGGCTGGCACTGGCCAACGCCCGGTCGAAGACGTCGCGGGTGCCGGAGCCTTTTTCGCGCAGGATCCAGCTGACCTCCTTGAGGTCGTCGTGTGTCGCGGTTTTTCCGGCCAGCGGGTTGTCGGCCGCGACAAAGACGCTGAGCCGGTCCTGGTGCCAGACGTGGCGCTGCAGGCGTTCATCCTGCACAAGGCCTTCGACGAAGCCGAGGTCGATGCGGTAGGCCAGCAGGTCGGCGACGACCTGTTCGGTGTTTTTCAGCGACAGGCGCACGCGCCCGTGCGGATGCCGCCGCCCGAGTTCGGCGAGCAGGACGGGAAGAAGGTGGTTGCCGATCGTCAGGCTGGCGCCGAGATCGAGGTCGAAAGCCAGTTGGCCGCCGTCGCTCGCCGATTCGATCTCGCGGACTCGGTCGAGGACGTCGAGCGCCTTCGGCAGCAACTGGCGGCCGGGTTCGTTGAGCCGAAGCTGGCGGCCGATGCGGTCGAACAGCAGCGTCCCGAGTTGCTGTTCCAGTTCGCCGAGTGCGGTGCTGGCGGCCGATTGCGTCAGGGCGATGCTCTCGGCGGCACGGGTGACATGCTCGTGGCTGGCGACGGCGGTGAATACCTCGAGTTGGCGCAGGGTGATTTTCATTTGCAGAATTGATTGAAATAATAAAAACAATCTGTTTTACAGATTTTAGTCGGCTGGATTATCGTTCGCCATCTTTTTCCCGGATGGGTTCGATGCTCAGGAAAGACAGCATTTTCGTCGGTGTCGCGCTGGTCGCGGCGATTGCTGCGGCGGCCTGGTGCCTCGCCCAGTGGGAGAGCGTCCGCCAGTACGCGGTGAGTTCGCTGACGCTGGCGCTGCTGCTCGGCGCGCTGCTCGGCAACTTTCTGCCGCGGGTCGGGCACGGCGCCTTCCGGCCCGGTCTGGCGTTCGCGCAGCGTCGCTTCCTGCGCGCCGGCGTGGCGCTGTACGGCTTCAACCTGAGCGTGCAGCAGATACTTCAGGTCGGGAGCACCGGCATCCTGGTCGATCTCGTGATGGTGGTTTCGACCTTGGGGCTCGGCTGGTTCGTCGGCCGTCGCCTGCTCGGGATGGACCGCGAGACGGTATTGCTGGCCTCCGCCGGCAGTGCGATCTGCGGCGCGGCGGCGGTAGTGGCGACGGTGCCGATGCTGCGTTCGGACGACTCCACGCTGGCCGGCAAGAGCGCGGTAGCCGTGGCGACGGTGGTCCTTTTCGGCACGCTGGCGATGCTTCTCTATCCGCTGATCTACGCGTGGCTCGGCGCCGGCGCGTTCGATTTCGGCATCTACGTCGGTTCGACGGTGCACGAGGTGGCGCAAGTGGTGGCCATCGGCAGCACGATCGGTGGCGAGGTCGCCAGCAGCGCGGTGATTGTCAAGATGATCCGGGTGATGCTGCTGGTGCCGTTCCTGATCGCGGTGGGCTGGTTCGCCGGAAGAGGGGGAGAGCGGAGCAACGGTAATTCCTTGCCGATCCCGTGGTTCGCCGTCGCCTTCGTGGCGCTGGCCGGGGTCAATTCGCTGCACGTCCTGCCTGCGGACGTGGTGGAGTTCCTGCGCATCGGCGGGGCACTGTTGCTGACGATGGCGATGGCCTCGCTGGGCATCGACACCAACGTGACGCGGATGAAGCAGGCGGGCTGGCGCCCGGTGCTGCTCGGCGCGGGCTTGTTCGTCCATCTCGTGCTGATCGGCGGTCTGGTGAACTGGCTGGCGGCCTGACGCGGCGGGTATCATTCCTCTTCGTTCGAGGACGGGAGGAAAGAAATGCGTCTGTTGCTGGTCGAGGATGATCCGATGATCGGTGCCAGCGTCCAGCGCGGCCTGAAGCAGGAAGGCTACAGTGTCGACTGGGTGCGCGACGGCGCCGCCGCCGAAGGGGCGTTGGCCGACGGGGTGCATGAACTGATCCTGCTCGACCTCGGCCTGCCGCGCAAAAGCGGGCTGGAACTGCTCGCCGCACTGCGGCGCAGGGGCGTGGCGACGCCGGTGCTGGTGATTACCGCCCGCGATTCGGTGGCCGACCGGGTCAAGGGGCTCGACGCCGGCGCCGACGATTATCTCGTCAAGCCGTTTGATCTCGACGAATTGTCAGCGCGCGTGCGCGCCCTGTTGCGGCGGCAAGGCGGGCGGGCTTCGCCGGTGCTCGACGTCGGGCCGCTGTCGCTCGATCCGGCGGTGCACGCCGTGACGCTCGACGGAGCGCCGGTTGCCCTCTCCAAGCGCGAATTCTCCTTGCTGCACGCGCTGATGAAACAGCCCGGTGTGCCGCTGTCGCGGGCGCAGATCGAGGAGAGCCTGTATGGCTGGGGCGAGGAGATCGAAAGCAACGCTGTCGAAGTGCACATCCACGCGCTGCGGCGCAAGATCGGCGCGGAGCGCATCCGCAACGTGCGCGGCGTCGGCTACATGGTGCCGGCCGAGCCATGAACTCGATCCGCCGCCATCTGTTGCTGGCGCTGCTGGGAACGCTGGGCGCGGCCATGTTGCTGGCCGGCTGGGCCACCTACCGCACGGCGCTTGATGAGGCCGGGGAACTGTTCGACTACCACCTGGAGCAGATTGCCTTGTCGCTGCGCGATCAGCGCTTCGAGGGCGGCGCCCAGGCGCTGGCCAGTGACGAGCGGCTCGACTACGTGATCCGGGTGTGGGACCAGAACGGCCTCACCGTGTTTTACTCGCGGCCGCATTACACGCTGCCGGAACTGACTCGTCTTGGCTACTCGACGACAGAAACCGACGAGGAAGCCTGGCGCCTCTACGCCATCCAGTATCGCGGCCTGACGATCGCCGTGGCGCAGCCGATTCGTGTGCGCAACCAGCTCGCTGCGGCGGCGGCGTGGAGGACGCTGCAGCCGTTCCTCATTCTGCTGCCGATGCTCGGATTCCTGACCTGGTGGCTGGTCGGGCGCGGCCTGCGGCCTCTCGGCAGGCTGGCGCAGTCGGTGCAGGCGCGGACGCCGGATTCGCTCGATGTCCTGCCGGCGGGCGACGTGCCGGAAGAGGTGCGGCCGCTGGTCGATTCGCTGAACGATCTGCTGACCCGCCTCAAGGCGGCGCTCGATGCGCAACGGGCCTTCGTCGGCGATGCCGCGCACGAGTTGCGGACGCCGCTGACCGCGTTGCAGTTACAGACGCAGCTGGTCGAACGGGCGCGTACGGAGGATGATCGGGCGGCGGCTTTGGGCGACCTGAAGCAGGGGTTGCAGCGCGCGAGCCACACCGTCCAGCAGATGCTGACGCTGGCGCGGCAGGAGCCGGAAGCCTCACAGGCGACGATGAGCGATGTCCGACTGGCTGATGTCGTGCGCGAATCGGTGACCGAGCATCTGCGTCTGGCCGAAACCCGGCATATCGACCTCGGCGTCGCGCAGGCGGATGAAGCGGCGATGGTTCGCGGCGACGCGGGCGCCCTGAAGATACTTCTCGCCAATCTGATCGGCAACGCCCTGCGCTACGCGCCCGACGGCGGACGGGTCGATGTGTCGTGCGTGCTGGCGGACGGAGTTGCCAGACTGGAAGTTGCCGACAACGGCCCGGGCATTCCGCCGGATGAGCGCGGCCGCGTCTTCGACCGCTTTTACCGGCGTGGCAGCGGTTCAGGAGCCGGTCTGGGGCTAGCCATCGTGCAGACGATCGCCCGGCGGCACCGGGCATCGGTGGAACTCGGCGACGCCGATGGCGGCGGCTTGAAAGCACGAGTGACGTTCCCTCCCTTTTCTTAAGCAAAGTTTAAGTATCGGTTCGTTAGGATGCCTCCATCGCAAAGCCTCGGCTTTGTCTGAACGACCCATGATTCTCAAGGAGGAACCGATCATGACGACCGCTATGCTCAAGAAAACACTGATTGTCGCTGTCGTGACCGCCGCGCTGAGCGGGGCCTATTCGATTGCCGTCAAGGGCGGCGTCTGGAACGTCTACGCGGCGCCGGGCTCCGTCGCGGCAGCGGTGGCGTTGCCTGACATGAGCGAGATCGTTGCGCGCAACAGTCCGGCGGTGGTCAATATCAGCATGTCCGGCAAGGTGAAGAACCCGAACGTGCCGGACTTCCCCGGGCTCGATCCGAACGATCCGTTCTACGAGTTTTTCCGCCATTTCGGCATTCCGCAGCAGCGCGGCGAGCAGCGCGTGCGCGGCCAGGGGTCTGGCTTCATCGTCCGCGAGGACGGCGTCATCCTGACCAATGCGCATGTGATCGACGGTGCCGACGAAGTGATCGTCCGCCTTAACGACAAGCGCGAGTTCAAGGCCAAGGTGCTTGGGGCCGACAAGGCGACCGACGTGGCGGTGCTCAAGATCGAGGCGCGCAGTCTGCCGACGGTGAAGCTCGGCAGCACGGCGAACACGCGTGTCGGCGAATGGGTGCTGGCGATCGGCTCGCCGTTCGGTTTCGAAAGCAGCGCCAGCGCTGGTATCGTGTCCGCCAAGTCGCGCTCGCTGCCGGACGACAACTATGTGCCGTTCATCCAGACCGACGTGGCGGTCAATCCCGGCAACTCGGGCGGGCCGCTGTTCAACATGGCCGGCGAGGTGATCGGGATCAACTCGCAGATATACAGCCGCACTGGCGGCTACCAGGGCCTCTCGTTCGCCATCCCGATCGACGTCGCGATGTCGATCCAGGACCAGATCATGAAGCACGGCAAGGTGCAGCGCGGCCGGTTGGGGGTTTCGATCCAGGAGGTCAACCAGTCGCTGGCCGAGTCGTTCGGCCTCTCCAAGCCGGCTGGCGCGCTGATCAGCTCTGTCGAGTCCGGCAGCCCCGCGGCCAAGGCCGGGCTGGAATCGGGCGACGTGATCCTGGCGGTCAACGGCAAGGAGATCCAGTCGTCGAACGAACTGCCGCCGATCATTGCCAATATCCGCCCCGGCGAGACGGCGAAGCTGCAGATCTGGCGCAAGGGCAGCACACGTGACATCGAGGTCAAGGTCGGCGGCGCGAAAGACGAGAAGACGGCCAGCGCTGATGGCAAGGAAACGACGCAAAGCAAACTGGGCCTGGCCCTGCGCACGCTGACCCCGGAAGAGACTCGCCAGATCGGCGGCAAGGGCGGCCTCGTCGTGGAGAACGTCTCCGGTGCTGCGGCCAAGGCAGGTATCCGGCGTGGCGATGTCGTGCTGTCGGTCAATGGCGAGCCGGTGGCGAACGTCGAGCAATTGCGCGCGCTGGTGGCGAAGGCCTCGAAGCGGGTCGCGCTGCTGATTCAGCGTGGTGACGCGAAGTTGTTCGTGCCGGTCGATCTCGGTTGACAGCGTCGCTATCAGTTCATCCGGTGGCGGAATAGCCAGCCGGCGAGTGCCAGCGTCGCCGCGCCGATAGCCGCCATCGGCCACAACTGGCTGGCCAGTACGTCGAATCCTGCGCCTTCCAGGAACACCTTGCGCAGGATGGTCATGAAGTAGCGCAGCGGATCGAGGTAGGTGACGGCCTGCACGAAGGGCGGCATGTTGGCGATCGGCGTGGCGAAACCGGAGAGGATGATCGCCGGCACCATGAACAGGAAGGCGCCGAGCAGCGCCTGTTGCTGGGTGACGGCCAGCGAGGAGATGAGCAGGCCGGCACCGACGCCGGAGAGCAGGAACAGCGCAAGGCCGCAGTACAGCGCCGGAACGCTGCCGCGCAGCGGCACACCGAACCACAGCACGGTGATCAGCAGGATGACCGTGCCCTGTGCGAGGCCGATCAGAAAACCCGGCAAGGCCTTGCCGAGAAGGATTTCGCCGGGGCGCAGCGGGGTGACCAGCAACTGGTCGAAGGTGCCTTCCTCACGTTCGCGCGCGACCGTCATCGCGGTGACGAGGATCGTCGCGATCAGGGCCAGCATGCCGATGATGCCCGGCACGAAGAACCAGCGGCTTTCCAGGTTCGGGTTGAACCAGGCGCGCGACTCAAGGCGGGCGGGCAGCGAGGGTAATCCGCGTTCCGTCATCCATTCCCGGTTGAAGTCGTCGACGATGCTGCGCACGTAGTTCATCGCCAGCATCGCGGTGTTCGAGTTGCGCCCGTCGATGAGCACCTGCAGCGGTGATTGGACCGCCGCATAGTCGCTCGACAGCAGGCGGTCGCTGAATCGCTGCCCGATATGGATGACCAGCAGCGCCTCGCGGCTGTCGATCAGCGGCGTTATCTCGCCGGCGGCGCTGATCGTGGCGACGCGATGGAACGAAGGCGCGCCGGCGAACGCTGCTTCCAGCCGGCGCGAGATTGCGCCGCGATCCTCGTTGTAGATGGCGTAGGGGATGTTCTTCAACTCGAACGTCGCCGCGTAGCCGAAGACGATCAGCTGGATCAGCGGCGGGCCGATCAGCACCGAGCGGCTCTTCGGGTCCTTGAACAGCGCCAGGAACTCCTTGAGCAACAGGGCCAGCACGCGGGTCAGCATCGAGCGCATGGCTTATTCCAGACGCTTGCGCGATTTGCGCCAGGTGACGCCGAGGAAGAACAGCGCCATCAGCAGCAACGCCAGCGCGTTGGGCAGGACGATGGCCCAGACGTCGCCGGCGAGGAACAGGGTCTGCACGATCGAGACGAAATAGCGGGCGACGACGACGTGGGTGAACGCCTGGATCGCCAGCGGCATGCTGTCGATGTCGAAGATGAAGCCGGAGAGGAGGAAGGCCGGGAGGAAGGTGCCGACGATGGCGATCTGCCCGGCGACGAACTGGTTGCGCGCCAGCGTCGAGATCGTCAGCCCCATGCCCAGCGCGGCGAGAAGGAACAGGGAGGCGCAGACCCACAGCAGCCAGAACGACCCGCGCAGCGGCACGCCGAACTGCCAGACGGCGAGCGCGACGGTGAGCAGCATGCCGCCGGTGCCGAGGACGAAATAGGCGACGATCTTGCCGAGGAGGATTTCGCTCATGCTCGCCGGGGTGACCAGCAACGCTTCGAGCGTGCCGCGCTCCCATTCGCGGGCCATGACCAGTGCGGTGAGCAGCGCGCCGATCAGCGTCATGATGATCGCCACCAGTCCGGGTACGAGGAAGTCGCGGCTCTTCATCTCGCTGTTGAACCAGATGCGCTGTTCCATCTGCACCGGCACATTCAGCGCCCGTCCGCTGGCTTCTGCGCGCCGGGCCAGCCAGTTGCCCCACGCGCCTTCGAGGTAGCCTAGCGTCAGGCGCGCCGTGTTGGCATCGACGCCGTTGACGATCACCTGGATCGGCGCGCCGTCAGCGCGGCGGAGCTGTTCGGTGAAGTTGGCGCGCAGGCGGACGATGGCGTTGACCGTTCCCTCGCGCAACGCCTGTTCCGCCTCGGGCATCGTGCGCAGCGGCGACACGGCGAAGTAGTGGCTGCCGCGCAGGCTCGATTCGAAGTCGCGGCTATCCGCGGAGGGCTGCTCGGCGACGAAGGCCACCGGCACGTGGTCGGCGTCGAGCGAGACGCCGTAACCGAAGAGCAGCAGCAGGAACAGCGGCATCAGGAAGGCGATGGCGATGCTGCTCGGGTCGCGCACGATCTGCAGGAACTCCTTGCGTACCAGCGCTTTCAGGCGCATTGCGCTGCCGTGCCGAGAACTCATGCAGCGTCCTCCACCAGCTTGATGAACGCGTCTTCCATGCTCGGATGCGGCTGTTCCGGCGAGCGCGCGGCGGCCTTGATCGTCGCCGGTTCGCCGAGGCTGAGGATGCGTCCGGAGGCCATGATCACCAGCCGGTCGCAGTACTCCGCTTCCTCCATGAAGTGCGTGGTGACCAGCACCGTGACGCCGGACAGGGCAAGAGTGTTGATGCGTTGCCAGAATTCGCGCCGCGCCAGCGGGTCGACGCCGGAGGTCGGCTCATCGAGGAAGAGGATGTCGGGGCCGTGCATCAGCGCGCAGGCCATCGCCAGCCGCTGCTTGTAGCCGAGCGGCAGGTCGCCGGCCAGGTGGTCGTGGTAGCGTCCGAGGTCGAATTCTTCCTCAGCCCAAGCGATTCGCTGCGTGCGCTCCGCCCCGGCGAGACCGTAGGCGCTGGCGAAGAAGTCGAGATTCTGTCTCACGCTCAGGTTGGCGTATTGCGAGAATTTCTGGGACATGTAGCCGATGCGCTCGCGGGCGGTGGCGGCCGAGTGGCGCAGGTCGTGGCCGGCGACTTCGAGATGGCCGCTGCTCGCCGGCAGCAGGCCGCAAAGCATTCGGAAAGTCGTCGACTTGCCGGCGCCGTTGGCCCCCAGCAGGCCGAAGATTTCGCCGCGGCGGACGTCGAAACTGATGCCGTCGACGGCGCGGAAGTCACCGAACTTCCGCACAAGGTCGGCGACGCGGATCACCGGCGCGCCATCATGTGCCGGCGTGTCGTGCGGGATGGCCGGCACGTGAGCTGCGGTGGCGTGGCGGCTGAGCATGTCGACAAAAATATCCTCGAAGCGCGGCGGGACTGGGGTCGCCTCGCTGTCGGCCATTTCCGGCAGCGTGGCGAGTGCGGGCGGGAATCCCTCCATTGCCGTGACGACGCGCACGGCGTCGCCATGCACGATGGCGTCGATGACACCCGGAATGCGCGCCAGCGTCATCTGCAGGCGCCGGCGGCAACGCTCCGGTGCGGCGACGGCCCAGGTGCGTCCCGTCAGGCGGGCGCTCATTTCGCCGGGGTCGCCCCGGTCGAGCAGCCGGCCCTCGTGGAGCAGAACGACGTCCTGGCAGCGTTCCGCTTCGTCGAGATAGGCGGTGGAGAGCAGGACGCTCATCCCCGCGCCGGTGACGAGATGGTCGAGGATTTCCCACAACTCGCGGCGCGAAACCGGGTCGACGCCGACCGTCGGTTCGTCGAGCAGCAGCAGGCGCGGCGGGCGAACCAGCGTACACGCCAGTCCCAGCTTCTGCTTCATCCCGCCGGACATGCGCCCGGCCAACCGGTTGACGAATGGTTGCAGGCCGGTCATGTGCATCAGTTCGGCGTAGCGATTTGCCCGTTCGCCTTTCGGAACACCTTGCAAGTCGGCGTACAGGTCGAGGTTTTCCTGCGCCGTCAGGTCTTCATAAAGGCCGAAACGCTGGGGCATGTAGCCGAGCGAGGCCTGTACGGTCAGCGCGTCACGCGTGGCGTCGAGGCCGAAGACGTGGATCGTTCCGGCGTCCGGGACGAGCAGGCCGGCGGTGAGGCGCATCAGCGTCGTCTTTCCGGCTCCGTCCGGGCCGATGAGGCCGGTGATGCTGCCCGGCGCGACCGCGAAGCTCACCGCGTCGAGTGCACGGATGCGCTGCTGGCCGGCGACGAAGGCCTTGGCCAGACGATCGGCAACGAGGATGGGCGCGAGGTCGCTCGGCATGGCCTAGTGAGCGGAGCAGGGCGGCGTGTCTTGTGGCGGCGCGTCGAGCGGGATCGTCACCGTCGCCGGCATGCCCTGGCGCAGTTCGCCCTGACCGGCACAGACGTAGACGCGGGTCTGGTAAACGAGGCTTGACCGCACGTCGGCCGTTTCCACCGATTTCGGGGTGAATTCGGCGCTGGGTGCGACATGGCCGATCCAGGCCTCGTAGGTCTTGTCGGGATGGCTGTCGGTACGCACGATGGCGCGCGCCCCGACCGGAACCTTCCCGAGGAGCGTTTCCGGCAGCCAGACGCGCACCCAGAGCGGGTCGGTCAGGGCGAGGGTGAACACCGTTTTCTGCGGCGAAGCCATGTCGCCGACTTCCAGCACGCGCTTGTCGATGATCCCGTCGGAGGGGGCATGCAGTTCGCCTTCCGCAATGTCGCGGCGGAGTTGCGCTGCCGCCGCTTCGTAGGCAAGGAGCGTGGCGCGGGCGGCGGCGATGTCCTCGCGACGGGGGCCGAGTTCGGCCAAGCGTGCCGTTTCATTCGCCGCCCGCCATTGCGCGCGTGCCTTGTCGAGGGTAAAGCGCGCAGTGTCTGCCTGCTGCTGCGAGATGAAGTTGCGGGCGACGAGGCTTTGCTGGCGGCGGTAATGATTGTCTGCATCGTCCATCGCCACGCGCGCCGCATCGCGTTGCGCGCGGGCCTGGCGGATTTCCTCGGGGCGCGATCCGGCTTCGAGCCGGAGTACGGCCTGTTGCTGCGCCGCAACCTGGGCGTCGGCCTGTTGCAGCGCAAGGCGCAGGCGTTCGGTGTCGAGCCGGGCCAGCAATTGCCCGGCACGAACCGTGTCGCCCTCACGGACCTCGATGGCCAGAATCCGCCCGCTGGCATTGAAGGCGAGTTCGACCTGGCGGATGTCCACGTTGCCGTGCAGGGCAAATTCGTGGGTTGCTTCCTTCCCGTTGCGCAACCAGGCAAATCCAGCGACTGCCGTGGCGGTGATGGAAAGGATGACCACGAGCGGCAGAATGATCTTGGTCTTCATGACTGCTTTCTTTCTTGGATGGGCTTTGGCTTGGGCGGCCAGACCCGGTCAGGTGTTTACTTGCGGCCGCCGCGTGAGCCGCCCTTGTCCCAACCATAGCGGACCGTGCGCTGCCAGCGCGCGTCGCGCTGGTTCGCGGGATTTTGCGCGGAGGGTGGCGCAGGTGGGGCGGGGCGGTGTTTTGCCGGGGGCTTGGGCTTGTTGTGCATAGCTGGAGCCGTCGAAATGAGCTGGCGTGCTAGACTTCAGTGAAATTCTAACGCTCCCGGAAACATCATGTCTGGCAATACTTTCGGCATTCTTTTCTCCGTAACTTCCTTTGGTGAATCGCACGGCCCGGCCATCGGTTGCGTCGTCGATGGCTGCCCGCCGGGGCTCGCGTTGTGCGAAGCCGACATCCAGGCCGAACTCGACCGGCGCAAGCCCGGCACCTCCCGGCACGTGACGCAGCGCCGCGAGCCGGATACGGTGGAAATCCTCTCTGGCGTGTTTGAGGGCAAGACGACGGGTACCCCGATCGGCCTGTTGATCCGCAATCAGGACCAGCGCAGCAAGGATTACGGAAACATCGCCGAGACCTTCCGGCCAGGGCATGCCGACTACGCCTATACACAGAAATACGGTTTCCGCGATTACCGCGGCGGCGGTCGTTCTTCGGCGCGGGAGACCGCGGTGCGCGTGGCGGCCGGGGCGATTGCGCGGAAGTGGTTGCGGGAGCGTTTCGGCGTGACGATCCAGGGCTGGATGAGCCAGCTCGGGCCGATCGCGATTCCTTTCGTCGACGCGGACGAAATTGACAGGAACGCGTTCTTCGCGCCGAATGCAACGATCGTTCCGCAACTCGAAGAGTTCATGGACGCCTTGCGCAAGTCCGGCGATTCCGTCGGCGCGCGGATCAGCGTCGTGGCGCGCGGCGTGCCGCCCGGCTGGGGCGAGCCGGTATATGACCGTCTGGACGCGGAGATCGCTCACGCCATGATGGGGATCAACGCGGTCAAGGGCGTCGAGATCGGTGCCGGGTTTGCCTGCGTGACGCAGAAGGGCAGCGAGCACGGCGACGAGATGACGCCGGAGGGCTTCCTTTCGAACAATGCCGGCGGCGTGCTCGGCGGGATTTCGACAGGGCAGGAGATCGTCGTGAGCATGGCGATCAAGCCAACGTCGAGCATCCGTCTGTCGCGCAACTCTGTAAACGTCTCTGGCGAGCCGATCAGCGTCGAGACGCACGGCCGTCACGATCCGTGCGTCGGCATTCGCGCCACGCCGATCGCCGAGGCCATGCTGGCGCTTGTACTGATGGATCATGCGCTGCGGCACCGCGCGCAGTGCGGCGACGTGCATTGCCAAACGCCGAAAATTGGGAGCAGAATTCCATAGCGCGGACGGTTGTTCGCACGATACAAAAAGGTGCAGGGATCACTACGTACGAAGGAGAGTCGAAATGCACGTCGAACACCATGATCTTCACCATGAGTTTCCTGAAATGCAGGATGCCATCAGCGCCCTGCGAAACAACAACCCGATGTTTTCCCGACTATTTGCGTCGTACAACCGGTTGACGGGAAAGGTTGAAGATCTGGAAGAGCACGACATGCCAGTTGCCGACTTCACGATCGAGGACATGAAGAAGCAGCGGGTCAAATTGAAGGACGACCTGTATCACCTGATGCTCGCCTATCGCGCCGGGCAGCAATCCAGCAAATAAGCATTGCCGGTTTGTTCCGGAGCGTCCGGTAGAATGACCGGATGCTCCCGGTTCCCTATTGGCGCCTTTCCGGCTACTACTTTTTTTATTTCGCCTTCGTCGGCGTTTTTTCGCCGTATTTCGGGCTCTACCTCCAGTCGCTCACGTTTTCCGCGTGGGAGATCAGCATCCTGATGACGCAGATGCAGATGATGCGTCTCGTCGGACCGTACTTCTGGAGTGCGCTGGTCGACCGTTTCGATCTTCGCATGGCGGTGATCCGTGTCAGCGGCGTGGCGACCCTGCTGCTGTTCTGCACACTGTTCTTCGTCCGGAGTTTCGAGGCGCTGCTGCTCTGCATCGGGCTTTTCTCGTTTTTCTGGGTCGCCGCGCTGCCGCTGGTCGAGACGGCGACATTCGACCATCTGCGCAACGATCCGGGGCGCTACAGCCGGATCCGCCTGTGGGGATCGGTCGGCTTCATCGTGACCGTACTCGGCGCCGGGGCTCTGCTCGATCGCTCATCGTCGGGCAGCCAGCTCTGGTTGTGCGCCGCGTGTCTGGCCGGACTGATGGGGTGCGGCCTTTCTCTTCCCGATTCGCCCCAGTCTCATCCGCATGAGAGTCATCCGTCGATCGGGAGCATAGTTCGTCAGCCGCAGGTGGTCGCGCTCCTGGCTGCCTGCGTTTTCATGTCGGCCGCGCACGGTGCCCTGTATGTCTTCTACGCGATCTTCCTGTCCGAACATGGTTACAGCAAGTCGATGGTCGGCGCCCTGTGGACGCTCGGGGTGCTGGTGGAAATCGGGCTCTTTTTTTACATGGGGCAGATCATGCGGCGCTTTGCGTTGCGCGCCATCCTGCTGGCCTCCCTTGGCGCCGCGGCGATCCGCTTCGTCATGATCGGTCTGGCCGTCGATTCCGTGACGTTGCTCGCGCTCGCGCAGTTGCTGCACGGGTTGACCTTCGCGGCGTTTCATTCGGCCGCCATCGCGTCGATCAGTCGCTGGTTTCCCGGGAATACCCGGGCTCGGGGTCAGGCACTGTATTCCAGCTTGAGCTTCGGTGCCGGTGGCGCCGTCGGTGGATTGGTCAGCGGTTGGGCGTGGGAGATTTTTGGCGGGAAAGTGGCGTTTGCGTCGGGATCGTTGTTCGCTGTTTTTGGTCTACTGGTTTTGTATCGTTGGGGGTTCGACCCGCCCGCCCAGCGGAGCGATGTAACTGTTTCGTAAGAAGGGGAGGTGAGTTGTGAAGAATATCGCAGGAAAATGCGCGCGTCGCGCGGCCCTTTTGTTGGCGCCCTTCCTGTTGGTTGCGTGTGCGACGACGAATACGACGTCCGGTGGTGCGGTGGGCGTCGATCGTGAACAGACCATGCTTGTTTCCTCGGCGGAGGTGAATCGCTCGGCGGAGAAGGCGTATGCCGAGACGATCCAGGAGGCGCGCTCTAAAAACATGCTCAATCGCAATCCGGAACAGGTGCGCAGAGTGAGAGACATTGCGGCTCGCCTGATTCCCGTTACGCGGGTTTTCCGGCCTGATGCGCCCGGTTGGCGTTGGGAAACCAACGTGATCAGTTCCAATGATTTGAACGCATGGTGCATGCCGGGCGGGAAAATGGCCGTCTACTCAGGATTGATGGAAAAGCTGAGACTCACCGACGACGAACTTGCTGCGGTGATGGGCCACGAAATAGCCCATGCCTTGCGTGAACACGGCCGGGAAAAGGTCGGGCAGGCTGCGGGCGTGGATATCGCAGCGACGCTGGGCGGATTGATCGGCGCCTATTACGGGGTTGATGCAAGTCTCGGGAAAGGACTTGTCGGGGCAGCTGGCGAGTTGGCTTTCATGCGGCCGAATTCTCGGGGAATGGAGCAGGAAGCCGATCGTATCGGTGTCGAACTGGCGGCTCGTGCCGGCTTTGACCCGTACGCCGCAATTTCGCTCTGGGAAAAGATGGCCCGGGTTTCCGGTGGCAGCACGCCGCAATGGTTGTCGACGCATCCATCGCATGAGTCGCGACTGTCGGATTTGCGCGTTTACGCCAATCGCGTGGCGCCGCTTTATCGGGCCGCGCGTGCAAACAGATGACTTCCCGTTTTATTTCATGAGCTTGTGCCGGCTGACAGTCGCCTTGTCCCATGAGATAATCGTCGGCCCGATTGCTCCGCCCGGCGGAGCCTGAAAGGCCGTCGGGTCTTACGTCTGAGGAGATGAGTCATGAAGAAAGTTGCCATTGCCGCGTTGATCGCCGTCTCTGCGTTTCTCTCGACGGCCTGCAATACCATGCAAGGGCTCGGGAAGGATATTGAACGCGGTGGCCAGGCCATCGAAAGGGCGGCGACGAGATAGATGCATCTCACGTAGCTTGTGCCGTGAGATACCGGTTTTATTAATGTTTTAAGGAATTTGACGTGAAGATTTGCGTTTTGCCAGGAGACGGGATCGGCCCCGAAATTACAGCGCAGGCGGTTCGCGTTCTGAAGGCGCTCGACCTGAAATTCGAAATGGAAGAGGCCTTGCTGGGCGGTTGCGCCGTCGATGCGACAGGAAATCCGTTCCCCGAGGCGACTCAGAAGCTGGCGCTGGCGGCCGATGCCGTCCTGCTCGGCGCCGTGGGCGGCCCGAAATGGGATGTGCTCGGCCGCGAACAGCGCCCGGAACGCGGTCTTCTGGGGATTCGCAAACTGCTCGGCCTCTTCGCCAACCTGCGCCCAGCCGTGCTCTATCCGGAACTGGCGAACGCTTCGACGCTGAAGCCGGAGGTCGTTTCCGGCCTGGATATCCTGATTCTGCGCGAACTCACCGGCGACATCTACTTCGGCCAGCCGCGCGGCATCGAGACGCGCGAAGTCGACGGCGTGCAACAGCGCGTCGGTATCAACACCATGATCTACAGCGAGAACGAAATCCGCCGCATCGGCCGGATGGCGTTCGAGGCCGCCCGCAAGCGCAACCGCAAGGTGTGCTCGGTCGACAAGATGAACGTGCTGGAAACCACGCAGCTCTGGCGCGACGTGATGAACGAACTGGCACCCGAGTACCCGGACGTCGAACTGAGTCACATGCTCGTCGACAACGCTGCCATGCAACTCGTGCGCGCGCCCAAGCAATTCGACGTGATGGTGACCGGCAACATGTTTGGCGACATCCTCTCGGACGAGGCGTCGATGCTTACCGGGTCGATCGGCATGTTGCCGTCGGCCTCGCTGAACGAGACCGGAAAGGGACTCTACGAGCCGTGTCACGGATCCGCGCCGGATATCGCCGGCAAGGACATGGCCAATCCGCTGGCGACGATTCTTTCTGCCGCGATGATGCTCCGCTACACCTTCGCGCAGGAAGAAGCGGCACAGCGCATCGAGACGGCAGTGAAGAAAGTCCTTGCCCAGGGCTTCCGCACCGGCGACATCTACGAGCCTGGTACGACGAAGGTCGGCACCCGCGAAATGGGCGATGCCGTCCTCGCTGCACTCTGAAGCCAGTAAAGATTTCTTTTTTTATATTGAGGAAACTGCAATGAAGAAGGTTGGTCTTGTCGGTTGGCGCGGAATGGTCGGTTCCGTGCTCATGCAGCGCATGGTCGAGGAGGGCGACTTCGCCTCCATCGATCCGGTCTATTTTTCGACTTCATCCGTCGGCGGCAAGGCGCCGGCACTCGGCGGCAAGGAGGGCGGTGTCCTGCTGGACGCGATGTCGGTTGATGCGCTCAAGCAGATGGATATCATCGTGACCTGCCAGGGCGGCGACTACACCAAGGAAATTTTCCCCAAGCTGCGGGCGACTGGCTGGGACGGTCACTGGATCGATGCGGCCTCGGCCCTGCGCATGGACAAGGATGCCGTGATCATTCTCGATCCGGTCAACCTGAACGTGATCAAGGACGCGCTGGCTAAGGGCGGCAAGAACTGGATCGGCGGCAACTGCACCGTCTCGCTGATGCTGATGGGTCTCGGTGGCCTGTTCCAGAACGATCTCGTCGAGTGGGTTTCAGCCATGACCTACCAGGCGGCGTCAGGCGCCGGTGCGCAAAACATGCGCGAGCTGTTGTGCCAGATGGGCGCCTTGCATGACGCAGTCAAGGCCGAATTGGCCGATCCGGCTTCGGCGATCCTCGATATCGACCGCAAGGTCGCTGAAACGATGCGTTCCGCCAGCTTCCCCACCAAGAACTTCCGCAACACCGCGCTGGCTGGCAGCCTGATTCCGTGGATCGACGTTCCTGTCGAAGGCGGTCAGTCGAAGGAAGAGTGGAAGGGTGGTGCGGAATGCAACAAGATCCTCGGTCGTCCGCCGTTCCGTTCGCCGGGCAGTATTCCGGTTGACGGACTCTGCGTGCGGATCGGCGCGATGCGCTGCCATTCGCAGGGCCTGACCATCAAGTTGCGCAAGGATGTCCCGCTCGACGAAGTGTCCGACATCATCGCCAATGGCAATCAGTGGGCCAAGGTTGTCCCGAACGAGCGCGAGATCAGCGAACGCGAACTTACCCCGGCCGCTGTGACCGGGACTCTGACGGTGCCTGTCGGCCGCTTGCACAAGCTGGCCATGGGGCCGGAGTACTTGGGCGCATTTACGGTAGGTGACCAGTTGTTGTGGGGCGCCGCCGAGCCTCTTCGCAGGATGCTGCGCATCCTGCTTGATTGATTTCAGGGGCTTTTTCGAGAAGAACCGGGGCGAAAGCTCCGGTTTTTTTTTGAGCTGATCGCGTTCTAATGTCACGTGCAAGTTTAGCTTGCATGCGTAACTTCATGATGTTATTTTAATATTTCCGATTTTGACGCTCAGGGTCGCGCCGTGGCAAATAAAACATATCAGAGCAACCGTTACTTCCGTTTAAGTGCCTCAGCGTTTGCGGTGGCTTCATGCTTGGTGCTCTCTTCCATTCCGTTAAGCGCGAATGCGGCAGGTCTGGGTCGTTTGGTCGTGTTTTCCGCGCTTGGGCAACCCTTGCGTGCGGAGATCGAGGTTACCGCGACACAGGCCGAATTGATCGACATGAAAGCCCGGTTGGCGCCTCAGGAATTGTTCAAGCAGGCGGGGCTGGATTACGCCACCACCTTGTTGTCGATCAATTTCAATCTCGAGAAGCGTCCGAATGGCAAGGCCGTGATCAAGCTCAGTTCCAGTCGTCCGATCAATGATCCGTTCGTGGATATGCTGATGGAGTTGAACTGGTCTTCGGGGCGCCTTGTTCGCGAGTATTCGTTCTTGCTGGATCCTCCTGAGTACAAGGTGAAGGCGGCAACGGTTCCTGTGACGACCCCGTCCGTCGCGGCGGTGCCGAAGCGAAGTTCGTCTCCGGCGTCGGCCGCCTCGCGGATCGACAGTGATGTGCGCGCGCGCGCTGTCGCACAACTTGGCGTCGCCCCGAAATCGACTCCGAAAGCGGGTGAGCAGCCATCGGTTGCCGGGAGTCGCGAGGTTCGCAATGGCGAGACGCTTCATCGGATTGCCACCGAGGTCAAACCTCAGGGCGTGACACTCGATCAGATGCTGGTCGCGCTTTTCCAGGCCAATCCCGATGCGTTTGACGGGAACAACATGAACCGCCTCAAGGCCGGGAAGATTCTGTCGCTCCCGGAGAAATCGGCTGTCGAGGCTCTGCCCCCGGCGGAAGCGAGGAAGGTTGTCCTGACCCAGTCGTCGAACTGGAATGCCTATCGGAGCAAACTTGCCGGGATTTCTGCCGCTTCGCCTGCAAAGAGCGATTCGACCAGGCAGGAAGTCGGTGGAAAGATTACGGCCAAGGTAGAAGACAAGGAAGAGCAGGTCGTCCCCAAGGATCAGCTCAAAGTCTCCCGGGCGGATTCGAAGTCGGGCAAGGGCGGCGCTCCCGGAACGGCGGCCGAAGAGGAGTCGATCGCCAAGGACAAGGCGCTTCAGGAGGCCAACGAGCGGGTTGCTGCCCTGGAAAAGAATGTCGCCGACCTGCAAAAGCTTCTTGAACTCAAAAATCAAAGTCTGGCGGATCTGCAGAAGCAGACAGCGCCCGCTCCGGCTCCTGCTGGAAGCGCTTCCCCCGAGACGCCAGCAAGTGCTCCTGTCGCCTCTCCGGCTCAGGCGACGCCTCCGGCCGCCGGTTCCGCTGACCTTGCCGCAGCAGCAAAAACAGAGCAGGTGGAAGCCAAGCCTCAGGAACCTCCCGCCGCCCCCGCGCAAGTTGCAGAAAAGGTGTCCGAACCCAAGCCAGCAGCTCAGAAACCCGCTGCGACTCCCAAGGCGACAACCCCTCCGCCGCCTCCTGAGGAGCCGGGTTTCTTTGCCTCGTTGCTTGCCGACCCAATGACCCTCGCAGGAGGTGGCGGCGTGCTTGCACTGCTCGCGGCCTTGCTCTTCGCCCGCAGGAAGCGGGCGTCGAAGAACGCTGCCGAAGCTGATTTGAGCAGTACGTTGACGCCGCCAACCACGGCGAGCTTGTCGGCTAATTCAGTATTCCGTACCACGGGGGGGCAGAGTGTCGACACCGCCTCCCAAACTCCGGCGCAGACCGATTTCAGCCAAGCCGGGCCAGGAAGTATCGATACCGACGAGGTCGATCCCGTGGCCGAGGCGGATGTTTACATGGCCTACGGTCGCGATGCCCAGGCCGAGGAAATCCTGCTGGAGGCGAAGCAAAAGGATCCGAAGCGGCTGGCAATTCATCTGAAATTGCTGGAGATTTATTCCGGGCGAAAGGATTTGGCGCGCTTCGAGACTTTGGCAGCCGATTTGTACGGAGAAACAAACGGGATTGGGCCGGAGTGGGACAAGGCTGTTTCCATGGGGCGCCAACTTGATCCGGCTAATCCGATGTTCCGCGGAGACAAGACTCCATCCGGAGTTGGCGCTGTCGGTGCGGCTGTCGCTATGGTCGGAGGTGCATCCGAAGAGATCAAGGATGCTCGTGTAATGCCTGAGGCATTGTTCCAGCCGGTGAAGGAGACGGAGTCGTCCAGGACGGAGACTGTTCCGGAGCCTGCAATTGATGCGCCGGTTGAATCCACCGAAACCAAGGGGCTCGATTTCGATCTCGGCAACGATGACGGAAAGCCGGCTGAGCGTGAGGCTTCCGTGGATGCTTCTTCGGACACTCTCGATGCCCTTGATTTCGATTTGGGAAGTATCGAGCCCGAGGTTCCGGCCGAACCTGCCGTCCCGGAGTTCTCGCTTCCCGATGCCTCGTCGTCGGAGATAAAGGAGACCGCGACTGGCATGAAGGCAGATGCCGTCCCGGATCTGGATTTCGATATCGGCACACAGATCACGCCAGCCGAGGAGGTGCTTGGTGAAGAAGGCCGGGTGTCGGCAAAGGAGAGCTTGCCCGGCCTGGATTTCGATTTTGATCTCAGCCCTGTGAAGCAAGAAACACCAGCTGAAGAAGTCGTATCTGCTGGCGGAGGGGGACTTGACGATGTCGAGTTCGATGTCAACCTGACGGAGTCGACTTTCCTCGGTCGTGAAGAGCCCGAACCTTCTTCCTTTGACCTCTCGGAAATCGATCTCGACCTTCAGTCCCCTGATCTTGAGATTCCGTCCGGGCAGTCGGATATTGATCAGGCAGAACCGGCCCATGTGTCTACGGCGGTCAATACTGATTTCTCGCTGGAGCAGGCAGAGACACTTATCGTGCCTGGGGGGCAGTCGCAGACGGTGCTCAACCCCGACTTTTCTGGCCCGGAGGCGGAAGAAACGTTGATCGCTCCGTCGCTTGAAGGGGGGGCTGGTCTTGCGCCCGATCTCGAAATAGGTGCCAACGAGGAGGTCGCGACCAAGCTTGATCTCGCAAAAGCATATGAAGAGATGGGTGACCTCGAAGGGGCGCGGGAACTTCTGCAGGAGGTGCTGAAGGAGGGGGATGTCGCCCAGCGCGAGGCTGCCCAGAGCCTGCTGGACAGGATCGGCGGATAGTTCGCGGAGATATTCAACGAAAGGCCGTGCTCTGTACAGGGTGCGGCCTTTCTTCGTTTTCGATCTTAGGCCGATGCCGACTTCAAGGATTCATCCCGCGACCCGTCTGTTGATCTGGGTGTCATTGCTGATCGCCGTTCAATTTCTTGAAGGCGCGGCGCTTGTGGCAGCACTCGCGATTGTTCCTTTTCTCGGCAGGCGTGTGGTCTCCCGGGCTTGGCGCTTGATCTGGAGGGCTCGTTGGCTGCTGGTTTCGCTGTTTGTCGTTTTTGCCTGGGGGGTGCCGGGAAGGGCGTTTCTGGCCGAAGGCCTGCTTGCACCCACCCATGAAGGGATTCGGGAAGGCGGTCTTCACCTTGGGCGGATGCTCTTGGTGCTGACAGCCGTTGCCGCCTTTCTTGAATTTACTCCGCTGGCCGATTTGCTTGCGGCCACCCGGGTGCTTCTTCGCCCGTTCAAGCGAGTGGGGATCAATGCGGATCGCGGTGTCGTCCGATTGATGCTCGTTCTTCGTTATGTCGAGACGCTGCCACGTCCGCGCGATTGGAAAATTCTCCTGGGAATGCCCGACGTCTGTACCAGCGAAACGGTCGAAATCGAGCATCAAGCTCTCGGGTGGCGTGATGGACTGATAATCGCTGGTTTGTGCGCTGCGGTTATCGGTGCGTGTTTTTGGTAGATGACGTTCATGAAGGTTGCGTTGGGTGTCGAGTACGACGGGGCGGCGTTCCGAGGCTGGCAAACCCAGCCCGGGAAGGGAACCGTCCAGGACGAACTGGAGGCCGCGTTGGCCCGAATCGCCGGGCATCCCGTGCCGGTGGTGTGCGCCGGGAGAACCGATGCCGGCGTTCATGCGACCGGGCAGGTGGTCCATTTCGAGACGTTGGCGAATCGTCCTTTGTCCGCCTGGGTTCGCGGTGTCAACACCTTTCTGCCGCCATCCGTGGCGGTACGCTGGGCGTCTCCCGTCGAGGAGGACTTTCATGCGCGCTTTTCGGCGTTCGGGCGCTGTTATCGTTACCTCCTGATCAATCGCGCGCAGAGGCCGGGGGTATGGCACGGTCGTGCCGGGTGGTATCACCACGCTCTTGACGAAACGCGGATGCAGGAAGGGGCTCGGCTACTTGTAGGCGAGCACGATTTTTCCGCCTTCCGGGCCGCGGATTGCCAGGCCCGTTCGCCGGTCAAGCTGCTCAGGCATGCCGAAGTTCGGCGTCATGGGGATGTGCTGGTGTTCGATTTCGAGGCAAGCGCCTTTCTCCATCACATGGTGCGCAACATGGTCGGCAGTCTGGTCTATGTCGGGCAGGGCAAGCAGCCGCCGTCGTGGATCCGCGATTTGCTGGCAGCCGGTGACCGGAAAATGGCGGCGCCGACTTTCTCGGCTGCCGGACTGTATCTGGTTGGAGTACGCTATGAAGATCGTTGGGGGCTGCCGGTTCCGGCCAACCCCTTCCTGCCCGGTGCGATGATTCTTTGAGAGATTATATTGCTGACTCGAATCAAGATTTGCGGACTGACCCGTGCCGAGGACGTGCGTGAGGCTATCGATGCGGGGGCCGACGCGTTGGGTCTGGTGTTCTATCCACCCAGCCCGCGCTTCGTTTCCCCGGATAGTGCAGCGAGTCTCGCGCGCCTTGTGCCGCCGTTCGTCACCACGGTCGGTCTCTTCGTCAATGCGGCGCCTGAGTTCGTCCGCGAGGTGCTGGCGGCGGTGCCGATCCACCTGCTGCAGTTCCACGGTGACGAGGATGACGCCTACTGCCGGCAGTTCGACCGTCCCTATGTCAAGGCCGCCCGGATGAAGCCGGGGGTCGATTTGCTACAATACGCAGCGGACTTTCCGTCGGCGCAGGCAATCCTTGTCGATGCATTTGTCGAGGGCTACGGTGGGGGCGGAAAAGTATTCGACTGGAACCTGATTCCGCCGGCGTTGCCGAAGCCCTTGATCCTGTCCGGCGGACTCGACGCGCAGAATGTGGGCGAGGCAGTCACCCGGGTGCGACCGGCGGCTGTCGACGTCTCATCCGGTGTCGAGGCAGCCAAAGGCATCAAGGATCCGAGCAAGATTCACGCGTTTGTCGCCGCCGTGCGCGCAGCGGACGCAGGGAAAACGGCAGAAAACGCAGCAACTGACTGACCCGAGTTTTCGGTACTGGAAAAACGATGCGCAAGACCTGTGGTGGACGTACCCGTACCTGCTGGAGACGATTTCTCGCCGACCACACTTGAGGCTGGTGATCGCCTGATCACCTGCTGTTTTATTTCAATTGCCTCAAGGAAATTCCATGACTGCCAATACCTATCATTTGCCCGATGCCCGCGGCCACTTCGGCCCTTACGGGGGCATCTTCGTCGCAGAGACCTTGATCCCTGCGCTCGCCGAACTGAAGGACGCCTACGCCGCGGCCCAGCGTGACCCGGCGTTCATCGCCGAGTTCGAGTACGAACTCAAGCATTATGTCGGCCGGCCCAGCCCGGTTTACCACGCCAAACGCCTGTCGGATGAACTGGGCGGCGCACAGATCTACCTGAAGCGTGAGGATCTCAACCACACCGGCGCGCACAAGGTTAACAACTGCATCGGCCAGGCCATGCTCGCCCGGCGCATGGGCAAGAAGCGCGTGATCGCCGAGACGGGCGCCGGCCAGCACGGCGTCGCCTCGGCCACCGTTGCCGCGCGCTACGGCATGGAGTGCGTCGTGTACATGGGCTCCGAGGACGTCAAGCGCCAGGCGGCGAACGTCTACCGCATGAAGCTGCTCGGCGCGACTGTCGTGCCGGTCGAGAGCGGCTCGAAGACGCTCAAGGACGCGCTCAACGAAGCCATGCGCGACTGGGTGACCAACGTCTCCTCGACTTTCTACATTATCGGCACCGTCGCCGGTCCGCACCCGTACCCGATGATGGTGCGCGACTTCCAGGCGGTGATCGGCAAGGAGTGCATCGAGCAGATGCCGGAACTCTGCGGCCGCCAGCCGGATGCGGTGATTGCCTGCGTCGGCGGCGGTTCCAACGCCATGGGCATCTTCCATCCCTACATTCCGTTCGACCAGGTGCGCCTGATCGGTGTCGAGGCGGCGGGCGACGGTGTCGATACCGGCCGTCACGCGGCGTCGCTGACCGCCGGGCGCCCTGGTGTGCTGCATGGCAACCGCACGTACCTGCTGCAGGACGCCAACGGCCAGATCATCGAGACGCACTCGATTTCCGCCGGTCTCGACTATCCGGGCGTCGGCCCCGAGCATGCCTGGCTGAAGGACGCCGGGCGCGCCGAGTACGCGACGATCACAGATGCCGAAGCGCTGCAGGCGTTCCATACGCTGTGCCGGCTCGAAGGCATCATCCCGGCACTCGAGTCGAGTCACGCCATTGCCCACGCGATGAAACTGGCACCGACGCTGGCCAAAGACAAGATCCTGCTGGTCAATCTTTCCGGTCGCGGCGACAAGGACATGCACACCGTCGCCGAAAAATCCGGCATCAAATTCTAGGAGGGCGCCATGTCGAAGATTCAAGCCACTTTCGAGCGCCTGCAGGCGCAAGGGCGCAAGGCGCTGATTCCGTTCATCACCGCCGGCGATCCTGATCCGAAGCTGACCGTGCCGCTGATGCACGCACTGGTCGAGGCCGGTGCCGACATCATCGAACTGGGCGTGCCGTTTTCCGACCCGATGGCCGACGGGCCGACCATCCAGCGCGCGTCTGAACGTGCTCTCGCCAAGGGCGTCAGCCTGCGGCAGGTGCTGGAAATGGTCGCCAACTTCCGTGCCGACAACAACGAGACGCCGGTCGTGCTGATGGGCTACGCCAATCCGATCGAGGCAATGGGCGTCGATACCTTCGCGGCGGCGGCCTTCGACGCAGGTGTCGATGGCGTGCTGGTCGTCGATTACCCGCCGGAGGAGAGCGCCGATTTCGCCAAGGCCATGCAGGCCAACGCGCTCGACCCGATCTTCCTCCTCGCGCCGACCTCGACCGAGGAGCGCATCGCCATGGTGTCCGAACTGGCCAGCGGCTACGTTTATTACGTTTCGCTCAAGGGGGTGACCGGTTCGGCGCAACTCGACGTCGAGGCCGTGGCCAAGCGTATACCGGAGATTCATGCGGCCGTCGGCGTGCCGGTCGGTGTCGGCTTCGGCATCCGCGATGCGCAAACGGCCGCCGCGATCGCCCGTTTTGCCGATGCCGTCGTGGTTGGCAGCCGGATCATCGAGGAAATCGAGCAGTCGCCGGCGGACGAGGTCTGTGCGCGGGTCAAGGCGCTCGTCGCCGACCTGCGTCGCGGGATCGACGAGGCGGGCAAAAACTGATTGAGGAGGATCGTGGGATGAGCTGGCTGAACCAGGTGGTGCCGAAGATCAAGCGCGGTCCGGACGCCGGTCAACGCAAGACCGTCCTGCCCGAGGGGCTGTGGAGCAAGTGCCCGGCGTGCGATGCGGTGTTGTACGCGTCCGACCTGGAGAAAAACCAGCAAGTCTGCCCGCAATGCGGGCACCACAACCGCCTTGCTGCGCGGGCGCGTCTCGATCTGCTGCTTGATCCCGAGGAGCGTTTCGAGATCGGCGCCGACGTGCGGCCCGCCGATCCCTTGCATTTCCGTGACAGCAAACCCTACGCGGAGCGTCTGTCCGAATCCACAAAGGCAACCGGCGAGACCGACGCGCTGGTGGTGATGCAGGGGCGGCTGAAGACGCTGCCGGTCGTGATTGCGGCGTTCGAGTTCGAGTTCATGGGCGGTTCGATGGGCTCGGTCCTCGGCGAGCGCTTCGTCCGCGGTGTACAACTGGCCGTCGAACAGCGCATGCCGTTTCTCTGCATCGCCGCCTCCGGTGGGGCGCGCATGCAGGAGGGGTTGTTCTCCCTCATGCAGATGGCCAAGACGACGGCGGCGCTGCGGCGGTTGGCGGATGCCAGCGTGCCGTTCATTTCGGTCCTCACCGATCCGACGATGGGCGGGGTTTCCGCCTCGTTTGCCTTCCTCGGCGACATCGTCATTGCCGAGCCGGGTGCTCTGGTCGGCTTCGCCGGTCCGCGCGTGATCGAGCAGACGGTGCGGCAGAAACTGCCGGAAGGGTTCCAGCGCGCCGAGTTCCTGCTCGGCAAAGGCGCGATCGACATGATCGTCGATCGCCGGCAGCTGAAGGACATGCTGGCGAAGCTGCTCGGCCTGCTGCAAAAGGCCCCGGACACGGCCACGGCGTGAGAACCCTTACCGACTGGCTTGCCCACCTCGAAGCGCTGCACCCGAAAGGGCAGGCCGGGATCGAACTCGGGTTGGAGCGTGCTGCGCGCGTCAAGCGGGTCTTGCAGCAGCGGCAAACATGCCCGGTCATTGTGGTCGGCGGGACCAACGGCAAGGGATCGACCTGCGCCTGTCTGGAGTCGATCTACCGTGCCGCCGGCTACCGGGTTGGCTGCTACACCTCGCCGCATCTGCTGGTCTACAACGAGCGTGTGCGGCTCGACGGTGCGCCGGTCGACGACGAAACGCTTTGCGCGGCATTCGCGCGCGTCGAGGCGGCGCGGCAGGCGGCCGGAAATGTTTCGCTGACCTATTTCGAGTTCGGCACGCTCGCCGCGTGGGAGGTGTTCGCGGCGCGGGATGTCGAACTGGTGATCCTCGAAGTCGGCCTCGGCGGCCGTCTGGATGCGGTCAATATCTACGACGGCGATGTTGCCGTGATTACCGGCATCGCTCTTGACCATACCGACTGGCTGGGACCGACGCGCGAAACGATCGGGCGCGAAAAGGCCGGGATTTTTCGCGGCGGAAGGCTGGCGATCTGTGCCGACCCCGAACCGCCGCAGTCGTTGCTGGAGTACGCCGGGGCGATCGGTGCCGATCTGCAGCTTATCGGGCGCGATTTCGGTTTTTCGCGGTGTGGCGACGGCTGGTCCTGCTGGAGCCGGCGTGGAATGCAACGGGACTTTCTTCCGTTGCCGTCCTTGTCCGGCGCGCATCAGCTGGGAAACGCCTCAGCGGTGCTGACGGCAGTCGATTTGCTGCAGGATAGCTTGTCCGTCGGCGCGGAGGCTGTTGCGCGCGGTCTGCAAGAGGTTCGTCTGGCCGGACGCTTTCAGCGCGTCAGGGAGCGTCCGGAGATCATCGTCGATGTGGCGCACAATCCGCAGGCGGTCGCCGGCCTCGCGCAGACGCTCGCGGCGCAACGGAACAGCGGGCGGACGCTCGCCGTGGTCGGCATGCTGGCGGACAAGGACATCGCGGGAGTATTGCAGGCGATGGCCGGTTCTGTCGACCTCTGGTTCCTGGGCAGCCTGGACGGTCCGCGCGGCGCCGCGGCGGAGGTGCTGGCCTCTGCCGTGAGTTCCTGCCAGCAGTACGTGGCCGTGGAGTCCTTCTCCTCGGTGGCGGAGGCTCTCCGCCGTGCTGTCGGCCTCGCCGGGGAAAATGATAGAATCGTCGCCTTCGGATCGTTCGTCACTGTTGCCGCCGTCCTGCGCGAGATCGAGCAGGAGTCCTTATTTTCGAACTGATTTTCGCGTTGTTCCCGATTCATCCTCTCTCCGCTACCGATTGTCGATTCAGCAATGTCCGATTCCCCTGATGCACAGTTGCAGTTGAAGAAACGCGCGCGCCGTCGTCTCGTCGGGGCCGTGGCCTTCGCCGGGCTGGCGGCGATCATTCTGCCGATGGTCATGGACGAGGAGCCGAAACAGCAGGTGCAGGATGTCCAGATCCGTATTCCGGGGCAGGACCAGGCACCGTTCGCGCCGAACCTCAAGCCGGCGACGGCGGAAAAGAAGAATGAGCCGGTATCGGTCCAGCGAGCGCCTGCAGCGCCATCTACCGTGCCGGCTGAGAAGGCGGTCGAGAAAAGTCCCGAAAAAACTCCGGAGAAACCCGCTCCGGCAGCAAAACTGTCGGAGAAAGAGCTTGCCAAGCCAGCCGATAAGGCTGCTGAAAAGCCGGCCAACGGCAATGACGCCCAGCGCGCCGCGGCGATTCTGGGCGGGAAATCGGTCGATACTCCGGCGCCGGTCAACGGAAACGGCCAGTTCGTGATTCTCATCGGCGCGTTTGCCAACCCGGCGAATGTAAAGCAACTGCAAACCAAGATCGGTGAACTGGGTGTTCGGGTTTACACGGAACCGCTGGATACACCCGGCGGGCGCAAGACGCGTGTGCGTGCCGGTCCTTTCCCGTCCCAGGCTGCGGCGCAGAAGGCGCTGGAGAAGATCAAGCGGATCGGCGTCAACGGCGTGATCGCCGCCAAGCAATGACAGCGTTCGATTATGTCGTGCTGACGATCTTGCTCGCGTCGATGGCCCTGGGGGCCTGGCGCGGTGTCGTTGGCGAGATCATCGCCCTGGCCGCCTGGGTGCTGGCGTTTTTTGCCGCCAAGTGGTGGGGCGCCGAATTCGCCCATGCGTTGCTCGGCGGCATTGCCGATCCGGCGGTACGGATTGTTGTCGCCTGGGTGCTGGTTTTCGTCATCGTCCTGTTGCTGATGGCGCTGCTGCGCCTGGCGATTCGCGGGCTGCTCAAGGCGCTCGGCCTGAGTCCCAGCGATCGCGCGCTGGGGGTGCTGTTCGGCACGGCGCGGGGCGCGTTGATCATTCTGGTGCTGGTGGGGCTGGGCGGGACGCTGTCCCTGGCGAAGGAACAATGGTGGAGCGAGGCGGCTTTGTCCGCGCCGCTCGAAACGGCAGTGCTGGCTTGCAAACCCTGGCTGCCGCCCGATATGGCCAAACGGATTCGGTTCAGGTAGGAAAGACACTATGTGCGGTATTCTCGGAGTCATGGCGAACACGCCGGTCAATCAGCTGCTCTATGACGGGCTGATGGTTTTACAGCATCGCGGTCAGGATGCGGCGGGCATCGCGACGGGCAAGGGCAACACCTTCTTCATGCACAAGGGCTCGGGGATGGTGCATGACGTCTTCCGCACCCGCAACATGCGGGCCTTGCCGGGCAACATGGGTATTGCCCATTGCCGCTATCCGACGGCCGGGTCGTCGTCGGATTCCGCCGAATCGCAGCCGTTCTACGTCAATTCACCGTTCGGCCTGGTGCTCGCGCACAACGGCAACCTGACCAACACGGCGCAGCTGCAGGAAGAAATGTTCCGGCAGGACTTGCGGCACATCAACACCAGTTCCGATTCGGAAGTGCTGCTCAATGTCCTGGCGCATGAGTTGCAGGAGTCGGCGAAAGGTTTCCAGCTCGACCTCGACACGATCTTCGCCGCGGTCGCTGGCGTGCATCGCCGCTGCAAGGGGGCCTATGCGGTCGTGGTGATGATCGCTGGTTACGGTCTGCTGGCGTTCCGCGATCCGTTCGGCATCCGGCCGCTGGTCGTCGGCGTCAACCAGACGCCGCAAGGACCGGAATATCTCGTGGCCTCCGAGTCGGTGGCGCTTGATACGCTGGGGTTCCAGGTGCTACGTGACGTTGCGCCCGGTGAGGCGCTGTTCGTGGATATGTCGCACCAGTTGCATTTCCGTCAGTGTGCCGAGAACCCGGTCCTCTCGCCCTGCATCTTCGAGTACGTCTACCTGGCCCGTCCCGACTCGGTGATCGACGGCGTGTCGGTCTACGAGACGCGGTTGCGCATGGGCGAGTATCTCGCCGACAAGGTGGCGAAGGATCTGCCAAACGACATCGACGTGGTCATTCCGATTCCCGATTCAAGCCGCCCCGCGGCGATGCAACTGGCGCAACGTCTCGGCATTCCCTATCGCGAGGGGTTCGTGAAGAACCGCTACATCGGGCGTACCTTCATCATGCCCGGGCAGGCAATCCGCAAGAAGTCGGTGCGCCAGAAGCTCAATACCGTTGGCCAGGAGTTCAAGGGCAAGCGCGTCCTGCTGGTCGACGATTCCATCGTGCGCGGTACCACGAGCCATGAAATCGTCGAAATGGCGCGTGCCGCCGGGGCGCTCAAGGTCTATTTCGCCTCGGCAGCGCCGCCCGTCCGCTTCCCCAACGTTTACGGCATCGACATGCCGACGCGCAGCGAACTGATCGCCACGGGGCGTTCCGAAGATGAGATTGCGCGCGAGATCGGCGCCGATGCGCTGGTGTATCAGGATCTTGACGCGCTCAGGGAGTCGATCAGCGCGCTCAAGCCGGGGCTGGCACAGTTCGACTGCTCGTGTTTTGACGGCCAGTACGTGACCGGGGACGTGACGCCGGAGTATCTCGACGCTATCGAACGGGCGCGCGAGGGCAAGGTTGCCACGACGGTGGTGGATGGTGGCGATTCGCGCCAACTGGATCTCGGGTTGAAAACTGCGGGGAGCTGACCGCACGGGTTTTGCATGCGAAAAACGGGAGGCAAGCGCGCCCCCCGTTTTTTTATGTGGCAGGGTTGGATCAATACTCCCAGAAGACTCGCTGCAGTTCCTTGCTGTCATTCGTTTTCGTCAGAGCGACCGAAGCGAGGATGCGCGCCTTTTGCGGGTTCAGGTCGTGCGCGACGATCCAGTCGTACTTGTCGTCCGGCTGCTCGGCGTTGCGCAGGACGAAGCCGCCGGCATTGACGTGCGTCGAACGGATGATCTGCAGCCCCTTGCCACGCAGCTCCTGCAGTACCGGCACCAGCGTCTTCGCAACGGAGCCATTGCCCGGGGCGGCATGGATGATGGCCTTGGCGCCGGCATTGGCGAAGGCACGGTAGGCGGTGTCATTCACATTCCCGCCTGCATAGGCGATTTCGACGAGGGGCAGTGCATCGATCTGGTCAATGTCGAACTCGGAGTTCGTCGTGTGGCGTTTGTCGAGCTTGCGGAACCAGTAGTTCTTGCCTTCGACGATCATGCCCAGCGGGCCCCAGGGGCTCTGGAATGCTTCCGGGCGGATGTTGATCATCTTGCTGACGTCACGGCCGCTGTGGATCGTGTCGTTCATGACCACCAGCGTTCCTTTGCCGTGCGCATCCTTGCTGCCCGCGACGGAGACGGCGTTGTACAGGTTGAGCATGCCGTCGGCCGACATGGCGGTGCCCGGCCGCATCGAAGCCACGACGACGATCGGCTTTTCGGTCTTGACGACCAGGTTCAGGAAGTAGGCGGTTTCTTCGGTGGTGTCCGTACCGTGGGTGATGACGACGCCGTCGACGTCGTTTTGCTTGACCAGTGCGGAAACACGTTTTCCGAGTGTCAGGAGGTCCTCGTTGCGAATGCTCTCCGAACCGAGCTGGAAGACTTGTTCTCCGCGCACGTTGGCCACATTCGCGAGTTGCGGAATCCCGGCGATCAGCTTGTCAACCGGAACCTTAGCCGACTGGTAGGTGGCGCTGTTGGCCACGTCGGCTCCGGCACCGGCGATTGTCCCGCCGGTGGCAAGGATGACGACGTTAGGTTTTTGCTGCGCGAACGCGGATCCGGCCAGCAGCATGGCTGCGGCCAGAGCGCCGATCCAATGTTTGAACGACTGTTTTCCCATGACGGATTTCCTTTCTCCGATTGATTGATTGCGTCGGTGCGGCGGGAGGGGAACACATCGCTCCTTGCGCCAGCGACGTGAATACGTTCTCGCAAGGAATATGCCAACTTGATTCACGCCGCGAAGCCAATGGCGTCGGTGTGTCCCGTGTCATGGTGTTCGGAAAAGCGGGCAGTGGGGGCGGTTTGCGTTCGGAAATCCGTGCGTTCGGCCCCTTCGCCAGCTTGTCCCTGAAGATGTTTTCGCTTCGCGCCTGAGCGTGTGTCCAGAATCCGTTCAGATGCGGAAGTGGCTGACCAGTTCATGCAAGCCGGTCGACAAGGTGCGCAGGTTGGCCACCGTTGCCGTTGCGCTCTGCACGGCAACGTCGGTTTCGGCCGTCATGCGGTTGACCTCTTCGGCCGAGCGCGCCATTTCGTTGGTGGCGACCGACTGCTCGCGCGTGGCGTCGGCGATGTCGCGGATCGATCCGACGACCTCGGCGATTTCCCCCTGGATGCCGGCGATCTCGCTCGCAACGGCCTGCGATGCGGTCAGGCCGGCGGCGACCGAACGCTGGGTTTCGTCCATGTCCGATAGTGCCGACTGGATGTCGCCGTGGGTCGAGTCGATCAGCCGGCCGATTTCCACGGTGGCTTTGGCGGTACGCTCGGCGAGTTTGCGGACTTCGTCGGCGACGACGGCGAACCCGCGCCCGGATTCGCCGGCGCGGGCGGCTTCGATGGCGGCATTGAGCGCGAGCAGGTTGGTCTGGTCGGCGATCTCGCGGATGGCACCGATGATCGCGTTCATTTCCTTCGAACGATCGCCGAGAGAGCCGAGCGTACCGGCGAGGCGTCCAACCTCGTCAGAGATCTTCTCGATGCCTCGAGCCAGGTCGTTGACTGCGCTGACGGAGTGTGTCGACACCTCTCCGGTGCGCGTCGCGGTTTGTTCCGCCTGCCTGGCGTTGTCGGCGATGTGGTTGATGCTGACCGTGATCTGTTCGATCGTCGCCGCCGTGGAACTCAGGGTTTCGGCCTGGCGCCTCGATTCCTCGGCCATCGAGCGCGTGACGCTGTTCAGCGAGTCGATGCCCTGGAACAGCGAATCGACCTTGTCGCGCACGTCGATGAACATGTTGCGCAGGCTCTCGATGAAGCGGTTGAAGGCCGTGGCGGTATGGCCGATCTCGTCGTTGGCGGTGACGGGCAGCTTGCGGGTCAGATCGCCCTGGCCAGTGGAGATTTCGGCCAGTGCGTCGCGCAGCCCGAACAAGCCCTTGAGCAGTCGCGTCAGGGCAATGCTGGCGAACATGGCGCCCAGCGCGGCGATGATCAGCCCGGCCAGCGCCAGTACCCCGAGCAATGCGCGGAGCGGCGAGAGGATGGCCGTCTTGTCCACGACGGCGCAGAGTACCCATTCCGCGCCCGGAACGGACGAAATGGCGACGTACTTGGCGGCGCCGTCGAGCATCAGTTCGCGCTGCACGATACGCTCGCCCTCGATCTGCAACAAGGATGTGTCGAAGCCGGCAATAACCTCGCCGACGGGCTTCAGCGCCGTATCCGGCTTCGCGTGGGCGACGATCTTGCCGTCGCGGGTGGCCAGGAACGCGTACCCGTTGCCGCGCAGTTCGATCGAGTTGACGAGGGCGATGATCTCTTCCAGTGAGATGTCGCCGCCTGCCACGCCAGCCTGCCCGTTGCGTTCGAACGGACGCGCGACGGTGATGCCGGGCTTCCTGGTGCTGGCGAAGATGTAGGGGGCCGTGGCCACCGTGGCTCTCCTTTCGGTGGCCAGTTTGTACCAGGGGCGGGCCGTCGGGTCGTAGCCGTCGGCAGCCTTCTTGTCTTGCAGGTGGTAGATCATCCGCTTGTCGGCATGGCCGGCGAACGTCTGGTCAAAGCGTCCGGCTTCCTTGCCGGCGATCAGGAACGGGATCGGCTCATCGACCTCCGAGAGGCGGGACGCCGTTGCCTCGATGGCGTTGAAACGTTGTGCCATCCATCGGGCCAGTGCTTCGCGGTTGCCTTTCACCGAGGCCTCGATTTCCTTGTTGACCCCGTTGATGATTTCGGCTTGCATCTGCCAGTAGGCGATGCCCGACAATCCTGCGATGACGGACGCCAGCATCACGGCCACGAAGACCAGCAAACGTTGTTTCAACGACATGGCATGCTCCTGTTCTTGGTTCTTGGTTCTTGGTTCTTGGTTCTTGGTTCTTGGTTCTTGGCGATAACGGTTTTGTTCGACCTGGCGACGGACGCCAGTTCAGTTGGGTACCCAGTCGGTCGGGGCCTTGAACGAGTCGCGCAGCATGTAGCTCATCGGCATTTTCAGGTTGTACTGGTGAGGGGGAATCGGACTCTCGAACCACTTCCGGTACAGCCCCTGGATTTCGCCCCGGGTGATTATCCGGGAAACCTCCCTGTCGACCATTTTCTTGAATCCCGGATCGTCCTTGCGCAGCATGATCGCCAGAGGTTCGATGGTCAATGGATCGCGCGAGATCGCATAGGCTTCGGGGGTTTTCGATGTTGCGCGCTGACTGTAGAGGATCACGTCGTCCGTGAGAAATGCGACGGCCTTTCCTGCTTCGAGCAAGGCAAACGATTCGTTGTCGCTCTTGCCGGGAATCTGGGTTGCTTTCAATGCGTGGTTTTTGTTGTAGTCGCCCAGCAACCGTTCGCCGGTTGTGCCCTGCGTGGTGACCACCGCTTTTCCGGCCAGGTCGTGAATCGACGAGATGCCGCTCGTCTCCTTGGCCATCACGCGCATGGCCGCGATGAAAGTCGGGATGGTAAAGGCGACCTCTTTGCGCCGCTCGGCAGTATTCGTCGTTGTAGCGCACTCCAGGTCGATTTCTCCCGAGAGCAGGGCGGGAATGCGGTTTGCCGTCGATACGGGAACGTATTTCACCGTGATGTCCGGCCGCTTGAGTTCGCGTCTGACCGCATCGACTATCCTGGCGCAGATATCGATTGAATACCCGATCGGCTGCTCCTTGTCGTCGACATAGGAGAAAGGCGGGGCGGCATGGCGGTAGCCGAGTGCGATCGTGCCGCTCTGCGCAACCTTGTCGAGCGTTCCCGCGGCCTGCGTTGGGGGCGCGGTCGAGATCACTGCAAGCGCGAGGATCAATTTGACAAGCGTGTTGGTGTTCGGCTTTCGCGGTTTGCTCATTTTTACTCCCGTTTGTTTTTATCGGTTGCTTATTGCAGTTTGATGAAAGCAATAATCAAGCCGTTTTTTGTCCCGCCGCGTCCGGGCGAGTCGCCACTGCTTTTATCTTTACCGCGACCAGATCCAGTGGTTAAAACAGGCGCGCGCTGCGTCGATCAATTCTCCGGCAGTCAGGCCGACCGGTCCGGTGCCGGCGGCGACAAGTCGGTCGGCTGCCGCGCCGTGAACGTTTACGGCCGCCAGCAGCGCTTCTCGCGCGGAACTTCCCTGGGCGAGCAGGGCAGCCAGGATGCCTGTGAGCACATCGCCGCTGCCGGCCGTCGCCAGTCCCGGATTGCCGGAGGTGTTGACGAACCAGTCGCCCTCGGGCATCGCGACTATGGTGCCGCAGCCTTTCAGCGCGACGCAGGCCTTGAAACGTGCGGCGAGTCGGCTGGCAGCGCCGATGCGGTCATTCTGGATCTCTCCGGTCGAGCAATCGAGCAGGCGAGCGGCTTCCGCCGGGTGGGGAGTGAGCAGCGTCGGCGCGTGGCGCGCGGTGACGGCGACGTGGAGTTCAGGATTTTCGGCGAGGCGGTTCAGTGCGTCGGCGTCGAGAAGCAGCGGGATGTCCAGGCGGCAGGCGGTTTCCAGCAGTGCGATCACTTCGCCGTTGTTGCCCATGCCCGGCCCGCAGGCCAATGCCGTCAGGTCGGTGGCCAGCAGCCGGTCGGGGCGGCGGATCATCAATTCCGGCTGCAGCGGGTCGATGGCCGGCGCGTGCTCGTCGATCAGTCCGAGATAGATGCGTCCGCCGCCGAGGCGCAGCGCGGCGCGCGCGGCGAGAATCGCGGCACCGACCATTCCCGCCGAGCCGCCGAGGATGCCGACGTTGCCGAAGCTGCCCTTGTGTGAATTGCGACGGCGGGGCTGCAGCAGATTGGCAAACAGGTGTGGCGTGATCGTCCGGCCGGGCGGCGAGCCGAAGCTCTCTGGATCGAGGTCGAGTGCGGCGACGCTGACCTTGCCGCAGTAATCGGGACCGTCGGCGGTGAACAAGCCGGGCTTGGCGGCGATGAAGGTGATCGTGTGGCTGGCGCGGATGGTCGCGCCGCGCAGGCATCCGGTATCCGCATCGAGCCCGCTCGGGCAGTCGAGGGCAAGCAGCGGGCAATTGTCGCGTTCGGTGATCGCGTTGGCCTGGACGATCATTTCAGCGTATGCACCGGCGATGTCGCGGGTGAGTCCGATGCCGAAAAGGCCGTCGACGATCAGCGACCAGCGCCGGGCGGCCGGGATGTCGCTGCGTATCGTGCCGCCGGCTGCGGCAAAGCGGCGATAGGCGGCTGCTGCATCATGTGGCAGACGGGTTACGTCGCCCGGGAAAACCACGCACGTTTCAAAAAAGAGTTCGTTCAGCAGGCGGGCGACTTCGAAGGCATCGCCCCCGTTGTTGCCGGGGCCGGCGAGGATCAGCGCTGGCTGGCTGCGGTCGGCACAGATGGCCATGGCGAGATCGGCAGCGGCACGGCCCGCGCGTTGCATCAGCGGAAGTTCGGAGAAGGTGGTTTCGATCCGGCGGATGGCCTCGGTGGTGTAAAGCGGCATGGGTTGCATGGCTTGGGCTCTCGAAGCGGAGCCCTCATTCTAGCGCGACGGAACCTCAGCTCGCCTCTGACAGCAGACGCCCTTCGGCGAAAAAAAGGTCGAGGTTGTCGATGACCCGCCGGGCCATGGCGAGGCGCGTCTCCTCGGTCGCGCTGGCGATGTGCGGCAGCAGGACGACGTTGTCCAGGGCGAGCAGCGTTTCGGGAACGAACGGTTCGTTCTCGAAGACATCCAGTCCGGCTCCGCCGATGCGTTTTTCGATCAACGCGCGGATCAGCGCCTGCTCGTCGACTACGGAGCCGCGGGCAACGTTGATCAGGAAGCTGCGCGGACCGAGCGCGTCGAGTACCTCGTCGTTGATCAGGTGGCGCGTGCCCGGGCCGCCGGCGGTAATGACTACCAGGAAATCCGCCCAGCGCGCCAGATCCGGCAACGATGGCTCGTAGTCCCATGGCGCGTCGGGCACCGGGTGACGCGCGTGGTAACGGATGTCCATGTCGAAGCCGAGCGCGCGGCGGGCGATGGTCCTGCCGATGCGGCCCAGGCCGACGATGCCGAGGCGCGCGCCGCTGACCTTGCGTCCGAGGTGGAAGCTGTTCGGACCGCGCTCGGCCCACAGGCCGGAACGCACATAGCGGTCGGCTTCCGGAGTTGCCCGGGCGACATCGAGGATCAGCGCGATGGCCGTGTCGGCGACGCAGTCGTTGAGGATATCCGGGGTGTAGCCAACCGGGATGTTGCGTGCGCGTGCCGCCGACATGGCGATCTTGTCGACGCCGACGCCGAAGCACGAGATGACCTGCAAATTCGGCATCGCCGCGATCTGTTCGGCCGAGATGCCGACGAGGGCGGAGGTGGCCACGCCGACGAACTCGCCGCCATGCGCGTTCAGGAAAACCACCGGATCGGCGGCGTTTTCGAGACGGGTGACGGCGTAGCGTTCGCGCAGCCCTTCTTCCAGAGCGGGTAGCAGGTTGCCGATTTGCAGGAGAGGACGTTTTTCCATGGTGGGCGGACTCCGGTCAGCGATGCAGATGGTCGGTGGTGAGTTCAGCGAGGCGGTTGATGCCGAGCAGGCCCATGTCGGCGCGGATTTCCTCGCTCAGGACCTTGATGGCATGCGCAACCCCGGCCTCGCCGGCGATGGCGGCCGCGTAGTTGAACGGGCGGCCGACGAAGACGAAGCGCGCCCCGAGCGCCAGCGCCTTGATGATGTCGGTACCGCGTCGGAAACCGCTGTCGATCATCACCGTCTGTTTTCCCGCCGCCTCGACGATCGCCGGCAGCGCGCGCATCGGCGACAGAGAACCGTCGAGCTGGCGGCCACCGTGGTTGGAAACGATCAGACCGTCGATGCCGATCTCGCCGGCGCGCCGCGCGTCGTCGGGATGCAGGATGCCCTTGAGTACCAGCACGCCTTTCCAGCGCTGGCGCATGCGCCGCATGGCGTTCCAGTCGAGGTATTCGCGTCCGCTGAAATCGCGTTCGACGTTTTTCGCGATCAGCGAGGTGCCGCGCTCCGCCGTGTTGTTCTCGAAATGCGGGATGCCGTGCCGGACGATGGTGCGAAGGAACGTTCCGAGCGACCAGCGCGGATGGGTGATGCCGTCCCAGGCCAGGCGCAGGTTCGGTTCCAGCGGCGTCTTGAAGCGGTTGCGCACGTTGTTCTCGCGGTTGGGGACTACGGCCGAATCGACCGTCACCACCAGCACCTCGATGCCGGCGCGCGCGACGCGGTCGACGAGAGCATCGACCGCTGCCTCGTGGCGCGGCACGTAGAGCTGGAACCATGTACCCGGCGCCTGTTCGACGACTTCTTCCATGCGGATCAGCGCCGAACTGCTGAGTACCATCGGGATGCCGGCCTTCTGCGCAGCGCAGGCTAACGCGAGATCGCCGCGGTAGCCGGTCAACGAGCAGATGCCCATCGGCGCGATGCCGAAGGGCGCGGCGTGGCGGGTGCCGAACAGTTCAACCGACTGTTCGCGGGCGGAGACGTCGACCAGAACGCGCGGGCGGAAGAGGATCTCCTCGAAGACCTGGCGGTTGTCGCGCAGGCTCAGGTTGTTCTCGGTGGCCCCTTCAACGTAGCCGAACAACGGGCGGGGCAGCTTGCGGCAGGCGGCTTTCTCGAAATCGTCGAGGCTCAGGAAGCCGTTCAGCGATCGGGGCATGTCGTCACGAGTCCAGGAATGTCATCGGACGTACGATGACACAGTGGAATTGGAAAATAAAGTCCTTTTGTGCCTTGTTTGAAACCGATGCGAACTTTTGTCGCGGAAGTCGTTCCGACTCACATTGCCTTGACTCTTCACCCGTTCGAATGCCGCCGTCTGTTCCGTCTCTGCCTGATTCCGACGTTGTCGACTCGCCGTGCGTCAACCTCTGCCGTCTCGACGAGCGCAGCGGCCTGTGTTGCGGTTGCCTGCGCACGCTCGATGAAATCACTGCCTGGGGGTCGGCGTCGGTTGCGCGGAAGCGGGCGATCCTTGATGAAATCAGGCGGCGGGAGCGCGTATTTTCATGAACGAGACGACTTCGACGCCAGAACCGTTCTATGTCTGTGCCGGGATCTGCCGCGTGAACCCGGACACCAACTGTTGCATCGGCTGTGGCCGGCCGTGGGGGATGCCGGCGTCGCCGGTCGCCGAGCCTCTCGCCGGCAAGGCGACCTCCGCTCCGGAAGGCATTGATTGATCGCCCTTCCTTTTTACGATCGGAGGAAAAAGGCGTAAACTGGCCGCTTGCTCAATTTTGGCCGGAACAATCGCTGTGTCCGGCCCTTTCGGCGATCGACCCTCATGAAAACCAGTACCCTGCAGAAACCGGTGGAACGCATCGTATCCCCAGATTTCGACTCGATTTTCTCCTCCCGGGCGAAGGCAATCCAGAGTTCGGCAATCCGCGAAATCCTCAAGGTGACCGAGCGCCCCGAAGTGATTTCCTTTGCGGGTGGGCTTCCTGCCCCTGAAACATTCCCGGTCAAGGAAACGCTGGCGGCCATGGAGCGGGTGCTGACGGCAAGCGGCCGGGAAGCGCTGCAATACAGCACGACGGAAGGCTTCGCGCCGCTGCGCGAATGGATCGCCAGGCGCAACAGCACGCCGGACGCGCCGGTGCATCCGGATCAGGTGCTGATGGTCTCAGGCTCGCAGCAAGGGCTCGACCTTCTCGCCAAGGTGTTGATCGATCCGGGCGACCGGGTGCTGGTTGAGACGCCGACCTATCTTGGCGCGTTGCAGGCATTTTCGCTGTTCGAGCCGACGTACGTTTCCATTCCGTCCGACGACGACGGTGTGATCCCGGAGGCCATGGGCGAATCGCTGCGCGGGGCGAAATTCCTCTACTGCCTGCCGAATTTCCAGAACCCCACCGGGCGCCTGCTGGCCGAGGAACGTCGCTATCAGCTTGCCCAAAAGGCGCGCGAACTCGATCTGCTCATCCTCGAAGACGATCCGTACGGCGAACTGTCCTACGCGGGCGACACGCCGCCGTCGATCCGCTCGCTGGCTCCGGAACGCACCGTGTATATGGGTTCGTTCTCCAAGGTACTTGCCCCCGGCATCCGCCTGGGCTATGTGATCGCGCCAGAAGCGCTGCGCGCCAAGCTCGTTCAGGCCAAGCAGGCGACCGATCTGCATACGTCGACGCTGTCGCAGATGGCGGCGTACGAGGTGGTCAAGGACGGCTTCCTCGATTCGCACATCCCGACGATCCGCAAGCTCTACAGCGACCAGTGCCAGGCGATGTTGTCCGCCCTGTCGCGGCACATGCCCGAAGGCGTGCGCTGGAATGCGCCGAAGGGCGGGATGTTCCTCTGGGCGGAACTGCCGCAGGGCATGGATGCTACGGCCTTGCTCACCAAGGCCGTGGAAAACAATGTCGCTTTCGTTCCCGGCATGCCGTTCTTTGCCGAGAATCCGTCGATCGAATCGCTGCGCCTGGCTTTCGTGACGGTGCCGCCACCGCGCATCGAGGAGGGCGTCAAGCGCCTTGCCGAGTTGATTCGCGCCAGCCGCTGAGCCGGGCACGCCAAAGAAAGAAGCCGGAACGTCCGTGAGGGCGTTCCGGCTTTTGTTCGGGTACAGGAAAACTATACGGCAGCGGCCAGCCGCTTGAGCACCTGTTCGCGCGGGAACAGCGCGACGACCGCGTCGACCGACGGGGTTTGCGCCTGCCCGGTGAGCAGCACGCGCAACGGCATGGCCAGCTTCGGCATCTTCAGGCCGTGCGTGCCGATGCACTGCTTGATCAGGGCGCCGATCGCGGGAGCTTCCCAGGCAACGTCCTTGATGCCGGCGATGAAATCCGCCAGCGCCGGCTTTGCTTCCGGCGCCAGATGCTGCGCCAGCAGTTCGGCGTTCGGCGTCAGCTCGATGTAGAACACTTCGGCTGCGTCGGCCAGTTCGTTCAAATTGGTGACGCGCTCCTTGTAAAGGCCGATGATCGCTTCGAGCGACGGTGTTTCGGTGACGACGACCCTGCGCGTTTCCAGCCGCGGCTTGACCAGCGCGGCCAGGCGCGCGTTGTCAGCGAGCTTGAGGTAGTGGGCGTTGAGCCAGTTCAGTTTCTCGGTGTTGAATTGCGCAGCCGACGGGGTGATGTGGTCGAGGTCGAACCAGGCGCAGAACTGTTCCATCGAGAACACTTCGTCATCGCCGTGCGACCAGCCGAGACGGGCGAGATAGTTGAGCACCGCCTCCGGCAGGTAGCCGTCCTCATGGTATTGCATGACGCTGACTGCGCCGTGGCGCTTGGACAGCTTCTGGCCGTCGTCGCCGAGAATCATCGACAGGTGCGCGTAAAGCGGCACGTCGGCGCCCAGCGCCTTGAGGATGTTGATCTGGCGCGGCGTGTTGTTGACGTGATCGTCGCCGCGGATGACGTGAGTGATCTTCATGTCCCAGTCGTCGACGACGACGCAGAAGTTGTAGGTCGGCGTGCCGTCCTGGCGGGCGATGATCAGGTCGTCCATTTCCGCGTTGGCGATTTCGATGCGTCCCTTGACCAGATCATCCCAGGCGACGACACCGTCGGTCGGGTTCTTGAACCGGATGACCGGAAGAACGCCTGCGGGCGGGGTGGGCAGCGTCTTGCCCGGCTCCGGGCGCCAGGTGCCGTCGTAACGCGGCTTCAACCCCTTGGCGCGTTGTTCCTCGCGCATCGCGTCGAGTTCTTCCGGCGTCGTGTAGCAGTAATAGGCGTGTCCGTCGGCGAGCATCTGCCGGATCACTTCCTTGTAGCGATCCATGCGCTGCATCTGATAGAACGGTCCCTCGTCGTGCGCGAGTCCCAGCCACTCCATGCCGTCGAGAATCGCCTGCACCGCCGCAGGGGTTGAACGGGCGACGTCGGTGTCCTCGATGCGCAGGACGAACTGGCCTTGGTGGTGGCGGGCGAACGCCCAGGAAAACAGCGCGGTGCGCGCGCCGCCGATATGCAGGAAACCGGTCGGGGATGGGGCGAAACGAGTGCGAATCATTATTACGGGCCGAAAAGCGAAAGGCCGTATTGTAAGGGATGTTCGCTCACGCACGAGGCGCAGGGTCTGCCGAATGGCCTCCCCGGGGCGCATTCGGCGGATCGGGGATCAATAGCCCGGCGGAGGCGGTGGCGGATTGCCGGGCGGCGGCGCGGGAATGGTCTTGCCGCCCGTCGTCTGCGGCGACGAATAGGTCGCGGGCGCCTGTTGCAGCGTTCGCGCCATGTCGGCAGATACAGGAACCTTGTGGCCGCGCGCGTACATGCACTGGATATACGCATTGTCGTACTGGCGCTGTGTGCCGTAGGCCGAGCGCTGTCCTGTTTCCGAACCGGCAACGGTGCCGAACAGCAAGCCAGTGCCCGCGCCGACACCGGCGCCGCTTTTGCCGCCGATTGCCGCGCCGGCCACTGCACCGACCGCGGTTCCGAGGGCCGCACTGCGTACCGTCGAGTCGCTGGCGGCTTTTTCCGCAGTCGTGCCGCCGATCTGGTGGAACGCATAGCGCTGGCATTCCGCGTCGTCAAAGCGGAACTGCTCGAATGTCTTGCCCGTGCCGGGCAGGGCCAATTTGCTCGGGCCGGTCGGTATGCTGGTGCAGCCTCCGAGGACGAGGATGGCAACCGCGCCGAATGTGGCATGGATCTTTTTCATGGTCGTTCTCCGGATTACCTGCCTGATTGTGGCCGTGGCAAAACCTTCAGCCAGCCACCAGGGCATTCGCGCACGTCGGGATAGTAGCCTTCGGGCGACTGACAGTAGTACCAATAGCCGGAAGGCGTCGCCGTTTCCATGGGTTGCTGCTCTATGTACACCGGCGGGGCCGGTTGTTCGATCACAACCGGAGGATAGTACGGCGGATAGTAGTAAGGATGGGGCGGGTAATACCACGGCCCCCAGTACGGCCCGATAACGACGCCGACTCCGACGCGGCTGCGATAATGAACCCGGTCGGCGAGCGCATCGCCGATGGCCCCGATGCCGAGGAGAAAAACCATGGCAACGGATAGTGTTTTTTTCATCTGAAACCCCTGTGCAAGCTCGAAGGAATACGCTGTTTCCGAAAAGCCGGTTCGCCCGGCGAGTCCCGTATTTTGATCCGATCCCGGTGCGTTGGCAGCGCTGCGTCGATGATGTTTGTAACGATTTGTTTCGTTCAGGATGGCAAACCATTTGACCGCGGGCCGGGCTTATGGTTAAATCTCGCGCCTCGATTGGGCGGTTAGCTCAGCGGTAGAGCACTGCCTTCACACGGCAGGGGTCACTGGTTCGATCCCAGTACCGCCCACCAGAGCCACACGGCTCAAGGGATTCATGCTTGCGGCAGGCAACTTTTTGCACAGTGCACAAAAGGAGCCTGAAAAATGCGTCCCAAAGTCGATTTGCGCCAGGCAATGGCGCAAGTAGCTCAACACGTCGCCACCGACATGACCTTCCGCGAGCTGGTCGCGGCCTACTGTGCCGTTCAGTTCGACGGCGCCGATCTGCGTCTCCGCAAGTGGGTCGATTGCTTCGGCGACGAGTCCGCTTGGTCCATCACCGCCGATCAAGTCGCCCTGGCCGCCGAGGCCCTGCGCCAATCCGGCTATTATCGCCCCGCCTCGATCAATCGCGACACCTCGCACATCGGCACTATCTATCGCTGGGCCAAACAGAAACGCATGGCGCCGCGCGGCTTTGTCTCGCCGACGCTGGGCGTGGTGCGTTACGACGAGGCTATCCGGCGCGTCGAAATCAGCGCCGCCGAAATCACCAAGCTGTTGTGCGGCGCCCTGGCGCACCGGGACCGGCGTTTTGCCGTCTACGTTCGGCTGCTCATGGAAACCGGCGCACGGCGCGGGGAAGTGCGCGAGCGCCGCTGGCAGGACGTCGACCTCGACGGCCGCAGCATCACCGTGCTCGAAACCAAGACCGACAAGCCGCGCGTGCTGTTCTTTTCCGAGGAAACGGCCGCGCTGATGCGCCGCGTCTGGCCCAAGCGCAACCCCGAGGATCTGCTGTTCGAGGGGCGGCGCAAGAACTACCCGATCAACTACCGGCGCGCCTGGGAAGACCTCACCGCCGCGATCGGGCGCCCCGATCTGCACCAGCATGATCTTCGGCACCACCGCGCCGCCGAGTTGCTGAAAGCCGGCACGACCCTCGGCGTGGCGGCGCAAGTCCTGGGGCATTCCAGTCTGATCCTGCAGCGGCGCTACGGGCATCTGGAAAACGCCGCGCTACGGGCCGCGACGGAGGCGTCATGGCGCTAAAAATCGAGTTCTACCGGCCCAAGCCCCGGATTGAGGATTGGCGCGTCCGATACGGCGAATTCACCCTGGGCAACGTCTGGCGTGCGGCCGAGGGGCGTTATATCGCCAACTGCTCGCACGCGGAAACGGCGCCGACCGCCGAGGCTGCGTTCAAGCTGGCCCGGAGGCAAGTAAAGCGCATCATCGCCGCCAGTCGGTAACTGGCAACGTGGGAAGCCCGAAGCGTAGTAGCGCCAAAGGGGACCCTGATTACAACGCAACCCAAGGAGTTATCAAATGGCTCACGAGAGACTGCCTGTGAACGAAGCGGCGGCCAGCGATCCGTTGTGCGTCAGGTTTTATGCGGTTTGCCGGGACGAGATTATTGGCGGAAGGACTGTTCCGATGAATCCACAAACCCGGTTTTTCAAGACCAAGGAGCAGGCCCAAGCCGTCGTCAACGAATACCCTGGTGCGCATGTCGTGGAATTTGGACGGCTGTTTTACCCGAACCGGGCCAGCGATCTGATTGAACGTGACCAGCTGCTGGCCGAACTATCCTAGAAAGGAGTGAAAATCATGAGTACGTTATCCCGGTTCGATATTTCCACGACGTTCGATACCATCGACAAACTGGCGTCGCGCTTATTGAATGAGGCGCCGGAAGAATTCCACGACGTGCTGCACGCTATAAGCATGATTTCGGAGAAATCCAAACACGATCTGTTGGCCGCCAAGGAAATCGTCTTAGACTAGCGATCACGCCACCCCTAGCCCGGCCAGGCGAACGGCGGAAACCTTCACCGCCTGGGGTGGCGCCCCAACGAAGGAACGCCACGAAGGAGGCGTGATGGCACTGAGACTCAACGAAGATCTATATGCCATGTTGTTCAGCGGAAACGCTGAAGAGCCGATATATCGGTTCATTAACACAACAATGGACGCACACGCCTCTGGTATTGCGGATTCGCCTTATGCTGACGATGCGTTGATTGCGGCATTGGCGCTGATGGTGTTACTGCAGACGCCGGATGGGCGGCGCGCATTGAACCTCAAACGGTTGCCTCGCGGCAGGAAAATTGACAAAAAGCAGATTCGGATCGGATCGGACCCATACAAGATCGCATTGCATTACTACACGGGTGAAATCGACGAGAAAACCGCATTGGATCAACTCGCTGAAGCCGTTGTCGTAGATGCCGACGAAATGCCGGACATTAAGACCTTGCGCGCGTTGTTAAGTGATCTCCTCGAGGATACGGCCGAGTGGGTGGGCTTTACTCGCGTTCTACAGGCGAATCCTGAATTCCACGAGTCGTTCAAGCGGTTTTTTGATATCGAAAAATAATACCAATAGAATAAATACGGCCGTTGCAACTCAAGAAAAGTAATCCCTGATTACTTTGGATGAACGCAATCTCACTGCATTGAAAAATACCGTCACCTGCTCGCAAGCATGGATCACGCAACTGACGGAGATTTTCAATGCAAACCACCGATCTAAAGAAATGGGTTCCCGCCGATAAGGCGTGGGAATCCTTCGCCCAAACACATAGTGAATTGGGAATTCGCGGGAATAAAAATTCCTGGATTCATTTTCAGCGCACCCACGCGGAAAAACTGGTCGAGGCCGATGTCATCCGGCGCATCGCCTATCGCGGCCGGATGTTGGCCGACACCAGCCGCTTTGAAGAGGCGACGTTCAACCTGCTGACCACCGGCTGCGTCAATGGCCGGGGCCACAACTAGCAGGGGGGGCTATGTCCAAAAAGAAAAAGGGCCGCCAAGAGGCCGCCCAAGGTGTATCCGAATGGAATTCTAACGCGAACGGCGCCGCCTTCAACGTTGATTTTCTGGTGAAGCCCGGCCGGTTGAATCGGCAAACTAAACGCACCTGGAAACGGGGGCGCAAATGACCGCGACTGTTATCCCGCTGCGGAAAAAGCCACACAAACCCAACCGCAAACCGCGCGGCCGTCGTCAGCCAAGCATTCTTGAACTGGCGCACCGCGAGGCGGATCTAGCCGGCAGCACACAAGACCTTTCCGCGTTCCCGGTTCTGGACATGCTCTGCTGGCTCGCGAAGGTCGCCAGCCCGCGTGCACGCTCAGTGACCTGGGGCGGCAAGCGTTTTGTGCTGAAACACGGTCTGTGGAATCGGGTTGTCGTCTGCCCGCGTACCGGGCGCCGGCTTGTTGGGACGGTCGATCTATGACGCCCGCCGAAAAATTCCTGTCCCGCGTCGACGGGGTGAAACAGACCGGCCCCGGCCGCTGGATATTCCGCGTCCCGACCCGGAAGGATAAACGCCCCTCTGGCAGTGCGCGCGAGCTTGAGGATGGCCGCCTGCTGATTCACGATTTTGCCGGCGATAGTGTGCCCGAGATACTCGCCGCTGTCGGTCTGGAAATAACCGATCTGTTCCCCGAGAAAATCACCACTGACAAACGAGGCGAACGACGACCGTTTCCAGCTGCCGACGCGCTGCGCTGTGTGGCTTTCGAGTGCCTTGTGGTTTGCGCTGCGGCTGCCGCCTTGGCTGCCGGCCAGCATATTTCGTCGGTGGATCGTGAACGGCTCCTGGTGGCCGCTGAAAGGATCAGGAACGCCGCAAACGGGGCCGGCCTATGACAAACGTAACCTCATTGGAAAAAGCCGCCGAGAAACTGGCAAAGGGCGGCAAAGGCAGTCGCCGACCGAAGGCGGAAAAATCATCCGGCACCTACGACGCAAACGGCAAGCGCGTGATTCGGCATTTGGCCGGCGAACTGCCAAGTATCCTCGATCAGTTGGGCGCCGCGCTGGCCGAGGCGAACGCCAACCTGTTCCGCTACGCCGGCCGCCTGGCTCGTGTCTATCAGGCGGGCGAGGAACAACACGGTGATGTTAAACGGGCGGCTGGAGCGTTGCTGGTGCATCCCGTCGAAGCGGCCCACCTTCAGGAGTTGGGCGGACGTGCCGCGGATCATGAAAAATGGGATTCACGCTCAACGGCTTTCGTTCCGTGCGACATGCCGCGGCGGGTTGCTGACGTTTATCTGGCGCGCGGTCACTGGCCCGAGCTTCCGGCGCTCAACGGCTTCGTTGAGGCGCCAACAATCACGCCAGACTGGCGTTTGATCGATCAGCCAGGGTACGACATACCCACCGGCCTGTTCTCGGCGTACGCGACGATACCGGGCTATCGGCGCCCCCCTGAAAAGCCCACACGAGACGATGCACTGCGGGCGCTGGAAACACTATCCGCTCTGTTTGAGAGCTTCCCGTTTGTCGATGACTCCGACCGCTCGGCGATGCTGGCCGGCGTACTGACCTCTGTGCTGCGTCGCATGCTTCCCGCTGCCCCAATGTTCGCGATTACAGCGCCGACACCGGGCACCGGAAAAACTTTGTTGTGTGAAACCCTGGCGATCCTCGCCACCGACCGCCGCGCTAGCGTGCTGAGCCTGGGCCACGACGACGCCGAAACTGAAAAACGCCTGACCGGCGTGCTATTGGCCGGCGATGCAGTTATCTCCGTCGACAACATTGAACGCCCGCTCAAGGGCGACTTGCTGTGCCAGGTGACGACGCAACAATTTGTGCGGCTTCGGCCGCTGGGCGGATCGGGCATGCTCTCGATTCCCACCCATGCGCTACTCGTGGCCACCGGCAACAACCTGTCGATCGTGGGCGACCTCAAGCGGCGCGTGGTGCTGGTGCGCCTCGATGCCGGTATCGAGCGCCCCGAGCAGCGCACGTTCGATACCGACCACCTCGCCACCGTGTCGGCCCGGCGTGGCGAGATCATCACCTCCGCCTTGACTCTCGCACTCTCCTACGGCAAGGCGGGCGCCCCGAAGATTGCTGGACTGCACGCCCTGGGTGGATTCGAGATATGGGACCGCATGGTACGCCGGCCGCTGGTCTGGTTGGATTTGCCCGATCCTCTCGAGGCCTCCGAAGGATTGCGCGACCAAGACCCGGACATCGAGGCTATGCGCCTGCTGTTCTCGTCCTGGCTGGCTGTTTTCGGCAATGCACCGACCACGGTTTCCGACGTCGTCGCGGCCGGCAATGAAACATCGCCGATGACGCAGACCTACATGAACACCGAATTACGGGATGCGCTGCAACTGGTTTGCGCCGAGAAATTGAACAGCCGGCGCCTAGGCTACTGGCTGCGGGCTCACCGCGAACGGATCGTGGATGGCTTGCAGCTACGGCAATCCGGGGCAGACGGCCATGCCAAGGTTGCCAAGTGGAGGGTCATCAAATGCGGGTGATGCGGGTATTTGCGGGTAATCCTCCTACAACGCATGAAAAGTGTCAGAGACAAAAAAATATATATGAGCTGAAAAAGCCCCGCTATCACCCGCATTACCCGCAACCCGAAGCTATCGGCGGGTCCTCCTTGGGTGTTTCCCTTGCGGGGGCGAAACGGCGCGGTCTGCTGCTAGGACGCAATTCTCGCCGATAGGCAACTCATTGGATTGACCCCATGACATCACCCCGTAAAAACCCCATTTCGGCCGGTCCTAGTGCCGGCCAGTCAAGTCTCCCGTTCGATGAGCGCGATCTGCTCGGCGTGCGTCTACTGCCGTCCGAGTTCTCCCGCGCCTGCGGTGTCAGTCGCCAGTGCGTCTCGCAGTGGATCAAAATCGGAAAAGTGACACTCGGCGCCGATGGGCGCCTCGATCCAACGCGCGCCTTCCGGCAACTACTGCGCAGCGGGGATCCCGGCCGGATTCGGGCGCGGCTCGTGCGCCAGGCGTTCGCCGACATGGCGGACCTGCGCGCCGAGGCCGGCCGCGCCGCGCTGCTCGAGCAGCAACTGGCCGACGCACAGCAGCGGATCGATTTTCTTGAAGGATTTTCAAAAGAGTTGGGACAGGCGTCCGAGATCGCCCCCGAAGTCCTGGCCGACGCCATCGGCGAAATACACGCGGCCGCCGACCTGAACGATCGCGCCGCCCTGGTGGCGTGCTTCGCCGACCTGCTCGACCGGGCGCTGCTGCGGGCGGCGTCCGAGCTTGCCGGGCTGGACGACATCGATCTTTCCCGCGTGGATTCTCTTCCGGCGTCTGCCGCGCGCAGCGAGGCTGTAGAAAAAGAGGGGGCGCGGAGTGATGTCGCAAGGCGAAACCGCCACACGTGAACTCTTTTCGCAGGCGTTCAAATGTCAGTCCGCAATGAGGTGCTTGAGCGCCGTAATTTCTTCACCACCAACCGGTGACGCAAGTCCATGACCATCTTCGATGAGGACATCGTTCGTGACATCCTGGCCCGTGCGGTGCATGCCGCCGCGCGGAAAGGGGGTTTCGATGATGTTCTGGCCGTCGAGATAGAACGCCAGGTCAAGAAGGACTGGGGCGGCGAGCGGCCGTACATCCGGAATGACCTTTCCAATTGTCTTGCTGAGCGAAACCTCAAAATTCTGGCTCAATGGAATGAAGGCTGCCGTGACATCCCGAAACTAGCTGAAACGTTCGGCCTGTCGGTCAAACAGATCCGCCGCATTCTCTTTGGCTGTAACGACCGCGCATGAAGCTCGAGGCGGAAGTTGCTGCCCGCAACGCCCTGGCACTGGCCGCAACCTACCTGGCTGCCGGCCGCGACCTCGATGCTCAGGTGCAGTCTGACATCGTGCGTGAACTCCACATCATGCTTGATCGTGACGAGGCCTTACGCCGCCGTGACGAGGCCTTGCGTGAGGCTTACCGCATGCTAGGCGACGAAACCCCAGTGTCGGTACTTGATGGGGCACTGCAGCGCTTTGCTGCAGAAATTTGGCCGATATGGAAGCTTTCTGCACAACCGCCGGATCATGCCAAACCTTTTCAGCGTGCGCTGTTCGAGGCGTGTCGTTGGGCAGCCACGATGCCCCGGCCTGACGGAGAAATGAAGCTGCCAAAGGCACGTCAACTGGACCGTGTTCTTGATTTGTCATAGGTCTATTCGAATGTCAAACAGACGTTGCGAGAATGAAATCTCACCAAACACACCCCGAGGAGATTTCAACGATGCGCACCTTTCAAACTTTTGGCGAATTCGCCCTGGCCTTGCGCGCTGACACCATTGCCGGCCGAGCTGCGTCGACGTTTGGCTCTACGGCATCCGGGCCGGATGGCGGTTATGCCGTGCCGACAAATTTTGTTGAACAGATCTTCTTGACCAGTGAGGGCGCCTTGGCTCCTCGCTGCCAGGTCATACCGAGCCAATCGAGTGAAATCTTGGTACCCACCGATGAAAGCACCCCGTGGGGAACGAGCGGCATCCTTGCCGGCTGGGATAGCGAGGGGAGTACGGCCACAGGGCGCAAGCCAGCGCTTTCGATGGCAACCCACCGGCTGCACAAATTGCGCGCCCTGGTGCCACTCTCGGGCGAATTCGTTCAAGATTCCAAGGCGGTTAACGCCTGGCTGCCGCAAGCGTTGCAGAAGGTTTTTGATTGGCAGGTGAACAACGCCATCGTCAACGGTCCGGGCACTGCCCGCCCGCTTGGGATTCTCAAGAGCAGCGCCGTGATCGATGTGGCTGCCGAAGGCGGGCAGACTGCCGGCACCATCGTCGACGCGAACATTAGCGCCATGCTGGCGCGTAGCCTGTCGCCCTTGAGTTCAACCTGGCTGGCCAGCCCGGCCGCTTATTCCCAACTGCACAAGCTGTCATCTTTTGATAGCGCGACCCGTACTCTGGCCGGGTTGCCGATCGCATTGACTGACGCCTGTGCCGCCCCTGGGGCGCGTGGCGACATCATTCTGGCCAAGCTGGGCGGCTATCGCATCGTGACCAAAGAAGCGCGGTTCGCCAACTCGACGCACCTCTATTTCGACCAAGACCTGGTTGCCTTCCGCCTCACTGTTCAGTTGGATGGCCAGCCCGTGCTTTCGGCGCCGGTAACACCGCCGAACAGCGCTGTCACTCGCAGCGATTTCGTCGCGCTCGCCGCCCGGAGCTAAATCATGAGCGCCGTCGACACCGAAATCATTGATCTTCTGAAAGAGCGCGGTTTGCATGAAAAATTGCTTGATGCACAGCAAGAGGAGCGCGAGCAAGAGCGAGCCGATTTACTGCAAAGCCTGATGTTCCAAGAGCAGGAAGATATCGCTCTTTCCAAGAAGTTGGCACCTATCCAGGCCGAACTTGAACGCAAAGTTATCGAGGCAGAAGCCGCCGCCGCGACCGCCCGCCGCGAACTATGCGAGCTCGCTGCGCAGCAGGGAAGTATTGGTCGACGAGCGGAGAAGTTGCGTGGACAGATCATTAACCTGGCTGACCCTCGCATTGAAGAAGCGCTCAAGGAATTGCGGAGCATGCGCGACAAAGCGAGAAAATCATTCGTTAGCCGAGATGGATCAATACTTGGTGATCCGCTGCGCCCCGGCCGGCAGTCAGTGACCTATAACAACTCTCTGGAAGTTGCCGAAGTAATAGCCAGCCTCAATGAAGTCTATGACCAATTGGAGGGGCTGAAATCGCGGCCGGTTCCCAGTGATCTTGTGGCTTTCATCGAAGAGCTTTTGGACCCTTGCCGCAATAAGGTGTTTCGGCTGGCTGGGTCATAGGTGGCATGAATGCACGCGGATCGAGGTAGCTCGTTCATAGGCCGCGTGTAAATTGCTCTTGACCATATGAGCGGGCGCCGGCCTGTTGTACGACCAGCCGACAGGGAGAGCCTCCGGGCGCCGATTGGAATTCGGTTACACGGCTCAAATCACCAGAAGTTCCACAAATATTCATCCGAAGTTTTTCGCCGAAAGGATTGTAATGGCCAACCCCAAGATAGAAATTGAAATCAGCGCACGACTCGATGCGCTCGATCGGCAATTCTCCAGCGCAACCAGAATGGCACATGAATCCGCAAAACGGATGGAGGCCTCGTTCAGCGGAATCGGATCAGCGCTTTCCCGTTCTTTCGGCGGTTTCGCCCTTGGCGCTACCGTGGCCGCCGGGGCGGCGATGGTGAAGATGTCCAAGGATGTTGTGGACGCCGGGGACGCACTCGCCAAAATGTCGGTGCGCACCGGCATCGCCGTCGAAGAACTCTCGAAACTCCAATACGCCGCCAGCTTATCGGATGTTTCCAACGAGGATCTGGCCGGCAGCCTCGGGCGCCTGAACAAAGTCCTCGGCGAAGCCGCGGACGGCAGCAAGGAAGCCACCGCCGCACTGGCCCGCTTCGGTATTGCACCAGGGGCGACCAATGCCGCCGAGGCCTTCGCACAGATCGCCGATCGGGTGAAAAACACCAGCGACCAGACCAAGATCGCCTCGGCGATGAACGACGTGTTCGGGCGATCCTGGGCCACACTGGTGCCGATGATCAAGAACGGATCGGATGGGCTGAAAGAGGCGGGCGACGAGCTCGAGCGCATGGGCGGGGTTATTTCCGGGGATCTGGCGAAATCGTCGGAGCAGTTCAACGACAACTTGACGCGCCTGAACAAGACGTTCGACGCCATGAAGATCGCCATCGGGAATGACCTAGTGCCGTGGCTGACGAAACTATCTAATGAGTTTCTTTCGGCCCGCAAGGCGGGGCTGACGTTCTGGGAATCGGTCACTGAACTAGGCCTGTCGAATCCGTTCAAGTCGGCAGGGGATCAGATCGTCGGCATCACCAAACAGATTGAGGACCTGCGGAAGAAGATGTCAGGCGAGGGGATGTCCGCCAAGCGGATTGCCGACTTCGGGCTGCCTGACTATTCCCAAGAGATAAAACAGTTGGAAAAGGTGCGCGAATATTACAAGACGCTGAACAATCTTTCTGTCGACAGCGTGAAAGATCGTTGGATGCCGCAAGTGACGGGGGCAGAAGGCATCACCGGCACGTCAACGACGTCGGGAAGGGCAAAAAACACCAAGGCCGATGATCCTCTTGCCGATTTTCTCTCTGACCTCGAGGCCCGCCTGAAACCCGCCGAACAAGCCTTGGAAGCTTTCCGCCAGATGCAACTCGACGCAGCAGTCTCAAGCGCCGACCTCACGGCAGCAGAAAAGAAGCTCTACGACCTGATCAACTCGCCGGAATGGGCGACGATGGCCGACCCGTGGAAGGTGCTGGTCACGGCGCAATTCGAGGCCGCGAACTCGGCGGAAAAGGCCGCGACGGAACAAGCCAAACTCACTGCACTGCTTGCCGCCACGCCCACCGCCAAACAGCAGGAACTCGTCGACATCACCATCCTGCTCGACAAAGCCTTCAAGGACGGACGGATTTCTGCCGAACAACTCTCCGAGGCTGTCTCGGCAGCGGCGGGCACTGCGACGGATTCCATGCAGCAGGCCACCGACACCATCAACACCTTCGCCGAGCAGGCCGCGCGTAACATGCAGGACGCCCTGGCCGACTTCCTTTTCGATCCGTTCGACGAAGGATTGGACGGCATGCTCAAAGGCTTTGGTGAAACGCTTCAGAAGATGATCGCGCAAGCGGTCGCGGCGGACATCGCCAAGAAGGTCTTCGGCAAGGCAGGAGGTGGAGAAGGCGAAGGATTGCTCGGCGCCGGGTTAAATTGGGTCTCCGGCCTGTTCGCCAATGCCGACGGCGGCGTCTACGCGTCGCCGGGCCTGTCCGCCTATTCCGGCCAGGTGGTCAGCCGCCCGACCGTGTTCCCGTTCGCCTCGGGCATCGGCTTGATGGGCGAAGCTGGGCCGGAAGCCATCCTGCCGTTGAAGCGCGGCAGCGACGGTAAGCTCGGCGTGTCCTCCGGCGGCAGCCCGGTCAATATCACCGTCAACGTGACCGGCACAACCGCGCCTGACGTGCGCCGCGCCGCCGGACAGGGCGCGCGCGAGGCCCTGGCCGCACTTAACTCCGCGCAAAGGTATCGCTAACAACGAGAGACAGAGCGCCCATTTTTCTTTTGCTAAACCCGTAGTTTTTTGGAACCAGAAAGGAATAGAAATGAGCACAGTAGGTCAAGTAGTTGGTGGGATCGGTGGCGCAGTGATTGGTTTTTTTGCGTCAGGGGGTAATCCAATGGGAGGGTTATACGGCGCACAGATTGGCGTCTTTACTGAAAGTGTGCTGGATCCAGAAGAGGCTGAAAACGAGGCTATCCAGACGAAGAATAACGAGCCATGAGCCTCGTTGACGTCTTTGTAACGCCTGGTGGTGCCTTGGTTGGTGTCGATACGCACGCCAGGACACTGGACGGAGAATTGATTGAAGTGGCCAAAATCGTTTGCCTTCCACACATCAGCACCGTTTTTGCGTTCCGTGGACTCTCTGATGTGTTCTTTTTAGCCAATTATTTCTTCCTGAGTCACCGAAGCGGGTTTGATGAACTGGCCGAAGGCATGGGGGACATCATCAGAAAGACTATGGAATCCCATAAAACGAACGCGGGCAACCATGCCGACGAAAACGCAAATTTCATTGTGGTTGGCTATTCAAATAAATACGGGCGCATGGCTGGGCATGCTTTCGAACAGGCTGCTGGTTCGTCAGAAATAATGGAGAAAAGGGACTTTCCTCAACTCCTTGCGCCTGCATGGGGCAATCCTGACGACTTCAGGAGACTAAATGTCAGGGCGAACCGTGCCGGAATGATCGCGGTGGCAAAGGAACAATGCCGCTTAGTCAAAGAGCGAGGGCCAGCAGAGGCAACGGCAGGAGGACGTTTGATCATCGCAGAAGTCAAGAAAGGAAGCATTTTGATGGAACAAGCGTGCCGTCTGTAAAGTGCGCCTCGCCGCTGAGCACGGCGCCCGCGATGGACTGGCCGATCTGAACAGCGCTAGGCGTTATTCATGATTTTCAGGATATTTACCAAATCGGGGTTTTTTGATGGCCGAATCAAGCGCCACAACACAAACCGCCCATTTCTGCCCGTTGTGTAATTTTCCGTTACGGGTAGTTGGCCGGCTCGTGGCCGGTGTCGATCACGCCGGCCAATCCTTTTCATTCCCCTGTTGCCTGGCTTGCACAATCCGCCTTGATCGGCTGCCAAAGCGGCTGCAGGCGCGACAGTTGGATATTGCCGTTCGGCGCCTGGCTGTCGATCCTGATCGGTATGGTGTCCGGACGCACCCTGATGCCATCAGCGCAAAGTTATTCGTTCATTTAGAGGTAGAACGGCTGTCTGGCTTGTTAGAATGAGACTATGGCAACTCTTAATCTTTCCCCGTTGGTCCTAAATTGGGCCGCAGGCCGAATAGGGCTGACATTGGACTCTTTGGCTGACGAGTTTGCACCTCGGAGGCGTGAGTTATTTTTGTCGGGGAATCTTTCTGTTACCCAAGTTGAAAAAGTTGCCGCCAAGACGAAAACACCGTTCGGTTTTCTATTTCTCCAAGAGCCACCAGCGGAAATCCACAGAAGCATTCCAGACCTGAGGCGCATTCAATTTGCAGAACCATTAAGCCAAGATTTTTATGACGTATTAGATGACGTAATTGGGAAGCAAGAGTGGTTTGCAGATTATTTGAAGGAATTGGGCGCAGAAACACTCGGGTTTGTAGGAAAGTTCAAGGGAAAAACGCGGCTATCTCCGAAGGTGGTTGCTGAGGATATAAAAGCAACGCTCGGTATCAGCACCAGGGATCGGGAAGAGTGTGGAAATTTTGAGGAATTCTTTTCGATGCTGTACGAGCGTATCGAAAATTGCCGAATTCTGATTTTCAAGAGTGGTATTGTTCAAAGCAATACGCGGCGGGCACTGTCGGTTAGTGAATTTCGTGGTTTCGCCCTAGCGGATCCGTTAGTTCCAATCATTTTCATAAACGGAAGAGACTCTGAATCGGCTTGGATTTTCTCGCTTGTTCATGAACTGGCGCATATATGGATTGGCGAGTCAGGGGTTTCTGATATTTCTCCGGCCCACAACAAGAGCGATAAATCGGTCGAAGCTCTTTGCAATAAGATTGCAGGGGAGTTTCTAACGCCAGAAGATGAGTTCTTAAGAGCATGGAAGCAGAATGACGGCGATATTCACCAATTGAGTCGGTTTTTTAAGGTGAGTAAGCTTGTCGTCGCTCGTCGGGCGTTCGACCTAGGAAAAACGAGCTGGAGTCATTACGAGCAAGTTGCTGAGGAATCCAAGAATAAAAAAGGAAGTGGCGGAAACCCGTACGCAACTATTCCTGTAAGAAACAGCAAGCGGTTCACGCAAACCCTTATAAGGGCTACCATGACAGGCCACACGATGTTCCGTGATGCGGCGTCGTTATTAAATATCAGACCGGATACGGTATTAGAACTGGGGAAGAGAATGGTGGGCCGTGTCTAGCACTGGGCGTCGCTACCTGATCGATTCAAATGTGTTTATCCAAGCGAAGTTACAGACCTATCGCTTTGAGTTCTGCCGAGGGTTTTGGGATTGGGTAGAAGATGCGCACGCCGCTGGACTTGTTTTCAGCATAGATCGGGTACGGGCAGAACTTCTTGCAGGAAATGAAGGAGACGCCGCTCGTGATTGGGCTGGGCGGTTGCCAAATGGCTTTTTTGTGCACGACCTTAAAGACCCTGCCGTGATGCATCAATACGGAAAAGTAATTTCGTGGTCTTCGGAAAACAACCAATATACGACGGCGGCAAAGCGCACATTTGCTCGTTTTGATAAAGCTGACGCTTTCTTGATTGCATGTGCGATGCATCACGACTTTTGCATTGTTTCGCATGAAAAGGCCAGCGCTGACGCTAAAAAGAGGATACCAATTCCAAACGCAGCAGAGGCAATGGGCGTGAACTGTATGCAAATATTTGATCTGCTTACTAATCACGCCTGCAACACCTTCGAATTTAAGTTGTGATCAATATCTCAATCTGATCAATCAACCCTACACCTTCATTACTGGGCCAGCAGATTAAAAGCGCTGGACAGGTGACGATTGATGTCCTGCTTCGACTGGCCTGATACTAAGGCTGTCTCCGATGCAAATTCAGACGGCCGTCCGCGATCTCGAATTTCGGAACAAGTTGTTCCATTATTCGGACGCAGCACTTCCCAGATCTACTTTCTCCGCTTGATCACGGTCGCGCGCTGCGCGGGATCTGGTAATTGCAACACAGAATCGCCTTTTGGCGGTTTTTTGTTTTCAATAAGGCGCGCAGAACGCCGCGTTGGCGAAATACTGTAGGGGAAGAAAGAAACAGTTGGTTTTCCGATCTACATGAATTGCTACTTGCGTTCCGTTTGCGGTAAACTTGCTCACGTCTGCTTTAAGCGAACCCTTCACACGGCAGGGGTCACTGGTTCGATCCCAGTACCGCCCACCAGTAGAATCAATGAGTTAAGCCACTTTTTAAGTGGCTTTTTTCATTTGTACGGAAATTCGCTACTGCTGGGCAGACTAAATCGGTTGTTTTTCGACCGGTCTTTTTTCGTCCGCTTCCCGTAGCAAGCTGCTAGCTCGCATCGGACCGCGGTTCAGCGGCCCGGTTGAGCGGCAAGGTTAACCGGAACGTGGTGCCCTTGCCGACTTCGCTGTGTACGTCCAGCCGGCCCTGGTGGCGCTGGACGATGCCGTAGGCCAGCGATAGTCCGAGGCCGGTACCCTTGCCGACCGGCTTGGTGGTGAAGAAGGGCTCGAAAACGCGCTTGAGGTTTTCCGGCCTGATGCCGCAGCCGGTGTCTTCGACTTCCACCCACACCTCACGCTCGTCGAACCCGGTGCGCAGGGTGATCGTCCCGCGTTCCTCGATC
>JARFTZ010000046.1 GCA_029289235.1 Gammaproteobacteria bacterium
TTGTCTCCCGACAAGGCCGCCATCGCTACTTGCGCCTTGAATTCCGCACTGTGTTGCTTGCGCTTCGTTCCCATCTTTCACGTCCCTTTCAACCGGTCAGCCTTAGCTTAGCCGACTGTCCGAAAAAACGTGACCGCCGCACTTAACCATTCGATCGTTGGTTAGGAATAGCACGGGTTTTTCTGAAAATTGACAGGCATTAGCCAATTCAATAAGCTCCCGAACCAGCCCTTGGCCATTGATATCCTCGACTATTCTGATTTCTGCATGCTTTGTCTTGATCCCAGGCAAGTTGGGGTTGGATTCCAGAATCACCACGGCTATCCCTGCGCGATCTAAACTTCTCGCAATGCCTAGACCATGCGCACAAACTCCGATTAGAACAGCATGGGGACGATTTCTCGAAGCCTGGTTCTCATACTTTGTCAGTTCAACGACCGGTCCATTTTCCATAGTAGCCCTTCAGAAGTACCCTTCAGTGCTACGATCCTGAATCTTGTGTCATTCGATCAGGTCTATCAGGCACCGTGACATTACGCCTCATGAAAAAGACAAGTGCGCAAGAAAACCAGCGCCCTCAATTCTCCATTGATATAACGCGCTTTCGACGGAAACCGTAGCTCCACTCTCGTCTGGAAAATAAATCTGCGATCGGGTACAGCCTGTGACAAAAGTCACAACTAATGGAATTTCGACGTATTTCGTTACCAATATTGCATCAGTTCAGCTGCAAATCATTCAAACCATACCCACCTTTTAAAGCCACTTGCTTGCTACCGCCCGACCAAATACCGGTAGTCGTGATGAATCGGATGGACTCGACTGATCAGAATCCGTCATTCCGGGCTTGACCCGCAATCCAGCGGTGCACCAACAAATCCCGGCTTTCGCCGGGATGACGTGGCTCTCCTCGCGTTTCGGCGTGGCCGGCTACGAGGCCACATCGAATCCGACATTCGTCTGATTCAACGCCAGACGCCCGCCCCATACAGGGATTGATCGCCCCCATGGCGTAAAGCGCGGCAACTGAAACAAATCATCGCTCGCTCGCCCGACACCGGGCTCCGTGCTGACTGCGCCGCGGAACCCAAGCCTCCTTACTATATCGACGTGGCTGGCGTCGTAATCTTGCCCCAGCTTGCCGTTCGGGTAGGCAAAGACATTCACCGGCGCATCGATTATGGATTCAAGCGCACTACGGCCATCTCTAATCTCACACTCCACCTCTTCAGCCGAAATTGCTTTCAGAATCGGATGATTGACGGTATGCGCGCCAATCTCGTTCCCCGCGCGATGCATCGACCGAACCTGATCCGAGGACATCATCAGCGTCGTTGGCAGGTCGCCAACGCCACAGATGCGTTGCAGATCGAGCACCGCCTCCAGCCTGTCTTGCAATGGCAAGTACTTGATCCGAGGCAAAAACACGTCGATACAACGTCTCCGATCGTCAATCGTGCGCAAAGACAGCCGCTCTAATCCGTAGGCAGCCAGGTCGATCGTTTCCTTCAAACTGGCGCGCACACATTCAATCACCGAATCGTTCCACATTCGCCCGCCATCCAGAAAGCCGGTCGAGATGAAGAAGGTTGCCCGCAGACCGAGGTGCTGCAGGATGGGCAAAGCCACTTCGGCGTTGTCGGCATATCCATCGTCGAAAGTGATTACCAGTGAGCGGGGAGGCAAAGTGTCGCGCACCAGATGATCGATGGCCTCACCGAGCGTCATGACCCGGAATGTTGCGGCAACAAAACGCATCAGCGATTCGAACCGTTGTGCGTCAGGTTCGAAGGGGAATAACGGGTCCGGAACGGCGTGCACGCGGTGAAAGATAAGGATCGACAGACGTGACGATACAACCGTGCCGAAAAAACCCAGAGCGTTGCGCAATAGCAGCGAGGTCAGTTTTTCCCCCGGCGTCATTACCTTCCCCTTTGTGCCGGCAGGCCGGCCAGCTTCTGCCGCACAGTCGCATCGACGAGGATGACGAACGACAGAATGTAGTAAGGCAAGTCGAAATGCACCAAGGAAAGGAACGTCCCGCCCACCGCAAAGCCGGTCAAGCTGACCTGCACCATGCGCATCAGGAGCGGCACCCACGAGCCGAACTCGGGGTCGTCACGCGTCAGGCGAGCCAGTTTCCCCGCTCGCATCCATGACAGGAAGAACAGGCCAAGATAGAGCAAAAGGCCGGGGAATCCATGCTCGCCCAATACTTCGAAATAGACGCTGTGCGCCACGAGAACGCCGCCGCCCCATTCCGGCGGCGCATAAAGCGCAAAGACAAGCGGGTTATCGGTATGAAAGCCGGCACCGACGATCGGGCGGTCCATGACCAGATTCCAGATGGTTTTCCAGGTCGTGATGCGAGACATGGCGGAAGCATCCTGTTCGTAGTTCTGGATGGATTCCATCCGTGATGTCCAGTTTTCCGGCATCGACAGGATCGCCGTTGAAAGAACGGCAACAAGCAGGAAACTCATCAAAAATGGCCGTTTCCCCTTGAACGCCAGCATGAATGCCATGGCGATCAGTGCGAGGAACGCCCCTCGCGAATGGCTACCGAGAATGGAAAAGCAGATCGCCACGCCCGAAAACGCCAGCCCCCAGCGAAAAATCCGACGCGAACTCACTTGGTAGAGGTAATAGACGAAGGGAACGAGAACGACCAGCGCCAGCGCCAACCCATTGTTGTCCTTGATCATGCTGTCTGGTGGCCCCCAAACCCGGCCACTCCCCCCGCCGGTCAAAACGGTCCATACGCCTCCCTTGACACCATAAAAGCCGATCGAGGCGGTCACCACCCAGACCAACCCCTCGATTTGCTCACGTCCGCGGATGAGCATCAAGGTCACCATCAGCATCAGATGGATCTTGCTGACAAATATCCAGCGATCCAGAACAACCTCCGGTTTGTTCATCGCGAACAGACAGGTGAACGTCATCCAGAACCAGAAAGAGAGATAGACAACGGTAATCGGTGTCACCGGAAAAGGTTTCCGCTCCTTGGTGAAGAGGAAGCCGATCAGCGTAGACAGTGCGACCGTGTAGGCGAAGGGGAAATTCCGGGCGAATCCCCAGGTCGCGCGGTGCGGGTTCATCATCGACAGCCAGGCCCAGGCGTAGGCGCCATACCGTGGCGTGCGCAGAATCAACGGAATCAGGACAACGACGATCGCAGTAAGCAGGAGGTCACGCATGGGCTATGTCCCTGAAGAGTTTGAGCTGCGCCGCTGTGGTGGCATCCCAGCCGAAGCCCTCGGCGTACTGTCGTACCGCGGCGCGAGCCGGGTAGTCGTCGAACAGGTTGCGGCAAGCATCGACAAGCGCCTGTGGCGTCCGCGCGGCCATCAGGCGCCCGGCTTCGCGCCGCTGGATCACCTCGGGCGTTCCCCAGATGTCGGTGGCGATCGCCGGCGTTCCGCAGGCCATCGCTTCCAGCAGCACATTGGCCCAGCCTTCGCGGCTGGAACACAGGACCAGCGCATCGGCAGCGCTGTACCACCACTTGAGCTGGTCGTTGGCCACCTGCCCGGCGAACTGCACCCTGGCGGCCACACCGCATTCGCGGGCCAGGTTCTGCAGCCGCTCCCGCTCCGGACCACTGCCGGCGATCACCAGGAGAATGTCCTCGGGCAACTGCTTAAGCGCTTCTATCGCAATGTGATGTCCCTTGCGCTCGATCAGCAGGCCGACGGAGAGCAGGATGCGCCGGTCGACAGGCAACCCGAGATGCCGGCGCGCCTCGAACCGGTCGACCGGTTGAAAACGCTCCAGATCGACGCCGTTGCGCATCACGTGCAACCGTTGGCGATCAGCACCGAGTTCGGCGAGCGAATCCATCAGCGCGGCACAGACGCCGATCGACGCGGAGGCACGTGCAGCGGTATCCAGAATCAACCGGCGAGGGTAAGCGAACTGGGGAATCTGCGAGAGGTCCGTGCCCCGTGCGGTCACGACGAAAGGTTTTCCCAGCCACTTGGCGAGAAACCCGGCCGCGACGCCGTCGGGGTAGTAGTAATGCGCGTCGATCAGGTCGAAGTCGAAGCCGTCGCGCATGAGCGTGCGGATCGTCGGCAGGGCACCGCGCGCAAGCGTATGCGGGGCGATGTTCATGCCGATCTTCGGCGGCAGGAAATAACGGGGATGATGCACGTCGACGGCGTTTCTCTGCTCGAAACGAGGCGTGGCGGCAAAGCGACCGTACTCGCCCCAACGCTCGCCCGAGAATGGAAACCACGGCACCGGCGCCACGACCTGCGTCTCCACTTCCCCACTCTTCAACAGTTCGCGCAGACGCGTCTCGACGAAAATGCCGTGGATCGGCCTCGCGGAACTGGGGTAGAGCGTGGAGAACAGGAGGGTTTTTATCATTGCGCGCGGACCTGCGTGAGCGATGAGGAAACACCAGCGTTCGGTTCAGATTCGTCATTCCGGCGAAAGCCGGAATCAAGAAAAAGCAACGAACTGGATCCCGGCCTTCGCCGGGATGACGGATGCAGGGGGGGGTTGTCGCTCAACCGATTCAGGAAGCGCCGATTTCTTGAAAGCTTGTCATTCCGGCGCAGGCCGGAATCCAGGAAAGGCAATGAGCTGGATCCCGCCTTTCGCCGAGATGACGGATGCAGGGGGGATTTGTCGCTCAACTGTTTCAGAAAGCGCCGATTGCTTGAAAGCTCGTCATTTCGGCGCAGGCCGGAATCCAGGAAAGGCAATGAGCTGGATCCCACCTTTCGCCGGGATGACGGATGCAGGGGGGATTTGTCGCTCAACCGTTTCAGGAAGCGCCGATTGCTTGAAAGCTCGTCATTTCGGCGCAGGCCGCAATCCAGGAAAGGCAATGAGCTGTATCCCGCCTTTCGCCGGGATGACGGATGCTGGGGGGATTTGTCGCTCAACCGTTTCAGGAAGCGCCGATTGCTTGAAAGTTCGTCGTTCCGGCGCAGGCCGGAATCCAGAAAATTCAGCGAATTGGACTCCGTCCTTCGCCCGGGTGACGAGTAGTTCAGCGTTTCCTTAGCGGAGATCACTTTCGCTATGCTCCGCGGTCAGCGCCCGATGGCGAGGTAGTCGATGCCCATGCCGCGCACGAATTTCGGATCGTAGAGGTTGCGCCCGTCGAAGATCAGGGGTTGCTTCAGCTCACTCTTGATCGCGTCGAAATCGGGGCTGCGGAATTCCTTCCATTCGGTGACGATCACCAGCGCGTCGGCATCGCGCAGGGCTTCGCGTGGGCTGGCAGCGAAACGCAGGCGTGAATCGTCGCCGAAGATGCGCCGTGCTTCGTCCATGGCCACCGGGTCATAGGCCGACACTGTCGCCCCGGCAGCAAAGAGGTCGGCGATGAGTTCGCGGCTGGGCGCCTCGCGCATGTCGTCGGTGTTTGGCTTGAACGCGAGACCCCACACGGCAAAGTGGCGGCCAGTGAGATCGCCGAAACGCGCCTTGAGCTTCTCCGTCAGCACGTGTTTTTGCGCGTCGTTGGCTTCCTCGACTGCGCGCAGCACCTTCAGGCCGATACCGGCATCGTCGGCTGCGGTCTTGATCAGCGCCTTGACGTCCTTCGGGAAGCACGAGCCGCCGTAGCCGCAGCCCGGATAGAGGAAGTGGTAGCCGATACGCGGGTCGCTGCCGATGCCCTGGCGCACCATCTCGATGTCGGCGCCGAGTTTTTCCGCCAGATTGGCGAGTTCGTTCATGAAGCTGATGCGGGTCGCCAGCATGGCGTTGGCAGCGTACTTGGTGAGTTCGGCGCTTTTCACGTCGGTGACGATCAGGCGCTCGTGGTTGCGCTGGAACGGGGCGTAAAGGGCGCGCATCAGGAAGATGGCCTGCTCGTCCTCGGCGCCGATGACGACGCGATCCGGGCGCATGAAATCTTCGACTGCCGCACCTTCCTTGAGAAACTCGGGGTTGGAAACGACGCTGTATGGAACTTCCACACCGCGCTTTTGCAATTCGTCGGCAATCGCCGCCTTGACCTTGGCGCCAGTGCCCACGGGAACGGTGCTCTTGTCGACGACCACCTTGAAGTCGGTCATCAGTCGGCCGATGTTGCGCGCTGCGGCGAGCACGTATTTGAGGTCCGCGGAACCGTCCTCGTCCGGCGGGGTGCCGACAGCGATGAACTGGATCGTCCCGTGATCGACGGCACGCTGGACGTCGGTGGTGAAATGCAGGCGCCCGGCAGCGACGTTGCGCCGGACCATCTCCTGCAAACCGGGTTCGAAGATCGGAACCCCGCCCTCTTCAAGGATGCGGATTTTTTCCGCATCGACATCGAGGCAGAGCACGTCATTGCCCACTTCCGCGAGGCAGGTGCCACTGACCAAACCAACGTAACCAGTTCCTATGACGGTAACTTTCATTGTTTTCGTTCCTTCTTGAGTTACTTGTTCTTTGTTGAGTGCTGATTCATTGAAGATTCGTCATTCCGGCGAAGGCCGGAATCCAGAACATTCAACGAACTGGACCCCGGCCTTCGCCGGGGTGACGGCAATTTTCTGCCAACGCGACGACCTTGCGCGCGTTGCCGATCCAGGTCAGTTGCCGCCGGTCGATCGTCTCGCGCGCGGAGGCGCCGAGGCGACAGCGTAATGCATCATCCTTGCAGATTCGGGTCAATGTTGCTTCGAGGCTGCCCGGCACGGCTTCGTCGAACAGCGCGGCATTGTCATCGTCGCTCAGGATTTCGCAAATGTTGGGCACACGCGGCGCGACGATGGCCTTGCCGAGTACCAGGTACTCCATCATCTTCAACGGCGAGGCATACGCCGTGACCGCCGGTTGCAGTGCGACATCGAAGGCGGCGACGTGAGCCGGCACCGTATCACGATGCACGACGCCGGTGAAGTGGACGGAATCCGCCAGACCGAGGCGCTTCGCCTGCGCTTCGAGTTCCTCGCGTACCGGCCCGTCGCCGACGACGAGCAGGAAGACGTTTTGCGGCGCATCTCCGGAGGCCATCCAGTCGATGATGCGGTCGACGCCATGCCAGTCACGGACGAAGCCGGTGAAGCCGAGCACCAGGCGACCTTGAAGACCCAGATGCGCCTTCGCCTCATCCGGAGTCGGCGCGGTGTCGAAATGCGCCTTGTTGATCCCGTTGGGAATCACGGCGATCCGTTCTTCAGGCACACCGTAGGCCGTCACGTAGCCGGCAAGCACGCGCGTCACCGGCAACACCCAATCCGCGGCGCGCCAGGCCCGGCCTTCCGCCCATTTCGCCAGCGACGGCAGCGCCAGCCCGCCGCTGTGGCGCGACCGCTCAAAGACGAGCGGCGAGTTGACTTCAAGCAAGAGCGGAATGCCCAGGCGTTTCTTGAGCATCGCTCCCGCCAGCAGGAACAGGTTGTAGCGTTCGTAAATGATGTCAGGCCGGAAGTCCACGGCCGCCGCCTTCAGCTTGCGGTAGGCGTGCAGCGAATAGGCGAGTTCGAGTAGCTCGTAGACGGCCTTGGGCAGCGAGGCCTTCAGCTGATGGATCCAGCCAACCTCGGCGCCCATCTTTCCGGGGTCGCCAATCTCGGGCGCCACCACGCGAACCTCGTGGCCATCGGCGCGCATCGCGGCAATCATCTCCTCGATATGCACGGCCTGGCCGTCCTTCGACGCGGTCCGGTGGTGGTAGAGAATCCTCATGCGGCGCCGTCCATGACGTTGCGCAGGAAGGCGTCGTACATCAGCAGGGTCCAGAGCGGCGTGCTGTGGTCGCGGCGGCCGGATTCGTGCTGTTCAACCATCTGCCTGATCGCCAGCGGGTTGAACAAGCCGGATTCGGCGATCCGCCCGTCAAGCAATGAATCCCGCACGCGCTGCTTCAGCGGTCCGCGGAACCAGCGGGCCAGCGGCACGGCAAAACCCATCTTCGGGCGGTACATGATGTCCCGCGGCAGGTAGGGCTCCATCGCCTTCTTGAGCAGGTACTTGCCCTCACCGCGCTTCAGCTTCAGCGTTGACGGCAGCGTCGCCAGCCATTCGACCAGCGGGTGATCCATCAGCGGCTCACGCACCTCCAGCGAATGCGCCATGCTCGCGCGGTCGACCTTGGTGTTGATGTCGCCGACCAGATAGGTGTGCAGGTCGATGTACTGGATCAGCCCGAGTGGATCGTCGGTACCCGCGCGCGCAGCGTGACGGTTGAACACGTCGATGGCGCTGTAGCCGCCGAGCTCGGCACGGAAGCCGTCGCTGTAAAGCCGGCTGCGTTCCGGATCGCGGATCAGCGACATGCTGTGGAAGTAGGCTTCGACCGAGGTTCGCGCCATCGATTCGAAGGTCGTCTTGGCGCGAAAGACGCGCGGCGCCCAGTCGGCCTTGGGATAAACGCGGCCGAGCATCCCGAAGAGCGGACGGCGAACGCCAAGCGGCAGAGCCGAGCGCATGCCCTCTTCCATCAGGTGCAGCTTGTAGCGCCGATAGCCGCCGAAGCTTTCGTCCCCGCCATCGCCGGAGAGCGCCACCGTCACGTGCTTGCGCGCCAGCTGGCAGACGCGGTAGGTGGGGATCGCCGAACTGTCGGCATAGGGCTCGTCGTAGAGCCGGGCCAACGTGTCTATCAGGTCGAAGTCGTCGCTTTCGACGGTATCGACGAAATGGTTGGTCTTGTAGCGCTCGGCCACCTGGCGGGCGAACTCGGCTTCGTTGTATGCCGGGTCGCTGAAGGCGATCGAGCAAGTGTTCACCGGGTCGCTGTTGAGCCCAGCCATCAGCGCCACAACGGCACTCGAATCGACGCCGCCGGACAGGAATGCGCCGAGCGGCACCTCCGACATCAGGCGCAGGCGGATCGATTCGTTGAGCCGCGCGGTGAGTTCTTCGAAGGCTTCCGCCTCGCTGATCTTGCGGTCGAGCGAGAAACGGACATCCCAGTAGTCGCGCGGCTCCCGCAGCGCCTCGCCACGCTTGACCAGCAGCGTGCAGGCCGGCGGGAGCTTGCGCGCCTGCTTGAAGATGCAGCGCGGCTCGGCGACGTAGCCGAGGGCGAAGTATTCCTCGACGGCGAGCGGGTCGATGTCCTTCGGCAAGCCGCCGTGCGCCAGCAGCGATTTGAGTTCCGAGCCGAACAGCAGCGTGCCGTCGTTCAGCAGCGCGTAGTGCAAGGGCTTGACGCCGAGCCGGTCGCGGGCGAGAAAGAGGCAGTCCTTATTGCGGTCCCACAGGGCGAAGGCGAACATCCCGCGAAAACGCTCGACGCATTTTTCGCCCCACGCTTCCCACGCATGGACGATGACTTCGGTGTCGCTGCGGGTGTGGAACACGTGCCCGAGCGCCTGCAATTCGGGGATGAGTTCGAGGTAGTTGTAGATTTCGCCGTTGAAGACGACGCAGACGCTCCGGTCTTCGTTGTAGAGCGGTTGCTGGCCCGTTGCCAGGTCGATGATCGACAGGCGGCGATGCCCGAGCCCCACCCCCGGCTCGACATGCACGCCACCTTCCACCGGGCCGCGGTGGTGCTGCGACTCGTTCATCCGCGTCAGAACCGCGCGATCGATGCCACGCCGCCCGCGGGTATCGAAGATTCCGGTAATTCCACACATGGACTATTCCGTTTCTCGTAATTCGGTCATATCAAGGAGACCGCTATTGCAGCGTGGAAATTCCCAAGCATTGGTCATACAACGATTGATACTGCCGCACCATGGCCTCCATGCTGAATTTCTGCTCGACCAGGCGCCGCCCGCTCTTGCCCATTTCTCGCGTCTTTTCATCCTGTTGCGACAACCGCAGAATCTCCGCCGCCATGGACGGAACGTCGCCCGAAGCTACCAGCGTTCCCGTCGTGCCCGCCACGATCAGTTCGGCGTTGCCGCCGACATCGGTTGCGATCACCGGCACCCCGCACGCCATTGCCTCCAGGATCGTGTTCGAAATGCCTTCGGCCAGCGACGGCAGGACGAAACAGTCCAGCCCGCGCAGGATATCCGGCACATCGTTCCGTTCGCCGGGCAGCCAGGCCAGATCGGCGCAGCCCGCCTGTTCGAGCAGCGCCAGGGCCTCGCCGCGCAACGGCCCGTCGCCGATCATTACCAGGCGCAAGCGTTGTCGCAACTCTGGTGCTGTCTGCAGCGCTTGAACGAACGCCCGCGCCAGATCGGTCTGGTTCTTCACCGCCTGCATGCGCCCGACCGTGCCCACGATCCATAGCCCCTCGTCGTTGAACGGGCATCCCGGAATCGGCTCGCGTCGCGCAGCCGGATGGAAGCGCGCTGCATCGACGCCGTTGTAGATCTGGATCACCCGTTTCGCCGGAATGCCCACTGCCTGGGTCAGATACTGCTCAAGGTCGCAGGACAGCGCTATGTAATACGTCACAAACGGCCGATAAATCCGGCGGATCCACTGGTTTTTCTTGCATGTGCCATCGAGGTCGTCGAAATCCCGACCGTGTTCGCCGTGAATACGCGCCGGAACGCCGGCCGCCCAGGCGGGCACCGAGACTTCGAGCGCCCCGAGATTGCGTGTGTGTACGATGGCGGGCCGTAGCTGCCGTAACAGGCGGAACAGCTGTGGGTAAATCCACAAGGCGTGCCCTGGCTGCTTGTCGAGTGCGAAAAATTCGACGTCATCGCGCCGGATACGCTTGCGAAAGTCCGTGACCTTCGTCAACGCCACAATCGCATGGCGATAGGCATCGGGCGGCATGTGGTTGATCAGGTTGACGATGCCGTTCTCCATCCCGCCGACATCGAAACGATGCATGACATGGACGATCAGCGGGCGCGGATCGACCGTTCCGGTCATCGTTTACTCCTGGTCTGTTGCAGCGCCGTCTCGATCGACGGCAACGCTGCCGAAACGAAGCGGCTCAGCAAGGCATCGGCCCCGCCCGCGCTTTCCTTGGGTGCGTAGACGATGACAATTGCCGAGTCGTCGCCCTGGCCGAGCAGCTTGTACAGCGCGGTATAGGCCTTGGCCAGATGATCGCTGCGCGTCAGGCGGCCGTTGATCCAGTACCAGCGCCAGACGATCAGGCGCGAGGCGTCAGCGCTGCGCAGCTCCGCCGTACGCAAAGCCAGCGCTTTGCCGCCGAGTTGCTCATCGCGCAGCCCTTCGCTGACCCTGATCCAGCGTCGGTTTTCACTGGTCACAAGATCATTGACGGAGGTGACGAGTTTGCGCTCCGGCCCCTGGTTGCGGTAATAGGCGAGGTAAAGGCCGACCTGCCCCGCATCTGCAGAATAACTGTCGTGCAGATACGCCGAAGCATTGCCATAAACCGGCTCCCAGTCTGACAGACGCTGGGTCGTCGGCGTCCAGCCTTGAACAGCCGGGATCGCCTCGACACGGGAAATGTCGGCAGGCGCATTGCGTTCGATCTGCCATTCGGCGAACGGCCAGAGAGCGGCGACCAGAACCGTAGCCAATGCGGCAGGAACGAGTTTCGTATTGTTCCAATGCAACGAGGCCACTCCTATGGTCGTCTCGGGTGACATTTCGACGTCATCCTCCCGCCAGCGCGCGCCGATCCAGAACATGGCCAGGATCACCACGCCGAAAAACAGCCAGCCGTAGATCAGGTGATCAACACCTGCGGCCAACTTGTTGCCCGACAGATGTCCGAGCATCACGATGAGGTAGGCCCGCGCCCAGTTGGCGACGATCGGCACGAGGAAGGCAAGCCCGACGAACAGCAGGCGACGCTTCAGCGAACGATAGTTGAGGTAGGCGAACAGGGTGCCGACCATCAGCGAAGCGATCAGGTAGCGCACGCCGCTGCAGGCTTCGACAACCGACCAGGCGCCCGAGGGAATGATGAAGTGCAGGCCTTCGCGATAGACCGGAATGCCGCTCGCGCGCAGGCCGAGAATGGTGACATCGGCCGTCCATTCCATCAGTTGCGGCATCGCGAACTCGCCGAACGGCACGGCAAAGAAGAGAAAGGCGAGCGGGAAAATGATCTTGCGCGCCGCATCAAGGCCAAGCACGGCCGGAACGGCCAGAATCACCATCGCGGTCAGGGCGAACTGGGAAAGCGGCCCGACCGTCGCCATTTCCCCGAGCAGCCAGCCAAAGCCGGCGCCGGCGATCAGCAGCAGAACCCAGTAGTTTGGCAGAGGAACGACATCGGCAAACGACGCGCGCTTTCGCCAGACGAGCCAGAGCGTGATCAGCGGCACCAGGAAACCGTGCGCAAACGTGTCGCTGCGCGCCCAGATCGCGGCCATGGACAACGCCGTTTCGCGATAGATGACGAGAATGATCAGCAGCGTGATGGCCAGTACGGCGAGCGGCTGCCGCCACGGGAGGGCGCATTGTGCGGTTTGCGGTTCGGTCGCTTCGTCCTTTTCGGCCTGATCCATCGCGTGTTTCGCCCCCGTCAATTTCCGGCTACCGGCCCCAGATGGCGGTCGATGGTCGCCAGATGCGCATCCCAACTGTAACGCCGCACCACCTGGCGCCTTGCCGCTTCGCCGATCGATGCGCGACGCTCCGGCGAGGCCAGCAGCGCATTGATCTGCTGCACGTGATCCTCGACGCTTTCCGCCAGCAGGAAATCCTGCTCGGGAACAGCGTCCACCGCCTCGCCGCAGCCGCGCGCGACGACAACCGGCACGGCCATGGCCATTGCTTCCAGCACCTTGTTCTGGATACCCCGGGCGATGCGCAGCGGCGCAACCACCACTGCGGCATGGCGCAGATACGGCCGCACATCGGGCACCGTCCCTGTGACGACCACACGGTCGCCGGCGAGTTCCTGGACTGCCGGCGCAGGACTGCGCCCGACGATATAGAAGCGAAGCGACGGCTGTTCCGCCAGCAGGCGTGGGAATATCTTGGAAACGAACCATTTCACCGCGTCGATGTTCGGCCAGTAGTCCATGGCGCCGGTGAAAACCAGCGGCACTTCGTCTGCAGCAAACGGAGAGACCAACGCGTGTTCGGGCGAGAAGAAATCGGAATCGACGCCGTTGCCCATCGCCGAGACTTTCTGGCGGAATTCCGGAGCGGCTTTCAGGAACAGTTCCGTCTCGGCTTCGGTGACGAAGAAGCCGTGGTTCGCCGCCGCGGCAGCCTGTTTCTCAAACGCCAGCAACCGTTCACCTTCGCGCCGGTAGATCCAGGACAACGGCCAGCGGTGATCGGGGGCGTACTGTGTCCATTTGGCCGAATCGACGTCACAGAAATCGACGAGTGTGCGTAGTGAAGAGTGCTTCGTCAGGTATTGGGCCATGGCCGAGGAAAAAACGACGGCGGCGTCGATCTTTTCGTTCTTGATCGTCTGGTCGACCCAGTCCTGCAGTCCGGCGTTGCGGTAATACGGCAAGGTCAGCGCCTCGCCGTACAGCAGTCCGGACAGGCTGCGCAGTTTCGCCACACGCGGCGAGAGCCGAACGATATGCGTCCCGGCGCAATAGTCAGGCAACTTGTCGACGTAGGCTTCGTCCTGCGGGTCGTCGATGAAGGTACCGAGGAACACGCGGTGCTTCGCCGCCAGATGCCGGAGCAGATGGAACGAACGCACCTTGTCGCCCTTGTTCGGGGGATACGGCAGGCGATGGACGAGGTATAGCAGATTGCTCATGGCACACGACTTGATGTTGTCGTCCCGGCGAAGGCCGGGACCCAGGAGGATGCCTCAAAGGCCGTTCCCGGCTCCCGGCCTGCGCCGGAATGACGCTGTTTCTCGCTCGTCGTCCCGGCGGAGGCCGGGACCCAGGAGGATGCCTCAATCGCCGTTCCCGGCTTCCGGCCTGCGCCTGAATGACGCTGTTTCTCGCTCGTCGTCCCGGCGGAGGCCGGAACCCAGTGGGATGTCTCAAACGCCGTTCCTGGATTCCGGCCTGCGCCGGAATGACGCTGTTTCTCACTCGTCGTCCCGGCGGAGGCCGGGCCCCAGGCGGATGCCTTAAAGGCCGTTCCCGGCTCCCGGCCTGCGCCGGAATGACGAATCACACAATCTCGCTGTAAAGATCTCGCCATTGCGGGTTGGTTGATTCGATGAGCCTTATTTTCCAGGCCCGCTGCCATTCCTTGATCGCTTTCTCGCGAGAGATGGCAGATTCCATCGTTGCATGGAGCTCGCACCAGACCAGCGTATGAACACCGTATTTTTTGGTGAATCCCTCGGCCTGGTCGTGCTTGTGCTGCCAGACGCGCTGCACCACATCGGAAGTCACTCCGACATAGAGCGTTCCGTTTCTCCGACTGGCGAGAATGTAAACGCAAGGCTGCTTCACGTGGGATGGATAGGCTTGAGAAGGTTTTTCCAGTCTTGAAACAGGTTGCGCTCGGATTTCTGGATTCCGGCCTGCGCCGGAATGACGAGGAGGAGGAAAGGACCGTGGAAATAATATCCGCCCTTCCCTTGCCCGTCGTCCCGGCGGAGGCCGGGACCCAGAAGGATGCCTCAAAGGCCGTTCCCGGCTTCCGGCCTGCGCGGCAATGACGGGGTTCGATTGAAGCCTTTGAAAACAGCCACGTATTCATGCGGATGGCCTAACCCAGATTGCGCACGATGAAAGGGCCGAGCCGGTTCGCGACTCCAATGGGCAGGCGACGCCAGGCTTCGATGAATAGCCGGTACTTGGCGTTGGCCGGATTGTTTTGCGGGATGCTGTCGCGCCGGTAGAGCCGATACTCGTAGAACAGCGGCTTCGGCTCGAACCCCCAGTTCTTCTTGAACGCGTAAGAACCGGTACCTTGCTTGCTGCGCCCGTAGTCGAAGACGCGGAGGCCGCGTTCGCAGGAGCGCCGCATCAGTTCCCAATATTTGAAATCGTTGCCGGCCAGGTCGCGCGCCGATACGTCGTCTCCGGCGTAGTACGGCAACACCTCGTCGCGGAAATAGAAATTGAGCACGCTGCTGATTGCCCGGCCCTGCGGATCGAAAACGGTGAGGACGTCGCAATCCTCGCCGAAAACCTGCAGCAGGCGTTCGAAATAGCGCCGGGGCATGGCTGGCGTGCCGTGTCTCAAAACATTGTCGGCGTAAAGCGGAAAGAAGTGCCCGACGGTACGTTCGACGTCGCTGCGCAGTCCATTCTTGATCCCCTTGCGCACCATCGCCCGCTGTTTGCGCGGGATGGTCTGCATGTTGGCGTCGACGTCCGGGTCGATGGGCTTGCGGAAGCAGACGTACAGATCCTGCGTCGGCCAGTCGGCGTGGCGCTGATTGAAATTGCGCAATTCGAGGTGATCAACGCCAAGCTGTTGCGCAATCGCCTGCGCCTCCGCTTCCAGCGCCTCCGCGGCTTCGGCATTGACGGCGGCGACACCGCCATAAACGGCGAACGGCAGCGAGACGAGCGCGTTACCGAACAAACGGCTGTTCACATGGGCCAGGGGCAGCACACCTTCGATCGCACCGCCCCGTTCGGCGTAAAGAAAATAGGTACGGTGCCGGAAGACGCCGGAAACGATCTCCTGCCAACCCGACCGATGAAAAAACGTCGCCTCCGGGCAGCGGAACACGAAGTCGTCCCAGCGACGCGCGGATTCGGGATCCTCCGCCTGGAGTTGTCGAACGGCCAACGCACCACTGGATTTGTCACCTGTCGTTAACGCCATCAACCGCTCCCGATGCGGCCGGGCAGGAAGATTTCATCCATCCGGCCCCATTTGAAATCGGCGAGGAGGCGTCTGATTCGCGCTTCCATGCGGTGCAGGTTGAGATAGTGACGAAAGCGCGTCTTTGCGTCGATTCCGGGGATTCGTGGCTGATCGACGTCGATTTCCCAAGGGTGGAAATAAAAAATCGCCGGTTGCTTGTCGAGGTGGTTTACCCGCCGCAACAGCCATCGCGACATGGCATACGGCATGAGACGGAAGTATCCGCCCCCGCTGGCTGGCCAATTGCGGTCAAAGAAACAGGCAGTGGTAACCGGAATCTCCCACAAGCCGTCGCGCACCGGATGCGCGAAGCGAGGCGCGTCCGGCATGCCGTAATGATCGTGGCGAATCGGGTAGATGCTTGAACTGTACGTATACCCTGCCTTCAGCAAGCAATCGAAAGCCCAGAGATTTCGGGTCCCTATCGAAAAGCTGGGAGCGCGGTAGCCGCTGACCCGCTGCCCGGCGATGTCTTCGAGCAGCTTTCGCGAACTGTCGATATCGGCGAAGAAGGCGGTTTCGTCGAGGTCGCTCGCCCTCTCGTGGCCGTAGCCGTGGCTGGCCACTTCGTGGCCGTTTTCGACGATGCTGCGGACCAGGCGAGGATGCCGCCGCGCGATCCAGCCCAGGGTAAAGAAGGTGGCGTGCGTTCCGTGATCCGCGAGCATCTGCAGGATGCGCTCGACGTTGCCTTCGACCCGGCACGCCTTGCTGTCCCAATGATCACGCGGGATATAGGGCGCAAACGCCGAAACCTGGAAGTAGTCCTCGACGTCGATGGTGAAGGCGTTGGTGAGGGGATCGCGCTCCATTCGCCTCAGCCCTGCCCTTCCTTTTCCGGACGCTGCACCCGGATCGAATTGACGAGTTGCTGCAGCAAGCTCAGCGTCGCCGCCGTGCTGCGCTCGATGCGGATCATGCTGCGCTCCAGCCGGACGATCCGCTGCTCGCTGATCCCCTGTTTGAGGTCGGTAATGGCGTGCAACGCCTCGTCGGCAATCTGTGCATCGAGTTCGAGTCGAGCCAGGTTAAGGTCCATGACCCCGGTATCGGTCAGCCGGCCATCTTGCAGGGGGCGCTCGCTGACGCCCGGCGGGTCTTGCGGAACGATTCCCGGCGCCAGCGTTTCCTCATTCAACTCTTTGGCAACTTCCTCGACGTCCTCCGCCTTGAACGAAGATTTCCCGCCGAGAAGCCCGGACAGCAGCACCCGGTCGCACAACGAGTTGATCCGCCGGGGCACACCGCCGCTGGCAGTGAAAACGGCCTTGTAGGCTCCCCCATCAAACAGCGGAGGGCCTGAAAAGCCCGCACATTTCAACCGATGCTCGACGTAACCGCGCGTTTCGTCCTCGTCCATCGGGCCGATGTGGCAGGCGGCAATCACTCGTTGCCGCAACTGCTGCATGTGCGGACTCTGCATGATGCTGCGGAACTCGGGCTGGCCGATCAGGAAGCTCTGCAACAGGGCCTGCGTCTCGAACTGGAAGTTCGAAAGCATGCGCAATTCCTCGACGGCGTGCGGCGTAAGGTTCTGCGCCTCGTCGACGATCAGCAGGCAACGCTTGCCCTGCCGGGTGATGTCGACCAGAAACGCTTCCAGGGCGAGCAGCACATCCGACTTGCCGAGATTCTTGGTACGCACGCCAAAGGCCGCAGCAACCATGCGCAGGGTATCGTCGGCATCGAGCTGCGTGCTGACCAGATGCGCTGCCACCACTTTGGCCGGATCAAGCTTGCTGAGCAGTCCGCGCACGATCGTCGTCTTGCCGGCGCCGACTTCACCCGTAACGACGATGAATCCTTCGTTCTGATGCAATCCGTATTCGAGGTAAGCGGTGGCACGCCGATGCTGCTTGCTGCCGAAATAGAAATTCGGATCAGGATTGAGCTGGAATGGCTTGCTGCTCAAGCCATAGAAGGACTCATACATGTTGCGCGCCTAGAAGCGATGCGAGAACGTTCCGGTCACCACGTTCTCGGTGTAACTCGTCGTTCCGTCTACGTCGATCCTCCGGAAGCCGACGCCGACATCGGTTTGCGGCCCCAGCTTGGTCAGGAAATTCACTGTAAACAAATCTTCGTCGGTGCTGACCGTCGATCCGCCACGCCCCTCGCTTTTCAGCCGGGAAAAGCCTCCGGTCAGAGTTGATAGCCCGGTGAGCTTGTGCGACCAGTTTACGCTGGCGCCGGTCTGTCGCACTTTGTTCATGTTGGCAAAATCGGTTCCGGCAAACCAGCCTGTCCCGGCCACTTGCGAGAGATCCGACGTATCGTTCTGCGTCGCGGCGAAGGTTACGGTATTGCGCGCTCCTGAAAGCGCAAAAGACAACTCGCGGCGCTTCTGCAGGGTTACGCCGGTCGTCATGAATCCGCCTTGCAACTGTGCCGTCGGAGAAATGCCATTCGCTTGCAGGAAGGCATTCACGAATGCCGCCCGGGCCGCAGGATCAGGAATGGCTGACAGAAACATGCTGTCGAAGAGGTCGAAATAGGTGCCAATCCCGCCGGAAATCTGATCCGTCGAAGTAACAGCATCCTTCGTCTGCCGGAATTTCCAGGCCGTCCGTGCCGTGCGATGCGTGAAGGTGATGCTGTCGCTGTTGCCGAAGAAGCGGTCTTCCCGCGACGCTGACAGCAGGGTTCTTTCCGTCGGCGACCATTCGACGCCCAACCCCTTGATCGTATGCGACTTCTTGTCGACGCTCACGTAATCGTTCGATTCGCGCCCGGCGATGAGAGAGACGCGGAACTGGGGATCGTATTGATAGGTAAGGACGCCTCGCAACAGATCAGCCTCATTGTCGCGACCGTTATCGAATTCCGATTTCTGCGTGCTGGCGTCAAGCGCCCATCCGAACTTCGATAGCCGGGGAGTTCCCTTCAGTTTCGCAACCAGTGCACGAGTCTCCGTGTCATATGTGTTGCTTTCGTCGGAGGTGGTTTTCGCGAGGTTGTAGCGCAGTTCGTATTCGGCGGACGAACCGAACATTCCCCTGAAGTACGGCGACAGGCGGTACGTCGACGTCTCGGTCGTGTTGTTGCTGTTATTGGTATCGACAGACGAGTACGTCGCCCCGCGGAACGCTGACAGGTTTTGCTGGGAAATGGAGGCGTTGGCATCGATGAACAGCCAGTTTTCCAGTGCCTCGAGCGTACCGGCTGCGTTCAGGAAATTCTGGTGATTGTTTCGCGAGGAATCGTCGGAATAGTACAGGTTGTGCATCTGATAATCGAAACGCAGCTTGACCCGATCCCCCGTCCCGACGATGTTGATGCCCGGCACGACATCAGTGACCAAAGAACTCGTCCGATGCTTCTCGACCTGATCAACGTTGTCGGTCATCGTCTCGTTGATCGAGATCGACGGCGTAATCGTCCATTCACCCGCATGCACCGGAAGCGTGATCGCGGACAGCGCAGCCGCCAGCAACGCGGGAAGGAAATCACGCGCCTGTTGTGCCATAGCCGTATCCGTAGCCGTACCCATAGCCGTATTCGTCCTTTGTCACATTTTTCGACTGGTTGAGCACCATGAGCCTTACCGGGCATCCTTCTATCGCTGCCAGCGCATGCTTGACGTCGGAGTGCGTCGTGCTCTCTGACTTGACCACGACGACAACCTGCCCCATGTGCGATGCCAGCGCCCGGGCTTCCGTAGTGACCAACAAGGGCGGCGAATCGAAGATGATGATCCGGTCCGAGTAACGGTGCGACATATCCTCGAGCAAGCGGACCATGGCATCGCTGGCCAGGAGTTCCGTTGCACGCGGATGCGGCGTACCGCTTGGCAGGAGCGTCAGTTTTTCGATGTTGGTTCGCAGCAATACCTGCGACAACGGAATCGAATCATCAACAAGGATGTCCAGCAGGCCTTTGGATGGCGCCAGCCCCATCCGGCTCAACAATGCGGGGCGTGCCACATCTGCGTCCACCAGCATCACCGTGTTGTCCAGTTCCATGGCGATGCTGATCGCCAGATTTGCCGCGGTAAACGTTTTTCCCTCGCCAGGCAGCGCGCTGGTGACCATGATCAGGTTGCCATCCTTGATCCGCGCAGCGCCTTTTCCCATGGCATTGTCGATCAACGGACGCTTGATCACGCGGAACTCGTCGGAAAGCCGTGAACGTGACGCGTCCGGGCGAATGAACCCCGATGTTTTCAGTATGTCGAGGTCGATATCCACACGCCGCGACATGGCCATCTCGGGACTATGAAGGCTCCCGGTATCGTCGGCCTGTCCGCCACTGTCGCTTTCAGCGTGGACGCCCCGGTTCGGCGAAGCCGCCTGCACCGCCGGTTCCTGAGTCTTTTCCTGCTGTTTCGCGTCCGGGATGTCAACGCCGGCTTTTCTCAGTTGCTCCAGACGCTGCGCTGCTTGTTCAATGAGACTCATCGCTATTCCTTACGCCGTGCGGGACGACAGCACATACAACAACGCGATCCCGGCGCCATAGGCCGTCACAAACGCGAAGACGGTGACAAAAAACAGGCGCAATCTTCGCCTTTCCCGCGCAACATCAGTCTCGGAAACAGACTTTGAGACGACACCAAGCAGCGGCAACCCGGACAATTCCCTCAGTCCTCGTGCATCGAAAAACACCGGACGAATCTGGCTGGCGGCAAACGGCGCGAAGAACCCGGCACCCAGCGCGAGAACGAACGTCAAAGGCAACAGGAGCATCCGGTTTGGAGCCACCGGCTTCGGCGCGACTCGCGGCGGGTCGATCAATCGGAAATCAACACCAGCCGCGGAAGCATCCATCTCTCCGGAAATGGTCGCCGACTCCCTGCGCGCGACAAGGCCTTCGTAATTCTTCTTGTTGATGTCGTAATCCCGGTTGAGCTGGGCAAGTTCCGCTTCGATCTGCGGAATCATTTTCATCGCATCCTTCAACTCATCGTACCGCTTCTGGTATTCGGCCACCCGAACCCGCAACGACGCCACCGTCGCTTCATTCTCCGCGAGAGAAATTTTCAACTGTTGGTATACAGGGTTGGAATTTGCCGTCGACACGGGGCTCGACGACGCGGCTTTTTTACGCTCGGCAATTTCGCTCTTTTTCTGCTCTTCCAGTTCGCTGATCATGCGGCGCGTTCCGACGACATCGGGGTGGCGGTCGGTAAATCGCTGCAACAAGCCATCAAGATTCCGTTTCAAGGTATCGATGCGACCATCAATTTCCGGAATGGACACGCCAGAGGCGGTTTCCGGCACGTCCGGCAGAAGGACCGGCTCTTCTCCAAGAATCTGTCGCTTGAGAGCGTCACGGGAATTTTCCGCCTCGCGCAATTCCAGCTTGGCCCGCTCCAATGCCGCAGTCACCTCGCTGATGCGCCCGAAATAATCTTTTCCGTCCGAAGTCTGGGCGGAAATGTGCTTGAGCTTGAACTCCTTCAGCCGGTTTTCAGCTTCTTCCAGTTTCTTCTGGTAGACCTGTATCTGTTCGTCGATGAATTTCCTGGCCGTGTCCGTATCCTTGCGCTTGTCCCCCAGGCCGGACTCGACAAAAATGGAAACCAGCGACTGCACGACGCGTTTTGCCTTCTCCGGTTCCGGATTGGCATACGACAGCGTGTAAAGATTGTCTCGCCCCACGCTCTTGATCGTCAGCGCCTTCATCAAGTCGTCGATCAACTCCTCCTGCTTGGCTTTCGACTGGATTTTCAGGTCCAGATCGGCCATCCGTACCAGTTTTTCCACGTTGGGGCGGCTGATGAGGGTCCGGCTGAGAATCATGATCTGCTGATCGATATTCGGCTCGATCGCCAAGCCGGACATGAGCGGCTTGAGTATCGACTGCGTATCGACAAAGATGCGCGCCGACGCTTCGTACTTGTCCGGAATGCGAAAAACAACGACAACGGCTATCGCCGCAACAATCCAGGCGACGCTTATTCCAAGCCAGCGGTGCTTCCACATGCCTCGCAGGACAGTCGTAGCCTGCCGGAGGATTTCATCCATCGGTAACCTTGTTTCGCAAAAAGGTTATAAAGGCTTTGCGACCCGAAGGCCGCAAAGCAATGAATCTGACGCTAGAACCAGCTGCGCGGGATGATCAGGACGTCGCCTGGTTTCATGTCAACGTTTGCGGAAACATCTCCCCGTTTGATCAGATCCGCCACGCGAACGCTGTATTGCTTGTCGTTTTCGGAGGTGCGGAGCAGCGTCGTTGAGTTTCCGTCAGCAAAGTCCGTGAGACCACCAACGGCGATCATCACGTCCAGCAATGTCATTTTCTGCTTGTACGGCAACGTCTGCGGCTTGCCGGCCTCGCCCACCACGCGGATCTGCTCGCTGTAGGGGCCGACGAACTGGGTCACGACGACCGTCACCACCGGATCACGAATGTACTTTCCGAGTTCCTTCTCGATGTCGCGCGCGAGAGTCGATGCATCCTTGCCCATCGCCACGAGGTCTTCGACCAGCGGCGCTGCAATCTTGCCATCGGGCCTTACAGGGACCGACATGGAAAGCTCCGGATTTCGCCAGACAACGATATTCACCGAATCACCCGGACCAATGATGTAGTTGTAACTGGAGGATGCCGCGGCGGATGGCGCAGGAGGAATATCGGGCCCGGTAGCGCACCCCAGGAGCACGGCACCGAGTATCCCGACGATGATCCAGCGAATCATGGCAACAACTCCGTTTCTTATGCCGACAGACATTTCATTCTCCTTTGGCGGCTGCCCAGATATGAAGAAAAGATAACGTTAAGGATTAAATCTTATCCGAAAAGTTCTGATTCGAATCAATAAATATCTCGCGCTGCAACGAATACGCCGGAACTTTCAGCGCAAAACGCCAAAAATCGATCCGCATACGCAACACCATACGCGCATCCCTTGCAGCAGAGTGCCAACTATGTCACACCCCCTGCCTGAGCGCATCAACCACCCGCAAACGCGACGCCCGGCGCGCCGGCAGAACCGCCGCAAGACACGTTGCCGCCAAGCCGATCGCCCCCGCCAGCAATACCTCAAGAGGAACCAGGCGGATATAGGCAACATAGCCGATGTTCGCGTTGGGCGGCGGCGGCATCGGGATTCCGATGGCCGAGATGCCCCATGCGGCAACGCACCCGACGGCAATCCCCAGTCCTGCGCCAAAGACACCAAGCAACGCACTTTCAGTCATGATCAGCTGGAATACCGTCCTCGGCTTGTCTCCCAGCGCGAGCAAGGTTCCAAACTCACGCGTTCGCTCGAACAGGGTCATATTGACGCTGTTCGCGACGCTCAACAGAACCATGAGCAGGATGATCAGGCGCAGAACGCCAAACTGGCGGTCGTACAGCTTCAGTGTCTTATCGTAGAAATCCGACAGCTCCCGCCAGTTGGCGAGCTCGAAACCCTGGCCGCCGAGCGTCCTTTCAAGGAGCGCCTGGACATCGTCGGTGTCCTCCGTTTTCTCGAGCAGGACCACCATCAGATGCGCTGCCGAGGTATCCATCAGTTCACGCGCCGCTGTCAGCGGAATCCGGACAGCGCGCGCGTCAAAATCCTTCGAGAAGCTCTGGAAAACGCCCACCACCTCGAAGTCGAGCGTATTGACCGCGCCCTGTGCGAGACTGATCACCAGATTGACGCGATCGCCGGTCTTCAATCCGAGCGACCGTGCAACCCCCTGCCCCATGACGATCCCGTCGCGGTCTTCATCGCGTAGCGGCCGCCCTTCGATGTAACGCAGGAACGTACCGAGCGTTTCCTCGGCCGCGGGCTCCACGCCTTCGCCGATGATTCCCAGATCGCGCTTTCCGTTGTTGAGAACGCCGGAAAAACCGAGACGGGAAAGCGTCAAATGCACACCGGGTACGACTTCGATGCTTCGCCTCAACATTTCAGGCTGTTCAATCAGGAAAGACTCCGGCGAACGAATGCGCCCTTCGCGATACCCCTTGCGGGCGATCTGGATGTGCCCGCTCTGCGAGTGGATCACCGCTTCGCCGAGTTGATAAAAGATGTCCTGGACGAACCCGCCGGCGAGAATCAGTCCGGCAACACCAAGGGCGATAGCGGCCAGCGTCCCGGCCGAACGGACGCGCTGCCGGAACACGTTGCGCAGCGCAAAAAGAAGACGTTGAACGAAGCCGGAGGTCATTGGCACGATCCTCACTGATTCTGCCGCAAGGCGTCCACGATGACCATCCGGCTGGCCTTCCACGCGGGCAGGATGCTCGCGGCGAACGTCGTCACGATTGCAAGAACGAGCGCATCGACGACGAGTTGGGGAACGATGAGGATTTCACCGAGAAAGCCGCGCGCCATGCCCGGCGGTGGCGGCATGGGGATGCCGACCGCGGATATCGCCTGCGCCAGGACAAAAGCGAGGATCACCCCGAGGACACCGCCAGCGACGCCGATCATCGCACCTTCGGCGATGAACATGCGCATCAACGTGGATCGCCGCAACCCGATGGCCAGGCTTGTGCCGATTTCCGTCGTCCTTTCGAGCACACTCATCATTTGCGTATTGGAAATCGTCAGAACGATGATGATGCCGATGATGATTTTGACGACACTCACCTGCTTCGAAAAAAGCACGACTGTCTTGTTGTAGAAATCAGCAAGCGCAGACCAGGGAACGATCTCGAAGCGTTCGGATGAGAGCTGCTGGCGGAGATAGCCTTCTGCCGCCTGCGTCTTGTCTGTTTCGTCGAGCAGCACCACCCAGGACGTCGCGCCCGTGACGCGCATAAGCTTCCGGGTCACGTCGATCGGCAGGCGGAGCGCGGAATCGTCGTATTCCTTGGTCGTCGTGGCAAAAATGCCGGCCACCTCAACCTCGACGGCACTCGGGCTGCCATTGGCGGCCGTCACGAGCAGTACCACGGTATCTCCCGGCGCAACGCCCATGCTTCGCGCGAGACCTTCCCCGAGGAGAACGGCACGTTCGTCGCTCGTCTCAAGATCACGCCCCGTCATGATGTTGACTTGTGTGCTGACCGGCTTCTCGCTCACCGGATCAACACCGTCGCCGATGAACGCCACGGTCGTCTCCCCGTGGCTGATCAAACCGCTGAAAGCCAGGCGTGGTGCGAGACTCTTGAATCCGGGAATCCTCCCGACAACCTCCCGTTCGGCCGCCTGATCCGGCAACAGGAATGCGTAGGGATCAGCAATTCCCTTCTCGAAATAGGCAGGCCGCACGATCTGCAAATGTCCGAACTGAGAGTGGATCGCGCTTTCCCGCATCTGCTCGAAAATCCAGGCAATGAAGCCACCAGCGAGCAGAAAGGCAACGATACCGAATGCCACCGTCAGCGTCGCCACGAGGGTTCGCTGCGTATTGCGCCTGAGATTTCTGGACGCCAGGCGGAAATCGGCAATCAGGCTGTTCATTAGGTCTGTTTCGTCTGCTAGATTTAGGGACGAGGCACTTATCATACGACAATCCCATCGGGCGAACGCATATGAAAACTTTCGACTACGACACGGCTTTCTCGCGACATATCGGCTGGGTGACCGACTCCGAACAGCAACGCCTTAAAAATGCGCGTGTCGCGATCGGCGGCCTGGGGGGTGTAGGCGGCATCCATCTCCTGACGCTGGCCCGCATGGGAATCGGTCGTTTCACCATCGCCGACTTCGATGTCTTCGATGTTGTCAACTTCAACCGCCAGGTCGGCGCCACGGTCAGCACGCTGGAGCGTCCGAAGATCGACGTACTCTCGGAAATGGCGCTGGACATCAATCCCGGGATCGACCTGCGCACTTTCCCGGAGGGAATCCAGAACGACACCCTCGACGCGTTTCTGGACGATGCCGACGTCTATGTCGACGGACTGGACTTTTTCGCCTTCGAGGCGCGTCGCCAGACGTTTTCCGCGTGCGAACGCAAAAAAATACCGGTAGTGACCGCCGCTCCGCTCGGCATGGGCACCGCCGTCCTCGTTTTTGCCCCGGGAGGCATGTCGTTCGAGGATTATTTCGGCTTCGAGGAATGCGCCGACGAAACCGAAATGGCCATCCGCTTCCTTGTCGGCCTCTCCCCTGCCATGCTCCAGCGCGGCTACGTCGCCGACATGTCGCAAGTCAACCTCGCCGAGCGGCGCGGCCCCTCCAGCATCGCCTCCTGTCAGCTTTGCGCCGGCGTGGCGGCCGTGGAAACGCTCAAGCTGTTGCTCGGCCGAGGCGGTGTTCGCCTCGCCCCGCGAGCAAGTCAGTTCGATGCCTACCGCATGCGCTACGTAAAAACCTGGCGCCCCGGCGGCTATCGCAATCCGCTGCAGCGCCTGATGACCCTGCTCGTAAAGGCTCAACTCGCAAAATCAACTACCAACAAACGGTAACGCCGCCATGTCACGAGACACCTTGCTCAAGATTCTCGATCTAGCGCACTGGGCGCCCAGCGGAGACAACACCCAGCCCTGGCGCTTCGAGATCGTATCCAACACCCACATCGCCATCCACGGCTTCGACACACGCGACCACGTGCTTTACGACTTCGACGGACACGCCAGCCACATGGCGCACGGCGCCTTGCTCGAAACCCTTCGGCTCGCCGCAACGCGATACGGGTTCAGAGCCGGGTGGATGCTACGCGACGGATGCGATGACACCGCGCCGATCTACGACGTGACGTTACATCCCGAAGATATTCCTGAGGATCCACTGGTTGAGTTCATCGAATCACGCTGCGTGCAGCGGCGGGCAATGCGCACGACTCCGCTCTCCGAAAAACAGAAACAAGCCCTGCGCAACGCAGTCGGTGACGAATTCACGCTTCAGTTCTTCGAATCGTTCAGCGACCGCCTGTCGATCGCACGACTGCTCTGGCTCAACGCCAAGATCAGACTGACGTGCCCTGAAGCCTACCCTGTACATCGAGACATCATCGAATGGGGCGCCCGTTTCAGCACTGATCGAATTCCGGAAGAGGCAGTCGGCGTCGATCCGCTGACGGCAAAGCTCATGCGCTGGGTGATGCAGAGTTGGGAACGGGTCGAGTTCTTCAACAAGTATCTCGGTGGAACGATCATTCCGCGGATACAACTTGATTTCATTCCGGCACTCGCCTGCGCAGCCCACATCCTGATGAAGCCGGTTGGACGCGCCGTTTTGCTGACGGATCACGTCCGTGCCGGCGTCGCCCTGCAACGGCTCTGGCTGACAGTGACATCCTTTGGTTTTTATCTGCAACCGGAGATGACGCCTTTGATATTTCTCTGGTATGTGCGTTCACAGAAGCAATTCTCGACTGAAAAGGCACTTGCGGTGCAGGCCAAAAAAATGTCCCTCCAGTTCGACAACACCTTCAGCACCAAGGAAGACGACAGCTTTTCCTTCTTCTGCCGAGTTGGCTACTCAAAACAGCCCACCGCCAGATCGCTACGTCGCGCGGTTGCCGACCTGAATCTTGAATAAGAGCCACTTCTAGCCGGGCCGATACACAACCGTGGTGTCGACTATTTTTACACTAGCAAGCCCCAAAATAATCGACAACAACCCAACAAAAATTATTATTGTTTTATTTCAAAAACTTAGGAACAAATCAAAATTTTGGCATGACGTTTGCTACTAATTGGCCGAGGGTTGTTGGAACCCGACTTTTAGGAGGTGAAGCCATGAAATTGTTCAAAAAGACCCTAGCAGCAATTGCAACCGTTAGCGCATTGACTGCTGCGGGAACTGCCAATGCCTACCTCACAGACTGGTATTTGGATGCTGACGGCGCAGGCGGCAATGCAGCTGTTTTGGTTTCCGAATACATCGACCTCAACGGAAATTCCTATATCCAGAACACGTTTTCCGATGCCACGAACTTTACATTCAATGAAGTTGGAACCTTTCTTTCCCTCCTCGCTGACAGTTCTACAATAATCGCTCCCCTGAGTTCGTCTTTTGTTGGCCAGGGTGTTGGCGATACATCGAGCGGATTTAGTTTCACGAACGGTACCTTGGTCGTAAACTCCGGCGCAACGACAATTGCAAGTTTCAATTTGCTGAGTGGTAGCGGTGCTTTGGATGGCTCGGCTGTACCGAATGGATTGGTTACCTTGGTATTCGAGGCAACAAGTCTGGCAAGTGGTTATTTCTTCCGTGACGCTGGGTTGACCGACGATTTGGCTGACGAACTTAGTAGCGGAGCTCTGGTGTTCGGTTTCACGACAACGAATGCCAGCCTCTTGGAAAGCTGGTCTGGTTCTGTTGAAGCTGGATTAGTATCCCTCTGGAATGCTAACTTTGACGATATAACAGAAATCTCCAGTAACGGCGTCACTGAACTCGTTATCAGCAATAACGGTCAGTTCCGGCTGCAAGTACCCGAACCCGCATCACTGGCTCTTGTCGGCTTGGGGTTGCTTGGTGTTGGAGCCCTGCGTCGGCGGAAAGAAAATCAATAGTCTGGCTTCTTGTCAAGAACGATGGCCCACGAAAGTGGGCCATCTCATTTTTAAATCGACGATATCAAAAACTGTAGCGAACTTCTGAGTAGACTCGATCCTGTCGATCATAGCGCCCGAACAGCCCGAGTGGCGCCCCCTTGAAGATATCGGCGCCCACCGCCAGACGCCAGTTGCGCTCGAAGTTCCAGAGAAGTTTCGGGCGGAACAGCCAGTCCGTCCGGTTCAGGCTGGTAATCCACAGCGCCTGGGCCTCGACCTTGTCGCCGAATTTCCGGTTGAGCAATAGCGACAGTCCATTCTCCCGTTCGTCGGCGATCAGGTCCGAATCGTAAGAGAAATACTTGCGCTGAAACACCTGGAAATTAAAGCGTGTTTCCGCAGGCAGGCTGAAATCCAGCCCCACTGCCCAGTCAAGCGTATTCTGCGGAACCACACCGTTGCTGTCCGTCGCATCAAGGACCGAAAACTGGCGGCCGCGCGTATAGACCATTTCGCCTTTCAGAACGACGTCGCCGAAATCCTTTGCCAGCGTTCCACCGTACTGGTGGATGCGGTCATGCTTCGCTTGATAGATATAGGTGCCGGGAACGCTCGTCGCGTCCCGGTAGAAGGTCGGCGAAACATCCATGCTGCTGTACGCAAAACCGGAGATATCCCAGCCGTTGGTCAGCGTCGAGAGACGAACGCCATAGTTGGAATTGCCAAGGTTGCGCGCGGGGCGGTCTTCATTCCGATAAACGATGTTCACGCCTGCCGGATGAATCTGGTAGGGATAGAACTCGGCGCCGGGTTTGCCGATCTCGTCATAACTGGCGACCGGAATCCAGAGAAATTCGGCGTGGAAATCATCGCTGAAGTACTCCGCGCGAGCGGCCCACTGGGGGACGCGCATCATGTCGAACTCGGGAAGAATGAATTCGCGCATGTCGCGGGCTGAAACCACGTCGGCGAAGAAAAGCCCGACCATTTCGCCCCAGACGACATGCTGTTTGCCAAGGCGATAATCCCAGTTGCCCGCACTGACATCGAGATAGTTCTCGCGCAGATAGATATTGAACCGTTGATCATGGGCGACATCGCCCGAATAGAACTCGTCAACGCTGAACACGGCATCGTAGTCGACACGGGCACCGAGCTTCCATTTGATGCCATTTCCAAGGTTGCCTTGCCCGGAAAAGTCAGCGCGAGTCACCATCTTCGACCAATGCGACGGCGACTCGATCGTGTGCGCCATTTCCAGCTGGATAAACCCCCTGAGCCCACTTCCTCGGGAAACCGGCGACTTTTCGGCAACGGAATCGTCCTTGAACAAGTCGTCGTCATCGGCGAAAAGAGCATCCCGACTGCTGGAAGCTTGTTCCTGGGAACCGCCAGCCGCCATCAGCAGGGGAAAATCCGCGCCATTTCCTGCAGCGGGAAAGGCGAGTGACAGCGCCGAACAGACCGAAAGCTTCAAAACCAGTTTTCTGCTCATGTTTTTCCTTGTCTGCCTTTTCGTCGTTTTCACTCAATCCCGATGACGCTGGCGGGCCAATGACCACTTCTTTTCTTCCGAACGAACGGCAAGGACGCTGACCTCGCCGTCCTCGACACGGACGAGCCGGTCGGCCTTGGCGATGACCCGCTTGTCGTGCGTCGAAAAGATGAATGTGGTGTTGAACGCCCGGTTGATCTGCTTCATCAGGCTCAGAATTTCCTCACCTGTCTTGTGGTCGAGGTTGGCCGTGGGCTCGTCCGCCAGCACGATCGACGGAAGAATCGCCAAGGCACGGGCAATGGCAACGCGCTGTCGCTGGCCACCGCTCAACTGGTTCGGCCGATGCTCGGCGTATTTCGCCAGCCCAACGATATCGAGAAAGTACTTGACCCGCTTTTTCCGCTCTTCCGACGAAACATCCCGCCGCTGCAGCAGTGGGTACTCCACATTTTCCGCGGCCGAAAGCACCGGCAGCAGGTTGAAGGTCTGAAAGATGAAACCGATCGTACGATTCCGCAAATCGGCCAGTTGATCCGGCGTCTTGCCGCTTACGTCGACATCATTGATGAAGATCTTTCCGCTGGTTGGCGTGTCTATACAACCGATCAGATTGAGCAGCGTCGTCTTCCCGCTTCCGGACGGACCGGCGATCGCCAGGAACACCCCGGGCTCGAAAGACAGCGTGATGTCCTTGAGTGCTTGGACTTTCTGATCGCCGAGCAGATAATCCTTGTATACGTGTTCGATGCGGACAACGCTCATTTCAGGCTCTCTGCCAACTCCGTGTTGGCTGGCTGGCGGCAAAGGGGAATACCATGGAAATCATGACCATCCGACTTCATTGTGTCAAGACCGCTGTGACAATTGCATCTTTTCTGGGACTGCTGACGGTGCAATCCGCGTTCAGCCAGGAAACGGCGGCGGCAACTGACGACCCGGTCGCCAGGAGCATCGTCGAGAAAGCGGATCTCGTGCGCTTTCCCGCCGAAGGTTTTCAGGTCGAGGTCAGCATCAGCACCACAAAATCCGGGCAGGACGCGGAGACCCGAAAATACCGGGTTCTGTCGAAAGGGAACAGCAACACGGTCGTGATGGTGACCGAACCCGCCTCCGAACGCGGACAGATCATTCTGATGAAGGGGCGTGACCTGTGGATATTCATGCCGGACGTTTCACAGCCTATCCGAATCGCCTTGTCCCAGCGCCTGACAGGCCAGGTGGCGAATGGCGATCTTGCGCGCGCCAACTTCGCCGGGGATTACCACGCCAGGATCATCCGCACCGAAACCATCGATTCGGAGAACTACCACGTCCTGGAATTGAACGCTGTGGACCGCGGCGTCACCTACCAGAAAGTCATTTACTGGGTACGGCAGAAAGACAACTGGCCATTCAAGGCCGAGTTTTATTCGCTGTCGAACCGCCTGTTGAAGACGTGCAAATACGAGCGCTACCAGATGATGGAGGGGCAGCAGCGCCCAACGCGGCTGGTCATGATGGACGCCATGCGGAGCGGAGAGCAGTCGGTTCTGGAATATGAACGGATGAAACTGCGCGATCTGCCGGACAAGGTGTTTACCAAGGATTACCTGAAAAAGCTCGATTAGCAGGCAGCCGGGACGAAGTATAAAAGCTCGGCCAAACCGGCACAGGCCGCTATCCAGTATCGGGAAGCAATCGCGGACAGGCCCCCGGCCTTCTCCGCGGCGACGACTTCTTCAGCGTTTCCTCAGGTACGTCGCACCGATCGTGAGAGAGTTTCGAGCAGGCCCTTGGCCGCCTGTTCGCAAAGATCGAGAACAACCTCAAACCCCTCGTCGCCGCCGTAATACGGATCGGGGATTTCGTCTTGCGACGGATCATCGGCAAAATCGAGGAACAGGCCGAGCTTGTGCTGGTGCTCAACCGGGCACAGACGACGCATGAACGCCAGATTCTGCTTGTCCATGGCCAGGATGCGATCGAAACGCTGAAAATCCTCCGCCTCCAGACGCCGGGCACGCAATCCGCCCAGATCGTAATCACGCCTGGCAGCAGCCCGTCTCACCCGTTGATCAGGAGCCTCCCCCTCATGGTAGGCATGGGTGCCCGCCGAATCGACTTCGAGGAACCGTGATACGCCGGCCTGACGTGCAAGGGTTCTGACAATCACTTCCGCGGCGGGCGACCTGCAGATATTGCCCATGCAGACGAGAAGCACCTTGTAGCACCGTTCAGACACCAATAACTCCTTGATTTTCAGTATTTCCACGTCAATGTTTGTATATTGAATTAAACCGTTGTATATTGCGTACGTGCTACCAACGTGCTACCAAACACATTATGCCTACGCTCTCAGACCGTTTAATCAGGGACAGCAAGCCAGGTGCTACCGAAAAATGGATTTCGGACGGAGCCGGGCTTTATATCCGCATTAGACCGAACGGAACCAAGACTTGGTTCATTCGCCGCAAACGCGCCGGGAAGACTACCACAGAGACTCTAGGCGAATTCCCCGCGATGAATTGCGCTGCTGCTCGCACCGCCCTAGCCAAACGATCATTCGCACCAAACCCCGAAAAAATCTCTTTTGGCGATCTACTAGAGGAATGGTATTCACGCCGTATTGAGCCGCGTTACCGTGTCACCAAAAACATAAGAACCTATGTAGACCGAGCCAAAGCGGAATTTGGTAGCACCGCCCTTCCCCGCCTAACAACTCCGCAGCTTGTGAAATGGCTACAAACCTACGCGGAGAAAACCCCCGTTGCCGCGAATCGCTGCTCATCAAACCTGAAATTAGCCCTGAACTATGCGGTGGAGTGCGGATATATCGAGCGCAATCCTCTACAGGCCGTCACCATTCGCGTGATCGGCGGGGAAGAAAAGACACGTGACCGCGTTCTGACCGACGACGAAATCCGCGCAATCTGGCAATCGCCCCATCATCACGCTGCGCTAATCCGCTTCCTTCTTCTCACTGGCCTACGCATCAGCGAGGCTCAAAAAGGTTACGTCGACGGCGACCGATTCCGCGCCGATCACACCAAGAACAAAAGCGCCCATTGGGTTTATTTGCCTCCACTGGCTGTTGAGCAGTTAGCCAAACCGTTCGACACGTCGCCAACATCTGTTCAGCTTTGGTTAAAACATACCTACAAAGCGACCTTCACCCCACACGACTGCCGGCGAACATTCGCCACCAGGATGGCCTACATCGGGATCGCTCCACACATCATAGAAAAATGCCTAAACCACAGAATGCAAGGCGTTATGGGCATCTACAACCGGGCCGAGTACGAACAGGAACGCATCGACGCCGCTATCGCATGGGCTGATGAACTACAAAGGATCACAACGAGCAACACCGCCGCCTGACGGACTCAGGCAAGCGGGCCGGCAAGGCGAGACAGCGCCAAGCCAGCCCCGACCTTTCATCACTGTATAGGAGTGAATCATGGCCAAGAGCAAGTCTAGCAGCAGCAAGTTACAGAATAATATTCTCTTTAATGCTGATATTTCTGAAGAGACAATGCGGAGTATGGAACAGGCAGCAACAACGCAAGCCAGGGGGCAGCAACGCCGCATGTGTCTTGCCGTGTGCGCACGTTCGTCGGATGTTATTCAAAAACTTATGGAAGAATCCCCGGAGGCCTTTATTGAAACCATCGATATGATCGAGGCGTTTCATGAGCACGCCCAAGCTTTAGTGAAAGTCTCAGAATCCGCGTTGGCACGCATGATACTGGTAGGCAAAACCACTAAAGCAGCAGTTTGACCGTTTAAGCCGCGCCCTGCCCTCGCGGGGCGTGGTTTTCGTCTCTTAATGGATAGCGCCATGAAACAAGACGAAGTTGTGATCCTAGCAGGCAGGGAAGCGTTTCTAGACGCTTTCTGTATGCAATACGGTGTTTCTATCGTGAGTATCGACCGCAAGCTGGCTGAAATCCCCAACGACAACCCGAACAAAGCAGAACTTATGCGCTATCGCCAGTTGATCGCATCAGCGAACGCAAAAAGTGATATGAAGTTGGTCACCGCATGGCTCCACGCACTCATGATCGGCCTGAAAGCAGCAACGCACACGATCCCGCTGGCTCTGGTTGGTGAGAAATTCGGCAAAGGCAAGCCAAAGGGCGCGAATGGGAGGCTTAGAAAAATTGTTCAGCGAGAGCACGAAGCCACAGGTCGACAAGGATGGAAGGCGGTTATTTCGGCGATGGAATCGAGCAACGATGTAGATGAAGTTGATTGGGCCGAAGAGCGGGTTTGGCTGAAAGGAGAATCTGGTTCGCGCTCGTTCAAGACCATCAAGAACATTATTTCAGAATTGTAATCGCATCAAAAATCCCGGCATACGCTAAGCCGGGAAAGCGGGTTAGTAGCTTAGAGGACATGGAAGTTCATGTGAATTTCCAGACACCTGAAAGGAAGCTACTTATGAAATCCTGCTACACCGTTCAAGAATTCTGTGCCGAGCACGGCGGCATATCCAAGCCCTTTTTTTACAAGTTGCAGAAGGAAGGAAAAGGGCCGCGCCTTATGAAGGTTGGCCGGCGCACTCTCATCACTACGGAATCTGCGGCCGACTGGCGCAAGCAGATGGAGGACGCGACCAACGGCCAAACCATCGATGACATGATCGACGGATTGGAGGGCGTCTGATGAATACGACCTCCAGAAATGACAACGCCGGGCGGCAACCCGGCGAAGTCGGCACAGCAAAAGAAACCAAGCCGAAGCGTATCACGAAGCTGGACCGCATCATCAATATTTTGCGTACCCGTCCCGAAGGCTTGAACCGCTTTGAAGCCGAGCAGTTCGGCGATCACTGCCTGAACAGCACGATTGCCGTGATCCGCGATCTGTACGGAGACAAGCTCATCCAGCGCTGGGAGACTGTGCCGAGCCGCTTTACTCAGCACGGTGTTCGCGTCCTGCGATTCTGGCTGACCGGGGGGACGTATGAATGAAATCTCCCAAGAAGCGCGGCGTATCTGTCACAGGCGCATGGTTGCCCAACCCGTTGGACTTCCTGCGATCACGCGCCTGTGCGGAACTCTCCCCGCACGCAGCAAAGCTGCTGCTCGACCTGATGGCGCAACTAGGACCAAACGCGACCAGAAACGGCGATCTGAGCATCGCGCCCAAGCTGATGGCTATTCGTGGATGGACCAGCAAAAGCAGTCTGTCGGCGGCGATCCAAGAGCTTCTGGACGGCGGGCTGATAGCCAAGACTCGGCAGGGAAATCGCCTGGATTGCAGTCTGTTTGCGCTGACCCTCTACCCATTGGACTGCGACCTGTCGAAGTTAGACGTCAAACCGGGAACCTACCGGACGACGGACTACATGGGCGACGGCGCAACTCTCTCAGCACCACCGACAGAGAACAATCCAGCGCACTGGCGACGGGCAAGAAAATTAAAAACGGTAGCCCCGCCACGGGACGATATACCTGCCAATCGTCCCGCCACGGGACGAAGTTCATCGGAACAAATGCTGAATTAGGCGAGATCGTCCCGCCACGGGACGAAATACCCTGTTTTTCGGGTTCCTATCGTCCCGCCACGGGGCACCTATATAGATATGCCATCTATACGGGACTTTCTGCTCCATGCTTTGACTGCCAGACCGCTACGAAAGGAATATAACCATGCAAAAACTACACGAAATTAGTTTTGACATCCTCGACGACGGAACCATCAGCCTTGAGCAACAAAGCGGCGTCGATGAATCGAGCGTGATCTGGCTCCACCCGGAACAGGTGCGATTCATTGCTCGCCGTGTGTGCGGCTTGAATGAGGCGACGGCAACAAAGGTTTCGGACCTGGAGCGCAAGCTGTCCGTCCTCACTGATCGCCTGGAATCCCTCGTCGTTGCTGATTGGTTCCGCAAGGGAATCATCAATGAGTGTGGCGACGGCGTCGAGATGATCGCCAAGCTGGACGGGCTTGTCGACCTCGCCATTGAGATGGACGGCGGGCGGTTACTCCCCTTTGAACCGAAGGCCGAGCCGAAGAAGGAAAGCAAGTTCAAGCCGATGAAGCCACCGGCCAACTACCAACAAGCTGCTCAATCCGAAATTTTCCCCGCCTGACCACCGAGCCGGGATCACTCCCGGCTTTTCTCTAGCCAGTCGCAACTACTGTACAAATATACAGTATTGTGGTAGTTTAATTCTCCAATGCAACTCAGTTGCATTAGGCCAACAACATGGGAACCCAAACTATGAAACTTCACGAAATCAAAGAAAAACGGGCCGCACTCGTTACCGAAATGCGCGCCATTCTTGCGGCGGCTGGCTCCAATGCCCTGACCGCTGACGCTCAAGCGAAATTCGACGGACTCAAAGCCCAAGTGACCGACCTCGAAGGCCAGGAAGCCCGCGCCCAGTTCCTCGAAGATGCCGAACGCCGCATGATGGGCGACACCGGCAGCGAACACCGTGACCGCGCCAGCTTGGAAGGCAATGTGTCTGTCCTGCGCGTTCTGCAAGCCCAAATGGAAGGCCGCGCCCTTTCTGGTGCTGAAGCCGAGTATTCGCAAGAAGCCGAGCGCCGTTCTGGCCGCAAAGCCTCTGGTATCTATGTCCCGATGTCTGCCTTTGAGCAACGGGTTAGCACTGCCTCCGGGGCCGCTGACATCGTGGGAACCGATCACCGCGCCGACCAATACATCGGGCCGATGCGGAACAACCTGCTGGCACGTAAATTGGGCGTTCGCGTCCTCTCGGGACTGACCGGCAACGTATCGATTCCGAAGCATCAAACCTCCATGACGACCGGATGGGTAGCGGACAACTCCGCACTCTCGGCCAGCGATATGGCGTTCGATCCTGTCACCCTCTCCCCGAAACACGCGGGCGGGCTGACCGAGATGAGCCGGCAACTGCTCCAACAATCGGCACCGTCGATTGAGCAACTGGTTAAAGACGACCTGGGCGCGATGCTGGCGCAAGCGATCGACTCCGCGATCCTGATCGGCGGTGGATCGAACGAACCGGACGGCATCATTGCGACTTCCGGCGTACAGACCGCGAACCTCGCCACCCTCTCGTGGGCCAACGTCCTGGCGATGCTGCAAAAGCTAGACATCGTGAATGCCGATGCCGTCAATTTCGTCGGTTCGACCAAGGTCAAAGCCAAGCTGATGGGCACCCTTAAGGCATCCGGTATCGCCGGCTACCTGATGGAAGGCGGCAAGATGGCCGATTTGCCCTGCTACTTCTCGAACCAACTGGCCGAGAAGACCGGCACGCCGAACACCGGACGCCTGATTGCCGGCGACTTCTCCCAAGTCCTCCTGGGCATCTGGTCGGAAGTTGATCTGCTGGTTAATCCGTACTCTGAAACGGCCTACACCAAGGGCAACGTCCTCGTCCGCGCCATGAGTACGGTAGACGTCGCGCTGCGTCACCCTGACGCCTTCGTGTTTGCTGAAGACATCACGATCTAAGGGGAATCCATGACTTACGAAATCCGCACAGGCCAAAGCCTGCAAACCGCCCAAGGCCGGCTGATCGGCTACGCGGCGGTATTCAACACACCATCGCTCGACCTGGGCGGATTCCGTGAAGTCATCAAGCCGGGCGCTTTCACCCGCGCCCTGGCCGATTCGAAGCATGTCCGCGCCCTGTACAACCACAACGAGGATCAAGTTCTCGGGCGTGTCGGGGCCGGCACCCTGCGACTGACCGAAGATGACAAGGGGCTTCGTTATGAGCTTGATTTACCTCCTACCACTTATGCCCGCGACCTTGCTGCTCTGGTTGATCGTGGAGATGTGGCGGGCTGTTCGTTCGCTTTCCGTGTTCGACCTGATGGGGAACGATGGGACAACCGAGCCGAAGGCGTAATCCGCGAACTGCTCGACGTCGAACTTTCGGAAATCACGATCACCGCGAATCCGGCCTATCCGGACACCAGCGTTGCGAAGCGTTCCATGCCGTGTTTCCTGCTCACGAACAATAACCGCCTCTGGCTGGAGACTGTATGAACCTTATCGAACGCGCCCTCTCGGCCATCGGCTTTGAAAAACGCACCGTCGATGCTGATCCGTACTGGGAGAATTTCAAGGCGCTGAGAACCGGAGCCGTCACCCCGACGACCGCCGAATCGCTCTCGACCGTCGCGTCCTGTGTTTCCGCCATCTCGGAAACCATCGGGAGCCTGCCATTACACCTCTACAAACGCACGGAGACGGGCCGGGATCGTGTATCTGACCACTCCCTAGCCAAAGCCCTACACGACGCGCCCAACGAGCGCCAGAGCGCCTTGGAGTTCCGCGAACTGATGACGGCGAATATGCTGCTCCGGGGCAATGCCTATGCAAAAATCATCCGGGGCAACGATGGGCAGGTAAAGCAACTCCTGCCGATCACCCCCGACCGCGTGACCGTCCTCGACCTGTCGAATGGGCGTCTCGGCTATGAAGTCGTCAATGACGACGGCAAAGTCGAAAAATACACGCAAGACGAGATATTCCACCTGCGCCACCGTTCGGACGATGGCGTTTTAGGCGTCTCCCCGATCACCCGCAGCAAGGCCGTAGTCGAACTGGCACTCGCTGAACGCGATCATGGCGTCGAAACCTTCCGCAACGGTTCCAAGCTGTTGGGCATCCTGACGGCACCGGGAACGCTCAATCCTGACCAGCGCAAGCGCATTGCTGAAAGCTGGCGGCAATACAAAGCCGGGGGAACGCCGGTTCTCGATGGCGGCATGGACTACAAAACCGTTTCCATGACCCTGGAAGACGCCGAATGGATCGCCGCCCGCCAGTTGAGCGTGGAAGAAGTCTGCCGATTGTTCCGCGTTCCTCCCACGATTGTGGGCGATCTGCGCCACGGCAACTACAGCAACACCAGCGAACTGTTCCGCCAGTTCGTGACCCTCTCCCTGCGTCGTCACCTGCTGGCCTGGGAACAGGCGATTAGCCGGCAACTGCTCACGGAAGCAGGACGACGTATCTACTTTGCCGAACACAGCCTAGAGGGACTGCTGCGAGGCGATAGCACCACCCGCGCCAGCTTCTACCATCAGGCGATTACGGATGGCTGGATGCTGATTGATGAAGTTCGACAACTGGAAAACCTGCCGAGGTTGAGCCGTGATAACACACAAGCCGCCAACAACGTTTAAGCCGACGACTCGGACGCTGTACGAGAAGCAACAGCGCAACGGTCGGACCCTGCCCCTTAACGGCAAAGCCTGGGCCACCCTGCGTGAAAGCGTACTGAGGGAACAGCCCTTGTGCGAAATCTGCCTGACCGATGACGAGCGCCCTGTCATGGCAACGGATGTCCACCACATCGACGGCGACCCTACCAACAACCGGCGCGGCAATCTGCAAAGCCTCTGCCATGCCTGCCACTCTGGTTTAACGATGGCCGAGCGATGGGCCAGCACTCATGTCAAAGGTTGTGATGTACATGGGATGCCACTCGACCCGCGTCATCCGTGGAACCTTGAAAAATCGCCAGCAACCAACAGCGCCGAACCGTACGCCCCCATCCACGCGCAAGGACGCAGTTCAAAATGAACCCGCCGAAACCGACCGCCCTTAAGGTGCTGGCAGGAAACCCCGGCAAGCGCCCTCTGAACGCCTCTGAGCCGGATTCTGGCGTCATTGATACCCGACCCCCTGCCGAACTATCGGACGCCGCCAAAGCCCACTGGACTCGCCTAGCGCCCATGTTGGCAAAGTCAGGCGTACTCAAGCAATCCGACCGCGATCTGCTGTTCTGCTACTGCGAAACGTTCGCCGTCTGGATGGAAAGCGTACAGGCCGGAAAATTGAATGTGCCGATGCTGACGCAGGTTCGGCAGATGCTCAACGAAATGGGCATGACACCTGCCGCCAGGACGCGGATCGTGGTCGACAAGCCGGCAGAACAGAACGATGGCAAGGCGCGATTCTTCGGCTGAATTCCTCTACGACGAGGCCGCAGCGGATCGCGCTGTTGCCTTCTTCGCGGAATGCTTGACGCACACCACCGGAGAATGGCGAGGCAAGCCCTTTATCCTCTCCGACTGGCAGGCCGCTATTGTTCGCCAGATATTCGGATGGAAGCGCCAGGACGGCACCAGGAAATATCGAACCGTGTTTCTCGGACTCCCCCGGAAGATGGGGAAAACCACCCTGGCCGCAGGACTCGCCTTGTATGCCCTCTACTGTGACGGCGAACTCGGGGCGCAAGTCATCAACGCCGCAGCGGATCGGGAACAGGCCGCTTTGTGTTTCGACTCGGCCAAGCAAATGGTCCTGGCTGAACCCGAACTCGCGGACCGTTCCGAAGTGTTCCGGCGTTCCGTCATCGTTCCGCTGACCGGATCAAGCTACAAGGTTCTCTCGAGCGAGGCGTACAGCAAGCACGGATTAAGCGTGAGCTATGCGGGAATGGACGAGCTCCACGCCTGGCCGGATCGGGAACTGTACGACGTTCTCGTCACCAGCATGGGCGCACGCCGGCAACCGCTGACGGTCATTACCACCACGGCGGGCTACGACAAGCATTCGCTCTGCTATGAACTGTGGGACTACGCCGAGAAGGTGAGCGCCGGGATCATCCGCGACGATTCGTTTTTGCCGGCCATCTTTGCGGCGGGAAAAGACGACGACTGGAAAGACCCCGCGACGTGGGCGAAAGCGAACCCGAATTTCGGCGTCACGGTTCAACAGAGTTTTTATGAGCAGGAATGCGCGAAGGCAATCAGCCTGCCGAGCTACGAGAACACGTTCCGGCGTCTGTATCTCAACCAATGGACGGAGCAAGACGTTCGCTGGCTGTCGATGGATGCCTGGGACGCCTGCGCGGCGCCGCTGCCGGATCTCGACGGATTACCGTGTTTCGCTGCTCTCGACCTGTCCTCCACGACCGACCTGTCGGCGCTTGTTCTGGCATTCCCGGTAGAGGACAAGGTTCATGTTCTCCCCTTCTTCTGGATGCCCTCAGAAGGCATCAGGAAGCGCGTAGAGCGTGATCGTGTTCCGTACGATAGATGGATCAAGGACGGCTTTATCGAGGCCACACCGGGCCGCGTGATCGATTACGAGTACATCAGGAACAAGATCAACGCCCTGGCCGAGAAGTATCACATCAAGGAAATTGCCGTCGATCGATGGAACGCGACCCAACTATCCACCCAACTGGAAGGCGACGGATTCGAGATGATCGGATTCGGCCAGGGCTTCGCCTCGATGGCCGCGCCGACCAAGGAACTCGAACGGCGGATTCTGGAAGGCACGATTAACCACGGCAAAAACCCCGTCCTGCGCTGGATGGCGTCGAACGTCACGACCGAGACGGACGCCGCGGGGAACCTGAAGCCCTCGAAGAAGAAGTCGACGGAACGGATCGACGGGATTGTCGCCACGATCATGGCCTTGGGCCGCGTGATGGTCGGTGATGCCACCGTGCCGACCGGAGAAATATTGTTTGTTTAGTTCAACCCTGCCGGCAGGGCTGCGAAAGTAGATGCGCCGGACAAGGATTAGACGGCGAGTGCCTTGTTCATGAAAAACCCCGTCAGCCGGCAGCGTCGCTTTGTGGCCAGACACCACAGCCTTTCCTGGCGCGTGGCCGGCAATACCCCCTAAGACAAAACTATTTAAGGAGTCTATCGACATGGCTGCTCCGACCGTCGTAATAGTCACTTTTTGCGCTAGTCCTGTTCTTTCCTACGGCACGCTATTGACGTTCAAAACGCTGCGCGTCGGCTTTCCTACGGCGCGAGTCGTCGTGATTGATAACGGCAGTCATAAGGACGTACTCCCCGATATTGAACAAGCCGCCCTGGCTGCTGGATGCGAGTTCAGGCCGATGGAGCGCATCTGGTACGGGGATGTTCTGCGCTGGCTATTGCTCGAGCAAGAGGAGTTCAGCCCGCTTGTTCTAGTTGATCCTGATGTGATCTTTTGGCAGAGCGTGGAAAACTGGAACTTTGACGGCTATTTGATGGCGGGCCGTCTTCTTCCCTTTATGCGACTAGGCGACTCTATCTATACGCCAAGGTTGCACCCTAGCCACTTGTGGATACCCTCTCCAGACGATCTCAGAGCAACGATTTCAAAGGCAAAGCACCGCTTTTCAGGATATGACCCCATCGGCTCGTTTGGAATGGACAAATTTATTTTTGAATCACTATCGCCCTTGTACCTCCAGTTAAAAGACAAGTGCCGTCGTTTCACTAACGACGAACTCGATCATTTTGACCACCTGTTCTACGGCTGTCATTTACCAATCATCCCCTGGGGAACGAATGACGCTTTAATGGGGGCGCATAAGCAAGCCGCTCAGGGTGATCTGTCAGCCTTACGAGGACTCTGGAGGAAACAGAATCAAGAACTGTTTCTTAACTTCGCAAACAAGGGAAACCGCGAGCGAATCAAATCGATAGACAATCGCTTCAATCCGAACCGGATTTATTCAACCCTTACCGGCTCAACAACCGTTAACAGTGACGCCTTGGTGTCTTGCCTGTCTGATCTCGCACAGGCGATAAAACTAAACTCAAGCACCCAAACCAAACGACGCAACGAACTGGTTTTTGATGATCGTATGGGATTGCTCAGTCTGCTAACGCTGGCTCAGTGCCACAATTAGTTTGTTCTTGGCGCGTGGCCGGCGTTTTTCTTTTCTGCAAATGCAAAACGGGGGAAATCTCCCCCGCTATCGTGCTACCTTAAGTGCTACCAAACAGTCTTAAAGCCAAGCGTTTACTAGGTTTTCTGTTTGCTGCCCATGCAGACGAGAAGAACACGATGCACCGCCAAGCCTGCTCCCATCACATCCAAGCGTTCATACCTTGTAGGCCCTCAAGGCCGTCTCGATTTCCTGACTCATCCGGCTCAGATCATGCACCGCTTCTGCCGTACTGCCTGCCGCCGCGGTGTTGCGCTCGGTCATCTGGGCGATCTGCTCGATGCGCTGCGAGATCGAGGTGCTCGCTGCGCTTTGCTCGCGCACGGCCTCGGAAATTTCTTCCACGGCACTGACCACCGTACCCGATCCTTCCTTGATGTCATTGATCGAGCGGCCCGCTGCCTGCGCGTTCTCCACGCCCACATCGACTTCCCGCACGGCTGCGGCCATGGTGTCGACTGCCTGCTTGGCGCTGCCTTGCATCTGCGCCAGCAGCGTGGAGATTTCCTGCGTCGATTTCGAGGTACGCTCGGCCAGCTTGCGCACTTCGTCGGCAACCACGGCAAAGCCACGCCCTTGCTCGCCGGCGCGCGCCGCTTCGATCGCTGCATTGAGCGCCAGCAGATTGGTCTGGTCGGCGATTTCCTTGATGATGTTCGCCACCGAGGAAATGCTCTCGCTGTCATGGCGCAACGCATCGATCCGTTCGGACGCTTCGCGCACGGACTCGGAAATGGTCTGGATGCCACTGACGGTTGTCAGGATCACTTCCGCCCCCTGGTCCGCCTTGTTCCGCGACTCCTGCGTATGCAGGCTGGCGTCCTGCGCCTGGGTGGCGACCATGGAGATGCTGACGGTCAATTCCTCGATCGCCGCAGCCATGCCCGACGAAGCGTCGCTTTGCTGCTGTGAATTCTCGGCGATTTCCTTGGAGGTGGTATCGACTTCGGCCGTGATCGCCGCCATGCGCGCAGCTACCGCCTGGATTTCGGCAAAACTGCTGCGCAACTTGGCGAGCAGTTCGTTGTAGGCCTGCAGGGTCGCCCCGACTTCGTCCTTCGAATCGACCTTGATCGTGTCGGTAAAGTCGAGTTCGGTCGCGGTCCGGATGATGGCTTTCTGCATCACCCCCAGCGGCCGGGTGATCGACCGCCCCAGGAGGAAGCCCAGCAACCCGATTACAACCACGCCGATCACCGCGGCCGCCACCGTGATGGCCAGCGTCCTGGTAAATGCGGTCTCGGCGGATTCTGCAACAGATTTGACTTTCCCCGTGTTGATCTTCACCAGCACATCGAACGACCCCGACAGACGCTCATGCAACGGCCCGATGTCGCGCTGGACCATTTCAAGCGCAGTATGCGTTTCTCCGAGGCCGGCAAGGGTATTGATCTGCTTGAGGCGGGTAACGAACGAAATCAAGCTCAACTTGGCCTCGTCGAGCGCCTCCTTCTCGGTTTCATCCGTGACATTCTCACCGTAAGCGTTGATCTGTTTGATCAGATTGTTGTTCCCTTCGTCAAGGGCCCGCTCCAGTTCCTTTCCCTTTTCCGCGTCGGTTGTCGTGGCCCGGTTATAGAGTTGGGGAATCAGCGCCAGGTAGGAAGTCCGCATGTCGCTCACGTTGAGCAGCGCCGGAACGGACTTCTCAGCAATTTCCACCATATTGGAGTTGACGGTTTTCAGGCCATACAGACCGAAACTGGATACCGCCGCGGACGTCACCATGGCTATTCCAACCAGTAACCAGATTTTTCTGCTTATCAACATTTTTCGGTTATCCCTCTCTGAAATCAGCAGGTCTGACAAAAGGCTAGTCAGGCGAACCAAATGAAAAAAACACAAAAAACGCCACAATCGTGAAGGCGATTCACGATGGAGTCAACATTTTTCCTGACCCAAAAACGCCTTAACCCCGCGCTGGATAAAGAAAAAAAGAGAAAAAACAAGGCCGTCGAGGAATTTCGTTCTCTGACGGCCCGGTAACAGGGATGATCGGACAATTCGGAGAATTCCGACAATCCCGACAACTCCGACAATCGCGGCTCACTCGATCGCGATACGCCTCGACTTGGCGATTGAGCGCTTCGGAAGCTGAAGTTCAAGGACACCGTTGTTGTACTTGGCAACCACCGAAGCATCATCCACCTCCTGTCCGAGCGAGAAGGACCGCGACAAACGGCCGAAATAGCGCTCGCTGCGGAGAAGCTTGTCGCCCTCCTTCACTTCCTTTTCGTTCTTGACTTCGGCGCTGATCGAGACCGTCGCGCCATCGACGGTGACGTGAATGTCTTCCTTCTTCACGCCTGGAATCTCGGCATGAACCGTGTAAGCCTTGTCGTCTTCGCTGACGTCGATCTTGATCTGCACGTCCTTTTGGCCTTCCAGACGGACCGGGCGCAGAAAAAAACCCCGAAACAGATCGTCCAACGCGTCGTCAGGTGCGTTGTAGCGTGAAATATTCGCCATCGTGGCCTCCCATTGATAAACCGGGTTTAACCCGTACGTTTTCACTATGATGGAGGCGCCCTGCCATTTCAAGGAACGACAAGGCTCGGTTCGTTACGTCACTGTGCTTCGTCGATCCATGCCTGCTGGATGGCTTCCAGGATCTTCTCGCCACAGTGTTTTTCCGTATCGTCGAATCCCGGCAAATGCATCACCCAGTGCATCAAATCGACAAAATTCACCTTCGTCGGGTCGATGTCGGGATGGGCCTCGGCGAGTTCGATAGCGATGTCGTTGATATCAACCCATTTCATCGTTTGCCCTCCTTCGCCATATTGATCGAATAGCGGGGAATCTCGATGACCAGCGGCGCCTTGTTCACAACAGCCTGACAGGAGAGGCGGGAATTGGGTTCGAGCCCCCACGCCTTGTCGAGCAAATCGTCTTCCGCCTCGTCGGACGGTTCGAGTTGGTCGAAACCTTCCCGCACGACCACGTGACAGGTGGTGCAGGCACACGACATTTCACAGGCGTGTTCGATCGCAATACCGTTGTCGAGCAGGTTCTGGCAGATCGATTCGCCCTCCTTCGCTTCAATCACGGCCCCTTCCGGACAGATTTCGATATGCGGCAAAACGATGATTTGCGTCATGCGTGTTCTCCCTTCGTTTCCGTCGACGCCTCGGTTCCTGGAAGATCCTCGATCCGCTTGCCGGCCATCGCCTTGCGTATCGTCTTGTCCATGCGCTGCGCAGCGAATTCCCGCGTTTCCGCCTCCAGGTCGTTCATTGCCTGGGAAATCTGACGCCGGTCCTCTCCCAGTGCAGCCGCCTGCAGCCGACCAATGGCCGTATCGATCGCGGCAAATTGCTCATCGGTCAGCAGATCGCGATCGCTCTTCATCGCCGACTGCACGGCTTCAATCAGCCGCTGCGCCTCGACCTGCGCTTCCTTGAGCGCACGCCGCAACGCATCGTCCTTCGAGTGCGCCATCGAATCCTTGAGCATGTTGGCAATTTCATCGTCCGACAGTCCGTAGGACGGCTTGACCGTGATCCCGGCCTCGACGCCGGACGTCTGCTCGCGCGCCGAAACCGAAAGCAGGCCATCCGCATCGACCTGGAAAGTCACCCGGATGCGCGCAGCGCCGGCAACCATCGGCGGGATTCCGCGCAACTCGAAACGCGCGAGCGAGCGGCAATCCGTCACCAGTTCCCGCTCGCCCTGAACAACGTGCAGCGCCATCGCCGTCTGGCCGTCGCGAAAGGTGGTGAATTCCTGCGCACGGGCCACGGGAATCGTCGAATTCCGCGGAATCAGCTTCTCCACGAGTCCGCCCATGGTTTCCAACCCGAGTGAGAGCGGAATCACATCAAGCAACAACCAGTCATCTCCGGCGTTGCGATTCCCCGCCAGGAGATTGGCCTGGGTCGCCGCGCCAAGCGCGACCACCCTGTCCGGGTCGAGATTGTTCAACGGCTGCTGCTGGAAGAACTCGCCGACAGCCCGCTGAATCTGCGGCATGCGTGTCGCGCCGCCAACCATCACGACTCCTTTTACGTCGGACACCGACAAGCCCGCGTCGCGCAACGCCTTCCTGACCGGCTGGATCGTCTTGGTCAAAAGCGTCTTGGTGATCTCGGTGAAGACCTCCGTCGTGAGCTTGAGATCGACGCGCTCACCGCTATTGAGCCGGGCCGTGATCGGCGCAACGCCGTGGTTGGTCAGATATTCCTTGGCCTCGCGAGCAGACGTCAGGAGCAGGCGGGCATCCTCGGCCGACAGCGGATTCAGCTTCGCCGCTTCGAGAATCCAGCAGAAGATGCGCTGGTCGAAATCATCGCCGCCCAACGCGGAATCGCCGCCCGTCGCCATCACTTCGAACACGCCGCGGGAAAGTCGGAGAATCGAAATGTCGAAGGTACCGCCGCCAAGGTCATAGACGGCGTAAATGCCTTCGGCGGCATTGTCCAGCCCGTAGGCGATCGCCGCCGCGGTCGGCTCGTTGAGCAAGCGGAGAACGTTCAGGCCCGCAAGCTTCGCCGCGTCCTTGGTCGCCTGGCGTTGGGCGTCGTCGAAATACGCCGGGACGGTGATGACCGCGCCGACAAGTTCGCCGCCGAGCGATTGTTCTGCCCGATGGCGCAGCGTGCGCAGGATCTCCGCAGAGACTTCGACCGGGCTTTTGACTCCAGCGGCGGTATGCAGGCGAACCATTCCCGGTGCGTCTTCGAAGACATAAGGCATCGATTCACGGTGCGCGATATCGGCAAGGCCGCGGCCCATGAAGCGCTTCACCGAGACGATCGTGTTCCGCGGATCACGCGCCTGCTCGCCCTGGGCGGCGTAGCCAACCTCCGTGCTGCCGTCGGGATGATAGCGGACGACGGAGGGCAGCAACGGCCGTCCGAGTTCGTCGCTCAAGACGGCAGCGAGGCCACTCCTGACCGTTGCCACCAGGGAATTGGTTGTGCCGAGGTCAATGCCGACGGCCAGTCGATGTTGGTGCGGTGCCGCCGAATCACCGGGTTCGGCAATGTGCAGAAGTGCCATGAATATCCTGTTGTTCTATCTTTTACGCTTCGAGCGCCGCCATGCCGTCATCGATCTCGGCAAGGAGCTTTTCCAGAAACATCAGGCGACGAACGCGATCGGCCGCCTGAACATAATCGTGTCGATCATCCAGCAACTCCGCAAGCTGTTCATAACGCTTGCTCATCCGTTGCCGGACGCGATGGTGCAGTTGTTCAAGTTCGCCGTACTCGCTTGCTTGCCGCGCCTCGGCAACCGCCTCGCGCCATTCCATCTGCTCCATCAGGAATTCCGGCGGCATTGCGGTATTGTTTTCCTTATCGACATCGCTCCCCGCAAGGCTGAGCAGGTATTGCGCGCGCAGCAGCGGATTCTTCAACGTCTGGTACGCCTCGTTGACACGGGTGGCCAGTTGCAGTGATCTACGCCGCTCGGAATCGCCGGCGTGGGCGAAACGATCGGGGTGAACCCGGGCCTGCAGCTCGCGAAAGCGTTTGTCCAGCGCCAGCGGATCGACGCGGAATGCCGGCGTCAGGCCAAACAAGGCGAAGTGGTCGGAGTTGAGATTGATCTCGTCACGAGGAGAATCCACCGGATCGCCCTTTCAGAAAAATCGCATCGGCTGTCGTTTCCTCCACCGATACTCAGACGTTGAAACTCTCGCCACAGCCACACGCGTCCTTGACGTTCGGGTTGTTGAACTTGAATCCTTCGTTCAATCCCTCGCGGGTGTAATCGAGTTCAGTGCCGTCAATATAGGGCAAGCTTTTCGGATCAACCAGTACCTTCACGCCGTGCGATTCGAACTCGATGTCTTCCGGCTCGACGGCGTCGGCGAATTCCAGCTTGTACGCCACGCCGGAACAGCCACTGGTGCGCACACCGAGACGCAGGCCGATGCCTTTGCCGCGCTTCTGCAAGTACTTGGCAACGTGTTTTGCTGCGTTTTCGGAAAGCGTTACTGCCATCTCTCTATCTCCTTGTTCTCTGTGGCCTGCTTATTCGCCCTGCTTCTTGCGGTAATCCGCCACCGCCGCCTTGATCGCGTCCTCGGCCAGGATCGAACAGTGAATCTTCACCGGCGGCAACGCCAGTTCCTCGGCGATCTGGGTGTTCTTGATCTCCAGGGCCTGATCGAGCGTCTTGCCCTTGACCCATTCGGTCACCAAAGACGACGAGGCGATCGCCGAACCACAGCCGTAGGTTTTGAACTTCGCGTCCTCGATCACGCCATCCTTGCCCACCTTGATCTGCAGCTTCATCACGTCGCCGCAGGCCGGCGCGCCAACCATGCCGGTTGCCACCCCGTCTTCATCCTTGCCGAACGATCCGACGTTGCGCGGGTTTTCGTAATGATCCAGTACTTTTTCGCTGTATGCCATGACAAGACTCCTTTCAGTCGCGGCAGGCGGCAATCAACCGACCTGCCGAAGGTTAATCAGTGTGCCGCCCACTGCACGGTATTCAGATCGACGCCTTCCTGCACCATTTCCCAGAGCGGCGAGAGTTCCCGCAGCTTGCCGATCTTCTCGTGCAGAAGCTTGATCGCGTAATCGACCTCTTCTTCCGTCGTGAAGCGACCGAGGGTGAAGCGGATCGAGCTGTGCGCGAGTTCATCGTCACGCCCCAGCGCACGCAACACGTAGGACGGCTCCAGCGAGGCCGAGGTGCAAGCCGAACCGGAGGAAACCGCCAGATCCTTGATCGCCATGAGCATCGATTCACCCTCGACATAGGCGAAGCTGACGTTCAGGTTGTGCGGCACGCGGTGTTCGAGATCGCCGTTGATATAGACCTCGTCGATATCCGACACGCCTTTGAGCAACCTGTCGCGCAGGGCGCCGATCCGCTTGTTTTCCTCGGCCATTTCCTCGCGAGCGATGCGGAAGGCTTCGCCCATGCCGACGATCTGGTGCGTTGCCAGCGTGCCGGAACGGAATCCACGTTCGTGGCCACCGCCGTGCATCTGCGCCTCCAGGCGGACACGGGGCTTGCGCCGTATATAGAGCGCGCCGATGCCCTTCGGGCCGTAGGTCTTGTGTGCCGAGAAGCTCATCAGGTCGACCTTCAGGGTGCTCAGGTCGATGTCGACCTTGCCGGTCGCCTGCGCCGCATCGACGTGGAAGATGATGCCCTTCTCGCGACAGATCTCGCCAATCTCGGCGATCGGCTGGATGACGCCGATCTCGTTGTTCACGAACATCACCGACACCAGAATCGTGTCAGGACGCAAGGCAGCCTTGAACACATCAAGGTCGACCAGTCCGTCTTCCCGGACATCCAGATACGTCACCTCGAAGCCCTGCCGCTCCAGTTCGCGACACGTATCAAGGACCGCCTTGTGCTCGGTCTTGACTGTAACCAGATGCTTGCCCTTGCCCGAATAGAAATTCGCCGCGCCCTTGATCGCCAGGTTGTTGGACTCGGTCGCACCGGACGTCCAGACGATTTCCTTGGAATCGGCATTCACGAGGCGGGCGACCTGTTCGCGCGCTTCCTCGACCGCGGCTTCGGCCTCCCAGCCGAATGAATGCGAACGCGATGCCGGGTTGCCGAATTTCTCGACCAGGTAAGGAATCATCTTTTCCGCTACGCGCGGATCCACCGGGGTGGTCGCCGAGTAATCCAGATAGATCGGCAGTTTCAGCATTTTTTAGCTCCGTTCCTTAAGTTTGTCAGTCAGACCGCCACGGCGGTCAAACGCTGCAATCGTGCGACGGTATCGCGCAGCGATACCAGAAATTCATCAATCTGCTCCGCCGAGTTTCCCGTTCCCAGGCTGACCCGCACCGCACCGCGCGCGATTTCCGCAGGAACACCCATCGCGCGCAACACATGCGACGGCTCGGGATTGGCGCTGGAACACGCCGCGCCACTGGCGACCGCATAACCGGCCCGATCGAGTTGCGCCACCAGCGTTTCGCCATCAAGGTTGGCCAGCGAGAAATACGTCGTGTTCGGCAACCGCTCGGCACCGGAGGCGAAAAGCCGGGCACCGAGACTGACCAGCCCTTCCTCCAGACGGTTCCGCAAACCGGCAAGAAAAACGCTCGCCGAAGCCATGCGCTGGGCAACGAGTTCGGCAGCAACACCGAATCCGACGATCGCCGCGACGTTTTCCGTCCCCGACCGCAGTCCGCGCTCCTGGCCGCCACCGGCGATCAGCGGTTCGATTTCCAGCCGCTTATCGACAACCAGCGCCCCGGCCCCCTTCGGTCCGCCAATCTTGTGTGCTGACAAGGTCAGGGCATGCACCCCGGCACCGTTCAGCCGGCGAAAATCAACCGGCATTTTGCCGAACGCCTGGACAGCGTCGGAATGAAACAGGGCGCCGGATGTGCGCGCACGATCCGCCAGCGAGGAAACATCCTGCACGACGCCGGTCTCGTTGTTGGCCAGCATCACCGAAACCAGTCGCGGGCGCTGATCCAGCGCATCGACGAACGTCTGCGTGTCGAGACGTCCGTCAGCATCGACGCCCAGTTCAAGAAGCCTCCATCCGAGGCGGGCAAGCTGCCCGGCGGGGCGAGCCACACAGGGATGCTCGACGGCGCTGATCGCGAGGGTGCCGGGCTTGAAGAATGCCGCGCCCCCCTTGATGAACAGGTTGTTCGCTTCCGATCCGCCGCTGGTGAACACAACTTCAGTGGGATGCGCACCAACGGCCGCCGCCAGCCGGTTGCGGGCATCGTCAATCGCCTTGCGCGCGGCACGACCGTATTCGTGACGGCTGGACGCATTGCCGAACTGCGCGCTCAACCAGGGAAGCATCGCCTCCAGCACTGCGGGGTCGAGCGGCGTCGTCGCGTTGTGGTCCAGATAAACGGAAGCGGCCATCGTTCGCGATCAGGCCAACGCCGAGAGGGAACGTCCCCGCGCCCCGTCATTGGCGCGACGCGCATCCTTGAGCAGCGAGACATCGCCGCCAACCTTCGTCAACTGCTTGGCCACCAGATCGGCCAACGAGACCGACTCGAGGTACTCGTACATCTTGGCGTTCAGCGTCATCCACAAGTCGTGCGTCATGCAACGCTCGTCCTCCTTGCAGTTTTCCCGGCCGCCGCATTGCGTGGCATCGAGCGCCTCGTCGACGGCGCGAACGATGTCCGCCACCGAAATCCGGGGCATCGGCCGGGCCAGGCGATAACCACCGCCCGGGCCCCGAACGCTGTCGACCAGTTGATGCCGGCGCAACTTGCCGAACAGCTGCTCAAGATAGGAAAGGGAAATCTTCTGCCGCTCGCTGATTCCGGCCAGCGTCACGGGCCCCTCGCCACTATGCAGCGCTAGGTCGATCATCGCAGTGACGGCAAAACGTCCTTTGGTGGTCAGTCGCATGGTTCCTCCTTTAATACCCTATTAGTTTTGTCAACTATCGGACAAGTTCCCGAAATTAGTCAACAATTTTACTCAGGTATTTCGGATCGAACTTGTCGGCTGTCGCCAATTCATCCTCGATGCTGACGCCACTCGACTCCAGCTTCTTGAGCAACGCCTCGATGCGCCGATCGGTTTCCACGGCATGATCGAGCAGTCCGTGGATCGCCTTGGCCAGCGGATCATCCTGGTTGGTCGACAAGGCGTAGGCGGAAAACCCCATTTGCCCCGCTTTCTCCTCGCGTTTTTGCGCCTGTTCGCTGTCGATGATGCGCGCCGGATTGCCGACGGCCGTCGTTCCCGGCGGCACTGCCTTGACCACGACGGCGTTCGAGCCGACCTTGGAATTCGCGCCGATGGTGATCGGCCCGAGCACCTTTGCCCCGGCACCGACGACCACGCCATCTTCCAGCGTCGGATGGCGTTTCCCCTTGTTCCACGAGGTTCCGCCGAGGGTCACTCCGTGATACAGCGTCACGTCGTCGCCGATCACCGCTGTCTCGCCGATGACCACGCCCATGCCATGATCGATGAAGAAGCGCCGGCCGATCGTCGCCCCGGGGTGAATCTCGATCCCGGTGAAAAACCGCGCGAGATGCGAGGTGAAGCGCCCCAGCCAGCGGAATTGATGAATCCAGAACCAGTGCGCCAGACGGTGCATTGCCACCGCATGCAAACCCGGGTAACAGGTCAGCACTTCCCACGACGTCCGGGCGGCGGGATCGCGCGCAAATACCGAGCGTATGTCTTCTCGCAGGCGGCTGAACATGAAAGGAGTCTCCAAAAGGGTTAATGCGTGATTCTAGAATACCCGACTTTTTCTATCAAGATTTCGGCGGGCGTTGTTTCTCCACCGCATCAAGGATACCGCGCAGGATATTGATCTCGTCACGCTCCAGATTCACCCGTCCGTAGAGTCGTCGCAGCTTCGCCATCAACCTCTTCGGCTGGGCCGGGTCGAGAAAACCGGTGGTTATCATTACGCGCTCCAAATGCGCATAAAAACGCTCGACGTCATCGCTGGTCGCCGGCGGCGAGGCGAACGGCACCGTGCGGCTCACCTCGGCCGGGCGACCTTCATGCGCAGCCAACCGCAGCTCATAACACAGCAATTGCACCGCGGCGCCCAGATTCAGCGACGAGTAGTCCGGATTGGCGGGAATGAACACGGTGCGCTGACAGCGTTGAACATCCTCGTTCGACAACCCGGCGGTTTCGTTGCCGAAGAGCAACGCCACGTCGCCCTCAACTGACTTTTCAAGAACCAGCGGCGCCGCCTCGCGCGCCTGCATCCGAATCGGGCCAAGGTTACGGTGACGCGCCGACAGCGCAACGGCAAAGACGGTACCTTCGAGCGCCTCGTCGAGCGTCGCGCAGACGACAGCGTTTCCCAGAACGTCGTCCGCCCCCGCCGCGCGCGAAACCGCTTCGGGGTCTGGATATTTCTTCGGCGCGACGAGATATAGCCGGGACAATCCCATCGTTTTCATGGCCCGTGCCGCCGCACCGATATTTCCCGGGTGGCTGGTCCGGGACAGGATGACACGCACGCGCGCCAGATCAGGGCGCTGACCGGAAATGACGTTATCAATCAAAGACGGGGAAGGCTGGTTCATATTAAAATACGCGATTCCAAAAAAACGAAACGGGCGTCCCGGAATTCTCCGTCCGCCCGTCGGACTCTTTAAAAGACAAGCCATGCATCCAGCTCTGAACATCATGATCAAGGCCGCCCGCCGCGCCAGCCAGATCATCAACCGCGCCGCTCAAGACGTCGAACACCTCCGGATCACACCGAAGAAGTACAACAACGATTTCGTCACCGAGGTCGACAAGGCTGCCGAAGCCGCCATCATCGAGATTCTGCGGCAGGCGTATCCGGACTACGGGATTCTAGCAGAAGAGTCCGGCCTCTCCGGCGCCAGCGAAGGCGGCAAGGACTATCAGTGGATCATCGATCCGCTCGACGGCACCACCAACTTCATCCATGGCTTCCCGCAATACGCGGTGTCGATTGCCCTGACCTACAAGGGCGTGCCCAACCAGGCGGTCGTCTACGACGTCGTGCGCAACGAATTGTTCACTGCCAGCAAGGGCGGCGGCGCCTTCCTCAACGAGCGGCGCATCCGTGTCACCAAGTGCGATCGCATGGAACAGGCACTGCTCGGCACCGGCTTCCCGTTCCGCAACTTCGAGCACGTCAAGCCCTACCTCGGAATGTTCAAGGATTTCGCCGAACGCACGGCGGGAATCCGTCGCGCCGGATCAGCGGCGCTCGACCTCGCCTATGTCGCCTGCGGACGCTTCGACGGCTTCTGGGAAATCGGCGTGCTGCCCTGGGACATCGCCGCCGGCGCTCTGCTGGTTACCGAGGCCGGCGGTTTGATCAGCGACCTTTCGGGCGGTGACGACTACCTGAAGACCGGCAACCTCGTGGCCGGTACGCCAAAAATCTTCTCGCAAATGCTGCAGGTCGCTGACAGCCACCGCACGCCGACGCTGCAGGCCTGATCCTTCGCCGCGGTTCAAATACCGGCTCACCCCTTGATGCAGATCAGGGGGCGCAGCCTGGCGACGAGGCCGGCCAGTCCGGCCTCTTCCGACGCTTCCACCACCGCACCGACATCCTTGTAGGCGCCCGGCGCTTCCTCGGCGACGCCGCGCAGACTCGGACTGCGGATCACGATGCCGCGCGCCGCCAGTTCCCCGACCACGGCGCGACCGTTGAAGCGCTTCAACGACGCATTGCGGCTCATCGCCCGGCCAGCGCCGTGGCACGCCGAGGCAAAAGCCTGTTCTCCGCGGGCCGGCGACGCCCCCGCCAGAATGTACGACGCCGTCCCCATGCTGCCGCCGATCAGCACCGGCTGCCCTACGTCCCGATACGCCGGCGGCAATTCCGGATGTCCCGGCCCGAAGGCCCGTGTCGCCCCCTTGCGATGCACGAACAGGCGTTGCTCCCGGCCCGCGACGACATGCGTTTCCTCCTTGCAGGTGTTGTGCGAAACGTCGTACAGCAACGGCAAGCGGCTCCCCGGAAAAACCTCGGCGAACGCTTCCCGCGCCAGGTGCGTGAGAATCTGCCGATTGGCGAGAGCACAGTTGATCGCCGCGCGCATCGCGCCAAGGTAACGCTTGCCGAGCGGCGATCGCAACGGCGCGCAGGCCAGTTCGCGATCGACCAGCTCGATGCCCGACTGCGGCGCGGCGATCGCCATTTCGCGCAGGTAGTCGGTGCCGATCTGGTGACCGAGCCCGCGCGAACCACAATGCAGGCTGACGACCACATCGCCGGCCGCCAGTTCGAAGGCTCTTGCTGCAACGGGGTCGAACACCGCGTCGACGACCTGGACTTCGAGATAATGGTTGCCCGACCCGAGCGTACCCATTTCATCGCGCTGCCGCTGGCGCGCCTGTTCCGACACCGCAGCCGGATCGGCGCCGGCGACAACGCCATGCTCCTCGATGAACTCCAGATCCTCGGTGCTTCCGAATCCCTCGTCGACCGCCCAGCGCGCGCCTTTGCGCAGCATGGCATTCATACCCTCGGCAGAGAGCCGAAGTTCGCCGGTACTGCCGACGCCCGCCGGAATGCGCGCGTACAGGAGGTCGGCCAGACGTCCCTTGGCGCGCTCGACATCTTCCAGACGCAGCCCGGTCCGCAGGGTCCGCACCCCGCAGGAAATGTCGAAACCGACGCCGCCGGCGGAAATCACCCCGCCCTCCCCGGCGTCGAACGCCGCCACGCCACCGATCGGGAAGCCGTAGCCCCAATGCGCGTCGGGCATGGCGTACGCCGCGTCGACGATCCCCGGCAGGCTGGCTACATTGGCCAGCTGCTCGGCGACCTTGTCGTCCATCGCCTGCAACAACTCGCGCGAAGCGAAGACGACCGCGGGCACACGCATGCGCCCGTGTCTTTGCATCCGCCAGGCGCAGGAGGCGATCTGCTCGAATCGTGAAACGTCCATTTCCGGATTCCTTGTAGTGTCCTCTGATCAGACATCGACAACGCACTGCGCCAGCCAGGCCCCGTCGGCCTGCCGGGCGACCCTCAGCTCGCAGAACGACACGCCTTTGACCTCGGCCGCCGGCTGATGGCGCTCAGCGTCCACCGCTTCGCCCCAGGCGCGCGCCGCCAGACGTCCCTCCGCAACCGTCACCTCGAAGCGCGAGAACAGCATGTGTCGCGTCGCCATCGCGAAGACCAGCGCATTGAGCCAGTCGACCAACAGCAAATCGAGCTCCGGCGCCGCGCAGGCGATGTCTACGGCCTCGCGCGGTTGTACCGCTCGCGGATCGCAGATGACCGAAATCAGCGCCGTCGCCGCCCCTGCGAACGCCTCGGCAAGCGTCCCCCCTGTTCCGCGGACGCCTACGTCGGCTTCATGTTCGAACGTTTCCCAATGCACGCCACCCCCACGATTCTCACGAGGCCGGCGCAGCGTAGCGGCAACGCCGCAGGCAGGCTATCACTTCGGCGTCGCTCACCTGGCCGAACTCGCGATAAAACTGCCCGACCGCCTGGAACTGCCACGGTGCGAGGAGGCAAACCGCTTCGTCGGCATCCGCCTCGACTTTTCTCAGGCTGTCCGGCGCCGCCACGGGCACCGCGCAGATCAACCGCTCCGGCGTCCGCGCCCGTACCGCATGGAGGGCAGCGATCATCGTCGCTCCCGTCGCCAATCCGTCATCGACAACGATGACAATGCGTCCGGACGGATCGGCCTGCGCCAGGCCGGGCGAGTATAGCGCGCGGCGCTGGCGCAATTCGGCGAGGCGGGAAGCCCGCTCCCGTTCCAGCCACGAGGATTCGGCCTCCGTGGCATCCGCGATGAACGACCAGCCGCTCTCGTCGATCGCTCCGATCGCATACTCCGGATTCCAGCGCGAACTCAGCTTGTGCACCAGCACCACATCCAGTTCGCCGTGCAACGTCGTCGCCAGCACCTCGCCCATCGGCACGCCGCCGCGTGGAATGGCGAGTACCAGCGGATTCCTGTCGCGCCAGGCGGTCAATTTTGCCGCAAGCTGGTTCGCGGCATCGAGACGATCGTCGAACATTTCTCTTCCCGGCGGTCAGGGCGCCGCCCCCGGTTGCAGCAGCTCGATCTTGAAGTCCGCCTCGTACGGCGGCACGTTGCATTCGATGATGTCCGACGGCGCGATGTCGAGCCGGACGCCGACGACATCGGTACGCACCGGCAGCCGCGTGACGCCGCGATCGACCAGGGTAACGACGCGAATCTCCGTCGGCTGGCGGCGCGCCAGATACTCGACGACCCGGAGCAGCGAATGCCCGGTAAACAGGACGTCATCGACGACCAGCACCGTATGGCCACGCAACTCGGGTATCGGCCGGCCGTCCGCTTCCGTCAACCGGGTTTCCGGAAAGAGCAGCGTCAGATCGTCCGCGTAGCGCTTGACGGCAAGGTCAAGACGCATCGGAGGCGCAATGCCAAAACGCCGGAGCATGCGTTCCGTCAGGCGATCGGCCAGCGGCGCCCCGCGGCGCAATACGCCGACCACGGCGACACGCTCCCGGCCGGTCAGCAACCCGGCCGCGTCGCAAGCCATCGCTTCGATGACGGATTCGAGCTGCGCCGTGTCGTAAAGGCACGTGCGCCTTCCTGCGGGTCGGTCCATCGCTCCTTCCCCTCCAGAGTGCATTCCCCACGAGTTCATACTAGCAGCCTGTCGGAGTGGCGGAGCGCCCGTTTCAAAGGACGTCGATTATGGCCATTTATGTCCGTTCACATAATTTATGTTTTGATCCATAATTCCCCATAATTGACGGAGGTTCCCATGTCCCAATTCTCGTTTCATCGCCCGGAACTTGCGCGTTCAATATGTGACAGCCTGCAGGGAAAGGGGATTACTGACGCCCGTTCAGGGCTGTTCCTCGCGGCGCCTCGCCGTGTGGGCAAGACGACTTTCTTGCGCGAAGACATCATTCCGGAAGCGACATCCCGAGGATGGGTCACGGTCTATGTCGACCTTTGGGAAAACAAGAAGGCCGCGCCGGAGCTTTTGCTTGCCGATGCGATCAAGAGCGAAATTGCAAGGCACGAAGGGGTGATAACCAGACTGGCACGAGCATCGCGGCTCGACAAGATCTCCGTGATGGGAACCTTGTCGCTTGATTTCTCGAGGCCCGGTCTTCCTGAGAATGTAACGCTCGCGAATGCGCTCGAAATTCTCAGGACATTGGCAAGGGCGCCGGTGCTGGTAATCGTTGACGAGGCCCAACATGCATTGAGTAGCAGCGACGGAATCAACGCAATGTTCGCGCTCAAGTCGGCCCGCGATCAGATCAACGCCAGCTCGGAGGCGCCGGATCTGATGTTGGTCATGACCGGATCAAACCGCGACAAACTGGCGCACCTGGTCATCAACAAGGCGCAACCATTCTATGGTTCGAGCGTATCGCCATTTCCTTTGCTTGGCAGGCCCTTTACGGACGCATTCGCCGCGTGGGCCAACAACGGATTGAGCCCGGACAACCAATTCCAGCCTGATGCCGTTTTCGAGGCCTTCAAGCTCGTTGGCGGAAGGCCCCAAATGCTTCGGGACATCATGGGGAGCGTCGCATTGAGCGGCGAAGCCAGCAACCTTTCTGCACTCCTTCGCCAAGGGGCGCAAGAGTGGCAGGATCGGGTATGGGGTGAATTCGAAAATGAGTTCGACGCCTTGTCGCCGCTGCAACAAGCGATTCTCGAAGTGCTGATCCGAAAGAAAAAGACCGGGTTTTCACCGTTCTCAGAAGAGTCCATGGCTGCGTACAAGGCGCTGATCAAGGGGGAAACCTTGTCACCTGCCAGCGTGCAAACGGCACTTGACTCCCTGCGCGAAAGAAACCTTGTATGGCGCGAGGCTCGCGGCGCTTATGCGCTTGAGGACGACGGGCTTGCCGAGTGGTTCCTGACGACGCGTGGCAAAACAGCCATGGATGACGAACAGTCGCCCCAAGCAACCACGCCGGCGATATCCGAAACAAGCAATTTGCCCTGAGCAAAGAGGAGCACCTTGACGATGACGACCACACTACTCCAACAAGGCGACGCGCTGCTGATCGTCGACGTGCAGAACGACTTCCTCCCAGGCGGTGCACTGGGCGTGCCGGAAGGCGATGCCGTCGTCGCGCCGCTCAACGCGCAGATTGCCCGCTTCACCGCTGCCGGCCTGCCGGTGTTCGCCACCCGGGACTGGCACCCGGCTGACCATTGTTCCTTCCTGCCGCAAGGCGGCCCGTGGCCGGTTCACTGCGTCGCCGGAACAGCGGGCGCGCAATTTTCCCCGGCCTTGCAACTGCCGCCAGACGCAACCGTCGTCAGCAAGGCGACCCGGAGCGACGCCGACGCCTACTCGGGTTTTGCCGGCACCGACCTGCACGCGCGCCTGCAAACCGCGGGAATCCGCCGCCTCCTGGTCGGCGGACTGGCCACCGATTACTGCGTATTGAATTCCGTGCTCGACGCGCGAAAGCTCGGCTACGACGTCGTTTTATTGACCCACGCCATGCGTGCCGTGAACGTCCAGCCGGACGACGGCGACCGCGCCATGGCCCAGATGCTGGCGGCGGGCGCCGTCACCGAGGAGAACTGATCTTGAAAACCGCCGAGGAAAGCGTACTGCTGACCGACCTGTATCAACTGACCATGCTCCAGGCGTACTTCGACAAGGGCATGAACGACACCGCCGTGTTCGAGTTTTTCGTGCGCAAGCTGCCGGACAACCGTCATTTCCTGCTCGCCGCCGGGCTGGAGCAGGTGCTCGACACACTGGAGAACTTCAGCCTCTCGCCGCACGAACTCGACTGGCTGGCCAACTGCGGACGCTTCCATCGGCCCTTCGTCGATTCGCTGGCCGACCTGCGCTTTACCGGCGAGGTCTGGGCCATGCCCGAAGGCACGCCGTTCTTCGCCGACGAACCGATCCTGCGCATCGTCGCCCCGTTGCGCGAAGCGCAACTGGTGGAAACCCGCATCATCAACCTGCTGCAATACCAGACGCTGATCGCCACCAAGGCCTCCCGCGTGCGCCTCGCCGCGCCGGGCCACTTGCTCGTCGACTTCGGCCTGCGCCGCGCACACGGCGCCGAGGCCGGCATGCTCTCGGCGCGCACCAGCTTCCTCGCCGGCTTTGAAGGCACCTCGAACGTCCTTGCCGGCGCGCGCTGGAACATCCCGCTGTACGGCACCATGGCGCACTCCTTCATCCAGGCGCATACGGACGAAATCGCCGCCTTCGACGACTTTTCGCATTCGCACCCGAACGCCACCACCCTGCTCATCGACACTTACGACACCGAAGCCGCCGCCCGCGCGATCATCCCGCTTGCGCGCAAGCTGGCCGCCGACGGCATCACCGTCCAGGCCGTGCGCCTCGACAGCGGCGATCTCGATCAGCATTCGCGCCGCGTCCGGAAGATTCTCGATGAGGGCGTACTCCCGGGCATCCGCATCTTCGCCAGCGGCAACCTCGACGAATACGCGGTCACGCGGCTCATCAACGCCGGTGCGCCGATCGACGGCTTCGGCGTCGGCACACGGATGAACACCTCGGACGACTGCCCGTATCTGGAATGCGCCTACAAGCTGCAGGAGTACGCCGGTGGCGCGCGGCGCAAGCGTTCGGAAGGCAAGGCCAGCTGGCCGGGACGCAAGCAGGTGTTCCGGCGCTACGACGCCGACGGCCTGATGGCCGGCGACATGCTGACCACGGAAAACGACGAAGCAGCGGGCGAACCGCTGCTCGAATGCTTGATGCGCGAAGGACGGCGGCTGGCCCCGTCACCCGCGCTGGCCGACGTACGGGAATACACGCGCGGACAGCTTGCCCGCCTCCCGCTCGCCTTGCGCAGTGTGGAACCCGCGCCGCGCTACCCGGTCGAGGTCTCTGCCGCGCTGCATGCGCTGGTCAAGGCGGTTGACCAGCGCGACCAACGCTCTTGAAAGCATTACCCCGGCCGGAGCCGGGGTAGTCAATCTGCGACAAACCTTATGATTCAGCCAGATAATGTTTGAATTCGTCACCCCGGCGAAGGCCGGGGTCCAGGCGTACATTCGGCGGTTACTCTCCGATGCTGGATACCGGCCTACGCCGGTATGACGGGCTGTTTAAACTTCATCGCGCTGAAGCAACACATCGCTTACGCCGCGCTGTTCTCCAGCGGCTTCTTCAGCAGGAACAGCGCGAACGCCGTCACCACCGTCCCGACGACAATCGCCACCGTGTAACCGAGCAATCCCGATACGGCATTCGGCATCGGCAGGACGAAGATGCCGCCGTGAGGAACGTGCAGTTGCGCGCCGACGGCCATCGAGATCGCCCCGGTGATCGCCGAACCGATCATGATCGACGGGATCACCCGCAGCGGGTCCTTGGCGGCGAACGGGATGGCGCCCTCGGTAATGAAGGAGATGCCCAGCGCGGCCGCTGCCTTGCCGGCTTCCCGCTCGTCGGCGGAGAAGCGGTTGCGGAACAGCATGGTCGCCAGGGCGATGCCGAGCGGCGGGGTCATGCCCGCGGCCATGATCGCGGCCATCGGCTCGTAGATCTGGCTGGCCAGCAGGCCGGTGCCGAAGGTGTAGGCCGCCTTGTTGACCGGGCCGCCCATGTCGAAGGCCATCATGCTGCCGAGCAACATGCCGAGGACGATCGCGCTGCTGCCCTGCATGCTCTTCAGCCAGGCCGAGATGGTGGCGAGGATCGAAGCCACCGGGCCACCGACCACGTAGTACATCAAGAGGCCCGTAATCGTCGCTCCGAGCAGCGGCAGGATCAGCACCGGCTTCAGACCGTCGAGCGTACGCGGCAGCTTGATCGTCTGACTGAGCCAGCGCACCGTGTAGCCAGCGATGAAGCCGCCGACGATGCCGCCGAGGAAGCCCGCGCCGATACTGTCGGCGATGACGCCGGCGATCATCCCCGGCGCGATGCCGGGACGGTCGGCGATGGAGAAGGCGGCGTAGCCTGCAAGAATCGGCACCATCAACTGGAAGCTGGCCTTGCCGATCCAGAACAGGTTGGCCGCCAGCGTGCCCTTGTGCGCGTCGTCGTAAACGTAGATGCCGCCCAGCGCGAAACCGAGGGCGATAAGCAGGCCGCCGGCCACGACGAACGGAATCATGTAGGAAACCCCGGTCATCAGGTGCTTGTAGACGCCGGTGCGGGATGCCGATTGCGCGGCCTTCGCATCCAGCGCCTGGTCGGCCAGGCCTTTGTCGCTGCCAGCCTTGGCGCTCTGTACCGCCGCCTTCGCCAGCGCTTCCTGGACCACCGCGGCGCCGTCGTTGATCGCGGCCTTGGTGCTCGTCTCGTAAATCCGCTTGCCGGCGAAACGGGTCTTGTCGATCGTCGTGTCGGCGGCGATCAGCACGATGTCAGCCGCGGCCACGTCATCGGGGGTCAGCGCGTTCTGCGCGCCGACCGAGCCCTGCGTCTCGACCTTGATCGTGTGGCCGAGCTTGGTAGCGCCGTGCTGCAAGCCTTCGGCGGCCATGAACGTGTGCGCGATGCCGGTCGGGCACGAGGTGATGGCGACGATGCGCTGCGGCCCGCCCTGCTTCGACCCCGGCACGGCAGCCTCCTTCAGCGCGCTCTGGATCACTGCGGCGCCGTCGTTGATCGCCGCCTTGGTGCTGGTTTCGTAAATCCGCTTGCCGGCGAAGCGCGTCAGATCGACCGAGGTGTCGGCGGCGATCACGACGATATCCGCCGCCGCCACGTCGGCCTCGTTAAGCTGATTCTGCGCGCCGACCGAGCCCTGGGTCTCGACCTTGATCGTGTGGCCGAGCTTGACTGCGGCCTGCTCCAGACCTTCTGCGGCCATGAAGGTGTGCGCGATGCCGGTCGGGCACGAGGTAATCGCTACGATGGTTGCCATATGAACCTCCTTGATAAAACTATTTAAGTTAACGTCACAACTAACTAATTAAACAGTTATTTTTTAATTTAACCTGCTCAGACAGCGCGCGGACATCCGCTTGCACGGGCAGATGCGGGCCGAGACGCGTGAGCTTGCCGGCAGCGAACGCCGTCGCCAGCCGGGCGCAGCCATCGAGCGGCAGCCCGTCGATTTGTGCCGCGACAACGCCGGCGACCATCGCGTCGCCCGCCCCGACCGAACTGATCGGCTCGACCGGCAGCGGTTCAGCGACAATCGCCTGCTCCAGCGAGACGAACACCGCGCCTTCGCTGCCCATCGACACCGCCACGGCCTGCATGCCGGGATGCGCGGCGATCAGCGCACGGGCAGCCTCGACCACCTCGGCGAGAGAACCGAACCGGCGGCCCAGATGCTCGGCCAGTTCGTCGCGGTTCGGCTTGACGATCTCCGGCCCCGCCTTGAGCGCCTCGGACAAAGCCGCGCCGCTGGTATCGAGCAACGCTTTGCAGCCGAGCGAACGGGCATGCCGGATCAGCGTCGCGTAGGTGTCGGCCGGCCAGCCCGGCGGCAGGCTCCCCGAAAGGACGACCCAGCGCAGAGAGGCCGCAAGCGCCGTCATGACGTCCTTCAGCGCGGCGATCTGTGCGGCGATTTCCGCGTCGGTCTGGCTCGGCCCGGGCAGATTGATGTCGGTCGTCTCGCCCTTGTCCGGATCGACGACCTTGGTATTCACCCGCGTATAGCCGTCGATATAGAGACAACGGTTGTCGATGCCCTTGGCCTCGAACAGCGCCTCGAACAGCGCCGGGTTCTCCTGCCCCAACTGCCCCGTGACGGCCACCGGCACCGCGTAGTCCGCCAGACAGGAGGCCACGTTGATGCCTTTTCCGCCGGCGTCCTGCTGGGCGCGTTGGGCGCGGTTCACCTCGCCGATGCGCAGGTCGCTGACTTCGATGGTCAGGTCGATCGCCGGATTGAGGGCAACGCAGAGGACGGTCGCCGGTCCTGCGGCATGTTTGGTCGGGCTCATAGCGCACGCACCTCGGCAGCACTGCGGGCTGCCAGCGCGCGCTGCGCCAGCTGCTGCATTGCCGAATACGTTTCAGCGCGGATCACTGTTTTCACCGCGGCCACGTCTTGCGCGCTCATCGACAGTTCGGTCACCCCGAGCCCCGCCAGGATGCGCGCGCCGAGCGGATCGCCGGCCAGCCCGCCGCAGACGCCAACGTGGATGCCGGCTGCCTGCGCGGCCGTCGCCGTCGCACCGATCAGCGCCAGCACCGCCGGATTCAGCGGATCGGCCTGCGCCGCGAGTTGCGGATGCTGGCGGTCCATGGCCAGCACGTACTGGGTCAGATCGTTGGTACCGATCGAGAAGAAATCGACCTCGCGGGCGAAACGGTCGGCCATCACCGCCACGGCCGGCACTTCGACCATGATGCCGAGCGGCACCTTCGGCGCATCCAGCGCACTGCGCACCTGTTCGCATTCGGCGCGCAGCGCCGCGACCTCGGCCAGATCGGTGACCATCGGGAACATGATCGACACCGGGCCGTGTTCGGCTGCGCGGTACAGCGCGCGCAACTGGGTGCGCAACAGATCCGGCCGGGCGAGCAGCAGGCGCGCGCCGCGCACGCCAAGGAAGGGGTTCTCCTCACGCGGCAGGTCGAGATACGGCACCTGCTTGTCGCCACCGATGTCGAGCGTACGGATGATCAGCGGACGCCCTTCGAGCGCGGCCAGCGTGTCGCGATAGACGGCGTACTGCTCGTCTTCGCTCGGCGCGGTTTCGCGTTCGAGGAAGAGAAACTCGGTCCGCATCAGCCCGACGCCTTCGGCGCCCGCCTCGACTGCGGCAGAGGCCTGCTTGGCGTTGGCCACGTTGGCGAAAACGCCGATCGTGTGTCCGTCGGCGGTCGTCGCCGATTGGTGACGGTCGGCACGCATCGCTTCGTTGCGCACGGCCTGCGCCGCGATCGCCGCCCGTGCCGATTCGATGTCGGCGGCGCTGCAATCAAGGTACAGCCCCCCGGTGGTGCCGTCGATCACCGCTTCCGCGCCGTTCTCGATTTGCAGGAGCGACGGGCCGGCGGCGACCAGCGCCGGCAGACCGAGCGTCCGGGCGAGGATCGCGGTGTGCGAGGTCGGGCCGCCGCTGCTGATCGCCAAACCCACCACGTAGCGCATGTCGAGCTGCAGCGTGTCCGACGGAGTCAGGTCCTCGGCGACGAGAATGGTCGGTTCGCGCAGGACCATCGCCCGGCGCTCGACACCGAGCAGCGCGGCGATCACCCGCTCGCCGGCATCCTTGAGGTCCAGCGCGCGGGCCGCGAGCAACGGATCGGGCAACTGGCGCTGCTGGTCGACGCGGGCGTCGAGCACCTTCTTCCACGCCCAGGCGGCACCATGACCGCGCATGATGTCGCCGATGGCCGAACGCAATAAATCCGGATCGCTGACCAGCTCGCGCTGCGCGGAGAAGATGGCGGCTTCGCCCGCGCCCAGCCTCCGACGGGCTTCTGCCTCCATTTCGGTCAGTTCGGTCGCCACCCGGACCAGGGCCGCTTCCAGCGCCGTTCCCTCCTCGATCGCGCCGGCCGAGCGATCCTCTACGACTAGCGCCGTGTTCTCGTGACGCACGATCTTGCCGACCGCAAGGCCGGGGCTCGCCGCCACCCCCTGCTGCACACGCGCCGCGGCAGCGGGTTTCCAGACCGGCGCGTTGGCGCGCGCCTTGGCTGCGGCCGCGCGCGCGCGCTCGGCGTCGGCAATCTCCTCGGCCGATAGCCGGGTAATGGTTTCCGCCAGGTCACGGACCGCCGCATCGGCACCGTCGCCGCGTGCAGCCAGCGCCAGCGTGCTGCCGCGGACGATCCCCAGTCCGAGCAAACCGGTCAGCGCCTTGGCATCGGCATGCTCCCCGTCCTTGAGCACGCGGATCTCGCAAGCGTGCCGCCTGGCCGTCTCGACCCATTGCGCAGCCGGCCGGGCATGCAGCCCGTTCGGGTAATCGAGCACGATCTCCAGTTGCGCGTCAGCCGGCCACGGCGCCGAGGGAACAACTGCCGGCGCATAGGGGGTATCGGTCAAAGCGGAGATGATGCGTTCCGGATCGGTGCAGGTACATAACTCCTCGATCGCACCGTCCTGCTGCATCAGCCGGGTGAGGCGGCGCAGGATGGCGATGTGCTCGTCGGACTGCGCGGCGATCGCCACGATCAGCCGCGCCAGCTTGCCTTCCTGCCACTGCACGCCGGCCGGCACCTGCACGACGGCGATGCCGGTATGCAACACATGGTGCCGGTCCTCGATCATCCCGTGCGGAATCGCCACGCCGACGCCAAGGAACGTGTTGGACACCGCCTCGCGCTTCATCAGGCTTTCGACGTACGGCGGCGCGATGTAGCCGGCCTCAACCAGAAGGTTCCCGGCGAGGCGGATCGCCTCTTCCTTGGTCTGCACCGGCGCCTGAATGACCACGCATTGCTTTGTAATCGTTTCCATTTGACCCCCAAAAGAAAACAACGTAATCGGACAGGCGTCTTTGTAATCGATTACATATTTTCTGTCAAACATTTTTTCAAAACGTCACAACAAGCCTCTTGCAACACCGTCCGTAAACCCCGTTCAGCAAGGCTCTCAGCACCATCCTGAGACCACCGAGCGGGAGAACAATTCAACGTAAATGCTTTTCCATTACGCCGGCAGTAAGGCATAATGCCGCGAAAACACTACGTAATCGTTTTCACAGGACGCTCAAAATGGTACGAATCCTCGATGTCGCGAAGCACGCCGGCCTCTCCGTCGCCTCGGTCTCCCGCGTCTTGTCCGGACAACCCGGCGTCAGCGAAAATGCCCGCAAGCGCGTGATGGCTTCGGTGGAAGCACTCGGCTACCGCCCCAACCTGGCGGCCCGGCGCCTCCGTTCGCAACGCACGGACACCCTCGGGCTGATCGTCTCGGATATCCGCAACCCGTACTTCATGGAAGTCAGCCGCGCAGTGGAAGATGTCGCATACGCCAACGGAATGCGGGTGATGCTGTGCAACGCCGATGAAGAACCGGAAAAGGAAAATTTCTACCTGGAGATGATGCGCGACGAGAACGTCGCCGGCGTCATCCTCTCGCCGACGCTCGACCTGCTCTCCCGCTATCATCCGACCGATTTCCCCTTCCCCGTCGTGCTTGTCGACCGCTGCGAGAGCGACACCGACGCCGACGCGGTCCTGCTCGACAACACCGACGCCGCGCAACGGCTGATCCGTCATCTCATCGACAGCGGCCATCGTCGCATCGCCTTCTTCTATGGTGCCGCCAGCGCCACCGGACGGCAGCGCCTGCAGGGCTACCAGGAGGCGCTGGCCGGTGCGGGGCTGACTCCGCTGACGCAGGCTCTCAAGCCGACCACCGACGAAGCCTTCGCCGCCATGCGCGAGTTCCTGCAGAAAAACACGCAACTGCCGGACGCCATCGTCGCCAGCAGCGGGCTGATCCTGCTCGGTCTGGTACAGGCGCTGCGCGAAGCCAACCTGCGCTTCCCCGAGGACGTCGCCCTCGCCGGCTTCGACGACATGCCCTGGACGCGCGTCGTCACCCCTGCCATCACCGTCATGGCCCAGCCCACCTACGACATCGGCCGCTCGGCCATCGAGCTCCTGCTCGCCCGCATCGCGCAGCCGGCACAGGCCGTGCGTCGCATCGTGCTGCGCGGCGAATTAAGGGTACGCAGGTCGAGCACCCGAAACCAACCACAGCAAGCGGTCTGAGAGCGGGTCTTCTACCGCCCCCCACATCCTGTAGCCGGGTTTATCCACCGGAACGCGTTGATCGCAACGCTTTGCGCACGAAATTGAGACACGGCTGACCGGATGCCTTGGCGACGACCAGCGCCGGCGACTGTGCCGATTTGAACCCCAGCTTTCGGCAGCCGTGGGGGAAGCGAACCTCGTGGGTGATGTAGTAGTGGATGCAATCAGTGCAGCGCGGCGAATCGCTCGAAAAATCGCGCGACTGATCGCACAAAAAGTCCTTTTCCAGCGGGTTTTTCATGGCCCCGACCTCAAAAACAAATCACCTGCCCGCTTTTTACGCAAGCGGAAAAAGCCCTGCTCCGGCATTGACCTAGCACGCTTATCCAGTCCTTATCCACAGGGTTACCAAGGCCTTCTGGGGAAAGCGCAGCCAGCGGCCCGCGGGTATCCGAGAACGATTCTCGGCGAATGCAAGTCAAAAAGCTACAAATTGCCGCAACGGAGGCCATGATGTCACGCGATCCTTTTGGTGCTTTGCAGGAATTCCGGCTCGCCTCGGGAAAAACATCCCGCTTTTACGCGCTCTCCGCACTTTCCAAGGCTGGCTTCGACACTCTACCGCGCCTGCCGGTTTCCTTGCGCATCATTCTGGAGTCGTTGCTGCGCCACTGCGACGGCCAGCGGATCACCGAGGAGCATGTCCGGCAGTTGGCTGGATGGCAACCCTCGGCGGAACGCAGCACGGAGATTCCCTTCATCGTCGCGCGCATCGTCCTGCAGGATTTCACCGGCGTGCCGCTGTTGTGCGACCTGGCGGCGATGCGCAGCACGGCGCAGCGCACGGGCAGGAATCCAAAGATCGTCGAGCCGCTAGTACCGGTGGATCTGGTCGTCGACCATTCGGTGCAGGTGGATCACTACGACGTCGCCAACGCGCTCGACCTCAACATGCGGCTGGAATTCAAGCGCAACGCCGAGCGTTACCGCTTCATCAAGTGGGGCATGCAGGCATTCGACACCTTCCGCGTGGTACCGCCGGGGATAGGCATCGTGCATCAGGTCAATCTCGAATACCTGGCCCGCGGCGTCATCGCGAAGCATGGCGTCACCTACCCCGACACCCTCGTCGGCACCGATTCGCACACGACGATGATCAACGCGCTCGGGGTTGTCGGTTGGGGCGTCGGCGGCATCGAGGCCGAAGCGGGGATGCTCGGCCAGCCGCTGTACTTCCTGACCCCGGACGTGGTTGGCGTGCATCTGAAAGGCCGCCTGCCGGAAGGCGCGACAGCCACCGACCTCGTGTTGCGGGTCACCGAACGCTTGCGCAAGGCCAAGGTTGTCGGCAAGTTCGTCGAGTTTTTCGGCGACGGCGCGGCAACGCTGACCGTGCCTGACCGGGCAACGCTCGCCAACATGGCGCCGGAGTATGGAGCGACGATGGGATTCTTCCCGGTCGACGCAAAAACTGTCGCGTACCTGGCCGCCACGGGCCGCAACGATGAAGAAATCGACGCGTTCGAGTCGTATTTCAAGGAGCAGGGACTGTTCGGCATGCCTGGCGACGGCGACATCGACTACAGCGAAGTCGTCACGATCGACCTCGCCGGCATCCAACCCGGCGTCGCCGGCCCCAAGCGCCCGCAGGACCATATCGACCTGCCGGCACTGGGAGGAACATTCAAACGGCTAATGACCGCGCCGGTGGCCGAAAACGGCTACGGCAAGCCAGCCGACGAACTTGACCAACGCTACGCCCTGGCCGGCGGAACGTACGGACCGGATATCGGCCACGGCGACGTCCTGATCGCCGCGATCACCTCCTGCACCAATACCTCGAACCCCGGGGTGATGCTCGCGGCCGGACTCCTCGCCCGCAAGGCTGTTGCGCGCGGCCTGCGCGTCAGTCCGCGGGTAAAGACCTCCTTGGCCCCCGGCTCGCGCGTGGTCACCGACTACCTTACCCGGACCGGCCTGCTCGCCGACCTGGAAAAACTGGGCTTTCGCGTCGTCGCCTACGGCTGCACCACATGCATCGGCAACGCCGGCCCGCTTCCTGTACCGGTCGAGGAGGCCGTCGCCGCGCACGATCTGGTCTGCGCCTCGGTCTTGTCGGGGAACCGCAACTTCGAGGCCCGCATCCACCCGGCCATCAAGGCCAATTTCCTGATGAGTCCGCCGCTGGTGGTCGCCTTCGCGCTCGCCGGCCGGGTCGACATCGATTTGACGCAGGAGCCCCTGGGGCTGGACGACGCAGGGCAACCGGTCATGCTCAAGGATGTGTGGCCAAGCGACGCGGAAATTGTGGCGGTGATGAACAATGCCACCTCGCCGGAGACCTACCGCAAGCTCTACGGGGATTTCGTAAACAGCAACCCGTTGTGGAAGGATATCGCGGCAGACACCGGGCAGATCTACCCTTGGTCACCCTCCACCTACATTGCCGAACCGCCGTTCTTTACCGATTTCTCGCTGCAACCCGGCACCTTGACGGATCTCCGTGGCGCGCGGGCGCTGGCGATCTTTGGCGATTCGGTCACCACCGACCACATCAGCCCGGCCGGCGCGATCAAGGCGACGTCGCCGGCTGGCGAATACCTGATCGCCCACGGTGTCGACGTTTCCGATTTCAACAGCTACGGTGCGCGCCGCGGCAACCATGAAGTGATGATGCGCGGGACCTTCGCCAACGTGCGGATCCGCAACCTGATGTTGCCGCCGAATCCTGACGGCAGCCGGGTGGAAGGCGGCGTAACCCGCTTCCTGCCGGACAGCGAAGTCATGTCGATCCACGCTGCCGCGATGCGCTATCTCGCGGCGGACACCCCGACCGTGGTTTTCGCCGGCGAAGAATATGGTTCCGGATCAAGCCGCGATTGGGCGGCGAAGGGACCGAAGCTGCTCGGAGTACGCGCCGTCGTGGCGAAGAGCTTCGAACGCATCCACCGTTCGAATCTTGTCGGGATGGGCATTCTCCCGCTGCAGTTCGAGGGCGACGACAGCGTCGCGGCGCTCGGCATCACCGGTGACGAAACATTCGACATCGCCGGACTCGAAAGCGGGCTCGCACCCCGACAACACCTCGTCCTGACGATTCGCCGGAACGACGGCAGCGAAAAGCACGTCCGGCTGCTATTGCGCGCTGACACGCCAGTGGAAGTCGACTACCTGTACCACGGGGGCATTCTTCCGTTCGTCCTGCGCGGTCTGCTGACAACGGAATGACCACCGGTCGACCAGCGGCCATGACGTTCTGATGCTTTTAATTGAGTTCGTCTTTGTTGAGCACGGGGAAGTGCAACACTTCGATGCCTTCCTCGCGCAGGGAGTCGAACTCCTCCGTTGTCGCCTGGCCGCGAATCGAGCGGGCCGGCGCTTCCATGTAATGGATCTTCCGCGCCTCGCTGGCGAACTCCCTGCCCACGTCTTCGCTCCCGGCGACGAGCGCTGAGAGCAGTTTCTGATAGACCCCGAGCAGTTCCCCTTGCGGACTGACGGCCGTTACACGTTCTCCGGCATTTTCCGCCGGTGTCGACGTCTTGCCAACATGCACGGCCGATGGCACGCGGCGAATCTCGACGGAGCCACAATACGGACAGGAGACCAGCCCGGACAGGAGTTGTTGCTCAAAGCTCTCGGCGGACTGGAACCAGCCCTCGAAGCCGTGGTCGTTGTTGCAGGTCAGGTCAAAGATGATCATCAGGAGCAAGGCCGTTTCGGCCGGATTCAGCAAAAGGTCGGGCGGCAAGTGTATCAGATCGACAACGGCCATTTGGCGGTACGATTCTGCTTCCCGACATTAATGGAGAACAACGTGTTCGACCGCCTCGAATCGCTGCTACGCGACGAAAATGCGCGCTTCCGGGTCATCCGGCATCCTGCCGAAGGCAATTCCGAGCGGGTGGCCGCCATCCGCGGGACGCAGGTCGGCCAGGGCGCGAAGGCCATGCTGTGCCGAGCCAAGGATCAACAGGGAGCGCTTATCCTGGCGGTGCTGCCGGGCGACCGGAAGGTGGATTTCAGGAAAGTGGCACAGGCGGTTGGCAGCAAAAAGGTGTCGCTGGCCTCGCCCGACGAGGCAACCGCGACGACGGGCTGCGTCATCGGGGCGATCCCGCCGTTTTCGTTCACGCCGGAAATCCGTCTGGTCGTCGATCCGCAACTCCTGGCCCGGCATGACGAGATCGCCTTCAATGCCGGCCGGCTCGACACATCGATCGTCCTGAATGCGGCGGACTACGCGCGTATCGCCGCTCCGCTGCTCGCGGACATCAGTGCCGATGGCTGATTGATCGCGGATTTTCAGCCGCGCCGGCGGCGTGCTTCGTATAGGCAGACGCCCGCCGCCACCGAGACATTCAGGCTCTGCACCGAACCGAGCATCGGAATCGTCACCAGCTGGTCGCAGGTTTCCTTCGTCAGGCGGCGCATCCCGTCACCCTCCGCTCCGAGCACCCAGGCTGTGGACTGTGGCCACTGGGCCGTATAAAGGCTGTCCTGCGCTTCGGCGTCAGTGCCGATCACCCAGATGTCGCGCTCCTTCAGTTCGCGCAGGGTGCGCGCGAGATTGGTGACGGTGATGTAGGGAACGGTTTCCGCCGCGCCGCTGGCGACCTTGATCGCCGTCTGCGTCAAGCCGACGGCGCGATCCTTCGGCGCCACGACGGCATGCGCCCCGACCGCGTCGGCCACGCGCAGACAGGCGCCGAGGTTGTGCGGATCCTGGATGCCGTCGAGGATCAGCAGGAACGCCGGTTCCTCCAGCGTATCGAGCACGTCGTCGAGAGAGACGTGACGCACCTCCGCGGAGATCCGCGCCACCACGCCTTGGTGCCGCCGGCCGCCGCCCGCCATGCCGTCCAGCCTCCCGGTGTCGACGGGGACGACGCGCACCGAATGCAGTTCGGCGTGCTTGAGCAGATCCCGCGCCCGCGCATCATGGCGATCCGCGGCGATGAAGATTTCCAGCACCGCGTCCGGCTGATGCCGCAGCTTGGCGATGATGGCGTGGAAACCGTAAATGAAGGTGGTCTGGGACATGGCCGGGCTCGATTCGGGCGATTGGGGCGCGTATTTTACCTTGGCGTACTCCACCGTATGGTCTTGAATGGGACGAAGGAACGATCCCCGGCTCGCGGACTTGAAGAAAGACAACGCCATGAACGCAGACGAACCGACCGTCGCTCCGCATGTGGAGCCCCCTCTTCGTCAGCCCTCGCCTCCATACCGGTGCGCTGTTGACGACCTGATTTCGCAACTGAACACCGACCGGGCACGCGGATTGAGCGCCGCCGAAGCGCAGCGGCGGTTGCGCCTGCACGGCCCGAACGAACTACCGGCGCCGCGCCCCGTGCCGGAGTGGATGAAGTTCCTCCGCCAGTTCGCCGACCCGTTGATCATCCTGCTGCTGTTTGCGACAGTCATCTCGCTGACCGCCTGGCTGATCGAAGGCGCCCACGGCATTCCGTACGAGACGCTGACCATCGTGGCGATCGTCATCTTCAACTCCGTGCTTGGTTACCTGCAGGAACGCCACGCCGAAGAAGCCGTGGAGGCGCTCAAGGCTATGGCCGCACCGACGGCCCGCGTCCTGCGCGACGGCGAGCCGTGCCAGATTCCGGCCCGAGAGGTGGTTCCGGGCGACATCCTGCTGATCGAGGAAGGCGACACGCTGCCGGCCGACGCCCGGGTCATCGAGTCAATCGTCCTGCGTGTTGCCGAGGCTGCGCTGACCGGCGAGAGTTCGCCGGCGTCGAAGAATCCGGAGGTCATCGCCGCGGAGGCCGGCATCGGCGATCAGGAGAACATGGTCTTCAGCGGCACCTCGGTGACCACCGGGCGCGGCTCGGCCGTCGTCGTGGCGACCGGCGCGAACAGCGAGATCGGCCGCATCGCCGGCAGCCTGCAGACGACGCAGGAAGCCCCCACGCCGCTGCAGAAGGAACTGGACCGGGTCGGCTATTTCCTCGGGCGGCTAGTCATCACGCTGGCCGTGATCATGGGCGCAACCCTGCTGTGGCTCAACTGGGGCGAATACTCGCTCGGGCATTTCGTGGCGATCCTGATGTTCTCGGTCGCCCTCGCCGTGGCGGCGGTGCCGGCCGGGCTGGTGGTGATCAACACGATCACCCTGTCGATGGGCATGGCGCGGATGGCCAGGCGCAACGTGATCGTCCGCCGCCTGAGTTCGGTCGAGACGCTCGGCTCGACGACGGTGATTTGCTCCGACAAAACCGGGACGCTGACGCGCAACGAGATGACCGTCCGCCGTGTCGTCGTGCCGGACGGGACGGTCGACGTTTCCGGCATCGGCTATGCACCAGAAGGCAGTTTGTCGCACAACGGCTCGCCACTGAAGCGAGGAGCATTGCAGGCTGCGGTCGAACGCCTGCTCTATTCGGCCGAACTCGCCAACAACGCCCGGCTGGTCAAGTCGGGCGAGCGCTGGATGATCCAGGGCGACCCGACCGAAGGGGCGCTGATCGTCGCCGCACGCAAGGCCGGGATTACCAAGGATTACCTCGACGAGCGCTTCATCCGCATCGGCGAGATGCCGTTCACTTCGGAACGCAAGATGATGAGCACGGCGCACCGCGACGCGATGAACGAGGAGTTCATCGGCATCACCGCCAAGGGCGCGCCTGACGTGCTGCTGGGATGCTGTACACACGAGCAGGTCGGCGACGAGCCTTGCCCGCTGACGGAGCAGCGGCGTGGCGAATGGGCAAGGACGATCGACGGGCTGGCCGCCGACGCCTTGCGCCCGCTCGGGGTCGCTTATCGCTTGCTGCCGCACGAGTCACTGGAACCCGGTCTGAGCGAACAGCACGAGGAGGAGATGGTGTTTCTCGGCGTCGTCGGGATGATCGACCCGCCGCGTCCGGAGGCTGCCGTGGCGGTCGAGGCGGCACGCACGGCAGGTGTGCGCACGATCATGATCACCGGTGACCACCAGATCACCGCCGCCGCCATCGCCGCCGAGCTGGGAATCATCGAAAAAGGGACACGTGCAGTCTCCGGCGCCGAGTTGCAGAAGATGAACGACACCCAGCTGCGCGACGCCGTGCGCAACTGCTCGGTGTATGCGCGCGTCGCGCCCGAGCACAAGCTGCACATCGTTTCTGCCCTGCAGGACGAAGGCTATATTGCGGCGATGACCGGCGACGGGGTCAACGACGCGCCGGCGCTCAAGAAAGCCGACATCGGCATCGCCATGGGCATCACCGGCACCGATGTTTCCAAGGGCGCGGCGGACATGGTGCTGACCGACGACAACTTCGCCTCGATCGTCGCCGCCGTGGAAGAAGGTCGGACGATCTTCGCCAACATCCAGAAATGCCTTCGCTTCCTTCTCTCGTCGAACGCCGGCGAAGTGTTCTTCATGTTCTTCGGCGTCTTGCTGGCCGGCGTCATCGGCCTGCAGGGGGAGGCCGGCTCGACGATCACCGTGCCGATGCTGGCCGTCCAGATCCTCTGGGTCAACCTGCTGACCGATTCCGCGCCGGCCTTGGCCCTGAGCGCCGACCCGGTCGACCACGACGTGATGCGCATTCCGCCACGTGACCCGACGAGCCATGTAATCGACGCGCCGATGTGGCGCGACATCTATTTCGTCGGCGCGATCATGGGGGTGGGAACGCTGGCGGCAACGGACTGGATCCTGCCTGGCGGCCTGATCCCCGGCGGCACCGGCGATGCCTCGCGCGCGCAGACGATGGCGTTCACCACGCTGGTCTTTTTCCAGATCTTCAACGCCTTCAACGCGCGCTCACGCACGCGCAGCGCGTTTGCCGGCTTGTTCCGTAACACTTGGCTATGGGCGGCCGTTGTCGGCGTTAGCCTGGCGCAGGTCGCCGTTGTGCACGTTCCCTTCCTGCAAACGGCATTTCACACCGAGGCGCTCACCCCGTGCGAATGGTTGGTCAGCATCGCCGTCAGCAGCAGCGTGTTGTGGGCGGTAGAACTGCGAAAGCTCGCCCACCGCAGCAGACGGAAAAACGACTAGCGCCTGGACGTGGCCGGCTTCCGCGGCTTTGCCTTCGACGTGACTTTTGCCGATGCGCGCGAAGACTTTCCGGAAGCAGCCGGTGCCGCCTTGGCGCTCTTCGCCGGGGCTCGACCCGCAGTCACCCGCTTCTTGGTCACCGGCGCAGGCGGAATCGCCGGCATCGTGTCGAGCGAGGGAGTTCCCAGAACGAAGTCGATGCGCCCGCTTTCCAGATCGGCCCTGACCAAACGGACGCGCAGACGGTCGCCCAGTCGGTAGCGCTGGCCGCTGCGCTCTCCGAGCATCTGATGCTTTGTGGAATCGAACTGGAAGTAGTCCTCGCCGAGTTCGGACACATGCACCAGCCCCTCGACGTAGACCTCGTCGAGCGCAACGAACACGCCGAACGGCACCACGGACGCGATTGTCCCGTCGAATTCCTCGCCGATCCGGTCACGCATGTAGTAGCACTTGAGCCAGTTCACCACATCGCGCGTTGCTTCGTCGGCCCGCCGCTCGGTCATCGAACAATGCAGACCGATCTGCTCCCAGTCTCCCGGCGAGTAATGTTTCTCCTTCAGCGCGGCCTTGATCGAGCGGTGAACCAGCAGGTCCGGGTAGCGCCGGATCGGCGAGGTGAAATGCGTGTAGTGCTCGTAGGAAAGACCGAAGTGACCGACGTTGTCCGGGCTGTACATCGCCTGGCGCAGCGAGCGCAGCATCACGGTCTGCAGCAACTGGGCATCCGGACGATTCTTCACCGCCTCAAGCAACGCCGCGTAATCCTTGGCCGTCGGATCGTCGCCGCCGGGCAGCGTCAAGCCGAACTCCTTGAGGAAGCTGTTCAGGCTTTCCAGCTTTTCAGGCGTCGGCCCTTCATGGACTCGGTAGAGACAGGTCTGCTTGTGCTTCTGCAGGAACGCCGACGCACAGACGTTGGCGGCAAGCATGCACTCCTCGATCACCCGGTGCGCATCGTTGCGCACCGTCGGCACGATGTTCTCGATCTTGCTCTGATCGTCGAACAGCATCATCGTCTCGATGGTTTCGAAGTCGATTGCGCCGCGCCGGTGTCTCGCGCGGAGCAACACCTTGAACAGCGCATAAAGGTCCTGCAACTGCGGCTGCAAGCCGAGGTAAAGAACGCCCTCGGGCTGCATGTCGCCCGACAGCCAGCCCCACACCTGCGTATAGGTCAGTCGCGCCCTGGAACGGAAAACCGCCGGGTAGAAGTGGAAATCCTTGATGGTGCCGCGCGTATTGATGTCCATATCGCAGACCATGGCCAGTCGGTCGACGTCAGGGTTGAGCGAACACAGGCCGTTGGACAGTTTTTCCGGCAACATCGGGATGACCCGGCGTGGAAAATAGACCGAGTTGCCGCGCTCCATGGCTTCAAGATCTAGCGCCATTCCAGGCTTCACGTAATGACTGACGTCGGCGATGGCCACCACCAGACGCCACCCCTTGCCCTTCTTCTCGGCGAAGACGGCGTCATCGAAATCGCGCGCCGTCTCGCCGTCGATCGTTACCAGCGGCACATCGCGCAGATCGACACGGTCCGACCATTCCGACTTGCGGATCTTCTCGGGGTACTTTTCCGCCTCGGCCATCGCGGCGGCGGAAAACTCGAACGGCAGATCGTGCTTGCGCAGGGCGATCTCGATCTCCATGCCCGGATCGGCATAGTTGCCGAGGATTTCGACAATCTGCCCGATCGGCTGGGAATGCCGATCAGGCTGTTCGATGATCTCGACCACCACGACCTGCCCGGCCTTCACTTTCAGCCGCTTGTCGGCCTGCCGGTTGGGAACGACCAGGATATCCTGATTGATCCGCTTGTTCTCGGGCACGACCACAGTAATCCCGTGCTCGATCAACACACGCCCGACGACCTTGCTGTTCGCCCGCTCCAGCACTTCGACAATCGCTCCCTCGCGCCGCCCTTTGCGATCGAAGCCGATGACTCGCGCCAGCGCGCGATCGCGATGCAAGACCTTGGTCATCTGCTTCGCATCGAGGTAAAGATCATCGCCACCATCGTCGGGAACGAGGAAGCCATAGCCGTCAGCATGCCCCTCGACCCGACCGGCGATCAGGCTGGCGCGTTCGGGCAGGATGTAGGCGTTCTTGCGGTTGCGCATCAGCTGCCCTTCGCGCTCCATCGCCCCGAGACGCCGCTCAAACGAGGACTCTTCGCTCTTGTGGATATCCAGCAAGTCGCACAGATACGCAAAACTCACCGGCTTGCCCTGCTGTTCCAGGATCGTGACGACGTACTCGCGCGACGGCAAGGGTTGCTCGTACTTGGCCGCTTCGCGATGGAAATGCGGGTCTTTTCTTCTGATCTTCGAAAGTTTCTTTATTGACATTTTTATCCGTTCCTTTAGAATCCGCGCTTCTTCGGAATCGCCCAGGTGGCGAAATTGGTAGACGCGCCAGGTTCAGGTCCTGGTGGTGGCAACACTGTGGAGGTTCGAGTCCTCTCCTGGGCACCAAGCGATTCCGAGCATAGAGCAATTATCAGAAAGCCGCACGACCATCAGGTTAGGCGGCTTTTTTGTTGCCGCCTCATCAGGCACGAACTGCCCGTTCAGCAGAACACGATTACAAAAAGCGTTCGGCATTCGCAATATCGAGCTTCAATGCAGGGAGTTCCGAACGCTTCATCCGCCCGATCACGAAGGCGCGCCGCACCTTGGGAGTGCCGGACAGGACAGCCATCGTAAACTCCACGTCCGAGGCAACATCGGTGCTCGACTCATCGACAACGACATTCAGCGTATTCAGGCGTAGCCGTCTGCGCTCGAAGGTGAGATAGCTCTGCGAATTCTCAAGCACCTTGCAGAGGGCGTCCAGCTCGCTTTCCAGGGCCTCCTGCGAACCACCAAGTTCTTCCAGCTGCCGCTCGTTTTCAAGAAGCCGGGACTCCAGCTTCAGTTGCTCCGGGCTGTCCGGAGCATCCCCGAACACGGACCCGAGCCCGGGCCCCTGCTGCTGTAGAAGGCGAAGCCGCGCGCGAATCAGGTTGCGGCTGTCCTCGAGTTCCTGACGCTCGGAACGAACCTCGGAAATCTCCGTCATCGCCTGCGCGACGAGATACTCGAACGACTGCGTACCGAGAAGGCGCCTGACCTCCTGATCCGTGTGACCGCAGATGCGTACCCGTGGCACGGAGAAGTCGATGACCGTTTGCGTGGGATCCAGCCGGACATCATCGCCTCGCAACGACAAGCCCCGGGTATGCCGCTCGTTGTACGTCATTCCGAGAACAATGCAAGCTTGATCCAGTTCGGGGTATTTGCCGAAAAAAGTACGCAGATTGCGGGAGTGCCCCAAGGCACTGGACAACTCTTCCGGCCGGGCGAAGAACGCATGCAACACCGGCTCCGAAGACCAGTTGGCCACGGACACTTCGATTTCGGCCGGGAGATCGGTCAGCGCCCTGCGCAGATAGTCGACACACTGTTTAACAGGCCCCCGCAACCGCTCCTGGTATCCGTCGACGAGTTTCAGGCGGGGATTGGTCAGGGTGATCGCCTTGTCGATTGCCTTCGCCACGACTTCGTCCGACAAGGCGTCGGGATCGAACTGCGCAGGCCGGTTAATGAACCAGTCAAGCAACCCCATGGTTTGAACGACCTCCATTCACGCTCGACGAAAGCAAAAACCGGCATGGCGCCGGTTTTGCGGGAATCATGAACGCGCAGACATGCACGACTACTCGAACGGATGACGGCGCAGTATCGTTTCGTCGCGTTCAGGACCGGTCGAGATGATGTCGATCGGCATCTCGCACAAAGCCTCGATACGGGCGAGATACGCGCGCGCCGCCACAGGGAGCGCATCGAAGGACTTCACACCAACAGTCGATTCACTCCACCCGGGCAGTGTCTCGAACACGGGTTCGCAACCTGCGACGTCGTCCGCCCCCATCGGCAACAAATCGACAACCTGGCCGTGCAGGCGATAACCCGTGCAGATCTTCAGTTCGGGAAGCCCGTCGAGCACGTCCAGCTTGGTGATGCACAGACCGGTCACGCCGTTTATCTGGGCCGAACGCTTGAGCGCAGGCACGTCGAACCAGCCGCAGCGCCGCTTTCGCCCGGTAACGGTTCCGAATTCGCGCCCTGTTTGTGACATCTGGTACCCGGGCGTACCGGCAGTTTCGATATCCAGTTCGCTGGGGAACGGCCCGCCACCGACTCGCGTGCAATAAGCCTTGGTGATACCCAGGACGTAGTTCAGCATGCATGCACCGACCCCCGACCCGGCAGACGCCTGCCCGGCGACGCAGTTCGATGACGTAACGAAGGGGTAGGTACCGTGATCGATATCGAGCAGAGCGCCTTGGGCACCCTCGAACAGCAGGTTGAATCCCGCCTTGTTGGCCGCATGAAGGGCTGCCGAAACATCGGCGACCATCGGCTTGATCTGCTCTGCGTCGGCCATCGCCCGCGCCAGGACCTCATCGTAATCGACGCCATCGGCACCGAGGTATTTGGTGAGCACGAAGTTGTGGTAGTCGAGGTTTTCCTTCAGTTTCTCGGCGAAACGCTCGGGATAGAAAAGGTCATAAACGCGCAAGGCCCGGCGCGCAACCTTGTCCTCGTAAGCCGGACCGATCCCCTTACCGGTCGTTCCGATCCTCGCATCAGCGCTCTTCGCCGCCTCACGCGCGCGATCGAGCGCCGAGTGATAGGGAAGGATCAACGGACAGCCCGGGCTGATCTTCAGTCGAGAGCGAACATCGATCCCCCCGGCTTCCAGTTCCTTGATCTCGTTGAGCAGGTGGTGGATATCCAGCACGACCCCGTTGCCGATATAGCAGTTGACCCCGTCGCGCACGATTCCGGAGGGAACAAGGTTCAGCTTGTAAACCTTGTCGCCAACGACCAGGGTATGGCCGGCGTTATGCCCGCCTTGAAACCTGACAACTCCTTTGGCATGGTCGGTCAACCAGTCGACGATCTTCCCCTTTCCCTCATCGCCCCACTGTGTTCCTACTACGATTACATTTTTGGCCATTTCCATCATTCCCCGTTAATTGTCTCGATAATCCATTGCCCGTCGCGCTCCGCCAATCGCCTGCCGCAAAGCGGCCCCTCGCTCCCCGACTCGCCGGGCAAGAGTTCCACGACAACCTCGCCAGACGCGCGCAACGCAGCGATGCGCTCGGACAACGACGGGTTGCCGAAAGCATAGGGCGCCAAAACAGCCCTCTTTGGCTCATCCTGACTCGTCAACCGGGCAACTTCACGCAAATCCATTGAAAAACCGGTCGCCGGACGATCACGCCCGAAGGCCTGCCCTACGCCGTCGTAGCGCCCACCCTGTGCAATTGCGCTCGGGAAACCCGGAAAATAAGCGGAAAACACAATTCCGTTGTGGTAGTTGTAGCCGCGCAGGTCGGCCAGATCAAAGGACAGCGGCAATTCCGGCAGTGCGGCACGAAGGGCACTCATGGTTTTCAGCGCAGCGTCAATTTCCGGAATGACAGGCAACACGGCAGCGGCCTTATCGAACAGTTCTGCCCCGCCATACAGTTCCGGCAAGCGGAGCAAGGCTGAGCGGTAAGGCTCCGCAACGGCAGCGCAACAATCGGTCAGCCCGGGAACATCCTTGGCCTGAAGCAATTGCAGGATGCGTGTTTCGAGTTCGTCGGACAAAGAAGCCGCTTTCACCAGAGCACGGAACACGCCGACATGGCTGATGTCGATGCGCGAAGCTGGCGTTCCGGCCGCCTTGAGCGACTCGGCCATCAGGCGAATGATTTCGATGTCGGCCTCTATGCCCGCAAATCCGTATAGCTCGGCCCCCAGTTGAATCGGCTCGCGGCTTGCGGCCAGTGATGCAGGTAGCGTATGCAGCACACTGTCGCAGTAACAGAGACGGGCAACCCCTTTTCGATTCAGCAGATGCGCGTCGATTCTGGCCACCTGCGGCGTCATGTCGGCGCGAAGGCCCAGCGTCCGGCCGGAGAGCTGGTCAACCAGCTTGAACGTTCGCAACTTGAGATCGGTGGCGGTTCCCGTCAGCAACGAATCCAGATATTCGAGCATCGGCGGCATGACGTGCTCGTAGCCGTGTACGCGAAAGAGATCAAGCACGATTCGCCGCAGCCGCTCTATCCGTGCGGCCTCTTGAGGCAACGCATCGGCGATATGTTCGGGAAGAAGCCAGTTCATTGAAAAACCATTAAAAGAATTATCCCTGCCAGCATCGAAGCAAGGCCGACGAAACGAATCTGCCCGTCGGAAAACTGAATCAGGCGGCGAAATGTTTCACGCCAGACTGCTGGTGCCAGGAAGGGCACTACCCCTTCCAAAACCAGCATCAAGGCAAATGCCGTCAGCAGTACCCCGGTCATTTACCCGCGTGGTCGCCCCCCCGGCCCATGCTCTTCATATACTTGAAGAAGTCCGAATTGGGCTCAACCACAATAACGTCCGACTTGCCCTTGAAACTGTTGCGATACGCTTCGAGACTCCGATAAAACGCGTAAAACTCGGCGTTCTGGTTGAACGCCTGGGCGTAGAGAGCCGCCGCTTTCGCATCGCCCTCGCCTTTGATTTTCTGCGCATCACGGTAGGCTTCCGCCACGATCACTTCACGTTGCTTGTCGGCATCGGCCCGGATCTTTTCGGCCTCCGCAGAGCCCTCAGAACGCAACTCGTTGGCAACGCGCTTCCGCTCGGCCTCCATACGCCGATAGACGGACTCGCTGACCTCCATGGGCAGGTCGACCCGTTTGACGCGGACATCGACGATCTGAACACCGATCTTCCGCGCATCCTGATCGGCCTTCTCCCGCATTTTCTCCATTACGTCGTCGCGCTCGCCGGACACAACATCATGCACCGTGCGTTTCCCGAATTCCTCACGAAGACCGGCATTGACAGTCTGCGACAAGCGGGTTTGAGCGCGAGCCTCATCGCCAGCCACGGAAACGTAATAGAGCCGCGGATCGACGATACGCCACTTGACGAACGAATCGACGAGAACGTTCTTTTTCTCCGACGTGATATAACGCTCCGGCTCCGAAGTATCGAGCGTGAGGATACGTTTATCGAAATAACGAACGTTCTGAATCAGCGGCCATTTGAAATAAAGGCCAGGTTCCGAAATCACCTCGCGCACGTCTCCGAGCTGGAAGACGATCGCGTACTGCCGCTGGTCGACGGTAAAAATCGACGTCCCGAGCACAGCGATGATCGCGGCCAGAATACCCACTGAAAAGTTCAGACCTGCTTTCATCAACGAGTCTCCCTGTCCCTGGAACGCAACGCATCGCGAGAGCGCGTATCGGTCCTGTCAAGCGGCTGAGACGAAAGCGCATCCCCGACCACTCCAGGCCTCAATGGAACGACACCTTCACCACTGATTTGCGGAGTAATGGAACCCGCCGCCTGCATCAGCTTGTCCAGAGGCAGATATAACAAATTGCCCTGTCCCTTGGCGTCAATCATGATCTTGCTGGTATTCGAATAAATCTGCTGCATCGTTTCGAGATACAGCCGATTCCGGGTCACTTCCGGAGCTTTCGCATACTCGGCATTCAACTGCCGGAAGCGACTTGCGTCGCCTTCCGCCATTGCAATCAGGCGCTGCCTGTATCCCTCAGCTTCTTCAAGCAAACGAGCAGCGGTTCCGCGCGCCTTCGGAATGACGTCATTGGCGTAAGCCTGACCTTCGTTCTTCTGTCGCTCCCGGTCCTGTCCGGCCTTGACCGCATCATCGAAGGCGGCCTGAACCTGCTCGGGAGGCTGGGCGTTCTGCATCGTCACTTTGGAAATCAAAATACCGGTCTTGTAACGGTCGAGAATCTCCTGCATGAGTTCGGCCGCCCTCACCGCGATCTGCTCCCGCCCTTCGTAGAGCACAAAATCCATCCGGCTCTTGCCAACGATCTCGCGAATGGCCGTTTCGGCAACCTGCATCACCGCCTCGTCCGGCCCACGGTTGTTGAATATGTAATCGACCGGATCCTTCAGGATGTACTGGACAGCAAACTGGATGTTGATGATGTTCTCGTCATCCGTGAGCATCAGCGCTTCCTTGAGCACCTTGTTTCTCTCGCTGCCACGGTAGCCGACCTCAAGAGTTCGGACGCCAGAGATGTTCACCAGTTCATGCGATTGAATCGGATACGGCAAGCGCCAGCGCAAACCGGACTCGGTACTTTCCTTGTAGCGACCGAACTGGAGAACGATCCCTCGCTGGGACGCATCGACAATGTAAAAACCGCTGGCGAGCCAGACCAGGATCACGAGGACCACCAGCAGCCCAATACCGCCACCAAGGAAACGGGGGTTGATCTCGACAGGAGGCAGGCCATTGCCATCTCCACCACCACCAGAACGCTTGTTTCCAAACACACCGGAAAGCTTCTTGTTCAAATCCCGCCACAACTCCTCAAGGTCAGGCGGTCCTTGATTGGGCCGCCTGCCCCCTCCGTTGTCATTGCCGCGATTTCCCCACTGCGGGTCGTTAAGCGACATAAGCACTCCACTGATCAAATCATCGAGGGAAAAAACCTGACACCAAGTCAAGTCGCCAAGGACAAATCTGTACCGGCCTTGTCATACTGCTCACGGGAAGACCGAAGGTTTTCCAATGCAATCTCGGCCAACGCCTCCCGCAACAGAGGCACGCCATCACCTCGCTTTGCGCTCAGCCGAACCTGGGTGATTTTACCATACTCATCCCTCTCGACAGCCGGCGGAAGATCGGTCAGGTCAAGCTTGTTCATCACCAGCAACTGCGGCACCTGACTCGCACCTATTTCTGTCAGAACCTTATTGACCTCGGCAATCTGGCGCTCGCGCGAAGGACTCGCGGAATCGACCACATGAACAAGCAGATCAGCTTGCGCTGTAGCATCAAGAGTTGCATGAAATGCCTCAACCAACTCGTGCGGCAAATCCCGGACAAAGCCGACCGTATCCGAAATCACGATGTTACCCGCCTCGCCGATCCAGAGCCGCCTTGAGGTTGTATCAAGCGTCGCAAACAACTGATTCGCGGCATAGGCGCCCGTATGAGTCAGCGCATTGAACAACGTGGATTTTCCGGCATTGGTATATCCGACAAGGGATACACCAAGCACATCCCCCCGGGATCTTGCCCTGCGTTGCACTTTGCGCTGCCGCTGCACTCGGTCCAGCCGCTCGCGAAGCACCTTGACTCGCTTGCCGAGCAAACGCCGGTCCGTCTCAAGCTGAGTCTCGCCGGGGCCGCGCAAGCCGATACCACCTTTCTGGCGCTCCAGGTGAGTCCATCCACGCACAAGCCGCGTTGCAAGATGATCAAGCTGTGCCAACTCGACCTGCAGCTTACCCTCCGAACTCTGTGCCCGCTGAGCAAAGATATCAAGGATCAGACTCGTTCGATCGACAACACGGCACTGCAAGGCTCGCTCGAGATTTCTCTCCTGCGCCGGAGACAACGCGTGGTTAAAGACGACCAACTCCGCCTGGTTTGCCGAGACTTCCGCTGCGATCTCCAAGACCTTCCCCTTACCCGCAAAAGTTGCGGGATCAGGGCTTTGCCGTCGTCCTGTAACCAGTCCGCAAACCTCGGCACCGGCAGATTCCACCAGCAAACGAATCTCTTCAAGACGCTCGTCAAATTCCCCGGAACCCAAATCCAGCTGAACGACGACCACCCGCTCCCCACCCGCATGCCGGTCAAACATAAGACCAACTCACGAAATGAGCCCTACAAGAAAGACCGAGGAAAATATCGACGAGGGAAAGCCGTCCCAAAGACAGGCGAAGCAAAAAATACCCCGACACTATTCAGGACTATTGCCACTATCCTGCTGGATGCTGATCGGACGCGACGGCACCACAGTGGAGATGGCGTGCTTATAAACCATTTGCGTCACGGTGTTCTTCAAAAGAACCACATACTGATCAAACGATTCCACCTGCCCTTGGAGCTTGATCCCATTAACCAAATAGATTGAGACAGGAACGTGCTCGCGACGCAGCACGTTGAGGAACGGGTCTTGTAGAAGTTGCCCTTTATTACTCATGGTTCATACTCCATGTTTAATTGTTAGTACGGTGTTCAAGCTTAATTGATTTCACGGATGTTTGCCACACAAAGGCCATGGCGTTACAAATCGGCAACACTAGCGCACAACCCCCGAGTCAAAACCCTCGGCGTCCTTAAAACCAGCGTTGCCAGACTCTGTAAATCGACCCATCCAAACGCAAATAGTTTTACGAACCATAAAAAAACAAAAATAACTTGAAAAATAAAAATTCATCTATATAATACGCGTCTTCGTTGCTGCAGCGCGCCCGTAGCTCAGTTGGATAGAGTACTTGGCTACGAACCAAGGGGTCGGGCGTTCGAATCGCTCCGGGCGCGCCAATTCAACGAAAATGCAATCAAGCCAGTCTCGCGACTGGCTTTTTTGTTTTATGCCCCCCCCCGCCTTGCGGTCGATCCGTAAGGGAACGTTACATACAAAACACACATAACCCGCAATAAAGCGACATACAGCGGCCGCATCGAACAATAGACTCTCTCGCCTGGAAACCATATTTTCACGAGAAAGGAAATCAACATGTCTGCGATCGCTGAATTCGCCACGGTCACTGCCTTGGTGGCCATCGTTCTTGCTCCGCGCCTGATCGATCTGTACTTGAACACGAACGAAGATTCGACCCACGCTTGACTCTGGCTGATTCGCGCTCGAGAGACGTACTCCAGTCAGTTCACCTGGAAGACTCAACGAACAGCAAATCGATCAGTACCAAACAGGCGGAGAACAAGGCCTTGACTGACGTCAGCACCAAGACGCTTTGCAAAGCGCTCTGCAATATTTTCCTTCACTGAGTAATCAAGGACATTCTCCTCCTTGATTACCTCTCGAGCGACCGAGTCGACTGTACCGAAGTCATCGGCCAACCCCATCTTCACGCTTTGCGCTCCGGTCCACATCAACCCCGAGAACATCTCAGGGGTTTCCTTGAGGCGTCCGCCCCGTCCTTTGCGGACAATGTCAATAAACTGCTGGTGAATCTCCTCCAGCAGAATCTGAGCATGCTGTTTCTGAGCGAGATCCTGCGGAGAGAACGGGTCGAGAAACCCCTTGTTTTGGCCGGCAGTCAAAAGGCGCCGCTCGACCCCCACTTTTTCCATCGCCTCGGTAAAGCCAAAACCATCCATCAACACTCCAATGGAACCAACGATACTGGCTTTGTCCACGTAGATTTTGTCAGCGGCTGAGGCGATGTAGTACCCGCCGGAGGCGCACATATCCTCGACCACGGCGTAGAGCGGGATATCCGGATGCTTGGTACGCAATCGACGTATTTCGTCGTAAACAATTCCTGATTGCACAGGACTCCCGCCGGGGCTGTTGATACGCACGATGACTCCAGCGGTCCCCTTGCTTTCGAAAGCCGCCTGAAGCGCACCGTTGATTTTGTCGGCACTCACGTCGCCTTTGGCGACAATTGCCCCCTCGACGTTGATCAGCGCGGTATGTTTGTTCTCCACCAACTTTTCACCGCCCCCCCAGCCGACGGCAAGAACCAGAATGGCCACCAAATAGGCCAATCCGGCCAACTTGAAGAATATTCCCCATCGACGCTTCGCACGAAGTTCCTTCAGTGACGCCAGCGCAAGCTTTTCGAGGACCCCCCGCTCCCAATTCGGCTCGTTGCCAGATGTATCCACGTTATATCCAATCCCGGTGCGTTTTTTTCCAAACCATCTGATTAAAAAAACAACTGTTGATTAACCAGCACGCTTTTCTCAAGCATTCGATTCAAGCCATTGACGAAGCCCCTCAACACTCCCAAGACACCCGAGAGGGTTGAGGCTCTGCAGAGACTCGCTGGAATGCGCCCCGTAACTTACCGCCAATCCGGGCACTTGTGCGTTGATAGCCATCTGCAAATCATGAGTTGTATCACCGATCATCAGCGTCCTCGCTTCTTCAACGCCGAACTCGGACATCAACTCTGCAAGCATCTGAGGATGCGGCTTCGAAAAGCACTCATCGGCACACCGCGAAGAAGAGAAGAAGCGCCCCAATCCGGAACTGGCAAGCGCCCGGTCCAGCCCCTTACGGCTTTTTCCGGTTGCAACGGCCAGGCAATAACCCGAGGCGTGCAGATCCTCGATCATATCCGCCACCCCATCGAACAACCTGATGTCCTGATCGCTGGAAAGATAATGATGCCGGTAACGATCGATCAACAATGGCAAACGCTCGTCCGCCAAGTCAGGGGCAACGTAACTCAGCGCCTCGGACAATCCCAGGCCGATCACGTGACCGGCCTGGCGATCCGACGGCTCTTCCAACCCCAAATCACGACATGCAGCCTGAATCGACCGGATGATCGAGGCCGTTGAGTCGAACAAGGTCCCGTCCCAATCGAATACGAGCAAATCAAATTTTCTGACCATAATCCTGACACTCATTTTTGGACAACGCTTCCAGAAACTCGCACAACACCGCCGGCAATGGCGCCTCCAGCGCCATTGCCGCGCCGCTCACCGGATGCGGAAGCGCCATTTTCCATGCATGCAGGAACATGCGCTTCAACCCTTCTTTCTGGATCGCTTTGTTCAATGCGAAATCACCGTATTTGTCATCCCCGGCGATGGGAAAACCCAGATGCGCACAGTGCACCCTGATTTGATGCGTCCGCCCGGTCCTTAATTCGGCTTCCAAAAGACTGAAATGTTCCCAACGCGCAATCAGCCGAAAAATCGTATGGGACGGCTTACCCTCGTCCGACACCCGCACGCGGCGTTCGCCGGATTCCTGCAGGTACTTGAACAGAGGCAACTTCACGTGGCGCACTGGATCCGCCCAGCGGCCCTTGACCAGCAGAAGATAGCGTTTATCCGCCCCACGGCCCCCAGTTCCTCCATCACGAAACATCTCGTGCAGTGCCTTGAGTGAAGAACGTTTCTTGCCGATCAACAGCAAGCCGGAGGTTTCGCGGTCGAGACGATGCGCCAACTCCAGGAAGCGTGCGAGCGGCCGCTGCCGACGGAGCGCTTCGATCACGCCGAAACTCACCCCGCTTCCACCATGAACGGCCACACCAGCCGGCTTGTTGACCACCAGCAGTGCCTCATCCTCGAAAAGGATCGGCAACTCGGTTTTCATTTCAGCGCCGGCAACGATATCTTCACGCTTTGCGGCAGTACGTATGGGAGGCACGCGCAGGATGTCGCCCTCGGCGACACGGCAGGACGCGTCGACACGCCGACCGTTCAAACGGACTTCGCCACTGCGGATAATCCGGTAGATATGGCTTTTGGGGACACCCTTGCAAAAGCGAAGCATGTAGTTATCAAGACGCTGCCCGCTTTCTTCTTCTGACACTACACGCTGAGTGACATTGTCTTTGCTTACTTCGGCCAATTTGAATATACTGTTTGCGATTTGCGTCTCGGGTTGAAAGAGGCGCTGACCCGTGAGACCTTCAAGCGGCGCCGATTCTCTTGTAATTGCGACGCACATTCCGGCAGGCTTCAGCAGCTTCTCTTGCACCACCTTGTGCAGGATCGATCTGCGCAGATCACCTGGTTAAGTACGCTCACCAAAAGTAGCGATACTACTTGATTTGCGTGCGCCAAGCACGTTAGGACCGCCCCGAGCAGATTCCAGGCACCTGTCAAACAGGCTCCTCAAAGAATTGACCCAGCGAAGCAGACTTGTTGATTACAACAACGGAAAAACCAATGACCGGTAACAACAACTAATTCGTCGCTGCCTGCAAAAGGCGCTCCCCACGTAAACGCACGCGGGAGCCCCACTCATGAAGCGAATGCTTTTCAACGCGACACAGGCCGAAGAACTCCGTGTCGCCATTGTCGATGGTCAGAAACTGATCGACCTCGATATTGAATCGGCCGCCAAGGAACAAAAAAAGAGCAACATTTACAAGGCGGTAATCACCCGCATCGAACCCAGCCTCGAGGCTGCTTTCGTCGATTACGGCTCCGAACGGCATGGTTTTCTGCCTTTCAAGGAAATTTCGCGTTCGTACTTCCAGCCGGGCGTCGAAGCCGGGCGCGCCACGATCAAGGAAGCGCTGCGCGAAGGACAGGAACTGATCGTTCAGGTCGACAAGGACGAGCGCGGAAACAAGGGCGCCGCCCTGACGACGTTCATCAGCCTCGCAGGTCGCTATCTGGTCCTCATGCCGAACAATCCGCGCGGCGGCGGCGTATCCCGTCGTGTCGAAGGCGATGAGCGCGCCGAACTGCGTGAGGTCATGGATCAGCTCCAGGTTCCCCAGGGAATGAGTCTGATCGCCCGCACTGCCGCCATCGGTCGTAGCGCAGAGGAACTGCAGTGGGACCTCAACTACCTGCTGCAATTGTGGAAGGCCATTGATGGCGCGGCCAGCCAGCAGAGCGGCGCTTTCCTGATCTATCAGGAAGGCAGCCTGGTCATTCGTGCCATCCGGGATTATTTCCAGCCGGATATCGGCGAAATCCTGATCGACACCGACGACATCCACGAGCAGGCGTGCCAGTTCATGGCGCACGTCATGCCAACGACGGTTAACCGCATCAAGCGCTACCGGGACGACGTTCCTCTGTTCTCGCGGTTCCAGATCGAACACCAGATCGAGTCGGCGTATTCACGGCAAGTCAACCTGCCATCGGGCGGAGCAATCGTCATCGATCATACCGAGGCGCTGGTATCGATCGACGTCAACTCAGGCCGCGCCACTCGTGGCTCGGACATCGAGGAGACGGCTCTCAAGACCAATCTCGAAGCCGCCGAAGAAATCTCCCGCCAGTTGCGGCTGCGCGACCTCGGCGGCCTGATCATCATCGACTTCATCGACATGGAGAGCCAGCGCAACCAGCGCGAAGTCGAAAGCCGTCTGCGCGAAGGATTGCGCCACGATCGCGCCCGCGTTCAAACCGGGAAGATCAGCCGTTTCGGCCTGATGGAACTGTCGCGCCAGCGCCTGCGCCCTGCGCTCGCAGAGACGAGCTACATCCCCTGCCCCCGCTGCTCCGGAACCGGGCACATCCGCAGCGCCGAATCCGCCGCTTTGCACATCCTGCGCATCCTCGAAGAGGAAGCGATGAAGGACAACACGGCCGCCGTACACAGTCAGGTTCCGGTCGACGTCGCAACCTTCCTGCTCAACGAGAAGCGTGCGGACGTCCAGGCCATCGAACTGCGCCACAAGGTCACCATTCTCATCATCCCGAACATTCACCTCGAAACGCCGCAGCACAGCATCGTTCGCCTACGCCATGAGGAATTGAATCAGGACGACTTGCAGCAACCCTCGTACAAAATGGTCGACATGCCGGCGGAAGAAACCGAACGGCAAGCCAAGGCCAATGGCGAAGCCAAGGCCCCGCGCCAGGAAGCCGCGATCAAGGGCATCACGCCCGACCAACCGGCGCCGGTGGTCAGCGAGCGTCCCAGAAAAAATACGGAAAAGGCATCCGAAAGCTTTATTTCCCGGATCATCTCCTGGTTCCGGGGCACTCCGGAACCCGTACAGGAAACCAAACCGGAGCGCAAGCCGCGCAATGGGGGGCAGCGAGACGGCCGCCGCGGAGGACGCAACAATCGCCGCGACGACGACCGCGAAGTACGCGAACCGCGCGAGCCACGGCAGCCAAGAGAAACGCGCGAACCTCGTGAACCCAAGCCGGCGCAGACCCAGCCGGTAATGCGCGAAGAAGGCCAGAAGACCCGCGAGCCACGCCGCCAACGCGGCGAACCGCGTCCGGAACGCAAGGAAAAGGACATGCAGGCAGCATCACCGGTGATCGAACCCAATGCCCCCTCCTCGGCAGCAGCCGGCGAGAAAACGACGGAAGAAAACAGCAGCGGCAACGCCCGCCGTCGCGGACGTCGCGGAGGTCGTCGCGATCGCGGGGAACGCATCGAAAACGTTGCAGCCGACACGCCAACCAGCGAATCAATCGCAGCACAGGCGGATCAGGCCACCATCGTCGCTGCGGTAGCCGGAGTGGTTGCAGCAGAAGTCACGGAGGCACCAGCCGTTGCAGAACCGTCCGCCGACTCGACCACTCTGATCGTCGAAACAGCCCCGGAACCGGCAAGCATCGCCACAGAACCGGTGGCTATCGAGCCCGCTCCAGCACCTACCGAACCGGTCAGTTCCCCGGCCGCGTTCGAGCCTGTGGAGGACGTTCAGGTTCTGGACGTCTCAACTGCTCCGGTCCTCGAAGCTGAAACACAGCCGGCAGAAGCCAACGCCCCCGTAGCGGAACCGCTTGCCGTCGCGCCGAAAGAAGCGCCGTCACTCAGCGCGGATCTCGAAGCGAGCGGTCTGGTCATGGTCGAAACCAGCGGCGAAAAGATCCAGTCCTGGCAACCGGAACTCGTCGAAGAGGAGGCGCCGCGTCCACGTCGCCGCCGGCCGGCTCCGGTCGCCGCAGCCGAAGAACCGCTGGTAATGGTCGAAACCAGGCAACCGTAATCGACTTTGCTTGCAAAGAATCGACGGGGCGCTTGCGCCCCGTTTTTTCTGGATCGAACCTTATTCCCGGGCAACGTCCTCGTCGTGCTTGGTCGCGCCAAAGAGCAACTCCTTGAGACGGAACAACTCGTCACGTGCCGCGGCCGCTTTCTCGAACTCCAGGTTCTTCGCGTAGTCACCCATCTCCTTCTCCAGCCGTTTAACCTCGCGCGTGAGCTGCTTTTCGTTCATGGCCGTATAGCTGGCCTGCTGCTGCGCCGCCTTGAGTTCTTTCTGACTGGTTTCCGCATCATAGACGCCGTCAATGATGTCCTTGATCCGCTTCGACACACCTTTCGGCGTAATCCCGTGCTCCGCGTTGAATTGCAGTTGCTTGTTTCGCCGGCGTTCGGTTTCCTCCATGGCTCGGCGCATCGAATCCGTGACCTTGTCAGCGTAGAGAATGGCGGTGCCGTTGATGTGGCGCGCTGCCCGCCCGATGGTCTGAATCAGCGAACGCTCGGAACGCAGGAAACCTTCCTTGTCGGCGTCGAGAATGGCAACCAGCGACACTTCCGGGATGTCCAGCCCTTCACGCAGGAGGTTGATCCCGACAAGCACGTCGAATTCACCCAGGCGCAGGTCGCGGATAATCTCGACCCGCTCGACGGTATCGATGTCCGAGTGGAGATAACGGACACGGACGCCGTTCTCGCCGAGAAAATCGGTCAGTTCCTCGGACATGCGCTTGGTCAAGGTGGTTACCAGCACCCGTTCCTCGCGCTCCACCCGCAAGCGGATCTCCGAGAGCAGATCGTCGACCTGGGTCATCGCCGGTTTGACGACGATCGTCGGATCGACCAGACCGGTGGGGCGAACGACCTGCTCGACCACCTGCCCCTGATGCGTCCGCTCGTACTCCGCCGGGGTCGCCGAAACGAAGATCGTCTGCCGTGCAAACGCCTCGTACTCCTCGAACTTCAAGGGCCGATTATCGAGCGCGGAAGGCAGGCGGAAACCATAGTTGACCAGATTTTCCTTGCGCGAGCGGTCCCCCTTGTACATCGACCCGATCTGCGAGATCGCCACGTGCGATTCGTCGATGAAAACAAGGGCGTCGGACGGCAGATAGTCGAGCAGCGTCGGCGGGGGTTCCCCGGCCTTGCGCCCGGAAAGATGTCGCGAATAGTTCTCGATTCCCTTGCAGAAACCGAGTTGATCGAGCATTTCAAGATCGAAACGGGTGCGCTGCTCGATACGCTGCGACTCGACCAGCCGCCCCTCGCGGTTGAAAAAGGCCACGCGATCGCGCAGTTCCTCCTTGATCGCCTCGATGGCGCGCAGCACCGTCGCCCGTGGCGTCACGTAGTGGGACGAGGGAAACACGGTGAATCGCGCCAGTTTCCCCTGCAGATGCCCGGTAAGCGGATCGAAAAGCTGCAGGCCGTCGATTTCATCGTCGAAAAGGGAGATACGGATCGCATGCTCCGCATGTTCGGCAGGAAAGACGTCTATGACGTCCCCGCGCACGCGGAATGTTCCGCGATGAAAATCTAGTTCGTTGCGCTCGTACTGCATCTCGGCAAGACGCTTGATGATGTCCCGCTGCCCCATCCGATCACCGACCCGCATGGTCAGGATCATCTTGTGGTACTCGTCCCGGTCGCCGATGCCGTAAATGCACGACACCGTCGCGACGATCACGCAGTCCCGTCGTTCAAGCAGGCTCTTGGTCGCGGAGAGCCGCATCTGCTCGATGTGCTCGTTGATCGCCGAATCCTTCTCGATGAACAGGTCGCGCGCCGGAACGTAGGCCTCGGGTTGGTAATAGTCGTAATAGGAAACGAAGTACTCGACCGCATTTTCCGGCAAGAATTCGCGAAACTCGGAATACAACTGTGCCGCCAGCGTCTTGTTCGGCGCCAGCACCAGCGCCGGCCGGCCGGAACGGGCGATCACGTTGGCCATCGTGTACGTTTTGCCTGAGCCGGTAACTCCCAGCAGGGTCTGAAACGCCAGACCGTCATCGAGGCCCTCGATGAGCAGGCGGATTGCTTCCGGTTGGTCGCCTGCCGGAGTGAACGGCTGGAAGAGGCGAAACGGCGACCCTTCGAAAACTGAAAATCTTCTGTTTTCAGAACGAGTTGCGCTGGTATCCGAACGATTTGAGTTGGTCATCATGCTAGAATTTTACGTCTATAAGTTTCCATCCCACGCGCGCGACACATGATTCTTCTTGAGACCGTTTTGTAGGAGAATCCCGCGGCCCAAGATTTTCCCGCTTTTTCTTTTTTCCTTTACCAACTTGAGTGATCCGTATGACTTCTTCGATCTTCTCTGCCGTTGAAATGGCACCCCGCGATCCGATTCTCGGACTTAACGAAGCATTCAATGCCGACGCCCGCACCACCAAGGTCAATCTCGGTGTCGGCGTCTACTTTGACGACAACGGCAAAATCCCGTTGCTGGAGGCCGTCAAAGTTGCCGAAAAAGCCCGTCTCGAAAGCATGCCCAGCCGCGGCTACCAGCCGATCGATGGTCTGGCTGCCTACAATCAGGCCGTGCAGGCGATGCTTTTCGGCAAGGAATCGCCACTTCTTGCCGAAGGCAAGGTAATCACCGCCCAGGCGCTCGGCGGTACCGGCGCGTTGAAGGTCGGCGCCGACTACCTCAAGCGTCTGCTCCCCGAAGCAACCGTATACATCAGCGACCCCAGCTGGGAGAACCATCGCGCCATCTTCGAAACCGCCGGTTTCACGGTTGACGTCTACCCCTATTACGACACAGCGACTCGCGGCGTCGATTTCGCCGCGATGAAGACCTGCCTGAAGGCCTTGCCGGCGCGCTCCATCGTGGTATTGCACGCCTGCTGCCACAACCCGACCGGCGCCGACCTCAACGAAGCGCAGTGGAAGGAAATCATCGATGTCATGCAGGAACGCGAACTGGTCCCGTTCATCGACATGGCCTACCAGGGCTTTGCCGACGGCATCAAGGAGGACGCCCTCGCGCTGAACTTGTTCGTCGCTTCCGGCATGCAGTTTTTTGTCTCGACCTCGTACTCGAAGTCGTTTTCGCTGTACGGCGAGCGCGTTGGCGCACTGTCGGTGGTCACTGCCTCCAAGGACGAATCGGCACGCGTTCTCTCGCAGATCAAGCGGATGATCCGCTCCAACTATTCCAACCCGCCGACCCACGGCGGTGCCGTTGTGGCCGCCGTCCTGGCCAGCGCCGAACTGCGCCAGATGTGGGAAGCCGAACTGCTCGGGATGCGTGAACGGATCAAGACCATGCGCTCGAGTCTCGTCGAGAGCCTGAAAGCCAACGGCGTCAGCCAGGACTTTTCTTTCGTGATCAAGCAGCGCGGCATGTTCTCCTATACGGGGCTGTCTGCCGAGCAGGTGTCGCGCATGCAGAGCGAATTCGGCGTCTACGCGGTCAACACCGGCCGGGTCTGTATCGCCGCCTTGAACTCAAAGAACATCGACTACGTCGCCAAGGCCATCGCGGCCGTGCTCTAAGCGATCACAGTCGGGGCAATTCCTGCAATGCGCCGCCTCCTCACCGGGGCGGCGCTTTCTTTTTTTGACTGTCAGTTTGTCGCTTGTGCCGACGGCGATGCGAGCGTTCCGGAAATCGAAACAGGAACCCGTGTCTGATTCACGCTTCCTTGCATCTGCAACTCAAGCCTACCGTTGAGATTACCTGCTTTCGAAATACTGACCTGACCGGTCGACTGCATCAACCCGGAACTCATCACCAGCCCGAAGAATCGGGACCTGTCCGCCTCAAGCTTCATCCGGCCGGTCAATTGCTCGAACGCGGTTACCCCTCCCTGCACCGGCGCGCCGGAAACGCGGCGAACAGCCTCGACCAGATCAACCCCGGTCATTTTCCCGCGTTGTACAGAGAACTCGCCCTCGGCGTCAACAGAAGCCAGAAGCGTTTCCCAGGCATCCGATCTCGCCGAAAAACGCACTTTCCCGGCAATATCACCCTCAAGCCGTTTTCCTGCGCCCAACGCTTCGAACAGCCGGATCGCATTCACTCGCTCGAAACCGATCTCGCCTTCGATATTGGGTTTTTCTCCGGAACGAATCAGCGCGCTCCCCTTCACCACCCCGTCTAAGACCCGCAAATCCGCGCCGCTAATGGCCAGTTCGCCGTTTTCCAGCCGTGCCTTCATGCTCGCCGACTCAAAGACGATCCGGGCGTTTTCAAACGGCTGCCAGGCGTAGGCTTCAACGTCGAGATCAAGCGCTTTGCCGACCGGTCGCGCAACAACAGAAAGGCTACCGTCAGCGGAGCGAATGAGCAGCGACTCGCCCCCCCCCCCTTGATCACGCAACACCTCGGACTCAACGTTCTTGAGAACGATTCCGTCGAAAGAGATCGTGGCTTTCTCGAAACGAATCTGCTCCACGTCGACCCGGCTCGACGGGCCAGCAAGTGATGAAAACATTCCGGGCAACCCGATTACCGCACCAAGAGGCAGCGAAAGATCGCTCAGGACGGCACGCTTGAAGTTCAGGCGTTCAGCAAAAAGCGTCGCAACTTCGGGAAGAAGCCGAATCTCACGAACGCTGAGTTCATCCGTCTCGCCATCCCCAGCCCCGATTCGCACGCGCTCCAGGATCAGCCCCTGGGCAGGGTAAAACTCGACGCGCAGCGCCCCCACACTTACCGGCCGACCTATCGAGCGAGCAAATGCGGCCTCGACATCGGAGAGGAATATGCTGAAGGGAAACAGGAGACTGGCAACAAATACAATGCCGAGGGTTCCGACGATCGACAGCAGAACGCCTACCGGCCAGGTGATGCGTGTCCGCACGCCACGACGCACGGGTTTAAGCCGTATCGGCTCCTCCTCGAGTTCGTGCTTCCCGCCAGCCCAAAGTGACCGGATCTGGGAGAAAAAAGACGGCTTAGTGGCCCGTTGCGGCTTTTTGACGCGCCGATCGCTCCCCGATGCCGGCTCCGACACTGCCATTTCCGGCAACTGCGCTGCCGCTTTCTGAATCTCCGGATTATCCGGAGCCAGGGAAAACTGCGATGAAGAAAAATCGATGGCGCTCGGCGTCGCATCGAATATCGAATGCAGCGAAATAGGCATGTCCGATGCCTGTGCCGCGCGCTCGGTCGACGCGACAGGACGCGAAGGCTGGAAATCGGGGTAACCACCGCTCTTTTCGCGTGACAGAAATTGCTCGGCTTTTTCCTGCGCCGCTGCGCGAATCACCTGCGCCACGCGTTGGCTTTCCTGCCAGAGCGAGTCCTCCTGTTCCACTTTGGCGGTGATGAACCCACCTTTTTCAAGCTCGGCAAGTGCGTTTTCCGTCAGCTGCGGATTTCCTGTTTTCCGGCAGAGATCACCAACGGTTGATTGCCCATCAACCAGTATCAACACCATCCGCACATTGCGCTGGATGACTCGTGTTCGTTGCTGAATCGCATCTTCACCCGCAGACGTCTTGAGGTAAATAAGGTTTGAATCCATTTTTTCCAATAAAGGTTGACGACGAGGGGGGAAATGTCTATTATGCGCGCTTCGCTGTTCCCCGATAGCTCAGTCGGTAGAGCGCCGGACTGTTAATCCGTAGGTCCCTGGTTCGAGCCCAGGTCGGGGAGCCAAGAAACACAAGGGGTTGCAAACAATTGCAGCCCCTTTTTTCTTTTGTCTTTTTGGTGTCGAGGTCATTCGGCCCGCCCTTGAAAATCGATCCGCGCATCATATATCAATCAGTTACATTTTCCTCCCCGAAGGCAACTTCGTGTTTGCTTTCTTCTGCCGACACCTGTTGTTCGTGCCATCACGGGCTTCGGCATCACGGTTCGTCGATGTTTCCGCCAAAACCACTTGAATAGATGTTTGCACGGGACGATGATACCGGTTATCTCCCGAAACGTATCGGTTGTTATGCAGTTGAAATCTTGATGGTTCGTCCAGAAGGGCTTGTTCTCAATTTTTGAAAGGGTTCGGCATGCCTTCCAATGTAGTCCTCCAGCATCTCAAAAAACACGGCCAGTTGCTCGACAGCGAAATTGCGGCATCGACGAAGCTGTCGATCGAGCAGGTCCGCCTGGCGATCGAGGAACTGTCCCGCCTCGGCGAAATTTCGCAGTGCGCCGTCACCCGCTACAAGAACGGCAAGCCCGTCGAAGGCGTGCAGTGCCGCATCTCCGGCTACTACCCGCCTGCCGCGCCCGGCCGCAAACCGTCCCATTGATCAAACGCCCCCTCTCGGCGAAATCGCCAAGAGAGGGCATCACGGCAGTAGCGCGACAGTGACAGGCGCTATTGCCGGCAAACGAAATCCAGCGCATCCGCGGCAAAAGTCCCCGGCTCAACAGAACCCCATTCCGAAGGAACCTGGCTGTCGGAAACGATCTGGCCGCGCGCCAGCGGTCCGGCGTAATGCGTGAATGTGAGGGTCCGGAGGCGCTTGTCCTGACAGTCGTACTCCATCGCGCCCTGTATTGAACGCGCTCCGTTCGACAAAGGCTCGCTGTACGCAACCAGCGCCATTACGTTGCGCGTGTTGCCACTGACCTTGATCGTCTGGGGATCGAGAAATAGAGAGATTCCCCCGCGACTCACCATTTCCTCCCACCCCGCAAATGCCGGGGCCGCGATGATGATTCCGAGAAGGGCAATAATCCTTCGCATCTGACACACTCCTTGTGATTGAAAACGACCATCCGGCTTGCACTCGCCAGATAGCCTCGTTTTGGACCATCATGCACCGCACGGAGTTGCGTTATCCTTGATCAAACGTGCTCTGCCTGTTTTTCAGGCAAGCGAAAATAACCCAGTCGGGACAATGTGTTGGCACACTTACCCAAAGCTTGTCCACAGAGTTACCACGGGGATTTGTGGGGAACTCAGCCCCTCGACCCAAGGCATCGGCTGGCAGCAACGCGTTGAACTCCTCCCGCTTCGACCGACGGGACGACGGATCTGTTTCGCAGCGGAGTCCGCCTGAACAACGCATTCACCAATGACTTTCGTTTTGTCGGGCATTCATCTTGCTGGCGTTATGTAGTGTGTGGTAATAACGACAAACCGCACGAACAGGAAGATGACAACCATGAACGACCCATCTGCCGCGACAAAACCTCTCGCCCCACTGCTCGCGCGGGGAAAGCGCTGGGACCACCTGGAACTGCTCGAACGCATCGACGCATCCGGGTCGATCTCCACCGCCGCCAGCGCCATGGGCATGAGCTACAAGGCTGCCTGGCAAGCCGTGGAGAGCATGAACAACCTGTCCGAGCAGCCCGTCGTGGAACGACAGACGGGTGGCAAACACGGCGGCGGTACCCGCCTGACTCCGTATGGCCGGCGTGTTCTTACGGCCTATCGGCGCCTGGAGAAGGAGCGGGAACGGGTACTCGCGGCGCTGGGCCAGATCATGGATGACTTCGAACAGTACTACCAACTCATCCGGAGATTCGACATGAAGACAAGTGCGCGCAACCAGTTCCTCGGCAAGGTCAAATCCGTCAGGCACGGCCCGATCAACGCCGAAGTCATCCTCGACATCGGCGGTGGCGATGAACTTGCCGCGATCATCACCGAGGACAGCGCCGAGCATCTCGGACTCGCCGAAGGCATGGAAGCCTATGCCCTCGTCAAGGCGCCGTGGATCATCGTGACCACCGGCGACTCGCTGAGAACCAGTGCCCGCAATCGCCTGTGCGGAACCGTCGTCCGTTGTCAGGAAGGCGCAATCAACGGGGAAGTGGTAATCGAACTGCCCGGCGGAAAGCTCGTTGTCGCCACCGTAACCAACGAAAGCATCCACGAACTCGGGCTCGAGGAAGGCAAGCGCGCCTGCGCGCTGATCAAGGCTTCCCACGTCATTCTCGCCGTCGGCGCATAAGCGAAAGGAAAAAATCATGCTCAGGAAAACACTCTTCGCCTTCACACTTGTCACCTCTGCACTCGCCTGCGCCGACGAAGTCAAGGTCGCCGTCGCCGCCAACTTCACCGCGCCGATGCAGAAAATTGCTGCCGACTTCGAGAAGGACACCGGCCACAAGGTGCAACTGGCCTTCGGCTCGACTGGCAAGCTCTACGCACAGATCAGTAACGGCGCACCGTTCGAGATTCTGCTGGCCGCCGACGACACCACGCCGGCGAAACTGGAAAAGGAAGGCACCGGCGTCGCCGGCAGCCGCTTCACCTACGCCATCGGCAAGCTGGTGCTGTGGTCGTCGCAACCCGGCTTTATTGACGACAAGGGTGACGTCCTCAACAAAGGCAATTTCAAGCACGTCGCCATTGCCAATCCCAAGCTCGCTCCCTACGGCGCCGCCGCCATCCAGACACTGACAGCACTCAAGCTGCTCGACGCCATCCAGCCCAAATTCGTTCAAGGCGAAAACATTGCGCAGACCCACCAGTTCGTCGCCACCGGCAATGCCGAACTCGGTTTCATCGCTCTGTCACAGGTAATGAAGGACGGCAAGATCGCCGATGGCTCGGCCTGGATCGTACCGACCAGCCTGCACCAGCCGATCCTTCAGGACGCCATCCTCCTGGACAAAGGCAAGGGCAAAACGGCGGCCGAAGCCTTGATGAAATACCTGCGCAGCGACCCGGCCGCGGCGGTGATCATGTCCTTCGGCTACGCGCTCTGAGCAGGGCAGCCGTCATGCTTACCGACAGCGAACTGCAGGCGATCTGGCTGACCGTGCGGCTGGCGTCGATCGTCACGCTCATCCTGCTGCTCATCGGCACGCCGATTGCGTGGTGGCTGGCACGCACCAAATCCTGCTGGAAAGGCCCTGTCGGCGCCGTCGTCGCCCTGCCGCTGGTCCTGCCGCCGTCGGTCCTCGGCTTCTACCTGCTGCTGGCGATGGGGCCGTACGGCCCGGTCGGGCAACTGACGGAGGCACTGGGACTCGGACGCCTTCCCTTCACCTTCTGGGGGCTGGTCGTCGCGTCGGTGTTCTATTCGCTGCCGTTCATGGTGCAGCCGCTGCAATCGGCGTTCGAGGGTATCGGCGAGCGGCCGCTGGAAGTCGCCGCGACGCTGCGTGCCTCGCCCATCGACGCGTTCTTTACCGTCGCCATGCCATTGGCCGCGCCCGGCTTCCTGACCGCGGCAATCCTGACATTCGCCCACACCGTCGGCGAGTTCGGCGTCGTGCTGATGATCGGCGGCAACCTGCCGGGCGTCACGCGCGTCGCCTCGGTGCAGATCTACGACCACGTCGAGGCGATGGAATACGCCTCAGCGCACCGCCTCTCGGCGGTGATGCTGGTCTTCTCGTTCTTCGTGCTGCTGGTGCTCTACGCCTGGCGGCCGGGCGCGAAGAAGGGAGCTTGAGATGACTGGCATCGACGCACGTTTCCGACTCGACTGGCCCGGCTTCACCCTCGACGTGGATCTGGCACTGCCCGGCCGCGGCGTCACCGCGCTGTTCGGCCACTCCGGCTCAGGCAAGACCACGTTGCTGCGCTGCATCGCCGGACTGGAACGCGCCCGCGAGGGGCGGCTGACGGTCAACGGCGAGGTCTGGCAGGACGAGCGGCACTGGCTACCGACGCATAAGCGCCCGATCGGCTACGTTTTCCAGGAAGCCAGCCTGTTCCCGCACCTCTCGGTGCTCGGCAACCTGCGCTACGGGATGAAACGCATGTTCGACCCGCAGCGGGTCAGTCTCGATCACGCGATCGAACTGCTCGGCATCGGCCATCTGCTCGACCGCAAGCCCGACCGCCTCTCGGGCGGCGAACGCCAGCGCGTCGGCATCGCCCGCGCCTTGTCGGTCAGCCCGCGCCTGCTGCTGATGGATGAGCCGCTGGCGGCGCTCGACCTGAAGCGCAAGCAGGAAATCCTGCCCTACCTCGAACGTCTGCACGACGAACTGGATATCCCGGTGCTCTACGTCAGCCATTCGCCTGACGAAGTTGCACGCCTCGCCGACCACCTCGTGGCGATGGAAGACGGCAAGGTACTGGCCGACGGCCCGCTGGGCAACACGCTGGCGCGGCTCGACCTGCCCATCCGGCTGGGTGAGGATGCCGGGGTAGTCATCGAGGCCATGGTCGCCGAACGCGACGCGAACTGGCATCTCATCCGCGTCGACTTCGCCGGCGGGCAGCTGTGGGTCCGCGACAACAACATGCCGCTCGGCCATCACGCACGTGTGCGCATTCTGGCCCGTGACGTCAGCCTCTCGCACGACAAGGGCGAGGACACCAGCATTCTCAACGCGCTCCCCGCCCGCGTCACGGCCATCGCCGACGACTCGCATCCGGCGCTGGCGCTGGTCCGGCTCGATACCGGCGACACGCCGCTGATCGCCCGCCTGACCAAACGCTCAGCCAATCACCTCGCGTTGCGGCCGGGAATGGAGGTATGGGCACACATCAAGGCCGTCGCGCTGATTGGATAGACGGGATAGACATGAACGCCGCCATCATTTTCGCCATCGCAATCGACCGGAAGCCGATGGGCGACTTGACGGGACGTCCCTGCAGACCATCTCTATTCCCAACTCCTCTTGAGCACCGAGATCATGCCGAGCGTCGACGGACTCGACTCCTCGCTGGCGCGATAGACGAACACCAGCTGATTGCTCTGGCTGACGTGCGGCCAGATGAAAAACTCGCCCTCGGCGGCCATCTCCGTCGCCACATCCTCGCGCATCAGGGCCAGTCCGAGTCCTGACCGCACCATGCCCTCGATCGCCGCGAGATGATCGCACTCGATGACCACATTCGGCGCCACCCCCTGGCTGGCGAACATCGCGTTCTGAATGGCGCGCACATGACTCCGGCCGGGCGGCGAAATCCAAGGCAGCGCAGCAATGTCGCGCCAGCCGGCCTTGCCGAGCGAATCGCGCAAGGCGGCTGGCGCCAGCACCACATAGTTGACCGTCTTCAGCCGGATCGCTCCGAGTTCGGGTGGAACGGCATCGACAATGCAGAATCCGGCGTCGCATTTACCGCCGATGACCCGCTCGATGACTTCGTCGGACGAACAATTGCTGGTGCGCAGTTGCAACAGCGGGAACGCGGCGCGCAGTCCGCGCAGGAAGTTGCCGATCCGCTGGAATTCGATGTCGTCGACCAGCGCAAAGTTGAGGCTTCCGGTCACCTCGCCCTTGATCGACTTGGCATGGCTCAGCAGGAGATTGAAGTCGGACAGCACCTTCTCCGCGTCCGGCAGGAGCGCGTCACCGGCCTTGGTCAGTTCGATGCGGTTCGCCGTGCGCTGGAACAGCGCCACACCGAGCTCCTGTTCCATGGTCCGTAGGTGTCCGGTCACCGCCGGTTGCGTGAGATGCAGCGCCTCCGCGGCCCGGGTCACGTTGCCGAGGCGTGCCACGGTGACGAACGAGCGAATCCTCAGTATGTCCACCCGGCACCCCTGATTTGCCCTTCAGACATTGATGAACCTTATCTGGCTTGTTTCGACGCCGACCAGAATCTCGCTTCCTGCCGGCAGCGCCAGGGTAGCCTTGCGGTGCGGCAGGTCGCACACCACCGTTTCTTCCCCCACGCTGACACTGTAGCGCAGATAGCCGCCGCGAAACTCGCTGCGCATGATCCTCCCCTGCATCCAGACTGCATCGGCGGCATCCATCAGCGCATCGTACGGCGCAAAACGCACCGACGTCGGCCGGAAGCACGCCACGGCAGAACCGACGGACGGGCGATGCAGGCGTTCAAAGAGAGGCACATCGCCCAGCACTTCGGAGTTGAAAAACAACTGACCCGTTTCATCTTCGATCACCTTTCCCGCCAGAAGATTGGCCGTCCCCACCGAGCCGGCGACAAACGAATCCGTCGGATAGTCGTAAAGTGCCGCCGGCGAACCGGTCTGCCGGATCGTGCCTTCGCGGATCACGGCCACCCGGTCCGCCACGCTCAGTGCCTCCTCCGGCTCGTGGGTCACCATCACCGTAGTGATCCCGAGTTCCCGCTGCAAGGCATGGATATCGCCCAGCAACTGGGTTCGAAAGGCAAGATCCAGCGCTGACATCGGCTGGTCGAGGAGGAGGACGCGCGGCTCGACCGCCAGCGCCCGCGCCAGCGCCACCTTTTGCTGCTGACCGCCGGAGAGCTCCCCGGGGTATTTGTCGGCCAAGTCGATGAGACCGACGATTTCGAGCATTGCGCCAACCTTGCTGCGTATCGTTTCGTCCGGCAGACGTTGCCGCGCCAGACCGTAGCCGACGGTCTCGGACACCGTCATGTGGGGCCACAACCCGAGGCCCTGGAAAACCATGCCCACGCCGCGTTTCTGCGGCGGCCTCGCGGTGACGCGCTCGCCATCGATCAGCAATTCGCCCGCCTCCGGCATCGCCAGCCCGGCGATCACCCGCAGGAAAGACGTTTTTCCCGCCCCCGACGGGCCGAGCAGACAGAAGAATTCGCCCGCTTCGATCCGCAGGTCAATGTCCGTGAGAACGCGCCTGTCGCCGAGCGAAAGCGAAACCTTTCTGGCTTCGATCGAAACCCCGTGAAACGCTGCCATCAGCCGACTCCCGCCGCCAGCGAGCCCGTCACTCCGGGCCGGATATCCCTGCGAATCATCTTGCCACTCCCCGCACCCCGTTTTTCTCCGCCAACACGATCGCCGCCTTCAGGTCCGCCACGACGTGCCCCCAGCCCGGCAGGTGCCGATGCGCCGACATCAACAGCCATCCGCCCAGCAGCACTGCCCCGACGCACCCGGCGAGCACCACGCCGTACGCCATGCCGACACCGAACTCGCCGATGCCTATACGATCGATCATGAAGGTCGTAGCCACCTGATTCTCCGCCGACGATAACAGGAGAACCGACCCGAGTGTCGTCATCGAGCGAATGAAGCCGTAAGCGACGCAGACGACGAAAACCGGACGCAGGGTCGGTGTCGCCACGCGCAGAAAGGTCGTGACCGAGCCGGCCCCGAGCAAGCCGGACATTTCGAGTTGCGACGGATCCAGGCGGCTCATGGCGATGTCGCCAAAACGCAGGCAAATCGCCAGGTTACGGATCAGGATGGCCAGCACGATCATCAGCCAGGCACCCGGATCGGAGAGCCCGAGACTGCCGAAGGCCAGCATGAAGCCGGCTCCGATCACCACACTCGGGACCGAGAAGAAATACGAGGAAAGATTCCCGACGAAGCGGGCAGAAGGCTTGCCGACGCGCTGGAGAGTCCAGATCATGACAAGACCCACCACGCCCCCCACCGGCGCCACCAACAGCGCGCACCAAAGACTGGCCAACAGGGAATCCCACGCCGAGCCGGTCAGTTCGAGGCCGCCCGCCGCCAGCGAGAAGCCGAATCCCCGCGAGAAGTTGTCGAGAGTCAACGGCGCGAACACCTTCCCTCCCTCGGAAAAGGCACCAATCCCAATCGCCGCGTAGACGCCGGTCAACAACAGCGTCGTCACCACGAGCACGGTACCGGACGACCACGACAACACCGGCGGCAAATCGCATTGCCCGGGCTCGCCAGATGAGGTTGCCGTTTCCGGAAGCGCCGGCCGGCCCGCCACGTAGTCCTTCAACGCAGTCATCGCCAGGGCGATGGCCACCAACAGCAGTGCCGGGACCCCGGTCATCGCATTGGCGGCCAGTTCGCTGCTGCTGCTGTAGAAAAGCTCGGAGGGAAGCACCCGCAGCTTGCCGCCGATAACCAGCGGATTGCCGACGTCGGACAGCGATTCCACGAAAATCACAAGCATGGCCACGGCGAGAGGATCGCGCAGCACCGGGAACACGACAGTACGCAGGACATCCGCACTCGACGCGCCGAGGTACTTTGCCGCGTCGATTTGCGCACGACCGAGAGAATCCAGCGCGTGCAGCGCCATGAAATAGGCCAGCGGGAAGAAGACGAGAACCTGCGCCATCGCCACGCCATACGCACCGAAGAACCAGCGCGTGCTCGTCACGCCGAAGAGCGCTTCGAGCACCGAACTGACCAGCCCGGCCTTGCCGAACAGTTGCGCCAGTCCGAATCCGACCAGAAACGGCGGCGTGATCATCGGCAGGCAGGCCAGCACCGCGACGGAACGCCGCACCGACACCCCGGCGCGATGGACGAAGAGCGCCAGGGTCACGCCGAGAACGCCCGCGAGCGTTGCGACGAGCGTTCCGAGAACGATGGAATTGACGGCCGATCCACACGCCCCGTCGCCGCCAAGACAGCCGAGACTCCAGTAACGTACGCTGGTCAGGCTCTCCAGGCCGGTAAACAATCCGCTCCACCCGCTCCCGCTGCGATTCCAGACGAGGCTCCAGGCACAGGCGATCGGCACCGCGACGAGAACGACGAGGAAAGCGATCCATCCGCTTGCGACCAACGCAAACCCCGTGTCGGTCCTGAACGCGTCAGCATACCGCTGATGCCCGCCCCTGCGATTCATGGCAAGAAACAGGACGAACACCGCGAGGAAGAAAAGGAGGGAAGGCACGCCATGCACCGCCATGCTCATGGCTGCGGCGCTTTGCATCGCCGGAATTGCGGCGAAGAACAACGCCGCTGCCCCGAACAGCCAGAAAACCGCCGCGAACCGATGCCAGACGAGCCGGTCCGCGCCGCGCCAGCGCGGCAATGTCGACATGGCCGCCACGAGCAAACCGATGACCAGAGCAACCTCACCCAGGCTGCCCAAGGCGCGAAACATGGCCTGGACCTCCGGAGTAACGTCGAAGACCGCCTGATGCAATCCGGCAACGGCATGCGCCGGAAGCGAAACGGCAAACCACCCGGCCAGAATGCCCAGGAGCCGGAAGGAGACCAGAAGCCAATGCCTGACCATGACTGATGCCTCACTCGTTGCCGGGTGCATTCACTTCGTTGACCCAGCGGGTCAGCAACCGCTTTCTTACCTCGGACGAGCCGAAGCGGCGGTGATCGTACTCGATGATTCCCGCCAGATCAGCTGTCGGCAGCCCCGCGACGGCGGCGACCCGCGCGTTGGACGACCACTGGAAGGCGCTCGCTTGCCGGGCCAGCGTCTGGGCATCGGGACTCAGCGCCCATTCGTAGAACTCGCGGGCCTCGACCGGATTGGCGCTGCCCGCGACCAGGGAGAGCGATCCGATCTCCGCCGGAGCCCCCTCGCACGGCAGGGTAAACTCCAACCGGGCACCACGCTCCTGTGCGGTGATCGCGTCGTGCATGAACCCGATCGCCACGCTGGCCTCACCGCGCACGACGTTCTCGATGCTTCCCCGCCCGCCATGCGTGTACTGCGCGACGTTGCGATGCAGCTTCTTCATGTAGGCGAAGGCGCCGTCTTCACCGAGCAGTTGGGTCAGTGCGGAGAGGATCAGGTAGCCGGTTCCGGACGATGTCGGATTGCCCATCATGACCTGGCGTTCGAATTCCGGGCGGACGAGATCCGACCAACAGCGCGGCGGCTCGACGCCAAGGCGGCGAATCTGCTCCGGGTTGTAGGCGATGCCAAGCGCTCCCGAGTACAACCCGACGGTCCGGAATCCGCCGCGCTTTGCCTGGGCCTGTGCCCAGGGCTGCAGGTCGTCGAACTGGCGCGAGCGATATTCTTCGGTCAGCCGCTGCTCTGCCGCCTGCAGATGCGGATCGCCGGTGCCGCCGAACCAGACGTCGGTGCGCGGATTCTTGCGCTCCGACATCAGTAAGGCCAGCGCCTCGATGCTGCTGCGATGGATCACCGCCATGCGGACACCCGTGGCCTGCTGGTACGTCTTCCTGACGAGCTCGCACCACTCGATCTGCACCGAACAGACCACGTTGAGCCGTCGCGTCTGCGCACTGACCGGGCCAATTCCGGACAGCCACGCAAAAAACACGGCAGAAACCAGAAGAAAGGTTCGCTTTCCGTGCATGGCGAAGGGCGTCAGGCGCATTCGGCGCCGAGTATCCGGATCAGATCGGCGATGGCGCTGCGTGAATGGCAGGCCGTGATGATCTTCGCGTGCTGCTTGACCTCGCCGAGCGCACTCTCGGGTGCCGCGGGGATGTCGGACTCCTGCAGCATCTCGATGTCGTTGTTGTAGTCGCCGATCGCCACCACCCGCCTCGGTGCCGGATCAAGAAGCTTCTTCAGGTGAGCCAGCGCCGTTCCCTTGTTCACGCCCTGCGCGGTCACCTCGAAGTAGCGCGGCCCCGAGCGCATGCTGTGTGCTACGCCGCGCAACGGATCGTTCTTGAACAGCACCTCGATTCCGTCAAGATGCTCCGGAACGTCGCTGCAGAACAGCACCTTCAGCCAGTCGTCGGTGATCGCCGCGGCAGGCTTGTCCTCGAAGCTCTGCTGTTCACGAACCGCAATCGCATCCGGCTGCCCGTCGGGATTGACCTGGCAGAACGGCCCGCCGGCATAGACCTGGACATTGACCAGACGGAAACGATCGATCACGCGGCACACGAACGCCTCCGCCAGCGAACGCGGCAGCGGTGCCTTGTAAATGAACGAGGCGCTCTCCCAGTCGTAGATCGCCGCGCCGTTGTACAGGATCCACGGCGACGACAACGGGATCCCTGTGGTATATGGCCGCACGTTGAGTTCGGTACGTCCGGTCGCTCCGAGAAAACGCCCTCCCTCGGCAACGAACTCGCGAATGGCCGCGACGTTCTCGTCCGATACGCTGTGATCACGCCCGATCAGCGTTCCATCGAGATCCGAAACGAGAAGGTAGCCATCAAACTTGCCCATTTTTTCTCCGAAAATCCGTCTACAGCGCCAGTTCCTTGCCGCCGGTCAGTTTGAAGAAGATCATCAGCGAAACGATGGTCGTCAAGGTGAGGATCGACGACAACGCCGCAGCCGTGCCATAGCTTGCCCGGATGACCTCGGTGTAGATCGACACCGACATCGTCCGCGTTCCCCCCGTATACAGGATCACCGATGCGGAAAGTTCGTTGATCACCGTGATCCAGCTCAGGATCGCGCCGGCCATCACCCCCGGAAGCATCATTATGGCCGTGACCTTGAAGAAGGTCTTCATCGGCGAGCAGCCGAGACTGATCGATGCTTCCTCCACGCTCGGGCTGATCTGGTACAGGATCGCCGCGCTGGACCGCAGGGTATACGGCAGGCGCCGGACCACGAAGGCCAGGATGATGATCATCGCCGTGCCGCTCAATACGATCGGCGGCTTGTTGAAGGCGAGCAGCAGCGTGATGCCGAGCACCGAACCGGGAATGATGTACGGGAACATGGTGAAGGTGTCGATCAGCGAGGTGATCAGGTTCCGCCGCCGTGTCGCAAGATAGGCGATGAACATGCCGAGCAGGACGATGATGACGATGGCCGCCAGCCCGTACACATAGGTGTTGGTGATCGCCGTGCCCAGCTTGTCGAAAATGATGCGATAGCTGTCGAGCGAATAGCCGGACGTAAACACAACGCCGTTGACCTTCATGAACGAGGTGTAGATCACCGTGAGCTGCGGGATGATCGACAGGAACACCAGCAGGTAAATGAAGAGGTGCGCGAACGCGCTGGGCACCGGCGCCAGCGTATTCGGCTTCATCGGGCGCAGCGCGCTCATGGTGAACGACTTCTTGTTTACGACGTACTTCTGGCCGAGAAAGATCAGGCAGGTCAGCACGACCATCAGCGCGGCGAGCGCGGCGGCGAAATTGGCCTCCCCGCCCATCTCGCTGACGAACTCGGAGTAGATGAGCACCGGCATGACCACGAAGCCTTCGCCGATCAGCATTGGCGTGCCGAAATCGGCCAGCGCGTTCATGAACACCAGCAGACCGCCCGCCAGCACGGTGGGCGTCACCAGCGGCAGGATGATCGTGAACACTTTCTTGATCGGATCGCAGCCCAGGCTTTCCGCCGCTTCGCTGAGCGAGACGTCGATGCTCTTCAACGCGCCGGAGACGTACAGGTACACGAACGGGTAGAGCTTCAAGGTCAGCACCAGCAGGATGCCGGTGAATCCGTAGATCGTCGGCATCTTCAGGCCGAGGTATTCGGAGACGAAGGTGGTGATCACCCCGCTGCGGCCGCCGAGCAGAATCCATGAGTAGGCGCCGATGAACGGGGGCGACAGCATCGAGATGATGATCAGCACATCGACAAAGCGCTTGCCGCGAATCTGGAACGCAGACGTCAGGTAGGCCATCGGCGCGCCGATGAGCACAGCCAGCACGGTGACGCAGGCGGTCACGCTCATGCTGTTGAGCAGCGCCCGGTAGTAGTAGCGCTTCTTGAAGAACTGGGCGTAATGCGCTAGCGTGAAGCCGCCGGTCTCGGGATCGACAAAGCTGCTGGCGAACAGCGAGAACAGCGGATAGACAAGAAAGACGAGGAACAGCGCGGCGATGCCCAGCGTGGTCCAGAACCAGAAATCGCGTGGCGACGACGAAAGCCTGGCGATCTTCATGACGCCACTCCCCGCATCATGCTCCTGCCGTCCGCCGAAAAAACGTTGATCTTTTCCGGATTCACGCCGAGGTGGATGGTTTCACCGGGTTCGAACACCTTCTTCGCCGTACCGACGTCCTGCGAGAATTCGATCGCCGCCTGGTCGGGCAGCAGCGAGGCGTCGGTAAACGCCAGTTCGTAATTCACGTAGCGGCCGAGGAACGTCGTTTTCACGACGCGCGCAGGCAGTCCCTCGCCCGGTGCCGACAGGTGGAACTCCTCCGGCCGCACCCCTGCCACGACAGCTCCCCCCTGCGCGTCGGCCCGGACGTGATCGCCCATATTGCAGGCGTATCCCGGGGCGAAGCGCAACGCCCCGCCGGAGAGCGTCGCATTGAACAGGTTGGAATGCCCGATGAAGGTCGCCACGAAAGTATTGGCCGGCCGCGCGTAGATCGCCTGCGGCGCCCCGATCTGCTGGATCACGCCCTCGCGCATCACCGCGATGCGGTCCGAAATGCACAGCGCCTCTTCCTGGTCGTGCGTCACGTAGACCGTGGTGATCCCCACCTTTTTCTGGATGTCGCGGATCGCGCCGCGCATCTCCACACGGAGCTTGGCGTCGAGGTTCGAGAGCGGCTCGTCCATCAGCAACACGCTCGGGTGAACGACGATCGCCCGCGCCAGCGCCACGCGCTGCTGCTGTCCGCCCGACAAGCGCTCGGGCAGGCGGTCCTGGTACTCCTCGATGCGAACGGTCTTCAGGATGTCATCGACCCGGGTGGCAATCTCGGTCTTGGCGATGTCGCGGAACTGCAGGCCGTACTCGACATTCTTTCTCACCGTCAGATGCGGGAAGATCGCATAGTTCTGAAACACCATGCCGATATTGCGCTTGTGCGCCGGGATGGCATTGATCACCTGGTCGCCGAAACGGATCGTCCCGCCCTCGATGCTGTTGAACCCGGCGATCATGCGCAGCAGGGTCGTCTTGCCGCAACCGGAGGGCCCCAGCAGCGTGAAGAACTCCCCGTTATCGATATCGACCGAGAGGTCCGGAATGATCGTCACCGGACCATACTGCTTGACCACATTGGCTACATGGATTGAAACGCTCACGGATTGACCCCTGTCGACTGGCCACGGCGCATCGCGCGGCTCTTCTGCTGATTCGGAAGAAACGATTCCCGGGCCCCTGTGCCCGGAAAATGCAATGTGGCCGAGCACATGGCCCGGCCACTGGCTGTGTTACAGGCTGGTGTAGATATCCTTGAATTTTTCCAGCCACTGACGCTTGCTCTTGTTGACCACCTCGGTGTTGTCCTTGATCAACTTGATCTGGGGCAGAGGCATCAGGCCTTCTCCAGGCGGCACGTCCTTGCGCACCGAGCGGCGATTGAGTTGCGCCGCGATCATCGTCTGCGTCTCCTTGCTGGAAACGAAATCGACGAACTTCTTGGCGTTTTCGAGGTTCTTCGCGCCCTTGACGATCGCCGTTCCGTCGGCCTTGGAAATGACGCCCTCGTTCATATACACGATCTTCACCGGCGCCTTCGACTTCACATAGGTCGCGGCACCTTCCTCGAAGGTCAGGCCCACCGTGTATTCACCATCGGCAACACCCTTGTAAACCGCAGAGGAACCCGAGAGCAGCTTGCCATCGAGATTCTTGGCCAGTTCCTGCACAAAGGCCCAGCCTTTCTCCGGATCCCCCTTGCCCATCGCATAAAGCATGTTGACCACGTGCTCGAACGACGAGGATGACTTTGACGGATCGGCGAAGGCGATCTTGCCCTTCAGCGCCGGGTTGAGCAGATCCTGATAGCCCTCGACCTTGATGTTGCCGATCAGCTTGGTGTTGACCATCAGCACGCTGGGAACCAGCGTGAAACCGGTGATCTTGCCGTCCGGGTCCTTGGCCTCGTCAACGAAGGAAGCCGCCTCGGGCGACTGATACGATTCAAAAAACTTTTTCGACGGTTCGAGCACCGACAGGGTCCCGCCCCACATGACATCGGTAAGCGGATTGGCCGCCTCGGCCTCGACGCGCTTCAGCAACTCGCCCGTTCCCGCGGCAACCACTTCGGTCTGGATACCGGTGACGGCTTCAAATTTCTTGACGATCGGCTCGATGAAGACCAGCGGATGCGGACAATAGACCACCAGTTTCTTGGAAGCCGTTTGCGCTTGCGACACGCCCGCAAAGCCTGCTGCAACCAATACGGCACACAACGTCCTGACGACTTTTTTCATGGATTCCCCTCCGGTAGTTTTTCAAGACAACAAAAGAACGTACTGGATGGTAGGAAGCCGAAACAGGGCTGTCCAATTACATATTCTGATACCGACCATCAACCCGCCGGAACAGCTCAAGCCGCGATCATTTCGCTTCCCTGGCGAGAAAATCGCGCTTGCCGATCTCCACGCCGTTTTCACGCAGGATGTTGTACGCGGTCACCATGTGGAAATAGAAGTTCGGCAGTGCAAAGCCGACGAGGTAGTCCATGCCCTTGAACGCAAGGTCGTAGCTGCCAAGCGTGAAGGCGATGTCGCTCTCTTCGGTGCCGTCGATCTGATCGGGCGTGAACGACTCGACGAAGGCGATCGTCCGGGCGATGCGTGCCTTGAGATCCTCGATCGTCTGCTCGTTGTCCTCGTACTTCGGCACCTCGACGCCGGCCAGGCGGGCGACGCAGCCCTTGGCGTGGTCGGTGGCGATCTGCACCTGCCTGCTCAGCGGGAACATGTCGGCGATCAGGCGCAGTCCGGGCAGGACGCCGGGGGCAATTTTCCGCGCCTCGGCATGTGCCAGCCCCTTGTCCAGAATCGCCGAGAGATTGCGCAGCATGCGCACGAAAACCGGAACGCTGGCTTGATACATCGAGATGGTCATGATCTTCCTCCTGTCCAGGAATGATGAAAGCGAAGGCACTATAGGCCGAGCAAGACGAATCGGCCAGTGCTGGGACAGTAGAGGCGGCGACGCAACGAAGCGCGCGGACTACCAGCGGAAAACGAATTCCCTCGCCCTTCCCGGCTGCACCACGAAATCCTGCTGCTGCATCTGGTCGCCGTAGGTCACGGAAATCCGGTAATTGCCTTCCGGCAATTTCGCCAGCAGGTACGGCCCGGCGCTTTCGACCTCGAGCACTTTCGTGCCGTTTGACTCGCTGACTACGACGCGAACGCCGGCCACATACGTCCCTGCCTTCTCGGCCAGCAGAACGCGCACGTTGAACCCGCTTCGGGCGGCATTTATTTCAGCCAGTTCATCCTCGCCAATGCCCCCGGTGACATAGATGATGCCCTTGTAATCTTGCCATGCGAGTACAGCCTCATCTGCCAGCGGCGACGAACAGAGAAGTGCCAGGCAAATGGCCGCGACCCTACGATGCATGATGCGTCCTTTCATCCTCCAATTCACCGCCCACTGTAGCGCATCGACTTCAGGTAGGTGAACACGTTTTCGCGCGGCACCATCTCGCCGACCGCGCAGCCTTTTTCGCTGAGTGCGCCGGTCGGGCAGACGTGCACGCACTTGCTGCACGAGGTGCACGACGGTGATTCGCCCCACGGCTGGTGCAGGTCGGTGACCATCACCGAGTTGATGCCGCGTCCCATGACGTTCCACGTCCTAGCCCCCTCCACTTCCTCGCACGCCCGCATGCAGCGGGTGCACAGCACACAGCGGTTCGGGTCGTAGTTGAAGCGCACGTGCGACGCATCGACCTTCAGGCGCGGATAACGATACGGATAGCGCGTGTGATGCACACCCAGTCGCTGCGCCAGCGCCTGCAGTTCGCAATGCCCGTTCGAAACGCAGGCCGCGCAAATGTGGTTTCGCTCGGCCAACAGCAGTTCGACGATCATCTTGCGGTACTTGCCTACCTTCGGCGAATCGACGGTGACGTCCATTCCCTCGACGATCGTCGTCGCGCAGGCTGGCAGCAGGCGCGGCACACCCCGAACCTCGACCATGCAGAGGCGGCAGGCACCGACGTTCGAGAGTCCCTTGAAGCTGCAAAGAGTCGGAATGAAGATGTCGTTGGTCCGTGCCACGTCGAGGATCGTGCTGCCCTCGTCGGCCTTGATCTCCGTGCCGGCAATCTTCAGCGTGATGATTTTCGGCATGACCTCACTCCTTCGCCGAACAGGTTTCGCGAACGTCGCAGCGCAGGCAGCGGCCGCTTTCCGCGGCGGCCTGGGCTTGCGTCAGGCCGCGCATGACCTCCGCGAAATTGGCGCGGCGCTGCGCTGCGGGCATTTCTTCGGAAACGTTGCGTGCGCCGCCCTCCGGCTCGGGCGGAACGGCCTGAGCCACATCAAACGTGCCGAGCAAGGCCGGCAGGCGGTCCTGCCCGGTCAGGATGTGGTCGATCGCCCGCGCGGCGGCCTTGCCCGTTGCCATCGTCGAGGAGACATTCGAGGCTCCGGTTACAAGGTCGCCGCCGGCGAAAACCCGCGGCCGATTGGTTTCGTACGTCACCCAGTCGGCCGCCGCCGTGTCGTTCTCGCGCACATGGATGCCGAAGCGGCGCAGCGGCTCGGCGTCCGGCCGCTCGCCGATGGCCAGGATGATGTTATCGCACGGCACGACGATCTTCTCGCTGGTCGACATCGGCCGCCGCCGCCCGTCGAGCGTGTAGTCGCCGAGCTTGGTGCGCATCAGCTCGATGCCGGTGACGCGGCCGCGCTTGTCGGTGACCACCCGCTGCGGCGCGACGAGGAATTGCAGCCTGACGCCTTCGGCTTCGGCGTCAGTGACTTCCTCGGCGATCGCCGGCATCTCCTGCCGCTCGCGGCGATAGGCGATGGTCACTTCACAGCCGAGGCGCAGCGCGGTGCGCGCCGAATCGACCGCCGCGTTGCCACCGCCGATGACAACGACCTTCTGGCCGATCTGCGTCGGCTCGCCGCGCGCCACCTGTTCGAGAAAGTGGATCGCGTGCCAGACGCTCGGCGATTCCTCGCCGGTGATCCCGGCTCTCGCCGCCTTCCACGTGCCGGTGGCGAGAAACACCGCGTCGTTCTCGGCTTCGAGCACATCGAGCGACACGCCGGCGCCGAGCTTCTGGCCGAAGCGGAAGGTCACGCCGAGACCGGCGATGATTTCCAGTTCTTTGCTCAGCATGTCCTTGGGCAAGCGGTACTGCGGCAGCGAGTAGCGCAGCATGCCGCCGGCTTCCTCGCGCGCCTCGTGGATCGTCACGTCGTGACCGAGCAGCGCCAGATAGAATCCCGCCGCCAGCCCGGAAGGACCGGCGCCGACGATGGCGATCTTCTTCCCGGTCGCCGCCATGCGCCGACCGGCGAGCCGCGTCCGCACTTCATCGAGCAGCGGCCCGCCGAAAACCTGGTCGGAGATGAAGCGATGCACTTCGCGCATATTGAGCGGTGCATCCACCGTCTTGCGCCGGCACTGGCTCTCGCACGGATGCTGGCAGATGCGCCCGGTCGAGCCGGGCAGCGGATTGTCGAGCCAGATCATCTCGGCGGCATCGGCGATGCGCCCCTCCTTCGTCAGTTCCAGGAATTGCGGGATGCGCATGTGCAGCGGGCACGAGTTCTCGCACGGCGAGAGGAACAGGTCCTCGCAGACGCCGGCCCGGCAGCGGCGGGCGCGCAGATGCTCCTCGTACTCGTGGCGGAAGTAGCGCAGCGTGGTCAGCACCGGGTTCGGCGCCGTCTGGCCGAGACCGCACAGCGACATCTCCTTGATCATCTGGCCGAGTTCCTCGAGATCCTGGATATCGGATTCCTCTGCCTGCCCGCCGGTGATCTTCTTGAGAATGCGCAGCGCCTGGTCGAGCCCGGCGCGGCAGGGAATGCACTTGCCGCAGGACTCGGAATGCGTGAATTCGACGAAGTAGCGGGCGACGTCGACCATGCAGTTGTCTTCGTCCATCACCACCATGCCGCCCGAACCCATGATCGCGCCGATCTGCGCCAATGACTCGTAGTCGATCGTCACGTCGAAGTTGTCAGCCGGAATGCAACCGCCCGACGGCCCGCCCGACTGCAGCGCCTTTACGCGCTTGCCGCCCGGGCTACCCTGGCCAATGTCGTAGATGACGTTCTTCAGCGGCGTGCCCAGCGGCAGTTCGACGAGACCGGTGTTCCTGATCTTGCCGACCAGCGAAAAAACCTTGGTGCCAGTACTTTGCGCCGTGCCGATCTCGCTGAACCAGGCGCCGCCGCGTGCGACGATGACCGGGACGTTGCACCAGGTCTCGACGTTGTTGATGTTTGTCGGTTTGCCCCACAACCCTTTCTGCGCCGGGAACGGCGGACGCGGGCGCGGACGTCCGGCGCGGCCTTCGAGCGATTCGATCATCGCGGTTTCCTCGCCGCAAACGAAGGCGCCGGCGCCTTCGACCAGCTTGATGTCGAAGCAAAAGCTGGTGCCCAGCACGTTGTCGCCAATCAGCCCGAATTCACGCGCCTCGGCGACGGCGCGCTTCAGGCGCTGCACGGCCAGCGGATACTCGGCGCGCAGGTAGACGATTCCCTCGCTCGCCCCCGTGGCGAAAGCGCCGATCAGCATGCCCTCGATGAGCATGTGCGGGTCGCTCTCGATCTCGTTGCGGTTCATGTACGCGCCGGGGTCGCCCTCGTCGGCGTTGCAGATGATGTACTTCTGGTCGGCCACGGTCTTGCTCAGCAGGTCCCATTTCACCCCGGTCGGGTAGCCCGCGCCGCCGCGTCCGCGCAGCTTCGACTTCTTCACTTCCTCGATGATCTCGGTGACGTTCGGCTTCTGCGTCGCCTGATAGAAGGCGTGGTAGCCGCCGACGGCGATGTACTCCTCGATGTCTTCGGGATTGATCAACCCGCAATTGCGCAGGACGATCTTCTTCTGTCCCTTGAAGAACGGGATTTCGTTCCAGTGCGGCAACTCGGGAAGGCCGCGCCCGTACATCACGTGGCCGGTCAGGTGGTCCCACTCCTCGATCTTGCAGATGGCCTTTTCTAGCGGCGGCTGGCGCAAGGCGATGGCCTGGACGATGGCGGCGGCATCGTCGGGCTTGACCTCGCCGAGTACGGCAAGCGGCAAGCCGGGGATATGCACATTGACCAGCGGCTCGGCGGCGCAGAAGCCGAAGCAGCCGACCGGCGTCAGTTGCGCATCCACCCCTTGCCTTTCAAGTTCCCGCTCCAACGCCTGGAACACCTCGCGCGCCCCGTTGCCCATGCCGCACGTCCCCATGCCGACGCCGATGCGCGGCTTGCCCGGCAGGAGCTTCATCAACCCCGTGCGACGGATGTCGTGCAGGCCGTCGAGATCGTGGATTCTCATGATGCGGTCCCTTTATCAATGGCCGATACGAGCTTCTTCAGCTTGAAGTCGCTGACGTGCCCGTAGATCTCGTGGTCGATCGCCGCGACCGGCGCCAGCGCGCACTGGCCGAAGCAGGCGACGGTGCGAATGGTCATCCCGAAATCGGGGGTGGTGAAGGACGTTGCGCTTCCGGCTTCGTCATCCTCGTGGAAGCCGGCACTGGCCTTCAGCGCATCGAGCAATTGCTTCGAGCCGCGCGTGTGGCAGGCGGTGCCCCGGCAGACGGTCACGGTGTGCCGTCCCTGCGGCGCGAGGTTGAAGAACGAATAGAAGGTGGCGACGCTGAGCACCTGCGAGCGCGACACGCCCATGCGGCACGCCACGTAATCGAGGGTCTCGCGCGGCAGGTACTTCAACGGATGCGCCTGCTGGATTTCCTCCAGCACGCTCAGCACGTCGCCCGTCTTGTCCGGGTGCCGGGCAATGATGTCGTTGATGATCTCGTTCGGGAGAGGCGTGTTGTCAGGCGCAAGCATTTTCGGTCCCTTTTCCCTTTCCTTCTCATCCTTCGAAAGCCCCTGGCTCTTTGTCACCCCGGCGAAGACGGGAGTCCAGTTCATTCCGCTTCCGCGCGCTTTTCTGGATTCCGGCCTTCGCCGGAATGACGGCCCCGGGGCAATTTGCCTTTCTTTCGCAGCCCGCTGAAAAACGCGCTTCCCTCAATCAACCCCACGGCTTCATCGATCCAGTGCGACGTCGCGGATGACGTCGTCTCGCCGACGTCGAAGCTGAACGCCGGGATGCCGACCACCCAGGCTTCCGGTGCCGTGCCGAACAGATAGCGGGACAGACGAAGGAGGCTGGCCGGGTCGCAATGATGGGCAAGTGCCGACTCGTGCGCTTCGCCATCCTCGCGAACCCGTTCTACGCGCAGCGAAGCGCCGTCCTTTTCCGCCGGGTAGGCATCGAGGAACACCACGCGGTCAGCCATAGCGACGTCAGCGGCCAACTCTAGCGTGAGCTGCCGCACGACAATGGTGCGGTGTTCCGGGTGATGCTCGGCAAGCAGTCCGGCCGCCCGCACTCCGGCCGCGTCGTCGCTGCGCAGATCGTTGCCGTAACCGATGACCAGGGTCATCGGCAGCACCGTGGATAGTCGCTGGCCCATGCTCAGCCCCGTTCGCAGGTGTCAATCAACGCACCAGATGCATCAAACAGCTCGATGCGCAGCGGCATCTCGCCGAGCGCGTGCGTCGAACAGCTCAGGCACGGGTCGTAGCAGCGGATCACCGCCTCGACGCGGTTGAGCGCGCCCTCGGCGAGTTGCTTGCCGTCGACAAAACGCTTTGCGACCTGAGTGATGCCCTGATTCATTGCGAGGTTGTTGTGCCCGGTGGCGATGATCAGGTTGGCCCAGATGATCAGGCCGTCGGCATCGATGCGGTAATTGTGGATCAGCGTGCCGCGCGGCGCCTCGGAGATGCCGACACCTTCCCGCCTGTTCGGTCCGGCGGTCGCGCGCACATCCCGGCTCAGGATTTCCGGCGACGCCAGCAGTTCGGCAACACGCTCCAGCGCATAGACGATTTCGACGAGCCGCGCATAATGGAAGTGGAACGAGCTGAGCACCGCTCCCTCGGGCTGCAAGGCGCGGAAGTCCGCGAGCTCCTGCTCAGCCAGCGGCGTCCCCATGCGCTCGCAGACGTTGAGGCGCGCCAGCGGCCCGACGCGGTACAGGCCCGCGGGGTAGCCGACCGGTTTGAAATACGGCGATTTCAGGTAGCTGTCCGGCTCGACCGCCTCGCCGATGTACGTCGCGTAGTCCCTGGCCTCGATCTTGTCGACAACAATCTTCCGTTGCGCATCGACGACACGCAGATGGCCGTCGTAGTGCTCGATCGCTCCGTCCGGACCGACGAGCCCGAGGAACATGCTCGGGAAGTTGGCGAAGCTGTCGATCTCGGCCTGGAAGTTGCCGATGACCGGCTTGAACCAGTCGAGCGTCTTGCGTGCAATAGCCAGTGCCTGCGGCAGTTCGGCCAGAATTTGGTCACGCACCGCCTCGCTCAGCGGGCTGGCGACGCCGCCCGGGACGATCCACGCCGGGTGGATGCGCTTGCTGCTCAGGCGTTCGATCATCTGTTGGCCGAACTTGCGCAGCCAGATGCCGTCCCTCGCCAGCTCCGGAAACTTTGCCGCCACACCGAGGATGTGCCGGTTCGCCGGATCGGAATCCATGCCCAGCAGCAGGTCCGGCGAACTGAGGTGGAAAAAGCTCAGGGCGTGCGACTGGATCAATTGCCCGAAGTTGATGACCCGGCGCAGCATCGCCGCTGCCGCGGGAATCGCGACCGCCATCAGGTCGTCGCACGCCTTGGCCGAAGCCAGCAGGTGGCTGATCGGGCAAATGCCGCAGGTGCGGGCAGTCAGCGACGGCATCTCCTGATAGGGACGTCCCTCGGTAAACTTCTCGAAACCGCGGAACTGGGTGATGTGCAGGCGGGCAACGTCGACCTGGCCATCATCGTCCAGTTTGATGGTGATCTTCGAGTGCCCTTCGATGCGCGTGACGGGATCGATGGTGATGGTCTGGGTCATGGGACCTCCGGATTCAGCCAAAGCGTGCGCGGGGTTCCAGTTCCGGCATGCGCCCTTCGAGCAGTGCCGCAACCGCGCTGAAGATGATCTCCGCGTGCGGCGGGCAACCCGGAACGAAGATGTCGACCTTGACATGCTCGTGGACCGGCTTCGACTTCGGCAACAGGGGTGGAATCACCTCGTTCGGGATACCTTGGTTCGCCGAGGCGTTCTCTACGTAGGCCCGGCGCAGCAGTTCGTCGCGCTTGAAGTAGTTGCGCATGCCGGGCACGTTGCTGGTCACCGCACAGTCGCCAAGCGCCATCAGCAGCTTGGTGCGTGAACGGACCAGCTTGATCTTGTGCAGGTCGTCCTCGCTGCTGACCGCCCCTTCGACGATCGTCAGATCGACGTTCTCCGGAAACTCCTTGGCATCGACGAGCGGGCTGTAGACGAGATCGATCCTGTCGGCCACGGCGAGCAGTCGTTCGTCCATGTCGAGAAACGACATGTGGCACCCCGAGCAGCCGTCCAGCCAGACGGTGGCAATGCGTATCTTGCTCATGCTCCCCTCCCCGTGCTTCTCTCGGCCTGGCGGCTCTTCGCCTATCTCGTTGTTTTCACGGCCGGCCGCAGTTCGCAATCCATCTCCAGCATAGGAAAACGCACTACCAAATACAAAGCCCGAAATCAGCAGATGCGCGGCAACGGCTCGCCCGAAAGCCAGTCGAGGATGCGCCGCCCGCCCAGCCGGGTGGTCATCTGCACGAAACCGTGCCGATCCTCGACGACCTCGCCGATGATCGCCGCCTTTTTCCCGAGCGGCTGCGCTCGCATCGCGGCCAGCAAGCGATCGGCGTCCTGCGGCGCGCAGAGGGCAACGAGCTTGCCCTCGTTGGCGATGTAGAACGGATCGAGGCCGAGAAACTCGCAGGCGGCCACCACCACCGGCTCGACCGGCACAGCCGCCTCCTCGATCCGCATGCCGACGCCGGATTGCTTCGCCAGTTCGTTGAGCGTCGTCGCCAGGCCGCCGCGCGTGGGATCACGCAGCGCGCGCAGTTCCGCGCCCGTGTCCAGCATCGCCTCGACCAGCCCGTTGAGCGGGGCGGAATCGGAGACGATCGGCGAGTCGAAATTCAGCCCCTCGCGCCGCGAGAGGATCGCCATGCCGTGCTCGCCTATGGAGCCGGAGAGCAACACGACGTCACCCGGCCCGGCGCGGTTGCCGGACAGTTCGAGCCCCTCGCGAAGCACGCCGACGCCGGTGGTGGTAATGAACACCCCGTCGCCCTTGCCCTTCTCCACCACCTTGGTGTCGCCGGTGACGATCAGCACGCCGGCGTCGGCCGCCGCACGCGCCATCGATTCGACGATGCGCAGCAGGTCGGCCAGCGGCAAACCTTCCTCCAGGATGAACGCCGCCGAGAGGTAGAGCGGCTTCGCGCCCATCACCGCCACGTCGTTGACCGTGCCATGCACCGCCAGGCTGCCGATATCGCCGCCAGGAAAAAACAGCGGCGAGACGACATGGCTGTCGGTCGACATCACCAGCCGGCCCGACGGCGGCGGCAGCACGGCGCCGTCGTCGCCCTGCGCCAGATACGCGTTTCCGAGCGCCTTGGCGAACAACCCCTCGATCAGGTTTGCCATGGCGCGACCACCGCTGCCGTGAGCCATTTCGACGCGTCCGTGAAGCAGATCGAGCTTCATCGCTCGCCTCCCTGGGAAGCGTGTCGCGCCACGTCCTTGAAGCGCCCGTATTGATAGTGCGCCGCACAGGCGCCTTCCGCCGACACCATGCAGGAACCCACCGGCCGTTCCGGCGTGCATGCCGTGCCGAAGATCCGGCACTCCTGCGGCCGCTTCTCGCCGCGCAGGATCGCGCCGCATTCACAGGCCTTGTTGTCCGGAACCGGCACGTAGCCGAGACCGAATCGCGCCTCCGCGTCGAAGGCGGCATACTCCGGACGCACTTTCAGCGCGCTGTGCGGCAGCGTGCCGAGACCGCGCCACTCGAAAGCGTCGCGCAACGCGAACACCTCGTTCATCAGCGCCTGCGCCTTGCGGTTCCCCTCCGGCGTCACAGCCCGGGTGAATTCGTTTTCCACTTCCGCACGGCCGGCGTTGATCTGGCGCACCAGCATCAGGATCGCCTGCAGTACGTCCAACGGCTCGAAGCCGGCGATGACCACTGGCTTGCCGTAAACGTTGGCGAACGGCTCGTACGGACGGCTGCCGATCACCGTCGACACATGCGCCGGGCCGACGAAGCCGTCGAGTTGCACACCTGCCGGGTTGTCCAGGATCGCCCGCATGGCCGCCGGCGTCAGCACGTGGTTGCAGAGCACGAAGAAATTCGCAAGCCCCAGCGCTTCGGCCTGCCGGATCGCGACCGCCGTCGGCGGCGTTGTCGTCTCGAAACCGATGGCGAGAAACGCCACTTGCTTATCGGGATTCTGCCGCGCCAGTTCGAGCGCGTCGGTAATCGCGTAAACCATGCGTACGTCGGCCCCCTGCGCCCTGGCCTTCTGCAACGAAAGACCGTGCGACGCCGGTACGCGCAGGCAGTCGCCATAACTGCAGAGCGTCACCTCGTGTTCCAGCGCCAACCGGATCGCCTGGTCGATGCGACCGACCGGCAGCACGCAGACCGGGCAGCCCGGCCCGTGGATCATCCTGACCCGCGGCGGCAGCAGGTCGGCCAGGCCATAGCGCGAAATGGCATGGGTGTGGCCGCCGCAGAACTCCATCAGGTGGTAGCGCCGCCCGTCCCGCACTTCACCGGCGATGGCCTCCGCCAGACCACGGGCCAGTTTGCCGTTGCGGAATTCCTCGATGTACTTCATCCCGACATTCCTGCCGCCTGCCCCATCCCCATTTCCGCGAAAAGCGCCAGCGTGCGCTCGGCCTCCTCGACATCGAGTTTTTGCAGGGCGAACCCGACATGCACGATGACGTAGTCGCCAACTGCCACGTCATCGACAAGCGCCAGCGATACTGCCTTTCTCACGCCGCCAAGGTCGACGATGGCGTTCCCGTCGTCCTGAAGTTGTTCAACGCGCGCCGGAATAGCTAAGCACATAACGCCAGCTTCTGAAGATGCCGCGCACCGACCCAGGCCTGCCCAAGCGACAAACCGGCGTCCCCCGGGGAAAGGCGTTGTGCCGTCAGTACCTCGATCCGGTCCTGTTGCAGCAATTCCGACAACCTGCGCACGAGCAAGCGATTCTGGAAACAGCCGCCACCGCAGGCGACCCGACGTATCCCGTTCTGCTCCACGGCATCACGTACCCAGGCGGCCAGCCCCTCCGCTACGGTCGCATGGAACAGCGCCGCACCGTAGCCAGCCTCCATTCCATCAGCCAGCGCGGCAAGGAGCGGGCGAAAATCCAGCGAGCGTGCGATTTCATACCCCCCGGTCAGCGCAGCCGTCTCGCCGTGCCGCTCTGCCAGTTTTTCCAGCGCCATTGCCGCTTCCCCCTCGAACGATTGTTGCGGACAGAGGCCAAGCAGCCCTGCCGCCGCGTCGAAGAGGCGGCCAAGACTGCTGGTCGACGGGCAATTTACGTCACGTTCAAGCATCGTCGCGATGGTTGCGGCCCCGGGCCGGTCAGCAAAACGTTCAACGATCTGATCCTGGCGCCCAATGCCAGCCAGCGCCGACGCCCCCATCCGCCAGGCTTCGCGCGCGGCGCGGTCGCCGCCGGGCAAACGCAGAGAAAACAGGTGACCAAGACGCTGAAAGTCAGCACCGTCACATCGCAGCAACTCGCCGCCCCAGGCCTGGCCGTCGCTACCCAGCCCGACGCCATCCATCGCCAGCCCCAGCACCCGCTCGATCACGCCATGCTCGGCGCACACCGCCGCCACATGCGCATGATGGTGCTGCACGGGCAGTGCGGGAATCCCCTGTCGTTCGGCAAGTTGCACCGCCAGGCGGGTACTGAAGAAATCCGGATGCAGGTCATGCACGACCAACGCCGGACGAATCGAACGTTCCGCGCAAAGCTGGTCGGCCGCCCGTTCCAGCGCATTGCACGCATCCGCATCGACGAGATCGCCGATCGTTTTGGAAACCAAGGCTGTCCGCCCGTGCATGGCACAAACGGAAGCCTTCAACCAGCCGCCAACCGCCAGCACCGACGGGGTGTCGAACGGCAGAGTGAAGGAAAGAAACGTCATTCAGCCAGCGACGCCCGCAGCGACAGAAGTTGTGTTTCCAGTTCCGCGACGCGCTTCTTCAACGCGGTTACGCTTTCCTCCCGTCGGGAGACCGCAGAGGCCAGCTCACCGTGAAGCCAGTCGAGCCAGGCGTCCATTCCCTCGCCGGTTTCGGCCGAAACCTGCAGGACCGCGATGTCCGGATTGACGCGACGCGCATTGGCGATCACCTGCGCCACGTCGAAACGCAGATGGGGCAAGAGATCGCATTTATTGAGCAGCATCAGGCGCGCGGCACGGAACATGTCCGGATACTTGAGCGGCTTGTCCTCGCCCTCGGTCACCGAAAGGATGACGACCTTGGCAGCCTCCCCAAGATCGAACCCCGCCGGGCAGACAAGATTGCCGACATTCTCGATGAACAGCAGCGAGGCGGGCGCCGGCGCCAGTTCATCCAGCGCCTGCTGCACGCGCAGGGCGTCAAGGTGGCAGCCCTTGCCGGTGTTGATCTGCTCCGCCCGCGCTCCGGTTTCCCGGATGCGCTCGGCGTCGAGGCTGGTCTGCTGATCGCCTTCGATCACCGCCAGCGGCACGCTGCCCTGTAACGCGGCGATAGTCCGCACCAGGAGGGACGTCTTGCCGGAACCCGGGCTCGATACGAGATTCAGCGCCAGCACGCCATCCTGTTCGAAACGCAGCCTGTTCGCCGCGGCGAACGCATCGTTCTTCGCCAGGATGTCGCGTTCGACCTGCACCTGGCGCAGCACTATCGACTCTCCACCTCCGGGGTCATGAGTGTGTGAGTGGGAGTGTGTGTGAGGATGAGCATGACGATAACGCAGACCGTTCGGCCCGAGATGCTCATGAGGAACACCAGCAGCTTCATCGCCACAACCACAGGTTGAACACATGGCTCACTCCACCTCCAGCGCTTTCAGTCTCAACTCCCGGCCGCTCCGGAGTTCCACATCACGACCGCCACACGCCGGGCAGTCATCGAAGACCTCAGAAAGAACCACGGTCCGGCGGCATTCCCGGCACCACCCCGTTCCAGGAATCCCGATGATCTCCAGAGCAGCCTCCGCTGCAATCGTCTCGCGCGCGACGACATCAAAACAGAAGCGCATTGCCTCCGCCTCGACTGCGGCAAACGCACCTATTTCGAGGACGACTTTCCGTACACGATGAAATCCCTCCGCCTCTGCCGTCTCCTCGATGAGGCCGAGCACATGCTCGGCCAGCGACAGTTCGTGCATCTCAGGCGTAGCGCCTTACTCGTCTTCGATACGGAAACCGACCTTCAACGTCACCTGGAAATGCGCCACCTTGCCATCAACCACATGCCCGGTGGTCTTCACCACCTCGAACCAGGAAATATGGCGAATGCTCTTCGCGCTGGTTTCGATTGCATTGCGAATGGCGTCATCAATCCCCTCTTTTGACGACCCGACGATTTCGACCATCTTGTAAACATGATCCGACATGAACACCTCCCCATTTTCATCGCTATCGATTCGAAGGCCGGCGTACCTGCCGGCCTTCACCTGAAAATCAGATTTTTCCGGGGGCAATAACCGGAACAGTACCGACCGGGTGCTTCTTCTCGTGCTTGATCGCCTTCTTTTCCTTGGGAGTCTTCTCCGCCTGCTTTTTCGGTTCCTTGATGCTTTCCTGAGGTTTGCCCATGATCCGAACTCTCCTTTGAACATTTAAAGAACGGCACTACCGCCTGTTCAGTATAGGACGACAGAGGAAGAGCGGAAACACGAGGAGAAATCGGCATAGGGGGCGACCAATATCGGCCGCGCCCCTGCCACACCACCCGGCATGCGGGTCCGCACCGGGCGGCTCGGGAAGTTGAGGTTATGAGAGACGAGGTACTCCAAGTCGATCAAAGTAGGCAATGGTCAGTACCGTTTTCAGTAGCCGATCAGCGTTTCGCCAGTAGCTACGCGCATTTCCAGCCACCCTACACGCCACAACTTCCGGCGCACCGAGGGCTTTCAATTCCCGATACATTGTCGTGCCGCGCTTCCAGTGCTTGAGTTGGATCGCCCGCAACCGATGTCGCATCCACTCGTCCAGCGTTCGCCAGACTTTCGGCGTTTGCGATAACCGGAAATAGGCTTTCCAGCCCAATACATAGGGGCGCAGCTTTTCGACAACTTCCGCCATACTGCGACCGCCTGAGCGCCGGGTCAGTTGCCTGATCCGCTGCCTGTAAGTCGCCAGCGGCTTCGCCGCCACCTTGCATTTGATCTCGCCTTTCGGCGCTGCCCAGAAACTGAAACCAAGAAACTTTCGTCCGAAGACGCTGGCCACCGCACTTTTGGCCTCATTGACCGTCAGATGCAGCTTGCCGTACATCTTCCGGAGCAGGGTCATCACCCGCTCGCCCGCCTTCTTGCTGCGAACATACACGTTCGCGTCGTCCGCGTAGCGCACGAAGCAATGCCCCCGGCGTTCCAGCTCCTTGTCGACTTCATCCAGCAATACATTCGCCAGTAACGGCGACAGCGGTCCGCCTTGCGGCGTCCCTTGGTGCCGCGTTACGACGACGCCATCCTGCATGATCCCGCTGTTCAGATAGGCCCGAATCAGCCGGAGTAGTCCGGCATCTCCGATCCGTTTCTGCAGGCGGCCCATCAGGATGTCGTGATTGACTCGATCAAAGAATTTCTCCAGATCAACATCGACCACGATCCGGCGTCCCGACTGAACGTAGGCTTGCGCACGAACCACCGCTTCCTGTGCGCTGCGCCCGGGTCGGAATCCATAGCTGTGTTCGCTGAAGGTCGGGTCCAGCAGAGGCTGCAAGACTTGCAGCAGCGCTTGCTGAATCAGTCGATCCGTTACCGTCGGGATGCCCAGCTCGCGCTCGCCTCCGTCCGGCTTCCGGATCGTGACCCGTCGTACCGGACTCGGCCGGTACGTCCCCTGCAGCAGCTGCTCACGAATGCTCGGCCACGCCGTTTGCAGATGGCGGGCTGTCTCGGGGATATCCCGTCCATCCACGCCAGCGGCACCTTTGTTGGCTTTCACCCGCTTCCACGCGTGTTGCAGGTTCTCTCTCGTCAGCGCTGCCCGCAGCAGCGCCGACCCTGTGCTTTCCGTTTCATGTCGCGGGCGTGTCGCTTCGTCGCTGGCGCTTGCGCGACCGGCTTCACCGCTCACTTTCGGCACCCGCCCCGCTGACGCAGGCATCTGACGCAGGACTTCACGCATCGACATGGCGTAAGGCACTCCTTCTCGTTCGGCCCTTCGCTCCAGACTGGCAGCTACTATGGCCTCTGCTGACTTCTCGCTCCGTGTCACCACGTCGCCCTTTCAGGCATGAGGCGAGATCTCCCCGGGTAAGAACGCACTCCTTCTCTGCACAACCGCCAGATCTACGCCGCTTCGCCTTGATCACGAGAGCTTCGCGGTCTCTTGCCCGTTCACCCTGCTCGGCAGCGCCTTCTATCCGGTTCTTGTTCATCGGCTCGCAGATTACGCTCCACGCTTCCTCCCCACGCTCGGTCACCCTCACGCAGTTGCGCTTCACTTCGTTCGCTGTGATCAACTTACGGCGGGACTTGCACCCGCAGGAGTGCGCCCGTGCCGGGCGCACAAAAAGGAAAAACCCCACGTAACCGTCTGATTACGTGGGGTTTTTGTCTGGGGCGATGTACCGGGCTTGAACCGGTGACCCTTGGAATCACAATCCAATGCTCTACCAACTGAGCTAACACCGCCATTGTTCTGGCGCGCCCGGCGAGACTCGAACTCACAACCCCCGGCTTAGAAGGCCGGTGCTCTATCCGGTTGAGCTACGGGCGCGAAGCGCGAGGCTTTCGGGAACGCTTACTGCACTAATACTGGTCGGGGCGGTGGGATTCGAACTCACGACCCTCTGCTCCCAAAGCAGATGCGCTACCAGACTGCGCTACGCCCCGAAGAAGCGCGCATTCTACAGATAGCCAGACGAGCGGTCAATCGCGAATCGAGATATTTGTGAAATTTAACGCGTGAATCGTCGGTTACGGGGAAACCGCAACGCGATTGCTTGCAGTGGCCGGTCATTTCTGATATTTAATCGCCTCTTTGCAAAAACGTATGGACGGTCTCAAACATGCCTGAAGAAACGCTGCACAAACAGTTTGCCCCTTATGTTCCCAAGAAGGGCGAGGAATACATGAGCGAACGGCAACTGGCGCATTTCCGCACCATTCTGGAAACGCTCAAGGCGGAACTGATGAACGACATCGAGCGGACGGTTCATACCATGCAGGACGAAGCAACGGTCTTTGCCGACCCGAATGATCGCGCCAGCCAGGAAACCGACATCGCCATCGAGCTGCGCAACCGCGACCGCGAACGCAAGCTGATCAAGAAGATCGACGAGACGATCGCGCTGATCGATAGCGGCGACTACGGCTACTGCAGCAGCTGCGGCGTGGAAATCGGCATCAAGCGCCTTGAGGCTCGCCCGACGGCCTCGCTGTGCATCGACTGCAAGACGCTGGAAGAGGTCCGCGAGAAGCAGGTCGCCAAGTAATTGTTTGACGCGGCCGGTAGACATCGGCCGCCACTTTTGCATTGCAGACAAACAAAAAGGACGCCGCGGCGTCCTTTTTGTTGGGGGTAATACCGCCTTACTGCTGCGGCTGCCCTTCCGTCGCAGCGGCTTGTTGCGCAGCTTCTTCGGCAGCAACCGCCTTCATCGACAGACGGACGCGACCCTTTTCGTCGGCCTCGAGCACCTTGACGCGCACCTTCTGGCCTTCCTTGAGGTAGTCGGCAACGGCGTTGACACGCTCGTTGGCGATTTGCGAGATGTGCAGCAACCCGTCGCGTCCTGGCAGGATGCTGACGATCGCGCCGAAGTCGAGCAGCTTGAGCACCGTGCCGTCATAGATCTTGCCGACTTCGACGTCCGCCGCGATCGCCTCGATGCGTGCCTTCGCCGCGTCGGCGGCATCCCCGTTGACCGACGCGATGGTGATCGTGCCGTCTTCCTGGATGTCGATCGTCGTGCCGGTTTCTTCGGTGATGGCGCGGATCACGGCGCCGCCCTTGCCGATCACGTCGCGGATCTTCTCCGGATTGATCTTCATCGTGTACAGACGCGGTGCGTAGGTGGACACTTCCTGGCGCGGCGCTGCGACGGCAGCCTGCATCTGGCCGAGGATATGCAGACGCGCTTCCTTGGCCTGGGCCAGCGCGACCTGCATGATTTCCTTGGTGATCCCCTGGATCTTGATGTCCATCTGCAGCGCGGTCACGCCGGTTTCCGTACCGGCAACCTTGAAGTCCATGTCGCCGAGGTGATCCTCATCGCCGAGGATGTCGGTCAGCACGGCGAAACGGTTGCCTTCCTTGATCAGGCCCATGGCGATACCCGCCACGTGCGCCTTCAGCGGCACGCCGGCATCCATCAGCGCCAGGGTGGAGCCGCAGACCGAAGCCATCGAACTGGAACCGTTCGATTCGGTGATTTCGGAGACGACGCGCATGGTGTAGGAAAAATCTTCCGATTTCGGCAAGGCGGCGATCATCGCCCGCTTGGCCAGACGGCCATGGCCGATCTCGCGACGCTTCGGCGTACCCACGCGACCGCACTCGCCCGTCGCGTACGGCGGGAAGTTGTAGTGCAGCATGAAGCGCTCGCGATATTCGCCGGCGAGCGAGTCGATGATCTGCTCGTCGCGCCCGGTACCGAGGGTGGCCACGACCAGCGCCTGGGTTTCACCGCGTGTAAACAACGCCGAACCGTGGGTGCGCGGCAGTACGCCGGTACGGATCGAGATTGGGCGAACGGTACGCGTATCGCGGCCGTCGATGCGCGGCTCGCCGCCAAGGATGCGTCCGCGGACGATGCGCGACTCGATTTCGAAGAACAGGTTGCCGATCGTGGCTGCATCCGGTGCATCGTCACCTGCGGTCAGGACCTCAACAGCCTTGGCCGAGATCTCGTTGATGCGCTGCGTGCGCTTCTGCTTGCTGGTGATCCGGAAGGCTTCCTGCAGATCGGCTTCGACAAGCGCGTTGAGCTTGGCAACGAGCTCCTCGTTCTTCGCAGCAGGCGCCCAGTCCCACTCGGGCTTGCCAGCTTCTTCGACGAATTCGTTGATCGCATTGATCACCGTCTGCATCTGCTCATGGCCATAGACAACGGCGCCGAGCATGACGTCTTCCGGCAGGATATCGGCTTCCGATTCCACCATCAGCACGGCGGATTGCGTTCCCGCGACCACCAGATCGAGCTGGCTGGTCTTCAGTTGGGACAGGGTCGGATTGACCACGTACTGGCCATTGATATATCCGACGCGAGCCGCGCCGATCGGACCATTGAACGGGATGCCGGAAACGGCCATGGCCGCCGACGCGCCGATCATCGCCGGGATGTCCGGATCGATTTCCGGGTTGAGCGAGACGACCATCGCCACGACCTGCACTTCGTTATAGAAGCCATCGGGGAACAGCGGACGCAGCGGACGATCGATCAAGCGGGAAGTCAGCGTCTCCTTTTCGGAGGGGCGCCCCTCACGCTTGAAGAAGCCGCCGGGGATCTTCCCCGCGGCGTAGGTTTTTTCGATGTAGTCGACGGTGAGCGGGAAGAAATCCTGTCCCGGCTTGACCTTCTTGGCTCCGACGACGCTGACCAGAACGACGGTGTCGTCCATCGATACCATGACGGCCGCGTCGGCCTGACGGGCGATCTCACCGGTTTCCAGCGTTACCTGGTGTCCACCGTAGGTGAAAGTCTTCTTGGCGATTTTAAACATTGTTACCTCTCGAAAAGTCCATTACGCGCACCCACAACCCCGGCACGCACTTTCGTCAATACGCCGCAATGGCGAAACTGCAAAAAAGAACAGCGGACAACCCGTATCGGGTTGTCCGCTGTTGCTTATTCAAAAACGGAACGATCCCAACCGCACCGCGGTTCGGCAAGCAGGATCACTTGCGCAGGCCGAGACGCTGGATCAGAGAACGATACGAATCGACGTCCGTACGCTTCAGGTAATCCAGCAGCGTGCGGCGACGGCTGACCATGCGCAGCAGACCACGCCGGGAGTGGTGATCCTTGATGTGCTCCTTGAAGTGCCCGGTCAGGTCGTTGATGCGCGCGGTCAGCAGCGCGATCTGAACTTCCGAAGAACCGGTATCGCCAGCGGAACGCTGGTATTCACTCATGATTTGCGCTTTTTGCGCCACGGTAATCGCCATGTCAAACTCTCTTTCCTTGAAAAAGCGGCGCCGCCCCGGTTTGATAGAGCAAGCACCCGATGTAGAAATAAACCAGTCTCGCCGGCGAAGCGAGGCGCGGATTATATCCCTCGACCCGACGCGCGGCAAGCGAACTTTCAGTGCTCCCGAAGCGAAGAACATCAATTGATTGACCGCCTCTCGGCAAAGCGGCTACATTGAGTGAAGACCTGCCTGACGCAGGGAATTGACGCAAAAACAAACCAGGAAAACCTGCCACCACCACCGGACCAGTAGCCAACGTGACACGGGATAGAACTGCGGACCACCGGCATTTTGTCGCAGCCGACCAACTGCGTATCGGTCTTTTCATATTCATCGATCTGCCCTGGTTCCAGCATCCTTTCACGCTCAACAGTTTTCGCATCGCTTCCGACGACCAGGTTCGCACCCTCCAGTCGCTGGGAGAGGAACGATTCAGGTATGACCCGGAACGCAGTCTCCCGCCGAAAGCGCCGCCAGCAAGCAGACAGACGCCCCCGGCGGAGATTGCCGGAAAGGAAACCAGCGCCCCGATCCACGCCGACGACCCGCCCCCGCTGTTCATCGAAAAGCAGATGCGAATTCGCCTGATCGGAGAACGGCGTTCGCGCATCGAACAAGTCAACCGTGACTTTCTCAAAACGGCGACCAGTCTGCGCAACATGAACAGGAACCTGATCGGCGCCCCGGATGAGACGATAAAGGAAATGGCGAGGCTGGTTGACCGCATGACCGTCGCCTTCCTCGAGAATCCCGAGGTAACGCTGCATCTCATGTGTGACGACAACGGCAGCGATGAAGCCTACTCACACAGCCTGAACGTTGCCGTACTCAGCATGATGCTGACCAAGGGACTCGCCTTTTCCGCCGACCAGGCGCGCATTCTCGGGCTCGGCGCCTTGCTGCACGACATCGGCCTGGTGGAAATACCTGACCGGCTGCTCAAGATGCGACCGGACGAATTCACCCGCCCAGAACGCGAGTTGCGAGCGATGCACTGCGAATATGGCCTGCGCATCGGCAAGCAACTCGGGTTGGCTCCGGACGTTCTCGCCATCATTTTCCAGCACCACGAAATGAGCGACGGCAGCGGCTACCCGACGGGAGTGAAGGAAGAGAAAATCGCCCTGCCGGCACGTGTCGTCGCCCTGGTCAACCATTACGACAATCTCTGCAATCCGGTCGATCACACGCAGGCGCTTACCCCGCACGAGGCGCTTTCGCTGCTCTTCGGCCAGCGGCGGAGCAAATTCGACGCAGCGATTCTGCAACGCCTGATCCGCTGCCTCGGCGTCTATCCACCAGGATCCATCGTGACCCTGTCGAACGACGCGGTAGCCTTGGTGATGTCGGTCAATCCTGAGCGTCCGCTCCGCCCTTGGGTCATGCTCTACGACGAAAAGGTACCGAAGGAGGAGGCTGTCCTGCTCGACCTCGAAAACGAGACCGGCATCAATATCACCAAGGCGCTTCGCCCCGCCATGTTGCCACCGCCGATCCAGGCCTATCTGAGTTCGCGCAAGCGCGTGGCCTATTTTTTTGACAGCAGCGCTCCTTCCGGACAGGCGACGCCATGAGCCTGATACAGCACACTCTTCTGCTCGATCATGGCAACGAGATGCTCTTTCTCGTTGACATGGAGACGCTCGAAATCCGCATGGCCAACGGTGCGGTTTCGCGACATATGGGGTTCACGCGCGAAGCCCTGATCGGGCGACAGATCACGGACATCGAGTGCGCGTTGACCGACGTGTTCTTCTGGGAAGAGGTGCGCCAGGGCATAGCGCCGGACGAGTACCATGCCGAAGCTTCCTACCTGTGCGCCGACGGCGAATTGTTGACCGCCAGCAAAACGATAGTCCGGCCGCACGACCATCCCGACTCGCTGGTCATCTGTGCCGTCCCGAATGGACAATTGCGCCACACCGAGAACGCGCTCGCCGATGCCAGCGCGCGCCTGCGCGCCACACTGGAAGCAACGGCTGACGGAATCCTGCTTGTCGATCGAAATGGCAGCATCGTCAACATGAACCGGCAATTTTCGGGGTTGTGGCGCATTCCTGAAGACGTGCTGCTGACCAATGACGATGCCGCGCTGCTCGATTTTCTGGCCTCCCGTGCGCGCGACCCAGCGGACTACCGGCGACGCCTGGCCGCGATCCGCCCCGACAGCGACGAAGAGACGCAGGACCTTGTCCATCTCATCGATGACCGGATCCTTGAACGCAAATCGCGTCCGGCCCGGCAAGGCAGACTGATCATCGGCCGCGTGTTTTCCTTCACCGACATCACCGAGCGGAAAAAGACCGAGACCCGCCTCAAGCTCGCCGCCAGCGTTTTTTCCCATGCGCACGAAGGCATCATGATCACCGACGCGGCGGCCAACATCGTCGAGGTCAATGACACTTTTACCCGCATCACCGGCTTCAGCCGCGAAGAAGTGCTTGGCAAGAATCCGCGCATCCTGCGCTCGGGCCGGCATGACGAGGCGTTCTACAAGGCCATGTGGCACGATCTGGAAACTCACGGAAGCTGGCAAGGCGAGATCTGGAACCGCCGCAAGAACGGTTCGCTGTACGCGGAGCATCTGAGCATCACGGCCGTCAACGACGTTGATGAGGCAACGTTGCATTACGTCGCGCTGTTCTCCGACATCACCGACTTGAAGGATCACCAGCAGCAACTCGAGCGCCTCGCCCATTACGACGCGCTGACCGGCATTCCCAACCGGGTCCTGCTCGCCGATCGCCTGCACCAGGCGATCGCCCAGTCCCGGCGGCACCAGCGCAGCCTGGCGCTCGTCTATCTCGACATCGACGGCTTCAAGGAAGTCAACGACGCGCACGGCCACGAAACCGGCGACCAGTTGTTGATCGCCATCGCGCAGCGCCTGCGCGACACCCTGCGCGAAGGCGACACCCTGGCGCGACTGGGCGGCGACGAGTTCGTGGCGGTACTCACCGATCTGGAGACCCGCAACGAATGCGACGCCGTGCTTTCACGCCTCCTGCAGGCGGCGGCTTCGCCCGTGAAGATCCGCCAGCACACCCTGCAACTCTCGGCCAGTCTCGGCGTCACGCTTTTCCCACAGGACAATTCCGACGCCGACACGCTGCTGCGCCACGCTGACCAGGCCATGTATCAGGCAAAACAGGCCGGCAAGAATCGCTACCAGCTGTTCGACCCGGAAGAAGACCGCCTGACGCGGACCCATCAGAAGAGCCTGCGGCGTATTGACGAAGCACTGGCGAACAACGAATTCGCCCTGTTCTTCCAACCCAAGGTCAACATGCGGACCGGCGCCGTGATCGGTGCCGAAGCCCTGATCCGCTGGCAGCACCCCGAACGCGGCGTGCTGCCGCCCGGCGAGTTCCTGCCGCTGATCGAGGGCAGCGAACTGGCGATACGTGTCGGCGACTGGGTCATCGCAACTGCATTGGCGCAGATGCTTGCCTGGAAGAGACAGGGACTCGACCTCGCCGTCAGTGTCAATGTCGCGGCCAACCACCTCCAGCAGAACGACTTCCTCCCGCGGCTGCGCAACATGCTGGCCGCCGTCCCGGAAATCACCCCGGACAGGCTCGAACTGGAGGTCGTCGAATCCGCTGCGCTCGAAGGCGTAACGCAGATTTCCCAACTGATCGAAGACTGCCAGGCACTCGGCGTCCGTTTTTCCCTCGACGATTTCGGCACCGGCTACTCTTCCCTGACCTATCTGCGACGGTTGCCGGCCAGCGTCCTGAAGATCGACCAGAGCTTCGTTCGCGACATGCTTTGGGACCTTGGCGACCTGGCCATCGTGGAAGGGGTCATCGGCCTGGCGACCGCCTTCCGCCGCGCCGTGATCGCTGAAGGCGTCGAAACCTCCGAACACGGCGAACTGCTGCTCCGTCTCGGCTGCGACCTCGCGCAAGGTTATGGCATCGCCCGTCCGATGCCCGCCGACGAATTACCCGGCTGGATCGCCGGTTGGCGCCCGCATCCGGCATGGTCCGACCCGCGCAACGCGTTTCCCCAGCGCGACGAATTACCGATCACCTATGCGGAAGTCGACCACAGGAACTGGATGAAGCAACTGGAGGACGCCCTCGTGGCGCCGGACATCGCCCACCCCGAGCTGGACGCGAGAAAATGCCGCTTCGGCCAATGGTTCGAAGGCGAAGGAAAACGGCGCTATGGACAGGCGCCGGAGTTCAACGCGGTTGGCTCTCTGCACAGCAAGGTGCATGAACTCGCCCGCGCAATCGTGGTTCTGCACGCCAAGGGCGAAACTGGAGCGGCGATGCAACGTCTCGGGGAACTCCGCGCGCTGCGCGATGCCCTGATCGCCGGGATGAACGCGCTGGGCACCGCAGCCGTCAGCCGCCGCACGGCATCCTGAACCGCTATTTTCCCCGACGCGGCGTGACGCGACGTGCGACGGGCGGCACGTCCATGCCTAGCTCGCCCATCAGTTTCTGCACTTCGCGCTCGTCGAGCTCGAGCACCTGTCCGCGCCTGAGATTGGGCGGAAGAACGAACGGACCGTAACGCACCCGCATCAGACGGCTGACCGTCACGCCGACCGCTTCGAACATGCGGCGGACCTCGCGGTTGCGACCCTCGAACAGCGACACGCGATACCAATGATTGGCGCCATCGCCGCCGGCATCCTGCAAGGTCGAAAACTGGGCCGGCCCATCGTCGAGTTCGACACCTTGCAGCAGCTGTTGCTGCGCCTCCGCCGACAGGTCGCCGAGCACCCGCACAGCGTACTCTCGCACCAGGTTGTTGCGCGGATGCATCAGGTGATTCGCCAACTCGCCGGAGGTGGTAAACAACAGCAACCCGCTGGTATTGAAGTCGAGCCGTCCGACGGCCACCCAGCGCGAGCCGGAGAGACGCGGCAGCGAGTTGAACACGCTCGGACGATGGTCGGGATCGTCGCGCGAAACGATCTCTCCTTCCGGCTTGTGATAGATGATCATGCGCGGCGGCCGGCTGAAGAACTTCAGGTTGACCAGGCGCCCGTTGACCTTGATCCGGTCGGCCGGCGTCGCCGACTGACCGATCTGCGCCGTGTCGCCATTGACCGTGACGCGTCCCGCGGCGATCAACTCCTCCATTTCCCGCCGCGACCCGACACCGCTCTGCGCCAGCAACTTGTGCAGTCGCTCCGGCTTCACCGCGACTTCAGCATGCCGGCCGCGTTTATCCGGGCCGGAGGCGACGCGACGCTCGCCCCTCTCCGGTCTTTTTTCCGGTGTCGCTTCTACCGTATCGAGTTCATCGGCAACCGGCTTGCGCACACGGGAGCGGCGCGAATCGGGCGACGCGGGGCGGAAGGGCGTATTACGCGGTTTGTTGGGCATCGGTCAGGTCCAGGGTTTGGTTGATCATTTCCAGCGGCGGCAACTCGGTAACGCTGCGCAAGCCGAGGTCGTCGAGGAATTTCTTGGTCGTCGCCAGCAGCGCCGGACGCCCGGGCGTATCGCGGTGGCCGACGACGTCGATCCAGCCGCGTTCTTCGAGCGCCTTGATCACCTGCGTCGCCACCGTCACGCCGCGGATTTCCTCGATGTCGCCGCGGGTCACCGGTTGACGGTAGGCGATGATGGCCAGCGTTTCCAGCACCGCGCGCGAGTATTTCGGCGGCTTTTCCGGATTGAGCCGTTCCAGATAGGGTAAAAACTCGGCACGGGTGCGAAAGCGCCAGCCGCTCGCCACCTGCACGAGTTCGAGCGGCCGCTCGGTCCACTCGCCGCGCAGTTCTTCCAGCAGTACGCGCAGGACATCGCCGCCGATCTCGTCGGCGAAAACCTTTTTCAGCTCGTAGAGCGTCACCGGCTGCGTCGCACTGAGCAGCACGGCTTCGAGAACGCGCTTGAACTGCGTCGGGTTATCCGGCGTGGTCACTTCCGGCATTGATTCCGGCATCGATTCCATCAGCGGCGGCGTGTTCTGTTCCTTCTTCGCTTCGTCCATCCGTCAGTCTCACGTAAATCGGGGCAAACGCTTCCGATTGCGTCATTGCGAGCAAATGCTCGCGCGCCAGTTCCAGCATGGCGAGGAAATGTACCACCAGCACCGGCGCGCCGAGCGTCACGTCGAACATGTCCACGAACTCGACGAAGCCCCCAGCGTCGCGCAACTTGCGCAGGATCACGCCCATGTGCTCGCGCACCGACAGTTCCTCGCGCTGGATCGTATGCCTTGTATGCAGCTTGGCCTGCCGCACAATGGCCTGCCAGGCGTCGCGCAAATCCTCCGGGCGAACCTCCGGCAGACGCCGGAGCATCGATTTTTCGACCCACACCTCGACCCAGTCGAAGTCGCGCTCGGCCTGCGGCAACTCATCGATCCTCCGCGCCGCCTGCTTCATCTGCTCGTACTCGACCAGACGCCGGACCAGTTCGGCGCGGGGGTCCTCCACCTCCTCACCCTCAACGCTCCGGATCTTCGGCAGGAGCATGCGCGACTTGATCTCGATCAGCATCGCCGCCATCACCAGATAGTCGGCCGCCAGTTCGAGGTTATGCGAGCGCATCGCCTCGACGTAGGTCAGATACTGCTCGGTCAGCGGCGCCATCGGGATGTCGAGGACATTGACGTTCGCCTTGCGGATCAGGTACAGCAGAAGATCGAGCGGTCCCTCGAAGGCATCGAGCATCACCGCCATGGCGTCCGGCGGGATGTACAGGTCGAGCGGCAACTGCTCGACCGGCTGCCCGTAGATGCGGGCGAGCGGCGTCATCGCCTCGCCGGAGGTTTCGGGAACCTGTTCGATTACAGCCTCATCGTTCATCGGTTCATCGATTCCTCTTCTTCCCGGTTGGCGACAACCGGCGACGGCTTTACCGGTAGCTCAAACCCATCGCGGCACGCACGTCGCGCATGGTCTCGCGCGCCAGCTTGCTCGCCTTGGCGTTGCCGTCGGCAATGATGTCGCGCACCAGCGCCGGGTTGTCCAGGTAGGACTGGGCGCGTTCCTGCATCGGCGCCTGTTCCCTGAGAATGCCATCGATCACCGGTTGCTTGCATTCGAGACAGCCGATGCCTGCACTGCGGCAGCCTTTCTGCACCCAGTCCTTGCACGCCTCGTCCGAATACACCTGATGCAGCTGCCACACCGGGCATTTGTCCGGGTCGCCGGCGTCGGTACGGCGCACCCGCGACGGGTCGGTCGGCATGCGCTTGACCTTCTGCGTAACCGAGGCGGCGTCCTCGCGCAGGGTGATCGTGTTGTTGTACGACTTGGACATCTTCTGTCCGTCGAGGCCGGGCATTTTCGACGCCTCGGTCAGCAGGTAGCCGGGCTCGACAAGGATCATCTTGCCGGTGCCTTCCAGATAACCCATCAACCGCTCGCGGTCGGCGTGCGAGAGACTCTGCGCCTCCTGGACCAGCGCGCGCGCCTGTTCCAGCGCACCGGCATCGCCGTCCTGCTGGTAGCGCGTGCGCAGATGCTCGAAGGAGCGCTTGTTCTTGCTGTTGAGCTTGCCGACCGCCTCCCTGGCCTTTTCCTCGAAGCCTGGCTCGCGGCCGTACAGGTGGTTGAAGCGGCGCGCCAGTTCGCGCGAGAACTCGACGTGCGGAATCTGGTCTTCGCCGACCGGCACTTTGTCCGCCCGGTAGATCAGGATGTCCGCGCTCATCAGCAGCGGATAGCCAAGGAAACCGTAGGTTGTCAAATCCTTGCCGGCCAGTTTTTCCTGCTGGTCCTTGTAGGTCGGCACGCGCTCCAGCCAGCCGAGCGGCGTCATCATCGAGAACAGCAAATGCAGTTCGGCATGCTCCGGCACCTGCGACTGGATGAAAAGGGACGCCTTGTTCGGATCGACGCCGGCGGCCAGCCAGTCGATGACCATATCCCAGGTCGCCTGTTCGATCCCGCGCGGATCGTCGTACTGCGTGGTCAACGCGTGCCAGTCGGCAACGAAAAACAGGCAGGGATACTCGTTCTGGAGCCTGACCCAGTTCTTGAGCACGCCGTGGTAGTGGCCAAGGTGCAAGCTGCCGGTTGGGCGCATGCCGGAGAGGACTCGTTCTGCGTACATGATGTCAGATCAGCTGGAAAATAAAGAGGATCAGTTGTTTGAAGAAGGAGATGAACGGCCACATGATCAGGCCGAGAACATCGGTAAACAGCAGCAGCAGGAGAATCGGAAACCCCCAGCGCTCAAGCTGCGAAAAAGGCACAGCCAACCGATACGGCAACAGGCTGACCGCAATCCGCCCGCCGTCGAGCGGCGGCAGCGGCAGCAGGTTGAGCACCATCAGGACCAGGTTCACGTTGATCCCGGTCACGGCCATCTGCCCCATCGGCAGGGTGTAGATATTCTCGGGCAAAACGACGGCCAGCTTGAGCATCAGCGCCCAGCCGAGGGCCATCAGGAAATTCACCGCCGGACCGGCCGCGGCCACCCACATCATGTCGCGCAAGGGATTGCGCAGGCGGCCGAAATTGACCGGCACCGGTTTCGCCCAGCCAAACAGCATCGCGCTGCCGGAGACGGAATAGCTGGTGATCAGGATCAGCGCGGGCACCAGCAGGGTACCGATCGGGTCGATATGACGCAGCGGGTTGAGGCTGATGCGCCCGGCCACCCAGGCCGTGTTGTCACCAAAATGACGTGCGGCGTAGCCGTGCGCCGCTTCATGCAGGGTGATCGCGAAGATCACCGGCAAGGCCGCGATGGTGATGGTCTGGATCAGGGCTGACAATTCCGCCACCGCGTCACGCCTCCTCTTCCAGACCGAACGGTTCGAGGGAACCGCGCCCCGCGCGCACCAGCGTCGGCGGCACGCTGGTCAGATCGATCACGGTCGTCGGCGTCGTGCCGCAAGAGCCGCCGTCAAGGATCAGTTCGATCAGGTCGTCGAGCCGGTCCTGGATTTCCCAGCCTTCGGTCAATGGCGCTTCTTCGCCCGGCAGGAGCAGCGTCGAGGTCAGAAGCGGTTCGCCAAGCGCTTCGAGCAAGGCCAGCGCAACGCGATGATCAGGGATACGCAAGCCGATCGTCTTGCGCTTCGGGTGCAGCACCCGCCGCGGCAACTCCTTGGTTCCTTCCAGAATGAACACGTAGCTGCCGGGCGTCGTCGCCTTCAGCAAGCGGTACTGCGCGTTGTCGACCCGGGCGAACTGGGCAATTTCCGAGAGGTCGCGGCACATCAGCGTCAGGTGATGACGATCGTCGAGACCGCGCAGGTGCCGTATGCGCTCGACGGCCTCCTTGTCGCCCAGACGGCATCCCAGCGAATAACACGAGTCGGTGGGCAGCGCGACGATGCCGCCGTTGCGCACCACCTCCGCTGCCTGCGCCAGGAAGCGCGGCTGGGGATCATCCGGATGAATCGAGAGGTAGCGGGCCATGAGCGCCTGTCAGGAAGAAAACGCGGTCCAGACCGGCGTCAGGCCACTCGGCAACGCCGGCGTTCCGCCGAGGTCGATGTAGCTCTCTTCCGGCCCGTGAAAATCCGAACCGCAGGATGCGAGGAAGCGGTACTCCCGTGCCAGCCGCGAAAACTGGTTCACATTCTCCTGCGAATGACTGCCGGAGATGACCTCGATGGCCTGCCCGCCGCAACCGGCGAATTCGTCGAGCAGGTTGCGCATCTCCAGGCGCGAAAACTTGTAGCGCCCCGGATGGGCAACCACGGCGATACCGCCGGCACCGAGAATCCACCCGACCGCTTCGCTCAGCGTCGCCCAGTGATGCGTCACGTAGCCCGGCTTGCCGGGCACCAGATAGGATTCGAAGACGCTGCGCACATCCTTGCTGACGCCGATCTCGACCAGATAACGGGCAAAGTGCGAGCGGCTGATCAGGCTTGGATTCTCGGAATGGCGCATCGCACCTTCGAAACAACCGCCGATGCCGATCTTTTCCAGTTCGGCCGACATGCGCTGGGCACGGCTGATGCGCCCCGAACGGATCGACGCCAGACCGGCGTTCAACGCCTCGCTTCCCATGTCGAAATCGAGGCCGACGATGTGCACCTGTAGGCCACCCCACTCGATGGATATCTCGACTCCGTTGATGAAACGCACCCCGGAACGCTCGGCGACCTCGCGCGCCTTCGCCAGCCCGCCGAGATCGTCGTGATCGGTCAAGGCCAGCATGTCGACCCCGTTGGCGGCTGCCCGCGCCGCCACTTCGGCGGGCGCCAGCAGTCCGTCTGACGCGGAAGAATGACAATGAAGGTCGGCGATGAACACAGGAGAGGCAGAATCCGGGAAAAAAGCAAGAGCGGGATGATAGCACAGCCCCCCCTTTCCCACCCGGATTATGAAAGCTTCGCAGTTGCGGGCGGCGGCGGCCTCGCGCTATAGTTCGACCCGCGAACGGGAGAGAGCGGCAGTGAAACACCGGCAACACACCTCCCGCCGCCGAAGGCGCAATCCACCCGAAAACGCTCAGGCAAAAGGACCGTTCGTGCAATGAACTCTGGAGAGCGGCGCCTGTGTCATGGCGCCCACCGATGGGGCAACGTAGTGGACAGCCAATGAACTGTCCATCGCGATAATCTCTCAGGTACAAGGACAGGGGGGTGAACCCGGCAGGGGTTCACCCTTTTTTCGTTTCTGGAACCCGTTTCAAAACCTTTTCCCAAGGGATTGATATGACGCAGAAAACTGTCCTTAACGACGCCCATCGCCGCCTCGGCGCGAAGATGGTCGACTTCGGCGGCTGGGGCATGCCGCTCCACTACGGCTCACAGATCGAGGAACATCACGCGGTGCGCCGCGACTGCGGCATGTTCGACGTCTCGCACATGTGCGCCGTCGACGTCACGGGCAAGGACGCCAAAGCGTTCCTGCTACGCCTGATCGCCAACAACGTCGACAAGCTCCGGGAATCCGGCAAGGCCCTCTACAGCGCGATGCTCAACGAGACCGGCAGGGTGGTCGACGACCTCATCGTCTATTTCATCGCCGACGGCCGCTACCGCGTGGTCATCAATGCCGGCACCGCGGAGAAGGATCTGGCGTGGATGGCGGCAAGGCTCGCCGACTGGCAACTCGACGTAACCATCGCCGCCCGCCGTGACCTGGCGATGATCGCCGTGCAGGGGCCGAACGCCAAGGAGCGCGTCTGGCAGGTTCTGCCTGAAACGCGCCCGGCCAGCGAGTCGCTCAAGCCGTTTTATGGCGTCACCGTTGGCGACTGTTTCGTTGCCACCACCGGCTACACGGGTGAAGCGGGCTTCGAGTTGGCTCTTCCCGCCGCGCAGGCCGAATCACTCTGGCAGAAACTGCTCGACGCCGGCGTCAGGCCGATCGGCCTCGGCGCCCGCGACACGCTGCGCCTCGAAGCGGGCATGAACCTCTACGGGCAAGACATGGATGAATCGGTGTCGCCGCTCGACGCCGGACTCGCCTGGACGGTCGATCTTGCCGCGCCCCGCGACTTCGTCGGCAAGGCCGCCCTGCTCGCCCGGCCGCAGCAGCAGCAATTCCTCGGCCTGCGCCTGGTCGACAAGGGCGTCCTGCGCGCACACCAGAAAGTCGTCACCGCGCACGGCGACGGCGAGATCACCAGCGGTACCTTCTCACCGACCCTGCAGCAGTCCATCGCCCTCGCCCGCCTGCCGCTGGCGTGCGCCATCGGCGAAACAGTCAAGGTCCAGATCCGCGACAAGCTGCTCGATGCCGAAATCGTCAAACCCTGCTTTGTCCGAAACGGCAAGGCGCTGATTTAACCCCACCCGACTCAATCTTCAGGAGCCATGATGAACATTCCTTCCGATCTCAAATACACCAAGAGCCACGAGTGGGTGCGCGTCGAAGCCGACGGCACGGTCACGGTCGGCATCACCGATCACGCCCAGGAGTTGTTGGGCGACCTCGTCTTCGTCGAACTGCCGGATGTCGGCAAGGAACTCGCCGCCGAGCAGGAAGCCGCCGTCGTCGAGTCGGTCAAGGCCGCCTCGGACGTCTATGCGCCGATCGCCGGCACGGTGGTTGCCGTGAATGACGCTGTTCCCGACGCACCCGAGAGCGTCAACCAGGATGCCTACGCCGCTTGGCTGTTCAAGATGAAGCCGGCGAACGCCGCCGATATCGACGCCCTGCTCGACGCAACAGCCTACGCTGCCAGCGCGGCGGAATAACGCCACCGCGACTCAGCATTCACGGGCCGCCGCCCTGCATCGAGCGGCCCGTTTTCCACGACCGTATTCGCCTGTTCCGGACCTGTCATGTCGCTCAGTCCCCTTACCAGCGTCTCCCTGAACGTTCTTGAAAACCGCGACGAGTTCATCGCCCGTCACATCGGCCCGTCGCCGGAGGATATTCCGGCCATGCTCGACGCCATCGGCGCGGCGTCGGTCGTCGCGCTGATCGACGAAACCGTGCCGGCGGCGATCCGTCTGCCGGCGCCGCTTCCGCTGCCCGCCCCCCGCCCAGAAGCCGAAGCCCTCGCCGCACTCAAGGCCGTCGCTGAAAAGAACGTCATCAACCAATCGCTGATCGGCATGGGCTACGCCGACACGCTGACGCCGACGGTGATCCTGCGCAACGTGCTGGAAAACCCGGGCTGGTATACGGCCTACACCCCTTACCAGGCGGAAATCGCGCAAGGCCGGCTGGAAGCGCTGCTCAATTACCAGCAGATGGTCATCGACCTGACCGGGCTGGAACTGGCCAACGCCTCGCTGCTCGACGAGGCGACCGCCGCCGCCGAGGCGATGACGATGGCGCGGCGGGTCAGCAAGTCCAAATCGAATCTGTTTTTCGTCGACGCGCTGTGCTTCCCGCAGACGATCGACGTGCTGAAGACCCGTGCCGGCTATTTCGGCTTCGAGCTCATTTTCGGCAGCCCAGAGGATGCGGTGCAGCAGGACGTTTTCGGCGCCCTCTTCCAGTATCCGAACGATGCCGGCGAGGTCATCGACCTCAGCGGCCCGATCGCCGCCGTAAAGTCGCGCGGCGGCGTGGTTGCCGTCGCCGCCGACCCGATGGCGCTGGTACTGCTGAAATCGCCCGGCGAAATGGGCGCCGACATCGCGCTCGGCTCGACGCAGCGTTTCGGCATCCCGATGGGCTTCGGCGGTCCGCACGCGGCGTACTTCGCCACCCGCGACGAACACAAGCGGCAGGTGCCCGGCCGCATCATCGGCGTCTCGGTCGACGCGCGCGGCAAGCGGGCGCTGCGCATGGCGCTGCAGACACGCGAGCAGCACATCCGCCGCGAAAAGGCCAACTCGAACATCTGCACCTCGCAAGTGCTGCTCGCCAACATGGCCGGCATGTACGCCGTCTATCACGGCCCGCAAGGGTTGCGAACGATTGCCGAGCGTATCCACCGGCTGACCGCCCTTTTCTCCGAAGCGGTCAGGCAAGCGGGAACCGCCGTGCTCAACACCCATGTCTTCGACACGGTGCGCATCGATCTCGGAGCGCGGGCGTCGTCCGTGTATCAAGCCGCGCTCGCCGCAGGCTTCAACCTGCGTCTCGTTGGCGACGGCGTCCTTGGTGTCGCCTTCAACGAAACGACGAGGCGCGACGACGTCGCGGCGCTGGTGAAGCTCGTTGCCGGCGTCTCCGTCGACCTCGATGCGCTCGACTGCCAGTTGCAGACGCAGGACGAATATCTGCCGGCCGCCTTGCGCCGGACCGACGCAATTCTGAGCCACCCGGTGTTCAACCGTTACCACACCGAACACGAGATGTTGCGCTACCTGAAGCGGCTGCAGAACAAGGATCTGGCACTCGACCACTCGATGATCTCGCTCGGCTCGTGCACCATGAAGCTCAACGCCACCAGCGAGATGATCCCGATTTCCTGGCCGGAGTTCGCCAGGTTGCATCCGTTCGCGCCGATCGACCAAGCGAAAGGCTACATGGAGATGATCGGCGGACTGGAAAGCTGGCTGAAGGCGATCACCGGCTTCGACGCGATCAGCATGCAGTCGAACTCGGGCGCACAGGGCGAATACGCCGGGATCGTCGCCATCCGCCGCTACCACGCCAGCCGCGGCGAGAGCCACCGCAACATCTGCCTGATCCCCAAGTCGGCGCACGGCACCAACCCGGCGACCGCGCAGATGTGCGGACTGGAGATCGTTGTAGTGAACTGCGACGAGAATGGCAACGTCGATGTCGCCGACCTGAAGACCAAAGCTGAACAACATTCTGCGAACCTCGCCTGCCTGATGATCACCTACCCCTCGACGCACGGCGTCTTCGAGGAAGCGGTCAAGGAAATCTGCGCCGTCATCCACGCCCACGGCGGCCAGGTCTACATGGACGGCGCCAACCTCAACGCGCAGGTCGGCCTGACCTCGCCGGGCCATATCGGCGCCGACGTCAGCCACATGAACCTGCACAAGACCTTCGCCATCCCGCACGGCGGCGGCGGACCGGGCATGGGTCCGATCGGCCTGAAAGCGCACCTCGCTCCGTTCATGGCCAACCACGCCGTGCAGCCGATCGACGGGCCGCACCGGGGGCAAAGCGCCGTCTCCGCCGCGCCGTGGGGTTCGGCATCGATCCTGCCGATCTCGTGGATGTACATCGCGATGCTCGGCGGCGCCGGCCTGCAGCGCGCTACTGAAGCCGCCATCCTCAACGCCAATTACATTGCCGCCCGGCTGAGCGAGCACTACCCGGTGCTCTACACCGGCACCCACGGCCGCGTCGCGCACGAATGCATCCTCGACATCCGCCCGATCAAGGCAGCGACGGGCATCGCCGAGATCGACATCGCCAAGCGCCTGATGGACTACGGCTTCCACGCACCGACAGTCAGCTTCCCGGTGGCCGGCACGATCATGGTCGAGCCGACCGAATCGGAATCGAAGGCCGAGCTCGACCGCTTCATCGCCGCAATGATCGCCATCCGCGAGGAAATCCGGAAAATTGAACAGGGCGTCTGGCCAACCGCCGGCAACCCGCTCAAGCACGCACCGCACACGCAGGCGGATATCGTCGGCGAGTGGGATCGACCGTACAGCCGGGAAGAGGCGGTCTTCCCCCTGCCGTATGTGCGCGAAAACAAGTTCTGGCCGAGCGTCAACCGCATCGACGACGTCTACGGGGACCGGAATCTGTTCTGCTCGTGCGGGCCGCTGGACGAAGCTTGAGCAAATAGAGATAGCCCGGCCAGTCCTGCACTGACCGCCACCAACCGTTTTTCGCGCTTCCGCCCCGATGTCGGGTGTCGGGAGCGCCTTCCCCTTGTCGACTTCCAGACGACGAGCTTCCTCAGCTCGCGGATCGTTCGCCTTTCCGAACAGACAAGGCGCGATCTGCACGGAAACCTGAACGGGCGCGCGAAGAAAAATAAAATCAGCCCAAATAATCAATACGTTAAAAACCCCAAGGTGCTGGCACGCCCTGTGCAATACAACAGCCACCGGGCAAACCGGCAAGGCTGTGGCCCATTCCACAAACGCAGGAGCCAAGATGAGCACCGACACTACGACCTATCGCATCGAAAAAGATTTTCTGGGAGAAAAACAGATTCCGGCGGACGCCTACTATGGCGTGCAGACGCAGCGCGGCAAGGACAACTTTCACATCACCGGCACGCAGATGTCGGCCGAGCCCTACTTCGTCAAGGCCTTCGGCTACGTGAAGAAAGCGGCGGCGATGGCCAACCGCGATCTCGGCTGCCTTGACGGCAAGATCGCCAACGCCATCATCGGCGCGTGTGACCGGCTGATCGCCGGCGAACTGCGCGAGCACTTTGTTACCGACTTCATCCAGGGCGGCGCCGGCACCTCGGTGAACATGAACGCCAACGAAGTCATCGCCAACGTCGCGCTCGAGGCACTGGGGCACCAGAAAGGCGACTACCACATCATCAACCCGAACGACCATGTCAATTTCGGGCAATCGACCAACGACGTCTATCCGACCGCCTTCCGCCTGGCGCTGATCCTGCGCCTCGCCAGCTACATGGAAGCGCTGCGCAAGCTGCAAGGCTCGTTCTTCGCCAAGGCCAAGGAGTTCGAGCGCGTACTCAAGATGGGCCGCACCCATCTGCAGGACGCCGTACCGATGTCGCTCGGCCAGGAGTTCCACGGCTGGGGCACGACCATCGGCGAGGAAGTCGAGCGCATCACCGAAGTGCGCAACCTGCTGCGCGAGATCAACCTCGGCGCCACGGCCATCGGCACCATGGTCACAGCCGCTCCCGGCTACCCGCAATTGGCCACCAAATACTTGTCGGAACTGACCGACGTCCAGTTCATCCTCGGCGGCGACCTTGTGGAAGCGACTTCGGACACCGGCGCCTACGTGCAGCTTTCCGGCGTCCTGAAGCGCACCTCGACCAAGCTGACCAAGATCTGCAACGACATCCGCATGCTGGCCTCCGGTCCGCGCTGCGGCCTGAATGAAATCAACCTGCCGCAGATGCAGCCGGGCAGCTCGATCATGCCGGGCAAAGTCAATCCGGTGATCCCGGAAGTGGTCAACCAGACCGGATTCCTGGTCATCGGTCTCGACCTGACCGTCACACTGGCCGCATCGGCGGGGCAGTTGCAGCTCAACGTGATGGAACCGGTGATCACCTACGCCCTGTTCAAGTCCATCTTCACCATGGAGAACGCGGTCAACAGCCTGCGCACGAACTGCATCGACGGCATCACCGCCAACGCCGAGCACACGCGCAACATGGTCCTCAACTCGCTGGGAATCATCACGGTCCTCAAACCATCGCTTGGCTACAAGCAGTGTGCCGAAATCGCCCGCGAGTGCTACCAGACCGGAAAGTCGCTGCACGACGTGGTGGTCAAGGAGCGGAAGCTGCTGACCCAGGATCGCTGGGACGAGGTTTTCTCGTTCGAAAACCTGATCAATCCGAAGTTCGAGAAGTAACCCGGAAAGGCCGGCTGCCGCCGGCCTTCAGGAAACCAAGTTTTCAACACAATCCTTCAAGGAGGAGTCTCACATGGCAACAAAGAAAGGCAAGCTTGATTGGTACTTCAAGTCCAATCTTCTCTCCCGGATCATGATCGCCCTGGTCGCCGGCGTGGTCGTCGGCATTGCGCTCGGCTATGGCGATCAGGACACCGTCAAGGCGTTCGTGGATAACACCAAAGTCTTCGGCGACATCTTCATCCGCCTGCTGAAAATGATCGTCGTGCCGGTCATCCTGTTCTCGCTGATCAGTGGTGCTGCCAGCATCGCGCCGTCGAAACTCGGCCGGGTCGGTGTCAAGATCATCGCCTTCTACATGGCCACGTCCGCGCTGTCCGTGTCGCTTGGGCTGTTCTTCGCCAACATCATCCAGCCGGGCAACGGTCTCGGTCTCGTCGGAACGGCAGGCGTGCAAGGCAAGGCGGCCGCCGCCCCGTCGCTGGCCACCGTCTTCCTCAACATCATCCCGACCAACCCGGCCGAGTCGCTGGCCAAGGGCGACGTGTTGCCGATCATCTTCTTCGCCATGCTTTTCGGTCTGGCCATTTCCTTCCTGAAGGATTCGAAGGATGAATCGCTGGTGAAGAGCGCAGGAACCCTGCACGACATGGTCAACGCCGCCGCCGAGACAATGTACAAGATCGTGAACGGCATCATGCAGTACGCCCCGATCGGCGTCTTCTTCCTGATCTCCATCGTCTTCGCCCAGCAGGGCCCGAAAGCACTCGGCCCGCTGCTGATGGTGACGCTCACCGTGTACCTCGCGCTGATCGCCCTGACGGTCATCGGCTATGGCGGCCTGCTCGCGGTGTTCCGCATGGGCTTCTTCAAGTTCCTCAAGGGCGCCAACGAAGCCATGATCACCGCCTTCGTCACCCGTTCGTCGAGCGGTTCCTTGCCGGTCACGATGCGCGTCTGTGAAGAAAAGCTGGGCATCCCGCGTTCGATCTCGTCCTTCACCCTGCCGCTCGGCGCCACCATTAACATGAACGGCACGGCGATCTACCTCGGCGTCTGCGCCATGTTCATCGGCTACGCCATCGGCCAGCCGCTGACCTTCGCCCAGCAGATGACTGTCGTCACCACCGCCACCCTGGCCGCCATCGGCACCGCCGGTGTTCCTGGCGCCGGCGCAATCATGCTGCTGATGGTGATGGAATCGATCGGCCTGAAGGTCGAAGCCGGTTCTGCCGTGGCTGCCGGTTACGCGATGATCCTCGGCATCGACGCACTGCTCGACATGGGCCGCACCTGCCTGAACGTCACCGGCGACATGGTGTGCACTGCCATCGTTGCCAAGGGCGAAGACGAAATGGACATGAGCCGCTGGGAAGGCCAGGAAGCGAAAGCGACCGCCTGACCTCCGACTCCAACTGCGATCAAGCCCGCGCCTGAGCCTGCCGGCGCGGTCTTTGCCACGGCCCCGGACCTCCCCCGGGGCCGTTTTTTTCCTCCCGGTGTCGCCGTGTTCTCTCGACGGCACCACTGAGCTACCATCGGACCTCTGTCCGCAACGCCTGACTGCCGTATGCGCCAACTTAACCCGCTCCGACTGCTCCTCGTTCTCACCTCCGTTGCCATCCTGGTCGGTGCCGTCGCCTGGGGCACCTACCGGATCAGTCAGCAGATGGGCCTGTCGGAACTGCAGGCCACCGGTCGCCACCGCCTGGACCTCTACGCCACCAGCCTGGAACGCGAAATCGGCAAATACGCCTATTTCCCCGCCACGCTCGGACTCGAACGCGACGTGCTCGACCTCCTGGCCCAGCCAGACAATTCCCGCCTGGCCGGTACGCTGAACAGCTATCTGGAACGGCTCAACGAACGGGCCGGCACCCTCGCCATCTATATCCTCGACCGCCGCGGCAAGGTTCTCGCCTCAAGCAACTGGCGACGCGGCGACAGCTTCGTCGGGGAAGATCTCTCTTTCCGCGAATATTTCCGCGATGCCATGGAAAACGGCAACGGCCGCCTGTTCGGTATCGGCACGACACGCAGCGAGCCGGGGTATTACCTCTCGTCCGCCCTCGCCGATCAGGACAAGGTACTCGGCGTGGCCGTGGTCAAGGTCAGCCTGGAACAGCTCGAAAAATCCTGGACGACCGTCGAAGCGCCGGTGCTCGTCGCCGACGAGAACGGTGTCGTCATCCTCAGTTCGGTCCAGGACTGGAAATTCACCACGCTGCGGCCGCTCGACGAAAGCACACGCAACCTTTTCGACCGTACGCAGCAATACAACCGACGCGCCCTCCAGCCGCTCGGCGTCACGGAACTCTCGCTGCTTGATTTCGGCGCCCGGGTCGTCCGCCTCAATCACGAGCAGCAGGAAACCGTCACGGCCTATCCGGTTGCCGGGAAATTCCTCTGGCAGTCGCTGCCGATGCCCGGCACGCCGTGGACCCTCACCGTGTTCTCCCATATCGACCCGGTCGAAAGCATGAGCCGCATTCGCGCCGCCGTAGCCGGGATCACCGCCATCCTCCTTTACATTCTCGCGGCGATGTTTCTGCAGCGGCGGCGCCATCTGCGCGACCGCCTGGCCGCCCGCGAAGCGCTGCAAAAAGCCTACGACGAACTCGAACGCAAGGTCGAGGAGCGCACCGCCGACCTGTCGGCCGCCAACCGCCAGTTGCAGGACGAAGTCGCCGAACGCACCCGCGCCGAGCGCACCTTGCGCGCCGCGCAGGACGAACTGATCCAGGCTGGGAAACTCGCCGTCATCGGCCAGCTCTCGGCAGGAATCGTGCACGAACTCAATCAGCCGCTGGCCGCCCTGCGAACGCTGTCAGGCAACGCGACGCGTTTTCTCGAACGCGGCGACGAAGCGACGGCACGCGCCAATCTCGAGCGGATCGGTCAGCTGGTCGACCGTATGGGCCAGATTACCGGCCAACTGAAAGCCTTTGCCCGCAAATCAACGGGCGAGGCCCAGCCGGTGGACCTGCGCACGGTCGTCAGCAACGCGGTCGCGCTCCTGGATCAACGCCTGCGTGCGGCTGGCGCGACCGTCAACACCCATCTGCCTGAACTCCCCGCGATGGCGCTGTGCGACCCCAACCGGATCGAACAGGTCGTCGTCAATCTGGTCGGCAACGCCATCGACGCCGTCGCCGGCCAGGAACAGTGCAAGATCGAAATCGGCATGGAGACCGACGACAGCGCCATCGCCCTGCACGTACGCGATCACGGGCCCGGGCTGAGCGACGAGGCGCGCCGGCGGCTTTTCGAACCCTTCTTCACCACCAAGGAGGCTGGGCATGGCCTGGGCCTCGGCCTGGCGATTTCCGCCGGAATCGTCAACGATTTCGGTGGTACCCTCACCGGCGCCAACCACCCCGAAGGCGGGGCGATATTCACCCTGGAACTTCCACTCGACCGAACGCCAGCAGCGCATGAATCTCAAGGTACTCATCATTGAGGACGACCCGGACGTCCGTCTCGGCTGCGAGCAGGCGCTCCAGCTCGAAGGTATTTCCACTGCCGGCGTAGCCAGCGCCGAGGAGGCCGAAGCACTCGTCAGTGCCGACTTTCCGGGCATCGTGGTCAGCGACATCCGCCTGCCGCGCATGGACGGGTTGAGCTTCCAGCGCAAGCTGGCGGGAATCGACTCCGAACTCCCTGTCGTGCTGATTACCGGCCACGGCGACGTGTCGATGGCCGTCCAGGCGATGAAGGACGGCGCCTACGACTTCATCCAGAAGCCTTTTCCTCCCGAACAACTGGTCGACGTCGTCCGACGCGCCATCGAGAAGCGGCGGCTGGTCCTCGAGGTCCGGCAACTCCGCGCGCGCCTTGACGGACAGGACAAGGTCGACGCCCGGCTGATCGGGCAATCCGCGGGCATGACCCGCGTTCGCTCGCTGATAACCAGCCTGGCCAACAGTGCCGCCGACGTACTGATCCACGGTGAAACCGGCACCGGCAAGGAACTCGTCGCCCGCTGCCTGCACGAGGCCAGCCCGCGCTGCCGCGGCAATTACGTCGCGATCAACTGCGGCGGACTTCCCGACACGCTGTTCGAGAGCGAAATCTTCGGGCATGAGGCAGGTGCCTATACCGGCGCGGGAAAAAAACGGATCGGGCGCATCGAATACGCCAGCGGCGGCACGCTGTTCCTCGACGAAATCGAGTCGATGCCGATGGCGATGCAGATCAAGCTGCTGCGCGTGCTGCAGGAACGCACGCTCGAACGCCTCGGCTCGAACACGCCGATTCCGATCGATTGCCGGGTCGTCGCGGCGACGAAGGTTGACCTGCGCGCGCTCGCCGAGCGCGGCCAGTTCCGCGCCGACCTCTACTACCGCCTGAGTGTCGCGACGATCATGCTGCCGCCTCTGCGCGAACGTCTCGACGACATCCCGCTGCTGTTCCAGCATTTCCTGCTGCAAGCCGCCGCCCGGCACGATAGGCCGGTACCGCCGGTCGACACCGCGCGCCTGCAGCAGTTGATGGGCTACGCCTGGCCCGGCAACGTACGTGAACTGCGCAATGTCGCCGACCGCTGCGTCCTCGGCATCGAATTCGGTGCCCCTCCGTTCGGCGAAGAGATACAGGAACAATCGCGCTCCCTGCCCGACGCCGTCGAGGCGTTCGAGCGCGCCCTGATCGCCGAAGCGATGCAGCGCCACCCGGCCAGTCTTTCACGCTGTGCCGAGGCGCTGGGCATCGCAAAAACCACCCTGCACGACAAGATCCGGAAATACGGTCTGTAGCCGGACCGGGCCCCATTCTCACGGCGCGGCATCCACATCGGCAATCTCGCCGTGGAGAGGTGGCGAAGAATGCTATATTCGTATCGTTCTGGTATATCGTTCGGAGCCTTTCCCGCCCCCCCCACGCCATGAAATACATTGCCTCCCTGCCGCAAAAAATCCGGCGCGCCGCCACTGCCCCCCTGCTCGGACTGGCATTGCTCCTGTCGGGAACAGCCGTTCAGGCGCAGGATCTTGCCGCCATCAAGGAACGGGGCGTCATCCGCCACCTGGGCGTACCGTACGCGCGGTTCGTCATGGGCAACGGCGAAGGCTTCGACGCCGAGATCATGCAGCTGTTCGCCAAGCGCATCGGCGTCCGCTACGAATATGTTCCGACCGACTGGATCAACGTCATCCAGGACCTGATCGGCTACGACGTGGAGTACAGACCGGAAGTGCGTACCACGAACAAGCGCGCCATCCGCGGCGACATCATTGCCAACGGCCTGACCATCCTGCCGCCGCGCAAGAAACTCATCGACTATTCGCAGCCGACCTTCCCCTCCGCCGTCTGGTTGCTCGCCCGCTCCGATTCGAAAGTGACGCCGATCGTCCCGTCCGGGAATCTGGCCAAGGATATCGAGGCCACCAAGGCCAAGCTCAAGGAGGCCAACACCTTCGTAATGGACGACTCCTGCCTCGATCCGCGGTTGTACGGTCTCGAAGGCAAGGGGTATCGACTGCAGCGTTTCTCGACGAACGCCAGCCTCAACGACATGGTCCCGGCGGTGTTGAAGAACGAAAGCGAAATGACCCTGCTCGACGTTCCGGACATCATCGTTTCGATGGAAAAATGGCAAGGACAGATCAAGGTCATCGGACCGATTTCCGGCGAACAATTGATGGCTGCGGGATTCCGCAAGGACTCGCCGGAACTCCGCCGCGAGTTCGACGCCTTTCTGAATGAAATCAAGGCGAACGGCACCTACATGCAGCTGGTTAACAAGCACTATCGCTCCGCCCCGCGCTATCTCCCCGAATTCTTCCACGCCCCCTCGATCAAGAAGTAGTTCGGGCAATGCAGGAAGAAAAGGGAGTTTTCAGCTTCATCGGGCGGCACAAGAAAAGCGCGCTGACCTTCCTCCTGTTCATTACTTATGCAGGAGCGGTCTTCTGGAGCAACTACCTGTCGCTGCAGCGCGTGCAGAACGACGCACAGGCCCAGTTCCTGCTGGAGGCCGAGAAACAGGCATCGGCGATATCGTACTTCTTTGCCGAGCGGCAGATCGAAACGGCTGAACTCGCCGAATCCGAACCGGTTGTCAATTTCTTCCGCAACCGCGACCTCGGGATGAGTTATCAATATGGCCTCGGAGTCAACGTGCAGATGATCGAGGACCGTTTCGAGTACGTCGCCAAGAGGAAACGTGGTGGCGACAAGCCTCTGTTTTCCGGCTTCATGCTGATCGACAACACCGCCACACGGGTCGCTCAATGGAATGCTCCGGAACCCGAAGCCGGACTCAGGGACTGGTTGATCCCTGAAAACAAGGAACGCCGCACGCGCCTGTGCGTCCGTAACTGCGGCCTGGTGGTGATGGTTCCTGTCTGGATCAACGAGGCCTATCGCGGCGAATTGCTGGCCTGGATCAACCCCGGAGCCAGCTTTGCACAGTTCGGATCGACACCCACGCCGGGCCACGGCCTTCTGGTCAACCGCGAAAGCGGTGTACCTCTATACACTGATTCGGAACCGCCATTCCGCGTGGAAGAGCACTGGCGTGAAATGCGTGCGCCAGCGCCGAGCGACGGCAAAAATGCCGCAGTCAGCACATTCAGGCACAAAGGGAAGAGTTACACCGTTGCCCGCGTCAACATCGATGACACTCCGCTCGCGTTCGTCTCCTTTTCCACGGAACAGGTCGCCGAGCACGGCACTGCCCGACTGTTCGTCATCGCGGCGGGGGTCGTGCCGCTCATCGTCATTCTGGTCGGTTTTCTCGATGTACTCGAACGGCGACGGCTGGAAAAGCTGCGCATTCAGGCGCAAGTCGAGGCCGAACGACTGGCCCAGGCACGCAGCGACTTCCTCGCCAACATGAGCCACGAAATACGCACGCCGATGAATGCCATCATCGGCATGACCGAACTGTGCCTGGCGACAAAGCCGAGCCAGAAGCAGCGCAACTACCTGACGAAAATCCAGCAGACCTCGGACCTTTTGCTGCGCATCATCAACGACATCCTCGATTTTTCGAAGGTCGAATCCGGCAAGCTCGAACTTGAAAACGCCCCGTTCGATCTCGATCGCGTGCTCGGCGATGTCGGCAACCTGCTTTCCGGGAAGGCCGAAAAGAAATCGATCGAAATCGCCTTCTTCATCGACGAATCCTGCAACCGGATCTTCATCGGCGATGCCCTGCGCCTCGAACAGGTGCTGATCAACCTGATCGGCAACGCAATCAAGTTTTCCGAACAAGGCAACGTGATCATCCGCGCCCGCTGCGAAGAGATCGCCCGTGAAGCCGCCCGCCTGCATGTCGAGATCATCGACGAGGGCATCGGCATCGCTGAAGACCAGCTAGCACGGTTGTTCAACGCGTTCACCCAGGCCGATGCGACCACGACGCGGCGCTACGGCGGGACCGGTCTGGGCCTGGCCATCTGCAAGCAACTGGTCGAATTGATGGGCGGTCAGATCGGCGTTTCAAGCACGCCGGGTCAGGGAAGTACGTTTTCCTTCTCGATTCGTCTTGGCATCGACCCGGATCAACAATCGCAATTCGTCACCGCCAGAAAAAAGGTGGCCCTCTTCGCCCGCCGGCCGGTACTGGTGATCGATGACAACCCCGCTTATCGCGACGCGATCGCCAACCAGCTCCGGCAAATCGGTCTGGCGTGCGAGGAACGCCGTTCGGGCGAAGAGGCGATCGCCGCGACCCGGGAAAAGCCCGGTGCGGAGTACCTGGCAATCCTGGTTGACATGAGCATGCCCGGGATGAACGGCGTCGAAACGATCCGCAACTTGCGCCAGGCGTGGCCTCCAGGGTCCATGCCGCCGATCTTTCTCGTCACGAACTATTCGCTCGATGTTGACCTGGAAGCCGATTCGACGATGTTCGACGGCATTCTCACCAAACCGACGACTGCCAGCCGGCTTTTTGTCGAGATCGCCCCCTTCCTCGGCATTCGCGTCGAGGCCGATTTCATGCCCCGGACCAAGGCAAATATCGATACGGCGCGCCTGCGCGGTCTCGATATCCTTGTGGTCGACGACGTGGAACTCAACAAGGAAGTCGTTCGCGACATGTTGACCGACGCGGGAATGCGCGTGCGCGTAGCGGCCAACGGCAGCGAGGCGCTCGCCGCCATCGCCGAACGGCGACCGGACTGCGTGCTGATGGATTGCCAGATGCCGGTAATGGACGGTTACGAGGCAACACGGCAGATTCGCCACAATCCGGCGCTTGCCGACTTGCCGGTCATCGCCCTGACCGCCAATGCCCTTGTGTCCGAAAGGGAAAAGTGCCGCAACGCCGGGATGGACGGCTATGTCGTCAAGCCGGTGAAATCGGGGGACCTGCTCGCCGCGCTGCTCAAGCACACGCCGGCGCACACGACCTATCACGAAGCGCAAACGGTCCCGCCGCAGTTGTTCGCCTCACGGCCGGAGCCCGGCGCATCCGCCGAACTGGTGCTACCGGAGCTTCCGGGCATTGAAGTGGACGTCGGGTTGCGTTACGCCAATGGCAAGATCGCCAATTACCTGAAGATCCTGCACCTGTTCCACGACACGCACGGGAAGACCTTTTCGGCGATTTTCTGCAAAGCGCTTGAACAGAACAACTGGGACGAAGCCACCCGGCACGCGCACTCGCTCAAGAGCGCAGCGCGAACAATCGGCGCGATTCATCTCGGGCAACTGGCCAAGGAACTCGAAGACGCCTGCCATGAACAGCACATCGATCAAACCAGGTACCGCCTTGGCCTCCTGACAAACGAGCTTGAGGTCATCTGCTCCGGGCTTTCCGTCCTGCCACGAACGCCTCAGGGCGAACGCGCAGCCTGATCCGCCATACGCCCGGGAGCACCTGGCGGTACAATGCCGGAGTTTTCCCGGCCAGGAGCAGATCATGAGCATATCCCTCGTCCTTACCGCCATCGGCGACGACAAACCCGGCCTCGTCGAGCAGCTATCCACGGTCATCAGCCGGCACAACGGCAACTGGCTGGAATCCTCGATGTCGCATTTGGCCGGCAAGTTCGCCGGGATCGTCTGCGTATCCGTCGATGAGCACGATGTAGACGCCCTCAAGCGCGACCTGGCGGCGTTGCCGGGACTGCGCATCACTGCCGAGGTTTCCGGCGAGCCACCGGCCGAAGCCGGACGACGTCTGACCCTGGTCCTCGTCGGCCACGACCGCATCGGCATCGTCCGCGAAGTCGCGCAGGTACTGGCGCGACACGCGGTCAACGTCGAGGAACTGAACACGCACACGGCCAGCGCGCCGATGTCGGCGGAAATCCTCTTCCACGCCACGGCCGAACTCACGGCGTCACCAGACCTCGACAGCAGCGCGCTGGTCCGTGAACTTGAACAGATTTCCAACGACCTGATGGTCGACATCACGCTCGACGAAACCATCCGGCCCTGACTTTTCGCACTCACTTCACCAACATCCAACGGAACACCATGGCTCAATACGTAATGTCGATGCTCCGCGTGAGCAAGACCGTCCCCCCGAAACGGCAGATCATCAAGGACATCTCGCTGTCATTCTTTCCCGGCGCCAAGATCGGTCTCCTCGGCCTCAACGGCTCCGGCAAGTCGACCGTGCTGCGCATCATGGCCGGCGTCGACAAGGAATACGACGGCGAGGTCCAGCACCTGGCCGGCATCCGCATCGGCTACCTGCCGCAGGAACCGCAACTCGACCCGGAACTGACCGTGCGCCAGGAAGTGGAAGCCGGCATGGGCGAAGTCATGGAAGCGCAGGCCAAGCTGGAAGCCGTCTACGCCGCCTACGCCGAGCCGGATGCCGATTTCGACAAGCTCGCCGAGGAACAGGCGCGACTCGAAGCGATCATCGCCACCGCCGGCTCCGACACCGAGAACCAGATGGAGATCGCCGCCGACGCGCTGCGCCTGCCGCCATGGGACGCTTCGATCAAGAACCTGTCCGGTGGTGAAAAACGCCGTGTCGCCCTGTGCAAGCTGTTGCTCTCCAAGCCCGACATGCTGCTGCTCGACGAGCCGACCAACCACCTCGACGCCGAGTCGGTGGAATGGCTGGAGCAATTCCTCTGCCGCTTCCCCGGCACCGTCGTCGCCGTCACCCACGACCGCTACTTCCTCGACAACGCCGCCGAATGGATCCTCGAACTCGACCGCGGCCACGGCATTCCTTGGAAGGGCAATTACTCCTCGTGGCTGGAACAGAAGGAAGCCCGCCTCGAACAGGAACAGAAGCAGATCGACGCGCACATGAAGTCGATGAAGCAGGAACTCGAATGGGTGCGCCAGAACCCCAAGGCACGCCAGGCAAAGAGCAAGGCGCGTCTCGCCCGCTTTGACGAGCTCTCCAACGTCGATTATCAGAAGCGCAACGAAACGCAGGAAATTTTCATCCCGGTCGGCGAACGGCTGGGCAACAAGGTCATCGAGTTCAAGGAGGTCAGCAAGGCCTTCGGTGACCGCCTGCTGATGGACAAGCTGTCGTTCAGCATCCCGCCCGGCGCCATCGTCGGCATCATCGGCCCGAACGGCGCCGGCAAATCGACGCTGTTCCGCATGCTCACCGGTCAACAGCAGCCGGATTCCGGCACCATCGAAATCGGCGAAACGGTCAAGCTCGCCTACGTCGACCAGAGCCGCGACTGCCTCGACGGCGACAAGACGGTGTTCGACGAAATTTCCGGCGGAGCCGACATTCTCACGGTCGGCAAATACGAAACGCCGGCACGCGCCTACATCGGCCGCTTCAACTTCAAGGGCGGCGACCAGCAGAAGTTCGTCGGCCAGCTTTCCGGCGGTGAACGCGGCCGCCTGCACATGGCCAAGACGCTGATCTCCGGCGGCAACGTCCTCCTGCTCGACGAACCGTCGAACGATCTCGACGTGGAAACGCTGCGCGCGCTGGAAGACGCACTGCTCGAGTTTGCCGGCAGCGTGATGGTCATCTCGCACGACCGCTGGTTCCTCGACCGCATCTGTACGCACATCCTGGCCTGCGAAGGTGATTCGCAGTGGACCTTCTTCACCGGCAACTATCAGGAGTACGAGCAGGACAAGATCAAGCGGCTGGGCGAGGAAGGTGCCAAGCCGAAGCGGATCCGCTACAGGCCGATCAGCCGGTAACAAAGTTTCAGAGCAAAAGGGGCTGCCCGATACTCGTGTCGGGCAGCCCCTTTTTTGTGTTGACTTCCCGCCTTGCCCTCTGGCGCGGGGCCAAAAAATAAATTATCGCGACGATCAAAAAACATGATTTGCCCGCGTATTGGCGCGGGCCTAGATTGCACCCCAGCAGCAAAGAACTGGCCGTGTTCGACGTATAGACAAAAGAAGCATCCGTCCTACGGCTTTTCACATCGTTTTCTTCGAGGGGTCAATCCATGCGTTCCACGAAATTGCTGTCGCTCTGCTCAACCGCCATTCTGCTTGGCGGTCTTTCCTTCGGCGCCTTCGCGCAACAAAAACTCTACGTCTACACGTCCATGAAGGAGTCGATGGTCGGCGGCCTGAAAACCGCGTTCATGAAAAAACATCCGGACATCAAGATCGACTTCCAGTCGGCCGGGGCCGGCAAGCTGATGGCCAAAATCGCTGCCGAACGCCAGTCCGGAAAAATCCTTGCAGACGTGCTGTGGACCAGCGAGGTTCCCGACTTTTACCAGCTCAAGGCCAACGGGCTGCTCCTGCCCTACATCCCTGCGGAGATAAAGGCACTGACCAACCCGCTGCCTGACTACGATGGTTCGTTCACCGCCGTACGCCTCGGAACGCTGGGGATCGCCTACAACACCCGCCACGTCAAGGAGGCACCGAAGACCTGGGACGACCTGAAGAAACCCGCATTCAAGGGCGCTTTCGGAATTGCCAACCCGGCGCTTTCCGGTACCGCCTACATGAGCGTTGCCGTGCTGTCGAAGACCTTCGGCTGGGAGTTCTTCGAGGCGCTGCGCGCGAATGGCGCCAAGATGGGCAAGGGTTCGGGACAGGTGGTCGACGACACGGCCTCCGGCGACCTGCTCGGCAGCCTCGCGGTCGACTACATCACGCTCGACAAGGTCGACAAGGGTGCCACGCTGAACCTCGTCTATCCGCCTGAGATGCTGGTCATCCCGAGTCCGGCGGCGATTTTCAAGGACAGCCCGAACATCGATGCGGCGAAGAAATTCGTCGACTTCATCCTCTCCAAGGAGGGCCAGAGCATCATCGTCGAGGATGGAACGCTGCCCGTCCGCACAGACGTGAAGATTCCAGAACGCTTCAAGCAATTGCCTTCGGTTGAAGATGCGATGAAGCGCGCCATGAAGATCGACTATCAGGCGATCATGGCCGAGAAGGAAGGCACGATCAAGAAATTCACCGACATCATGCAGAAGTGATCGGCGACCATGGCCAGCATTGAAATCAAGGGTATCAGCAAACAGTACGCAGGTCGGACGATCCTGTCCGACCTGTCGCTGGAACTGCAGGACGGCGAGTGCTTCACGTTGCTCGGTCCGTCGGGATGCGGCAAGACGGTCCTGCTCCGGCTGATCGCCGGCTTCGAAGCGCCGGACAGCGGCCGCATCCTCATCGGCGGCGACGTCGTCGCCGACGCCGCCTCCGGCGAGATGCTGCCGCCGGACAAGCGCAGCCTCGGCATGGTTTTCCAGGACTATGCCGTGTGGCCGCACATGACGGTCTTCGACAACGTCGCGTACCCGCTGAAACTGGCGGGGATCGCGGCGGACGAGTTGAAACGGCGAGCCTTGCGCATCATCGACCTGGTCGGGCTGGCCCACCTCGACCAGCGCCTGCCCTCGCAGCTCTCGGGAGGACAGCAACAGCGCGTCGCGCTGGCCCGCGCGCTGGTGTCGGAACCGCAGATCCTCCTGCTCGACGAACCGCTGAACAATCTCGATGCCAACTTGCGCGAGGAGATGCGTTTCGAGATCAAGGCGCTGCAGCAGAAGACGGGCGTCACCATCCTTTATGTGACGCATGATCAGGAGATCGCCCTAGGCATCGCCGACCGCCTCGCCGTCATGGACGAGCACGGCAGGCTGCGCCAGATCGGCACGCCGGAAGAAGTCTACGAGCACCCCGTCGACGACTTCGTCTTCCGCTTCCTAGGCATTGCCAATTTCCTGCCGGTCCGGCGCGAGGCTGACGTCCTGCACGTCGGAAACTCCTCGGAACGGTGGACCGGACTGCCTCCGGACAAGCCGGGGAACATCCTGACCGCCGGATTCCGGCCGAGCGATGTCGTCCTGTCGCGGCAAGGCGAAGGACTGCCGGGAACGATCCGCCGTGCCAGCTTCCTCGGTGCGCAGTTCGATTACCTGATCGAGATCGCCGGCACGCTGATCCGCGCGGCGCTGCCGAGTCACGAATGCGTCGCCCGCGACCTGCTGTTCAGCGAAGGTGACAGTTGCCGCATCAGTCTGGCCACCGTGCAGTGGTTCGAAGGCCAGATTGTCGCCGCCGATAAAGTCTGACAGGGGCCATTGATGAATACACGAACCCAATCCCGTTTCGGAACCCCCGAACTGCTCTTCATGCTCTCGGTCGGCGTGCTGATCGTCGTGGTCGCCTTCCCGATGCTGCTGATCTTTTTCAACGCCTTCTGGGTCGATGGCCATTTCAACGTCGCCGACGTGGTCCGCGTGCTGCAGCGCAAGGAAACCTACGAAGCACTGCTCAACTCCCTGATCCTCTCGGGCGGCGTGACGGTCACCGGGACGATCGTCGGCACCTTCTTCGCCTGGCTGGTCACGCGCACCGACCTGCCGTTCAAGAAGACCATGAAGCTGCTCTTCCTGGTGCCGTTCATGCTCCCGGCCTTCATCGGGGCGCTGGCCTGGAAGATGCTGCTCTCGCCGCGCGCCGGCTACATCAACCGGCTGTTCATGGACGTGCTCGGCTTCGACGGCCCGCTCTTCGACATCTACTCTTACGCCGGGATCATTCTGGTCGAGACGATGTACCTCTTCCCCTTCGTCTTCATCCAGGTCAGCGGCGCGCTGGAACGGATGGACCCGACGCTGGAAGAATCGGCGCGGATCTCGGGCGCTGATCTATTCACCATCACCCGCAAGATCACCATCCCGCTGGTCCTGCCGTCGATCCTCTCCGGTGCCCTGCTGATCATGCTCTACTCGATGGCGCACTTCGGCACGGTGGCCGTGCTCGGCGTCGAAACCGGCATCTACAACATCCCGGTGCTGATCTACGAGAAGATCCACCAGAGCGCGGGCAGCTTCGACTCGATCCGCACGGCGACGGTGCTGGCCACGGTGCTCGTGCTCACCGCCGCGCTGATCATGTGGATGCAGAATCGCGTGCTGGCCAAGGGGAAATACCAGATCATCGCCGGCAAAAGCTTCCGCCCCACGGAACTCAAGCTGCGCGGGCTGCGCATCCCGATGCTGATCCTGTGCATCGTCTATATCGGCCTGACCATCGTCCTGCCGACAGTGACGATCTTTCTGGTCGGCGGCCTGAAAACCTACGGCCTGTCGTTCACGCTGGAAAACCTGACCTGGGCCAACTACAACCACATCCTGTTCGAGTGGGATCTGACTCGCGATTCGATCTGGAACAGCATCAGCCTGGGCCTCGCCTCGGCGCTGATCACCATGTTCGCCGGCGTGATCATCTCCTACGTCATCGTCAAGATGAAGGTGCGCGGCAAGGGCTTCCTGGAATTCCTCGGCATGCTGCCCTTCTCGGTACCGGGGTCGGTCATCGCGCTCGGCGTGATCCTCGCGTGGAGCGGCAAGTTCGGGATCAACATCTACAACACCGTGTGGATCATCCTGGTCGCCTACATCGCCCGCTACATGGCCTTCTCGCTCAAAGCCAACTCGGCGGCGCTGGAGCAGGTGCATGACTCGCTCGTCGAAGCGGCGCGCGCGTCCGGCGCCAGCATGGCGCAGGCGCTGCGCGACGTCGTCGTGCCGCTGGTACGGCCGGGCATGGTCGCGGCATTCTTCCTGATCTTCCTGCCGGCGCTGCGCGAGCTGACGGTTTCGGTGCTGCTGTACGGCCCGACCACCCGCACCATCGGGGTGGCCATCTACACGCTCAACGAAGACGGCGAAACGGTCTATTCCGCAGCCCTCGCGGGCATCGCCCTGATCATCATCGTTCTCGGCGAAGTCCTGATCAAACGCCTTGTAACCCAAAAGAACGGCGCATAGGAAAAACACTATGGCATATATCCAGTTGAACCAGGTCACCAAGCGCTTCGGCAGCGTCACCGCCGTCGACCGGATGGACCTCGAAATCGCCCATGGCGAATGCCTGGCCATGCTCGGCCCTTCCGGCTGCGGCAAGACGACGACGCTGCGCATGGTCGCCGGCTTCGAGGATCTCGACGACGGCGAAATCCGCGTTGGCGAGCGCATCATTTCCTCGAAGGCCAAACGCTATTACCTGCCGCCGGAGCAACGCAACTTCGGCATGGTCTTCCAGGCGTTCGCCGTCTGGCCGCATCTGACCGTCTACGAAAACGTGGCCTTCCCGCTGCGCATCCGCAACCTGCCGAGAGCCGAAATCCACGCGCGCACCGAAGAGGCGTTGAAGCACACCAACCTGCTCTCGGTGGCACAAGGCAGTCCCGACGACCTCTCCGGCGGCGGCAAGCAGCGGGTCGCACTGGCTCGCGCCCTGGCCATTCGCCCCGACGTGATGCTGCTCGACGAACCGCTGTCCAGCCTCGACCCGCACTTCCGCGAGGAAATGCGTTTCGAGATCAAGGACCTACAGCGGCGCTTCGGCTTCTCGATTCTCTACGTCACGCACGACCAGTCGGAAGCCATGGCGCTCTCCGACCGCATCCTGGTGATGCGCTCCGGCGTCGTGCAGCAGATCGGCACGCCGCTGGAGGTTTACAGCAACCCGGCAAACCGCTTCGTCTTCGAGTTCATCGGCCTTTCGTGCTTCATCGAAGCCGGGCTGTCGCCCGAGGGATTCCATCTCGGCGGCACCCGCTACCCGTGGCCGGAAGGTGCGACTCCGTCCGGCGAAGTCATCGCCGCCGGAAAGGGATTGCTGGCGGCCCGCCCCACGGAAATCGACTTCCAGGCAGAAGGCGGCATCCGCGGCGAGGTGCTGCGCAAGGTCTATCTCGGCGAGACCATCGACTACCGGGTGCGGGTCGCCGATACCGAAGTGCGTATCCAGAAAACGCGCCGCACGCCCGGTCCCTCGGTCGGCGACCACTGCGGATTGCGTTTCACGCGCCCGCACTGGTATCCGGCGAACCAGGCATCGTCCGCCTGAGCTTGGAGGGGCTGTCGCATCCGCGTTATAGTGCGGTAGCCCCTCTTTCCTTCCACGGTAACGGATCCGGCCGATGAGAAGCCTGACCTGCCTGTTCTGCGCCATCATCTTCGCCTGGCTGCCGGTTGGCGGCGAAGCCGCCGAGCTTGTCCTCGTCGCCTCGTCGTTTCCGAAGGAAATCCTTTCCGCCTACAAGCGCGCCTTCGACGAGCAATCGCCGGAGTACCGCGTCGAATTCGTCAACTTCCCGGCGACCAACGCCATCTCCTACGTGCGCGACCGCGCCCCCGGCGCGCGCCCCGACGTATTCTGGGGATCGTCGCCGGACACCTTCAGCGCCCTGAAGCGCCATGGTCTGCTGCAAGCGCTCGAAGGAACGGCCAACCCGGACATTCCGCCGGTCATCGGCAAACTCACCATCGACGACCCCGAGCACGCCTATCGCGGCCAGGCCCTGTCCGGATACGGCATCATGTGGAACCAGCGTTATCTCGACGCACGCGGGATTCACCCGCCGGCCACCTGGTCGGACCTCGCCCGGCCGGAGTATTTCGGCCATATCGTGATGTCCTCCGCGTCGCGCTCCTCCACGACACACCTGATCGTCGAATCGATCCTGCAGGGCGCGGGCTGGGAAGCCGGCTGGGAGTTGATCCTGCGCATCGCCGGCAACTGCGCGACCATCACCGAACGCAGCTTCGACGTACCGAACAGCATCACGCGCGGACGCTTCGGCCTCGGACCGGTCGTCGATTTCCTGGCCCTGTCCGGCAAATACTCCGGATATCCCGTCGACTTCGTCTATGCCTGGCCCAGCGTCGTCACGCCGGTCGGGATCGGCCTGATCAACGGAGCCCGCAACCCGGAAGGCGGCAAGGCGTTCATCGCCTTCACGCTCTCGGCCGCCGGCCAGCGCCTGTTGCTGCGCCCGGAAATCAGCCGCCTCCCGGTATTGCCGGAAATCTACGAAAGCAGCGAACGACCGGCGGATTATCCGGATCTCTTCGACATCACGCGCAGCTACCTGTCGGCGTATGCGCCGGACGTTTCCGAATCCCGCTACCAGATGGTCGGCGCCCTGTTCGACCAGACGGCGACCTTTCGCCACAAGGAACTGGTCGAAATAACAAAGACACTCCACGCTCTGGAAGCACGATTGCAGCGGACGCCCGACGCAGAGACGGCCAGGCTGCTCGACAAGGTCCGCCGCCTGGTCTATCGCGTTCCAGTGCGTGAAGACGATGAACTGCTCATCAGGAAACCGCGAAATTCCCGCGAGCAGATTTCCGCGATTGCCGTCCGTGAAGCCGAATGGGCGCGCCAGTCCGACGACAACCTGACGACCGCTCGCGCCTGGCTGGCGCAGGCGGCCCAGCGACTGGCGCCCGACCGTGAACCTCGCTAACCGACGCTCCCCGCGGCGCCCCTGGCTGGCGCTAACCATTCTGGCGGCTTTCCTGCTGGCGTTTTTCGCGCTCCCCGTCGGCAGGATGTTCCTCGCCGGATTCAGCGACGACGAGGGCCATCTGGCAGGCAAATCCATCACCGTCTTCCTCGCCAATCCGCTGTATGCGGAAAGCCTCTTCAACAGCGTATCAGCCGCGCTCGGGGCAGCCATCCTGGCTGCCCTCGCCGCCCTGCCCGTCGCCGTCGTGCTCTGGCGGTTTCGTCTGCAGCCACCCCTGATCCTCGAACTGTTCGGGTTTCTCCCGCTTTTCGTTCCCCCGTTCATGCTTTCGCTGTCGCTCCAGACGCTCCTGGGTCGCGGCGGCGCGCTCGGCATGCTCCTTCAGCCTGTGGGCGAAATCGATCCGGCAATGTGGGGGCTGCCGGGATTGATGGTGATCGAGGCCATCCATTATTTCCCGCTCGTCCTGATGACCCTGTTGTTCAGCACGGCCGGCTATGCGCAACAGGCCCACGAAGCCGCGCGGCTCGGCAACTCGTGGTTTCGCCTGGTCACCCGCGTTTTTCTCCCGCTCGGCCTGCCCGGACTGGCTTTCGGCATGGCCATCACCTTTCTGAAGACGCTCGACGATCTCGCCACGCCGCTCTCGCTGGGTCTCACCAACCTGCTCGCGCCGCAAGCCTATTTCCGCGTTTCCACCTACGGCCACATGGACCCGCTGTCCTCGCTGATGGCCATGGCCATGATCGCCATCTCGGTGATCGTCTGGGCCATATCAGCCGGCTTCATCCGTCACGGCGCCACGCAATGGGAGCCCCCCCATCGCCAGACCCCCCCCTCGCTCACAACCGGACAGCGCCGCCTGGGCGGGCTATTCCTGGTCTCGATTGCCGCCTTCTACGCACTCTGCTACTCGGGAATGCTGCTGACGTCGTTGGCAGGAATCTGGAGCCATACACTGCTGCCCGAGTCCTACGTGCTGGCGCACTATGCATCGGCGCTCGAAAACGAGACGGGTGGCCTGATCAACACGCTGGTCTATTGCGGCCTCGCCGCGTTGCTCGACGTCGCCATCGGTCTGGCGGTAGCCCGCGCGATCGACCGTTCCCCGCCGCGCTGGAAGAAAAACCTGCTCTGGGGCGCCGCCGCCTTGCTGAGCATCCCGGGCGTCGCGCTGGCCATCGCCTACCTGCAGTTCTTTCCCGGCATGCGCCTGCCGCTCGTCGGTACGCCGCTTGACGCCACCTGGTTCCTTCTCCCGATGGCGTTCTCCGTTCGCGGACTGCCTTTCGCCATCCAGGCCGGCACCTTCGCGCTGCGCAGCCTGCCCGCGCCTTACCTGGAAGCGGCCCTGCTGTCCGGGGCATCGCGACTGGCGATCATCCGGCGGATCATCCTGCCGATGATGGCCTTTGGCCTGCTGATCGCCTTCCTGATCTGCTTCGGCATCGCCGCCGTCGATCTCTCTTCGGCCATGCTCCTGATTCCGAGCGAAACCGACGCGCCAGTCAGCTACAGCATCTACCTTCACATGCAAACCTCCACCGGCCGCGGAACGGGCGCGGCACTGGCCGTCCTGACCATCGCCGTCGTGGCGCTGGCCATGTCCGCGTTCGTCCTGGCGACGCGCCGCCGCGCCCCCGTGTTGCGACAAGGCGAGCGCGCCGCATTCCCGGACATTCCCGGATAATCTCCCCAGGACGGATCAGACATCATGAACAGCGTCCGGATCGAAGCCGACAACATCGCATTTTCCTACGGCGAGCCGCGCGTGCTGCGCGATATCAACCTGAGCATCGAGGCCTGCGAGTTGTTCGCCGTCGTCGGCCCGTCGGGCTCGGGCAAGACCACCCTGTTGCGCGTTCTGGCCGGGCTCGAACAGCCATCGCACGGAAGCATCCGCCTCAACGGCGTCGACGTGCGGGACATCCCCGTCGCCGGACGCAATGTCGGGATGGTCTTCCAGAATTTCGCCCTGTGGCCGCACATGACGGTTTTCGAGAACATCGCTTTCGGCCACCCTTCCGCTCAAAGCTCGGGCACCGAGACCGTCGAAGCCCGGATCGAAAAACTGCTCGCCATCCTGGATATCACGGAAACGAGGGCCGCACGTCCCGCGCAGCTCTCGATCGGCCAGCAACAGCGCGTCGCGCTCGCGCGCGCGCTGGTCCACGAACCCCGCCTGCTGTTGCTCGATGATCCGTTCTCCAACGTCGAACAGGAGCTGCGCAAGCAGATGCGCCACGACCTGCGCACCTTGCAGCGCAAGCTGGGGATCACCACGATCCTCGTCACCCACGCGCTCGAAGACGCCCTGAGCATCGCCGACCGCCTCGCCGTCGTCGTGCATGGCACCATCCGGCAGATCGGCAGCCCGACCGCCATCTACGACTTTCCGAACTCGATCGACGTGGCCCGCTTCGTCGGCGTCGAGAATTTCCTCGCCGGCACCCTGCGGCACGTCGAGCGCCAGATGATCGAGTTCGCTTCGCCGGATATCGGGACATTGCGCTGGCCGATGCGCGATCGTCCTGCCGAGGGACCGTCGGTGCTCAGCATCCGGCCGCACGCGCTGCATCTCTGCCCGATCGACAGTTTCCGCGATGGCCGCTATTCGTGGATTGAAGGCGATGTTGTCGCCAGCGAGTTCCTCGGCGAAGTCGTCCGTTACCGGATTGCCATCGGCAACGCCGAACTGAGCGTCAAGCAGCCGCATTATCTGGGCGCCACCGCCACGCCGGCGGGAACACAGGTCCTGATCGGTTTCGACCCATCGCGCGCGCGTATCTTCCCGGCCGGGCAGAACGCCGACATGTCGACGCCCGAGTGAGCCGGGCATGGACATCCTCAAGCTGCGCTCCTTCGTCATGGTCGCCCGGCTCGGTCATCTGACCCGTGCGGCCGAGCGCCTCTGTCTCACGCAACCGGCGGTGACGGCGCACATCAAAGCCATCGAACAGGAACTCGGAATCACGCTGTTCGACCGTTCCCCGGGAAGGATCACGCTGACTCACCACGGCGAACTTCTGCTGCCGGAAGCCGAACATGTCCTGTCGGTATTCGAAGGATTTTCCACCCGCGCGAAACAGATCAAGGGCGAGGTTTCGGGAAACGTGCTGATCGCCACCGTCGACGATTCCGATTTCCTGCGACTCGGTGAGTTGCTCTACGGCCTGCGCACATCGTTGCCGTTGCTGCAGTTCAAAACCCGCCTGGTTCCTGCCGACGACGTCGTTGACGGCATCCTGAACGACGTTTTCGACGCCGGTTTTCACATCGGCAGCATCGACCACCCGGATCTTGGCATGCTGCCGCTGCGGACCGTCGCCTATGTCGTCGTCGGCCCTGCGTCTTTCGGGGAACGCCTCTCGCGCGCCGGCTGGAAGGAAGTCGCCGAAACGCCGTGGGTCGCCGCGCCGGAGCGTTCTCACGTGGCCCGCTTCCTGCGCATGCTTTTCGCGCAACACGGCACCCGTCCGAATGATGTAGTCGAGTGCGACCAGCTTTCGGCCATGCTCGACCTGGTCCGCTCCGGACTCGGCTTGGGGTTGCTGCGCGAAGATGTCGCTCTGGCTGCGGTCGAAAAGGGCGAGGTCGTCATCTGGCCGCACGGCCGCATCGAGGGGCGCCTGTCGTTCGTCTACAGGCTGAGCGCGGAACACGACCCGTCAATCGTCGGCATGCTTTCGGTTCTGCGGGAACACTGGAAAGTCTGACACCGGGCGGGAACAGCATCGTCGCCGTTCGCCACGAGGCGCACCTGGCAAAAGACCCGCACGACGCGGGTCTTTTCTGTTTCCCTGACACCCCGCCTGCGGCCGGATATCAGCGGAGTCGAAATAGTACCGCGCGATCGACCGATCGTCGCGGTGACCGATGAATCAGTGCTCTGCCCTGAGGCTGGCCGAAAAGGCTTGTTCCAGGCTTTCGGGAAACTGGAACTGGGCAAAGGCGCTGTGAATACGTTCCTGGTCGACACCTTCACTTTGATCCTTGAAGCGGATGCCCAGCGGACGACCATTCGAAGCCAGCGTGGCGAAGGCGTAACGCCAGCGTTGCGCTTCAGCCAGCCGCTCACGCAATTCGCGCTCGTTGGTAATCGCAATGCCGGCTTGCTTCAAAGAATCCAGAAACTCATCGAACGACTCGTTGCTCAGACTGCCCATAATCAGACTCCATTTGAATACGGTGAATGCTCACCATGAGGCCAATAACGCGCCTCGTTGAGTGCGGTTGACACCGATTAACAGAAAATCCGTACGTAAATACGCGTACACGATGTGCCCCGTTCCCTGAGCGAGATCCGTACCACGAATAAAAACGTCTTGATCATCATATACTTGCGACCTGTCCTGAACTCTCGACCGGCTCTTCTTTTCGCGAACACCCGACACCTTCGCCCATAGAAAACGCTGTTTTCGTTACAAATCATATACATAACCAGTCGCCTCTTAACGACACGCGACGCCTCCTGCCCCTACGGTTTCCTCATGCCCGACCGCCGAAACGAACTCGAACTGCTCGCCCCCGCCCGTAACGCGGATTACGGAATCGCGGCAATCGATCACGGCGCCGACGCGGTCTACATCGGCGGCCCGCTCTTTGGCGCCCGCGCCAGCGCGGGCAACTCGATCGCCGACATCGCCCGCCTCGCCGCCCACGCACACCGCTTCAACGCCCGGGTGCTGGTGGCACTCAACACCATCCTGCGCGACGAAGAACTGGACGGGGCCGCGCAGTTGGTGCATGAGGTCTACGAAGCCGGTGCCGACGCGCTGATCGTGCAGGACATGGGACTGCTCGAACTCGATCTGCCACCGATCGAACTGCACGCCAGCACCCAGTGCGACATCCGGACGCCGCAAAAGGCGCGTTTCCTTGAGGACGTCGGCTTTTCGCAGATGGTGCTGGCACGCGAACTGTCATTGAGCGAAATCCACCAAATCGCCGAGCAAACCACGGCGACCCTCGAATTCTTCATCCACGGCGCGCTGTGCGTCAGCTACAGCGGTCAGTGCTACCTGAGCCACGCACGAACCGGCCGCAGCGCCAATCGCGGCGACTGCTCGCAAGCCTGCCGCCTGCCCTATTCGCTGGCCGACGCGCAGGGCCGGACAATCGCGGCCGACCGGCATTTGCTGTCGCTGAAGGACAACGCACAGACGGACAACCTGCAGGCGCTGATCGAGGCCGGCATCCGCTCGTTCAAGATCGAGGGACGGCTCAAGGATCTGTCCTACGTCAAGAACATCACCGCCCACTACCGGCAGCGGATCGACGCCATCATGGACGGCGCCCTTGGCACCTCAGGCACGTTGCGCCGCGCATCGGCGGGCCGTTGCACCTTCTTTTTCACGCCAGCGCCGGAAAAGACCTTCAACCGCGGAACCACCGACTACTTCGTGCGCCAGCGCAGCGCGGACATCGGCGCCTTCGACACGCCGAAGTTCGCCGGGGAACCGATCGGGACGGTCTGCATGATCTCCCGCGACAGCTTCGAACTGGCGACGCACGCCGAACTGAACAACGGCGACGGCCTGACGTTCTTCGATACGAACAACGAACTGACCGGCCTGCGCGTCAATCGCGCCGAGCGGATCACCAACGGTTTCCGCATCCACCCCGCGCTGGAAAACGGCCGGTGTCCCGCCGGGCTGACACCGGGAACGACACTCCACCGCAACCTCGATCAGGCCTTCGAGCGCCAACTCGGCAAGAAAAGCGCCGAACGACGCATCCCCGTGCGCCTTCGCCTGGAGGAAACGCCGGACGGATTGGCGCTGCAAATCACCGACGAGCGTGGCGTCTCCGCGACAGCCACGCGAGCCTGCCCGAAAGAGGCGGCGCAGGAACCGGAACGCGCCTTCGCCTCCCTGCGCGAGGGGCTGGGCAAACTCGGCGCGACGATCTATCTGGCCGAATCGATCGAGCTGGCGCTGTCCACACCATTGTTCATTCCCGCATCCACGCTCAACGCCCTGCGCCGCGATGCCGTGGAAGCACTCGACACGGCACGATCAGCGGCCTGGACTCGTCCGCAACGCCGACCGGCAGCCGTCCCGCCAGCGACCTACCCCGACGACACCCTGAGCTACCTCGGCAACGTCTACAACCGCAAGGCACGCGCCTTCTACGAACGCCATGGCGTCAAGGTCATCGCACCGGCCTTCGAATGCGGCCAGGAACGCGGCGAGGTTTCGCTGATGATCACGAAACACTGCCTGCGCTTTTCCTTCAACCTCTGCCCGAAGCAAGTCAAAGGCATCCGCCCGGACCCGCTGGTTCTGGAAAACGGCAACGACAAACTGACCTTGCGCTTCGACTGCAAGCGCTGCGAAATGCACGTCGTCGGGCGCATGAAGCAGAAGCGGACGATTCCGCTGCACGGCCCGAAAAGGTAGTTCAATACGCCTGGTCCCAGCGCCGGGAGAGGCGCAAGGCACAGTTGATCAGGCCGACCATGCTGTAGGTCTGCACGAAGTTACCCCACAGTTCGCCCGTTCGGCTGCAGTAGTCCTCGGCCAGCAGCCCGAGCGGGTTGCAGCGGCTGAGCAACGTCTCGAAGATCTGGCGTGCCTCGTCCTTGCGCCCTAAACCCTGCAAGGCGTAGACGTACCAGAATGTGCAAACAAGAAAAGCGTTGTCGGGCGTACCGAAATCGTCCTGCTCGACGTAGCGGTAGATGAAATCGCCGTGCTTGAGTTCGGCTTCGATGGCGGCGACGGTCGAAACAAAACGCGGGTCGCACGCGGAGAGAAAGCCGAACTCGTGCAACAGCAACATGCTGGCATCCAGCGCGTCGTCGCCCCAGGCGGCGACGAAGGCCTGCTTCTTCTCGTTCCAGGCCTCCTTGCAAATGATGCGGTGCATCCGGTTGGCTTCCTCCCGCCAGTAGGTCTCGCGTTCCGTCAGATTCAGCTGCCGGGCGATACGCGAAAGGCGATCGCAGGCGGCCCAGCAAGTCACGCTCGAATAGGTGTGCACGCGGGTGCGGCCGCGCAGTTCCCAGATACCGGCATCCGGCTGGTCGAAATTCGCCTGCGCCTTGATCCCTAACGGTTCAAGGCGGCGAAAGAGGTCTGCATCGCCGCGACGGAACAGGCGATGGTCGAAGAACATGTGGGTCGCCGAGAGAATTGCCGAACCATAGACGTCGTGCTGGATCTGTTCATAGGCCAGGTTGCCGACGCGCACCGGCCCCATCCCGCGGTAGCCGGCCAGCGCCGGGGCGACGGCTTCATGCAGGTGCTCTTCGCCGCTGATGCCATACACCGGCTGCAACACGCCGTGCTCCTCGCCTGCGGCCACGTTGAGGATGTAGCCGAGATACTTCTCCATGGTGCTGGTCGCGCCCAGCCGGTTGAGCGCGTTGACCACGAAATAGCCGTCGCGCAGCCAGCAATAGCGGTAATCCCAGTTCCGCCCTGAGTCGGCATGCTCCGGGATCGAGGTCGTCATCGCCGCGACGATCGCGCCGGTATCCTCGCAGGCGTTCAGCTGCAGGGTGATCGCCGCGCGGATCACTTCATCCTGCCATTCGACCGGCACGAACAGGCTGCGCACCCAGCCGTGCCAGTAGCCGCGGGTTTCTTCGAGGAAACGCCGTCCGACCATTTCGACGGATTCGTGCAGGGTTTCATCGCCGCCGAGCACGAAGGTCAACGTGTCATCGACGAACACCGGCCGGCGCTCCATGATCGCGCTGATCGACGCATCGGTCGTCAGGCGCAAGGTCGGCTCCGGCCCGACGTAACGGATGTGGTGGCTGCCGAAGGTCAGTTCGGGCGCCCGTTCGCCGTAACTCGCCAGCGGCTGCAGGTTGATCGTCGCCCGCGGCGTCCCGGCGACGCGGCGCACCCGCCGGACCAGCATCATCGGGTGGAACATCCGCCCGAACAGGTGGAAGCGCGGCGCAAAATCGGTCACTTCGACGCAGCCGCCCTGACTGTCGTGGAGGGTCGTTACGAGGATGGCGGTATTGGTTTCGTAGTGCTGCTCGGCGTGGGAGAAATCCACGAGCTCGATGCCGAAGGCGCCCCGGCCGGCCGCGTGACCTTCCGGCTGCAGCAGGTGGCAGAAGACCGGATCGCCGTCGAAACGCGGAAAACAACTCCAGACGATCCGCCCGTGCTCGTCGACCAGTGCGCTGATCGCCCCATTGCCGATCAACCCCAGATTCAGGTTGGCCATTGCCCGCTCCTTTCGTGTAGACATTTGCATCGATCAGCCCGCATTCTTGCACAGCGGGTGACAAAATGGATTTGCACAAATATAATCGACGCCGGATTTTCTGGATTTTCAACGGCAGCCGGACCGCGTTTCTCGAAACTGCGGCTCCTTCAGCACTCAGCAGCACCCCGCACACAACGAACGATCCGAACCGGATCAATGAACTTGCGGGACCGGCGCTGTCCGGATTGACGGCTTCACCCACTGAGCCATGAACCTCGCCCCGAGGTTAACGCTGCCCCTGCTCTGCCATGTTCGCAACGGAGATACCGCCATGAACGCTTTTCGCCTGCAGTTCCGTTTCATTGCACCACTGTTTCTGGTCATCGCCCTCACGGCCTACCTGACTGTGCCGCTGGTCGACCAGTTCTCGCTGCGCTGGACGGTCCGCGACCTGAACAGCCGGGCGGAACTGGTCGCCAACACGATCAGCGAAAACGTCATCGACAGCATCATCAGTTTCGACCACGTCCGTCTCGAAGCGCTGTTCAATCGCCTGATCGCCAACGAACGCATGCTGGGTGTCGGCTTGTGCGATCACGAAGGCAACCTGCGCGAGAGGACGAGCGGCTTCCCGGACGACATCACCTGCCCCATCGCCGACCAGGTCGTGGCGCAAAGTTCGCCGACGCTGAAACTCCCCCGCGGTTCGGTGCATATCGCCGTCGAACCGCTCTCCCGCCCGCCCCTGAACCTCGGCGAACTCGTGCTCGTGCATGACCTGAGCTTTGCGGAAAAACGCGGCGAAGATACCCGCCGCTACCTGATCCTGTTCTTCGTGATCCTCGGCGCGGTGATCGCCCTGATCACCGTGATCACCGCCCATCTCAGCCTGCGCGGCTGGGTTACCGGCGTACGCGAACTCCTGCGCGGCGGCAATCCACTCAAGGCGTTTGAAAACCCGACGTCGGAACTGCAACCACTCGCCCACGAATTGCGCGCGCTGCTGCGCGAAATGGAAGACGAACGCCGCGCCCGTGAAAACCCGCCGGATCTGTGGACGCCGGACAAGCTGCGCGATCTGCTGCACGCCGACCTGCGCGGCGACGAGGTCCTGGTCGTCTCCAACCGCGAACCGTACATCCACGAGAAGACCCCGGACGGTATCGTCGTCAAACGCCCGGCCAGCGGGCTGGTCACGGCCGTCGAACCGGTCATGCGCGCCTGTTCCGGCACCTGGATCGCCCACGGCAGCGGCTCGGGCGACAAGGAATCCGTCGACGAGCACGACATCGTCCGCGTCCCGCCCGAACGCCCCGCCTACTCGCTCAAGCGAGTCTGGCTGACCCGCGAGGAGGAGGAAGGTTATTACTTCGGTTTCGCCAACGAAGGGCTCTGGCCGCTCTGCCACATCGCACACGTGCGTCCGGTGTTCCGCGTTTCCGACTGGGAGTACTACAAGGCCGTCAACCAGCGTTTCGCCGACAAGGTCGTCGCTTCCGCCCGCACCGACGATCCGGTGATCCTCGTCCAGGACTACCACTTCGCCCTGCTGCCGCAGCTGATCCGCGAGCGCCTGCCGCGCGCGACGATCATCACCTTCTGGCACATCCCCTGGCCGAACCCGGAATCGTTCGGCATCTGCCCGTGGCGCAAGGAAATCCTGCGCGGCATGCTCGGCAGCAGCATCCTCGGCTTCCACACGCGCTACCACTGCAAGAACTTCATCGAGACCGTCGACCGCTTCCTGGAAACCCGCATCGAGCACGAGCACTCGGTCATCACCCTCGACGGACAGGAAACGCTGGTCAAGAGCTATCCGATCTCGATCAACTGGCCGGAGCCGGCGGAAGAAGCCGCCTGGCCATCGATCGCGGCGTGCCGCAAGGAGTTGCGCGCGCGCTTCGACCTCCCCGAGGACCGGATGATCGCCATCGGTGTTGACCGTTTCGACTACACCAAGGGCATCCTGGAGCGCGCCAACGCGGTGGAACGCCTGCTGGAAAAACACCCGGAACTGATCGGCAAGTTCACCCTGATCCAGGTCGCCGCACCGTCACGCAGCGAGCTCGACGAATACCGTTACTTCCAGGAGCGGCTGGCGCGGCGCGAAGCCGAGATCAACGAGCGCTTCGGCGGCCCGGACTACTGGCCGTTCATCCTGCTGGCGCAGCACCAGGACAGCGAAACCGTCCACCGCTACTACCGCGGCGCCGACGTCTGCGTCGTCACCAGCCTGCACGACGGGATGAACCTCGTCAGCAAGGAGTTCATCGCCAGCCGCAACGACGAGCAGGGCGTGCTGATCCTCAGCCAGTTCGCCGGAGCCGCCGGCGAACTCCCGGAGGCCTTGATCGTCAACCCGTACCATGTCGAGGAAACCGCCGATGCGCTCTACCGCGCGCTGACCATGCCCGAAGCCGAGCAGCGCGACCGGATGCGCACCCTGCGCGCCACGGTGCGCGAACGCAACGTCTACCGCTGGGCCGGCTTCATGCTGCTCGACGCCGCGCGCATCCGCCGGCGCGAGCGGATCGAGGCCCGCCTGCTGACGCATACGGAGAACCGCTGATGCGCTACATCTTTTCTCCTTACGGCGAGGCCGCGATGGCCCGCTTCATCCGCAAGGACACCCTGCTGGCCTTCGATTTCGACGGCACGCTCGCCCCTATCGTGCCTTTGCCCGACGCCGCGCGCACGCCGACGGCGATCTGCCTGGCCATGCGACGCTTGTGCGAAATCGCCAACGTCGCGGTCATCACCGGCCGCTCGGTCGCCGACATCCGCGAGCGGCTCGATTTCACGCCAAAGTACATCGTCGGCAACCACGGTGCCGAGGGACTGCCCGGATCTGCAGGCACGGACGAACCGCGCCCCGACGTCGAAGCCTGGACACGCCAGGTCGACACCGCCCGCGACCGTCTGCCGCCGGGCATCTTCCTTGAGGACAAGGGCCATTCGCTGTCGCTGCACTATCGCACCGCCTCCAACCGTGAAGCGGCGAAACAGGCTATCGATGCGCTGGTGCAGACGCTCTCGCCAAGGCCGCGGGTAATCGGCGGCAAATGCGTGGTGAATCTGCTCCCGGCCAACGCTTCCGACAAGTTCGATGCGCTGCTCGCCCTGCAACGTCATGACGGCGCCAGAAACGCCTTGTTCATCGGCGACGACGAAACCGACGAGAGCGTTTTCCGCCGCGCACTGCCCGACTGGCTGACCATCCGCGTCGGCCACGACGCCCCGTCGGCTGCGGCCTATTGTCTGAATTCGCAAAACGAAATGGCTTCACTGATCCAGCGGATCGACAGCATGATCCGCGCCCAACGCAAGGAGACCGCATGATGAAATACCTGCAGCGCTTCATCGAGCAGAACAGTACCGAACAATTATTGACGGCTCTCGCGCTGGCCGTCGGCGCATTCATCATCCTTTACCTGGCCAGGGCGCTGCTGACCCGCAAGCTCGCCCAATGGGCGCAGCGCAGCAGCACACAGTGGGACGACCTGCTCGCCGATGTCATCGGTGCCACGCACAACCTGATGCTGGCCGGTATCTCCCTGCTGATCGGCCTGCACAACCTCACCCTGCCGACCAAGCTAGAGCAGATCATTTCCCACGGCTTCACGCTGATCCTCATCTCCCAGGTCGGCTTCTGGGGACACCGCGCGATCCGCGGCTGGCGCACGCTGCAGATACGCCGTTCGCAGGAGTCGGAAAACGGCGCCGCGGCGATGAACTACGGGGTGATCGCCTTCCTTGGCGAAATGGCGCTGTGGATCGTCCTGGTCCTGATGATCCTCGACAACCTCGGCGTCAACATCACCACGCTGGTCGCCAGCCTGGGGATCGGCGGTATCGCGGTGGCCCTGGCGGTACAGAACATCCTCGGCGACCTGTTCGCCTCGCTCTCGATCGCCCTAGACAAACCCTTCGTCGCCGGTGACTTCATCATCATCGATACGGCGATGGGCACCGTAAAACAGGTTGGCCTGAAGACCACCCGCATCCAGAGCCTCACCGGCGAAGAACTGATCCTGTCCAACGCCGACCTGCTGAAAAGCCGCATCCGCAACATGAAGCGCATGGAGGAACGCCGCATCGTCTTCCAGATCGGCCTGGTCTTCGGCACCTCCCCGGAGAAACTGCGCAAGGCCAACGAAATCATCGCCGATACTGTCCGCTCGCAGCCGAATGTCCGCCTCGACCGCGCTCATTTCAAGGCCATAGGCGCCAGCAGCCTTGATTTCGAAGTCGTCTATTTCGTACTCTCGCCGGACTATGCCCAATACATGGACACCCAGCAGGAGATCAACCTGACCCTGATCGAACGTTTGGCCGCAGAGGGCATCGAGTTCGCCTTCCCGACGCAGACGCTGCACATCGCCAAAGCGGAAAAATGAGTCACCCACCGCCGGTTGCCTCGCTCGACATGGAAGTGCTGCGGCAGTTCCGGATCATCTTCCGGTCCGTCCGCAAACACTTCCAGGCGGTCGAAAGCCGCGTCGGACTGCGCGGCTCGCTGCTATGGGCCCTTTCGGCAATCGCCGAGAAACCGGGCATCAGCCTGACCCAGCTTGCCGGCGCAATGTCGGTCCATCAGTCGACGGCGAGCAATCTCCTCGCCCGGCTGATCGAGCTCGAACTCGTGCGCAAGGAGCGCAACACGCGCGACAACCGCATCGCCGGATTGTTCATCACCGACACCGGCCGCTCTCGCCTCGCACAGGCGCCGGGCCCGTTGCGCGGCCTGCTGCCGGATGCCTTGCAGAAACTGCCGGCGAACACGCTGGCCGAACTGCATGGTGACCTGCAGCTGCTGCTCGAGCAAATGGAAACGCTCGAAACGAAAGGCGAGGGGATTCCTCTCGCCGATCTGTGACTTGGCCGACGGATCAGACGTTCACATCCACCACCAACCGACCGCGCACCTTCCCTTCCAGCAACTGGGCCGCCAGCGGAATCGCCTCGGCTAGGCCGACTTCCTTCGTCATCACCGCCAGCCGGGAAAGATCGAGGTCGGTCGCCAGCCGCCGCCAGGCTTCGATCCGCACCTCGCGCGGGGCCATGACGCTGTCGATGCCGGCCAGTGTCACGCCACGCAGGATGAACGGCGCGACGGTGGCCGGCAGATCCATCCCCCCGGCCAGGCCGCACGCTGCGACCACGCCGCCGTACTTCATCGACGCGCATAGATTCGCCAGCACGTGGCTCCCGACGACATCTACCCCCCCCGCCCAGCGCTCACGGGCCAGCGGCTTGCCCGGCGCGGCGAACGCGGCGCGCTCCATCACCTCGGCGGCGCCCAGCCCTTTCAGGTACTCCGCTTCTTCCGGCCGGCCGCTGACCGCGACAACCGTGTAGCCCAACTTCGCCAGCAGCGCGACTGCAACGCTGCCGACGCCGCCCGCGGCGCCGGTCACTACGACCTCACCCTTGGCCGGCGTGACGCCATGCCGTTCGAGCGCCATGACACAAAGCATGGCGGTGTAGCCCGCCGTGCCGATGGCCATCGCCTGCCGCGGCGACAACGCCGCCGGCAGCGGCACCAGCCACTCGCCCTTGAGCCGTGCCTTCTGCGCCAGTCCGCCCCAGTGCGTTTCGCCCACGCCCCAGCCGTTGAGAATGACCTTGTCGCCGACTTTCCATTCAGCGGAATCGCTCGCCTCCACCGTGCCCACGAGATCGATGCCGGGCACCATCGGGAACTTGCGCACGACCGGTCCCTTGCCGGTGATCGCCAACCCGTCCTTGTAGTTCAGGGTCGAATAGTCCACCGCGACGGTGACATCGCCCTCCGGCAGTTGTGCCGCGTCGATGTCATTCACGGCGGCGCGGTAGCCTGCCTCATCCTTTTCAATAACGATGCCCTTGAACATTTGTTTCTCCTGAAAATTAGACCGATCGTCTAAAAAAACGCAAAAAAATCAGCGTCTGGCGACGCTTGCAAAAAAACCGTCCGCGAAAATTTCCAGCGGAGCCACGCTTTTCTCCAACTTGGCACGCATCACCGCGCCTTCCCAGCCAATCCAGAAGAACGCGGCCAAGCGCAGGCAATCGGCATTCTCGGCAATCTCGCCAACCGCCCTCGCCACCTCGAAGTTCCTCGCCAGACGATCCTGCCAATCAGCAAACACCGCGTTGAGCTGCGCCCGGAAGGTTTCGGGCAGCGTTCCCATTTCCTGCCCGAGATTCCCGGCCAGGCAACCGCGCGAAAAATCAAACTTCTGCATGCCGTGTTGCGCGTCGGCGATGAACGCCTGGAGCCGCGCCAGTGGCGACAGCGCCGCGTTGCCCAGATGCCGTTCCAGCTTGCGCAGGAAATAGACCCGGTAGCGTTCGATCAACTCCGCGCCAAACGCTTCCTTGCTCTTGAAGTAGTTGTAGAACGACCCCTTCGGCACGCCGACGCGGCGCAGGATCTGATCGATCCCGGTCGCCGAAAAGCCCTGCTCGGTGAGCAGTTCGACGCCGGTGCGCAAGAGCAATTCGCGCGTTTCCCCGAGATCGGCAGCGTGCTTGCACGGCCGTCCGCGACGGCGAACGGGGAAGGAATCGTGTTCGATATTCATGGCGGCGCGAATATTAGACCGATCGTCTAATATTCGCAACCCAGGCAAGGCATTTTGCGTGGATCAGGCGGATTGACCGCTTGAAGCCAAGTCTGCAACGGACCCTCGCACGACGAGTTCCGGAGCGAATATGTATTTATCCACTTTCTCTTCGGGATGACTCAGCCGGTGCACAATTCGCGCAACCATCTTCCGCGCCATTTCACTCATTGGCGGGCGAACGGAAGTAATGCCCGGCGGGATGAAAGCGGCGATCGGCAGATCGTCCATGCCGACGACCGAAATATCGTCGGGAACACGCAAGCCGAAGTTCTGAAAGCCCAGAATCAGCCCGGTGGCGAGCATGTCGTTGAGCGCAACGACCCCCGTCGGACGCTCCTTCTTCTCCACGATCTGCTCAGCGATGATTCGCCCAAGCTGGAGCATTTCGTCGTCGCCGTAGTTCGTCGTGGCCTTTCCCTCGATGATTTCCGACGCTTCTGCGAGTCCAGCGGCCTTTGTCGCTGCGAGAAAACCTTCGATCTTGTCCGACCGGCTGACACTTTTGCCCGACGCAGTGGCGAACGCCAGGCGCCGATGGCCTCGCCCAATGAGATGGTTAACCGCTAGCGTGATGGCCCTGATGTGATCGATGGAGACGTAATCCGCATTCAGCGGACTTCCCGGAAGCGGCCTTTGATCGTGGCACACGGCAACCAGTCCACGCTTGATCGAATCGCGGAAATGGCTCTGCTGGAGCAGGGGCGAGACGATGATGACGCCCCGAATTCCATGCGACCAGAGATCCAGGAGAAAGGACATTTCCTTTTCGGGATCACGGTCGGTATTCCCGACCAGGATGCGATACCCGAACTGGCTTTGCGCCGCGATCTCGACTTCGCGCGCCAACAGTCCCCAGGTCGGCGTCGCCACCGACGGAACCAGCAGGCCGATCAGCGGTGTGTGCCCGGTTTTCAGGAAACGCGCCGCGCGGTTGGGTTGATACCCGAGGTCGGCGATCGCATCCTGAACACGGCGGAGAATATCCGCATTGACGGTTTGCGTCCGTCCATTAACGACGTTGGAAACCGTACTGACGGAAACGCCCGCCCGCTCTGCGACATCTCGTAATCGAACCATGGTCTTCTATTGATTTTGAGGGGTGGGCTGAGCAGACATCGCTGCCATCTGCTCAGACCAGGCCGCGGTACTTACTTGATCTGCTCAATGCGGGCGATATAGTCTTTCCAGTGCGGGAAATCCTGGGCCAGCTTGGCATTGACCGCTTCCCTGAACGCCTTGTTGTTCAGGCCATTGCTCTCGTCGATGAATTTTACGCCCTTCTCTTCAATCTTGGCGCGTGCCTCCTTTTCGTCACCAACAGCCCATTGCAGGCTGCGATTGGCCATCTCGACCATGGCTTCATCGATCAGCGAACGATTCGTCTCGGACAAGGAATTCCAGACCTTTTCGTTGATGAACGTGGAAAGTACCGACTGCATGTGTCCGGTCATGATGACGTGCGTCTGCACCTCGTAGAATTTCAGGGCGAAGATGTTCGTCAGCGGATTTTCCTGGCCGCTGACCATCCCTGACATAAGGGCCGTATACAACTCGGTGATTTCAACCGGGGTTGGAATCGCGCCCATGCCCTGAATCATCGTCTGCCACAGTTGCAGCGGCACTGCACGTATCTTCTTGCCTTTCAGATCAGCAGGGGAATAAACCGGAAAATTGGTCGACATCTGCCGGGCGCCCCGATAGAAGGTACCCAGAACACGCATGTTTGCCGACTTCACAAGCTTTTCGTTCAACTCGCGCAGAACGGGTGACGTTTTTGGCGAAGTGGCCAGGACGGCATGGTGGCCATCACGGTAAATGTACGGCGCGTTGAACACCGACATGTCCGGCAGGAACTTGCCCAGCGACGCGAAATCGTGATGCCCCATGCCAATGGCCCCCATCTTGATGCCGTCGACCATCTCGGCGACGCCGCCAAGTTGGGAGTTGGGGAAGATTTGCAGGGTGACTTCGCCTTTGGTTTTTTCCTTGATCAAGTCAGCAAGCTCAGCGGCATAGCGGGTTTGCGACTCGTTGGCCATGCCGACGTGGGCATACTTGATGACAACCGGCTTGTTTTGCGCGTATGCAGCCGATCCGAACGCGATGCTCAGGCAGAGAAGCGACAAAAGCTTTTTCATGAGACCCCCATATAAGAAATAGACTTCACCTCATCCAGCAACACCCAAAACGCCGAACCTGCCGGGCCGGCGGCCTGACAACAGATTAATTCCTGACGATCAAAGATCACCGATGGCATCCCACCGGGTGAAATCGGCGTCGGTCATTTCGGTCAGCACGATCACGGAGAACGTCAGCACCTTGCAGCCTTCTTCCAGATGGCCACCGAACGCCACTTTCGAGTCGGAGAAGGTAATGTGCGCGTGAACGCGCCCCGCAATCACCATGCCGTTGATATTGACGATATCGCAGCCCTGCTCTCCCTTGGGGTAGGCTTCGTGCGGCGGGTTTACCATGCTGTCAACGACGTGGAAGTGATAGCTTTTCACCGAACCAATACCCGTCAGGATCACGGCATTCTGGATGCCGTTCTCTTCCACCGCCTTACGCAAGGTCAAAAGAATGTCTTCCTCGGGATTGAGCCGGACAAAAAAGAGATTCTGGTTGGTATAGCGAAAGCATTTCATGGGAAACCTCTCAGGCGGGCGCTGATCACTTGATCAGCTGGTTGGGAATCCACAGAACGATCTGTGGGACGTACGTAATCAGGAGCAACGTGATCCCGAGCGGGATGTAATACGGCGTGATTTCCCGAACGACATCCTTGATCGGGATCTGTCCGACCTTGCTGACCATGAAGAGCGAGAGACCCATCGGTGGCGTAATCAGGCCACACATGATGTTGAAAACGAACACAAGCCCGAGGTGGATCGGATCAACGCCGGCCTGAACCATGGGGGGAACGATGATCGGAACGAACAACAGGATGGCAGTGGTGCTGTCCAGGAACATGCCAACGACAAAGAGAAGAATATTGAGAAGAAAGAGGAGAACCAGCGGATTTTTCGAAATCGAGGTAAACCAGTGCGAGAAAATCTGCGGAATCTGCTCCGCTGCCAGGATCCACCCGAAGATGGCCGCGGCTGCCACAATGATAAGAACACAGCAGGTGGATTTGATCGTCTCGTAAAGCGCGTGAGGGAGGCTTTTCCAGGTCAGTTCGCGATAGACGAACTTGCTGATGAACAAGACGTAACCGACCGTTAGAGCCGAAGCTTCTGTCGGCGTAAAGATGCCGGTCAGCATGCCGATGATCAGCAATACTGGCGTCATGAGTGCGGGGAATGCGGGGATAAACGCGCTCCAGGTTTCACGCCAGGTGGGCCAGCGCGGCGCGCGCGGAAAATTTCGCCGTTTGGCCAGAATGGCTGTCAGCGCCATCATCGCCGCGACCGCGAGGAGCGCCGGACCAATGCCGCCCACCAGCAGTTTCACGATCGAGACGCCCGCAGCGGCGCCGTAAATCACCAGCGGGATGCTCGGCGGAAAGATCGGCCCAACAGTCGCTGACGCCACCGTAACAGCCGCCGAGTAGGGAACGGTGAATCCCTTCTCTTTCATGGCCTTGATCTCGATCTGCCCGAGACCGCCAACATCGGCCAGGGCGGCCCCCGACATCCCCGAAAACACCAGACTGGAGAAAATATTGACCTGCGCAAGCCCACCCGGGAGACGCCCCGTTACCACATCGGCAAAGTGGAAGATTCGTGCGGTGACACCGGAGCTATTCATCAGGTTGCCGACGAGGATGAACAGAGGCACAGCGCACAGCGTGTAGGAATCCAGGGAGTACTGCATTCGCTGCGCCAGGAGGTCAAGCGGCAGGTCCTTGACGACGATATAAAAAATGCTCGGTATCAATATCGATGTCGCGACGGGAAACCCGAGAAGAAACAGCGCCGCGAACATGATCAAGATGGTTGTCCCCATTGCAAGCCCTCAGTTTCCGAGTGAGTTTTCTGAACGACCAATCCGCTTCATGAGGATCAGCAAGTACCCCACTGTCAGTAGCGCAAATCCGAGCAGGTTGGGCAGAAAGAAAACCCAGAAAGGAATTTGCAGGGTCGCCGTGGTGTTATTCGGGTTGTCTATGATCACGGACATCGACGACCAGGAGACGATGGCGAAGACGACGAGCGAACATACGTCACTAACGAGAGACAACCCCTCGCGCAAGGGCTTCGGCAGCATGTCGCGCAGCTCAACCATCGCGATGTGCCCTCCTTCTCGCAGGGTAAAGGCCAACGGAAAGAGGACAATCCAGATCATCAGGTAACGAACAAACTCCTCGGCGCCAACCAACGGCAAGTCGAACAGTTCACGCATTACCACTTGCAGGATGACCGTAATCAGCATCACCGACAGACAAAGGATGCTGATCTCCTTGTCCAGCCTGAATATGGCTTTCATGACCTTGACGCCCTCCTTGGGACAGGCTTTCGTCCTGTCTCCGATTTTGTTCGTTGATCGCGGCGCTTTATTTTTTAATGTAACGTTGCACAGCGCCATGCAACGTTACATAGACATCTTTTCGAAGTCAATACTGTTTCTTCCAGGAACGGAAAAACCTTGCCTGAGGGATCCCCTTGTTGTCGACTCCGTGAACTCGCGTGTGGTCGCCAGAGAGATTGCACGCTGGAGAGTCGATTTCTCCCGTCCTCGCTGTTCCAAAAAAAAACATAAACCTTTTCGCGAATCGCTATTCTAAAAATTCGACGAGACGTCAATCGCAAGGAGGCATGCCATGTCGATCTTCGCCCGCTACCAGAGCCGTTTCGAGGCGGCGCAGGAAGAGGAAATGTCGGTTCAGGAGTATCTGGACTTATGCAAGCGCGATCCCTCGGCGTATGCCAGCGTCGCCGAACGGATGCTCCAGGCCATCGGCGAACCGGAACTGGTGGACACGCGCTCCGACCCGCGCCTGTCCAGGATCTTCGCCAACAAGATGCTGCGCCGCTATCCCGCATTCCGAGATCTTTACGGGATGGAAGAGGTCATCGAGCACATCGTTTCGTACTTTCGCCACGCAGCGCAGGGTCTGGAGGAGAAGAAGCAGATACTCTACCTGCTCGGCCCGGTCGGCGGCGGCAAGTCGACACTCGCGGAGACGTTGAAGCACCTGATCGAGAAGGTGCCGTTCTATGCGCTCAAGGGTTCGCCGGTGCATGAGTCGCCGCTCGGGTTGTTCAATCCGGTCGAGGATGGACAACTGCTTGAGGAGGATTATGGGATTCCGCGCCGCTACATTGACACGATCATGAGCCCGTGGGCAGTGAAGCGCCTGCACGAGTACGGCGGCGACATCACGAAGTTCCGCGTGGTCAAGCTGCGCCCGTCGGTTCTCTCGCAGATCGCCGTGTCGAAGACCGAACCGGGCGACGAAAACAATCAGGACATCTCCTCGCTGGTCGGCAAGATCGACATCCGCAAGCTGGAGACCTACTCGCAGAACGACCCGGACGCCTACTCCTATTCCGGTGGCCTGTGCCTGGCCAACCGCGGCGTACTGGAATTCGTCGAGATGTTCAAGGCGCCGATCAAGGTGCTACACCCCTTGCTCACGGCCACGCAGGAGCAGAACTACAAGGGTACCGAGGGCTTCGGTGCGATTCCGTTCGACGGGCTGATCCTTGCGCACTCGAACGAGGCCGAATGGCTGTCGTTCAAGAACAACCGCAACAACGAGGCCTTCCTCGACCGCATCTACATCGTCAAGGTACCCTACTCGTTGCGCGTCACCGACGAAATCCATATCTACGAGAAACTGCTGGTCAATTCTTCGCTCAGCGAGGCGCCGTGCGCGCCCGACACGCTGCGCATGCTCGCCCAGTTCACCGTCCTCTCGCGCCTGAAGGAGCCGGAGAATTCGAGCATCTACTCGAAGATGCGCATCTACGACGGGGAAAACCTCAAGGACACCGATCCGAAGGCCAAGAGCTATCAGGAATACCGCGACTTCGCCGGCGTCGACGAGGGCATGACCGGGCTTTCAACCCGCTTCGCCTTCAAGATCCTCTCGCGCGTGTTCAATTTCGATCACCGCGAGGTCGCGGCCAACCCGGTGCACCTGATGTATGTCCTCGAACAGCAGATCGAACAGGAGCAGTTCCCGCCCGAAATCGAGGAACTGTACCTTCGCTACATCAAGGAATACCTGTCGCCACGCTATGCCGAATTCATCGGAAAGGAGATTCAGACGGCCTATCTGGAGAGTTATTCCGAGTACGGCCAGAACATCTTCGACCGCTACGTGCTCTACGCCGACTTCTGGATCCAGGACCAGGAATTCCGCGACCCGAACACCGGCGAAATGCTCGACCGCACGGCGCTCAACGAGGAACTGGAAAAAATCGAGAAGCCGGCCGGAATCTCCAATCCGAAGGACTTCCGCAACGAGGTGGTCAACTTCGTGCTGCGCGCCCGTGCCAAGAACAGCGGCAAGAACCCGGTATGGACATCGTACGAGAAGCTGCGCGCGGTGATCGAGAAGAAGATGTTCTCGAACACCGAGGATCTGCTGCCGGTCATCTCGTTCAACACCAAGTCGAGCAGCGACGAGCAGAAGAAGCACAAGGACTTCGTCGAGCGCATGACCGCGAAGGGTTACACCGAGAAGCAGGTGCGGTTGCTCTGCGAGTGGTATCTGCGCGTCAGGAAGTCGTCGTAGACAGGCTGTAGCACCCGGCTCGGCGCCGGGTGTTATCGCCCATTGTCGCCTATTGCACGAAGGGGAATTTCATGACCGTGCGCATCGTGGATCGCCGGTTCGACAGCAGGAACAAGAGCTCGGTCAACCGCACGCGCTTTCTCCGGCGGTTCAAGGGGCAGATTCGCAAGGCGGTGGGCGACTCGATCAATCGCCGGGGTGTGCGCGACCTGGAAAACGGCGAAAAGATCAGCATTTCCGGCAAGGACATCACCGAACCGCAATTCACCCTCGGCCAGGGCGGCCACCGCGAAACCGTGCATCCCGGCAACGACCGCTTTTCCGGCGGCGACCTGATCGACCGGCCGGAAAGCGGCGGCGGCGGAGGCTCGGGCAGCGGGCAGGCCAGCCAGGATGGCGAAGGGCTGGACGAGTTCGTCTTCACCCTCTCGCGCGACGAGTTCCTCGACATCTTCTTCGACGAATTGGCCCTGCCGAACCTTGTCAAGAAGCAACTGGCCCGCATCGAGCAGTACCGCAGCGTGCGCGCCGGCTACTCCAGTTCGGGCGTGCCGACCAACATCAACCTGCCGCGAACGATGCGCGGCGCTGCCGGCCGGCGCATCGCCATCGGCGGACCGTACCAGAAACGCCTGCGTGCCCTCGAAGCAGAACTGCAGGACTTGCTCGACCGGCAAAGCGATGGCGACGACGACAGCGCCGAGATCGAACGCCTGCGCCGCGAGATCGCCCGGTTGCGGATGCGCGTCGAGAACCTGCCGTTCATCGACCCGTTCGACCTGCGCTACAGCAACCGCGTCCGCGTGCCGCAGCCGACCACGCAAGCCGTGATGTTCTGCCTGCTCGACGTCTCCGGTTCGATGGACGAGAACCGCAAGAACATCGCCAAGCGTTTCTTCATGCTGCTCTACCTGTTCCTGACGCGGAACTACGAGCACATCGACGTCGTCTTCATCCGCCACCACACGGTCGCCACCGAAGTCGAGGAAAACGACTTCTTCACCTCGCGCGAGACCGGCGGCACGGTCGTTTCCAGCGCGCTGACGCTGATGCACGAGATCGCCCGCACGCGCTATTCGACCGGCGCCTGGAACATCTACGGCGCGCAGGCCTCCGACGGAGACAACTGGTACAACGATTCGCCGATCTGCCGCGAAATCCTCTCGAGTTCGCTGCTGCCCTTGTGCCAGTATTTCGCCTACATCGAGATCACCGACGGCCCGCCGCAGAACCTGTGGCAGGAGTACGAGAAGTTGCAGGGCACGCATCCCGGCCACTTCGCCATGCAGCGCATCGCCGAGGCCGGCGACATCTATCCGGTGTTCCGTGAATTGTTCAAGCGTCAGGACTGACTTTTTTCCTTCTCCCCTTTCAACAACCTTCAACAGACAGAGGAACCATGCCCGCCACCACGCAAAATACCCCGCTCACGCTCGGCATTCTTGGCTGCGCCAACATCGCCAAGCAGTTCGTGCGCGATGTCGCCGCCAGCCCGTCGGTGCGGATCGCCGCGGTCGCCAGTCGCGACATCGCCAAGGCCGCCGAATTCGCCAGGACGTTCTCCCTCCCGCGCCACCTCGGCAGCTACGAGGCGCTGCTGGCCGATCCGGCGATCGAGGCCGTCTACATCCCGCTGCCCAACAGCCTGCACGCCGAATGGGCGATCAAGGCCGCCCAGGCCGGCAAGCACGTCCTGTGCGAAAAGCCGCTGGCGCTTGGCCGCGCGCAGGCCCAGTCAATGTTCGAGGCGGCGAGGCAGAATGGCGTGCTTCTGTTCGAAGCCTACCCCTATGCCTTCCAGCCGCAATTCGCAGAACTGCTGTCCCTTCTGCGAAGCGGCGTGATCGGCGAAATCCGCGCCATCCAGGCCTGTTTCGGATTCACGTTGCTGACGCCCGCCGGCAACATCCGCATGCAGCCGGAAATGGGCGGCGGCGCCCTGCTCGACGCCGGCAGCTACCCGGTCAGCCTGGTGCGCCGGGCAATGGGCGAGGCGCCGATCAAGGTCATCGCAGAATCTGTGCGCGCCGAAACCGGTGTCGACATCAGCACCGTCGCCACGCTCTTCTTCACCCACGGCCGGGTCGCGCAGATTTCCTGCGGTATGAATGTCGCCAACCACCGGCGCGCCACGATCATCGGAACGCAAGGCACCATCGACACGGAGTACCTCAACCACACCGCCGACGCCCCCGGCGACAACCCCTACGGCTACCTGCCCAGCCAGTTGCGCATCCGGCGCGGCATCGCGCAAAACGTCCCGTTCGAGGAAATTCACGCGACGTCGGGCAGCGGCTTCCTGTTCGCGGCGGAGGCCTTCGCAAAAACGGTCCGGGAACGGGATGTCGCCGCCTTCGAAGCCGCAGCGGCCGCCAGCATCGACATCGCCGAGACCCTCGAAGCGCTTGCCCGTAGCGCGGCAAGCGGCGCGGCGGTGCCGCTCCATCCGGCCGATTGAACAACGACCCCAGACGAGGCTCCGCATGAGCACCCCGGCCAGCAATGTCATCGAAAAAACCGGCACGGCCCTGCCGACCGGCTCGGAATGGACCTTCCCGGCCATCGAGGCCTACGACGAGGCAATCGGCCGGGTGGCGCGCGACTACGCGCTCGACTGCTATCCGCACGTGCTGGAGATCATCAGCGCCGAGCAGATGATGGACGCCTACGCGTCGATCGGCATGCCGGTCTATTACCATCACTGGTCGTTCGGCAAGCACTTCCTGGCCACCGCCAACCGCTACAAACGCGGCCAGATGGGCCTCGCCTACGAGATCGTGATCAACTCCGATCCGTGCATCGCCTACCTGATGGACGAGAACACCCTGCCGATGCAGGCCCTGGTGATCGCCCACGCCGCCTACGGCCACAATTCGTTCTTCAAGGGCAACCACCTGTTCAAGCAATGGACCAGCGCCGACGCGATCATCGATTACCTCGTCTTCGCGCGGAACTACATCGCCGAGTGCGAAGAGCGTCACGGCGTCGATGCCGTTGAGCGCCTGCTCGACGCCTGCCATGCGCTGCTAAACGTCGGCGTCGACCGCTACAAGCGCGCGCCGAAGCAATCCCTGGAGAAGGAAAAGCTTCGCCTGAAGGAACGCGAGGAATACATGCAGGCGCAAGTCAACGACCTGTGGCGCACCCTGCCACAACGCCAGGAAGCCGAGCAGATAGTCGCCGAGCAGCGTTTCCCCGAGGAGCCGGAGGAAAACCTGCTGTACTTCATCGAGAAGAACGCGCCGTTGCTGGAGCCCTGGCAGCGCGAAATCGTGCGCATCGTGCGCAAGATCGGCCAGTACTTCTACCCGCAGCGACAGACGCAGGTGATGAACGAAGGCTGGGCCACCTTCTGGCACTACACCCTGCTCAACACCCTCTACGATCGCGGCGGCGTGTCGGACGGCTTCATGCTCGAATTTCTCCAGTCGCACACCAACGTCGTCTATCAGCCGCCGTACAACAGCCCGTACTACTCCGGCATCAACCCGTACGCCCTCGGCTTCGCCATGTGGCGGGACATCCGGCGCATCTGCGAATCGCCCGGCGACGAGGACCGCGAGTGGTTCCCCGACATCGCCGGCTCGGACTGGCGCGAGACCTTCGAATTCGCCATGCAAAACTTCAAGGACGAGAGTTTCGTCGCGCAGTATCTGTCGCCCCGCCTGATGCGCGAATTCCGCTTCTTCTCGGTGGTCGACGACGATACCCGCCTCAAGCTGCGCATCGGCGCCATCCACGACGACCCGGGCTACCGCATCCTGCGCCAGCAACTCGCGCAGCAATACGACCTCGGCAGCCGCGAGCCGAACATCCAGGTCTGGAACGTCGACCTGCGCGGCGACCGCTCCCTGACGCTGCGCCACTTTGTGCATGACCGCCGACCGCTGCACGACAGCCTCGACGCCGTCCTCGACCACATCGCCAGCCTGTGGGGCTTCACCGTCCGCCTCGAACGGCAAAATGTCGACGGGTCGATCGAACTGGTGAGCGCAAAGCAGGTCGAGCGGCGACTGCGGGGGTGATTCACGGACAGTCGCAACACGCTGAAATAGCCGTCACCCCGGCGAAAGCCGGGGTCCAGTTCGTTGAATTTTCTGGATTCCGGCCTGCGCCGGAATGACGAATTTTCACTTCTTTGGGAGTTTCCGCGAGGGTTAGCCGCGCGGCTTCACGGCAAGCGTCTCGGCCACCGAATCGCCGTGCGCCTGCATCAGTTCGATCACCAGCCCTTCCGGCAACTGCAGCCAATGCCGCCCTTTCGGCGTCTCCCGTCCGCCCCAGGCGGTCACCACCCGGATTGCTTCTTCGAGATCCTCGGTCATGATGCCGATGTGACCGACCTGGCTGGTCCTTTCGCCCCCCTCTTCCTGCGCCACAAGCTGGATGCCACCGACAGTCCAGGCTTGCTGTGGCGAATCCTCCGGGCCTTGCACGCGGTAAACAGGCATGCCGAGGGCCTCGTCGAAAAAACGAATGTGCCACGGCACATCCTTGACGTGGATGGCCACGTGCTCGACGTACGATCGGTTTGAATGAGTCAAGAGAAAACCCTCCTTCCGTCAGAAGACGAATCAAGCGACGAGCGAGGCAATCGACTTGCCGACATCGCTGGTCGTGGCGTTGCCACCCATGTCCGGCGTACGCGCGCCTTCTGCGAGGACCGTCTCGATGGCGCGCAGCAGTTCCCCCCCGGCTTCCTGGCAACCAAGATGTTCGAGCATCATCGCCCCGGCCCAGATCTGCCCGACGGGGTTGGCGATGCCCTTGCCGAAGATGTCCGGCGCCGAACCGTGTACCGGCTCGAACAGCGACGGGAACTTGCGGTCCGGGTTGAGGTTTGCCGATGGTGCGATGCCGATGGTTCCGGTGCAGGCCGGCCCCAGATCGGAGAGGATGTCGCCGAACAGGTTGGAGGCCACCACCACGTCGAACCAATCGGGATGGCGAACGAAGTTCGCCGTCAGGATGTCGATGTGGAACTTGTCGGTGCGGACGTCGGGATACTCCTGCGCGATTGCGGCGAAGCGCTCGTCCCAATACGGCATGGAGATCGAAATCCCGTTCGACTTGGTCGCCGACGTCAGATGCTTCGCCGGCCGCTTCGACGCGAGTTCGAAGGCGAAACGGATCACCCGATCGACGCCGATGCGGGTGAAAACGCTCTCCTGCACGACGAATTCCCGCTCGGTGCCCTCGAACATTTTCCCGCCGACGCTGGAATACTCGCCCTCGGTGTTTTCCCGCACGATGTAGAAATCGATGTCGCCCGGCTTGCGCCCGGCCAGCGGCGACGGCACGCCGGGCATCAGTCGCGCCGGGCGCAGATTGACGTACTGGTCGAACTCGCGCCGGAACTTGAGCAGCGAACCCCACAGCGAGATGTGGTCGGGCACCTTCTCGGGCCAACCGACGGCGCCGAAGTAGATCGCGTCGTGATTGCCGATCAGTTCCTTCCAGTTGTCGGGCATCATCGCGCCGTGCTTCAGGTAGTAGTCGCAGTCCCAGTCGAACTCGTCCCAGACGAAGCGGATTCCGTATTTTTTTGCAACCGCGTCGAGGCAGCGGATGCCCTCGGGCATGACCTCCTTGCCGATGCCGTCGCCGGCGATCACGGCGATTTTCAACTCCTTCATCGTTCCTTCCTCTCAAGTAAAAGCGCGATCATCCGGACAGACGATCGCGCTCGTTCAATGCTTCAAACGATCAATGCCCGCGGGCGAATGCGCTATTTCAGCGCCGTCGGCAACCACATCGTAATCGATGGAATGTAGGTCAGAACCAGCTGGCACACAACCAGGACACCGATAAAGCTGATGACTGCCCGCGACAAATTGGTCATCGACACCTTGGCAATGCTCGAGGCGACGAACAGGTCCACACCGACCGGCGGGGTGATGCAGCCGATGGCCAGGTTCGTGACCATGATCACGCCGAAGAAGACCGGATCGATGCCCAGCTTGACCACGATCGGCACGAGAATCGGTGTCAGGATGGTGATCGCCGCCGAGGCATTCAGCAAAACGCCGACGATGAACAACAGGACGTTGATCAGCATCAGGAACACGATCGGGTTGGTCGTCAGGCTGATGAAGTACGCCGCCAGTTGCGCTGGGAACTGCTCGCGGGTGATCACCCAGCTGAACAACCCGGCCGCGTTCATGATGAACATGACCACCGCCGTGCCGATCACGGTGCTCTCGAAGATCTTTGGCAGGTGCGAGATCTTCAGATCGCGGTAGATGACGAAACCGACAATCAAGCCGTACACGACGGCGACAACCGCCGCTTCCGTTGCGGTGAAGATGCCCCCGTAGATCCCCCCGAGGATGATCACCGGCATGAGCAGACCCCAGCTGGCTTCGCGGAAGGTTTTCCAGACGTTGGCGCCGCCCTTGAACTTCTCGCCGCCGTAGCCCAGCTTTTTCGATTTGTAATAGATGAGGAAGCACAGGGAAATCCCCATGATCAGTCCGGGCACGACACCGGCGAGGAACATGTCGCCGATCGACACGCCGGCGATGACGCCATAGACGACCATCGGCACGCTCGGCGGGATGATGATCCCGGTTTCGCCTGCCGCAGCGATGATTGCCGCTGAGAAGCTTTTGTCGTAGCCGCGCTTTTCCATTTCCGGGAAGAGCACGCCGCCGACCGCTGCCGTCGTCGCCGCCGAGGAACCGGAAATGGCCGAGAAGAAAACGCCGGTAATCTGCGCGACGATGCCGAGGCCGCCCGTCAGCCAGCCGAACAGCGAATCGGCAAACAGGACCAGCCGCTTCGATACCCCACCTTGCGACATGCACGATCCGGCCATGATGAAGAACGGAATGGCCATCAACGGGAACGAGTCGTTCGAGGCCAGCATCCGCTGCACGACGATGGTCAGCGGCAGATCCGAGTACCAGATCGACAATGCGGTCGACAGCCCCAACGCGACGGCAATCGGCACGTTGAGCAGGAGCAGGACTCCCAGCGCGACAAACAAGAGTGTGACAGTCATTTCACTACGCTCCCTTCACCGATTCGTTACCCTTGGCGACGAACAGGTCGTCCAGGACATTCTTTATTTCACAGATGAACAGCACGATCGCCGACAGCGGGACGGCCAGATAGACGTAGCCCATCGGCAACTCCAGCGCCGCAGATTCCTGATCCATCGTCTCGCCGACCATTTCGAATCCGTACCAGATGAGCATCCCGTAGAAGACGAGGCTGATCGCGCAGGCCAGGAGCTTGGCCGGCTTGGCCATGCTGGCGGGCAGCCTCTCCACGAGGATTTCCACGCCGATGTGCGAGCGCGTCCGGAGCGCCAGTGCCGAGCCCATGGCGACCGACCAGATGAACATATAGCGCGCCAGTTCCTCGGAAAAGCTGAGCGATTCGCCGAGAACGTAGCGGTAAATGACCTGCAGGAAAATCATCACCGTCATGACGACGGCGGTGGAAACACCGCACCATTTCGCACAGGCGACAGTGATGTTGGTAAGTGTGTCGATAAATTTCATTGCCCCTCCGCTGAAAAAAGGGCGATCCGGAGACCGCCCCTCTCAAGCTTCACCCCTGTTATTTGGTGTCCTTGATCTTCTGGATCAGATCCTTGCCGATCTTGTCGGCGAACAGATCCCACACCGGCATCATCTTTTCCTGGAACGCCGCGATTTGCTGCGGTGTCAGCTTCGTGACGGTCATGCCCTTTTCCTCGAGCTTGCCGACGTATTCCTTGTCCATCTTCGCCGACAGTTCGCGGTTGAATTTCTTCGCTTCGGCGCTCGCCTTCAGGATCTCTTCCTGATACTTGGCCGGAATCTTTTTCCACGAGGCAAGGCTGAAGACTACGGCTTCCGGCGAATAGGTGTGGCCGCTCAGGGTCGCGTACTTCTGCACCTCGTAAAAGCGCGAGGTGTAGATCTGCCCGAGGGGATTTTCCTGCCCGTCGACCACCTTGGTCTGCAGGCCGGTAAACAGTTCGCCGCGCGCCATCGGGGTCGGGTTGGCACCGAGCGCCTTGAACATCTCGATGTACATCTTGTTTTCCATCACGCGGATCTTCACGCCCTTCATGTCATCGGGCGTCTCGATTGGGCGGACATTGTTGGTGATATTGCGGAAACCGTTCTCCCACGTGTCGATCACCTTCATCTTTTTCTTTTCGTCGCCGGCGTAGATTTCCTTGGCGAGAGGTCCGTCGACCACCTTGTAGACATGTTCGCTATCGCGGAACATGAACGGCAGTTCGATCACCTGCGTCTTGGGCAGGAAGCTCGACAGCACCGCCGCCGTCGTCAGCGTGATGTCGACCGAGCCGAGTTGCAGCCCTTCGAGCAATTCGCGTTGTCCGCCGAGCAGGCTGTTCGGGAAGATCTGAATCTCAACCGCGCCGCCGGTGTTCTTCTTGACCAGTTCTGCGAACTTTTCTGCAGCCTGGTGATACGGCTCATCGGTCGGCGCGACGTGGCCGAGCTTGAGTTTGATCGCCTCCTGTGCAGCGGCGGGGAAGGTCAACGACAGCGCGCTGACAGCAAGAAGCGAGGAAATGACGAGTTTTTTCATGGTTTGTAACCCTCCTTATTTGATGAATCCAACTTGGCTGTAGATCTTTTCCAGAATCGGGCTCTTCTTGGCGTTGAATTCCGCCTTGTTCTTTTCGATCAGGTTGTTGCCCTGCGTGTCGATCGAGATGATCAGCGGGCCGAGTTCCTTCACACGATTGACCCACAGGGTTTCCGGCATGCCTAGGTCCTGCCACTCGGCGCGCTCGATCTCCTCGACCTGCGTCGCCGCCAGCACCGCGCAGCCGCCGGGGAAGATGGCATGCACGGCCTTGTGCTTCTTGCAGCCTTCCTCGGTCAGCGGCCCCATGCCGCCCTTGCCGACGATCAGCTTGACGCCGGTCTGCTCGATGAACTCGCGCTCGAATTTCTCCATGCGCATGCTGGTCGTCGGGCCGATCGACACCATCTCGAACTTGCCGTCGTCGAGCTTGCGCACGATCGGCCCGGCGTGGAAGATCGCCCCGCCCTTGAGATCCACGGGAAGTTCGCGCTTCAGCTCGATCAACCGGCGATGCGCGACATCGCGGCAGGTAACGATATGGCCGGTGAGATAGACGACGTCGCCGACCCGCAAATCTTCGAGATCCTCGTCCTTGATCGGCGTGGTAAGTACTTTCTTGCTCACAGTTTGGCTCCTTCATGCGTCAGGATTTCGTAGGACATATCGGCGTTGATGCGGATACGCCCGCGCCGGTGCGCCCAGCAGCCGGTATTGACGGCCACGCCGATCGTCGAGGGATGGCGGGCGGACGACTCGATGTTCACGCCCATCACGCTGTCGGTGCCGGTCAGCCCCTGCGGGCCGATACCCATCTCGTTGAGGCCGTCTTCAAGGAGTTTTTCCATCTTCGCGGCGTTCGGGTCCGCGTTATGCGAACCGACCGGCCGCATCAGCGCCTTCTTGGAAAGACGCGCCGCGGTTTCCACGGCGGTCGATACGCCGACCCCGACCAGCAGTGGCGGGCAGGCGTTGACTCCGCGCGACGAGATGACGTTGAAGACGAATTCGGCAACACCTTCGTAGCCCTGCCCCGGCATCAGCACCGTCGCCGAACCGGGCAAGGTGCAGCCGCCGCCGGCCATATAGACATCGATCGTCACGCTGTCGTCGTCCGGCACGATTTCCCAGTCCAGCCAGGGAATCTTGGTGCCGGTGTTGGTCCCCGTATTCTTTTCGACGAAGGTCTCCACCGCGTTGTGCCGCAGCGGCGCCTTCTCGGTTGCCTCGCGCGTGGCCTCGGCGAGGATGTCGCCGAGTTCGCCGAGCAGTGGGAACTTCGCCCCGGCGGTGACGAAGTACTGGATGACGCCCGTATCCTGGCAACTCGGCCGGTCGAGCCGGTTGGCAGCGTCCTGGTTTTCGGCCATCGACAGATAGATCGCCTTGGCCAGCGGTTTGGTTTCCCTGGCGCGAAGTTCCGCGAGCTTCTTTTCGACGTCGGTCGGAAGATGCTTGCCGATGTAGGCGGTGAACTTCGCCATGGTTTCAGTCAATGACTGAACGGCTGTTTGCTTTTCCAATTTCCTCTCTCCTGACAACACCCTTGCGGGCGACGTGGGTAATTTATATAGTTCCCATCAGGACAGAAATACCGTTTTTGGCAAACCATATGTTCCGCACAGGAAAATATGAAACTACGCACCGACCTTTCTTTTTTCTCCACGCTGGTGAAATGCGGCAGTCTTTCCGCCGCAGCCCAGGAATTCAACGTCACGCCGTCGGCAGTCAGCAAATGGCTGGCGCAACTCGAAGAGAGGCTGGGAGTCCGGCTGATCGCGCGCAACACTCGCCGCTTCAGCCTGACGCAGGAGGGAGAAATCTATCTCGCCGAGGGGCAGCGCATCCTCAGCGAAATCGACGATCTGGAGCACGCCATCTCAAGCAGCCACGGAGTCCCTATCGGACTGCTGAAGATTCAGGCGACTTTCGGTTTCGGGCGCAGTTTCATCGCCCCGGCCATCTCGGAATTCTCGCGCCAGTACCCGGACCTCGAAATCCAGTTGCTCCTGTCGGACAGACCCGCCAGTCTCGCCGATGGCGACATCGACGTCAGCGTGCGCTTCGGTCCGCCGCCGGACAGCCGGGTCATGGCGCGCAAGATCGCCAACCATCGCCGGCGCATCTTCGCCTCGCCGATGTATCTGAAGGATCGTCCACTCCCGCTGACCCCGGACGATCTCGCGCACCACAACTGCCTGATCGTTCGCCAGGACGACGTCGCCTACGGACAATGGCACTTCACCAAGGCACGGAAGACACAGAGCGTGAAGGTGCGCGGGAATCTCAGCAGCAACGACGGCGGCGCGGTACTGACCTGGGCACTGGAGGGACACGGAATCATCATGCGCTCCGAATGGGACGCTGCCCCCTTCGTGCAGGATGGGAAATTGACAATCCTGCTCGACGATTACGAGCTTCCACCGGCGGACATCTACGCGGTCTATCCCCAGAAACGCAACCTGCCGGCCAAGGTACGCGTCTTCGTGGACTTCCTGGCCGCGCGGTTCGAAGGGAAGGTGATTCAGCGGCAGGGGCCGCAGTAACCCCTTCGGAGAACAAGACCCATTCTTTCCTTAACCTGCTACGTCTCCTGATTTTCGCCAAGCACCGGCCTGTAACCCCAGTTACGCACATCCTGGAGCATGGCGTCGATATCGTCTTCAGCAACCTGCAACATGCGTAGCGCCGATGCTCCCAGGCGCAAACTGGCCTCGATTGTCTCGGGGTAAGCGTCGACAGCCCCCGCCTCCATCAGCCGTGAACTGGTCGCAAGATCCCTGGCGCGAGCGATGACCGGCACCTGCGGACACAGCCGGCTCAAAGAAGAAACCGCACTCAGCGCGGTAGCCGATTTATCGACGGTAACGACTACAAGCGCAGCGCGCTCGACGTGAATCGCCGCGAGCAACCCCGGATCGGTGATATCGCCATAAAACACCGGAAAGCCATCGGCTCGTCCCTTGGCTACCTGTTTTGGATCTGCGTCGAAGGCCACGAAGGGAATATCCTTGGAATGCAACAGAACGGCCACGGTGTGACCGACTCGCCCGTAGCCGCCAATTACCACGGTCTGTTCCGACTGCCCGGGCAGTTCCGCTTCGGCATAATTCTCGCTGACGGGCTTCTTCACCAAGCTTGCGGCGACAACGCCGTTGAAGCGGATCAGCACGGCACCAAGGATCATCGCCAACAGCACCGAATTGATCGCCAGTTGCCCCAACCGGGAATCGATCACGGCGGCATCCAAGGCCACGGCAACCAGGGCGAGGCCAAATTCACCGCCCACCGCCAGCATCAGGCCGGTCCGCAATGCGATATCCGGCGCGATGCCTGTCCTGCGCACCATCGCTGCCACAAGCAGCGTTTTGCTTGCAAGGATGAGCACGGCACCGAGAATGACTGACGGCCATATCGCCGGCAGCACCGCCGGTTCGAAACGCATGCCGATTCCGATGAAGAAGAGGCCGAGCAACACGTCGCGAAAGGGGCGGATGGACGACTCGATCTGATGACGAAACTCGGTTTCCCCGAGCATCATCCCGGCCAGAAATCCGCCGAAGGCAAGCGACAGCCCGAGCGTGCTGGTCGTCCAGGCGGCGAGCAGCGACACCAGCAACACCGCCAGCGTGAATACCTCCGGCGACTGGCGCCTCGACACCAGGTGAAACAGCGGCCCGAGCAACCAGCGTCCGGCGAAAAACACCGCGCCAAAGGCCAGGACGGCCTTGGCCAGCGCGACTCCCAGCGATGCCGCCAACACGCTGCCCGCCACCGAAACGCCGAGCACGGGAATGATCACGATGAAAGGAACTGCGGTGACATCCTGGAATACGGACATCGCCAACCCCAGTCGGCCGTGCTGACTGTTCTCCTCGCCCTGCTCGCTCAACAGGCTGGAGATGATGGTCGTTGAGGACTGGGCGAAAACAGCCCCGAACACGAACGCCACCGGAGCCGAAAGGCCGGCAAGCCAGGTGATCACGCCAACGACCAGCGTGGTTGCCGCGACCTGACCGGTGCCGAGGCCCAGCACCTGGTGCCGCAGGGCATACAGCCGGGGCAGGGAAAAATTCAGCCCGATGGTGAACAGCAGGAAAACGACGCCAAACTCTGCCATCGCCTGGAACTCCGGTATCACGACCGTCGGTCCCAGGGTATGCGGGCCGAGAATGACGCCTACCAGCAGGTAACCCAGGCTGGTTGGAATCCTGAAATGCTGGAAGACCACCACCACGCCGATGGCCACAGCCAGCAGAAGCAGGATTTGCGCGAGATGCTCCATCATGGTTTCAGATCACTCCCCTCACATGGACCTCCATATGTGACTCCGTCGCCGCACATTACTGCTCGCTGACGGATACCAGTACGTCGCATTGCGATTCGGCCAGCACCTTTTTGGTAACGCTGCCGACGATGAACTCTTCGAGCGGACTCTTCCCGTGCTTGCCCATGATGATGAGGTCGCAGTCGAACGTTTGCTCTTGCTCGAGAACACGCTGCGACGCATCACCATGAACGACAACAAAACGTGTCTTTCCGGTCGACAAACCGGCTTTCTCGCGCAAAGCCAGAAGATCCCGTTGCGCCTGTTGCCGAGCCACGACCCGGTAGTGGTTGATGATCTCGTCGCTGACGTTCGCCAGGCGCAAACGGCTCTCGAACGGAACATCGAAGGCATGCATGAGGATGACATCAGCCTTCGGCGCCACCATTCGCGCGACTTCGATTGAAGCCAGCGACGACGGCGAAAAATCAACCGGAATCAGTAGCGTCTGGTAGGCGCGACGCACCGGCTGCTTGACCATCAGAATCGGTTTCCGTGCCTTGCTCACCATGCGTATGGCCGTTGTGCCGAGGAGCAGATGCCGGAAAAAATTCTCGCCGCGTGCGCCGAACACAAGCAGGTCGGCTCCTGATGCAATCACTTCCTCGTGCAACGTATTCAAAAGCGGACCACTGACAACCCGGCAAGCCGGGGTTACCGCAAATCGTGCCTGCAGGCCTGCCGCAACGGCTTCGAGTTCTGTCCGCACTTCGCTGCACAAGGCCTGTTCGGCAATCTCCGCAGGAACCTCGGTCACCAACCGTTGCAATTCCTGCAACGGTGCGAGGCTAAGCACGTGCAGCAAATCGAGGCGGGCTCCCGCCTCAACGGCGATCAACGCAGCCCTTTCGGCTGCATGCCTTGCCGAAGAAGAAAAATCGGTCGCCGCCAACAACGCTTTCAGTTCAGCCATGACACGCCTCCTCCAGTTTCGACTGCTCCGGTATGACCCGCATCCTCAATGACGCCCTCCGCCCCCTCTCTCTTCCGGAAGGAAACGCCCTAGCACGTACTGACTCATTCCTCTTGCCAGTTCCTCCACTCCAAAAAATCCCCGCCCGACGCCGTCGCTTTCCAGCAGTTCCATCTCCGACTCGCTATGCGTACGCACGATGATCTCGATATCCGGATTGAGCGTCCGGGCAATCGTGGTCATTTTCCGGACGTCGACGGTATCCGGCGTGGCAATGACCAGCATCGCCGCATCGACGATATGCGCCTGGATCAGCGTTCCCGGATCGCCGGCCGCGTCGCCGCACACAGCCGCCATCCCTTCCTTGCGCAAGGCCTCCACCCGTTCCCGGTTCTGCTCCGCGACGATGAACGGAATGCCGTTCTCGCCGAGGGCACGGGCAATCCGCCGGCCCACACGGCCGTAGCCGACGAGGACCACCTGCCCCTTCAGGTACTTGCTCTCCGTTTCCATCGGCAGTTCGGCGAAGGGGTCGGGGCGTTGTTCGAGTCGCCGCGCCACGGCAGAACGCGCGATGATCCACGTCCGCAACGGGGTGACGATGGCGAAAACCAGCGGATTGAGCGCAATCGAAATCAACGCGCCGGCCAGCACCAGACTCTGTCCCTCCCCGCTGAGCAAGCCCAGCGAGACACCCAGCCCGGCCAGGATGAAGGAGAACTCGCCGATCTGCGCGAGACTCGCCGCGACGGTCAGCGCCGTATTCAAGGGATAACGCAAGGCCAGCACCAGCACCATGGCTGCCAGCGATTTTCCGAGAATGATGATGGCCACCACGGCCAGCACCCGGAACGGCGCCTCGACAACAACGACCGGATCGAACAGCATCCCGACGGCGACAAAAAACAGCACCGCGAATGCATCGCGCAACGGCAACGATTCGCTCGCCGCGCGGTGGGCGAACTCCGACTCGCGCATGACCATGCCGGCGAAGAAGGCGCCCAGGGCAAAGGACACGTTGAACAATGCGGAGGCGCCGTAGGCGATGCCGATGGCCGCCGCGATTACCGCCAGCGTGAACAACTCCTGCGAACCGCTGCGCGCGACGAGCCACAGAGCCCTGGGCAACACGCGACGTCCGACCAGCAGCATCAGGGCGATGAACGCCGAAATCTGCAACAGCGTCTTGCCCAGCGCCAGCCAGAGCGAGATGCCACTTCCGGACCCGTCACCGTTCCCGCCGAGCAGGCCGGCGAGCGGCGGCAACAGGACGAGCACCAGCACCGTCGCCAGATCCTCGACTACCAGCCAGCCGACGGCAATCTGCCCGTTGTGCGTTTCGAGCAACCCCCGCGATTCCAGCGCCTTGAGCAGGACCACGGTACTGGCGCAGGAGAGCGAGACGCCGAACACCAGCGCGGCGCCGAAACCCCATCCCCAGAAGGTCGCGACGCCCATCCCGAGCAAGGTGGCCAGCCCCATCTGCACCACGGCGCCGGGCACGGCGATGCGCCGGACGGCCAGCAGATCGTCGAGCGAGAAATGCAGGCCGACGCCGAACATCAGTAACATCACGCCGATCTCGGCCAGTTGCGAGGCGGTGCTCATGTCCGCCACGAAACCCGGTGTCGCGGGCCCGATCAGGATGCCGGCGACCAGATAGCCGACCATCGCCGGCAAGCGGCAGCGTTCGGCGATCACGCCGAGGATCAACGCGAAGCCGAAGGCGGCGGCAACGGTGGTGATCAGGGTAACTTCATGAGGCATCGACAAGGCTCCGAAAAGCATAGAAAAACGGGCACCCCCAAGGATACCCGTTTTCTGTCGGAGCCCTGCCAGGCTGGAAGTACGTAAAACCTAGCGCGGTTTCGGTCGGCTCTTTCCGGCCGCGACCTTCCCGGCAGCCGCGGCAGGCTTCCTCGGCGCACGGGTGGCGGAGCCCTTGGCCGTCTTGCGCTCGTCAGGCGTCAACCGTTTTTTTGCCTGGGCAGCGGGGCGCGTTTCGGCAAACGGGTTTTCCGAGATGTTGAACTGGATCCGCAGTGGCGTTCCCTGCAGCTTGAACACCTCCCGGAACGTATGCTCCAGGTAGCGCTGGTAGGAATCGGGCACCTTGTCGAGTGCGTTGCCGTGGATCACGATCAGCGGCGGATTGCGCCCGCCCTGGTGCGCGTAGCGCAGCTTGGGCCGGAAAATTCCGCTGCGCGGCGGCGACTGGCGGGAGACGGCATCGATCAGCGCACGGGTCAATTTCGGTGTAGACAGATCGATGGTCGCGGCGCGATAGGCGGCATCGACCGAACGGAATACAGCCTCCAACCCCTCGCCTTTCAGCGCAGAGACGTAATGGAACTTGGCAAAATCGAGGAACTTGAGGCGCACCTCGATCGTTTCCTTGATCTGCGTCCGCTTGTAGGCGTCGAGACCATCCCACTTGTTCACCGCGACGACCAGAGCCCGCCCGGATTCGACGACGAAGCCGGCAATGTGCGCGTCCTGGTCGGAAATATCCTGCCGCGCATCAAGCACGAGGATGACCACGTTGGCCTCTTCGATCGATTGCAGCGTCTTGATCACCGAGAACTTCTCGATCGACTCGAACACCTTGCCCTTGCGCCGCAAACCGGCCGTGTCGATCAGCGTGTATTTCTTGCCGCTGCGCTCGAACTCCACCGAAATCGAATCGCGCGTCGTGCCCGGCTGGTCGAAGGCGATGACCCGTTCCTCGCCGATCAGGGCGTTGATCATCGTGCTCTTGCCGACGTTCGGGCGGCCGACGATGGCCACCTTCAGCTGGTCGGTCTTTCCCTCGTCTTCCTCGGGTTCGGGGAACGGTTCCAGGACCTGCTCGATCAGGCCGCGCACGCCTTCGCCATGCGTCGCCGAAATCGCGTAGGGATCGCCCAGCCCGAGTTCGTGGAAATCGGCGATCACCACGCCGCGGTTCATCCCCTCGGACTTGTTGACCGCGACGCATACCGGGCGTTGGGCGCGGCGCAGCTTGTTGGCGATTTCCTTGTCGAGCGCAGTGATGCCGACGCGCCCATCGACCACGAAGATGATCGCGTCCGCCTCGGCGATGGCCTGCTCGGCCTGGCGCGCCATCTCGTGCATGATGCCGTCCTTGGCCAGCGGCTCGAAGCCGCCGGTGTCGACCACCAGATAGGGCTTGGTTCCCAGCTTGCCATGGCCGTAGTGGCGGTCGCGGGTCAGGCCCGGGATGTCGGCGACCAGCGCGTCACGCGTGCGGGTCAGCCGGTTGAACAGGGTCGATTTGCCGACATTGGGCCGGCCGACGATGGCGATGGTGGGCTTCATTCTGCCTCGATAGCGTAAAGACCGCCCTTGCTGGTCTGTACCAGCAGATTACGGCCAACGGGCTGTGGCGGAGCAACGACAGCGCCGCCATCGGTGGTCAGCCGCGCGGCAAAGGCCCCGTCTTCACGGTTCAGGAAATGGACGACTCCCTGCACATCGGCGACGGCAACGAGGTTGCGGCGGACCACCGGCGCGGAAAGACGGCGCAGCGACAAGCCATCCTGCTTCCACAGGCTGGCACCGCTGGCCAGATCGAGCGCGTGCACGGCGCCCTTGTCGTCGGAAACGAACAGGTGGCGCGAATCCATCGCCAGACCGACGGAGCTTGACACGTCGCGCGCCCAGACCAGATTGCCGTTGCCCAGGTCGAAGCACGCCACGCGCCCTTGGTAAGCCACCGCACAAATGGTCCGTCCGGCGATGACCGGCGAACTGGAAATATCAGCGATCCGCTCAAGCTCGGTTGTTCCCTTCGGCAAGGCAACCGTTCCCTCCCAGACCGGCGCGCCGTTGGAAAGATTTACGGCGATCAGCTTGCCCCCTGGGAACCCGGCGAAAACGTACTTCCCGTCGATCACCGGCGCAGCCGTTGCGCGCAACGAGAGCGCCGGCGCCGGACGCTGGAAGACCCACCTGCGCTTGCCATCGGCAGCATCGTAGGCGATCAGGCGGTTGTCGCCGCTGCGGACTATGACCAGCCCCTCGCCCACCGCAGGCGGCGCCAGGATTTCGCTCGTCGCCTTGGCCTTCCAGGCCAACTTGCCGTCGGCAGCGCCGAAGACCAGCAAGTCGCCCTCTGGCGAACCGACCGCCACCAGGCGGCCATCGGTGCCGACGCCGGCCGACAGCGCCTGCCCCGCTTCGACCTTCCAGACTGTTTTCCCGTCCTCGATCCGCGCCAGCACGCCATTGTTGCCGGCCGCATAGACGGACGAACCGGAAACGGCGGGGGTGAAGGCATAGTCGCCGCCCTTGCCCACGCTCTCCTGCCAGACGACACGCGTCTGGGCGGTGGCGGTAAACGGCTTGAGTTCGGCCATTTTCGGCCCCTTCTTCGCAAACGGATTGATCGCGTCGAGCGACGCGCATCCGGCGACCAGCGCCAGCAGGGGAATGACGATCAAGCTACGCCGCATTACTTCGCTCCGCCCAAGGCGTCGATTTTCTGGTTGATCAGTTCGCGGGCAACAGCATTCGCGCGTCCCTGCCATTCCTGTCCGACAGCCCCACTCTTGCCGCTCTTGATCAGTTCTTCCTGCTTGGCAAGCGCCGCCTGGTAAGCCGCCACCGCCTCAGCCTTCTTCCCCTGCGCCGCGAGAACGTCGCCGCGCATGTCGAGGAATCGCACCTCGAAAGCCAACCCGGATGCGCCTTCCAGCTGCTTGAGCGCCTCGTCGTAGGCTTTCTCGTCGAGCAGCAGCGCCGCCAGGCGCAAGCGTGCGAGATCGCGCAACTCATTCGTGGCATGTTCGACGGCCCAGACCAGTTGCGCCTTCGCCGTTTGTACATCACCGCTGTCGGCCATCGCCTTGGCGGACACCAGCGCACCCATTTCGGCGTACGCCGTTCTGCCGAACTTCTCCAGCAGTTCGCCGCTCGCGGCCTTCACTTTCTGCGTATCGTTGTCCTGCGCGGCTTTCTGCAGGACGCTGTAGATCATCGAGGCCTGCGTGGACTGGTTGCGCTGATACCAGTTCCAGCCTTGCCAGGCCAGAACGAGCAGCGCGATGACCGTCGCCGCATTGACCAGGCGGTTGCCGTACTGTTTCCACCAGGCCTTTATCTCGGCAATCTGTTCCTGTTCTTCAAGATCGTAGGCAGCCATCAGGCGTCGTCTCCATCGAAAAATGCGTTCATGATTTCGTCAGCGACGAGGTCGACGCTGACACGTTTCTGTTCATTGCGCTGTCCCGGACCTTCTTCGGCGCGCAAGGGCTTCAGCGTCACTTCGCCGGCATTGGCCTCGTCGTCGCCGATGATCACCGCGAACATCGCGGCGGAGGCATCGGCTTTCTTCATCTGCGACTTGAAACTGCCGCCGCCGCAGTTGAAGAGCACGTTGATGCCCTGATCGCGCAAGCCCTCGGCGACCCGTGGAGCCATGCGCGAGGCAGCGTCGCCCTGATGCACGAGATAGACATCGACGCCCTCCAGCTCCGGCTCGGCGCCCGATTCGCGGATCAGCGTCACCAGCCGCTCGACGCCCATGGCGAAACCACAGGCCGGCGTCGGCTTGCCGCCAAGCTGCTCGACGAGACCGTCGTAGCGCCCGCCGGCACAAACCGTCCCTTGTGCGCCGAGTCGGTCGGTGACCCACTCGAACACCGTCAGGTTGTAGTAATCGAGCCCGCGCACGAGGCGCGGATTGATTTCGTAGGGGATGCCGACATCGCGCAGGATCTGCTGCACGCCCTCGAAGTGCGCCAGCGATTCGGCGCCAAGATGGGCCATCAGTTGCGGCGCGCCGGTGATCATCTCCTGCATCGCCGGGTTCTTGCTGTCGAGAATGCGCAAGGGGTTGGTGTAAAGGCGACGTTTCGCGTCCTCGTCGAGCAGGTCGGCGTGTTTCTCGAAGTAGGCGATCAGTTCGGCGCGGTAGTTCGCGCGCTCTTCAAGCTGCCCGAGCGAATTCAGCTGCAGCTTGATTCCGTCGAGGCCAAGGTCGTCCCACAGACGCGCGCACATGAGAATTTGCTCGGCATCTATATCCGGCCCGGCAAAGCCGAACGATTCGATCCCGACCTGGTTGAACTGCCGGTAGCGCCCCTTCTGCGGCCGCTCGTGGCGGAACATCTGGCCCATGTAGTAGAGGCGCTGCGGCCGCTGCGCGGCGAGGTTGTGCTGGATCACCGCCCGTACGCAGCCGGCGGTGCCTTCCGGCCGCAAGGTCAGTTGCTCGCCGTTCAGGCTGTCCTCGAAGGAATACATTTCCTTCTCGACGATGTCGGTGACTTCACCGATGGCCCGCTTGAACAACGGCGTCGGTTCGACGATCGGCAGGCGGATCGGCCGGTAACCATAGCTTTTCAGCCAGGACCGGATGGTTTCCTCGAAAAGTTCCCAAAGCTCGGATTCCCCGGGCAGGATGTCGTTCATCCCGCGCACGGACTGGATTGTCTGACTCATGATTGCGAAGCGTTCTTTCTCGTGTAGGTTCGTGCCACGTAGCGATCCACGATGGCGGTAAATTCCTCGGCGATGTTCTCGCCGCGCAGGGTAACGGTCTTCACGCCGTCCTCGAAGACGGGCGCGGCGGGTGCCTCGCCGGTTCCCGGCAGGCTGATGCCGATGTTGGCGTGCTTGCTCTCGCCGGGACCATTGACCACGCAGCCCATCACGGCCAGGGTCATGTTCTCGACGCCGTCGAACTCCTCGCGCCAGCGCGGCATTTTCTCGCGCACGTGGTTCTGGATGCGCTGCGCCAGTTCCTGGAAGAAGGTGCTGGTCGTCCGCCCGCAGCCGGGGCAAGCGGTAACCATCGGCGTGAAGGCGCGCAGCCCCATGGTCTGGAGCATTTCCTGCGCAACCACGACTTCCTGGGTGCGCTGGCCACCTGGTTCCGGGGTCAGCGAAACACGGATGGTATCGCCGATACCCTCCTGCAACAGCACGGCCATCGCCGCCGTCGAGGCGACAATGCCCTTGGAACCCATCCCCGCTTCGGTCAGGCCGAGATGCAGGGCGTAATCCGATTGCCGGGAAAGCTCGCGGTAGATACCGATCAGATCCTGCACGCCGGAAACCTTGCAGGACAGGATGATGTGGTCGCCCGGCAAGCCGAACTCTTCCGCCTTGGCTGCCGACTCCAGCGCCGAGGCGACCATCGCCTCGCGCATCACGCCGACCGCGTCGAGAGGCTGCGGTCGCCGGGCGTTGTCGTCCATGATGCGCGCCAGCAGATCCTGGTCCAGGCTGCCCCAATTGACACCGATGCGCACCGGCTTGTCGTACTTGCAGGCAATCTCGATCATCTGCGCGAACTGCTCGTCACGCTTCTTGCCGTGCCCGACGTTGCCGGGGTTGATCCGGTACTTGGCCAGTCGCTGCGCGCACTCGGGATGATCTGCGAGCAGACGGTGGCCGTTGTAGTGGAAGTCGCCGATCAGCGGCACATCCACGCCCATCCGCTCCAATTGCTCGCAGATCTTCGGCACGGCCGCCGCGGCCTCCGGCGTGTTGACGGTGATACGGACCAGTTCCGAACCGGCGCGCGCCAGTTCGGCGCACTGGATGGCCGTTTTCACTACATCGGCAGTATCGGTATTGGTCATCGATTGCACAACGACTGGCGCATCGCCACCGACGAGGATGTTGCCAATTTTCACGGCCCGCGTCGGGCGGCGCTTGATGGAAGTGCTCATGTTCATTCGAGGGTCAGGCGGGCGACATCGCCCTTGCTGCGGATCGCCATCAGGTCGACGGGCTTGCCGCGAAACTGCAGCGTCACCTGCGAAGCGTTCCCGATAACCAGTGAATACGGCGGCTGGCCCGAAATTTCGCGCTGGGTTCCGGCCTGATTCAACTGGGAATAAACGATTTCGCCACTGCGGTCGCGTACCTCGACCCAGGAGGGCTGGGCGAAGCTGAAGTACAGCGCTTCGCCTTCCGCGGGCACCGCCGGATTCTCGACAGGTCGAGCCGCCACGACGGACGCCGAAACAGGGACCGGCAAAGTCGCCGGGGGATTCGCTTCGAAGGATAGTGGTGCGGGAGAAACCGGGACGGGAACAGGCGCGGGCTCTGCCGGAGGAGTTGGCGCCGCGGGAGCCGTAACCGGGGCCGCTTCCACCGGAACATCTCCGGCAGGCGAATCAGCTTCGGCAGGCGCAGGCGTCGAATCCGTCACCACGACGGCCTTGATCCGTTCCACCACCGATCGCCACGTCTCCGGCGGCAACAGCAGATAGGCGGCCAGCGCCAGCAACAGGATGATCAACCCGGAGAATATCCGGAAGTAGTCCCTTCGATCGGCACGCCCTTCCCGTGGCATGCTGACCGGCGTCCCGACATCGACACGCAGTTCGGGCCGCTCTGGCAACGGCATATGCTCAAGTCCGTCCAGCAGTTGCGCCGCATCGAGTCCGAGGTAGCGCGCGTAGTTGCGCACGAAACCGCGCACCACCGACGTGGGCAGCCCCGTCCATTCGTTCGCTTCGATTTCCACGACCTGGCGCGGACTCAGCTTGAGTGCGAAGGCTGCATCCTCGATCGACAGATGGCGCTCCTCGCGCGCCAACCGCAGTCGCCCCCCCACATCCAGCGACGGCTCCGCACGAGCGCCTTCTTCTCCGCCCATAACGGTGTCGCTCCCGGTCTCATTGGCGAGTTTTTCCCCGCTCATTCGAAATCCCCCTTCAAGTACGCCTGATACTCGCTGGAATCAGGAAACTTGCGACGCAGTTGGGCGGCGAGGCTTTCCTCGTCGGCCTTGTTGCCCAGCCGGCGCTCGACGCGCAGGGACAGCCAAAGAATCTGCGGCCCCGGGCTGGAGTGTCGCACCGCGTCCAGCAGTTGCTTTCGCGCCGCTTCGTAGTTGCCGCGCTTGTAGAAAACGTTCGCCAGGTGGAACAGTGCCTGCGGATTCTCCGGCGAGAGGCGCAATGCCCTGCGCAAGTAATCTTCTGCCCGGTCGAGCTGGCCGAGCTGGACGAGACATTCACCGGCATTCATGTAGGCGAGTTCGGGCGTCTGGTACAACGGATTGCCGAGCGCCTGCTCGAAGTACGCGATCGACTCCTTCGCCCGTCCGGTATGGCACAGGAACCAGCCAAAGTTGTTGTTGATATCGGAATTGCGCGGCTCCAGCGTCAGCGCCCGGCGGAAGTCTTTTTCCGCCGAATCGTATTCCTGGACGTGATAAAGAATCAACCCGCGCGTACTGAAGGCGGGCGCGTAGTCCGGGTCGATCGCCGCAGCCAGCGTCAGCTCCTCTAGCGCGACGATCATCTTGCCGTCCTGAAAATACAGCGACCCGAGTTCGGTATGCACCTTTGCCCGGGTTCGCGCATCCTTTGGAGCAGGCATCACGCCGACCGTTGTCTGCGCCTGTGTCTGTTGCGGCTCCTGAGACTGTTGCTGCACCACGTTCATGCCTGAACAGCCGAGCAAGCCGACAGAAACAAGACAGACCAGCCGTCCAAGAGCCCTCATCATTGCAGTTTTTCCTCGTGGATTGTGAAGACCCCGCCCGCGGTCCGGCGCGTCTTGTCGCGCACCTGCCCGGCAAGTTGCCCGCACGCCGCATCGATATCGTCGCCACGGGTCTTGCGCGTCGTCGTCACGATGCCCGCGTTCATCAGGATTTCGGCAAAGGCACGGATACGCGGCGACGGCGAGCGGCGGAAGGGCGAGGCCGGAAACGGGTTGAACGGAATCAGGTTGAACTTGCAGGGAACGTCACGCGTCAGTGCCAGCAATTGCCGGGCGTTCGCGTCGGAGTCATTTACCCCGTCGAGCATGACGTACTCGAAAGTCACGAAATCGCGCGGCGCCTTTTCGAGATAACGCCGGCAGGCGGCCATCAAGTCGTGCAGCGGGTATTTGCGATTGATCGGCACAAGTTCGTCGCGCAGCGCATCATTCGGCGCATGCAGCGACACGGCCAGCGCCACCGGGCACTCATCGCGCAGCCGGTCCATCACCGGCACCAGCCCGGAGGTCGACACGGTCACCCGCCGGCGCGACAAGCCATAGGCGTTGTCATCGAGCATCAGGCGCAACGCCGTCACCGAATTCTCGAAGTTGGCCAGCGGTTCGCCCATTCCCATCAGGACCACGTTGCTGATGATCCGGTCGCCATTGGGATCCGCACCGAGCGCGCGATTGGCCTGCCATAACTGGCCGATGATCTCGGCCACCGTCAGATTGCGGTTGAACCCCTGCTTGCCGGTCGAGCAGAAGGCGCAATCGAGCGCACAACCGGCCTGCGTGGAAACACACAGCGTGCCCCGGTCGTCCTCGGGAATGAACACGGTTTCGACGGCATTGCCACCACCGACGTCGAACAGGAATTTGCGCGTACCGTCGTCGGAAAGCCGGTCGGAAACGATCGCCGGGGGAACGATCGACGCCACCTGCCTGAGCTTCTCGCGCAGGCTCTTGGCGATATCGGTCATCGCATCGAAGTCGCTCTGCCCGAAGCGATGTATCCAGCGCAGCACCTGCCGGGCACGAAAGGGCTTCTCGCCCAGTTCGGCGAAATACGCCGTGAGGCCGGCCGCATCGAAATCAAGCAGATTGACGGTCATGCAACGACTCGTTGACGTCGTCCGGTCAGCGCCCGGAATAGACGTTCATTTCGGGGAAGAAGAAGGCGATCTCGACCTTCGCCGTTTCCGGGCCGTCGGAGCCATGCACCGCGTTGGCATCGATCGACTGCGCGAAATCGGCACGGATGGTTCCCGGAGCCGCCTTCTTGGGATCGGTCGCGCCCATCAGGTCGCGGTTCTTGGCGATCGCCTCCTCGCCTTCCAGAACCTGGATCATCACCGGACCGGAAGTCATGAACTCCACGAGTTCGCCGAAAAAAGGGCGTTCCTTGTGCACTGCATAGAACTGGCCGGCTTCCTGCGGTGATAGCCAAGCCATTTTCGAGGCGACGATCTTCAGCCCGTTGGACTCGAAACGGGAATAGATCTTTCCGATCACGTTCTTGGCGACGGCATCGGGCTTGATGATGGAAAGGGTGCGTTCGATAGCCATAGATTCAATTCTCCACGAGGATTAAAAAGGACAAACAGCTGACACGACTGAATTGGATGCCCGGAAAACCCTTTATTGTACCAATATCCATTTGCCGGATACCGTACCGATCACCGAGGCCGACAATCATCCTCCCGGCATACCCGGCAGGTGGGCTTGCCGCGGGCGACGGCAGAAGGTACCATGATTTCATTCGGGAGCGCCCCATTTCCAATCAATAAATTAGCGCGATTACCTGGGGTATTTTTTCAAGTTGAGACGATGATCGAACAGCCCTTCCAAACGCTGGAATCCTGGGTAACGTACTTCAACTCAGTCGAAATCCCCATCCTTCGGCAGACTCGCCGCCGTCTCGAGGAAGCCCGCCAGAACATCGACCGGATCACCGGCCGCGACATCGCCGCCATCGTCCTGCAGGATCCCCTGCTGGCCATCCGCGTCCTCGCCTATATCCAGCCCGTCCGGGGCAAACACCTTCAGTCGGACATCACCACCATCGCCAACGCCGTCATGATGCTCGGCGTCGAGCCCTTCTTCCGGCGCTTCGAGTCGCCGCAGACGGTCGAAGGGCTGCTCAAGGACGAACCGCAGGCGCTCCTCGGCGTACTGCATGTCATCCGGCGCGTTCAGCGCGCCTCCCGCTACGCCTACGACTGGGCGTTCGAACGGCACGACTGGAACGTCGAAGAGGTTGCCCTCGCCGCCCTGCTGCATGACCTGGCGGAAATCCTGCTCTGGTGCTTTGCCCCGCGCCTGGCCATCGAAATCCGGCGCCGCCAGCAGGCCGACCGGGCACTGCGCAGCGTCGTTGCGCAACAGCAGGTACTCGGCATTCGCGTATTCGACTTGCAGCGGGCCCTGTGCGACACCTGGCACCTCCCTGAGCTGCTCAAGGCCCTGATGGACGACGCCAACGCCGAAAAACCACGGGTGCGCAACGTCGTCCTGGCGGTCAACCTGGCGCGCCACTCGGCGAATGACTGGAACGACCCTGCCTTGCCGGACGATTTTTCGGCCATCGAAAAGCTGCTGCACATTGACCGCGACACACTACTGGGAAAACTGGCCATTCCGGACGAGGCCGCCCGGCAATACCGCCAGTCACAGGCGCCCGGCGAATCATGATCCGCACCGTTTCATCCCCATCGAACATCCTATAAACCTCCGGGAGACCCGCATGTCCATCGGCAACATGATTTTCTTCGGCGTACTGGCCATCGTCGCCATCTACGGCATCATGCTCTACAACGGGTTGGTCGCCCTCAAGCACAACGTTGCCAAGGCCTGGGCCAACATCGACGTCCTGCTCAAGCAGCGGCACGACGAACTGCCAAAACTCGTCGAAGTCTGCAAGCAGTACAAGCAGTTCGAGCAGGAAACGCTGCAACGCGTGATCGAAGCGCGCTCGCAGGTCCAGTCAGCCCGGGAAACGCAAAACATCGGCGCGCTCGGTGAAGCGGAGGGCGCCCTGCGCATGGGGCTCGGCCGCCTGTTCGCCGTCGCCGAAGCCTACCCGGAGCTCAAGGCGAACGAACACTTCATGCAACTGCAGCAACGCATCACCTCGCTGGAAAACGGCATCGCCGATCGCCGGGAGTTGTACAACGACGCCGTCAATATCAACAACGTGCGCGTCGAGCAGTTCCCCGACGCCGTGATTGCCCGTCTGTTCAATTTCGAGATCAAGCCGCTGCTCGAATTCTCCGCCGCGGAAAAAGCCGACGTCGACATGAAGCAACTCTTCGGCTGACCCCGAACGGTTCCCGGCATGATCCTCACGCTCCGCCAGGGCTACGCGCAGTTCATCACCTCGGGCGGCCAGCTCATCCTGTTGTTCATCGGTCTGAAAGCCGAATCACGCGAAGGCTGGACGCTCTGCCTCGCGCTGATCGCCCTGATCAGCCTGATTGCCTGGATGTCGACCTTGCGCCGGCGTCGCGCCATCACCGACACGCCGACCTCCCGCATCGCCTCGGCCGCGCAAGGCTACGTCGAACTGATGGGGACGGGCCGGCCGCTCGATCACCCGCCGCTGCTCTCGCACCTGACTCGCCTGCCCTGCCTGTGGTACCGCTACCAGGTGGAAGAAAAAAAGGGCGACAAGTGGCAAACGATCAGCCGCGGCGAAAGCGACATTCCGTTCATCATCGATGACGGCAGCGGCCGCTGCGTGGTTGACGTCGAGGGCGCGGAGATTCTCACCCGGCACAAGGAAACCTGGACCGAGGGGCATTACCGCAACACCGAGTGGAAGTTCCTGATCAACGACGAGGTCTATGCGCTCGGCGACTTCCATACGCTCGGCGGCGGCTCGGTGGAACTCGACGCAAACCGGGACCTGAACGACTTGCTCGCCGCGTGGAAGAAGGACAAGGCCACGCTGCTCAAGCGCTTCGACCTCAACGGCGATGGCGAGATCGACATGCAGGAATGGGGACTCGCCCGGCAGGCTGCGCGCCGGGAGATCGTCCGGCTGCACCGCGAGGCCCGCAACGACGCCGACGTACACACCCTGCGCTGCCCGCGCAACGGGCGCCACTACCTGCTATCCAACCTCGACCCGAACAAGCTGGCGCGCCGTTACCTGCTCTGGTCCGGCTTTCACGTGGTCGTATTCCTTACGTCCCTGGGCGCGATTCCCTGGGTACTTAACCATTACCACTGAACAATCATCCCGGCTGCCTACTTCTCCAGCTCCTCCCAGCGTTCGAGCAGGACGAGCAGTTCGTCGTCGATTTCGGCCAGCCGTTCCGACAGTGCATTCGCCTTCAGCGGGTCAGCCTGGTACAGCGCCGGGTCTTCGAGCTGCAGTCCGATTTCTTTCTGCTCGTCCTCCAGCGCGCTGATCCGCCCGGGCAACTCGGACAGTTCGCGCGTTTCCTTGTAGCTCAGCTTGCGATTGCCATCGGCACGCACCTTCGCCGCCGGCTCGGTCCGCTCGGGTTCAGCACGCTTCATCGGCGCCGACGTTTCCTCCGCCTTGCGCCTCGCCTGGTAATCCGCCCAGTCCTGGTAGCCACCGGCGTACTCGCGCCAAAAACCGTCGCCCTCGGCGGCGATCGTCTGCGTCACCACGTTGTCGAGGAAGGCCCGGTCGTGGCTGACCAGGAACAGCGTCCCGTGATAGTCCTGCAACAACTGCTCAAGCAGTTCCAGCGTATCAATGTCGAGGTCGTTGGTCGGCTCGTCGAGCACCAGCACGTTGGCAGGCCGCGCGAACAACCGGGCCAGCAGCAAGCGGTTGCGCTCGCCGCCGGACAGCGACTTTACCGGCGAGCGCGCACGCTCCGGCGCAAACAGAAAATCGCCGAGATAACCGATAACATGCTTGCGCTCGTTGCCGATCTGCACGAAATCCGAGCCCGGCGAGATCACGTCGACCAGCACCGCCTCCTCGTCCAGTTGCGTGCGGAACTGGTCAAAGTAAGCCACCTGCAGCTTCGTGCCGAGGCGCACCGTGCCAGCATCGGGCTTCAGCTCGCCGAGGATCAGGCGCAGCAGCGTCGTCTTGCCTGCGCCGTTCGGGCCGATCAGGCCGATCTTGTCGCCGCGCTGCAGACGGCAGGAGAAATCGCGCACCACGCGCTTGTCGCCGAAGCTCTTGCTCACATTGACCAGTTCGGCGACCAGCTTGCCGCTCTTGTCGCCGGCATCGAGCGCCAAATCGACCTTGCCCTGCCGCTCCCGCCGCGCCGCTCGCTCGCGGCGCAGTTGCTCCAGCCGCAAGACGCGCCCCTCGTTGCGGGTACGCCGCGCCTCGACGCCCTTGCGGATCCACACCTCCTCCTGCGCCAGGAACTTGTCGAACTTCGCGTTCTGCACCGTCTCGTCGTGCAGCATCTGCTCCTTGCGCATCTGGTAGTCGGCAAAACGCCCCGGGAAGGATTGCAGGAGCCCGCGATCGAGTTCGACGATGCGCGTCGCCACCCTGTCCAGAAAACGCCGGTCGTGCGTGATGAACACCAGCGACACGCCGGACGAAAGCAGCAGTTCCTCCAGCCATTCGATCGCGCCGATGTCGAGGTGGTTGGTCGGCTCGTCGAGCAGCAGCAACTCCGGCGTCACCGCCAGCGCCTGCGCCAGCGCCAGCCGCTTCTTCTGCCCGCCCGAGAGCGTGCCGACAGAGGCATCCGGGTCCAGCGAAAAACGCTGGATCACCCGCTCGGCCTGCGCCTCGAACGACCATGCATTGCGTGCTTCCAACTCGCCCTGCAGGTGATGCAGGCGCTCGAGCAAGACGTCATGATCGGCGGACGACTCGGCCATCGCGTGCGACACCGCGTGATACTCGGCGAGCAGCGCCGAGATGTCGCCCATCCCGGCCACCACGGCCTCGAACACGCTCAGCGCCGGATCGAACGGCGGTTCCTGTGGCACATAGCCCAGGCGAATGCCCGGCTGGCGCCAGACCGAGCCGTCGTCCAGCGCTCCCTGCCCGGCCAGCGCGCGCAGCAGCGAGGATTTGCCGCAACCGTTGCGCCCGATCAGCGCCACCCGCTCGCCCGGATCGATTTGCAACTCGGCATGGTCGAGCAAGGGAACGTGGCCGTAGGCCAGCGAAGCGTCGGAAAGAATCAGGTGCGGCATGGGAAATCGGCTTGGCGGAAAAGAGCCGAATCATACGGCAGGATTGGTGGAAAGCGTTGGACCGGAACGGAGCGACGACACGACGGCGACTATAATCGGCTGGCGATCAGCAAGCCAGAAGTGGAATCATCACGGCGTCCGCGCTGTCTCAGACAATCGGAAACAGCGCCGGAAATAGAGGCAAAGAGGAAAATGCAGGAACGACCCGACAGCATCGACGATCAAGACAGCACGCCCGTGGCGGGACCATGGCGCGCCCTGCTGAGTCTTGCCGGGCTGGTCTGCGTCGGCCTGGCGGCGGCTGGCGCAGTACTGCCGCTACTGCCGACCACCCCGTTTTTGCTGCTCGCCGCCGCGTGTTTCGCGCGCAGTTCACCGCGGCTCAACCGCTGGCTGCACACGAACCGGGTATTCGGGGCCTATCTGCGCCGTTATCGCCGCGGAGAAGGCATTCCTCTGGCGGCAAAGATCTTGATTCTCTCGCTTCTCTGGCTGTCGCTTGCAGCATCGGCGCTGCTTGCCGTCCCCGACCATCTCTGGCCGCTGCGCATAGCCCTGGCCTTGCTTGGCCTGGGCGTATCACTTCATATCCTGCGCATCCGGACCTACCGGGCGACAGCGGAAAACCCGCGCTGATTCGCCCGGAGTCACACAAAGTCAGCGCTGACCGCTCAGTCGGCGCCGGGATGGCCGGCACCGGCGGAAATCGACTTGCTGCGCTCGATCGACTGCAGCGCCAGATAGTTGTCGCCGAACTTGACGAGGTTGTCCATTTCCTTGTCGTAGCGGTCGAAGTGCATTTCCTCGTCGGCCACCAGTTCCTCGAACAGTTTCTTGGACACCGAATCCTCGTTCTTGGAACATTCGTTCGCCCAGTGGTTGTAGTCTCGGGCGCTCGCGGTTTCCATCTTCGTCGCCATTTCGAGCATGGCCTTCACGTCGTGAATCTTCTGCACCGGCTCCGCGGCAACCATCTCGACGTCGCCCTTGAGGAACAGGATGCGCTCCGACAGTTTCTCGATGTGCATCATCTCGTCGATGGCCGTGCGCTTGAACAGGTTGGCCAGCAGGTCATAGCCCTGATCGTCGCAGTGAAAATGGAAATACATGTACTGATGCACGGCCGAGAGCTCGTCGGCAACGGCCTTGTTGAGAAGCTCGATACTTTTCTGGTTCTTCATGAAGTTTCTCCCATACAAAATCTGCGGGTTGGTGGCAATGCGTTGAAGCGCCGGAAATCCAGCAGCACGATTCTAAACGACCTTCCGGCGCGGGAACGTCAGCGGTCGCGAATTTAGCCGTTCAAGCAGCCGACTGCGTGTTGCCCGGCAACGTATCCGCCTGCCAGGCACGCGGTCAGCAGATAGCCGCCCGTCGGCGCTTCCCAGTCGAGCATTTCGCCGGCGCAGAAGACACCGGGCAACTCGCGCAGCATCAAGCCGCCGTCCAGCGCATCGAAACGCACACCGCCGGCCGAGCTGATCGCCTCGTCGAGCGGTCGCGGGGAGAGCAGGCGCAACGGCAAGGCCTTGACCGCGCCGGCCAGCCTCGCCGGATCGGCGATCTCGTCCCGCGACAGGCACTCGTGCAACAGCGCCATCTTCACTCCCTTGAGTCCGAGGCGGCTTTGCAGATGACTGGAAAGCGACCGGGCGCCGCGCGGCCGCGCCACTTCATCCCGCACCTTGCGCGCGTCGAATCCGGGCAGCAGATCGAGGTGCAGCATGGCGCTGCCGTCGATTTCGATGGCGTCACGCAAGGGCGCGGACAACGCATAGATCAATCCGCCCTCGACACCGTGGTCCGTCACCACGAATTCGCCCTGCCGCCGATGCGCGACGCCGCGCGCATCCGTACAGAAAGCCACGACGTTTTTCAGCGGCTGACCGGCGAACCGCTCGCGCAAATGCGCACTCCAGGCAACGTTGAAACCGCAATTGGCCGGACGCAGCGGCGCGACCGGCACTCCCAGCGACTGGAGCACGGACACCCAGCGCCCATCGGAACCGAGTTTCGCCCAACTGCCACCACCGAGCGCGAGAACCACGGCATCGGCATCAACGTTCTGCTCGCCCTCGGGCGTCTGGAAAGCGAGGCACCAACGTCCGTCGTCGAGACGTTGGAGACCGTTCCAGCGATGACGCACATGAAAGCGCACGCCGGCTTCGCGCAGGTGGTGCAGCCACGCCCGCAGCAACGGCGCGGCCTTCATTCCGACTGGAAACACACGGCCCGACGAGCCGATGAAGGACTCGATACCCAGGCTCGTCATCCAATCGCGAATCGCCTGTGGACCAAAAACATCAAGCCAGGGCTCAACCTGCTCGCGCCGCTCGCCATAGCGCTTGCAGAAATCAGCGAACGCCTCGGAGTGGGTGATGTTCATCCCGCCCTTGCCGGCCATCAGGAACTTGCGTCCGCACGAGGGCATCGCTTCGAAAACATCGACGCGCGCCGCGGCGCGTGCGACAACTTCCGCCGCCATCAGCCCGGCAGGCCCGCCGCCGACGATGGCGACCCGGCGCGCTTCGGCGCTCATGCGTCAACCTGCGCTGCTGGCCGGGACAACCGCCCCGCCAATGCATCGAGTCCGAGAACGTCCAAAGCCCGATCCAATCGTTCCGGCGAGGCCGTCGCCAGCAGCGTGAGCCCGCCACAACGATGCGCGCTCTCGCCGGCCAGGCGCAGGCACTGCCGGGCGACGGCATCGGCGACGTCAACCAGCTCCGCCCGTCCCTGCACAATCGGCCGCAGCACGGGCGCCAGAAAGGCGTAGTGGGTACATCCCAGCACGATCCGGTCGGCGCCGGCGGCCAGTACCGGTTCGAGATGCCGCCGCGCGGCTTCGGCAAACGCCGCGTCGTCGAGCTTCAGGGTTTCGACGCGCGTCGCCCAGCCGGGACAGGCCAGGATATCGACCTCCACATCACCGGCATGCTGGCGAATCAGCCCGGCCAGCCGCTCGCTGCGCGCGGTGGATTCGGTGGCCAGCACGGCGATGCGTCCGCTGCGCGAGGCGCTGGCCGCTGGCTTTATCCCCGGTTCGATGCCGATGACAGAAATCTGCGGCAACGCGGCGCGCAAGCTGGCTACCGCCGCTGCCGTGGCGGTATTGCACGCCACCACCAGTTGCCGACAACCTTGCACCTCGACGAGATGCCGGCCGATCCGCAGCACACGGTCGCGGATGAAGGCATCGTCCTTGTCGCCATACGGCACGTGCGCGGTATCGGCCAGATAGACGAGATCGGCCTGCGGCAACGCCGCGGCGATCGCAGCGAGCACCGACAACCCGCCCAGGCCGCTATCGAAGACTCCGATCATCTACGCCGCCGCAATGACCACCACCTCGACGCGCATCTCGGGATTGGCCAGGCGCGCCTGCACGCAGGCCCGTGCCGGTGCCGTGCCTTCCGGCACCCAGTTATCCCAGACGGCGTTCATCCCGTCGAAATCGGCCATGTCGCGCAGGTAGATGGTCGTCATCAACAGGCGCGACTTGCTGCTGCCCGCCTGCAAAAGCCGCTTTTCCACGGCGGCGAGGACTTCGCGGGTCTGCACCGCGATGTCGGCCGAGAGCGTGTCCGGCACTTCGACTAGATAGACGGTGTTACCGTGGGTTACAACGTCCGAATAGCGGCGCGTGGTTCCGTGGCGTTCGATGCTCATGCTTGCTCTCCCCGGTCAATGAAAGAAGCCGGCGGGAGCCGGCTTCGGAGAACGTCGGGGCACCGGGGAACCCCGGTGCGGCGGCGCTTAGTGCTTGTTGCCGAACAGCGTCTCGACCGGAATCTTGCCGATCTTGGTGCACCACTCGATCGGGCCGGTGGTATGCACCGAGGTGCCTTCGGAATCGACGGCGACCGTCACCGGCATGTCATTCAGGTCGAACTCGTAGATGGCTTCCATGCCGAGGTCCTCGAAGGCCAGCACCTTCGCGCCCTTGATCGCCTTGGCGACGAGGTAGGCGGCGCCGCCGACGGCCATCAGGTAGGCCGACTTGTTGTCCTTGATGGCCTCGATGGCGATTGAACCGCGCTCGGACTTGCCGACCATGGCGATCAGGCCGGTCTGTTCCAGCATCATGCGGGTGAACTTGTCCATCCGCGTCGCGGTCGTCGGGCCCGCCGGACCGACCACTTCGTCGCCGACCGGATCAACCGGGCCGACGTAATAGATGACACGGTTGGTGAAGTCGACCGGCAACTTCTCGCCCTTGGCCAGCATGTCCTGGATGCGCTTGTGCGCGGCATCGCGGCCGGTGAGCATCTTGCCGTTGAGCAGCAGCTTCTGGCCCGGCTTCCAGGCGGCGACCTGTTCCTTGGTCAGCGTGTTGAGATCGACGCGGGTGGCTTCCTTGAGGTCCGGCGTCCAGGTAACGGCCGGCCAGTCTTCGAGCTTCGGCGGCTCCAGCTTGGCCGGGCCATTGCCGTCGAGGTGGAAGTGGATGTGGCGGGTCGCCGCGCAGTTCGGGATCATCGCGACCGGCAGGTTGGCGGCGTGGCACGGATAGTCGAGCACCTTGACGTCGAGCACGGTCGTCAGGCCGCCGAGACCTTGCGCGCCGATGCCAAGGGCATTGATCTTCTCGTACAGCTCAAGGCGCAATTCCTCCGCCTTGGTCTTCGCCCCGCGCGCCTTCAGCTCATGGATGTCGCACGGCGCCATGATCGATTCCTTGGCCAGCAACATGGCTTTTTCCGGCGTGCCGCCGATGCCGATGCCGAGGATGCCCGGCGGACACCAGCCGGCGCCCATCTGCGGCACGGTCTTCAGCACCCAGTCAACGAGGTCGTCGGACGGATTGAGCATGGCGAACTTGGCCTTGGCTTCCGAGCCGCCGCCCTTGGCCGCGCAGATGACTTCGACGTGGTCGCCCGGAACGATTTCGTAGTGCACGACGGCCGGGGTGTTGTCCTTGGTGTTCTTGCGGGCACCGGCCGGGTCGGCGAGCACCGAGGCGCGCAGCGGGTTGGTCGGGTCGTTGTAGGCGCGCTTGACGCCTTCGTTGACCATCTCCTGCAGGCTCATCGTCGCGTCGTCCCAGCGCACGTTCATGCCGACCTTGAGGAAGACCATGCCGATGCCGGTGTCCTGGCAGATCGGGCGATGTCCTTCGGCGGACATGCGCGAGTTGGTCAGGATCTGGGCGATGGCATCCTTGGCCGCCGGATTTTCCTCACGCTCGTAGGCTTCTCCGAGCGCCTTGACGAAATCAACCGGGTGGTAATAGCTGATGAACTGGAACGCATCGGCGATGCTCTGGATCAGATCTTCCTGCTTTATGCTGGTCATTTCAGGCTTTCTCTATCAATGAGTTAATCAACAAGGTACGAAAAACCGGGACGCTGGCCGAAGAACAGCGGTCAGCCATCTGAAATGTGAAGACAGCCGGAACCTATGGCTCGACTGGCTGTCGTTTTGGACCCCGGGATTCTATCACCAATCCCTCCCGCAACCGCCGCAAGAGACTGCCGAGATCAGGGATTGGCGCACACCCGCAGGCGTCCCGCACGCGCGTCTGCACGGTCGCCGCAAGGCGACTTCACTCCGGAAACAGGATGCGGCACGCCTTCGTCGTCCATGTGAGCAACTACGGTATCCCAAGCGCGCAAACCCTGACGATCGAGCGTCAGGCGGAGCACCCAGCCGTGCTGCGCTTCAGGGAAATCGAAGCCGTCGAAGACAAAATTGCCGAGGCTGTAAACAATCAGGCGACCACGGTAATACTCGGCGCCCTGAGTCACGTGCGGATGTCCACCAACCACCAGATCGGCGCCGGCGTCGATCAGGCGACGGGCGAAAACACGCTGCCGCTCGCACGGTTCGGTTTCGCGCTCCCACCCCCAGTGCATGAACGGAATCACGATGTCGGCACCCGCCGCACGGGCCGCGCGAATATCGTCGATAACCTGATCGTCCTCGCTCCAGGCGATGCCCGGGGTCTGCGGGCCGGCTTCGAATGAACGCGGCTTGAATTCGTTGTAGCCGAGTACGGCGATGCGCAAACCGTTTTTCTCGATCCACAGCGGTGCGTGCGCGTCCGCCAGATTGCGCCCGCCGCCAAAACGGCGGACACCTGCCCGGTCCAGATGCCCGAGGGTCTCGAGAAAAGCTGCCTTTCCGTAATCGCCGGAATGGTTGTTGGCCACCGACACGGCATCGAAATAGCGGGACAGCAGCGGCGCAACAGCCGGTTTGGCGCGAAAGACGACGATCTTGTTTTCCAGCGCCTTGCCGCCGTTTGCGATCGGCGTCTCAAGGTTGCCGATCCGGTAATCGGCATCGGCCAGTACTCCGGCAAAGGGCGCCAACGGGTCACGACCGGCGGCCACGACGCGCCCCGGCCCATCGTCGAGCATGATGTCGCCGGCGAACAACAACCGGACCGATTCGGCGTACCCTGCCGGGCAAAAGGCAAGGCACAAAAACAGAGCGACGAAGCGCCTCATGGCGCCCCCCTGCCGGCTCGCCACTCGCACCAGTACTGCAGTTCGCCGTCGCGTACCGGTTCATAGAGGTGATGCAACCCGCTGAACCCGTATGGTGTTTTTTTCGACGTACGGGGCGGATAAGAATAGGTCGCCTGATGGATCAGCACCGGGCCGTCGTCCCGGTCAGCATAGGTGTAAACCTTGATCGCAGCCAGGTCCGCTGGCTCGTTGCGGAACACGACGCGGAAGCGGAAGTACGACCCTACGGCAATCGAATCGATGGTATAGCCGGAACGCACCGGTTCGGCGCGGAGTGACTTTGTTTCGCCGCCGTAGGTGTAATGGCAGACGACCGACTCGCTGGCGAAGCACGCGCCGGCAAGTGCGAGCCCGGCTGAAAGCACGTAATGGATCACGCGCCACACTCCGACCGACATTGCCGGATCGTTTCTGCCAACAGCACTGTCGCCCGGACCGGATCACTCTGCCCGCAGATTGCTGACACAACGGCCACGCCTTGCGTTCCTGCCGCATATAGCGGCGCCAGATTGCCCGCGTTGATGCCGCCAATGGCAACGACAGGCAGGCTCGCCGCTACCACCAGTTCGCTGAAGACGGCGACACCGGTCGCCGCCGCGGCATCCGGTTTGGTGCCGGTCGGATACACCGGGCCGATGCCTAGATAATCGACGCCGGCGGGCACCGCCGCCAGTTCGGCAGCGTTCGACACCGACAGGCCAAGGACCTTGTCCGGGCCGATCAGGTGCCGCGTCTCGACCACGCCCAGATCGTCCTGCCCGACATGCACACCGTCGGCATCGACCGCCAGTGCGATATCGACGTGGTCGTTGATGATCAGCGGCACACCGAACGGTGCCAGCGCCGCCTTGAGTTCGCGCGCTGTTTCCAGCCACAGCCGCTTCTTCCAGCCGGGGGCGCGCAGTTGCACCACCGTAGCCCCGTTTTCCGCAGCGGACCGGGCCGTGCGCACCATCGCCGCCGGACCGCCGCAGAGTTCGGGATCGAGTACCAGATAGAGCGAAAGGTCGATCGGATTCAGCACAGCGCACGCTCGCGAATCTGCTCGGGCGAGATCAGATACAGTGCGTCGAGGAACTCGACCTTAAACGACCCCGGCCCGCGACTGGCGGCTACGGCCCGTTCGCCACACAGGCCGGCGACGGCACAGGCAGAGGCGACGGCGGAGAGGCGGTTCGGCGCCTGCGCAGTAAAGGCCGCGACCAGCGCCGACAGCGCGCAGCCCGTGCCCACCACCCGGGTCATCAGCGGATGCCCCCACGGGGTTGCCCAGGTTGTCGCGCCGTCGGTAATGAAATCGGTTTCTCCAGTCACGGCCACGACCGCCCCCGTCACCCGCGCCAGTTCTTCCGCCGCGCCGATCGCGGTCGCGGAACCGGCCGTGGTATCGACCCCGCGACCGGCGCCGGAACAACCGACCAGCGCGAGGATTTCCGAGGCGTTGCCCCGAATTGCCGCCGGTTTGCACTTGAGGAACTCACGACAGGCCTGCGTCCGGTAGTCGAGCACGCCAACGGCCACCGGATCGAGCGTCCAGGGTACGCCGGCCCGGTTGGCCGCCGCCACGGCCTGCCTCATCGCCGCCAGCCGCGCCGGATAGAGCGTCCCGACATTGACCAGCAAGGCGCCGGAAATCGCCGCGAACGACGCCACCTCCTCCTCGGCGACGATCATCGCCGGCGAGGCGCCGGCCGCCAGCAGGACGTTGGCGGTAATTTCCTGCACGACCTCGTTGGTCAGCAGATGGACAAGCGGATTGACGGAACGAAAACGCGCCAATTCGTCGGCGACGACATCAACAGGCAGGACCTTGGGCATGATGGGCAATGGCGGCATCGGAGGGCAGAAAAGACTGCGTCGCTGCAGGACCCCGCAGCGACGCAATTGGTTTGCGAAGGGGCAATTGCCCCGATTAGCGAGTTATTTCTTCAGGATGTCCTTGCCGAACCACTTGGTCGAAATGGTCGCCGCGGTGCCGTCGGCCTTCATGTCGTCGAGCGCCTTGTCGATCTTGCCCATCAGTTCGGTGTCGTCCTTGCGCACGCCGACACCGAAGTCCTCGGTACCGAAGTTCTCCTCCAGCACGCGGTACTCGCCCGGCTTCTTGGCGACGTAGTAGCGGCCAACGATTTCGTCGACGACGATCGCATCGAGGCGGCCAGCGGAAAGATCCATCAGCGCGGTCACGTTATCGGAGAACTTCTTCAGTTCCTTGAGGCCCTTGGCGGTCTCAGCGTCCCGGTTAACCGCGTCGACGGCGCTGCTTCCATCCTGCACGCCGACAACCTTGTCCTTCAGTTCAGCCTTGGTGTTGATCGCCGATTTCTCCGGCACCACGATGATCTGACGGTTCTCCAGATACGGCTTGGTGAACAGGATGTTGGCCTTGCGCTCCTCGGTGATCGTCAGGCCGTTCCACAGCACGTCGATGCGTTTGCCGTTGAGTTCGGCTTCCTTGGCGCTCCAGTCGATCGGCTTGAAGGTCACCTCGACGCCGAGGCGCTTGCCCGCTTCCCGGGCCAGATCGATGTCGAAGCCGACGATCTCGTTCTTCTCGTCGCGGAAGCCCATCGGCGGGAAGTGGTCGTCAAGACCGATCACGATGGCGGCAGCCGCGGCCGGAGCGGGCGCCGGTGCCGGCGCGGCGGCCGGTGCGGGTTCTTCCTTCTTGCCACAGGCGATCAGGAACGTCGAGGCCACGAGAGCGGCCAGCAGAAGCGAAACACGTTTTTTCATTTTATTCATCCAGTAAAGTGAGTCGAGGAAATCAAGCATTCTCCGCCGCCGGCTCGCGCGGCAGCAGGAGGTTGAGCAGCACGGCCAGGACGCCGCACAGGCTGATGCCCTGGAGCGAAAAGCTGCCGATGGTCACACCGAGACCGCCGATGCCGGTGACCAACGTGACCGAGACGATGCACAGGTTGCGCGCGCTGGAGAGATCGACACGCCCGTCCATGATCGTTTTCAGGCCGATGCCGGCGATCGAGCCGAACAGCAGCATCATGATACCGCCCATGACGGGCATCGGGATCGTCTGCAGGAAGGCGCCGAACTTGCCGACGAAGGCCATCAGGATGGCGAAGCAGGCCGCCCAGGTCATCACCACCGGGTTGAAATTCTTGGTCAGCATCACCGCCCCGGTCACTTCGCCGTAGGTCGTGACGGGAGGCCCGCCGAACAGGCCGGCGATGTTGACCGCGAGGCCGTCGCCAAACAGCGTGCGATGCAGGCCGGGCGACTCGGTGAAGTCCTTGCCGGTCACCGAACCGATGGCCAGGATGCCGCCGACGTGTTCGACGATCGGGGCAATGGCTACCGGGATCATGAACAGGATCGCCGCAAGGTTGAATTCCGGCTTGCCGAACTCGGGAACCGCCAGCCAGGCCGCTTGCGTCACCTTCGAGAAATCGACGATGCCGATAACCATCGAGTAGGCATAACCGACGGCCACGCCGACGAGAATCGGCACCAGCTTGAGCAGCCGCCGGGCGCGGATCGCCGTGAGCATCGTCGCCAGCAGCGAGATGGCGGCTACCGAAAGCGCCGTGCCGTAGGGCATGATCTGCTGGTCGCCGGCCTTGCCTGTCGCCATATTGACCGCCACCTGCGCGAGGCCGAGGCCGATAACCATCACCACCGGCCCGATCACCACCGGCGGCAGCAGGCGATGGATGAAGCCGACGCCGCGCCATTTGACGAGGCCGGCGGCGACATAATAGAAGAAGCTCGCCGAGGCCAGCGCGCCGAAGGTCGCCGGCATGCCCCAGGTCTGTACCGAGTAGATGACCGGGGCGATGAAGGCGAAGCTCGAACCCAGATAGATCGGCACCTCGCGGCGGGTGCACACCTGGAAGACCAGCGTGCCGATGCCGGCCCCGAGCAGCGCGAGGCTGGGATTGAGGCCGGTGAGCAGCGGCACCAGCACGGTCGCCCCGAAGGCGACGAAAAGGATTTGCGCGCCCGCCAGCGCGGTGCGCCAGGTCGGGTCTTTGGCCGGCGTCATGGCCAGGGTGGTTGGGGTCGTCATCGTTTCACGCGTCCTTATCGTTCTTAACTTATGATTTGGTCCCGAAGATCTTGTCGCCGGCGTCGCCCAGGCCGGGGATGATGTAGCCGACCTCGTTGAGATGGCTATCGACCGCGGCGGTGTAAACATCCACGTCCGGATGCGCCGCTTCCAGCTTCTTGATCCCTTCCGGCGCCGCGACCAGCACGATCGCCCGGACGTGCTTGCAACCGTTGCGCTTCAGCATGTCGATGGTGGCGATCAGCGAACCGGCGGTGGCCAGCATCGGGTCGATGATCAGCCCCATGCGCTCGTCGAGCTTGCCGACGAAGCGCTCGAAGTACGGCTCGGGCATCAGCGTTTCGTGATTGCGGGCGATGCCCACGACGCTGACCTTGGCGCTCGGAATCAGGTCAAGAACCCCGTCGAGCATGCCCAGTCCGGCGCGCAGGATCGGCACCACCGTCACCTTCTTGCCCTTGATCTGCTGGATGCTGACCGGCCCGGCCCAGCCCTGGATTGTGCAGTCTTCCAGTTCAAAATCGCGGCACGCCTCGTAGGTCAGCAAGCGCGCCAGTTCGGCCGTCAGTTCGCGGAATTTTTTGGTACTGATATCGACCTCGCGGAGAAGCCCGATTTTGTGCTTGACGAGCGGATGACTGACTTCGATGACCGGCATGGCGTTCTCCAGAGGGGTTCGTTGAGGGTGTTCAGGCAAACCGCGCAAGGGTAGCGGAATTGGCAGCGAAGTGCATCACCCGCGCGTAATTTTTCACGACCGCCACGCAAAAAAAACCTGTCTTTTTTGAAAGACGGCGTTTCCGGACCTTCGTCCTGCTCATTCGACACACGGCGGAATAGCCAGCGGAAGGGTCGGCGTGGAGAAGAACTGGCGTGGCCCGACAAATGGCCCCGTGGATTCCTTTGGGTACGGCCGTTCGCCGTGATCTTTCTGTGCCGCAGGGGAATTCTAGTGGACTGTCCGGGTCTGATGCTGGCGCCGAACTCACCGCTGCTGGCAATCGACGGAGGACCTGACGCGATGGTGAGCGCGCGCCGGATCAAGTCAAATTGATCGACTCACGCGCCACGGAAAACTATTTACGCGCGGCCTTTCCGCGGTTACCGACACGCTCGGCCGTCGTTTTTTTGGGAACGGTATCCAGCGGGTAACAGATCGCGGCTCGGTCATCCACGATCACCAGATGCCCGCCGGGCACCATCTTCCCGACTGCGCCTGCGATGGAAGGCGAGTCCATCGGCACCGGAGGCGCCGCGTTCTGCCACACCAGGACGTTGTTCGGCGCGAAGATCTGGTAGCAGGCAGCAGACGCCGCGGTTGACACGACAAATGAAGACAACATCAGGATCTTTTTCATTATTCACCCCTCAAGGAACCCGTGACATCGCAAGGGAACGCACGCGGAACCGGGCTATCCTAGCCGAACTCGCCGACTCCGTACACGGCCTTTCTTCCCAGTCGTCATTTCCCTGCAGAGATTTTTGCCGATCGGCGGGCCGTGTGCGACGATTCCGTTTTCTGTTGCCATCGACAAGGAACGCCATGCACTACGTCTTCCCTCCCGCTGCCCCCACCGGCATTCCGGTGGCCGGCACCGAAGCGGTTTTCCCTGTCCGGCGCGTCTATTGCGTCGGACAGAACTACGCTCTGCACGCGAAGGAAATGGGTGGCGACGGCCGCCAGCCGCCGTTTTTCTTCAGCAAGCCGGCCGACGCACTCATTCCCGGCGGCGGCCGGATCGCCTATCCGCCGAAGACGGACAACCTGCAGCACGAAGTCGAACTGGTCGTGGCGTTGTCCGAAGGCGGTGCCGACATCCCGGTGGAAAAGGCGCTGGCACGCGTCTTCGGCTACGCGGTCGGAATCGACCTGACACGCCGCGACCTGCAGGCATCGGCAAAGGAGAAAGGCCGTCCGTGGGACATGGCCAAGGGCTTCGACCAGAGCGGCCCGATCGGTGCGATCGTGCCGGCGGCAATGAGCGGCCACCCGCAGAAAGGCCGCATCTGGCTGTCGGTCAATGATGCCGTGAAGCAGGATGGCGATCTCGCGGAGATGATCTGGAACGTCGCCGAGATCATCGCCAACCTGTCAACCTGCGTTGAACTCGCAGCCGGCGACCTGATCTTCACCGGAACGCCGGCAGGGGTGTCGACCGTTGTTCGTGGCGACACCCTGCGTTGCGGCGTCGAAGGACTCGGCGAACTTACCATCGCACTGGTCTAGGAGAAATCCGGCTGACCCAGAGCGCCAGGATGTCGATCAACGAAGGTACAGTGCCCGGGTGAATACCAGAAAGACCCCAGCCAGAAAAAGCATCCCCTTGCGGCAGAGCCTGCTCATCCGCATGGGGGCGCTGGTTTCCGGCGCCACGCTACTGGTCGGCCTGGTTCTGTTTCAGTTCGGCATGGAACCCTTGTTGAAACGCCTCGCCGAGAGTCAGTTCACCGAGGCCGCGGCTCGCATCAAGGCCGATCTCGACAGCGTATTTCAACCCACTGAACACCTGTTGAACATGAGCCGGCGATGGATTTATAACGCACCGCCTCCGCCGGGCTCCGCCGATGCATTCAACCGGCTCTTCATGCCCGTGCTCGACACGCTGCCGCAGGCCACCTCGATCGTCGCCGGCACGTCCGAAGGCGAGGGCTGGATGGTCATGCAACGTGCCGAAGGCGGTTGGCGCAACCGCATCACCGATCCGGCCCGCTGGGGCGACCAACACCTGTTCATCGACCACGAAGCGGACGGTAGCGGCAGGCAGTACCGCCAGACGCTGAAATACGACCCTCGACTGCGCGATTGGTACAAACTGGCGGAAAAACAGCCGCAGACAGTGAACTGGACGGCGCCCTACCCATTCTTCACCACCGGCGACCCGGGAATCACGGCGTCGACCAGCATTACCCTTCCTGATGGCCGGCTGTTCGCGATCGGTATCGATCTCATGCTGCGCGACCTGTCATCAAAGACCATGGGCTTTCGTCCCGGCAAGAATGGCCTGGCACTGGTGATGACTGAAGATCAGCGCATCCTGGCGCTCCCTTCCCCGCCCGGAGCGACAAACAAAGAAGAGTGGCAGAAACGAATCCTGAGTCAGGCCAGCCAGTTGGGACTCGCACCGCTATCGGCGGCACTCAAATCCTTCAGAGCCGACCGTCAGAAGGAAATCCGCAGGGTTGTCGTGAACGGAACGCCCTGGATATCAAGCATGCATCCGTACGATCTCGGCAAACACAAACTCTGGGTGGTCACGCTCGCCCCGGAAAAGGACTTCTCCCCGGAATGGCTGCCGATTGTGACGCCGATGGGCGCGGCAATGGCAATGCTCTTGCTGCTGGTGGCCGGCTTCGCCAGCCAGCAGGCGCGAAGAATAGCCCGACCGCTGGAAGAATTGACCGCAGTCAGTGAAAAAATCGGCATGCTCGATTTCAAGCCCACGGCGGCTCCGGACACGGAAATCACCGAACTGGAGAAACTCGCTGCCGCCCAGGAGCGGATGCGCAGCCTGTTGCTTCGCCACCAGCAGAAGATTTCCAGCCAGGAAGCCCGTTTGCGCAGACAGATCGAGGCGCTCTCCGAGGCTGAACAGAAAATCCAGGAAAGCGAAGAATACAACAAGGTGCTGTATGCCGATTCACGCATTCCGATGCTCGTGCTGGATCCGGAGACCTGCCGTTTCATCGACGGCAATCCGGCCTCCGCCCGCATCTACGGCCTGCCGGATACGAACACGCTCATCGGAATATCGCCTGTGGAGCTGTCGGCGCCACATCAATACGATGGAACGCCCTCCGACATCGCTGCGGCCGAAGCTGTCAAGACAGCGCTTGAGCGAGGTGCCACCATTTTCGAATGGCGACACCGGCGCCCCGACGGAAGCGAATGGGACGGCGAAGTCCACCTGCGGCCCTTCCATCATGCCGGCCGCCTGCTCCTGCAGTGCAGCATCCAGGACATTAGCCAGCGCAAGGAATCGGTCCGGACGCTGCGGCAACTCGCGCTCTACGACACCCTGACCGGGCTTTTCAACCGCTCCCTTTTTCTCGAACGCCTGCACGAAGAACTTGCTGCTTCGCGGATCAACGGGCAGTCCATCGCCATCCTGTATCTTGACCTCGACCGCTTCAAGGAAATCAACGACGCGCAGGGGCACACCGTCGGCGACGACGTGCTACGCGAGGTCGCCCGCCGTTTCAGCAGCGTGCTGAACGACAAGGAAACGCTCGCCAGACTCGGTGGAGACGAGTTCGCAGTCCTCGCCACCGGAACCGATGCCGATGCGGCAGCCTTCATCGCCGAACGCATCATTGGCACGCTGACACACAAGATCGAGATCGGGCACCATTCCTTCGCTCTGGGCATCAGCGCCGGGATCGCGATTTTCCCCCGGGACGGCGATACCCCCGACACGCTCCTGCGCCACGCCGACATCGCCATGTACCGCGCCAAATCGAGCCGACACGGCTACATGCACTACGCGCCGGAGATGAGCTTCGGCATCGCCGAGAGCATCACGCTGGCGCGCGACCTGAAGGAAGCATTGCACGAGCGCCACGCTGAGCTTTCGCTTCACTATCAACCGGTATTCGATCTGCACAGCCACCGCCTCATCGGCGCCGAGGCACTGATGCGCTGGACGCATCCGACGCTGGGCACCGTCCCGCCGGGCGCATTCATCCCCGTTGCCGAATCGCGGGGCATGATGAAATCGCTCGGCGCCTGGGTGCTGCGCGAAGCCTGCCGCCAGATTCAGCAGTGGCGCCAGGAGGGACGTTCATTCTCGGGCCGGATGGCCATCAACATCGCCACGCAACAGATCGAGGACGCATCATTCCCCGAGCAGATCAACGAAATCATCCATTCCGCCGGGCTCGAACCCCGCCTCTTCGAACTGGAACTCACCGAGAGCGGAATGATGAAGAACATCGAGCAATCCATTGGCCTGTTCACAAAGCTGAATGCCGTCGGATTCTCGCTGGCGATCGACGATTTCGGCACCGGCTACTCGTCGCTTTCCTACCTCAAGCGCCTGCCGGCCAGGAAGATGAAAATCGACCAGTCATTTGTCCGCGACATGGTCGATGACATCAACGATCACACGATCGTCGCCACGATCATCGCCATGGGCAAGACACTGGGTATGCGCACCATCGCCGAAGGCGTCGAAACGCAGGCCCAGGCCGATGCGTTGCTGGCACTCGGTTGCGACGAAGCACAAGGTTACTTCTTCGGAAAGCCGGAGCCGGCCTCGTCCTTTGCGGAAAAGTGGCTGCGCCCGCCTCGCTCCGAAGCAGCGAACGGACCGGCCGTTGCTAACCCGGCTGGCCGTCGACGCGGGGATTGACCAGGATCGGCGCGAACTTCACGACGTAGAGCGCGAAGCACGCCGACCAGGCCATCGCGGAGTGCCACAGCACAACGGTGTAGGCCTCATCGAGCAAGCCGAATTGCGGCAGCACGCGCAGGATGACCGACAAGTGCAGCAGCACGTAACACGCCGTCTCGATTCGCCCGATTCGAAGCAGGCGCCCCGTATGGCCGATCGCCGTGCGGGTGATCATGCCGATGATCAGCCCGCCCATGCCGCCGACCGTCAGCAGGTGCAGGACCGGCGTCGCTTCCACCAGCCCCGCCCCCGCGGCCGCGAGCAGGAAAAGGGCGACGACGATCCAGCCGTGTGAAAGATGCAACACCCATAACAGCGGCGTACGGACGGTCGCCAGCGGGCGCCACCCCCACACCCGGACGGACTGCGCGATGCCGGCGACCAGAGCCGCGATGCCGGTCACTCCGGCGGGTGCGTCAAAGGCCCACAACCCGAGCGCAATGGCCGTTCCGGCGATGGCCGCACGATCGACATGGGCGTTTTTCCACGGCGTGGTGCGCAAAGCATTGGCTGTGAAACTCGGCACGATCCTCCCGGCGATCACCGTTTCAAGGAGCGTGACCAGCGTCACGGCCAGATGCAACCCAGTGAGCGGCGATACGGCCAGCCAGCCGTGACTGCCGGCATGGCTCAGCGCGTTGGCCAGCGCCAGCACTATCAACAGAATCGGTATGAAGTAATTACGCCGGCTCCCGGCACGGAGCAGGACGCGCGCCAGAATCAGCGCCGAGACGATCAAAAAACTTACATCAACAACGGCCGCAAAGAGAGGCATCGAAGAAAACAACACCAGCCGTCCGGCCAGCCACAACGCCGCCAGCGCCGCCAGCGGCCAGCCCGAAGGCGTCGACAGGCCGGTCCAGTTCTGCGCCGCGGTCAGCAGAAAGCCGACGATGACCGCGGCGGCGAACCCGAAGACCATTTCATGGCCGTGCCAGATCATGGCCGGCAGGATGGGCGCGAGCGGCAACCTGCCCGTCAGCATGGCGATCCACAGCGGCACCAGCAACGCCGCCGACACCGCCGCCAGCAGGAAGAACGGCCTGAAGCCGAGCGCGAACAGGGCAAAGCCCTTGGGCGGAGTCTTCGGTGCGACGCGCGGCTCGGCAATCCGGATAACGGCCATGGATCAATCCTTTCGGTTCAGTAGTGCGGCGGGATTTCGTCACGCAGGCTGCGCTGCTCCGAAGGCGGCTGTGCCGCCTCGACCTGCTTGTAGAGCAGACGCAACTGCGCCTGCAACAGTTCCAGCTGCTCCTGCTGACGAAAGACGGTGCGATTGAGTTCCTCGACCAGATCCTCGGTCAGGCTCAGTTTGATTTCCAGTTCGGTCAGTCGATCTTCCATGGCTCGCTCATTCTCTTCCACGCAAACAACAAAGGGCTGGCAAGGTAACATAGCGGCCAAACCAGATCATCATTCCAAAGTCATCAGCAAGGATTCAACCATGTCGCTCGTTCCCTGCCGCGCCTGTGGCCATCAGGTCGACACCTCGGCCCTGGCCTGCCCCGAATGCGGTGCCACGAACCCCGGCCACAAAATCAGCCTGCAACAACGCAACATGATCAGCACTGCGATCCAGATCGTGGTTTTCGCCATTCTGCTCGCCTGGGGCGGTAGCTACGCCTGGCGAACATTCGTTCCGATGGTCAAGGAAATCATTGCCAAGCCGCAGACCGAGCAGGCGGGTGAGCGTCGCTGACACCGCCGGTCAGACAGTGCCGCCCCGCGCTTGTTCCACCGCCGTGGCCAGCATCGCGGCACGCGTCTGCGGTGTTTCCAGGCTGATGCGCCCGAGCTTGCCGTCGCGGTAGTCCTGCAACAGAACCATCGAGGCCTTCTCGAAATCGGGCTCGCCGCCGCGGGTGCGCAGCGCACGCCGTCTGGCGACGCCTTCGACGACGGCCACCGCATCCATCTCCGCAACCGTCAGGCCGTAGCGTTCGGCCAGACGCGCCGGGTAGCGTTGAAGCAGAAGACCGGCGAGAAACAGCGCCACTTCTTCGTCGATGATTGCATTGCGACCGATCGCGTGGCTGGCGGCGAGCATGTAGCCGTCGCTGTCGTGCTCGATCTTCGGCCACATCAGCCCCGGCGTGTCGGTAATCGACTGGCGCACGCTGAGCTGGTAGGTCTGCTGCGACTTGGTCACCGCCGGCTCGTCGCCCACCTTGGCGATCTTGCGCTTGACCAGCGCGTTCATCAGCGTCGACTTGCCGACGTTGGGGATGCCCATGATCATCATGCGCAGTGGCTTGACGTTGTCGTTGCGGTGCGGCGCTAGGCTCTGGCAGAGACTCGGCAGCCGCGCCACCTCGCCGGCGACCTTGCTCGAAATGGCCACTGCCTTCACGCCCGGCTGCTGGTTGTACCAGGCGATCCAGGCCTTGGTCGCCTCGGGATCGGCGAGGTCGGACTTGTTCAGCACTTTCAGGCACGGACGCTGGCGGTGGCGCCGCAGTTCATGCACCAATGGGTTGGTACTCGCCTCGGGCAGGCGCGCGTCGACCACCTCGATGACCACGTCGGTGACCGCCATCGTCTCGGCCGCTTTCTTGCGCGCCGAGGTCATGTGTCCGGGGAACCACTGGATTGCCATAACCTGCCAGAACCTTGAAAAGGCGGCAATTATCCCATTTGTTCACTAAAATGAGCGGCTTATGAAAAAAACCGCCTCCCCCGACATTCCCGAAATACGTCCCGGCCAGTCGCTTGAACTGCTGAAGGAATTGCACATCCTCACGCGCGACGGCAAGTTGAACCAGGACAGCCGGCGCAAACTGAAGCAGGTTTACCACCTCTACAACTTCATCGCGCCGCTGCTCGACGAGCTGTCACAAGCCGGCGAGGACATCACCCTCGCCGACCACGGCGCCGGCAAATCGTATCTCGGCTTCATTCTTTACGACCTGTTCTTCAAGGCGCGGGACACTGGCCGGATCTACGGCATCGAAACGCGCCAGGAACTCGTGGAAAAATCGCGAGCGCTGGCGCAGCGGCTCGCCTTTGGCCGGATGGACTTTCTCAACCTGACGGTCGAGGAGTCGATCCATTCACCGGAACTGCCGGCGCAGGTAGACGTCGTCACCGCCCTGCACGCCTGCGACACGGCGACCGACGACGCCATCCGCTTCGCCCTGCACAAGCAGGCCCGCTTCATCGTCCTCGTACCGTGCTGCCAGGCGGAAATCGCCGCCGTGCTGCGCAAGAACAAGAACGCGTCGTTCGGCAAGACGCCGCTCTCCGAACTTTGGCGCCATCCGATCCATACCCGCGAATTCGGCAGCCAGCTGACCAACGCCCTGCGCTGCCTGATGCTCGAAGCGCACGGTTATCAGGTAACGGTCACCGAGCTCGTCGGCTGGGAGCATTCGATGAAGAACGAGCTGATCGTCGCCCGGCACACCGGGCAGGTCCGCCGTAATGCCGAAGACCGCCTCGCCGCAATCCTGCACGAACTGAACCTCGACGAACTGCGCGAACGCTTCCTCCTGCCCCCACTTGCCGTGGAAGCCGACTGATGAGTACCGAAAACTGGATCATCCGCATCGTCGCGCTGCTCTGCGCGGCCGGCAGCGCCGGCCTGCTGTGGACTTTTGGCGTGTTTGTTCTCGTTCCCTGGCGCGCTGGCCGGCTGTTCGCCCTCAACGCCGCCGAAATACAGATTCTCGGCGCATCGTTGGTTCTGGGCCTGGCAACGGCCTGGGGCGCCCTGCACATCCTGGCGCAGGCCGATCGCGCCAGCCGTCCAAAAAACTACGCGATGATCCGCATGGTGCTGATCATCGCGTGGCTCGCCGCCGGCATCGGCGGCATGACGTGGACGCTGGGAAAAGTCGCTTAGCCTGTTCGCCTGAATAACTCAGGCGGTGGTATTGACCCGCGTCCCGACAAGCTGACCGCTGGTGTTGACCACCGGCCGGTTCTGCTCCGCTTCCTGGCGCGCGGCAGCCGCCTTTTCCGTTTCACTGACAGCCTGGGTGGTCTGCACGTTGTTCGCCGATTGCGGCTGGGGTGGCGTCGGCTGCGCCTGCGCGGCCTGCGGCTCCTGATCCTGCTCAACCTGACGCGTCCGCGCCTGCGCGGCACGCTCCGTGATCACCGAATAAAGGCTGGACGTCGTTGAACTGATTTCCATGGCGCACCTCACCCAAAACCGAAACAGACAGTGTGCATGTTAGACCAATCCGCAGCGTTTTGTTCAACCGGCTGTAATTGCCAAAACCGGTAGCGCAACGCCAGAATCTGCAAACTCACCTCTTCTCATCCGAATAGTCATGGTCAGCCAACCCAATCGCCGTCCACGGATTCTCCTGATAGTCGCCATTGTTGCCGTCGTGGGCTGTTTCACCGCCTGGCAATTCGGCATTCGCGCCCTGAAGGGTCAGATCGAACAGGTACTCGGCCCACACGGCGAAGTCCGGGAGATACGCGTCGGACTGACGGGCGTCGAAATCCTTGATCTGCGCATCAAGGCGCAATGCGACACCGGATGGCCGAGCGAAGATGAACTGCGCGCGCAGCGGATTCTGATCACGCCCAACCTCAACGACCTGTTGACGGCGCAGTTGTCAATCGACCGTATCCACGTCGAGGGCGCCTACATCGCCATGTTGCGCGCGCGCAACGGTCAACTCAAGGTACTTCCCGGCCTGCTCGATACGAAGCCGGCGACAACATCGAAGACGACGAACGGTAGCGATGCGGGCGAGACATCGATCCGCATCGACAACATCGCCATTGCCGGTGGAGTCATCGAATTTTACGATGCCAGCATTCGAAGGACACCGGTCAAGCTGCGTCTCGAGCAGATCGATGCCAGCCTCGGCAAACTGCTTATCCCGGACCTTACCGGCCAGACGGCGATCAAGGTCAACGGCACCCTGAAAGGCAACCGGCGCGACGGCAAACTGGCCATCGACGGTGCGATCGAACTGGTGAGCAAGGACTCGGGTTTCACGACCACGCTGCGCGGCGTGGACATGACCGTCCTGCAGCCCTATCTGGTTCAGGCCGCAGAGACGGGCGTCCGGCACGGGACGCTGGATCTCGATCTCAAGTCGTCGGTCAGCAAGGGCAAGCTCCGAGCCCCCGGCAAGCTGACGCTCTCGGACCTCGAGCTGAGTTCGGGCTCCGGTTCCTTCATGGGACTGCCACGCAATGCCGCCGTCGGTCTGATGAAGAACAACAGCGGCAAGATCAGCGTGAAGTTCCTGCTCGAAGGCGACATCGACGACCCGCGCTTTTCGCTCAACGAGCAACTGGCCACGCGGCTTGCCACCTCGCTGGCAAGTTCTCTGGGGATCAGCATCGAATCGCTCGCCAAGGGCGCCGGCGGCATTGGCGGCAGCGCCTTGAAAGGCATCGGCGATTCGCTCGAAAAGCTGCTGGGCAGATAACACAGGCGATATCATTACGGCATAATCCGTCAAGCATCACGTTCAAGGAGGCCACGATGAAGTCCATCAACCAAACCATCAACCAAACCATCATCCTCACCATCATGTCGTTAACCGCCATAGCCAGCAGCACGATTTCCGCCGCCGAGCTGCCGAAACGCAAGCCCGGACTCTGGGAAATCAACATGCAGATGGAAGACGCACCGTCAATGGGAGCGATGCAGCAATGCATCGACAAGAACACCGACAACCTCATGCAACAGCAGGCCGGTGAAGAGAAGCCGGAGTGCAGCGTGATGGACGTGAAGGCCGCCGGAAACCGGGTCACCATCCACAGCGTCTGCAAGGTCGAGGGCTCGACGGCGACGACCGACGGCGTTTTCGAAGGCTCGTTCGAAACGAACTACAAGGGGACGATGAAGACGCGCTTCAACCCACCGCTGCAGGGCATGGCCGAATCCAACATGACCCAGCAGGCACGCTGGCTCGGCCCGTGCAAGCCGGGCCAGAAGCCCGGCGACGTGATCATGCCGAACATGGGCGGATTCAACGTCAACGAGATGATGAAGGACCCGAAGATCCAGGAGATGATGAAGCGCCAGCGGTGAGTAGCGGCTTTGAGTTGACTGCGCGGCGCCGTCAAAGCCAGCGCCGCACGCGTGCCGCGTAGTCCTCGAACTCCTTGCCGAACTTCTCGCGCATGACCCGCTCCTCCGGCGCGATCTGGAAGCGGTTCATGGTAACGACGAACAGGCAAGGGCCGGCGAGCGCCCAGGGCGTGGCGAGGAACACGGCCCACGCGGTGAGGTAACACAGCAATCCGACGTACATCGGATTGCGGGTCAGCCGATAGACCCCGTGGGTAATCAGCACCGATGCCCGATGCGGCCGCAGCGGGTTGATCGACGTGCGGGCCCGCAGAAACGCCAGCAAAGCGAGCAGATCGAATACGAGACCGGCAATCACGAGGACCAGTGCGACGAAGCCGCGAGGCCGCAGCATATCGCTCCAGAGTAATGATCCCGGACTGACGAACCACATCGCCAGCGCAATGCCGCCCGCGACAACCGGCGGCGGAATCGTGTGTTCGAGCATGCGCACGACCGTCTTCGCCGAGGACAACTACGAGCCGCAGGCCGCCACGGAATCCCGCCGATAGAACTCGGCCGTGGCGACGACTACCCGCGCCTCTCGTCCGGCTGGAAACGTCCGCGCGTAGCTCTCCGCCGCCTTTCGCGTGGTGAAGTAGCCGTGCGTGGCGAAGGCCAGCACGCCGTCTTCATCCCGGCAAATCACGAAATAGCGCTCTCCCATACGCCCTTCTCCTTCGAAAACCGGAAAGGCTGCCAGTGTGCCACGCCCAGAGCGGGTCCGGGAGAATAGGCCATCAATGCCCCCCCGCCGAGGCATCAACCTTGCGCGTCGGCTTCGGCGCCAGCCAGATCGCCGAGGCGGCAAAGACGAAGGCGATGCCGACCGCGGCCATGATCTGGTTGGTCGCCAGCATCACGGCCTGGCTGGTTACGAGACGGTCCAGCGATTGCAAGACAGCATCCGCGGACATCCCCGCGTTTTCGAGGAAGCTCTGGATGTAGTGATCGCTGTCCGCCAGCCCCACCAGTTCGGCATGATTGCGCGTGATCTGGTCGTCCCAGACGGTGGTGATCAGCGAGGTGGCAAACGCCCCCGACAACGTGCGCAGGAAGTTCATCAGCCCGGCAGCCGAGGCCATCTCCTGCGGCTCGACACTGGCCAGCGCCAGCCCGGTCAGCGGGACGAAGAAGAATGGCAAGCCGAGCCCCATTGCCATCAGCGGCTGCGACACGCTCCAGTAGTCCATGTCAGTCGTGGCGATGGTGCGTGTGAGCGTTACCAGACCCAGCCAGATGACGCCGCCGAACACCAGCTTGCGCGGATCGACGCGGTGCGACAATGTGGCGGCAATGGGCGCGACGACCACCGCGAATACACCGCTCCACGCAGTCGCCATGCCGGCCGACGTGGCCGTGTAGCCCATGTAGGTCTGCAACCACTGCGGCGTCAGCACGTTGGCGCCGAAGAACGCGGCGAAGGCCAGGCTGATGGTCAGCACGCTGACCGAGAACCCACGGTGCCGGAAGACCCGTAGATCGACCACGGGGTGCTCCTCGTGCAACTCCCAGATCAGGAAGGCGGCGAAGCCAATGACGGCAATGATCGCCAGGGCGACGATCTCCGGTGAGGAGAACCAGTCGAGGTTCTTGCCTTCGTCGAGCATCAATTGCAGGGCTCCGACCCAGACGATCAGCAGAAGCAGTCCGACGCGGTCGATCGGGTTCTTCTTCAGCGGTTCTTCATAGCGCTTGAGCATCTTCCAGGCGATGACCGCGCAGAAGCCGGCGATCGGCAGGTTGATCCAGAAGATCCAGTGCCAGCTGTATTCGTCGCACAGATGTCCGCCCAGGATCGGCCCGAGCACCGGCGCCACCAGCGTCGTCATCGACCACAGGCCGATCGCCGCCGCAGCCTTTTCCTTCGGGAAGATCCGCAGCAAAAGCGTCTGGGAGAGCGGCATCAGAGGCCCGCCGGCGAGCCCCTGGCAGATTCGGGCAAAAACCAGCATGCCGAGCGACCCCGACAAACCGCACATTGCCGAAAAAGCGCCGAAAGCGACCATCGCGGAAACGAAAACACGGACCGCGCCGAAGCGCGCGGCCAGCCAGCCGGTCAGCGGCACCGTAATGGCTTCGGCCACGGCATACGAGGTGATTACCCACGTTCCCTGGCTGGTCGTCGCCCCGAGGCCGCCGGCGATGTTCGGCACCGAGACATTGGCGATGGTCATGTCCAGCACGGCGATGAAGTTCGCCGCCGCCAGGATGATCGCCGCACCCCACAGCATTCCCCCGCTCAGCGGCGCGTCGCCCCGGGCATCCACTTGGCTCATGCCGGCCTCCGCTTCAGCTGCGCTCGCGCGTGTCGATCCGCGCGGTCATCGACAAGCCGACCTTCAGCGGATGGGCTTCCAGCTCGGCCGGGTCGAGCTTGATGCGCACTGGCAGGCGCTGCACCACCTTGATCCAGTTGCCTGTCGCGTTCTGCGCCGGGATCGCCGCGAACGCCGCGCCGGAACCGCCGGAAAAGCCTTCCACCGTACCGTGATAGAGCACCGCACTGCCATAGATGTCGGCTTCCAGCGTCACCGGCTGGCCGACGCGGACGTTTTCGAGCTGCACTTCCTTGAAGTTGGCATCGACGTGCATCTGCTGCACCGGCACCACGGCCAGCAGTGGTGTCCCGGCCTGCACACGCTGGCCGATCTGCACCTGGCGCTTGGCCACCACACCATCGACCGGCGCCCGGACCACTGTCCGCTCCAGGTCGATGGCCGCCTGATCGCGCCGCGCCTTGGCGAGCGCTACTTCCGGATTCGTTTCCACCGTGCTCTCGGCGATCAATGCGGCGTTCGCCGCCTTGCTGCCGATCGCCGCCGCACGGTTGGCCCGGGCCTGCTCGGAGGCAGCGCGGGAGGCCGCCAGATTGGCTTCGGCGGCGGCAAAGGCGTTCTGTGCCTTGGTCAATTCGTCACCGGAAACCGAGCCGGATTTCGCCAGCGCCTCACGCCGCTGCAGGTCGATCTTCGCGCGATCGAAATCGGCTTCGGCCGAAGCAAGTTGTGCCGCCGCGCGCTTCTCGTCGGCTTCGCGTGCCGCAATCTGGGCCGCCAGTCCACTGTCGGTCGCCACGTAACCCTTGACCCGGCGAATGGCACGGCCGAGTTCGGCGTCCGCCTGCGCCAGCGCCAGGCGAGCGTCGGTCGGATCGATGACCACCAGGATGTCTCCGGCACTCACCGTCTGCGTGTCGGTAACACGCACCTCGCGGATCGTGCCGCCGACTTCCGGCGTCACCTGGGCGATCTCCACCGCGGCATAGGCGTTATCGGTCGACACGAAATGTGACCCATAAAGGAACCAGTAGGCGCCCGACGTCAGCGCGGCGACGCCGACCACGCCGCCCAGCGCGATCAGCAGCTTGTTACGGCGCCGTTCATTCTCGGCGCGGTTCGGGGATACGGTTGCGTTTTCAGACATGAAGTTTTCCTCGTTTCTTGCGATGTTCAGGTATTCGATGCGGGGTTCTGATGCAGCGCTTCGCGGTAGCCGCCTCCCAGCGCGCGGATGAGCGCCACGTCCAGCGCGAACGCCCGCGACTGCAGGTCGCTCAGGCTGCGCAGGCTGTTCAGCAGAACATCCTCGGCGGAGAGCACCTCGAGGTAGCTGGACAATCCGCCCTCGTAGCGATTGCGTGCCACGCGGTGTGCTTCGGCGGCGGCGTTGGCGGCCTCCTCGGCTTTGGCCAGGCGCCCGCCGAGCGCCCGCTGACTGAGGCCGGCGTCGGCGACTTCCTGCAGGGCCAGCGTGACGGTCCGGTTGTAGTTGGCGACCGCCTCCTCGTACGTCGCCACCGATCCGCTCAGTTCCCCGCGCAGACGGCCCCCGGTGAAAATCGGCAGCGAGATCGCCGGCCCGATGCTGCCAACCGTCGAACCACTCTTCGTAAGCAAATCAAGTCCCAACGACTGCAGGCCGATGAACGCCGACAGATTCACGTTGGGATAGAACTCGGCCTTTTTCTGGTCGATCCGGTGCTGCTGCGCTTCGGCCTGCAGGCGTGCCGCCACGACATCCGGCCGCCGCCCGATCAGCTCCGCCGGCAGGTTGCCTGGCAGGCCTGGACGCGCGTCCAGGCGCACCTTCGGACGGGTTATCGACAGACCGCGATCCGGCCCGTCGCCAAGCAAGGCGGCGAGTCGATTGCGCTGCAGGCCGATCTGTTCGTCGATCGCCAGCAACTCGCCTTCCGCCGTGGCTCGCCGCGCCTCGACGTCGCGCACGCTGCCGCGGGTTTCCAGCCCGTTGGTGAAACGCTCGGTGAACAGCGCCGCGGTCCTGGCGCGCACTTCGACCGAACGCGCCGCGGTATCGCGTGCCGCAAAAAGCCGTGCCAGTTCGGCATATGAGTTCGCGATATTGGCAGCCAGAACCAGCCGCGCCTGCGCCACCTCGGCGCGGCGTGCCTCCACTTCCGACGTTGCCGCCGCAAGCCCCGCGCGATTCTTGCCCCAGAAGTCAAGCTCCCAGCTGAAATCGAGCGTCGCCCGGCCGTAATCCTTCCAGCCCTCCGGCGTCATCGATTCCGGGGTCAGGTAGTTGTAGCTCTGCCGCTGTTGCGTCGTCGAGGCGTTGGCACCGACCTGCGGCAGCAAGGGCGCGCCGGCCACCTGCCCGGCCGCTTCGGCGCGGCGCAAGCGGGCGGCGGCAGCGGCCATGTCCGGCGAATCGCGCAAAGCTTCCTCGACGAGGCCATCAAGCTGCCTGTCACCGTAAGCCTGCCACCAGCCGTCCTCCGGCCAGGCGATTTGTGGCGCCCCGAACGAAGTGTTCGTCTGATACTCGGAAGCGGGCTTGAGTACCGCGAGCGCATCGAGCGACGGAAACTGCGCACAACCGGCCAGCCCAAGCGCCGCGAGGCCGGCGCCCGCCAGGCGACCGCGACGCATTGACGTACGCGTGAAAAAGCGATGAATGAACATGACGACCTCTGAAATATAACCGTACGGTACAGTTTAGTATTGAACATTCCAGGCCGTCAAGCTAAAGTAAACCACTTGGTTCAGAAATGAAGGGCACTATGAGAACGAAGACGGAAGAAAAGCGCGAGGCGATCCTCGCCGTGGCGGCCGAAGTTTTCCGCGAAGTCGGTTTTTCCGGCGCCTCGATGTCGGAAATCTGCACGCGCGTCGGCGGATCGAAAGCGACGCTCTACAACTACTTCCCGTCAAAGGAAGAACTGTTCTTCGAGGTGATGTTCCGCTCGACCGAAGCGGAATTCGAGGCCACCCACCAGGCGCTCGACCCCTCGACCGACGATGTCGCGGCCTGCCTGCGCCATTTCGGCGAGCAGTTTCTCGCGCTTCTCTATTCGGAAAAAGTGCTGTCCGTCCGGCGGCTGATCATCGCCGAATCCGGACGAGCCCACCTCGGTCATCTGTGTTACGCCCGCGGCCCGGAACGCAGCCAGGCCATGATGGCGGAATTTCTTGCCTCGGCCATGGCCAAGGGCAAGCTGCGCCCCGCCGATCCGCGCGTCGCCACCCTGCACCTGCGCGCCCTGCTCGAAGCGGAATTGCTCGACTGTATCCTTTTTCACATCGACCGACCGGAAGAAGCAGGATCCATTGCCTCGATCGTTTCCCGCGCCATCGATGTCTTCATGATCGCCTACGGTCCGACCCGCGACCCGCAGCCTTCGTTTGCGGATTCTCCTCGAACCTGACCAGCGGTAGCCGCCGAGCGACCAGCTCGATGATCAATTACCAGTGCCGGACACGACCCGTGTCAACGTGAACGAACTGGTCATCCGGGTAATAGCCAACGCCCCCGGCACGGGCGGAACGGGCGGCATCGCGCAAATCGGCGAGCGGCACGCCGCCGAGGCGGATGTCGATAGCCTTGCCCTCCATGTGCAGGCTGTGCTTGGCGACACCACCGTTGCTCGTGCTGCGCAACGTTGCATTCGTGTCCGGGCAACGATAGCCGGAAATGACTTGAAACGGCTGGTCGCAACGGAGGGAGAGCTTCATCTCGTACAGGAGATCGAATAGTTTCGGATCCATGCGGCCGACACTTCCCGTGTAGTGATCACGCAGAAAACGGCTGAGGGCGGTTAGCGCATCCGGAACATAGTTGCCGTCGATGGCGTAAGCGATTTCGAGTCGCTCGCCGGTATGCGTGTGGGCGAACTCAAGAGTGCGTGCCCGGGATGGGAAAGCAAAGGCCGGCCTCGGCGATAGCGGAAGCGGCAGAACAGTTCCTGCGATTGCCAGCTTCGCCAGGTGGCCGAAAAAACAGCGGCGTGAGTGCTTGATGTGTTTCACGATCGGTTGCTTGATAAATTTACGCGTTTGTTTCTCGTCAACAGGACGGAGTCTGTGCCCCGGCGGTCCTGCGCAACGTCTCATCCAGACGATGGTCTTGCCCGTAAATATCCTGAAAGAAGTATACACGGCCGTCCTCTCCGACTTCGACCGTATTGTAGGCAATGACGACGCGCACCGGCTCTGGAAGCCTCAGTGTCGATGAAACGCCTTTCGCCATGGCGTCACGAATCTGTTCGTCAGTCCACTCCGGAACATCCTGAAGAACGAACCTGGCAAGCGCCACCGGGTCTTCGACACGAATGCATCCATGGCTGAAATCGCGTCGTTCGCGCAGGAAGAGCCTGGGGGTCGGCGTGTGATGCAGGTAGATGTTGTCGTTGTTGGGAAAAACGAACTTGATGTCGCCGAGGGCGTTCAACGGGCCTGGACGCTGGCGAATCCGCATCTGGTTCCGCATCACCTTGTCCAGGTTTTCCTTGCTGAGCGCACTTGCGACTTGTCCGTCGGCGCTGACGAATTCAAAGCCTTGGCGGCTGAAGTAGGTGGGGTCATGACGCAGGCGGGGAACGAGTTCCTTTTGGGCGATCGATGGCGGTACGTTCCAGAACGGACTGAATTCGATGAAACGCATTTTCTCGTCGAACAACGGCGTGGGCGTTTTCTCTGCGTTGCCGATGATGACCTTCATTCTGAGCACTTGATTGATCCTGGCGCCATCGTGCCGGCCGATTTCGTATGCCTGCAGCGTGAGTCCGGGAATATTGATGACGATCAGGCGCGGCGAAGGAGAAAAAGGCGTCCAGCGCAGACGTTCCATCGTCAGTTCAATCTGCCTGATGCGGTCAGGCGGAGCAATATTGAGCTGTTCGAACGTTCGTTTGCCGATGATGCCGTCCGACTCCAGTCCGTGGCGGGACTGGAACGCCTCGACGCCACGGACAAGGTCGCCTTCATAGAGGACAGGCGTGGGCGTGTAAAAAGGGAGGTCGCCAAGTGCGATGAGGCGTTGTGTCAGGATTGGCAGCGCGGTCCAGGATTCGCCGGGCTCGATCTTTCGTCCGGGCAGCGGGGGCAGAGGCTCGCGCCAAAGTGCCGCTGTTTCTGGATTGTCGGCCAGAGTCCTGTATCGGACGAGCGCCCGGCGCAGTTCCGAATATTGGGGCGCGGCCGGGACCGCCCTCCGCACCGCATCAATGAGCCGGTTTTCTCTGACGGCCTCACGCAGAAAAGACGACGCATCAAACTTGTCCGACCCGACCCGGCTGAAGTTTTCCTCAATCTCGCGTGGATCGACCCGCCCGAGGTGCAAGTCCGTCAGAAACCGGCACATCGCCGTCGTCAGCGCGGCATCGAGCATGGTAAGCGATTCATCCGGAAGCGCCGGCCCGGTTCCTGTCGCGGCAAAAGCGTCGCGCAGAGACATCGCGTTATAGTTTTCCGGCCGCAAGCCCTCCTCGCTCGCCGAAGCAAGAATGGAAACCGCCTGCCGGGCCTGAACGTTCGGACGGCCGCTCTCGAACCAGAGCATGCCGTTGGCGGCGGCGGCGCAACCCAGCAATGCCAGCGCCAAGGAGAACAGGTAGCGGATGACACCGGGTATGAGCTCGTATTGCATCGTTGTTCTGCCGGAAGAATCGTGACGAAAAACGCGGCAAGGCTGGCATCAGTCTCTTCAATGCAGCTTTGACAGCGAGTTTGCCCGTCTTGTTTGCCTCGGCAATGAGAAGACGGTAAACATGATGCCGGGCAATGGGAGTTTGCCACGGCCACCTGGAGTATTGACGATGGAACAGAAGAACGAACTTGACGAAACCGCCAGGAAAATGCGGGAAGCGCGCCGCATCCTGTTCATCACCGGCGCAGGAATCTCCGCCGACTCGGGATTGCCGACCTATCGCGGCGTCGGCGGTCTGTACAACGAGGGAGAAACGGAAGACGGCCTGTCGATCGAGGAGGCGCTGTCAGGCGAGTGTTTTTCCGTACGCCCGGACATCACCTGGAAATATCTGTCACGGATCGAACGCAATTGCAGGAACGTACATCCGAACGCCGCGCACCACGCCATTGCGGAACTCGAACGCGGAGATCAAGGACGGCAGGTTGTTGTACTCACACAGAACATCGATGGATTGCATCTTCAAGCCGGCAGCACGAATGTGATCGAGATCCACGGCACACTCGGCGAGCGCTATTGCACCGAGTGCGGGAAACCGGCAGCCGTCGACGTGCCGGGCGACCGGTTCGAGGTACCGCGATGCGTCGAATGCGGTGCGGTGGTACGCCCCAACGTGGTGCTTTTCGGCGAAATGCTGCCGGAGAAAGCACTCGGACGGCTGTATGACGAACTTGCCGCGGGTTTCGGCATGGTCGTCGTCATCGGAACGACAGCGGTATTTCCCTATATTTCGGAACCGGTGATGCGTGCCGTGCGGGCAAAAGTGCCGACAGTTGAAATCAATCCGACCCGAACCCGACTGAGCGATAGGGTCGATCACTATCTGCCGATGGGAGCCGTCGAGGCCATGTCAGCCATCATCAGGAAGACGGATAGCTAGTGGTCTGTCAGCCTTGGGGTACGCCGCAGGCGGAAAATCAATGACCTTTTCCGTGGGCAGGCTGCGTGAATTCTGTCAACGCCTGCTGGCTGCAAGCCTGCTTCGCGCCATTAGAGCCAAGGCTGTCCAGAACAAAAATCTGAATGCAAGAGCCCACACTGTGCGAATCTCAAAGGCACCATCGGTCAATATGTGAAGACCGAACACGCCCGCCACGATTGCCGTGGTTAGTGTCAGGAAGGTCGCTGCCCCGGGTGACCCAACGAAGGCCATGCCACGCTGCAGCGCCCGACCACTACATATGAGAAACCAGCAAGAAAGTTGAACCACAACACAAAGCCCACGGCGTTTCCTACGGCAACTCGTGCCTGTGCATCGCCAAACAAGTCCCGACCTCCACTGAAAATGCTCAGCAGGCCGAAAACGATGGACAGAACGGCCAACGTCTTGAGAACAGGATCATTTTTCATGGGTGAGTTTCCTGTGTAGAAACACTCCGAAAGCTATTTGGCCGGTCTTTCACGATAACCCCACGGCCAGCCAGTTCCAGTTTTCTACTAAAGATCTTCGTCTTCACTTGTTCCCCGAACCTCCATTCGTTTGAGGCGAGAAACAAGAAAATTTCTATCCGAAGACACTGCCGCCACAACTGTACAAATTGCTCTTTTGCTTTTTCTTCATTGCCACTATAAGATAGTAACCGATTACTATCTTATTCAAGGATGATTGTGGATACCCCTACAAAGCGCATTCCCGCCGCCGAGCGGCGAGCGGTCACCGTCGAGGCTGTACTGAGCCTAGCTGGCGATCAGAACCCGAGCGATATCACGACAGCCGCCATTGCTCAGCGCATGAACGTCACACAAGGCGCCTTGTTTCGGCATTTCCCGAGTAAAGATGCGATTTGGGAAGCCGTCATGGAGTGGGTGGCGGAACGGCTTCTGGCTCGGATCGACGACGCAGCACACGGCGTCGAATCGCCTTTAGCGGCGATGGAGGCCATGTTCATGACCCATGTCGCGTTCGCAGCCGAGCATCCGGGGATGCCGAAGATGGTGTTCAGCGAGCTTCAGCGAGCCGAGCAGACACCCGCCAAGCGGATGGTGCAAACACTCCTTCAACGTTATGGCAAGCGCCTGCATGGACTCATCGAGAAAGGCAAGGCAACTGGCGAGTTGTACGCAGAACTCGACGTCGAGGCGGCCGCCACGCTCTTCATCGGAACGGTCCAGGGCTTGGTGATGCAAGCCCTGGTGGCCGGTGACGTCGGCCCCATGCTGGGCGATGCGCCGCGCGTCTTCGCGATCTACCGGCGTGGAATCGGGAGTTCAAAATGAAATCTCCGTCATTGCAAAGGCGCACCCTGGGGCTTGTCGCGGTCGTTGTCGCGCTACTCACTCTTTTTGTCTACGTTGCCGTCCGCTCGGGTCCGCTGGCGCCAGTGGCGGTGACCGTAGCCGAGGTCGAATCGCGCGCGCTCAAGCCCTCGCTGTTTGGTATCGGTACCGTCGAGGCGCGCTACACGTACAAGATCGGCCCCTCCTTTGCCGGACGGGTGAAACGGCTGGACGTGCACGTCGGAGACCGGGTGAAGGCCGGTCAGATTCTCGGAGAGATGGACCCGGTCGATCTCGATGACCGAGTCAGCTCCCAGGAATCGGGCCTCAAGCGTGCAGAAGCCGCGTTACGCGAGGCGACGGCGCGACAGTCCTATGCCGAAACCCAGGCACGGCGTTATGAGGAACTCCTCGCCGTACGTTCCACGAGCGAAGAAATGGCTGCCACCAAGCGCCAGGAGCGACAAATCGCCGATGCAGCCCTGTCGGCAGCGCGGGAAGACCTTGCCCGTTCGCGTTCGGATCGCGATGCCGTGGTGGCACAACGGAGCAATCTGCGTTTGATCTCGCCGGTCGACGGGGTGGTCCTCCTGCGGGATGCAGACCCCGGGACGACCATCGTCGCGGGCCAAGCCGTGGTGGAGGTAATCGACCCCAAAAGCCTCTGGATCAACGTCCGTTTCGACCAGATCAGCGCGTCAGGGCTGGCTGCCGACTTGCCTGTCCGCATCGCGCTACGATCGCGCCGGGATCAACTGCTAAATGGCCGCGTGCTGCGCGTCGAACCGAAAGCCGATGCGGTGACCGAGGAATTGCTGGCCAAAGTCGTTTTCGACACACTGCCCAAATCCTTGCCGGCGATCGGCGAGCTCGCCGAAGTGACCGTTGATTTGCCGAGGCTCCCCGAGATACCAGTCATTTCCAACGCCGCTATTCGGCGCGACGGCGACAAGGTCGGCGTCTGGCAAGTCGTCGATGGCGATCTGCGCTTCACGCCGATCAAACTCGGTACTTCCGATCTTGATGGCTATGTGCAAGTCCTCGACGGACTTCAGGCGGGCGACAAAACAGTGATTCACAGCGAAAAGGCGCTGACGGCGAAAAGCCGCGTCAAGATCGTCGAGCGCCTTGTCGGAGCCGCGCGATGATCAGCCTCGCCGGCCGCGACATTCACCATGCCTGGGGCAAATTTGTCCTTACGGGCTTCGGATTGGGACTGCTCATTGGCGTGACCCTGATCATGGCCGGCGTCTACCGGGGGCTGGTGGAAGACGGCAGGGCCTTGCTCGACAACAGCGGCGCCGATCTGTGGGTGGTGCAAAAAGACACGCTCGGGCCCTACGCGGAGCCGTCCAGCCTCAATGACGACATCTACCGGACCGTTCTCGCCATGCCGGGTGTCGACCGCGCTGCGAATGTGACCTACCTAACCATGCAGGTTCGCAAAGGCGAAGAAGACGTGCGTGCCATGGTGGTCGGCATTGCCCCGGGCTTACCGGGAAGCGCCCCAGGATGGCCACCCTATCTCATTGCGGGACGCCAAATCACTCGCGGCCACTATGAGGCGGTGGCTGACATTGCGTCGGGACTCAAGCTGGGGGACCGCCTGACGATCCGCCGCAATCATTATGCCGTCGTGGGAATGACGCGGCGCATGGTCTCTTCGGGCGGCGACCCGATGGTATTCATTCCGCTCAAGGACGCGCAGGATGCGCAGTTCCTCAAGGACAACGATGCCATCTGGCAGAGCCGCCGTCGGACCGAGGCCAACCCGGCCTTCAACCGCCCAGGCGTGCCGGGCCTGCTGGAGGCGGTCATTGCTTCGCAAAGCACCAATTCGTCCGTCAACGCGATCCTGGTGGCATTAAAGCCGGAGCAAGCGCCTGACGAGGTGGCCGAGTCCATTCGCCGCTGGAAGCGCCTGACGGTCTACACCCGCGCCCAGATGGAAGACATCGTTGTCACCAAGCTGATCGCCACTTCCGCCAAGCAAATCGGCATGTTCCTCGTCATTCTGGCCATTGTCTGCGCGGCCATCGTCGCGTTCATCATCTACACCCTGACGATGGACAAGATCCGCGAGATCGCCGTTCTGAAGCTGATCGGCACACGCAACCGCACCATAGCCTGGATGATCATGCAGCAGGCGCTGGCGCTGGGCACCATCGGATTCGTGGTGGGCAAGATTGCCGCGACATTTTCCGCGCCGATTTTCCCGAAGTACGTATTCCTGATGCCTCAGGATTCCATCGCGGGGTTTCTCGCAATGATGGCGATCTGCATGCTGGCCAGCCTGGTTGCCATCCGCATGGCTCTCAAGGTCGATCCGGCCGAAGCGATTGGAGGCTGACATGAGCAAAGGAATACGCATCGAGGGGCTGAAAAAGCGCTATGGCACGGGCGATACTGCCGTCGATGCCCTCAAGGGCGTCGACATGCAGGTGGAACCCGGCGAGGTGGTGGGACTGATCGGTCCGTCCGGTTCAGGGAAAAGCACGTTGCTGAAATGCTTGGGCGCCGTGATCGACCCGACCGCCGGACGCATGGTTCTGGGCAATGAGGTGATCTACGACAACGGCTGGAAAGTCCGCGATCTGCGGGCTTTGAGGCGCGACAAGATCGGCTTCGTGTTCCAAGCCCCGTATCTGATTCCATTTCTCGACGTCACGGATAACGTGGCCCTGATTCCGATGTTGGCACACGCCTCCAACAAGGAAGCACGGTCCAAGGCGCTGGAATTGCTGGCGGCGCTGGATGTGCAGCATCGCGCCAAAGCCATGCCGTCACAGCTTTCCGGTGGGGAGCAACAACGGGTCGCCATCGCGCGCGGCCTGGTCAATCGCCCCCCGGTCATCCTGGCTGACGAGCCGACGGCACCGCTCGACAGCGAACGCGCCATGGGCGTCATCCGCATTCTCAACGAGATGGCGCGCAAGTTCGAAACGGCGATCATCGTCGTCACCCACGATGAAAAGATCATTCCAACCTTCAAGCGCATCTACCACATTCGCGACGGCGTGACCCACGAGGAAGCGGGCGAAGGAAAGGGGATTGAATGAACGCACAACGAGTATTTTCCCGCGTCAGAACGGAGCCTGTGGTCAATCTTGGCAGCGATCGCATGAAAAAAACCAATGGTCCGGCGCGTCCGATTCTGGCGGCCTCCATCTTGGCCGGCTTTTTGACCGGATGTGCCGTCGGACCGGATTTCGAGCGGCCGGCCGCTCCAGACGTATCGCACTACACAGCAGCCCCCTTGTCGGAGCAGACGGCATCTGTTCCCGGCAGCCTGGGCAATGCCCAGCATTTAATCTTGGGAGCGAGCGTGAGCGCGCAGTGGTGGCACAGCCTGGGCTCTTCCAGACTGAACGCACTCGTCGAGCAGGCTTTTCAAGCCAGCCCCACACTGGCGAAGGCCCAAGCCACGTTGCGACAAGCGCAGGAAGTCTATTCGGCAAAATCCGGGGCAACGCTGTATCCCCAAGTCGATGGCGGCCTCGGCGCACTGCGGCAACGCACGAGTCCAAGTGCGCAGGGGCAATCCGGCGAAGCGCGCGAGTTCAGCCTTTACAACGCCTCGATCGACGTGCATTACCAGCTTGATCTGGCAGGCGGCAACCGCCGTACGCTGGAAGCACTGGCCGCGCGTGCCGAGTATCAACGTTACGAGCTGGAAGGTGCGCGGCTGACGCTGGCGGCTAACATCGTCACGACGGCCATCACCCAGGCCCGCCTCGCGGGGCAACTCCAGTCCACGGAAACCATTCTTGGCGCCATGGACGAACAATTGCGCATCACCCAGGAACGTGTGCGGCTCGGTCAGGCGGCGCCATACGAGGTGATGTCTTTACAAACCGAAGTGGAGCAGACGCGCGCTGAGATTCCAGCGTTGCGCAAGCAGCTTCAGCAGAACGAACATCTGCTGTCCCTCCTTGTTGGTCAGGCGCCGGGCGTAGGCGGTTTGCCCACGTTCTCCCTCGACGAGTTTTCCGTCCCCTCCGACCTGCCGGTGGTTTTACCCTCCGAACTGGTGCGCCGTCGCCCCGACATCCAGGCCGCAGAAGCGCTTTTGCACGCAGCCAACGCCGAATACGGCGCGGCGGTTGCCAAGTTGTATCCACAGATCAATCTCAGCGCCAGCCTCGGCTCACAGGCCTTGACGACCGGGGCCTTGTTCGGCGGCGGATCGGCGGTATGGATGCTGGCCGGACAGTTGGCGCAGCCGCTCTTCAATCCCGGGCTGCCGGCAGAGAAACGGGCCGCGCTCGCGGCCTTCGAGGCGGCGGCCGCCAATTACCAGTCCGTTGTGCTGGATTCCTTGCGCAATGTGGCCGACGTGCTGCGTGCCGTGGAGAATGACGCGCAGTCATTGGCGGCGCTGGCTGCCGCCGAGGCGGCTGCGCAGGGTTCGCTGGCGTCCGTGCAGAACCAATACAGGCTGGGTGCGAGCAGCTACGTTCAACTGCTGATTGCACAAAAGCAGGCGCAACAGACCACGATCAATCTGATCGGGGCTCAAGCGCAACGCCTAGTCGATAGCATCGCGCTGTACCAGGCGATGGGCGGCGGCATCGAGTGATCAGGGTGCGTTTGGCCAAGGATCGAAATTCTCACTTGCAGAGGCGATCGTGGGCGCTTTCGTGCCGAGTGCCGAAAGTGCCCACGCGGTTTTTTACCGATGACCCGTACCAGGTAGGGCCAGTCTTGGCGCCTTTATCATCGAGTGACGGTTGACCTCTCCGTCGAACTTGGACGGTCCAGGCTCAATGCGCATGGCCGGATTTCTTCGTTTCAGCGGCGTGGTGCGCCGGTGGCTGCGTCGCCATGTTGTTCAACCCTTCCACAAAGTGGACGTACTGGACGTAGTTGCTCACGAACTCACGCCCCTTCGCGACGGACTGGTCGGCGGATTCCTTGCTGTGCGCCGCCTTCTCGAATTTTTCATGGACGGATTTTTCCACCTGTTCGGCGACGTGCTTCGCCAGATGATCGACGTCCTTTTTGGCCAGCGCGGCATCCGCTTCCATCACGACGGGCGCGATTTGTCCGGCGGGCTTGATGCCCGTAAAAGGCGCCCCCTCGGACTCGCGGTGGACCCGGACGAGAGTTTCAAAGAGCTTTCGGTCGGCCGCGTCCTGCGCTGCCTTGCCTTTTGTCCGTTCCTGCAACGTCCTGGCGAAGGACTCCTTGATCGTGTGTTCGCTGGCTTCGGGCACCCATTTGAGCAACGGCGTGACATCCTTCTTTTCAAGCGCCGAGCGGGCTTCAATGATGACCGGGCCGTCGAGTCCGTCGCAGTGCGCCGCGGCGTTTCCCGCCAAGGCGAAGTTCGCGAGGATCAGCGCGCCGGTTGCCATTGCCGTTTTGGATTTCAAGAGGTTTCTCATGATGATGCTCCTTTGTCTCGATTTGATGAATGATGTTTGCCGATCTCGGCATGAAGAAATGGCGTCGGACGTTCATTGATGAAGAAGTCCAAACACGCAGGCTTCGGGGTTCAATGTAGGTATTTGCGCCGGAATTCTCGTTCGCATGCGCGTAATCGAACGTTCGAGACGGAGAACAGAACGTTTTCAGGGGGTAAACGGCTGAGCCCGGGAGGGTGGTCGCTTTCTCTGGGTGGGAACGTTATTCTCGTATCTGGATTGATGGAGAGGAGGTAACAGCCCCCATGCAGATTGATGTATCAAATTTCCTGCTTGCCGCCAGCGTGACCCAAGCCGTCGTGCTTTCGGTATTTCTCGTTTTGCCGTCAAACATTGGGCAGACGAGCAACCGGCTGCTGGTTGTTGTTCTGCTTTCGATTGCCGCCGGGTACGCCGAAATGCTTCTCTACAGTGCCGGCCTGACTGCGCGACATCCAAATTTCGCCTATCTCGGAACCCTGATGTCCGTCTTGCAGCCGCCGGCGATCTACCTATATACGAAATCCCTGATGCGCCGTGACTTCGCCATCAAGCCACGGCATTGGGTGCACCTGCTGCCGTTTTGCACGGCCGCCGTTGTGTTCTTCTTCGCCTATTACCTGCAACCGGTCGAAGTCAAGACCGAAATCCTTCTCGAGCAGGACCTTCCCGGGATGCCCACGTCGCTGCCGCTGGCGCTCGTCATCCACGGCGTCTTCCTCTCGTATCTGATCTATTCCGTGCATTCCCTGCGAAGATTTGCGGCGGGCGTCAAGGATATTTTCTCGGACGTCGAGAGCAAGCAGATGTCGTGGCTAAAAGTCCTGCTGTCCGGTTATGCAGTGATCTGGACGGTCAGCCTGCTCTATTGCCTGGCGTTCTATGTATTCAAGTGCTCCACCGAGATCGACTACGTGCTGATGATCTCGGGCGCGTCCGGGTTCCTCTTCATCAACATGCTGGTCATTCAGGCATTGAAGCAATCAGCGGTATTTTCCGGTTTGACGAATGAAGAAGCGGGTTTGCTCGAAGAACGGGAGGCCGACAAGGAAACAGTCTTGCCTACGGATGAACAGAAGAATTGCCTCGAGCGGTTCATGAACAGCGAAAAGCCATTCCTGAACGCAAACCTTTCAGTGAATCAGTTGGCCAAGCAGATGGGAATGTCTCCCCGCGATCTCTCGTTTGTGATCAACCACGGCTTCGAGAAGAACTTCTTTGACTTCGTGGGCGACTATCGGATACGCCACGCAACGGAACTCCTTGATCTTCGGCAAGAGGGCAAGACCATCCTGGAGGTGATGCTTGACTCGGGCTTCAATTCGAAATCCGTGTTCAATACCGCGTTCAAGCAGAAAACCGGCATGACGCCGACGCAGTACAGAAACCGGAACGCCTGACAACACTCGTTTTTGTCTGGCGCTCCGTCTTCAGCTATTCGGCCTGGAGAGACCTTCAATCAACTGGACTTCTCTCCGCGGATCATGACCAACAGCATTTTGAATTGCCCCAGCGGCTTTACCGCATGTGGGACGTTGGCCGGCATGATCAAGGAATCGCCTTCCCCGACGATATGCAGGACGCCCGCAATCGGGATTTCCGCACGCCCTTCGACACCGATAACCAATGCATCGAAGGGGGCCGTGTGCTCGCTCAATCCCTCGCCACCATCAAAGGCGAAGAGCGTGGCGTTTCCCGACGAATTCTTGACCAGCATGCTGCTGACAATCGCATTGTCCTGGTATTGCAGCATCGTTTTGAGGTTACGGACGCTCGTATTTGAATTGCTTTGGCTCATCGTGCTTTCTCCTTGGTTGTGAATGAGACTGCTCTGTGGGTGCAGGGGCCGAACCGAGCACCACGTTTTCGCAACTACGTGACAGACGTGACAGTCTCCTGCATTGCGTATCGAAAAAGGAGCAGGGGTCCATCCAATTCAAGGATCAAATGCTTCCCGTGTCGATCCGATCCATTAAAATCGACTCCACGACCGGAAACATTTCCCTCTCCTCAAAACGGACGTGAGCCGCCAATGCCACCCCGAAAGTGGCAAGAGATTCAGCATGTCCCGCGCGCATCCGTTCGACCTCGGCACGGAGGGCGCGATGATCTTCCAGGGTTTTCCTCACCAGCGCGTGATGTCCTCGCTGCTGAAGGATCGGGAGAAGGTCTCTCTCCTCGGTTGCAAAATGGGGTTCCAGATCGCGCTCGAAGAGAGCGATGAGTTGCTTCACCAACACATTCGGATCGGACTCACCGCTCCGTTGTACGCGCTTTGCCCAAACCAGAGCGGTATGGTGTTCCCGGGACAAAGCGATGAGTGATGGATGTCGTTTCATCTTCATTGACCTGCAACGTCAGCGCCGGGGCATTCGTCCATTCAGGCTTGCTTGAGAAGCAACCGCAGTTGATTCGACTGATCCGGCTTGTCCACCAGATCGGCGAGGGAATACTCGTCCAGCGTCTGATACAGCGACTCAAAGGCGCGCACAAGAATCGGCGCCAATCGGCAGGCGGGCCTGATCTTGCATCCACACGGCTCGTCGGACAGGCACTCGACGATGGCGCTGTTGCCTTCGCTGGCACTCACGACCTGCCCCAAGCGGATCTCGGAGGGCGCATGCCGGAGTCGGATGCCGCCGCCCTTTCCACGGAGCGACTCGATAACCCCCGTGCGCGCCAGGTGATGCACGACCTTCATCAGGTGGTTCTGCGAAATACCGTAGGCATTGGCAATTTCGGGAATCGTTGCCAACCGCTCCCGCTCGACCGCGAGATACATCAACACACGCAGCGTGTAATCGGAAAAAGTGGTTAACTTCATGGCCTCGGCAGCACAACAGTAAGATGCATTCGAAATATTGCTTTACGTCGGCAGCGATATTATCATAAAGATGCAGATGAAAAACATCTTTACAACATGATCGATCCATTCGATCAAAAGCTGGTTTGAGGAAAAGGAGACATTGTCGAGAATGGCGAAGAAGTTTCCCTTGCACCCCAAGCACCCGGAGCGGATTTGCTGGGGATGTGACAAGTACTGCGCGGCGGATGCGATGGGCTGCGGCAATGGTTCAGACCGGACTCAGCACCCCGCTGAACTGCTCGGAGATGATTGGCTGGACTATGGCGACTGGGGAATCGACACGGATGGCGCAACCGCGAACGCGGTTTCCCCGACGGACAAATAGGGATTGCTTGTCGAGGTGGCGAACATGACGAATCCTCGCTCAATGTCTCTTGATCGGCCCTGAAATGCGGAAAACGCAATGGAGTCTCGGCGCCAAGCTGGCCATGCTGGGGGCTCCGTTCCTGGTGCTCGTGGTGATCTCGACAACGGCAATGCTGTGGATGTCCTGGCAGCTCGACGGCGGCGCCGCTGCGGTCAACGAGGCCGGACGCATGCGCATGCAGGCTTATCGCATGGCGCTGTCAGCCAACCTCGGTGCACAGGACGACCTGCCTGATCAGATCGATACCTTCGGGCGCAGCATGTCGCTACTGCTCGACGGCGACCCTGCCCGCCCTCTTGTCGTCCCGTGGGACGACAACGTGCGGAGCCGTTTTGCGGCCGTTCAGCAGCGCTGGCGGAGCTTCCGTTCATTGATCGAGAAAGATTCCGGCCAGGTGCGTGATCTTCGAACGGCCACGGATGAGTTCGTCGCCAGCATCGATGCACTGGTTGTCGGCATCGAGACCCACCTGGCTCGCCAGACCTCCACATTGCACTTTCTGCAGCTGTCGGCAATGATTCTTGCGCTGGTCGTCACGGCGCTCCTGATTGCCACCGGGTACGTTTTTGTCCTGAAGCCGGTCGGGAAGCTGGCAAGGGCAATCGGTCGCATTCAGGGCGGAGATTTCGACGCCCGGGTCAATCACACAAGCTCGGACGAATTCGGGACACTGGCCGGCGGATTCAACGGCATGGCCGAGAATCTCCAGTCCATGTATCGCCACCTCGAACACAAGGTTGCCGAGAAGACGTCAGAACTGGAAGAGAAACGCGAGCGTCTCGAAGGTCTCTACGAGGTAACCAGTCTGGTGGCGAATTCCACGGCGCTGAACGATCTCGCACAGGGATTCACGAAGATCATCGGACGCATCGCCCGCGCGGACGGAGTCGCCCTGCGCTGGTCCGACCGGAACAACCAGCGCTTCCTGATGCTGGCCTCGCAGGGCTTGCCGCAATCCCTGCTCGATGCGGAACAATGCCTCGACCGTGGAGCCTGCCATTGCAGCGACATTGCTGAAGATCCCGGCCTGCGCGTCATTCGCTTCCACGACGAGTCCAGGCCGGAAAACCTGAGCTGCGCCAACGCCGGATTCAAGACGGTGATCAACATCCCGGTCCGTCTCCACGAGCGGATCATGGGCGAGGTAGACCTGTTTTTCTGTGCCAAGGTGAAGCCCTCGCCCGCGTTATGCTCGCTGCTTGAAGCCCTCGGCAACCACCTCGCCAGCGCGATGGAAAACCTGCGCCTCAACGCGCTGGAGAAAGAAGCCGCCGTCTCCCAGGAGCGCTTGCATCTGGCGCGAGAACTCCATGACTCGATCGCGCAATCGCTCGCCTTCCTGAAAATCCAGGTGCAATTGCTGCGTGACGCGATTCAATCGAATGATGCGGAACACATCCAGGAGGCGCTCGATGAAATCGATGCCGGCGTCAAGGAGAGCTACGGCGATGTACGAGAACTGCTGACGCATTTCCGTACCCGGACCAACTCCGAGGATATCGAATCAGCGTTCGCCATGACCTTGCAGAAATTCGAACACCAGAGCCGGGTGAAGACGACGCTCTCCATTCAAAGTCACGGCATCCCGCTTTCGCCGGACCGGCAGATACAGGTCCTGCATATCGTGCAGGAAGCCTTGTCCAATGTGCGCAAGCACGCGAATGCCTCGCGGGTGACCCTGAATGTCGAGCAACATCCCCTGTGGCGCGTGGAGGTGCGTGACGACGGCGTCGGTTTCGACGCGCACGGAAACAAGTTCGATGAATCTCATGTAGGCTTGCGCATCATGAACGAACGAGCCCAGCGGATCGGTGCGAACCTGGAAATCACTTCCACGCCCGGGGAAGGCACCTCGGTCGTGCTGACGCTTCCCTCTGCGGGGAACGCATGAGCACGTCCCTGCCCTCCTCGTGCCCTCCTTACCCTCCTTGCCCGATCCGGCTACTGGTGATCGACGATCACACGCTTTTCCGGCGCGGTTTGACGGCACTGCTGGTTCGTGACTCCCGGCTGAAAGTGGTCGGTGACGCGGCCGATGCGAGCGAGGGGCTGCGGCGGGCGCAGGAGTTGCAGCCGGACATCATTTTGCTCGACAACCATCTGCCTGGCGTCACGGGCATTGACGCACTTCCCGCATTGCGCGAAGCGGCGCCGGATTCCCGCATCCTCATGCTGACCGTCAGCGAGGACGAGGACGATCTGGGCGCAGCCTTGCGCGGCGGCGCCGTGGGCTATCTGCTGAAAACCGCGGAAGGCGATACCCTGATCGAAGCCATTCTCCGGGCGATGAACGGCGAAAGCGTCATCGCGACGGAAATGACCAGCAAGCTTGTCGCCGCGTATCGGGGCGCCACCGTTGCCGGCGGACAGAGCGCGCCCGCATCGGTCGAAGACACGTCGCCGAGCGCGGTTGGCGAGGCCCTCGCCTCCCTCTCGCCACGCGAGAGGGAGGTCCTGCGCGGCATTGCCCGTGGCGCGAGCAACAAGGAAATCGCGCGTGAACACGGCATCGCGGAAACCACGGTCAAGATCCACGTCCAGCACATCCTGCGCAAACTCGCTGTGAGTACCCGCGTCCAGGCCGCCGTGATCGCCTCGGGCAACGGACTGATCTGATTCTCAGCCCGCGGCTGACCCTCATAGTTCGTTCGAACTATACGGCGACCGCCTGACATAGTTCTTCGGATGCGCCGCGATGCCTCTTCGGAGGGATACCGCATCCCCCCGCCCCCACCTACAGTGCTGCCATGCAAGAAAAGGGAGGGGGAAAATGACGATCACCTCGGGCCATGCAAGCGGCTCATCGCGTCCGGGCACGCTGCTGCATGTCTGGACACCGGAAGACAAGGCCTTCTGGGAGCGCGAAGGGCAGGCCATCGCCAAGCTCAATCTGTGGATTTCGGTGCCGTGCCTGTTCCTGGCCTTCGCCATCTGGCAATTGTGGAGCGTCGTGGCCGTCAGTCTGCCGCAACTGGGCTTCACTTACACGACGGACCAGCTCTTCTGGCTGGCCGCTGCTCCAGCGCTCTCCGGCGCAACGCTGCGAATCTTCTATTCGTTCATGATCCCGCTGGTGGGCGGACGGCGCTGGACGGCCATTTCAACGGCCTCGCTGCTGATCCCCGCGATCGGCATCGGCTACGCGGTGCAGAATCCGGCAACCAGCTTTTCCACGATGCTGGTGCTGGCGCTGCTCTGCGGCTTCGGGGGCGGCAACTTCAGCTCCAGCATGGCCAACATCAGTTTCTTCTTTCCCAAGGCGCGGAAAGGGTCCGCGTTGGGCGTCAATGCCGGACTGGGCAACCTCGGCGTCTCCGTCGTGCAGTTTCTGACCCCGATGGTCGTTACCGTCGGTGTCTTCGGCGTGTTCGCCGGGGCGCCGCAGACCGCCACCGGAGCCGATGGCGCGACGACGCACCTCTGGATGCAGAACGCGGCCTTCGTCTGGGTGCCGTGGATTGCCCTGGCCACGGTCCTGGCCTGGCTGTTCATGAACGACATCGCCGACGCCAAGGCCTCCTTCGCCGCCCAGGCGGCGATCTTCAAGCGCAAGCACAACTGGCTCATGTGCTGGCTTTACCTGGGCACCTTCGGTTCGTTCATCGGCTTTGCCGCCGGATTCCCCCTCCTCATCAAGAGCCAGTTTCCCGACATCAACCCGCTGGCCTACGCCTGGCTTGGGCCGCTCGTCGGCGCGCTGATCCGTCCGGTGGGAGGCTGGCTGGCCGACAAGCTCGGCGGCGCCTCGGTCACCCTGTGGAACTTTGTCGCCATGGCGCTCGCGGTCGTCGGCGTCCTGTACTTCCTGCCCAAGGGGACCGGCGGACTGGCCCTGCCCTTCGGCCCCGCTGAAGGCAGCTTTACCGGCTTCTTCCTGATGTTCCTCGTCCTCTTCCTGACCACGGGCATCGGCAACGGATCGACCTTCCGCATGATTCCGGTGATCTTCATGAACCTGAAGCTCCGCGAACTCGCAAGCTCCAGCGACAGCGACCATAACCGTGCGCGAGCGCTCCGGGAAGGCAACACGGAGGGCGCGGCGGCGCTTGGCTTTGCCGGTGCGCTGGGCGCCTACGGCGGCTTCTTCATCCCGAAAAGCTACGGCAGCTCGATTGCCGCCACCGGCGGACCGGAACTGGCGCTGTGGCTATTCGCCATCTTCTATGCCGCATGTATCGCGATCACCTGGTGGCACTACGCCCGCAGACACGCCGAGATGCCCTGCTGACGGAACGCGCTGCCAACCCCAAGGAACAAGGAGGGCCTGATGAGCCATTTTCTCGATCGACTGAACTATTTTATCCAGCCCAGGGAATCGTTTTCCGGCGGCCACGGCGTCACCAACGGCGAGGATCGCACCTGGGAGGACGCCTACCGCGACCGCTGGGCACACGACAAGATCGTGCGCTCCACGCACGGGGTGAACTGCACGGGCTCCTGCTCCTGGAAGATCTACGTCAAGGGCGGCATCGTCACCTGGGAGACGCAGCAGACCGACTATCCGCGCACCCGCTGGGACATGCCCAATCACGAACCGCGCGGTTGCGCCCGCGGCGCCTCGTACTCGTGGTACCTCTACAGCGCCAACCGGGTGAAATACCCGATGGTGCGCGGCCGCCTGCTCAAGCTCTGGCGCGAGGCGCGGCTGTCGCACGACCCGGTGGACGCCTGGGCGGCGATCGTCAGCGACGAGAGCAAGCGCAAGGACTACCAGAGCGTGCGCGGGCTGGGCGGCTTCGTGCGTGCGAGCTGGGACGAAGTCAACGAGATCGTCGCCGCGGCCAACGTGCATACGATCAAGAAACACGGCCCCGACCGCGTCATCGGCTTCTCGCCGATCCCGGCGATGTCGATGGTCTCCTACGCCGCCGGCAGCCGCTACCTCTCCCTGATCGGCGGCGTCTGCATGAGCTTCTACGACTGGTACTGCGACCTGCCGCCGTCCAGCCCGCAGATCTGGGGCGAGCAGACGGACGTGCCGGAATCGGCCGACTGGTACAACTCCAGCTTCATCATCGCCTGGGGCTCGAATGTGCCGCAGACGCGCACGCCGGACGCGCACTTCTTCACCGAAGTCCGCTACAAGGGCACCAAGACCGTGGCGATAACGCCCGACTATTCCGAAGTCGCGAAGCTCGCCGACATCTGGATGAAGCCCAAGCAGGGGACCGACGCCGCTGTCGCCATGGCGATGGGGCACGTCATCCTCAAGGAGTTTTATTTCCCGGACGGCGACAAGCCAAGGAGCGCCTACTTCGAGGACTACGTTCGCCGCTACACCGACATGCCGATGCTGGTGACGCTCAAGGAGCACACCTTGCCCGACGGCGAAACGGTGGTGGTACCCGACCGCTATCTGCGCGCTTCCGACTTCGACGGCGCCTTGGGCGCAAGCAACAACCCCGACTGGAAGACGGTGGCCTTCGACGAGGACGACCGGATCACCGTGCCGAACGGCTCGATCGGCTTCCGCTGGGGGGCGGACGGCCGCGCCGACGCGGGTCGCTGGAATCTGGAGGCCAGGGACGCGCGCAGCGACGATGAGGTCAAGTTTCGGCTGTCGCTGCTCGAAGGTGCGAATCCGAGCGACGACACCGCCCGGGTCGCCTTCCCGTATTTTGGCGGCATCAAGAACGAGTACTTCCCGAACAACGCCGAAGGAGCGGCCGGGCGGAACGTTCTCGTGCGCACGGTTCCCGTGCGGCGGATCGCACTGGGCGAACAGGGAAAAACGGCCCTGGTGGCCACCGTCTTCGATCTGCAGGTGGCCAACTACGGCATCGCCCGCGGGATTCCCGGCGAACTGGCCGCCCGCGACTTCGACGACGACACGCCCTACACGCCGGCCTGGCAGGAGCGCATCACCGGCACGCCGCGCGAGCAGATCATCGCCGTGGCCCGCCAGTTCGCGGACAACGCCGACAAGACGCAGGGCCGCTCGATGGTCATCATCGGCGCGGCGATGAACCACTGGTACCACTCGGACATGAACTACCGCGGGGTCATCAACATGCTGATGCTGTGTGGCTGCATCGGCAAGAGCGGAGGCGGCTGGGCGCACTACGTCGGGCAGGAGAAGCTGCGCCCGCAAACCGGCTGGACGGCGCTGGCCTTCGCGCTCGACTGGATCCGCCCGCCGCGCCAGATGAATTCGACCAGTTTCTTCTACGCCCACTCCGACCAGTGGCGCTACGAGAAGCTCGGGATCGAGGAAGTGCTGTCGCCGCTGGCCGACCCGGCGGACTTCGGCGGCAGCATGATCGACTACAACGTGCGCGCCGAGCGCATGGGCTGGCTCCCCTCGGCGCCCCAGCTGCAGACCAATCCGCTGAAAATCGTCCGTGATGCAGTCGCCGCCGGCGCCGATCCGAAGGACTACACGGTCAAGTGCCTGAAGGACGGTTCGCTGCGGATGAGCTGCGAAGATCCGGACCACCCCGACAACTGGCCGCGCAACATGTTCGTCTGGCGCTCCAACATCCTCGGCTCCAGCGGCAAAGGCCACGAGTATTTCCTCAAGCATCTGCTGGGCACGACCCATGGCCTGCAGGGCAAGGATCTGGGCGCTGACGAGGCAAAGCCGACGGAGGTGGTGTGGCACGAGACGGCGCCCGAAGGGAAGCTTGATCTGCTGGTGACGCTGGATTTCCGGATGAGCACCACCTGTCTTTATTCCGACATCGTGCTGCCGACGGCGAGCTGGTACGAGAAGAACGACCTCAACACCAGCGACATGCATCCGTTCATCCACCCGCTGTCGACGGCGGTCGATCCGGCCTGGCAGTCGCGCAGCGACTGGGAAATCTACAAGGGCTTCGCCCGGAAATTCAGCGAGGTCTGTGTCGGCCATCTGGGCGTCGAACGCGAGATCGTCCTGTCGCCCCTGATGCACGACACGCCGGCCGAACTGGCGCAACCCGTGGGCGTGAAGGACTGGAAACGCGGCGAGACCGACCTGATTCCGGGCAAGACGGCGCCGAACATCGCCGTCGTCGAACGTGACTATCCGAACGTGTTCAAGCGCTTCACCGCGCTCGGTCCGTTGATGAACACGGCGGGCAACGGCGGCAAGGGCATCGCCTGGAACACGCAGGCCGAAGTGCGGCAACTGGGCGAGCTCAACGGGGTCGTCGGCGACGAGGGTGCGACCTGCGGCATGCCACGCATCGACAGCGATATCGACGCCTGCGAGGTCATCCTGCAGCTCGCGCCGGAGACCAACGGCCACGTCGCCGTCAAGGCCTGGGAGGCGCTCGGCAAGCAGACGGGCCGCGAGCACACGCATCTGGCCCTGTACCGCGAAGACGAGAAAATCCGCTTCCGCGACATCCAGGCCCAGCCGCGCAAGATCATCAGTTCGCCAACCTGGAGCGGCATCGAGTCCGAGACGGTCTCCTACAACGCCGGCTACACCAACGTGCATGAGCTGATTCCGTGGCGCACCCTGACCGGCCGCCAGCAGTTCTACCTGGATCATCCGTGGATGCTCGCCTTCGGCGAAGGCTTCTCCAGCTACCGTCCGCCGGTGGACCTGAAGACGACGGCCGAGATCCACAACATCAAGCCCAACGGCCACCCGGAGATCGCCCTCAACTTCATCACGCCGCACCAGAAGTGGGGCATCCACTCGACCTACACGGACAACCTGATGATGCTCACGCTCAATCGCGGCGGGCCGGTCGTCTGGTTGAGCGAGGACGACGCGAAACGCGCGGGAATCGTCGATAACGACTGGGTCGAGCTGTTCAACATCAACGGCGCCATCTCGGCCCGGGCGGTCGTCAGCCAGCGGGTCACTCCGGGCATGGTGATGATGTACCACGCCCAGGAAAAGACCATCAACACGCCGGGTTCGGAAATCACCGGCATCCGCGGCGGCATCCACAACTCGGTGACGCGCATCGTCCTGAAGCCGACCCACATGATCGGCGGCTACGCGCAGTTCAGCTACGGCTTCAACTACTACGGAACGATCGGCACCAACCGCGACGAGTTCGTCGTCGTGCGCAAGATGGACCAGGTGGACTGGCTGGATGACGAAGCCGCTCCGGTTTCCGGCACAACGGCCGCTGCGTAAGGAGAAGATTCATGAAAATTCGCGCCCAAATCGGCATGGTGCTGAACCTGGACAAGTGCATCGGCTGCCACACCTGCTCGGTGACCTGCAAGAACGTCTGGACCAGCCGTCCCGGCATGGAGTACGCCTGGTTCAACAACGTCGAAACCAAGCCTGGCATCGGCTATCCCAAGGAATGGGAGAACCAGGACAAATGGAACGGCGGCTGGGTCCGCAAGGCCGACGGCAGGATCGAGCCGCGCCAGGGGAACAAGTGGAAGCTGCTGATGCGCATCTTCGCCAACCCGAACCTGCCCGAAATCGACGACTACTACGAACCGTTCACCTTCGACTACGACCATTTGCAATCGGCGCCCGAATCGAAGGCCACGCCGACCGCACGACCACGCAGCCTGATCACCGGCAAGCGCATGGAAAAGATCGTCTGGGGCCCGAACTGGGAGGAAATCCTCGGCGGCGAGTTTTCCAAGCGCTCGAAGGACAAGAACTTCGACCAGTTCGACCAAGTGCAGAAGGAGATGTACGGCCAGTTTGAGAATACCTTCATGATGTACCTGCCGCGCCTGTGCGAGCACTGCCTCAACCCGACCTGCGTCGCCAGCTGTCCGTCCGGCTCGATCTACAAGCGCGAGGAAGACGGCATCGTGCTGATCGACCAGGACAAGTGCCGCGGCTGGCGCATGTGCGTTTCCGGTTGCCCGTACAAGAAGATCTACTACAACTGGAAGTCGGGCAAGGCCGAGAAATGCATCTTCTGCTACCCGCGCATCGAGGCCGGGCAGCCGACGGTGTGTTCGGAAACCTGTGTCGGACGCATCCGTTATCTCGGCGTGCTGCTTTATGACGCCGACCGCATCGAGGAAGCGGCCAGCGTCACCCGGGACAGCGACCTGTACCAGGCGCAGCTCGACATCTTCCTCGACCCCAACGACCCGAAGGTCATCGCACAGGCGCGCGCCGACGGCATTCCCGACGCCTGGATGGAGGCGGCGCGCAAGAGCCCTGTCTACAAGATGGCCGTCGACTGGAAGGTCGCCCTGCCCTTGCACCCCGAATACCGGACGCTGCCGATGGTCTGGTATGTGCCGCCGCTCTCGCCGATCAGCGCTGCCGCCAATGCCGGCCAGCTCGGCGTCAACGGCGAGATTCCCGACGTCAAGCAGTTGCGCATCCCGGTCAAGTACCTCGCCAACCTGCTGACGGCGGGCGACGTGGAACCCGTCGAGCGGGCGCTGGAACGCATGCTGGCGATGCGCGCCTTCCAGCGCGCAAAACACGTCGATGGCGTGGTCAACACCACTGTCCTGGAGCAAGTCGGCCTGAGCACCGCCGAGGTCGAAGAGATGTACCAGATCATGGCGATCGCGAATTACGAGGATCGATTCGTGATTCCGACCGCGCACCGGGAGTATGCGGAAAACGCCTTCGACCTGCGCGGCGGCTGCGGCTTCTCGTTCGGCAACGGCTGCTCGGAAGGCAGCAACGAGGCCAGCCTGTTCGGCGGCACAAAGCGCCGGACCATCCCGATCAAGGTGGAGGTATAGCCATGGTGCCCGCGGACATCTCGCTGAGCCTGCGCCTTCTGGCCCGCCTGCTCACCTATCCCGACGCGGCCCTGCGAGGCGATCTCGCCGACCTGCGCGCCACCCTCGCGGCCGGCGTGAGCATGCCGGCCGCCCGCCGGGCAGAACTGGACGCGCTCGCCGCCACGCTGGAGAACGGAGACCCGATCGAAAACGAAGCGGAGTACGTGCGAACCTTCGACCAGGGCCGCTCGACGTCGCTGCACCTGTTCGAGCACGTGCATGGCGATTCGCGCGACCGCGGCCCGGCGATGATCGACCTGATCCAGACCTACGAGCAGGCCGGCCTGCACCTCGCCCCGGGCGAGTTACCCGATTACCTGCCGGCGGTCCTGGAGTTCGCCTCGACCCAGCCGCCCAGGGAAGCCCGCGCCTTCCTTGGCGAAATCGCCCATGTCGTCAAGGCCATTCATGGCGCCTTGCGGCAACGCAAGAGCGCCTACGCCTGCGTGCTGGCCACGCTGCTGGAACTGAGCGGCGAAGCGCCGGCGACGACCGCGAACATGCCGGTCGCGCCGGACGAGTCTCTGGACGCCAGTTGGGAAGAACCGCCCGCATTCGGCGGTTGTTCGACCAAAGGGCAAGCCGGCGGCCAAGGGGTCCAGCCGGTTCATTTCGTCGGTACCGGCGCCCCTGCCCGGAAAACGACGGTATCCGCCTCTACGGGAGCAATTCGATGAACGCACTCGACACCTTTTTGTTCGGGGTTTATCCCTACATCTGCCTGAGCATCTTTCTCCTGGGCAGCCTGATCCGTTTCGACCGCGACCAGTACACCTGGAAGAGCGACTCGTCGCAATTGCTGCGCGCCGGCCAGCTCAAGCTCGGCAGCAACCTTTTCCATATCGGCGTGCTCTTCCTCTTCGGCGGGCATTTCTTCGGCATGTTGACACCGCACTTCGTTTACCAAGGCTTCATCGACGCCGGGACCAAGCAAGTGCTGGCCATGACGGCCGGCGGCATCGCCGGACTGCTGGCGTTCGCCGGGGTGACGATTCTGCTGCACCGCCGCCTGAGCGATCCGCGCATCCGGAACAACTCCAAGCCTAGCGACATCGCCGTGCTTGTCCTGCTGTGGATTCAGCTCGTGCTGGGCCTCGCCAGTGTCCCGATTTCCGCGCAGCACCTCGACGGCAGCGTGATGCTGCTCCTGGCCGAATGGGCGCAACGCATCGTGACCTTCCGCAGCGGCGCGTCGGAACTGATTACCGGCGTCAGCTGGGTCTTCAAGGCGCACATCGTGCTCGGCATGACCATCTTCCTGGTCTTTCCCTTCACCCGGCTCGCGCACGTCTGGAGCGGATTCGGGACGGTGGCCTACCTTGTTCGCCCCTATCAGGTGGTTCGCTCCCGCCGCTTGAATGTTCCGTCTAAAGAAGCCGCCACGGCACCGACCAAGTCGGGCGCATGAGAGAAAGGAAGGACGCGATGAACCACGCAAGCTGCGCTGCGACACCAATTGCCCGGGTTAACGGCATTGCGCTCAACAGGGACGACGAAACCTTGGGAGCCGCTGAATTGCGGCAGCGCGCCTGTGCCGAGTTGTTGCGCCAGGCCGCGATTGCCCGGGGGACATTGCCTCGCGACGATGCTCCGACCGCTGACGGAATCCTCAGCGAGGACGCCATGCGGGCCGTGGAAGCCTTGCTTGACGAAAACCTGGTCATTCCCGAACCGTCGGAGGAAGAGTGCCGTCGCCACTACGAAGCACGTAGCGCCAGCTACGCAACCGGAGAGCGCGCGAAGGTGCGGCACATCCTGTTCGCCGTAACTCCCGGGGTAGACCTCGCCGCCCTACGCCACCTGGCGGAAGCAACGCTACTGGATGTGCGCTGTATCGACCACAGTGGGCGTGAAGACAAGTTTGCCGAAGCCGCGCGCGCGCAGTCGAATTGCCCGAGCGGGGCGGACGGTGGTCATCTGGGCTGGCTGACTTCGGCCGAGTGCGCGCCGGAGTTTGCCAGGGAGGTCTTCGGACATCGCGAAATCGGTGTGCTGCCACGCCTCGTTCATACCCGCTTCGGTCTGCACGTCATCGAAGTCCTGCAACGCGAACCGGGGAAGACGCGCTCTTTCGAGGAAGTCCGGGGCGCCGTTGCGGCCGCCTTGCAACAGCAGACTTACGTCACCGCCTTGCGTCAGTACCTGAGCCAGTTGGCCGGACAGGCCGAACTGTGTGGCGTTGACCTCGAAGCGGCCGACACGCCGCTCGTTCAATAACCATTTTCAAGGGGGAAGCAATGGAACAACAAACAGAAGAACGTCGCCCGGTGATGCGGTCAGCCTTGCACAAAGCCTGCGCGCAATGGACGCCGGTTGTTCAAAAAGCGGCTGTTGCCACGGAAAAAGCCCCGCTGGACAGCATCGCCTTGCCAGGCTTACCCACGAGCCGCGACAAGCTTGAAGTGACAGAATCCGAAATCTAGGGCTTTCTGGCTCGCGGGATGCACGACCTATCCGCCAACCCGTTCGGTGCCGGTCGCCAGAACACGCTCCATGCCGGCCATTACCGTCAGGTTCGCTTCCTCCATGCGTGTCAATGCATCCAGTGCACCGGTAAAATCGTTGTTGTGGAAGCATTCCACGGCACGGCGGGCTTGATCGTGCACCGCCCGATGCGGCACTTCCATTTCCCGATAACCGGGCAGGCGAGAGTATTCGGCCTTGCCTTCGCCGACGTAATACCAGCGGCCCAGGCGGCACTGTGTCTCGTCCGGCAAATCGCCCGGCTGCAGGTCGGAAAGGCCGAGCAGCACCTTATAGACTTCGAGCTTCAGAGTCAGCTCTTCGATGTTCGCCAGTTCGGCATTGGCCAGGTGGGACGAGGAGGAAATGCTCTGTTGCATCTGCTGCGACAGTGCCAGCAGATGCTGCATGCTGCGCATCGCTCCCTCGCTTTCCGCGCTGTGGCTGGCCGCATCGCCGGCGCCGACATCCATGATGGACTTGGCGTGGCCGGTTTCTTGCTGAATGCGCCCTACCAGCGCATTGATTTCCGTCGTTGCCTTGGCAGTGCGTTCCGCAAGCTTGCGCACCTCGTCCGCCACCACGGCGAAGCCGCGGCCGGCCTCGCCGGCCCTGGCCGCCTCGATGGCCGCGTTGAGCGCAAGGAGGTTGGTCTGTTCGGCAATCTCCTTGATGAGCTGCACGATTCCGCCGATTTCCCCAGCGCTGCGCGACAAGCCCTCGACGCTGTCGCCTGCGACGCTGATGCGCTCGAACATGGCATGCAGGTTACCGGCGATCTTCTCGAAGGCGGCCCGGTTGGCGTCCGATTCGCTGGCAGCGGTGAGTACCATCGCGGCGTCGTTGCTCAGTTGTTCGGACAAGCCCGAAAAGGACAGGCGGAAGCCGGAGAGCGATTCGCCGAAGCGGGGCAGGTTGCCGACGACGCCATCGAGCAGCATTTGGCGCATGGCGCCCTGCTGCGCCTGGGTTTCCAGCTGCGCGAGACGTTCCCGGGTCGCGGCAAGTTCGCCCAGCAGGGCATCGGTACGCGCCTTGAGCAGTGCGTTTTCCGCCTGCGCGGCTGCCAGCGCTTGTTTTGTTTTCTTGCCAAACATGATGCCTCCTGCGGGCAGTCGATAAAAGTTGAGTAATTTACTCGGAGAATATCCAATTTCTTTTGATACAGATCAAACGGCCAGATACCAGTGGCTGCGCGTCGAACAAGGCGCAGGACGAAGAGGTCGCATTGCAATGTTCCCACGTTTTCTATCCACCTCATCAAGACCACCATCCAGCTCCTGCGCGGAGATCGCGGCCGAGTCACTCGCGCCTTCCTGGCGATTTTTTTGCCGTACAGCCAAGCCACCTTCCCGTTGCCGAGAGAAACGGGGACAGTTTCAACAGCCTGCCAAAAAAACTCCCGAGACTTATAAGATGTATAACTTATATTGCTTTAATTTCAAGGCAGCGTTATTATTAACATGTATAACATATACTTCTTATAAACATCGTGACTACCAGACCCGAAGACAGAGCAGGCGCAAGCGACATCCTTCCGTCCCCCGTGGTGAGTGCTGATCGTGTCCGCGCTCTTCTGCGACAGGTCATCGACCCCGAGGTCGGCGTGAATATCGTCGATCTCGGTCTCGTTTACCGCGTCGACGCAAGCGCTACCGGCGTCCGGGTCGAAATGACGATGACGTCGCCGGCGTGCCCGCTGGGCGAGATGATCGTCGACGAGGCGCGTGCGGTACTTGCCGCCGACCTTCCGGACAGCGGCGAGCCGGATATCTCGTTGGTCTGGAATCCGCCCTGGGAGCCCTCGATGATGAGCAAACGCGCCAAGGAGACCCTCGGCTGGTCGGAGTGAAGACCGGCCAGTCCTCTGCCACGATTTTACGAACCAGCTTTTTCACCCCCGCACTACAGGAGCCTCATCATGACTACCCCGCAAGCTTTCAAGACGATCGTCGATGTCCGCACCATCGTGCCGCGCGAGCGGCATCCGCTGATCTTCGGCACTTTCGACGGCCTTCTTCCCGGCGAAGCGCTGTTGCTCGTCAACGATCACGACCCGAAACCGCTGTTCTATCAGTTCCAGGCCGAATCGGCCGGCGAATTCACGTGGGAATACGTCGAGAAGGGGCCGGAAGTCTGGCAGGTAAGGATCGGCAAGGTCGGGGAAACCGACCAGCGCGTCGTCGCCAAGGGCTGCAGCCACTAGACCACCGGCCATGAACGATCTTCGCCCGCTCGCCCGCCTGCCGATCCTGGTGCTGGGCATCCTGTCCCTTCTCGGCGGCGTACTCTCGGGACTGGCCCGGCTGGGCTGGGAGGTTCCGACGATCGCGGCAAACGCCGCGGGCCTGCACGGGGCGTTGATGATCTCGGCCTTTTTTGGCACGGTGATCAGCCTGGAACGCGCGGTCGCGCTCGGACGCGCCTGGGCGTATCTGGCGCCCGCGGCCGCCGGCGCCGGCGGCGTGGCCTTGCTCGGCGGCGCGCCGCTGGCCGTCTCCCAGGGGCTCGCGCTCGTCGCCTCGGCCGTCATGCTTGCCGCCAATGTTCAGGTAGTGCGCCGCCTGCTGGCGCCGTTCACCGTGGTGCTGGCCAGCGGAGCACTGTGCTGGGCAGTCGGCAACCTTGTCTGGCTGGTGTCCGGCGCGACGAGCGTGGCGACACCGTGGTGGTTCGCCTTCCTGATCCTGACCATCGGCGGCGAACGCCTGGAATTGAGCCGCTTCATTCCGACGCCGCGGGCAGCGCAGCGGGTCTTTTTCGCCATCGTCGGCGCGTTGTTGGCCGGCGCGGCACTGTCTTTGTTTGACGAGCGTCATGGGCTGGCGCTGTTCTCCGTCGCGTTGTTATCGCTGGCGGCCTGGCTGCTGGCCTTCGACATCGCCTCGCGCAACGTCCACCGCGATGGCCTGCCGCGCTTCATCGCCCTGTGCCTGCTGACCGGTTATGTCTGGCTGGGAGTCGCCGGCATCCTCGGCATCGGCGGCGGCTTCGAGCTGGGCCATCTCTGGCGCGACAGCACCCTGCACGCCGTCGGCCTGGGCTTCGTATTCTCGATGGTGCTCGGCCATGCGCCGATCATCTTTCCGGCGGTGGCGCGGGTGAAGATTCCGTATCACATTTCCTTCTACCTCCCGCTGCTGGCCCTGCACGCGACGCTGCTGCTGCGCGTTCTGGGCGGGATCGGCGGCGATTTTTCCCTGCGACGTATCGGCGGGTTGGCCAACGCCTATGCGCTGCTGGCGTTCTTCGCGGTCCTGGTGATCGGCGTCCTGCGCGGCAAGGCGGCCGCCCGGCTCGATTCGCGGCAATGCAGTACTTCGCCAAAGGCAAACTTATGAAATTTTCCGGGCACCCCGTCTGGCTCGTCGGTTTCCGACCGTTCTTTACGCTGGCCTTCCTGGCCGGCGCGATCCTGCCCATCGTCTGGGTGATGATGTTCTCGGGCAAGCTGCCATCGCCGCAGTCCTCGTTCACGGGAATCCAGTGGCATGCGCACGAAATGCTCTTCGGTTTCGGCTGGGCCGTGCTGGGCGGGTTCATGCTGACCGCGACCAAGAACTGGGTGAAGATCCGCGGCTACCACGGACCGCTATTGATGATGCTCACGCTCCTCTGGCTCGTCGAGCGCGGAGGCATGTGGTTCGCGGGCAGCCTCTCCCCGATGACGTTTGCCATCACCAACAATCTGTTCCTGGCCACGATCATCGTGATGCTGCTCTGGACATTGCTTCATCACCGCGAGAACGACAGCTACCGCTCGGAGAACTGGGCGTTCCTGATCATTCTTCCGCTCTTCGTCGTTGCCAAACAGTTGCTGCTCAGCGAGGCGTACTTCGCCGCCGGTTCGAGCATGGCCATCGCGCTGTTCCGCATGGCCTTCCTGGTCATGCTCGAACGCACGCTGACGCAGTTCATGACGAATGTCTTCCAGGTGACGATCCTGCGCAACGTCTGGCTCGACCGCTCGATCAAGCTGCTCGCGCTGGTCTTCGTCGTCGAAGGCTTCCTGCCGCGACCGCTGGTGGGCGGCGCCGCGTTGCTGCTGGCGCTGCTCCTGCTCTTCCGCCTGGTCTTCTGGAAGCCGCTGCTCGCCATGCGCCGGCTCGACCTCGGGATCATGTACCTGGGTTATCTCGGCATCATCGCCCAGCTCCTGATCGAGTTCGTGAACACCCTGATGCCCGTCGCCTGGATCGGCAGCGTCTCGGTTCATGTGTTCACCTTCGGGGTCATGGGGCTGATCATTCCGGCCATGTTGACGCGGATCTGCAACGGGCATACCGGGCGCAAGGTGGTCTTCGGCCGGCTCGACAAACTGGTGTTGTGGATCATGATGGCCGGTTTCGTCGCGCGCATCGTCATGCCGCAGCTCATCCCGTCGCTGTACATGCGCTGGATCGATCTCTCGGCCTTCTGCTGGTTTGCCGGCTTCGCGCTGCTGGCCTGGCGCTATATCCCGTACCTGCTGGCGGCACGCGTGGACGGGAAGGAGCACTGAGATCGCCCAATCCCCCCAATCCCTTTACGTGGCGGCGAAGGAAATGGATGCCGGCAGACACCCCTTTTTGGCACCAGGGCAATCCTGACTATTTCAGTCGGCTTTTAATCTGAATCAATGTAGTATCGGCTTCGCGAACATAACCTGTACGCGTTGATCACCATGAACAAAGGAGGACCGAATGAGCGGGGTTTTTACCAAGTCGATGGCGCGCAACGTTTTCTACGGGGGGTCGGTATTCTTCTTCCTCCTGTTTCTCGGGCTGACGTTCGATACCGTGCGCGCGCTTCCCAAGCGAGACATGCGGCACAACATCACGCCGCTGGTCGCTGAAGGCAAGAAGATCTGGGAAACGCGGAACTGCATCGGTTGCCACACGCTGCTTGGCGAAGGTGCCTATTTCGCCCCCGAACTCGGCAACGTCGTCGCCCGTTACGGCGAGGAAGGCGTCAAGGCCTTCATCACCAGCCGTCCGGCAGACGGCATCCCCGGCCGGCGCAGCATGCCGCAGTTCAACCTGACCGAGCGCGAACTCGAGGCCATCACGGCGTTCCTCAAGCACGTGGGCACGATCGATACCGCCAAGTGGCCGCCGAACATCCAGGGCTGACCCAGACCAACAACAAGGAGATCATCATGCAATACTCGTCTCAAGCGGTCGCCAAACCCTATTTTGTCGCCGCCATCGGCCTGTTCGTCGGCCAGATCATTTTCGGCCTGATCATGGGGCTGCAGTACGTGATCGGCGATTTCCTCTTTCCGGCGATCCCGTTCAACGTGGCGCGCATGGTCCACACCAACCTGCTCATCGTCTGGCTGCTGTTCGGCTTCATGGGCGCCGCCTACTATCTGGTTCCGGAGGAATCCGAAACCGAGCTGTGGAGCCCGAAGCTGGCCATCGTCCTGTTCTGGGTCTTTCTCGCCGCCGGCGTGCTCACCGTCATCGGTTATCTGGCCGTGCCGTACGCCACGCTGGCCAAGCTGACGGGCAACGACCTGCTCGAAACCATGGGCCGCGAGTTCCTCGAACAGCCGCTGCCGACCAAGCTCGGCATTGTCGTCGTGGCGCTGGCTTTCCTCTTCAACATCACCATGACCGTGCTCAAGGGCCGCAAGACCGTCATCTCGTCGGTCCTGCTGCTGGGCTTGTGGGGGTTGGCGATCTTCTTCCTCTTCGCCTTCTACAACCCGGTCAACGTCGTGCTCGACAAGATGTTCTGGTGGTACGTCGTGCACCTCTGGGTCGAAGGCGTCTGGGAACTGATCCTCGGCGCGATGCTGGCCTTCGTGCTGATCAAGATCACCGGCGTCGACCGCGAGGTCATCGAGAAGTGGCTGTACGTCATCATCACCCTGACGCTGGTGACCGGCCTGCTCGGTACCGGCCACCACTACTTCTGGATCGGCACGCCGGAATACTGGCAGTGGATCGGGTCGGTATTCTCCGCGCTGGAACCCATCCCCTTCTTCGCCCTGACCGTCTTCGCCTTCAACATGGTCAACCGCCGTCGCCGCGAGCATCCGAACAAGGCGGCCACGCTGTGGGCGCTCGGTACCGGCGTGATGTCCTTCCTCGGCGCGGGCGTGTGGGGCTTCCTGCATACGCTGGCCCCGGTCAACTACTACACGCACGGCAGCCAGATCACCGCGGCGCACGGCCATATGGCCTTCTACGGCGCCTACGTGATGGTCAATCTGACCATGATTTCCTATGCCATGCCCCTGCTGCGCGGCCGCCAGGCCAACAGCGAGAAGTCGCAGGTGCTGGAGATGTGGAGCTTCTGGCTGATGACCGTGTCGATGGTGTTCATCACCCTGTTCCTGACCGCCGCCGGCATCCTGCAGATCTGGCTGCAGCGCATCGCCAGCGACCCGCAGCCGTTCATGGTGGTCCAGGATCAGGTGGCGCTCTTCTACTGGATGCGCGAATGGTCCGGGGTGATCTTCCTGGCCGGCCTGCTGGCCTACCTCGCGAGCTTCTTCGTCGGAGGGAAACCGGCGGAGGCCAGGGCGTCCTGAGGTCGGCAAGGAGGCGGCCCGACTGCCGCCTCCTTGCCTGAATGTTTTTTTAACTCGTCGGACCATGACCATGTCTCGCTCGCACTCTTCTTCATCCGCTGCCGCCCTGCCGCTGCCGGCGGCATTGCAGGGCGATATCGCCGTGTGGATCTTCCTCTTGGCCGAACTGCTCGCCTTCGGCGTCTTCTTCCTTGCCTACGCCTTTGCCCGTGCGCGCAATCCCGCGCTGTTCGACGCCGCGCAGGCCGGCCTCGATCGTCAGTCGGGCCTGATCAACACGTTGCTCCTGGTCTCGTCCAGCGCGCTGGTGGCCCATGCTGTGGCGGTGGTTCGTCGCGGCGGCGGGAATGCCGCACGCCAAGGCGCCGCGGCGCTGCTCGGCGCGATCGCCTGCGGGCTCGGCTTCATCGTCGTCAAGGGCAGCGAATATGCCGCTCACTTCGCGGCCGGCATGGAGCTGTCGAGCAGCACCTTCAGCATGTTCTATCTCTGCCTGACCGGCTTCCATTTCTTTCACGTCGTTCTCGGCCTGGCCGTGCTTGCGGTGCTCTGGCGGCAGACCGTCGCCGGCGTCTATCGGCCGGGCGACCTCAACGGCCTGGAAAGCGGGGCCGCCTACTGGCACATGGTCGACCTGGTCTGGCTGGTGCTTTTCCCCCTGGTTTATCTGATGCATTGAATGCCCATGCAAACGCGTGATTCGATTCATTCGCCGCTGACCGTCTGGCTAACACTGGTCGTCGCCACCGGCATTACCTTCTTTGCTGGCGAGTTCGAAGGTTCCGGCCCCGCCGGTCGCTGGCTCGTCATCGGCGTACTGGCGCTGGCCTTGTTCAAGGGCAGCCTGGTGGCCCTGCATTTCATGGAACTGCGCCATGCGCCCGCGGTCTGGAAATGGAGCGTGCTGGGCTGGCTGTGGATGGTCGTGCTCGGCATCGCCGGGGCTTATCTGAAGGGAACGGCATGAACTCACTGGCGGAACCGCGGCTCGCGGCCGTGCGCGAAATCCCGAGCTATACCCCGGCCGGCAACGAGGCCGAGGTGTTCGAGCTGGCCTGGAAGAACCGGCTGCCGCTGCTGCTCAAGGGACCGACCGGCTGCGGCAAGACGCGCTTCGTCGCGCACATGGCGGCGCGGCTGGGCCTGCCGCTGTTCACCGTGGCCTGTCACGACGATCTGACCGCGGCCGACCTCGTCGGCCGCCATCTGATCTCGGGCAACGGGACGGTGTGGAGCGACGGCCCGCTGACCCGCGCGGTGCGCGCGGGCGGCATCTGCTACCTCGACGAGGTGGTCGAGGCACGCAAGGACACCACGGTGGTCCTGCACCCGCTGGCCGACGACCGGCGCGTGCTGCCGATCGACCGTACCGGCGAGCTCTTGCCGGCGCCGCCCTCGTTCATGCTGGTGGTCTCGTACAACCCGGGCTACCAGAATCTGCTCAAGGGCATGAAGCCCTCGACGCGCCAGCGCTTCGTCAGCCTGAGTTTCGACTTCCCGGCGCCGGAGCGCGAAGCGGCCATCGTGCACGGAGAAAGCGGCCTCGACCTTGCCGTTTGCGCGCAGCTCGTCAAGCTCGCCGCGTCACTGCGCGCGCTCAAGGACCGCGACCTGGAAGAAGCGCCGAGCACGCGCCTGCTGGTCTATGCCGCGACCCTGATCGGCGCCGGCCTGGGTGTCGAAGACGCCTGCCGCGTGGCCATCGTCGACGGCCTGACCGACGACCCGCCGACGGCGGCGGCGTTGATGGACGTCGTGCATGCCGTCTTGGGCTAGAACCACGGCTCCCTGTCTGCCGACAATCACGCGCGTCAATACCCATGTCTTCGTTCTCCCCACATGACGATCCTGGACGGCGCTTCGCCGTCATCGCCGAGAGCCTGTATCTCGCCAACCTGCTGATCGCCCCGGGTTTCGCCTTTCTGGGGCTGCTGTGGCTGTGGCGGCGAGCCGACGTGCGGGCCTTGCCGCTGGCGCGCCAGCACCTGCGGCAAACGCTGATCGCGAGCCTGTGGGCCGGCGCCATGTTGGGCGGGCTGAGCGCGGGCATCCTGCTGATCGGCGGTTTTACGTCGATGTGGAGCTGGTTCGCCGTGATCCTCTACTTCATCGTCTTCCACTCGACGCTGGTGCTGTGCGGCATGGTCGGCCTGTCGCGCGCAATCTCCGGCCAGCCCTACCGCTTTCCATTGATCGGCCCCGGCGACCCGGCATGAAACACCGCGTCACTCCCATCGCCATCCATGCGCCCGCCAGCACCCGCGCCGCCGAGCGCCGCAAGCAGGCCTGGCGCCTGCTTGCCCAGGCGGCGTTCTTCATTGTCTTCGTGCTGACGCCGGTGTTCGATCTCTTCCGCTACGACCTGACGCGCGGCCACGCCTATTTCCTCGGCATGGAATGGCGCCTGGGGATCGATGCCTTCCTGAACGGCGAGATCGGAGCCGGCATGGCCGCGATCAACGTTCTCGGCCGATTGTTCGTTCCGCTGTTCTCGATCGCCGGACTGGTGATCTTCATTTCCTGGAAGTGGGGGCGGCTTTACTGCGGCTGGCTGTGCCCGCACTTTTCGGTCGTCGAGACGATCAACCGCCTGATGCTGGTGGCCACCGGCAAGCCGAGCCTGTGGGATCCGCGCGCGCTGCCGACCCGCCAGCCGGACGGCTCGGTGATCCGCCCCGACCGGCGCGTCTGGCTGCTGGTGCTGCCGCTGGCGGTTTTCTTCGCCTTCCTGTGGGCGGTGGTGCTGCTCAGTTACCTGATGCCGCCGCTGGAAATGTACCCGCGCCTGTTCAGCCTGTCGCTGCAGCGCTACGAAGCCATCTTCGTCATCGCCGCGACCGTCGTGCTGAGCCTCGAATTTCTCCTCGCGCGCCATCTCTTCTGCCGCTATGCCTGCGCCGTCGGCATGTTCCAGAGCCTGGCCTGGATGGGCAACAGGAAGGCGCTGGTGGTCGGGGTTGATCGCACGCGGCTGGCCGAATGTTCCGACTGCCTGCAGGGTGAAGGCAGCGCCTGCGAGGCAGCCTGCCCGATGCGCCTGAAGCCGCGCAGCATAAAGCGGCTGATGTTTGCCTGTACCCAGTGCGCGCAATGCATCTCGGCCTGCGCGACGGTGCAGACCGACAATCCACAGGGCGGGTTGCTGGCATGGGTGCAAGGCGAGGAAGCGCGCCAGCTCGAAGGCGGTTTCAAGGCGCCGCGGCCGGCGCGTGCTCCCGACGCCGGGGAGGGCTGAGATAGAAGAGTGGGTCGGCGGACTCTGGCACCGGCTCGTCACGCGCAGCGCCGGCGACCACCATCCCGAGGCTGCGGTGCATCTGGCCGAGATGGAACGGCCGCTCGGGGTTCTCTACCGCGCTTTCGGCGGCGACCGCGGCCACCGCGTCGGTGGCGCCGCGCTGGATCGCCACCACAGCCGCCGACGCTGGCTGCAACGGCTCGCCGGCAGCGGCGAGCGCGTCGCACTGGCGGCCGTCGAGAACGACACCCTGCGCCTGCCGGCGAGCATCGACTGCTTTGCCGATCGTGAACTGAATCGCGATCTGTACCTGTGGCTGGCGGCTCTGGCCGCTTGCACGGCGACGACTACGCCGCTACATGGGGATTGGCTGACCCGCAATCAGCAGGCCACCAAGGATGCACTGGAACGCTTTCCCGGACTGGCCGGCCGCTACCGCCGGCTGGTGGTCGCGCATCTGGGGCAACGCCTGGCGCCGGACGCCCTGCCCGCCGACGAAGCCGCGCAGGAGAACGCCATCCGCGCCGCACTGCTCGATCCCGGCAGTGTGACCGGACTGCCGACGGGCACGCGCAAGACGAGGCCGCCGCAACCCGTCCTGCTCTGGCTATCGCCTCTCTCCCACGCTGCGGCGCAGATGCCGGAGAATTCCTCCTTGCCCGATCCGGAGGGAGCAGCGGCGCACGCGGCGAACTCCAATACGTCGGAGGATAACGAACGCAAGCACCGCGCGGAACGGGTCGACTTGCCGCAACCGAAGAGCCCGTTCATCCTGATGTTCCGCGCCGAGAGCCTGCCGACCTGGGGCGAGTACGTGCGCGTCAACCGGGCGCTCGACGACGAGCCCGATCCGAATGCCCGTAATACGGCACGCGACCTCGACCGTCTGTCGCTGGCGCGCGGTGGTACGCCGACGCGCTCGAAGGTGAAGTTCGACCTCGACCTGCCCTCCGAAGCATCCGACGATCTGCGCCTCGGCGAGGGTATCCCGCTACCGGAATGGGACTACCGCCAGGGAGTGCTGCTGCCCGGCCACGCCCGCCTGCAGCCGATGCAGGCGCGCGAGGCGCCACCCGCGACGTTGCCGGGTCATCTGGTTTCGCCTGCGCGCCGCCTGCGCGACCGTTTCGCCGCGCTGGTCGACAGCCGGCGCTGGCAGCGCGGCCAGAGCGACGGCGACGAGATCGACCTCGACGCGTGCATCCGCTATTTCGGCGACCGGCGCTCCGGCGGCGTCACGCCGGCCCCGGGCTTGTATTGCGCGCGCCGTCCGCTCGATCGCGAGCTCGCGTGTCTGCTGCTGGCCGACCTGTCGATGTCGACGGATGCCTGGGTCTCGAATTCGCACCGCGTGATCGACGTCGTCCGCGATGCCGCCTTCCTGTTCTGCGAAGCCTTGACCGCGACGGGCGACCGTTTCGGGGTGTACGGTTTTTCCTCGGTAAAGCGCGGCCACGCCCGTTTTCATCTCGTCAAGGACTTCGCCGCCCCGTACGACGCCAAGGCCCGCGGCCGCATCGCCGCGCTCAGGCCCGGCTACTACACGCGAATGGGCGCCGCCGTGCGCCAGGCGACGCGCATCCTGGCCGAGCAGCCGGCCAATCGCCGCCTGCTTCTGTTGCTCTCGGACGGCAAGCCGAACGATCTCGACGAGTACGACAGCCGCTACGGCATCGAGGATACTCGCATGGCGGTCGTGGAAGCGCGCCGGATCGGCATCACACCGTTCTGCGTCACGATCGACCGTGCGGGCGGCGCGTACCTCCCGCATCTGTTCGGGCAGGACGGTTTCCTGATGATCAGTGATCCGGAAAGGCTGCCGGAACGCCTGCCGAAGCTCTATGCCGAGTTGAGCGGGTTGTAAGCGTGCGAAACGCCGGCTTGTCCTGAACGGGGGCATTAACCTCGATTGCGCCGACGGAGATATCGCCCGGTCGTTGAGAAAAAACAAAAAGGCCCCGCCATCGCGACGGGGCCCGAGTGTGCCGTGGTCGGTAGGCGTTACTGCCCGCCGGTCACCGCCTGGCGGACGATCGCCAGCGCCGTACGCAGATCTTCGATGGCGACCTGCCCCGGCGCGGAGCTGCTCTTGCCGACAGCGAAGGTCGCCGCCGAGCCGTACACCCAACCCATGATCCGCGACAGCGAACCGACGCCGCCCATCGACATGCTGATCAGCGGGATGTCCAGCGTCTCGCGCGCCCGGCTGGTGGCAGCAAGCAATTCGAGCACGTCAAGATCGCTGTTCGGCATCACCGCCACCTTGCCGACATCGGCGCCGTACTGCTTGGCCGCGGCGAACTTGCTGTCGAGCGTCGCCGCATCGGGCGTCATCTGGAAGTTGTGGAACGACATGATCATGCCGATGCCGCTGGCTTTCGAGACTTCGCGCAGCGCCTGGATATCGGCCGGCGCGTTGGAGAGTTCGTAGTCGATCAGTTCGACGCACTTGGCCTGGCACGCCGCGGTGTACATCGCCACCACCGCCGGCTCGTCGATCGTCAGCGGCTGTCCGCCTTCCGTCACGTTGCGCCGCGTCAGCAGCACCGGAATGCCGTCCGCCGCCTCGCGGATCGCCAGCGCCGTTTCGATCACCGCAGGGATATCGCCAATGGCCTCGAAAAAGTCGATCCGCCATTCCAGCAGGTCCGGCTTTTTCGGGACGATGAAGGCGACCTCCTCAAGAATCGCCGCCCGCGTCTTGCCGACCAGCGGCGTGATGATGGCTGGCAAGGTGCCGCCACCAAGAGATTTTCCCTGAACCTGGATCAGTCTTGTTTCTTTCATGCTTGCATGCTCCCGAGTGTAATAAGGCCACGGACAGTTACATTTCCTCTCGACGCAACCCGTATCAGCCTTCCCCGCATCTTGCAGGCCCCGGGCCGGAGTCCGGGGCCGTCAATGTTACGCTAACTCGCTGTTCCCGCGCCATTCCGCCGGAAGCAGCCGATCAGCCGCCCCCAGTAGCGCGTCTGGCTGAGGATGGTCAGCGACAGCAAGGCCAGCAGAACCAGCGACACCGGACTGGTGAAGAACTCGGCAACGAACTCCGCCGGGTCATTGCTGACCGAGATCATCGCGCGCCGGTAGTTCGAATCGAGAAGCGGCCCGAGAATGATCCCGAGGATGACCGGCCCGACCTGATAGCCATACATCTTCAGGAAGTAGCCAACGACGCCGAAGCCGAGCATCCAGTAGATGTGCACCGGATTGTTCTCGATGGCGTAGGAGCCGACCGCCGAGAGCACGACGATCATCGGCAGCAGCGCGGACTTGGGAATCTCGACGATCTTGGCGAACAGCTTGATGCCCATGAAGCCGAAAACCGCAAGCCAGATGCAGGCGAGCGCCAGGTTGCCGACGGTGAACCAGAACAGGTGCGGCGTTTCCAGCAGCATCATCGGCCCCGGCTTCAGCCCGTGGATGTAGAGCGCACCGATGATCACTGCGGTCACCGCATCACCCGGAATGCCGAGCGTCAGCATCGGGATGTAGCAACCGCCCACCGACCCGACCGCTGCCGCCTCCGGGGCGACAACGCCTTCCCAGGCACCTTCGCCGAACGGCCGCTCCGGGTTCTTCACCGTGCGCTTGGCGTGATCGTAGGCCATCAGCGCGGCGATGTCGCCGCCCGCACCGGGCAGGGCGCCAACAACCACGCCAAGGACGGAGCAGCGCGAGGCCAGCGGCAGGTGCTTGCGGATCAAACTCCAGGACGGGAACAACTTGCTGACGTTCTGCTTTACGGTAGCAAAGTGCAGTTCGTGCAACTGAACAAGCACTTCGGAGACGCCGAACAAGCCGATCATCGCGGCGACGTACGGCGCCCCGGCGGTCAGATGCACGGAGCCGAAGGTAAAACGCGGTTCCGCGGTCAGCGGATCCAGCCCCACCATGCCGAAGAGGATACCCAGCGCCCCGGCGAAGACGCCCTTGGCCATCATTCCGCCCGACAGGCTGCCGACCAGCAGCAGGCCCCAGATCGCCAGCATCATGTAGTCGCGCGGAGCAAACATGAGCGCCAGATCCGACAGCATCGGCGCCCCCACCGCCAGACAAACGACGCCGATCAAACCGCCGACGACCCCCATGATCGTGGTCAGACCGATCGCCTGCCCGGCCTCGCCCATTTTGGCCAGCGGATAACCGTCCAGCGCCGAGGCAATCGCCGCCGGCGCGCCGGGAACGTTGATCAGGATCGCGCTGCGCGAGCCACCATAGACGCCGCCGTAGTAGATCCCGGCGATCAGCGCCAGGGCCTCGTTGACGCCCCACTTGAAGGTGAAGGAGATCAGGATCGACACCGCCATCGTCACCGACAGCCCCGGAATCGCCCCGACGTAGATGCCGAAGAACACGCCCGCCGCGGTCAGGAACATGAGGTAGGGATCGAGGAAGCTCATCCCGAAGTACGAGAGATTCATCATCACGTCGCTCATCGGAACATCCTTTCAAGAATTCCTTCCGGCAACACCACCGAGAAGGCGGTCTGGAAGACGAGATAGACGACGGCCAGCGACACGACGTTGCTGACGATCATGTGCACATAGCGGCGCTCGCCGAGTACCAGGCTCGCTGCCACCAGATACAGGAACGACGCGGTGATGAAACCGAGCGGTTCGAGCAGGAACATGTAGGCGATCAGCACAAAGATGAAGATCATGTGCCGCGCAGGGAAGACCTTCTCGAAGAAGCTCTGGCCCAGCGTCTTGCCAAGCTTCAGTTCCGGCACCGGCTTCTTCAACTCGCGGAAGATGATCACCAGCGAGCTCACGCACATCACCAGGCTGGCGCCCAGGGGCAGCGAGCCGGCGGAACTCCAGGAGGAGAAACCGGAGATCCGGTACGACAGATAGAACGCCGTCAGGCTGAACAACAGGAGCGCCAGACAAAACCCGAGCTCGCCGGGCAGCCTCGGCTTGTGCATTTCCTTTTCGCTAATCACTTTCGGTACACCTCCGCGGGAAATCTCTGCGAATTTTTCCAGGCAAATGTCGAAGAGTTCGTCACCCCGGCGAAGGCCGGGGTCCAGTTCGTTGAATCTTCTGGATTCAGGCCTTCGCCGGAATGACAAACCAGCGATGGATCAGGGCTTCGGGATGCCGAATTTTTCCGGCGATATCTTCGCCGCGCCGACGTCGTGCAGCAGCCAGCTGGTCACCGATTGCCATTTCGTCATGAAGGCCTCGGCCTCGGCGCCGGAGATGTTCATCATGATGTTGCCGCGGTCGGCCATCAGCTGCTTGAACTGGGGATTGTCCGTGGCGGTCTTGAACGCCTTGACCAGCGCGGCCTTGATGTCGTCCGGCGTATCCTTGCGCACGAACACGCCATAGAACGGCCCCCACGGCAGGAACTTGCCGAAGTCCGGATACTCCTTGGTGATCGGCGGCACGTTGGGCAGGGAGTCGACCGGTTCGGTGTTGACCACCGCCAGCGCGCGTACCCGACCGGCCTTGATGCTTTCCGTCGCCGCACCGACGCCCACCGGCGCGAAATCGGCATGACCGCCCATCACCGCCGTCACCGCCGGGCCTTCCCCGTCGAACGGCACCGACACCGTATTGAGCTTCGTCACCGCGCCGAGCATCGACGCCACCGTATGCGGCAGGCCGCCCGGACCGGTCATCGCCATCTTGATCTTGCTGGGGCGCTTCTTGGCGTCCTCGACGAGTTCGGTCATCGTCTTCCACGGCGCATCGGCCTTCACCACGACGACACCGACGCTGCGGGCGAAGATCGTTACCGGGAAGAACTTGTCGTAGTCGAACTCGGCCAGCCCGAGCACCTTGTGCAACTGCGGATTCTCGGCCCCGAACAGGATGTTGTAGCCATCGGCCGGCGCGTTGTTCACGAAATTGGTCGAGATCGCGCCGGTACCGCCCGGCTTGTTGACCATCACGATCTTCTTCCCGAGAACGGCTTCGGCATGCGGCTGCACGGCGCGGGACACCACGTCCATCGCCCCGCCGGCACCCCACATGATGGTTCCGGTGATATCGCGTTCCGGATACGCCGCCGAGGCGACGGTGGTGATCAGACCCAGCGCGACGGCGCCCAATAGCTTCCTTGCAATCATTGTTTGAATCCCTCCGTTATGTCTCACTGGAAAAGCTGCCGGAAAACGGCGGCCGTTCAGCCGGCCTTTGGCGTGCCGACTCGACTCTCATGGTAGAAATCGCAGCAAACCTCGTCACCCGACTAAAGTCGGGTAATTTGCGGAGGCCAACAAGGATCAGGCTCGACGATGTCAGCGATGCTGCCAGTAGCGCCGACGCTCGGCCCGCCACACCGTCACCTCGGCCCCCTCCCCGAGCACGACCCGCACCGCGCCGTCCCGATCGGTGCGCCAGATCGAACTGTCGCCATAGCGCGCAAGGATCTCCGGCCGCGGATGGCCGAAGGGATTGCGGTAGCCAGCGGAAAACACTGCATGTTCCGGCGCCACGACGGAAACAAACTCCGGCGTCGACGATCCCTTGCCACCGTGATGCGGAACCACCAGGACGTCGGCGCGCAACGCCTCCGCGGCGCGGGCAACAAGCGCCCGTTCGTTCGCCGCCTCGATATCCGCCGGCAGCAGGAGGCTCGCTCCGACACTCTCGACGCGAAGCACGCAACTCATCGCATTCGTCCGTGTCTTTTTTTCGTAGTTGTCAGACTCCGGATGCAGCATCGTGAAACGGACCCCATCCCATTCCCACGATTGCCCTGCGGCGCACCGCTCACCCCCGGCCTCGGCAAACGAAGCGAGAATGCGCCCCACCGGCGCGTGAGCACGCACGCTGACCAGACCGCCCGAATGGTCCTGATCGCGATGCGAAACGACCAAGGCATCGAGCTTCGCCACCCCGTTCGTCCTCAGGAAAGGCACGACGACCCGCTGGCCCGCATCGGCCTCGCCTCCGTAGCCTGGACCGGTGTCGTAAAGCAACGCATGCCGGGCGGTACGGACCACCACGGCCAATCCTTGCCCGACATCGAGCACGTCGGCCCACGCTTCCCCCATCCCGGGGCGCGGCAGCGGCGGGAACAACGCGGGCAGGAGCAGGCACAGACCCAGCCAGCGTGCCGGAAAACCGCGCGGCAGCAGCAACCAGACTACCCCCACCAGCGCCAGTAGCACCGCCCACAACGGCGGCGCGGCCTGTTGCCAGACCGGCCAGGCAGCCAGCCAGTCGAGCAAGGCCATCAACTGCACCATGACCCAATGATCGAGATGCAACAATGGCGGCCACGGGATCACCGCGAAAATCAGCGCCAGCGGCGTGACGACGAAAGTCACCACGGGGACCGCCACCAGATTGGCCAACGGCGAAACCAGCGAAAACTGCTGGAAAAAGAGGAGCAACAGCGGCAATCCACCAACCGTCACCGCCCACTGCGCCGCGCCCCATTGAATGAGTACGCCACGCCAGCGGCGGGGTTCGTTCGGCCCAAGACGCGAGTTTCCGGCGTAGAAGAGGATGGCGACCGCGCCAAACGACAACCAGAAGCCCGTCGCCAGCACCGCCCACGGATCGATGAGCAGGACAACGAGCAAGGCAAGCAGGAGCGTGCGCACGACACCAAGGTTCCGCCCCGCCCACAGTGCAACGGCGAGAACGCTGAGCATGTACAGCGTGCGCTGCGCCGGCACTTCGAAACCGGCGAGCGATGCATAGAAGAACGCCGCCGCCCAACCGGCGGCAATCGCCGCCTTTTGCGCAGGCAGCCGCAACATCAGCCGCTCGCTGCGCCGCCAGAGCGTACCGACCGCCAGAGCGCAAAGCGCCGCGATCATCGTCACGTGCAATCCGGAAATACTGACCAGATGCATCACGCCGGTCCGGCTGAACACTTGCCACTGTGCCACGGGAATCGAACGCTGGTCGCCGATGGCCAGCGCCGTCAATACGCCGGTGTAGGGAGCGTCGGGCAGCGCCCGCACGAAGCGCTCGCGCAACCGGTCACGCAAGGCTTCGACGGCGTAGGCAGGGCGCCAGACGAAATCGTCTAGACGGACTGCCTCGCTGCGCGCGCGGATCGACCCGGTCGCCCGAATGCCGCGCTCCAGCAGCCAGGCCTCGAAGTCGAAACCCTGCGGATTGGCGTTGCCGTGCGGCCGCTTCAAGCGCACCGTAAAACGCCAGCGCTCGCCGGGGCGAACCGAACGCGCCTGCCCTGCTCCTGTATCTTCAGCGATCTCGCCCGCACCGGAGCGAGAGCGGTACCAGGACAGCGAAATCCGGTGCGGGATTTGCGCCCCGGGCGTTACCGCCTGCTCGACGTCGAAGACGAAGCGTTCGCCCTGCGCAAAACGTTGCGGCAGGGCAGCCACCACGCCAACCAGTTCCACGTCCTGCCCTTCCCACGCTTCCGGCAGATGATCGGCCAGCCGGATCTGCGCCCGCCCGCCGGCCCAGACGAAACCGAGGACGACACAGGACAGCACGACGACGCTGCGCGCCGGCATGGCCGTACCGTTCCGCGCAACAAAGAAACCGGCGACGCTGGCCAGCGCGAGTGCACTCAACAGGACAAGCCCGGGCAGTTCGCCCTGTATCTGCAGTGCCAGGACGCCTGCGGCGAAGGCCAGGATCGACAGTCGCATGACTCAGTTCCGGATTCTAAGGAAACAGCTGGCAACCACCCAAATGAAAACGGGGAAAGACGGACTCCCGTCTTTCCCCATTCTCCGAGCCCCCCCGGACCCTTCTTGATGTTCCGATCAGCCTTCCAGCTCTTTCAGGCGCGCGGAAAGCATGGCTTCGAGCGTTTCCAGCGCCTTGGTAAATCCGGCAATGCCCTCGGCCAGTTTCTCGGACGCCATCCGGTCGGCCGCGTGCATGCGGGCGAACGTTGCCTCATCCACGGTGATCTTGTCAACAGCCGCCGATGCGGCCTTTGCGGTGTCTAGCTTCCGCGGCAGGTCACCTTCGGTCGCCTGCAGTTCGGCGAGCAGCGACGGCGCGATGGTCAACAGGTCGCAACCGGCGAGTTCGGTGATCTCGCCCATGTTGCGAAAGCTGGCGCCCATGACTTCCGTCTTGTAGCCGAACTTCTTGTAGTAGGTGAAGATCTGCGTCACCGACAGCACGCCGGGGTCCTCGCTGGCCGGATAGGAATCGCGGCCGGTGTCCTTCTTGTACCAGTCGAGGATGCGTCCGACGAATGGCGAGATCAGCGTCACCCCGGCTTCGGCGCAGGCGATCGCCTGGTGCAGGCCGAAGAGCAGGGTCAGGTTGCAGTGAATACCTTCCTTTTCCAGTTCCGCCGCGGCCTGGATGCCTTCCCAGGTGGCGGCGATCTTGATCAGGATGCGCTCGCGCGAAACGCCCTTGGCCTCGTACTGGGCGATCAGTTCGCGCCCCTTGGCGACGGTCGCAGCGGTGTCGTAGGACAGGCGGGCATCGACTTCGGTCGACACACGGCCCGGGATGATCTCGAGAATCTTCAGGCCGAAGGAAACGGCCAGACGGTCAAAAGCCAGGGAGGCCACCTTGGCCGCCGGCGCCGTGGCGCCGCAATCGAGGCGGGCCTGCTTCAGGGTTTCGTCGACGATGCTCTGGTACTGCGGCATTTGCGCGGCAGCGGTGATCAACGAGGGATTCGTCGTTGCATCGCGCGGCGTGAATTTCTCGATGGCCTGGATGTCGCCGGTGTCGGCGACGACGACGGTCATCTCCCGCAATTGTTCGAGCAGGTTCTTGGACATGTCTAACTCCTCTTTCTTCGATTGTGTGGCAAAACGGTTTCTGCGGTTTCTGCGGTTTCTGCGGTTTCAACTGGCGCGGTCCGCGCAAACCGGCCGATTCTAGCAAACAACTACCGGAACCCGCCTCAAGCGTGTAAGCTTCGACGGTTTTTCTTCTGGGCGAACGCGCACCTCGTGATCCCGCGAGGTATCAGGGAGCGAAATCGATGCGACTCAAAAACCGGGTAATGGTCATCATCACGGCATCGCTGGCCAGCCTGACCATCATGGGTGCCTTCGGGCTCTACACTGTGCGACAAAGTGTCATGGACGAACGCCGGGAGCAAATCGCCCAGCTGCTCGATTTCGCCGACTCGCAACTGCGCTACTTCCACGCCCTGGAGATCAACGGTGCGATGACCCGGGAAGTGGCACAACTCAGGGCAATCGAAGCGATCAGCGCGCAGCGACAGGAAAGCAACTACTTTTTCATCCGTTCCCTGAGCGACGACCTGTTCATCTACCACCCGATTCCGAGTCGGGTCGGCACCCCGGACGACGGCGGCAAGATGCCCGACGGACGTTCAACGGCCCAGGCCTATCGCGATGCCCTGGCCGTCAGCAAGGACAACAAGGCGTTCGTACGCATTCATGCACCGAAACCGGACGCCCCCAACAAACAGTTCCCCAAGCTCAACGGCGTGATGGAATTTGAACCGTGGGGATGGATGCCGGGTACCGGTTTCTACATCGATGACATCGAAGCACGCTTCTGGCGGCAGGCCGCAACATTCCTCATCGTCGGCGGCGTCTTGCTGGCATTGGTGGCGATCCTCGTCCTGCGCACGCGTGCGGTCATCCTGCGCCAGTTGGGCGGCGAACCATACGATGCGGCGAAAAGCATGAAGAAGATCGCCAACGGCGACCTGGCCATCGAGATCGACGTCGCCGACGACGACAACGACAGCCTGATGGCCTCGCTCAAGGTGATGCAGATGAAGCTGATCAACATGACCTCGACGATCCGCGAGAACGCCAGCGTGCTCAGCGCCCAGGTCACGACCTTCGAGGAAACGGCGAGAAACTACGCCGAAGCCAAGTCGGAGGACGAACTCGAAAAGCTGTTGCAGAGCGTGAAGAAGCTCGGCAAGACGGCGGCGATCCTGGAAAAATCGATCTCGCGTTTCAAGTTCTGAACGGCGGTCAGGGCAAAGGAATAACGTGGAAGCATCGACCCGTCTCAGCATCACCGCCAAGGGCGAAGATGAACTCAAGCACCGGCTCTACAAGCTGAGCATCCGCAAACGCAGCGTCCTCGTCAGCCTGGAGACGCCGCACACCGTCGCACAGGTCGTCGAACGGTCGGTTTTTCAGGAAGACGAGATCCTCGATGAAATCCGCACGCTGACCGGCGAGGGCTTCGTCACCATGGAAGGCGCGGAAGCCTCGCCCCGGCATGGCGACCAGCAGCGAGGCCGCTTCGAGTTGAACGACGCCATCGTGCTCTCGGAGGCCAAGTATCTGCTGATCGACTTCTGCGTCGACAGTTTCGGCACGCACGCGCAGACGTTCGCTGACGGCATCCGTGTCTGCAAGACAGCGGAATCGCTCGCAAGATCGGTGGAAACCCTCGCCAAGGCGGCCGAAAAACAATGCCCTGACCGTCTCCCGGCCTTGTTCAAGATCATCCAGGAAATCAACGAGACCGCCGAACAGGCCTGAAGGGACTCAGGCGTCGCTGCGGAACACCCCGTCGCGCAGGGTCAGGATGCGGTCGGCGCGCGCCGCCAGCCCCGGATCGTGCGTAACGATGACGAAACTGGTGCGGTGCGAGCGGTTCAGCGAGAGCATCAACTCGAACACGTCCTCGGCCGTCTGCCGGTCAAGGTTGCCGGTCGGCTCGTCAGCCAGCACGCAGGCCGGCCCGGTCACCAGCGCCCGGGCGATCGCCGCGCGCTGGCGCTCGCCACCGGACAGTTCCGCCGGCGTGTGGTCGAGGCGATGTGACAGGCCGACTTCGCCGAGCATCGCCGCCGCCTTCTTTTCCGCCTCGGCTTTCGGCATGCGCCGGATGGTCAACGGCATCGCCACGTTCTCCAGCGCGGTGAACTCCGGCAACAGATGGTGGAACTGATAGACGAAGCCGAGATGGCGGTTGCGCATCTCGCCGCGCTCCGCGTCGCCGATCCGGGCCAGGTCACGGCCCATCAACTGGATCGAACCCCCGCTCGTGCTGTCCAGCCCGCCGAGCAGATGCAGCAGCGTACTCTTGCCCGAGCCCGACGCACCGACGATCGACACCCGCTCGCCGGCGGCGATTTCCAGGTCGACCCCGTTCAGGACCGACACTTCGTAGGCCGAGCCCTGGCGGTAAACTTTCCGGAGTCCCTGGCAGGCCAGGACGATTTGGCGGTTTTCACTCATAACGTCACTCATAGCGCAGCGCCTCCGCCGGATTGACGCGCGAGGCGCGCCAGCTCGGATAGATCGTCGCCACCAGCGACAGGACGAACGATACGGCGGTGATGGTGGTCACGTCGCGCCATTGCAGTTCGGACGGCAGGCTGGAGATGTAATACACCTCCTTGGAAAAGAGCTGAGTACCGAGCATCCGCTCGATGAACGGCACGACGACGTCGATGTTCAACGCCAGCGTCACCCCGCCGAGGACGCCGAGGCCCAGCCCGATGAAGCCGATCAGCGCACCCTGCACCATGAACACCGCCATGATGCTGCGCGGGCTGGCGCCGAGCGTGCGCAGGATGGCGATATCGGCCTGCTTGTCGGTGACTGCCATGACCAGAGTCGACACGATGTTGAACGCCGCGACGGCAACGATCAGCGAGAGGATGATGAACATCATGTTCTTCTCGATCTGCACGGCGCGGAAGAAATTGGCGTGGCTGCGTGTCCAGTCGCTGATGTACGCCGGCACGGTCAGCGTGTTCGCCAGCTGCCGCACCACCCACGGCGCGCGGAACAGGTCGTCGAGCTTCAGGCGCACGCCGGAAACGCGATCGTCCATGCGATAGAGCTTCTGCGCGTCTTCCATGCGGATCAGCGCCAGGCCGCTGTCGTACTCGAACATCCCGACTTCGAAGATGCCGCTGACGGTGAAGGTCTTCAGCCGCGGCACCACGCCCGCCGGCGTGACCACGCCCTGCGGCGCGATCACTGTCACCTTTTCACCGGGCACGACGCCGAGGTTGCGCGCCAGGTCGCTGCCGAGGACGATGTTGAACGCATCCGGCTGCAGCGAATTGAGCGACCCTTCCTTGATGTGCGCGCGGAACTCGGCGACCTTCTCCTCCTCGTCCGGAATGATCCCGCGCACCATCGCCCCGCGCACCGACTGGCCGAACGAAAGCATGCCCTGCGCCTGCACGTAGGGCGCCGCGCCCCGCACCTCGGGCAGCTTCGCCGCATCGGCGGCCACCTGCTCCCAGCCGGCCATCTCGCCGTCCGCGCCGCTGATCTGCACGTGCGAAACGACGGCCAGGATGCGGCTGCGCAGTTCCGTCTGAAAACCGTTCATCACCGACAGCACGACGATCAGTGCCGTCACGCCCAATGCGATGCCGAGCATCGAAATCAGCGAGATGAATGAAATGAAATGGTTGCGCCGTTTCGCCCGCGTGTAGCGCAGGCCGATCCGCAGTTCATAGGGCAGAGCCAAGGCCAGAATCCAGTCCGAGTGACTAAAAGGCGCTATGGTACACGCCCTGCCCGGCGATCGCTCGCAAGACCGGGCAACGTACGCGACGAGCTACACTCCCGCGGGCCGGAAGGCCTGGACCGGTGCCCGCGTGCCGTCAGCGATGAAGACGAAAGAGCGGCTGACCTCATCCCACGAAAGCCGGTTGTAAAGCCACGAACGACCGGGCGCGGCATTGTGTCCGCTGGTGAAGGTCAGTTCGGAAAGCGTCCAGCGCCCTTCCACGTGCTCGCCCGTCGTCCGGGCGTTTGGCGGCGGAGCCAGGCGCCAGTACGTGTTCGACCCGCCTTCCCCATTGATCGTGTACAGGCAACGATCGGCCGGACAGTAGCTCCAACCGATCGCCAGATTATGACCGGACGCGTTGAGCGGCCAGCCTGCCTCGACGACGACGTTCAAGGGGGTAAAGTCGAACCTGTCCGCGCCAACGAGGCTGTCGACCGGACAGGCAAGAAAATCGAAGGTCACGCCGTTGTTCCCGCCCGCGCTCTTTCCTTCTCTTGTTCTCGTGGCCGGCATGATGTGCAGCCGCGAATGCGCGTGCAGGACGTTGCCGCCAAGATCCATGCACGAATCGACGCGATTTCCCGGATAGCGCGCCGCATACGTTCCGCTCGCGACATCGAAAACAAAGAGCGGCGACGACGGGCTGCAGGAGCCCATGATGACCACCTTGCCGGTTTCGGCATCGAGTAGCGATCCGCGCCAATGCCCCGGCCCGGAGCGCTCCGGGAACCATTGCCGCGTGCGCTGCCAACGCAAGGCCTCGTAGTCCCACACATGCGACTTGCGGCTGTAATTGCCCGACAACACGCCCGCCGAGGCAGTGAAGTTGAGCAACGCACCTTTCTTGTTGCCTAGCAACGAAGCGGGCAGATGCACCAGATTGCCCCGCGTATGCCCCGGAATCGGCTGTACGACGCCGGGACGCGCATAGGCGCCAAAGCCCGGCCAGTCGCCCTTGACCTCGCCCCAGTCGTAATCGAGCAGCTCCTCCGGATAGTAGGCCATGGTCGTCGCCTTGTCGGTCTTCAGTCCGCCGAACCACAGGAGGGCATAGTTATCGAACGGCAGCGGGACATCCAGCCACTTCCAGCGCAGATCGTTAAGATCGAAACAGAAGGGCGCGCACACATTGGCGGACGCATGCCCCGCGCCGTACATGACGAGTTGCCGGGTGTCGGTATTGAAGCTCGAGCCGCAGTAGCCGGTAATCGATCCCCAGGCGTAGGCGATCGCCCCGGTCTGCGGATGCTTTATCCCGAAAACATCCAGCGAGCGTTGATCATGACCGGGATTCCACGGATAGAAAACCGGGCTGATCTCTCCCAGCACCGCGCCCCTCCCCGACGGATGCCGTCCCGGCGGGGAGGAAATCACCCGGATCTCCCCGGGAGCAGGCGCCCACGCCGGCACGGTTCGCGATTCTTGGCGAGGGACCGCCAGCAGCATCTTTCCGCTGCACGTGGCAGTCAACGAAACGGCGAGAAAATCCCTGCGTCGCATGTTCGTTCCTCCTTGCGGAGCGGCAAGGCTTGAACCGCGCCAGCTCCAAAACGGCTCCGCCTTGCATGGTACACTTCCGGCGCTCGATCGACCCCTCGCTTTTCAAGGGCACCATGCCGCTCCCGCCGCCCCAAGTAACCCTTCTCGTTCCCGAACTGCTCTGGCCCGAACCGGAGGACCGCGACACGCTCGCAAACCTGTCCTGCCCGGCGCTGGACACCCTGCTGGCACGCGGCCGCGCACACCATCGGCCGGCGCTGTCGCACGAAGCGATGCTCTCCGCCCTGTTCGGCCATGAAGGAAACGCGGCCTATGCGGCATTCCGGCGACTCGGCGACGCCGGCCACGAAGCACCTCCACACGATGGCGAGTGGCTCGCCGCCGACCCGGTGCACCTGCGACTGGACCAGCAGTTGCTGATTCTCGCCGACGGCGCCACGCTGAACATCGCGCAGGACGACGCGCAAGCACTCGTCGACGGCCTGAACCGGCATTTCGCCGACATCGGCGAATTCCATTGTGCCGCACCGCACCGCTGGTACCTGCGTCTTGCCGATAACTGCACGCTCCCTGCCTTTGACGCCCCACCGATTTCGGCTGTCGCCGGGCGGAGCATCCAGCACCTGCTGCCGGACGTAATGCAGGAGCGCGCCGTGCGCAATCTGTACAACGAAATCCAGACCTTCCTGCACGCGCATCCGGTCAATCAACAACGCGAAGCACAAGGGACGCAGCCACTCAACGGCCTCTGGCTGTGGGGAAAGGGCCGCTTGCCGGACCGCATCGACAGCGATTTCGACGGCGTCTGGGCCAATGACCCGCTGGCTGCCGGCCTGGCCCGCGCCGCCGGCGTCACGGCTCACCCGGCGCCGGCAGATGCGGAAGCATTCCTCCCGCACCTTGCCCCCGGCACGCAACATCTCGTCGTGCTCGACGATCTACTCGGGCCGGTCCAGTACGAAAACGGCCCGGACTACCGCGACGCACTCGCCCGACTCGAAACCGGCTGGTTCGCCCCGCTGCGCCGCGCCCTGTCTGCCGGCCGTCTGAAAGGACTGCGCCTGCGCGCGACGACGGCCTACGCCGCGCTGAACTGGGAATGCCGTCGCCTCGACCAATGGCGGGTCTGGCAACACCCGCAACCGCTGGCCGACCTCATCGGCGCGCTGGCGAAGGAATCGCAATGACACAGATCAAAGCCCGCCCGGTGCCGCCCCGCGTGCAATGGCAGCTCGAACAGCAGGGTGTGCATCCCCTGCTCGCCCGCATCTACGCCGCGCGCGGCATCCAGACGAAGAGCGAACTCGACTACGAACTCGCCGCGCTGATCCCGCCCGCCAGCCTCACCCACGCCGACACTGCCGCTGCCCTGCTCGCCGACGCCATCGAGGCGCAGGCGCGCATCCTGATCGTCGCGGACTATGACTGCGACGGCGCCACCGCCTGCGCCGTCGGTGTGCGCGCCCTGCGCGCCATGGCCGGCGACACGGGCGCCAGCGTCGACTACCTGGTGCCCAACCGCTTCACCTACGGCTACGGCCTCTCGCCGGAGATCGTCGACCTCGCCGCGACGATGAATCCCGACCTGCTGGTCACCGTCGACAACGGCATCGCCAGCCTGGCCGGCGTCGCCCGCGCCGGCGAACTCGGCATTGCCACGCTGATCACCGACCACCACCTGCCCGGCGACGAATTGCCGGCGGCCGACTGCATCGTCAACCCCAACCAGCCCGGCTGCGGCTTCCCGAGCAAATCGCTGGCGGGAGTCGGCGTCATGTTCTACGTGATGCTCGCCCTGCGCGCCGAATTAAGGGCACGCGGCTGGTTCGGCGAGGCAACCAACGTCAAGGAGCCGAACCTCGCCGCGCTGCTTGACCTCGTCGCCCTCGGCACCGTCGCCGACGTCGTCAGGCTCGACCGCAACAACCGCATCCTCGTCGACCAGGGTTTGAAGCGTATGCGCGCCGGGCGCCTGACGCCGGGCGTCCGCGCGCTGTTCCGCGCCGCCGGGCGCGATCCGGCCAAGGCCGGCAGCATGGATCTCGGTTTCATGATCGGGCCGCGCCTCAACGCCGCCGGACGCCTCGCCGACATGTCGCTCGGCATCGAGGCGCTGATCACCGACGACGACGCCCGCGCGCTCAACATCGCGCAGGAACTCGACAAGCTCAACCGCGAACGCAAGGACATCGAGTCCGGCATGCAGGAACAGGCGCTCGTCCATCTCGAGGCGATCAGCGAAACCGAAGGCCCGGCGATTGCCCTGTTCGATCCCGACTGGCACCAGGGCGTCATCGGCATCCTCGCCTCGCGCATCAAGGACAAGCGCCATCGCCCGGTGTTCGCCTTCGCCCGCGGCGACGAAGCCACCGCCGACGGCGAACTGAAAGGCTCCGGCCGCTCGATCCCCGGCCTGCACCTGCGCGACGCGCTCGATCTCGTCTCCAAGCGCGCGCCGGGACTGTTGAAGCGTTTCGGCGGGCACGCCATGGCCGCCGGCGCGACGATCATGGAAGCCGACTTCGCGCGCTTCCGCGAACTCTTCGCCCAGGTCGCCGACGAACTGCTCGCACCGGCCGATCTGACCCGCACGCTGGAAACCGACGGCAGTCTCGAAGAAAGCTACGTATCGATCAACACTGCCCGCCTGCTCGACGACGAAGTCTGGGGCCAGGGCTTCCCCGCGCCGCTGTTCGAGGACGAATTCACCGTCGAAAACCAGCGGATCCTCAAGGACAAGCACCTCAAGCTCCGCCTGCGCCGCGGCGAAATGCGCATCGACGCCATCCAGTTCAATTTCAGCGGATCGCCCGGAACGACGATCCGCGCGGCCTACCGGCTGTCGGTTAACGAATACAACGGCGTGCAATCACCGCAGCTTTTGATCGAGCACTTTGAAAACTGCCGGTAACGAACGTTACGCCGACTGCGATACAGGAAAAACCCGGTCGTAGCCCAGATTGAAAACATAGGCGTAGACCACGTACGCCGCCGCCAGGCCGATATCCGCGACCAGCGCCTGCAGCCAGCTCATGCCTGTCCAGGCCATCACCACCGGCAGGCTGACCAGCAGCAGCCCCAGTTCGAAGCCTGAGGCATGCACGACGCGCATCAGCGCCGGACGCTGGTCGGCAGTGCGTCCGGTCAGCCGCCCTTCGACCCAATCGAACGACGTGTTGTAAAGCGCGTTCCACACCGCCGCAATCGCCGCGATCAGCGCCAGCAGGCCCAGCGAATCGACCAGCGGCACGCCGGACAGCCAGACGAACGCCGGCGTGATCAGCAACAGGCCGCCGATCTCGAACATCGCCACCTGGCGCAAGCGATCGAGCGGGGAACGGAGTTTGGGTGCGTGTTGCATCAGGAACAAAGGGAATGATTCAAAGCGGGGATTCTACCGGCGAGACCTCATTCCGGCCAATCCGCCTTAACCCCTTGGCCCACGCCCTTACGTCTGAAAACGGGCGAACGAACCATCCAGCTGCGAGGCCATGCCGTCAATCGATTTGATTGCGCCGAAGATCTGCTGCACGGCATCACGGGTATTGACGATCATCTGGGCGATATCGTCGACGTTACGAGCGACGCTTTGGCTCGAACCAAGTTGCTCATTGACAAAATCGACGATGCGGTCGACCCCGCTGCCCGAGCGCTCGGTGGATTGCCTCGCTTCCTCAAGCGCCTTGCGTGCCTCGGCCAGACGAGCCGCGCTGGTGGTGATTGCCAGGTTGCCATTCTGGATGGCCACGACGACATTGCCGGACTGCTGTTCAAGCAGCTTGGTGACGGACTTGATGTGATTTGCCGATTCGCCTGATTTTTCCGCCAGTTTGCGAACTTCATCGGCAACCACCGCAAACCCGCGCCCCTGCTCCCCGGCCCGGGCCGCCTCGATCGCGGCATTCAGCGCCAGCAGATTTGTCTGTTCGGCAATCTCCCGTACGTGCCCCGTCATGCTGGTGATTTCAGCGGTGTGCTTCAAGAATGCACCGATCGTCTCCTCGATGTGATTGATGGCTTGCTGAACCTGCTTGATCTGGCCGGTCAACGCCATCATCTGCTGGTCGCTGAACTGGGTCCGCACAACGCTTTCCTGTGCCTGGCTGCGGACATCGGCCGCCGCCTCCGCCACGGATGCGATATGCACGCTCAGTTGCTGCATCGAGGACGAAGCCTGGCCCGCCGCGTCGCTCTGCGCGGCAGATGCATGCATCACTTCGTGGATATGGCTGCTTACAAGATTGATTTCGGACGCCACTTTCCCGACACCGCTTTGCGCATCACCGACCAGCGCGTGGAGTTTTTCCAGAAACCTGTTGAACGCCAACGAGGTCTGGCCGACTTCATCTTGGCTACCGACCCGTATCCGCGCTTTCAGGTTGGCTTCGCCTTGAGAGATGGCCTGCATGGAATCACGCAGGGCCACCAGCGACCGACGGACCCGATCGAGAATGAAGAGGATCAGTATCCCGCCGAGCACGCACGCGACAACTGCCAGACCGATGCTGATGCGCAATGCCGAGTCGGCGCGCTCGACCATCTCGTTCCTGATATCGGAGAAGCGCCTGAATTCCGCCTCTTGCAACGCTCCCAACTCACCTTTCAAGTCACGCCAAAGGGGGGCCTCTTCGCGAACGAAACGCTCCCCCGTATCCGGCAGTGTTCCAGCAATTTCCACGTACATTTCGCGCAGGTCCTGCAACATCTCGCGCCGCCCTTCAATCTTGCCGAGAACTTCGGCATCGGCAGAGTCCTTTTCGGCCATGGCCGCCACCCGATCGAGGGCACGCTTGAATGCCGTATTGGCCTGCACGAGGTTGTCTTTCGCCGCGCTGTCTTTCGGGTCGAGAATCAGGTTGCGAATGGCCAGTCCGCCGTTGATGGCCCCCTCATACATGCTGCTGTAGTCATAGAGCTTCGAGACGTCCCGCTCGATGAACCGGATGAAACCGTTGGAGACCGAATGGAGCTGGTAAACGGCGAACCCGATGGCCACAAGGGTAACGAGAGTTGCCGGTACGATGGCACCGAGAATCTTGAGCCGGACGCTATGGCGGATGCCCATGACAGATATATAGCCGAAGTAACAAGGAGTGGGCGCAGTGTGACGATTGCCTGTTGCAATTTTGTTGCAACATTATTGGCCATCGTCAATGACCGGGCATCTGAACTGCGAACACGCCGACACCGGGATCATTTCGGCATGTAATCAACCTCGGCCCACATGTACCCGATATAGGACCATTCACTGACCGACAGTACCTTGACCCGATTCCCGGGCGTGAGCGCCTCGCGAACCGCAGGAAACGCCCCCGACTCGGTCGGCATGCCAGCCCGGACGTTGATGTTTCCGGTCTGGGTGCGGACGGCGGGGGATGATCCCACCAGCGACGCAGGATCGGCCGACTCGGGAAAATCGAAATAGCGCGTTTCCCAGCGCCTTTCGGGCGCAACGTAATGGCCGAGGTAGACCCAGCCACTCTTCGTTCCGGTGGCGGCAGGCTGTGGCCGTGGAGGCTCCGGAGCTGCTTGTGGAAGCTTGACGGCGACAGCCAGGGACAGCGCCGCCTGGCGCTGGTTATAGCTGTGGGGGAACCACAAACCGGCGACGCCGAGCACTACAGTGGAAATGAACGTCGAATTCATCGGAAGGCGATCCCGGAGTTCCTTCTTCCTGGCACCTTGCGCTTTCAGTTCGGCCAGCAGATCGTCGAGGGTAGCCTTCGGCTGTTCGCTCTTTTCGATGTTTCACCTCGCACCGTCTTGAAACGCTTCTCAGTGAGCGCCGGCCTTGGCATGCTTCGTTGCTTCCACAGTCTCGCTGGCCATGGTCATCACGTTCAGCGTCGCGGCATTTTCAATGGAAATGGCCTCTTCGACTCTTTCCACGAACAGCCGGAACGCCTTGTCGTCGTCCAGATCGCGATAGCGGCCGACACGCGAGCGAAAAAGGAATTTCTCGTGCCCGAGCAACTGCTCGGTAGAACGGTAGTTTTTCCATTGCTCGCGGTAGTGAAAGACGCTTTCCAGCGACACGGTGACGACGACCAGCAGGCTGATCACCGTCACCACGAGCTGGATCACCGGAACATCGAACAGTGTCTGCGAAGATGGCAGATTAACCAGAACCGGCACGAGGCCGCCGCCAATCACCGAGAACGCGCGCATCTGCAGATAGCGGCGCTTCATGAGCACCGATTTGCCGTCATACCATTTCTGGTATTGCTCGACCCGTTCAGCGACATACGCCTGCGGCGTCATCGACAAGACATCGGAAGTGCGTTCTGCCTGCATGACCGCGACTCCTTCATTCAACTACGCTGCCCTTTGACCATAGCACCCGCATTAAGGTCGCGATACGCCGATTGACGAATTCCGGCATCGGCCTATGATCGTCTTTGCTCCGCTTCGACGAACCCTGAGATCACGAACTTCGCTGCAAGTTTCCGGTCCATTGCCACATCCGGATCGAGCGTTCCAGCTTTTAACTGGAGGATCGTCATGTCCGCAAGCCCGCACCATCCATTCCACCCGATCATCTACGTGCGCGGCTTTGCCGCGACGCAGGGCGAGATCGAGGAAACCGTCGCCGATCCCTACATGGGCTTCAACATCGGCTCGACCAAGTCGCGCATGGCCTGGACCGGCGACGTCAAGCGCTTTTTCTTCGAGTCGCCGCTCGTCCGCCTGATGAACGACCACGGCTACTTCGACGTCTTCGAGGACGGCGAGGACCTCGTCGCCACTGAGCGCACCGACCGACCGATCCCCTACCGCTGCATCGTCATCCACCGCTATTACGACGAAGCCAGCAAGGACTTCGGCAGCGGCGAGACGCCGCCGATCGAGCACTTCGCCCACGGTCTTGACCGGCTGATCCTGCGCTTGCGCGACAAGATCTGCGCCAACCCGAAGAACGGCGTCACGCCCGAAGATTTCCGGGTGTATCTGGTTGCGCACTCGATGGGCGGCCTCGTCTGCCGGGCCTTCCTGCAGAACCCGGCGATCGGTTCGACGGAGGCGCGCCGCGCCGTCGACAAGGTGTTCACCTACGCCACGCCGCACAACGGCATCGACATGCGCATCGTGCGCAACATCCCCGGCTGGATGACCTTCGGCGACGTCAACAACTTCAATCGCGAACGCATGGCTGGCTACCTGGCGCTCCCCGCCAGCGAAGACGTTTCGGTGGTGCGCAATTTCCCGCCGGAACGCATCTTCAACCTGGTCGGCACCAACGCCCGCGACTACACGGTCGCCGGCGGCCTGTCGTCCTGGGCGGCAGGAGAAGCCAGCGACGGCCTGGTGCGCATCGAGAACGCCACCACGCACGGCCCCGGACCGGACGGCCGCAACATCACCTCGCCGCGGGCCTTCGTCCATCGGAGCCACTCCGGCCACTATGGCATCGTCAATTCCGAGGAGGGCTACCAGAACCTCACCCGCTTCCTGTTCGGCGCACTGCGCATCGACGGTGTTCTCGACATCGACGACATTTCGCTGCCGAACGAAGTGGCCAAGGAAATGCAGGCCGGTAAAGCGGTGCGCGCGGCCTATCAATTCGAAGCCGTGGTCAGCGTGCGGGGTTGCCAGTGGCAGATGACACGGCGCGAGGCGCGCGAAAATTCGGCCATCTTCCGCACCTACGACGAACTCTTTCCCGGCCAGCCCGGCACCACACGCCCCGCCGATCGCAGCCGAAGCCCGCATCTCTTCTCGGTTTTCCTCGACCCAACCAAGAGCGTCAAGGCTTCCGGGTCGGTGAGTTTCGCCTTCGACCTGAAAGTGCTCGTCCCCGACTACGAAGTCGACGGTGTGATGTTCATGAAGCGCCATTACGAGGGTGGCTACATCCTGCGGCAGTGGATTCTGGTCGAGGCGTTTCCCGACGCGGCGGACCCCACGGGCTGGCGCATCAAGTACGGCTACCAGGAAGACAACCCCGGCCGCCCCGGCAAGAACGCCCCGACCTATGCCCTGCCCGACGGCACCGGGCTGGCTTTCGACATCCCCGTCGTCCAGAAGACGCGGCCAGGCATCACCGGGAAGCTGCACATCGAAGCGCGACCGTGGTCTTGAGGAGGACGATCATGGAATTCGTCGGAAAGCGCCAACCGCTCACTTCCTCGGGCCTTGGCAATGCCCTTGAACAGATCGGCCTGCAACCGGCAGAAGCCGCTGTCATCTGGGCCGTTGTAGACGTCGAGACGTCGGGCGTGACGCAGGGCTGCGGCTTCCGCCTCGACGGAAGACCGCAGATCCTGTTCGAACGCCACGTCTTCCGCCGCGAGACGCAAGGGCGTTTCAACGCGCAGGCACCGCATCTCTCGGGCCCGGCCGGCGGCTACGGTGGTCTGGGTACGCAGTACGCGAAACTCGAAGAAGCGCTCGCGCTGTGTCTCGCCCACGGTCTTGGCCCGGAACCGGCCCTGCGCTCCGCATCCTGGGGACTCGGCCAGATCATGGGCTTCAATGCCAGGCTGGCCGGACATGAAAGCGCTGAAGCGATGGTTCGCGCCATGACGGAGGGCGAAGACGAACAGATTCTGGCCATGGCCCGCTTCCTCAATGCGAGAAATCTCCACAAGGCATTGCAGCGCCGCGACTGGGCTGCCTTCGCACGCGGGTACAACGGTGCGGGATACGCACAGAACCAGTACGACATCAAGCTCGAACAGGCCTACGCGCGACTGGCGTCCGGCTCACTTCCCAACCTGCAACTCCGGGCGGCCCAGATCGCGTTGCTCTATCTCGGCTTTTCGCCGGGCAAGGTCGACGGCGTGATCGGACAACGCACGCGCAACGCCCTCAACAGCTTTCGCCTGCAAGCCGGCCTGCCGCCGGGCGGCGACCTCGATGGCCCCTGCTACGTCGCGCTATGCCAAAAGGCCGGCTTGCGGCCCTGAGCACCGCGCCGGGATTGATTACAATCCGTTACGCAAGCACTGAAGATGTCAAACAGACTTTGGAAAAATGGACGCCTATTATTGCATCCGTTGCTTCAGCGTCCCCCGCTGACAATGTTTGACCCTCCCTGACCCATCGCAACGATGGGATTTTGAATCCCATGCCGAACCGGTGTGGGATTTTTTTTTGGGATGGCCAGGACGCCTGGAGAAATGCTTCAGACGTTCGCGAGAGACACGATCCGCGGGGCGCCTTGAAGTTTCGTGGAAACAACTGGCCAACTCAGATGAAAGGATTGAACTATGTATTCCGTCGTGAATAAAAGTACCGGACAAGTCCTCGCAGCCAACCTGACACTGGACGCGGTTGACACCTGGATTGCCAGAAACGAGTCGAAGTATGCCGGAATCCGTGTAGTCGGCATGACCGTCTTCGTAGCCGAAGCCGGCTGAACACCCCTCAACCGATAACAAAAACGATACAGGGTCATCTCCAGTACAACCGTGCAATCCGTTCCCCGGGAAAGGCGCCAGCCTTTCCCGGGCGGCGTTCGCGCAACGCGCTATCTCCACCCCGCCTGAATCAACTATGCATCGGACATCAACCCTGCCGATTCGCATATACTTGCCACAATAATCAGAACACAGGGCGGGAACACCAGCATGAGCTTCATCCGGCAGATCAAATCGATCCTCACCAAAAACGACTCGAAATCCTTGTCCGCGGAGCAACCCGCACAGGCCGAACGACGCCGGCAAAAGCGCTACAGCCACAAAGGCCGCAGGATCCTGATCATCGACGATTCACCGACCGTCGTCGCCTCGCTCGGCAAGATCCTCCGCTCGGCAGGTTGCCTCGTCGCCGAAGCCGGCGATGCCGAATCGGGCATCGATGCAGCCCGCTCTGCCCGACCGGATCTCGTCTTTCTCGACATCGTGCTTCCCGGCATCAACGGATTTGCGGCCTTGCGGCAAATGCGGCGCGACGAGGCCACCAGCCGCATTCCGGTCATCATGATCAGCGGCAACGAGCAGGCGACCGAACAGTTCTACGCGAAACGCATCGGCGCCGACGATTTCATGAAGAAGCCGTTCTCCCGCCACGAAGTATTCGCCCGCGTCGAGGCACTCGTGATTGCCGGCAAGCTCGCGAAGCTCGAAGACCCGGATAGTGAAAGAAAACTCGCCGCCGCCCCATCATCGCCACAGCCAAAGACTCCTCCCGTCGAGTCCGTTCCGCAGTCACCTGCCTCACCACGGCAGGAACGAAGAACCCCGCACATCCCGAACGAGGCCGTCGCCCGGATGACGCCGCTGGAAGCCCGGCAACAATTGGCGTCGATGGGATTGCAGTATTTCAGTCAGGAACAGTTCGCTGCCGCCGTCAAACGCGCGGACAGACTCGCGGTCGACCTCTTCATCATCAGCGGCGGCGTCGAGATTCAGGCGTGACCGGCGGCGCGCATCGCGCCACCGGCAACCATCAGGATCAGGCCACGCCGCGCATGCGGTACCAGGCCGAATAGACCCAGCAGGCAGCGCAGAATCCGGTCGCCAGGTCAAGGAAAGCGAAGATGAGGATTGCCGTCGCCGGAATGTTTCCGATCGACGAACCGGCCAGCCAGCTTATCGCCATCACGCTCCCGGCAACAAAAGCGATCTTGTCGGCGAACATCTTCGAACCGGCATTGACCCTCTTCACCCAGCCGATCTGCGCCGTGGTCTTCTCGAACAGCTTGTAGGACAGGCATTTGTGCGGCGAGACGAAGCCGCGGATGAAGCCACCGACCGCCAGGATGAAAGCCACCCATTTCCACGGAGTAATCAGGTAAAGCGCGGCGATCGTGAAACTCATGGTGGCCTGGAAACGGTAGGCATTGGAACAGACCGGAGCGATATCGAAACGAAGCATGGTGCACCTCCTTGATGAAAACATTACTATATTAGCAATTACTGTTATTTAGTCAAGCCACCCTGTAATTAGTTCAGAAACAGCACCAGATCATGACGATCTTTCAATTGCCGGCGTGACGGATCGCGCGAAAAATAGCCGTGTCCCGCGGACAGTGGGCAGGCTGGTTGGTTGCAGGGTTGGGTTCAAAGGCTTTTTGAGCGCGTCCGCAATAACAAAAACACAACGGAACCGCGCCTGTTTTCCCATCCATGCGTCCTGCACGGCGGCCCCTGACACGGTTTGATCCTGCTGTCAGACAAGGAAGGACATCGCAAGTCGTGTCGCAAGAAACGATCTTCGCCACATACCGCGCGGCAACACTCCGGTTGCCGGCCCTTCCCTTTCCCGTTGCTCCTTCCGCATTTCCTTTCTGCTTTATTTCCGCATTTCTCTTCTATTCCATCCCAACTCCGGCCTCGTCCGGGTTCGAGAGGGTCTATGCCAAACTTTGAAATCGTAAAACGCGAGGATTTTTCCGACGTCACGTTCCTGCTGGAAATCCGCCATCCGCTGATGGCCAAGGCCGCAAAGCCGGGGCAATTCGTGATCGTGATGCTCAACGAGCACGGCGAACGGGTGCCACTGACGATCGCCGACTTCGACCGGAGCAAGGGAACCGTCACCTTGGTCATCCAGGCCGTCGGCAAAACGACGAAGCAGATGCAGCAGGAGTGCAAGGTCGGCACGTCGCTGTACGGGCTGGTCGGGCCGATGGGCATCCCGACGCCCGAGTCGCACGCGAAGAAGGTCGTCTGCGTCGGCGGCGGCCTCGGGGTCGCACCGGTCTATCCGCAGGCGCGCGCGCTGAAGGAGAGCGGCGCCTACGTGATCGGCGTCATCGGCTTCCGCACCAAGGATCTCGTCTTTTGGGAAGACAAGTTCCGCGCCATTTGCGACGAACTGATCATCTGCTCCGACGACGGCTCGGTCGGCCTGCACGGGCGCGTTACCGCCGGCATCGAACAAGCAATCAAGAAACATACCGACATCGACGAAGTGATCGCCATCGGTCCGCCGATCATGATGAAGAGCTGCGCCGAGACGACCCGCCCGTACAAGATCAAGACGATGGTCAGCCTGAATCCGATCATGGTCGATGGCACCGGGATGTGCGGCGGCTGCCGCGTGAAAATCGGAGACCAGGTGAAATTCGCCTGTGTCGACGGCCCGGACTTCGACGGCCACCTCGTCGACTTCGACGACCTGATGACCCGCCTTCGCCGCTACACCAAGGAAGAGCGGATGGCGCTCGACCATTGGGAAAAAGAAAAGGGCTGCCGGATGCAGAAGTCGATCGACAAGGCAGTCGATGCCGCACGAACCAAGTAGGTCATCTCAACGTTTCAGGACACGGTAAACACTCATGGCGAAGAAAAGGACGATACGAAGCATCCCGCAGGAGCGGACGCCGATGCGCGAGCAGGATCCGGCGGTGCGTGCACGGAATTTCGACGAAGTAGCCTGCGGCTACCATCCGGACGATGCGATGCGCGAATCCGAGCGCTGCCTGTTCTGCCCCGATCAGCCCTGCGTCTCCGGCTGCCCGGTAGGCATCAACATTCCCGGTTTTATCCGCAAGATCAACGAGAAGGACTTGCGCGGCGCCTACGACATCCTGACCGAAACCAGCCTGCTGCCCGCGATCTGTGGCCGCGTCTGTCCGCAGGAAAACCAGTGCGAAGGCCAATGCACGGTCGGACAAACGCTGGAGCCGGTCGCCATCGGCCGCCTGGAACGCTTCGTCGGCGACACGGCGATCCGCGAAGGCTGGGCCAACATTCCCTACATCGAGCCGACTCCTTTCAAAGTAGGCATCGTCGGTTCCGGCCCGGCGGGCATGGCCTGCGCGGCCGACATGGCCAAGGCCGGCTGCGACGTGACGGTCTATGAAGCGTTCCACCAGGCGGGCGGCGTGTTGAAGTACGGCATCCCCGACTTCCGCCTGCCCAACGCGGTGATCGACGCCGAGATCAACACCCTGAAGAAGCTCGGCGTCAAATTCGAGTGCAACACGCTAGTCGGGCGGCTGTTCACGCTGGAGCAGATGATCACCGAGATGGGCTACGACGCGGTCTTCGTCGGCGTCGGCGCCGGCTACCCGACGATGCTCGGCATCCCCGGCGACTCGCTGAACGGCGTGCTTTCGGCCAACGAGTTGCTGACCCGCTGCAACCTGATGCGCGCCAAGGAGTTTCCCAGTTTCGACACACCGCAGCCGATCGGCAAGCGCGTCGCGGTCGTCGGTGCCGGCAACACGGCGATGGACGCCATGCGCGTCTCGTTGCGCCTCGGCGCCGAGAAGGTCTACTGCATCTACCGCCGCTCGCACAAGGAGGCCCCGGCCCGCGCAGAGGAAATCCACCACGCGGAGGAAGAAGGTGTCGAATTCCACTGGCTGACCCACCCGGTGGCGATTCTCGACGACGGCCACGGCAACGTGATGGGCATGCGCTGCGTGCGCATGGAACTCGGCGAGCCCGACGCCTCGGGCCGCCGCCGCCCGGTGCCGGTCCCTGGCAGCGAGTTCGATTTCGAGTGCGACCTGATCGTCTACGCCATCGGCACCAACGCCAACCCGATCATGGGTCAGACCTCCGGGCTGCGCCTGAACAAATGGGGTTACATCGATACCGATGAAAACCTGGCCACCTCGCTGGCCGGCGTTTTTGCCGGCGGCGACATCGTCACCGGCGCCGCCACCGTCATCGAGGCGATGGGCGCCGGACGCCGCGCGGCGGCCAGCATGAAGACCTATCTCGGCATCCGCGACAGCAACCGCCCGTACCGTACCGGCGGCGACACCCTGTTCGGCATCGACACGAGCGAACGCAACTTCGCCCGCATCCGCGCTTAGCCACCCAACCCGGCCACCGCTCAACAGCGAATCTGGAATAACAACCTATGACTACGAAGAGAGTATCGAAGAAAGCCGGCAAGAAGACGTGCGTCACGCTCAAGGAGCACATCGTCGAGATCATCAGCGACTCCGGCGAAGGCGCGCAACGCTGCGGCCAGTCGCTCGGCTCGATCGCCGCGCGCATGGGCAACGGCATCTGGACGACGGAAATCATCCCGGCGGAAATCCGCCCGCCGGCACGCAGCGTCGCCGGCGCCAGCGGCAATCGCATCCGCATCGGTTCGGGCTACGTCACCAACGGCGGCGACGAGACCGATCTGGTCGTCGCCTTCAACGAGCAGGTGCTGCTCGGCCGGGTGAATGCCCGCGAACTGAAGCCCGGCTGCATCATCCTGCTGGAAAACATGTGGCGCACCCACTCCGACCCGAACATTGCCAAGTCCTACGCCGAAGCCTACGAGCGCCTGGTCAAGGCCGGCTACAAGGTCTACGAGATTCCGATGGAGGAAGAGTGCCTGAAACTCACCGCCAATGCGCGACGCGGCAAGAACATGTTCGCCCTCGGCATTCTCTGCCACATCTACAACTTCGATCTGCAGGCCGCGCGCGAGCAGATCGCGCTGACCTTCGGCAAGAAGGAAAAGAGCGTTATCGACGCCAACGTCGACCTGCTCGAAGCCGGACACAAATGGGCGGAAGCCAACATCGACTTCTGCTTCCAGATCCCGGCCACGCCGACCGACAAGAAGCAGATCTCGATCAACGGCAACACTTCGCTGGCGCTCGGTGTCATGGCCTCCGGAATGGACATCTGCGCGATGTATCCGATCACCCCGGCCACCTCCGCCTCGCACTACCTGTCGGAAGCCTTCGAGAAGGTCGGCGGCATCGTGCACCAGGCCGAGGATGAAATCGCCGCCTGCGCCTTCGCCATCGGCGCCTCCTACGCCGGCAAGTGCACGGTGACGATCACCTCCGGCCCCGGCTACTCGCTCAAGCAGGAAGCCATCGGCCTGGCCGTGATGGCCGAGATTCCGCTGGTGGTGGTCAACGTCCAGCGCGGCGGCCCTAGCACCGGCCAGCCGACCAAGGTCGAACAGGGCGACCTGCTGACCACCATCTTCGGCAGCCACGGCGACGCGCCGAAGGTCGTGATGGCGCCGGCAACGATCGAAGACTGCTTCTATTCGGTGATCACCGCCCGCCGCATCGCCGAGACGTTCAACACCGTCGTGGTCATCCTCAGCGATGCCAGTTTGTCATCGTCGCAACAACCGTTCGACCGGCCGCAGTTCCAGGAGTCCTGGCTGGCGCCGCCGATCGACCAAAGCCCCGTGCCGGAAGGCGCCAGGCCCTATGACTGGGATCCGGTCACCGGCATCGCCCGCCGCTTCATTCCCGGGCAACCCGGTGGCATGCATACCGTCACCGGCCTCGCGCACGACCGCGACAGCCACGTCGCCTACGACCCGGACATCAACCAGGAAGGCCTTCGCGCGCGCAGCCTGAAGCTCGCCGCCCTGCAGAAGACGCTGCTGCCGCCCGAAGTTTTCGGCTCCGAAAAAGGCGACCTGCTGGTCATCGGCTGGGGAAGCACCAAGGGAGCGATCGAGGAAGCCGTCGAAGCCCTGCGCGCCGAAGGCAAGAAGGTCTCGTCGATCCATCTGCGCTTCCTGCAGCCGATGCAACCCGGCATCAAGGACATCATGAAGGGCTTCAAGAAAGTGATGACGATCGAGACCAACTGGAGCGACAGCCCGAACGATCAGCTGATCGACGAGGACAGCCGCCGCTACTCGTCGCTGGCCACGCTGCTGCGTTCGCGCTATCTGGTCGACGTCGATTGCTGGACGGAAGTCCGCGGCCAGCCGGTCAAGCCGCGCACGATCCGCCAGGTGCTCCTGAACAAACTCGAGAAATAGGGGAAACGCATGAAGACATCCGCCACCAAGCAGCTGCTCGATCTGTACAAGGAGCAGTCGGCGCTTGAAGACTACCAGAGCGGCGTACCCCGCTGGTGCACCGGCTGCGGCGACAACGCCATCCTGGCCGCCGTGCAGCGGCTGTGCCGCGACGAGGGGCTGCGCCCTGAAAAGACCGTGTTCGTCTCGGGCATCGGCTGTTCCAGCCGCTTCCCGCACTACATGAAGACCTACGGCTTCCACGGCATCCACGGCCGCGCCTTCCCGGTCGCCGAAGGTGTCAAGATGGCCCGCCCGGACCTCGCCGTCTTCGTCAACACCGGCGACGGCGACTGCTGCAGCATCGGCGCGGCGCACTGGATTCACGCGCTGCGCTACAACATGAACATGACGGTGTTCCTGCACGACAACCAGATCTACGGTCTCACCAAGAAACAGGCCTCGCCAACCTCGCCGATCGGTACCAAGAGCAACACCACGCCGCGCGGCAGCTACCTCGACGCATTGAATCCACTGACCGTCTCGCTCGGCGTTTCCAACGTCTCCTTCATCGCGCAGGCGGTCGACTGGATTCCGGAGACGCTGTTCGACATCGTCAAGGCCGCCTACCACCACAAGGGCTTTTCATTCGTGCGCATCATCCAGCGCTGCCCGGAATGGCTGCCCAAGGCGCTGGAACCGTGGCTGCAGGACCCGGATCGCGTGCAGCTCGTGCATCACACCGACGGCATCCAGCTCAGTCCGGGGCTCGCGCGGGTGTACAAGAACCAGGTCGAACACGACCCGATGGACATCCACCGCGCCCGCGAGATCGCCTCGAACACCGAGACCATTCCGGTCGGCATCCTTTACCGGAACCCGAACGTGCCGTGCTACGAGGACACCCGCCACAGCGGTGCGCTGCGCACGGCCGAGGCGATCCGGAAGAACTTCGAAGCCGAGCTGGACAAGTACTCTGTCTGAACAGGATACGACCCCGAGACGACACGGCCATCCCGCCCGCCGCAACCAGAAACCGGGCGGGATGCACAATGACCAACGACTAGAGAGATGGCACCCACTTATGGAAGCTGATCTGCAAGCCCACGTTGCGTTTTTCCTGTCCGGAAAGGCAAGCACGCCGAACCTGGACACGATCGACCGCCTCAACCTCCGGCCGGCCCTCTTCGCCGGCTACCGCGACCTGACCCGGTTGCGCTACGACTTCCCGCTCATACTGCTCAAGGACGAATCGGGCTCTCCCTGCGTCGAATCGCTCTCCGGACTGATCGATGGCATCCTCGACAAGATTGCCCGCGGCCCCGACGGCGACCGGATCAGGAAACACGTGCTGCGCCTTGAACAGCACATCCGCGCCCAGGCCGCCACCGGCAAGGAAGGCAAGCTCTCCGCCCTGTGGGACAAGGCCGCCAAGGAACTCGGCAAGAACGACAAACCGGTCGCCGACAGCCTGGCCCGCGCGCGCGCCAACCTGAAGGTGGACGGCGAGGTCGTCGATTGCAACGGCGGCATGCCCTATCAGCTGATCGGCCACGTCTGGGCGCTGACCCAGACGCAGCGTGCGCGGCGCTTCGGCGAAGTCGCCGACCGGCTGATCATCAAACTCTCGGAGATCCTGCAGGCCGATTTCGCCAACTCCAACGCCGGTCGCAGCGCCGCCAACCTGAAGCGCACCTTCGGCTCCGGACCGATGGACAAGTTCGACTTCGACGTCATGTCGAAACTGCTGTCCAAATCCGCGCCGAAGGAAAACCTGAGCAAGAACCGCAAGAAGCGTATCGAGAAGCTGCTGACGACGCTCAAGACGCAGCAGTTCTTCCCTTCGCCGCATTCGACCAGCAAGCCCTACGTCTTCGCCTTCGAGTCGTGCAGCGAGGCGATCAAGGCCTACCGCGAGCGCCTGCCCAAGGCCATCGAACTGTCCAAGGCCGTGGCCATCGCCGAGCTGGAAGTGCGCGGCGAGTACAGCGAAGCGAAGCACGACCGCCTCTTCGAGTCCTTTGGCGAGAGCGGCCTCGACCCGCGCGACATGGCGCTGTTCCCGGATTATCTGGCGCGCATCCACGCCGAACAGTTGCCCGGCGGCGAACTCGGCTCGCTCACCGAAATCATGTCGCTCAACCTGCCGATCAAGGTGCTGGTGCAGACCGACGACGTCATCGAAGAATCGCCAATCAGCAACGGCCACCTTGCCTTCGCGCTGCGCAGCCGGCAACTCGCGCGCATGGCGCTGGGCATGGCCGGCGTGTTCGTCGTGCAGGCGCCCGCCTCCTCCCTCTTCCAGTTGCGCGACAAGATCGTTCGCGGCCTCGACTGCTCTGGCCCCGCGCTGTTCAGCATCTTCTCCGGCGTCGTGGGCGGGCACGAGCAATTGCCGCCCTACCTGATCGGAGCGGCGGCTCTCGAAGCGCGCGTCTTCCCGGCCTTTACCATGGACCCGGGCGCCGGCGACGACTGGGCCTCGCGTTTTTCCCTGGCGATCAATCCGCAACCCGAGCTCGACTGGCCGACGCACCGCATCGTCCATGAGGACGCAAACTGCCAGTCCGTCTGCGAGGAGCATCCCTTCACGCTGATCGACTTTGTCGCCTGCGACAGCCGTTACAGCAAGTATTTCGCCGTCGTGCCCAAGGCGCACTGGCGAGACTGGCTCGCTGATGCCGGAAGCGTCATCGCCCGCGACAAGCGCGGCGACATCGACCGCATCGACAGCGTCCCCTCCGTGCTGCTCGTCGATCCTGAGAACAGACTGCACAAGGCCGTCGTCACCGAGAAAATCATCCGCGAAGCCCGTCGCTGCCTGTCGATGTGGAACAGCCTGCAGGAACTTGGCGGCATCCACAACTCGCACGCCGAACGGCTGCTCGCGCGCGAACGCTCGGCCTGGGAGGAAAGCGCCAAGGCCATCGCCGTCGCCAGCGTGCCCGCGGTTGCAGTGCCGTCACCCGCGGCGCCCGCCGTGGCTGAAGCCGCGCCGGCTGAATTGACCACGGAGCAGTCCTCCGACGAGGCCTATATCGAAACCCCGCGCTGCGCCTCCTGCAACGAGTGCATCCAGATCAACGACAAGATGTTCGCCTACGACGGCAACAAACAGGCTTACATCAAGGACATCAACGCCGGCACCTACGCCCAGCTCGTCGAAGCCGCCGAGAATTGCCAGGTCGCGATCATCCATCCCGGCAAGCCGCGCAACCTAAATGAGGCTGGACTGGACGAATTGATCAAGCGCGCCGAAGCGTTCATGTAACAGCCGCCACTTCACGTCGCGCGATCCCGCCGATCGCGCGACGGCGCAGCGCCACCGCCAGCCCGGAAGAAAAATGACTGGATCATAACGCTTCCGCCTGCTACCATTCCGCCGTTTTTTCTTCATGAACCGGGCGTCGCCCAGCGTATGAAGCTGCGGGGCCGTGCCTCCCCTGCGGCGGCTCCGATGCGCATCACGCCAGCCCTGGAGAACGAGAGCCCCGGTTATTGACCCACCCCTTTCTCGCCTCAACAACGAATGGATCTCCGACACGACCTGCTTGAAGTCGCAGCGAAATACGAACTCAACCCGCAACAGACGCGGCTTTTGCTCGATGAGGCGCAACTGGGCGCTGAGCCTGATGGACTGGACGCGAAGCTGCCGCGAGTCGTTGCAGCGTTGGCGGCCGCTCTTGGCGGATTGGGCGTCGTGATGTGGATCGCAGCCAACTGGGAACAGATTGGACGCCCCTCCCAGTTCGCCCTGTTGCAAGGATTGGTGCTGTGCGCGGGACTGGGAGCCGCCCTCCGCCCGAGCATGCGCCCCCCGCTCGCGCTGCTTGCACAACTCGGCGTCGGCGCACTGTTCGCCTGTTTCGGGCAAACCTATCAGACGGGAGCCGACCCCTGGCAGCTCTTCGCCCTCTGGTCGGTGCTGTCACTCCCTTTATGCTGGGGAGCGCGCAGCGATCTGCTGTGGACACCCTGGGTCCTGATCACGGCAAGCGCCATTGCGCTATGGATTCACACCTACTCCGGCTATCGCTGGTATGTAACCCCCGCGCTGCTTCGCACCCACCTGACCGGCTGGTTTGCTTCGCTCTTGATGGTCGGGCTGGTATGCCCCCAGGGGCACAGAGTCACGGGAGCCGGCATGTGGAGCTTTCGGCTTGCCGCTGCGCTGACGGCATCAGCGATCACCACGACGGCGCTTTCCGGGCTGTTCGATGGCAAGGCCCTGCCCGCTTTCCATTTTGGCCTGCTGCTCCTGGCCGCGTGCGCGGCCTGGCTCGGCACGCGCAAAGGATTTGACGTATTCGCCCTCAGCACAACGGCACTGGGCCTCATCACACTGGTGGTCTGCAGAGTGGCGAATACGCTCGGCGCCAGCCTGTGGCATGACGACTGGTTTGGCGGGCTGTTGCTGATTACCATCACGGCCACCGCACTGCTGGCCGGATCGGTTACCGGTATTCTGAAAATCTCCCGCCGCTACAACACCGTGCCCGAAGCCGAGGGAGAGGCCGCATGAACCCGAAGGCCAGCACATCCGCCCGCAAAGCGCTGCTCGCCGGAGTCCACGCCGGGTTTCTGCCGGACGACGCAGCCATCCCCCCGGGCAACTCCCGACCGTGGCCCGTCATCCTGCTCACCGCCATCGGCGCCTGGTTCGCGGCCATCCCGCTTTTCCTCCTGATAGGCCTGGTGCTGGGACAGAACGTGTATTCAGGAGCCGGGCCATATCTCGTTGGCGGTCTGGCTCTGGCGGCAGCCATCGCTATCCTGAGAAGCAGCGAGCTGCCGCTGTTTGTCGAGCAACTCGCGGTTCCTGTCCTCATCGTCGGCCTCGCGCTGCTGGCCGTCGGCTGCTTCGATGACATGGGTGAGACCGGAGGCGCATGGGGCATGCTGGCGATCGTATTCGGGGTCGCCACGATGCTTCGTCCTGCCTGGCTGAGGATCCTGCTCGGATGCGCAGCCGCCGGACTGCTGTATCAGGGGCTATGGCCGGCATGGAGTTGGCGTCACGCTCAACTGGACGGATTGATCTCCCTGCACGCCTTGCTGATTGCCTGGCTGCTGGCGCTGAGGCTCCAGAAACTGCGGGCAAGCATCGCCGCCGCGATCGAGAATCTGGCGACCGGCTGGCTGATCGGCACGCTGATCGGATTCGCCTGGATTGCGGGAGCGACATTTCTACTCTCAGGAACGATGGGATTCGAAGCACTTGGCCATTTGAAGGCATGGAATCCCGGAAGCGCACATTCGCGAGGGCTGGCGCTTGCGCTTCAGCTCCTGTCCTGCACTCTCGTTCTCACGGCCGCCATCCTCTCAGCCCGGAGCTGGCGCGCCTTCCGTAACCCGTTGTTCATCGTTGTTGCCGCAACGCTCACAGTATTGGCCGGCGTTCTACCGATGCTCGGGGCCCCGGTGCTGGCAATGGCAATTACCGCCGTCACTCACCGCTGGCGGCTTGCCGGCGCCAGCGCGATTGCCTCCGCCTGGATCGTCGGAAGCTTCTATTACCAGCTGCATTGGTCACTTTCGGAAAAGGCCTTGCTGCTCGTTTCCATCGGTCTCGTGCTGGGCACTGCCACCTGGGCCGCTCAGGATCGGCGTCATCTTGAGATCAAAACGCCTCGCCGAAAAAGCGATGACGATACAAAGTCTCCCGCCCACCCCTTCGCCTCGCTCCGCACCTGGGGAATCCTCGCGGGTTCTCTCGCCACGCTGTTGGCGATCAACCTCGGCATCTGGCAAAAGGAAGACCTGATTTCACGCGGCAAGCCGATGTATCTCGCACTGGCTCCCGTCGACCCGCGCTCGCTGATGCAGGGGGACTACATGCAGCTGCGCTTCGCCATGCTCCCCTCCCGGCATTTGCCACCGCCCGAGGCAATGATGGGAAGGCGACCACAGCTGGTAATCAAACTCGATGCCCGCAATGTCGCCACCGTTCTGCGCGAACATGATCCAGACCGCCACCCGCTGGCGACAGATGAGACTCTCCTCGAGCTCAGCCCCAAGAACGGCGACTGGGTCGTCGTCACCGACGCCTGGTATTTCAAGGAAGGCGAAGGGGAGCGCTGGCAAAGGGCGAAATACGGGGAATTCCGCGTACTGCCCGACGGCAAGGCCCTGCTGGTGGGCATGGCTGACGAATCCCTCCGACCAATCGCGACGGAAACACCTTGATCGCGACTCCGTCGCCCGGCTTCTTGTCGGCCCCATCAGTTTCTCGGTAGTCTTGCACACTCCATTCCTCTCTCCCTGACGGAGTCTCCATGAAATATTCACAGGCATCCCTCGGCCGCGTTTTCGTCATCCGCCTGGAGGACGGCGATATCGTCCACGAATGTATCGAGCGCTTCGCCCGCGAACAAGATGTCTCGGCGGCCGGATTGATCGCCCTCGGCGATGCCGATGCGGGCAGCCGGCTGGTCGCCGGGACGGAAGAAGGTCGCGCCGACCCGCTGGTCTTCGTCGAACGGATTCTTGACGAGGCGCACGAAATTGCCGGTGTGGGAACAATCTTCCCCGACGACCAGGGCAATCCCGTGCCGCATGTTCACATGGCCTTCGGTCGCAAGGAGTCGGTCGCCGTCGGCTGCATCCGCCCGGGTGTCAAAGTCTGGCACGTCATGGAAATCATCGTCGTCGAGTTGCGCGACAGCACGGCGATTCGCCGTTTCGAAACCGGGCTACCCGGCTTCAAGTTGTTGAACCCCTGATCGGAACCCGGTCGTATACGCGTTGCGACGGGGCTTGCGCCAGAACAGAGTCTGCTGCCGGTCAGAAATGCAGCGGCCGCTTGTCGCACGCCAGCGCGGCCTCGTGCATGACTTCCGAGAGCGTCGGATGGGCGTGGCAGATGCGTGCCAGGTCCTCGCTGGCCGCGCCGAACTCCATCGCCACGACGGCTTCGGCAATCAGTTCCGAGGCACCGGCGCCGATGATGTGTACCCCGAGGATGCGGTCCGTCTCGGCGTCGGCGAGCATCTTGACGAAACCGGTGGTGTCGCCCATGCCGAGCGCGCGGCCATTGGCCATGAAGGGAATCTTGCCGGCTAAGTAAGCGACGCCCTCGGTCTTGAGCTGTTGCTCGGTTTTGCCGACCCAGGCGATCTCGGGGTGGGTGTAGACCACGTAAGGAATCGTGTCGAGATTGCAGTGGCCAGCCTGGCCGGCGATCCGTTCGGCAACCATCACTGCCTCTTCCATCGCCTTGTGCGCCAGCATCGGACCGCGCACGACATCGCCGACGGCCCATACGCCGGGCAGGTTGGTCCGGCAGTGCGCGTCGACGTCGATGCGCCCGCGCTCGTCGATTTTCAGGCCGACCGCTTCGGCGTTGAGGCCGTCGGTGTTCGGCACGCGCCCGACCGAGACGATCAGCCGGTCGGCCCCCATCTGCTGCGCCGCACCGTCCTTGTCCGTGTAGGCGATCGAGACGCCCTCGGGCGACGTCCTCACCTCGCCGATCGACACGCCGAGATGGATGTCGAGCCCCTGTTTCTTGAACACCCTGGCCGCCTCGCTGGCGATGTCGGCATCAGCCACGGACAGGAAATCCGGCAACGCTTCGAGAATCGTCACCTCGCTACCGAGACGGCGCCAGACGCTGCCCATTTCCAGACCGATCACCCCGGCGCCGATGATTGCCAGTTTCTTCGGCACCGCGGCGATGTCGAGCGCACCGACGTTGTCGCAGACCATCACGTTGTCGACCGAAACACCAGGCAGATGCCGCGCACGCGAACCCGTGGCGATGATGATCTGTTTGGCCTCGACGACCTCCTCGCCGATCTTCACCTGCCACGCGCCCTCGCCGCCACCGGCAAACGCGCCGTGGCCCTTCAGCAGCGTGACCTTGTTCTTCTTGAACAGTCCCTTGATGCCGGTCGTGAGCTGATCGACGATGCCGTTCTTGCGCGCAAGCATCGTCGGCACGTCGATCGCCGGCGTGCCAACCGAAATGCCCTGCGCCGCAAAACCATGCGCGGCTTCCGAAAACAGATGCGATGTGTGCAGCAGCGCCTTCGACGGAATGCAGCCGACATTGAGGCAGGTTCCGCCAAGGCGTGGCTCTCTCTTCGGGTCGGCATAAGGACTGGATTCGCAACAAGCCACGGAGAAGCCGAGCTGCGCCGCGCGGATGGCGGAGACGTAGCCACCGGGGCCGCCGCCGATGACCAGGACATCGAACTGTTTCGCCATGTTTCAGACCCCCAGCAGCAGCCGCGCCGGATCTTCCAGCGCATCCTTCATCGCCACCAGGCCCAACACGGCTTCGCGGCCGTCGATGATGCGGTGGTCGTAGGAAAGCGCGAGGTAGTTGATCGGGCGGATGACGATCTGGCCGTTTTCCACCACCGGTCGGTCCTTGGTGGCGTGGATGCCGAGGATCGCCGATTGCGGCGGGTTGATGATCGGCGTGGAGAGCATCGAACCGAACACGCCGCCGTTGGAGATCGAGAAGGTGCCGCCGGCGAGGTCTTCCATCGACAACTTGCCGTCCTTGGCCTTTTCGCCGAATTCGGCGATCTTCTTCTCGATGTCGGCAAAGCTCATCTGGTCTGCGTTGCGCAGGATCGGGACGACCAGCCCGCGCGGGCTGCCTACGGCGACACCGATGTCGATGTAGCCGTGGTAGACGATGTCGTTGCCGTCGACCGAAGAGTTGAGGATCGGGAACTTCTGCAGCGCCGCGACGGCAGCCTTGACGAAGAAAGCCATGAAGCCGAGGCGAACCCCGTGCGTCTTCTCGAATTTCTCGCCGTACTGCTTGCGCAGCGCGATGACCGGCGCCATGTTGACCTCGTTAAAGGTGGTCAGGATGGCGTTGGTCGATTGCGACTGGACGAGACGTTCGGCCACCCGCGCGCGCAGTCGCGACATCGGCACACGCTGCTCGGGACGGTCGGCGAGCGGTACCTCGACGGTCGGCGCGGGCGCCAGCGCATAGGCCGCTTGTGGCGCCGGAGACGACGCGGCAACGGCAGGAGCCGGCACAGGCGCGGTGGCGGCCTGCGCGTCAGCCTTGGTCACCCGGCCGCCGCGACCGGTGCCGGCGACATCGGCGGCGGCAATTCCCTTTTCTTCCAGGATCTTGCGCGCCGAAGGCAGGGCGAGACCCGCTGCTTCCTGTGCCTTCGGTACGGTCGCCGGCGCGACGGGCGCTTCCTTCTTCGCCGGCGGCGCGGAGGCGACGGTCGCCCGGGCCTCGGTGTCGATGCGGGCGATCACTTCGCCGGCGACGACCGACTCACCGTTCTGCTTGAGGATTTCCACGAGCACGCCGTCGGCGGGCGACGGACGTTCGAGGACGACCTTGTCGGTCTCGATGTCGATCAGGTTCTCGTCCTTCGCGACGGCCTCGCCGACCTGCCGGTGCCAGGTCACCAGCGTCGCTTCGGCGACGGATTCGGATAACTGCGGGACGTTGACGTCAACGATCATGTTCCACTCCAATCACGCGGGGTTGTATGGCCCGATCTCGCCGAGGGCGGAGTCGATCAGGGCCTGTTGCTGTGCGTTGTGCTTGCTGTAATAGCCGACCGCCGGCGCGGGCGACGCCGGCCGGGACGCGAGCAGCAGATCCTGCGTCTTGCCCAGCGATCGCGAAAGATGCTGGCGCGAGGCGATCCAGTACCAGGCGCCCTGATTGCGCGGTTCTTCCTGGCACCAGACGATCTCGGTGGCTTTCGGATAGCGCGCCAGTTCGGCCTCGAACGCCTCCTGCGGGAACGGATAGAGCTGCTCCAGCCGAACGATGGCGATATGGGCGATATTGCGCTGCCGGCGCGCCGCGATGAGTTCGTAATAGACCTTGCCCGAACAGAGGACGACGCGCGTGATCTTCTGCGGATCGAGCGGGTCGACTTCGCCGATCACGTGCTGAAAGCGGCCCTTGACCAGTTCGTCGAGCGTCGATACCGCTTCCTTGTGGCGCAGCAGCGACTTGGGCGTGAACACGACGAGCGGCTTGCGCTGCTTGCGGATGGCCTGCCGACGCAGCATGTGGAAGACCTGCGCCGGCGTCGTCGGCTGGCAGACCTCCATGTTCATCTCGGCACACAGCTGCATGAAGCGCTCGATGCGCGCCGAGGAATGCTCCGGCCCCTGCCCCTCGTAGCCATGCGGCAGAAACAGAGTGAGACCGCAGGCACGCCCCCACTTTGCCTCGCCCGAAGCGATGAACTGGTCGATGACCACCTGCGCGCAATTGACGAAATCGCCGAACTGCGCCTCCCAGATCACCAGGTCGAACGGGTTCGACGTGGCGTAGCCGTACTCGAAGGCAAGCACCGCCTCCTCCGAAAGCACCGAGTCATAGCATTGGAAGTCTCCCTGCTTTTCCTGCAGGCTGGCCAGCGGCGTGTAGCTGCCGGCGCCGCGCTCCTCGCGGTTCTGGTCGTGCACCACGGCGTGGCGATGGAAGAAGGTGCCGCGGCAGACATCCTCGCCGGTCAGGCGCACGCCGTAGCCGGAGACAAGCAGCGTGGCGTAGGCCAAGTTCTCGGCCATTCCCCAGTCGAACGGCAGGTTGCCCTGTCCCATCTGGCGGCGGTCGTCCATGATCTTACGGACGCGCGAGTGCAGGGCGATGCCCTCCGGAATCGCCGTCAGCCGCTCGGAGAGACGCTTGATCTCGCGCACCGGCACGGTGGTGTCGCAGTTGTCGATGTACTTCGCCGGCAGGAACGGCGTCCAGTCGATCAGCAGCGGGTTGGTGTAGCCGGCGATCACCGGGTTGTACAGGAGTTCGCCGCGGTCGAGGTGCTCGCGATAGTCGCGGATCATGTCGTCCGGCCCGTCGGCGGTCAGCACGCCCTCGGCCACCAGCTTGTCGGCGTAGAGCTTGCGCGTGCCGGGATGTTGCGCGACACGCCGGTACATCAGCGGCTGCGTGACCATCGGCTCGTCCTGCTCGTTGTGGCCAAGCTTGCGGAAGCAGACGATATCGACGACCACGTCCTTCTTGAACTCCATCCGGTATTCAAGGGCGAGGCGGGTGACCAGCGCCACCGCCTCCGGGTCGTCGCCATTCACGTGGAAGATCGGCGCGTCGACCATCTTGAAGATGTCGGTGCAATAGATCGTCGAGCGAAGGTCGCGCGGGTCGGACGTGGTGAAGCCGATCTGGTTGTTCACCACGATATGCACGGTGCCGCCGGTGCCGAAGCCGCGCGTCTTGCAGAAGTTGAGCATCTCCTGATTGACGCCCTGCCCGGCCACCGCCGCGTCGCCGTGGATCAGCACCGGCAAGACCTTGTCCTGCGCGCCGTCGCCGCGGCGGTGCTGGCGCGAGTAGACCGAGCCGGCGACGACCGGGTTGACGATCTCCAGGTGCGACGGGTTGAAGGCCAGCGTCAGCTGGCACGGCCCGCCCGGCGTCGACACCGACGACGAGTAGCCGAGGTGGTACTTGACGTCGCCGGAGGTGAGTTCCAGCGGCTTCTTGCCCTCGAATTCCTCGAACAGCATCGACGGCGCCTTGCCCAGCGTGTTGACCAGCACGTTCAGGCGGCCACGGTGCGCCATGCCGATGACGATGTCGTCAACACCGTTGCCGCCGGCAACGCGCACCAGTTCGTCGAGCGCGACAATCAGCGATTCGCCGCCTTCGAGCGAAAAGCGCTTCTGGCCGACATACTTGGTGTGCAGGTAGCGCTCCAGCGTCTCGGCGGCGGTCAGGCGTTCGAGGAAACGCAGCTTCTGCGCCGAGGTGTAGGTGCCGCGGGCGTGGATCGGCTCCAGCCGCGCCTGCACCCAGCGGCGTTCGGCGAAGCTGTTGATGTACATGTACTCGGTACCGATGGTCCCGCAATACGTTTCCCTGAGCGCCGCGTAGATCTGCCCGTACGTTGCCCGTTCCGGCACGCCCTTGAAGGACCCTGCGTTGAACGGTGTGTTGATGTCGGCGTCGGAGAGTGCGTAGAACGCCGGATCCAGGTCGCTGATGTCGGGCCGCCCCTCGCGCCTGAGCGGGTCGAGATTCGCCCAAAGCGCACCGCGCGTCCGGTAGGCGCGGATCAGTTGCAGGACGGCAACCTGCTTGCGGTCATCGGCGGGCGGCTGGGCGGAGACGGCGCAGTAGCCGCCCCGCTTCGCCTGCTCGGCGAAAGCATTGACCACCGGCAGATGCGGCACGTCGCGAGCCACCGGGCCGGGCAGTAACGCAAGCTTGTCGAAATAATCCCGCCACTGCCCGGGAACGGAGGCCGGATCGTCAAGGTAGCGCTCGTAGAGGTCTTCGACAAAAGGCGCGTTGCCGCCGAAAAGGACGGTCGTCCCGAACAACTGGTTCATCATGGCGTCATGCCTTGTGAAAGAAACCGGGATTTGAACGAGGACATTTCCCTAGGAATTCCAGAGGTACAAAAAAGGCGACGGCCTTGACCGTCGCCCCGTTGTCGCGCAATCAGCGCTGATCTATCGGTGGAACATCGCGCCGTGGCGCGCCGACGTACAACTGGCGGGGACGCCCGATCTTCTGCTCGGAGTCGGTGATCATTTCCTCCCACTGCGCCATCCAGCCTACCGTGCGCGCAAGCGCGAAGATGCAGGTGAACATCGACGTCGGGATGCCCATCGCCTTCTGGACGATACCGGAGTAGAAATCGACGTTCGGGTAAAGCTTCTTCTCGACGAAGTACTCGTCTTCCAGCGCAATCCGTTCCAGTTCCAGCGCCAGTTTAAACAGACGATCGTTTTCCAGGCCGAGTTCCTGAAGAACATTGCTGCAGATTTTGCGCATCAACTTGGCGCGCGGGTCGAAGTTCTTGTACACACGGTGGCCGAAGCCCATCAGCTTGAACGGATCGTTCTTGTCCTTGGCGCGCTTGATGTACTCCGGCACGCGCGAAACGTCGCCGATTTCCTCGAGCATCTTCAGGCAGGCCTCGTTGGCGCCACCGTGCGCCGGCCCCCAGAGACAGCCAATGCCCGCCGAAATGCAGGCATACGGATTGGCACCGGATGAACCGGCAAGGCGCACGGTCGACGTCGATGCATTCTGCTCGTGGTCGGCATGCAGGGTAAAAATGGTATCGAGCGCATGCACCAGCACCGGGTTCGGCTCGTACTTCTCGCAGGGCGTGCCGAACATCATGTGCATGAAGTTGGCCGTATAGGGCAGATCGTTGCGCGGATACATGAACGGCTCGCCCATCGAGTACTTGTAGGCCATGGCCACGATGGTCGGCAACTTGGCGACGATCCGGTTGAAATTAATGCTGCGTTGCGTCGCGTCCGAGAAATCCTCGGCCTCGTGATAGAACGCCGACAGCGCTCCGACCACGCCCACCATCACCGCCATCGGGTGCGCGTCGCGGCGGAAACCCTGATAGAAACGGGCCATCTGCTCGTGGATCATCGTGTGCGTCTTGATGATATTCACGAACGTCTTCTTCTGCTCGGCATCCGGCAGTTCGCCGTTGCGCAACAGGTACGCCACATCGAGGAATTCGCACTTCTCGGCCAGTTGCTCGATCGGGTAGCCGCGATAGAGCAGTTCCCCCTTGTCGCCATCGATGAAGGTGATCGTCGAACTGCAGGACGCCGTGGAGAGAAAGCCCGAATCGTAGGTAAACAGCCCCGTCTTGGCCCCCAGCGTCCGGATGTCGATGCAGTCGTTGCCATGCACCGGGGTCAGAATCGGAAACTCGACCGGTTCCCGGCCTTCGATGATCAGGGTTGCCTTACGTTCGGATGTCATGAAATCTCTCCCATCGGGGTATTTGATTGATGTTCAGGTTACGACGCGCGCGCTCCCGAGCAGCTTTACCAACTCGGCCTGCAAGGGGCCATCGCATTCGCGCTTGCCGACGACCAATGGCCACAGTTCCCTGTCCTCCATCTCCACCAGTTTCGCGAACGCTTCTTGTTGCTCGGGGCGCAGGTTCGAAAAGTGCTTTTCAAGAAAGTTCCCCAGCAGCACATCCAGTTCCAGTTGCGCCCGGTGGGTGCATTTCCAGCGCAAGCGCTTGATATCCGTATCGTTCAGCATGTCGTCTCCGTAACCAGAAAAGTAATCAGGACGGCAGATTTAGCACACTTGCTCCACGCGGTCCAACACAGCACCAGAGCACTGAGAAAAAGTTATACGACAACCACTCAACAATTGACTCAATCGTGCTTCCCACATATGATCCGAGGCTGTTTTTACCGTCCTGAACCGGGTGGTCTCAGGCAGCGACAATTGCCTCTGATTGCCTTGTTCCAGCCTTTTGTTATCCACAGGAGTTGCAACATGTCCAAAGCCCCCCTCCGCGTTGCCGTCACCGGCGCCGCCGGCCAGATTGGTTACAGCCTGCTTTTCCGCATCGCCTCCGGCGAAATGCTCGGCAAGGACCAGCCGGTCATCCTCCAACTGCTCGACCTGCCGCAAGCCCAGAAGGCCTGCCAGGGCGTCATCATGGAGCTCGATGACTGCGCCTTCCCGCTGCTGCACGGCGTTTTCGCCACCGAGTACCCGGACATCGCCTTCAAGGACGCAGACATCTGCCTGCTCGTCGGAGCCCGTCCGCGCGGCCCCGGCATGGAGCGGGCCGACCTGCTGACCGCCAACGGCGCCATCTTCACCGTTCAGGGCAAGTCGATCGCCGAAAATGCCAAGGAAGACGTCAAGGTGCTGGTCGTCGGCAACCCGGCGAACACCAACGCCTACATCGCCCGTGCCGCTGCAAAGAAGGTCGGCCGCACCAACCCGGCCAACTACCACGCCATGCTGCGCCTTGACTACAACCGCGCCAAGTCGCAACTGGCCGCCAAGACGAACCGTCCGGTCGACACATTCAAGAATCTGGTCGTCTGGGGTAACCACTCGCCGACGATGTACGCCGACTATCGCCACTGCACGTCGAATGGCGACAGCGTCAAGCACCTGATCAACGACGAACCCTGGAACAACAACGTATTCCTGCCGACTGTCGGCAAGCGCGGCGCCGCAATCATCGATGCACGCGGCCTGTCGTCTGCCGCTTCGGCCGCCAATGCAGCCATCGACCACGTCCGTGACTGGGTACTCGGTTCCGACGACTGGGTGACGATGGGCGTTCCGAGCGACGGCTCCTACGGCATCCCGGAAGGCATCGTGTTCGGCTTCCCGTGCGAATGCAAGGATGGCTCGTACCAGATCGTCCAGGGTATCGAGATCGACGCCTTTGCCCAGGAAAAGATCGCCAAGACGCTCAAGGAACTGACGGACGAAGCCGAAGCAGTCAAGGGTATGCTCTAAGCAAGCGTTTCGCCGTTACGGAAAGCCGCAGCAGTTCTGCGGCTTTTTTCGTTCATCGCCCGGACACCCCACGGTAAAATCCCGTTTTTTGCCCGTTTGGATATTTGCCATGCGACACCCTAGCGACGTTCTCTTTCCCGGTGAGAAACCCTTTCCCGTCCTGCCCGCCGTCGATCACTACGCCGGATCGGAAAAGCTGATGAAAAAGGCGCTCCAGTTGCAGAACGAACTGGGGCCGATCTTCGACATCACCTGCGACTGCGAGGACGGCGCGCACGCCGGCGCCGAACGCGAGCACGCCGAGATGGCGGCCGGCATCGTCATGAGCGCCGACAACCGGCACGGGCGCGTGGCCATCCGCGTACACGACTTCACCCACCCGCACTGGCAGCAGGACATCGAGATCATCGTCGCCATCGCCGGTTCACGTCTACCCTTCATCACCCTGCCCAAGCCGCGTGGTGTCGCCGACGTACAAGCACAGATCGCCTTCCTGCGCGAGGTCGAGGCGAAAAACGGGTTGCAACGGCCGATCCCGGTTCATGTCCTGATCGAAACGCTCGGCGCGCTGCACGAGGTCTGGGAGATCGCGGCAACGCCCGGCGTCGAGTCGCTCGATTTCGGCCTGATGGATTTCGTTTCCGGCCACCATGGCGCCATCCCCGGTGCGGCAATGAAGAGCCCCGGCCAGTTCGACCACCCGCTGGTCGCCCGCGCCAAGTGCGAGATCACCACGGCGGCGCTGGCCAACGGCGTCGTACCGACGCACAACGTCACGACGGAACTCAAGGATCTCGACGTGATCCGCAACGACGCCCGACGCGCGCGCAACGAATTCGGCTACCTGCGCATGTGGAGCATCCACCCCAACCAGATCGTGCCGATCGTCGAAGCCATGCGCCCGGACTTCTCGGAAGTGGAAAAAGCGGTCGCCATCGTCACCGCGGCACAGGACAAGGGCTGGGCGCCGATCGCGCACGAAGGCCTGCTGCACGACCGCGCCTCGTACCGCTACTACTGGGAACTCCTCGCTCGCGCCCACGCGACGGGAATGACACTGCCTGATGAGGCCATCAAGCGTTTCTTCTGAAGGGCGATCGATGGATCTTCAAGCGCTGACCCGGGCGCTGGTCGCGTTTCGCGACGAGCGCGACTGGGCTCAGTTCCACACCCTGCGCAACCTGATTGTCTCGCTCAATCTGGAAGCGTCTGAATTGCTCGAACTGACGCAATGGAAGGGCGACCCGGAGATCGACACCATGTTGCGGGACGACGACAGGATGGAAGCGCTGCGCGACGAATGCGCCGACATCCTGCTCTACCTGCTGCTGATCGCGGAGAAGGCGGGAATCAATCTGATCGAGGCTGCGGAGCGCAAACTGGAAAAGAACGCGCTGAAATATCCGGCGGACAAGTGCTTCGGCTCAAGCGCGAAATACAACGAATTGTCGGAATGACTGCTGCCTATCCCATCAGTTAACCACCTGGTTGCGCAGGAACTGACCGGACAATCTCATCGCACCCGAGCAGCGATACCGGGCACTTGACCATCCCTTAGGCATAAAGGAGGATTCGGCAGCAGTCAGCCAACTGCCGTCGTTCGATTTTTCCGCTACGTGCCCAGTGTATGATCGCCCGACCACCGCCTCTGCAAAACGGAGAACCCGATGTCCGACTTCTGCGATCACGACGCCCCCACGCCTGCCACGCTCGGGATTCCGCGCGCAAAACCATTTGACGCAATAGCGTTTGAAAAAGCCATCCTCGACCTCCTCGCTGCCTGCGGCATCGCACCGGACAGCGCGCACATGGGCAAGACGGCTCAGCGCGTGCGTGAACTCTGGCAAAAGCGCCTGCTCGGCGGCTACGACATGGACCCGGCCGTCGCGCTGGGAGACGGCTTCGACGACCATCGCCGCGACATGGTGGTGGTGCGCGGCATCGCGATTCACGGCGTCTGCCCGCACCATCTTGTTCCCTTCCGCGGCGTCGCGCATGTCGCCTACCTGCCCGGCGGACGGTTGCACGGTTTCGGGCGCATCGCCCGGCTGGTCGACGCCATCGGCCACCGCTTCACCTACCAGGAATGGATGACCCGCGACATCGCTGAAGCGCTTATGACGCATGGCAAGGCGCGCGGCGCGGCCTGCGTGATCGAGGCCGAACAACTGTGCCTGTTGCTCGGCGAGGATCGCCGCGGTGATGAACGCGTCGTCACGCAATCATTCACCGGCGAATTCGAGACGTCCGCACAGTTCCGCAACGAATTCCTGCGCGCCATCGGCAGCGGCCGGCGAAGCGACTGAACTTCTCCCGGATCAGTTCATCAGCGCCAGGACGAGCGGCGTCGTCACCGACGCGAGCAGCGTCGACAACACCAGCGCGCTTGCCGTCGGACCTTCCAGCGCCTTGAACTGGCGCGACATCAGATAGACGTTGGCGCCGGTAGCCATCGATGAGAGCAGGACCACGACCTGCGTTTCCATTTTCGGCAACCCGAGCAGCCAGGCCAGCCCCCAGACAATCAGCGGCAGGACGATCAACTTGATGGCACAAACGGCGAAGCTGACCCGCAGACCATCGCGAATACCATACTCGGCGAGCCCCATGCCGAGGGCAACCAGCGCCATCGTTGAACCCGACTGCCCGATCATGTTGATCGGCGAACTGATCGCTTCAGGCAGATCCCGTCCGGACAGGCTGACGAGCGTACCGCCGAGAATGCCGACAACGATGGGATTGGTCAGCACCCCCCTCGCCGTCCGCGCAAACCCCTTTGCAGAAAAGCTGCCGTGCCGTGCCCACTCCACCGAAACGGTCACCAGAGTCCACAGGATCAGCGCGTTGAACACCAGCACGAGGGCCACGGAGGGCACCGCCGCCTCGCCGAGCGAGACCTTGGCCAGGGGCAAGCCGAGCATCACATTGTTGGAAAACACGCCGCCCAATGCGAAGACGGACTGCGAGACACCATCGAGCTTGAAGATTTTCCACGACACCAGACGCCCGATCACGAAAACGATCAGGCAGCCGCCAAAAAAAGCGATCAGCAGGCGCGAATCGACCGGCGGCAGGTCGCGCGATTTGCTCATCAGGCGAAACAGCATCGCCGGCAAGGCGAGGGTGAAGACGAAACGTGTCAGGCCGTCGGAAACAGAGCTGGGCCAGCCCGACAGGCGCATCGTCAGATAACCGATCAGCACCAGCGAAAACAACGGCAGGGCCAGCACTAGTTGTTGCAAAAAAACGTCCATCGGGATTCTTCGATTCTTCTTCAGAAAGAGTGAACAGCGGCGACGTCCACAAAGGGATCGCCTATAATCGCGCGTCGCGTAACCCGGCGCCGCCATCCGGCATTATTCCATGACCGCGCAGCCCATTCGTTCAGATTCAAGAAAAGATTTCATCCTGATTCACATCGATCGCTCGCTGATCGTTGTGGACAAACCCACTCGCCTGCTTTCCGTTCCAGGGCGCGGACCGGACAAGCAGGACTGCCTGGTTACCCGCCTGCAGGTCGAATTCCCCGATGCCCTGATCGTGCACCGACTGGACTACGACACCTCCGGGCTGATCGTCCTGGCCCGCGGCAAGGCGATGCACCGTGAACTGAGCATCCTGTTCCAGGAACGTCGCGTGGAAAAACGCTACGTGGCGGTAGTGGAAGGAAAGCCCGAACAAGAATGCGGTGAGATCGACCTGCCATTGATCGTCGATTGGCCGAATCGTCCGCTGCACAAGGTCGATTTCGAGATCGGCAAACCGTCGCTGACCCGTTTCCAGGTCACCGCGTACGACAGCGAACGGCACACCTCGCGGGTCGCCCTCGTTCCCGAAACGGGCCGCACCCACCAGTTGCGGGTACACATGCAGTCACTCGGCCACCCGATCCTCGGCGACCCCCTGTATGCCGACGAAAAAGCCAGGGAGAAGTCAGACAGGCTGCTGCTGCACGCCGAATACCTTTCTTTCGTGCATCCGGTAACAAAAAAAGTGCTGTGCTTTTCCTGCAACGCACCGTTCTGAACCTACACGGAAGCTGCTTTTTCTCCGGACGCGTTCGTTTTCTTCAACAAAAGACTTATGAAATAGCGCGTCAACAACGAGGGAGCAGTATTAACCGACGTCGCCATCTGGAGATCGATAGCGATGGACGGTTTCAACGGCTTGATTAGCAGCTGTCCCAAAAAAGTGTTCGCTATATACGGGGTCACGATACCCACACCGATGCCCGCTGCGACCAGTGCACAAACCGTGATTGATGATGTGGTTTGTACCGAAAAGTAGTCGGGCATCCCATGTTTCAGAAGTTGCTCCTTGATTTTCATGCAAAGCTCATCAGTCTCGCTGATCGAAAGAATTCTCTCGCCTTTGAGCATCGGGAGCTCAATCGTATCCGCGTCTTTCAATGGATGATTGAGTGGCAAGACGCAGACTGCCGGAGTCGTCTTGATCACCACGGGTTGAAAATCGCTGTGATTGAATTCGCCGGTCGCGAGCGCCAGATCAATCAAATCCTGATTCAGGAACCCCTCCAATTGATGGGTACTCATCGTTTGAATGCTGATATGCGTGTTGGGGTACTTTTTCAAGAACTCCCCGACAACCTCGGGTAACAACCCGATGCCCAAGGTCGGCGTGCAGCCAAGCCGCAACGTCTGCGTACCAGATTCACGCATGATCGCAACAATCGATTCAATCTTTTGCAGACCTGCAAAGTGCTGCTGGATGGCTTTGTACAAGAAGTTGCCCTCGCTGGTCGGCCTCAAACGCCCTTGGTGCAAATCAAACAGCGTGAGTTCTGTCGCACTCTGGAGTTCAGCAATACGACGGCTGATCGAGGGCTGCGTCGTGTTCAGCATGGCGGCTGCGCGGGTAGTCGTACCCGTTTGCATGACCGCCTTGAACGCTTCGATCTGCTGGAAATTGAGGTTTCTGGCCATATTGACTCTCCTTTGTGCCCGCTAATCGGGTATATCAATTTTGAATTGATATACAAAATAATAGCATTTGCCCGTATAGGAACTCGACACTAGAGTTGGCGCGTAAACATTCGAGCCACCTTTCAAGCGATCCCGTAACAACCGGGTGGCTGAAGCCCGTAACGCCCCACGTCCCGATGAAACAGGAGTCCAGATGAGTACATCACCCATCGTCAAATCACCATGTCCGTGTCGCCGCCTTGAATCCGGAGCCGGGCATCATTTTTTTGGTTACTACAACAAAACAGTCTGGGACCGTAGCGGTCGCTACTTGCTCGCCAACCAGGTGGCGATGATGGATGCCAACCTGACTCCGGATCTTCCGGCGGAAGTGGGGTTCTTCGATCTCGAAAACGGCGACCGCTTCCATTGCCTCGACCGGACCACGGCCTGGAACTGGCAGATGGGTTGTCAACTGCAGTGGCTGGATGGCTCGCCACAGCGAGAAGTGATCTACAACTGCCGGACCGAGGACGCAAATTCCGTTTACCCGGGGTTCGGATCAACCGTATACAACATCGATACCGGCGTAAAAAGGGAACTGCCACTCCCGGTTTATGTGGTCTCGCCTGACAGCCGCTTCGCACTGTGCGTTGACTACAGTCGCCTGTACATCACCCATGAGACGATTGGCTATGCCGAAGACAATCCTCCGAGCCAAATGCCGAACGCGCCCGCCAACGATGGCATTCATTACATGGACATCGCCACAGGCCAGTCGCGACTGATCACCAGCTATGCGGATCTGCGCAACTTCAAGCCGGTCAAATCCATGGACAAGGCCATCCACTGGGTCAGCCACATCGAGATCAACCCGACTTCTTCGCGCTTCCTGATGCTGCATCGCTGGACCGAGCGCGTCAAGGATGAAACCTGTTTCCTGCACCGCCTGATTACGGTCAATCCAGACGGAACAGACATGCGCCTGCTGGAGGATTCGGATCATCCCCTGCCCCAGTTGGAAGAGAATTTCGATCCGAACGCGGTTGGAACCTACGACTACGAAAAGTCTGAGTATCAGATATCCCACCCCATGTGGTGCGCCAAGGATCGCATCATTGTCTGGGCCCCCCACGCTGGAAGCATCCACTATCACCTATACACCGACGCTGACAACGGCGAAGTCGAAATAATCGGGAAGAACATATTGAATGAGAATGGACACATGTCCTTTTCGCCAACCAACCGTCGCTGGCTCCTGAGCGACACTTATCCGGATTCGGAAACGCACGAGCGTATCCTCTTCCTGTATGACACAGAAGCCAACCGACGCTATGACATTGGCAGTTTTTACGCAGATCCAGGCTTGAAAAAGGAGAACCGCTGCGATTTGCATCCACGCTGGAGCCGCGACGGGAAACAGGTATGCATCGACTCGGTTCATGAATCGGAGCGCCAGATGTACCTTATCGACGTTTCCGGAATTACGGGCAACTGACTATCGCTTGGCTCGCTATCGTTGAATACATGGCGTTGTTGTTTGACATGGCACTGCAGTTTCATTTCTCAGAGAGGCTAATATGGCAAAGTTTTCGAAAAACATGACCATGATCGCTGCGGCAGCGTTTCTGCTTGCAGGCGCAATTGTTCCTGTGCATGCGCAGGCTGATTTTCCGACCAAACCCGTTGTGGCAACCGTGCCATTCTCTCCAGGCGGGGGGAATGACATTTTGTTGCGCCTGATCTCGAAGCACGCCTCTTCGTTCCTTGGACAGACCCTGGTAGTGGAAAACAAGCCCGGAGCCGGCGGACAGATCGGCTGGACAGCCTTGGCAAAATCCCGGCCGGATGGCTACAGCATCGGCGCGACCAGCCTGCCCTCGATGGTGATCATCAAGGCCATGCGCCCCGAAACGCCTTTCGCCCTTGATGATTTCAAATACATCTGCAACATCCAGATCGACCCCATCGTCTGGCTGGTCAAGTCCGATAGTCGCTTCAAGACAGCGAACGATTTCGTCATACAGGCTTCGGACCCCCAGAAGAAAATCAATGTTGCCGGCGACGGCCCGCAGAGCAACGTTCAGCTTCAGCACCTGGCCGCGGCCAAGGTGTTGGGGCTATCCACCAACTACGTTTCCTTCAACGGATCCGGACCGGCGATCACCGCGCTGCTCGGTGGCCAGGTCGAGATCGCCGCGGCAACACTCAGCGCGGCGATGTCCAACATTGAAGCGGGAAAGATCAAGGCGCTGGTCGTTTTCAACGATGAGCCGTTGAGCGCAATCCCGGACGTTCCTACCGCATCGAAACTCTTCGGGAAGCCAATACCCTCGGTCGGCATGGCCGTCCGCGGACTGGCGGCCCCCAAGGGAATTCCCGACGACAAACTGGCGAAACTTGAAGCCGCCTTCCGGAAAGTCAGCGAGTCCAAAGCCTTCCTGGACGAAGCGAAGGAAATGGGCATCGTCGTCAAGTTCATGGGAAGCGCTCAAACGGAAGCGCACGTCAAGGAATCGACCAAGGAAGTCGAGGCCCTCAAGGACCTGCTGAAATAACAAGTTGAGCAGTCTGCGGTGGCCCATTCCGTCACGGGAATGGTCACCGCTTTTTCAGGAAACGAACGTATGGCAAAGATATCCCGAACCAAAGAATGCGGTTTTGCCGCCGCCATGGTCCTGCTTTCCGCGGCTTTTCTCATCCGCGCATTCATGTATCCGGCGGCATCTTCCCAGTTTCCACGCTTTCTCATGCTGCTTCAATTGATCTTCTCGATGGTCCTCTTTGTTCTGTCGTTGCGCGTTCCGCAAGCGGCTGGAACAGGTAGTTTCCGCCTCGCAACCCTGTATCCGCCCATCAAGGTTTTCGTCGCTTCAGCGGTTTACGTGCTGGCCATCGGCTATCTCGGCTATTTCGCTTCTACGGCCCTGTTCCTTTGCGGCTCGATGTACTGGTTTGGAAAACACGGCCCCGTCGTGCTGATCAGTGTTTCCGGGGGATTCATCCTGACGGTCTATGCCTTGTTCGTTTTATTCATCGGGGTTCGCCTGCCCGAAGGCCTGCTGATCTAGCTCATCCTCATTGCGAAAAGAAAAGGCGACGATATGGAATCGATACTTAACGGAATCACACTGGGAGCGGCTCAAATGCTGGATCCCATGGCGCTTCTCCTGATCATGCTGGGAACCATCTTCGGGATCGTTATCGGCTCGTTACCCGGTCTCACCAGCACCATGGGCGTAGCTCTCCTTGTCCCGGTCACCTTCGGGATGACTCCCGTCCAGGGGCTCTCGCTGCTTGGGGCGGTCTATTGCTCTTCGACCTACGCCGGCGCAATCAGCGCGATACTGATCAATATTCCCGGCACGCCGTCCAACTGCAGCACCTTGCTTGACGGTTTCCCGATGACCAAAAGAGGCCAGGCGGGCCTTGCCATAGCGCTCGCAACAGCAGCGTCGGCCATCGGAGGATTCTTCAGCAACGTCGCGCTGCTTTTCATGGCTCCGCCACTGGCAGAACTGGCATTGCGATTTGGGTCCCAAGAGTATTTCCTGCTTGCCCTCTTCGGTGTTTCCGTGATCGCCTCGCTTTCGGAACGCAACCTGCTCAAGGGCTTTATCTCGGGAACATTTGGTCTTTTCCTGGCGGTCGTGGGCATGCATCCAATGACCGGCGAAATCCGCTTCGCCATGGGCATTCCCGAGCTTTTCAACGGTATTCCCCTGGTCGTCGCCCTGATCGGACTCTATTCCTTGCCGGAGGTTGTCGAAAACATTTCTGGCTCATTGAAACAGGAAGCCGCCGTTCATGAGGTCAAAGGCATATTCGGCCGAATGATGGAAGTGTTCAAATACAAGATGCTGATGTTCCGGGCCACCCTCATCGGTCTCATCGTCGGTGTCGTTCCCGGGGCCGGGTCGAGCATTGCCGGGTTTATCGCCTACGATGACGCCAAGAGAAATTCCAAAACTCCTGAAACGTTCGGAACGGGAAACCCTGAAGGTCTAGTGGCTTCCGAAACCGCAAACAACGCAGTTGTGGGAGGTTCGCTCATTCCCGCACTGACCCTCGGCATCCCGGGCAACGCAGTGTCCGCGGTCATGCTTGGCGGATTGATGATCCACGGACTGAAACCGGGACCCGGTCTTTTCACCGAAAATGCCGGCATCACCTACGGCTTCATCATCAGCATGTTCCTCGCAAATCTGGTTTTTGTTCCCGCCGGACTCGCCGTGGCGCGCTACGGGGTCAGCTTCATCAAGACCCCCGGCACGATCCTGGGTCCGCTCATCATTGCGCTTGGCGTCATCGGCGCATATGCACTCAATATGTCGCTGCTTGATGTATGGATCATGCTGGTCATCGGCCTGCTTGGTTACGTAATGAAACAGTTCGACGTCCCCAGGGAACCCTTGGTGCTTGGACTCGTTCTTGGCACCATGGCGGAGGGGGAACTCGCCAGATCACTGGCGCTCGTACAGAACGACGTCCCTGCATTGATCGGCAGCATGTTCACGCGACCTTTGTCGTTGATCATCATCGGACTCACTGCCATCTCGGTATTTCAAGGGCTGCGCTCGCAATTCAGGCAGAAAAAAGTCGATGCCTGAGAAAACAGCTTAACCTCGGCTTCCTGCCCCAACCTCTGAAAAAAGCTGGGACACAAAAAACCCCCCAGATTAACCGGGGGCTTTTTTCCTGGGCAGATACCATCTACCCGCGTCTCAGCGACTCATTCAGCGCCTCCAGCGCCTCGGAGCCCGGACACAGCTCCGCGACGCCGAGCTGGTTGAGCGGCGTTTCCACCGTATTGAGGTAACGGTGCAGTTCCTCGCCTGTGCTGTCGACGTAGATCAGCCCGGTGACGATCTCGCCGAGGGCGTGCCGTTCCTGCAGGTAGTTCATCGCCCCGACGCGGTCGGACGGATCGTAGTCCTCGCCGAGCTTGCGCAGGCACAGTACAGAACCATCGTGCTGGACGACACGGCGCAGTTCGCCCGGGGCGTAGGTCGCGGTGATCTTGTCCTTGGGCAGGATCACGTCGAGCCGGTTGATCGCCTCGTTGTGCTCGCGCACATAGTCGTAGCTCTTGGTCGAGCCGGCGTGGTTGTTGAAGGTCACGCACGGGCTGATCACGTCGATCAGCGCCGGGCCGCGGTGGCGCATCGCGCCCTTGATCAGAGGGATCAGCTGCTCCTTGTCGCCGGAGAAGCTGCGTGCGACATACGTCGCCCCGAGTTGCAGGGCGAGCGCAACGAGGTCGATCGGCGAGTCGTTGTTGACCACGCCGCGTTTACTCTTCGAACCCTTGTCGGCGGTCGCCGAGAACTGCCCTTTGGTCAAGCCATAGACGCCGTTGTTCTCGACGATATAGACCATGTTCACCCCGCGCCGCATGGCGTGGGCGAACTGGCCGATGCCGATCGAGGCGGAGTCGCCGTCGCCGGAGACACCGAGGTACAGGAGATCGCGGTTGGCCATGGCGGCGCCGGTCAGCACCGAGGGCATGCGCCCGTGCGTGGTGTTGAAGCCGTGCGAGTTGCCGAGGAAGTAGTCCGGGGTCTTCGACGAGCAGCCGATGCCGGAGAGCTTGGCGACGCGGTGCGGTTCGATGTCGAGGTCGAAGCAGGCCTGGACGACGGACGCGCTGATCGAGTCGTGGCCGCAGCCGGCGCAGAGAGTGGAAATCGCCCCTTCGTAGTCGCGCTTGGTGTAGCCGAGCGCGTTCTTCGGGGTGTCGGGACGCAGCAGTTTGGGTTTGGCAAGATAGGTCATGAGGCCACCTGTTGACGCAACGGGGTCACGTTGTTTTGCTTGACGATGTCGGTGATGCGCCCGGCGATGAAGCCGGCGGTGATCGGCGTGCCGTCGTAGTGCAGGACACGGATCAGGCGCTTTGGATCGATATCGCCTTCGTTGATGATCATCGTGCGCAGCTGGGCGCTTTCGTTCTGCTCGACGACAAAGACGTAGTCGTGATCGGCGATGAAGTCCATCACTTCGTCGGCAAACGGGAAGGCGCGAACGCGCATCAGATCGACATGCACGCCCTGCTTCTCGAGCATGGCGAAGGCTTCGGCCATCGCCGGGCTGGTTGAACCGTAGTAGATCGCGCCGTAGCGGGTCGGCTGGCTGGCCTTCTGGCTGACCGGTGCCGGCACGAGCTTGCGGGCCGTGACGAACTTGCGGCGCAGGCGCTCCATGTTGTAGACGTAGTCGGTGCCGGCTTCGCTGTACTTGGCGTAGGCGTTGCGCGTGGTGCCACGGCTGAAGAAGGCGCCCTTGGTCGGGTGCGTGCCGGGGATGGTGCGGTAGGGGATGCCGTCGCCATCTACATCGAGGTAGCGGCCGAAGTTCTTGCCGGAATCCAGATCGGCGGCGCTCATCACCTTGCCGCGGTCGTACTGGCGGCTGTCGTCCCAGTCGAAGGGCTTGCACAGCACTTCGTTCATGCCGATATCGAGGTCGGACATGACGAAGACCGGGGTCTGCAGGCGCTCGGCGAGGTCGAAGGCCTGTGCGGTGAGGGTGAAGCACTCGTACGGGTCTTCGGGGAAGAGCAGGATGTGCTTGGTGTCGCCGTGCGAGGCGTAGGCGCAGGCGATCAGGTCGGACTGCTGGGTCCGCGTCGGCATGCCGGTGGACGGGCCGCCGCGCTGGACGTTGACGACCACCGCCGGAACTTCGGCGAAGTAGGCGAGGCCGAAGAATTCCTGCATCAGCGAGATGCCGGGACCGGAAGTGGCGGTGAAGGCCCGGGCACCGTTCCACGAGGCGCCGATGACCATGCCGATCGCGGCGAGTTCGTCTTCGGCCTGGACGATGGCGTAACGCCCCATGCCGTTGTCCGGGTCGGTGCGGAACTTGCGACAGTAGCTGATGAAGGCTTCGATGACCGAGGTCGACGGGGTGATCGGGTACCAGCCGACGACGGTGGCGCCACCATAGACAGCCCCAAGGCCGCAGGCGTCGTTGCCGTTGCTGAAGATGCGGTTGCCGACGCCGTCGGAACGCTCCACGCGCAGGCCGATCGGGCACGGCAGATGCGCCCTGGCTTCGTCGTAGCCGAGCTTGAGGGCCTGGATGTTGGAGGCGATCAGCTTTTCCTTGCCACGGAACTGGTGCGAAATCAGCCCTTCGACGACGGCGAAGTCCATGTCGAGCAGCGCGGTGAGCGCGCCGACGTAGAGGATGTTCTTCATCAACTGACGCTGGCGCGGGTCGGTGTATTCGCGGGTGCAGATCTCGGTCAGCGGCAGGCCGAGGACGGTGATGTCGTCACGGAAGCGCGAGCGCGGCAGCATCTTGGTGCTGTCGTAGAACAGGTAGCCGCCCGGCGACAGTTCGGCGACGTCGCGGTCCCAGGTCTGCGGGTTCATCGCGACCATCAGGTCGCAGCCGCCTTTGCGCCCGAGCCAGCCTTCGCCGGAGACGCGCATTTCGTACCAGGTCGGCAGGCCCTGGATGTTCGACGGGAAGATGTTGCGCGGCGCCACCGGGACGCCCATGCCCATCACCGCGCGGGCGAAGAGTTCATTCGCCGACGCCGAGCCGGTGCCGTTGATGTTGGCGAACTTGATGACGAAGTCGTTGCTTTTCTGCAGGGGTTGCACGGTACTCATGTTCTGGGAGCCTCTCTGCCGGCCTGGGCGGTCTCAATGTAGAACTTCTGCATGTCCCAGGCGCCGGTCGGGCAGCGTTCGGCACACATGCCGCAATGCAGACAGATGTTTTCGTCCTTGACCATGACCCGTCCGGTCTTCAGGCCGTCGGCGACGAGCAGGTCCTGAGCGGTGTTCTTCGCCGGCGCCTTCAACCTTCCGCGCAGGTCGTCTTCCTCGCCGTTGGCGGTGAAGGTGATGCATTCGGTCGGGCAGATGTCGACGCAGGCGTCGCATTCGATGCAGGCCTTCGGGGTAAACACGGTCTGCACGTCGCAGTTCAGACACCGTTCGGCTTCGGAGCAGGCCATCAGCGGGTCGAAACCGAGTTCGAGTTCGAGCTTGATGTCCTTCAAGGTCTTTTCCAGTGCCTTGACCGGGACCTTCTTGCGCTCTTCCTCGGAGACCTGGTTGTCGTAGCTCCACTCGTGGATGCCCATCTTCTGGCTGGTCAGGGTGAAGGCGTGCGGCGGCCGGTCGGCGGTCTTCTTGCCCTTGCAGAAGAGGTCGATGGAGATCGCCGCTTCGTGGCCGTGCGCGACGGCGGTGATGATGTTCTTCGGGCCGAAGGCGGCGTCGCCGCCGAAGAAGACTTTCGGCAGCGTCGACTGAAAGGTCTTTTCGTCGAGGACCGGCAAGCCCCACTTGTTGAACTCAAGGCCGATGTCCTTCTCGATCCACGGGAAGGCGTTCTCCTGGCCGATGGCGACGAGCACTTCGTCGCATTCCATGAAGACGTCGGGTTCGCCTGTCGGAACGAGGTTGCGCCGGCCTTTCTCGTCGTATTCGGCCTTGACGATCTCGAACTTGACGCCGAGGAGCTTGCCGTTCTCATGCACGAATTCCTTGGGCACGTGCATGTTGATGATCGGAATCTGCTCGTGCAGGGCTTCTTCCTTCTCCCACGGGGAGGCTTTCATTTCCTCGAAGCCGCTGCGCACAACGACTTTCACGTCGGTGCCACCGAGGCGACGGGCGGAACGGCAGCAGTCCATGGCAGTATTGCCCCCACCGAGGACGATGACGCGGGGAGAGACGGTGGTGGTGTGGCCGAAGGCGACGTTGGCCAGCCACTCGATACCGATGTGGATGTGCTTGGCGGCTTCCTGGCGGCCGGGAATGTCGGCGTCACGGCCACGCGGGGCGCCGGTACCAACGAAAACGGCATCCCACTGGTCGCCGTCCGTCATTTCCTTGAGGCTCTTGACCCAGTGGTTCAGCTCCAGCTTCACGCCGAGATCGAGAATGTAGTTGCACTCTTCGTCGATGACGCTGTCGGGCAGGCGGAATTTCGGAATCTGCGTGCGCACCATGCCGCCGGGGGCCTTGCCGTTGTCGAAGATGCTGACTTCGTAGCCTTGCAGCGCGAGATCGCGCGCGACGGTCAACGAAGCGGGGCCGGCGCCGATGCAGGCGACGCGCTTGCCGTTCTTCTTCTCCGGGGCCACGGGCAGCCGGTCGGAAATGTCGTCCTTCATGTCGGCGGCGACGCGCTTCAGCCGGCAAATCGCCACCGGCTCCTTGTCGATCCGCCCGCGCCGGCACGCCGGCTCGCACGGCCGATCGCACACCCGTCCCAGAATCCCGGGAAAGACGTTCGATTTCCAGTTGATCATGTACGCTTCCGCGTAGCGCCCCCCGGCAATCAGCCGGATGTATTCAGGCACCGGTGTGTGCGCCGGACACGCCCACTGGCAGTCCACTACCTTGTGGTAGTAAGCGTCTCCGCCTGTATTCGTCGGTTTCACGTGATGAAAACTCCACTTGCTAACTAAAAGGTCGACAAAAAAGTCGACTCCCAAAAAGGCCCAGCAAAAATGAGTGTAGCACCCAGCGCATAGCGTTAGGAATTGCTAAATATTTCGTTAAATGTGACTAATCGGAACAACTTGCGAAACGCAAAATACGCTAACCTTCTCTGTACTCAATAATTTCGGGGAGTTCCCTATGGCTTTGCGAGCACTGATTTTTGATGTCGACGGAACCTTGGCCAACACCGAGCGCGACGGGCACCGTCCAGCGTTCAATGCCGCTTTCGCGGAAATGGGGCTGCCCTGGCATTGGGACGAATCGTTCTACGGCACCTTGCTGGTCAAAGGGGGGGGGCTGGAACGCCTGTATTTCTACGCCGAGCATTTCGATCCGGCAACGCGCGCTCGCCCCGACTTCGACGATCTGATGCATCGCGTCCACGACATCAAGACGCGCAATTACCAGCGCCTGCTGGCCGCGGGAGCCATTCCTCTGCGCGCAGACATCGGGCAATTGATCTGCGATGCGCGTACCGAAGGCGTGCGCCTCGGCATCGCGTCGAGTTCCAAGCAGGAAAACGTTGTCGGCCTGCTGCGAGCCAATCTCGGCCCGAACGCCGATGCGTGGTTCGACGCAATCGTTTCAGGTGAACTGGTGCAGGCCAAGAAGCCGTCGCCCGACGTCTACAAGAAAGTACTTGAGCAGCTCAACCTCCCCGCGCGTGATTGTCTTGTCGTCGAGGACTCGGCGCATGGCCTCGCCGCCAGCCTGGCGGCAGGCATTCCCACGGTAATCACGTTGAGCGACTACACGCATGACGAGGATTTCGAGGGTGCCAGAATGGTCCTGCACGAGACGGACCATTTGTCGCTGGATGCGCTGCGCCTGTGGCACGCCACGGCTAGCACGAGTTAACTGCAGCCGACAAACGTCAATCGGCCAGGAGGCGGGGGCTCCCCCGCCGTTTTCCTGACCCACCAGCTGCCCCCATCCGATACAGCATCTGAAGCCCCAAGCAGGGCGTATCAAAACTCTCGCTTTCAGTGTTTTGATACTGCGAGCAGGCAAACGCCAACGATGATGGATACGGCGCCAGCCAGCGTCGTGTGCCGGATTTTTTCCTTGAGAAGAACAAAACCGTATCCCATTGCGAAAATGATCGACATCTGGCGGATCGGGGTGGCAATGCTGACAAAAACCTCCTTGAGTGCCACCCGAAAGAGCATGAACGACAGATAAAGCGCCACCCCTCCCAGGAACATGGCCCACAGATTCGCCCCTTTCACAAGCGATCGCTGCTTGCTGAAAAACAGCGCAACCAGCATGTTCAAGGTCATGAACGACAGGATGAAGGCAAGATAGGTACTCCCCTCAAACCGTCCGACACTGGCCTTGTCGAAAATCGCACCGATCGAGTAAACAAGCGATGCGGCCAATGCCCAACGTGCACCGGCATAATCACCATGCCAACCCAACGCCTTTTTCACTTCATCCCAGGAGAGCGTTTTCAGCTTGATGCACGCAGCGCCGACGAAGGTCAGCGCAATTCCGGCCGAGGCCAGCACACCAATACGCTCTGAAAGAAACAGCCTGGCCCAGAGCGGAATCAACACCGGCCCCAGTACAGTCAGCGGATAGAGCGCCGAGATATCACCCATCTGGTACGCCGTCGCGCAGAACATCTGGTACATCACATAGAACAGCGCTGCCAGATAAATCATGGGCAGATCACCCCAGGCAAAGACACCAAGCCCGTCATGGCGCCAGACATCCCCCCAGGCAACCAGCGTCGCTACAAGAAAGAACCCGGGAAGCAAATAGGGATCCTTTCCTCGCGTTTTGAGGAGCACGCTGTACGAGGCATGCATAAACGCCGAACCGGCGATCATCAGCAGGTGGTGCAACTGCATGAAACGATTTCCTTGCACAAATGGTGTGTGTTTCAGGAACGGTCGGCTCTCTTTTCCTTGAGCGAACGTTTGGCGTAGACATCGAAACGACCGGCATTCCCTTCCAGCGAGAAACTCACCGTGCCGCCGGCAACGGCAGGTGCCTTGCGTGGCCGTTTGACCACGACGCGGTGCGACGCCAGCGCCAGCGCCGCTTCGAGAAGCCTTTCCGCGTCCACGTCATCGCCTACCAGGGGGCGAAACAGGCGCATCTCCTTTTTTACCAGCGCGCTCTTGTCCCGATGCGGAAACATCGGATCGAGGTAAACCACCTGAGGCACGTTCTCGTCCCAGTCACGCAGCATCTGAATGGCGTCACCGACACGCAGACGCATTCTGGCGACGATCGGCGCAACCTCCGGGTCACTGCGAGCGCGTGCCAGGCCGTCATCCAGCAGAACGGCGATCAACGGCTGGCGTTCAATCAGCGTCACCTCGCAACCGAGCGTCGCAAGGACGAACGCATCCCGCCCCAAACCGGCCGTCGCATCGACGACCGTCGGGCGAACTCCCGTCTGAATACCAACGGCCTTGGCGATCATCTGGCCGCTGCCGCCACCGAACTGGCGACGATGCCCGACTGCACCGCCAACGAAATCAACGCGGATCGGACCGGGCGCCCCTGCACCGAGGTCAGCCAGTTGCACGCCATGCCCGTCGCACTGCAGGGAAAAATCGGCCTCGCCCCCGAGCGGCAAACCGAGATGCAGTGCCAGGTCTTTTGCACGCAGTTCCGCATCCTCGGAAAGCGCCTCGACGCGCACCAGCACGCCCGACCGTTCATTCCCCACCGTACTCCGCCCTTTGCATGGACGAAGTACCCAGGCTGACGCATTTCTTCGCCAGGATATCCGTCGGGTCAAGCACAACAACGGTTTTTCCGGCCACCGGAAGTGCATCGCTCCTCTCGACCAGGAGGGGCAACTCGGTACAGCCAAGAACGATGATTTCCGCGCCTCGTACGACCAGCGAGGTCATCGCCTGCATGAGATCATCCACGCATTGGCCGGTTGTAAACCCGGCCTTGACGCCTTGCGGCCCGTAGATGGCATCCATCACCCGCTTCTGATTTTCCGTGTCGGGAACGATCAGTTCAAACCCGGCCGGCACGATCACATCGTGATAGACACGGCTACCGATCGTGCCGCTCGTCGCCAACAATCCGACCGCAGTCCGACCCTTGCAGCATTTCTTGATGTATTCCACCGTTTCGAACAGCATATTGACGATCGGAATCGACAGATACGGCTGAATCCGCTCGACGAAGGCATGCGCCGTATTGCAGGGAATGGCGATGATATCCGCCTCGTCCGCCTCGAGTTTTTTGCACGTCGAATACAGCGCAATGGTCGGATCAACACCATTACCGAGCAGATTTTCCGTACGGTCAGGGATTTGCGGATTCTGCTCGACAACCACCTTCAAATGTTCCTGATCGCGTTTCGCCGGCGTATTGCGCACGATCTTGTTCATGAAATCGACGGTCGCTGCCGGACCGACGCCTCCGACCACACCGATCTTGAACGGCCTGGCCTTCTGCGCAGCCCGGCCCGACGCCGCGTAATCGGCGTAGATCTGGTTCGCATCGATGATCGGAATACCCCTTTCGTGCAGCACGTCGATCACCACCGGTATTTCGGAGAAGCCCGGCAGGATCAGTTCCGCTCCCTGCCCGGCAAGATCCTCGCAAGCCCGCAGCAGTTTTTCCACCGAGGCGCCGCGCAAGCATCCTGCCTTGATGCCATCGGGACCATAGATGGCCGGCATGACGCAATCGCGCTGCACATCGTCCGCCGGATACCGGAGCGTCCACTCCGAAGCCGGAAAATAACGCTCGAATAGTCCGCGATCTCGCACGTAATCGGAGGTCAACACGCCGAGGGTCCTGACGTCCGGATGATATCGACGTACATAGTCGCACAGCGCCTCCATCATATTGACGACAGGCAGTGTCGCCTCGGCAGCGATTTCGTCGATGAATGTGTGGCTGAGAAAGCAAGGCAGGAGCACCGTGTCGACGTGCCGCGCCGCAAAAGCCTGGATCATGTCGAAAACGTAGATTTTCCGAGCATTCTGCGACGCGCCACGATCCCCTGGGCTTTCCTCTTCGCGAAACGGATGCTGTTCGAAGAGGATATCCGCTTGACTCGAGGCGCTTCTTGCCGGCAACGCCTTCACCAGTTTGAAAAATGCGTCGGCGGCGCCCAACGCGCCAACTCCTCCGACAATAGCAAAACGCCGCCTGTTTCGTTGATCCGGCACAACACTATCCTCCAAAAAAGAAACCGCGGCGACCAGGCACCGCGGCTCCATTCGCTTCAATCTTCAGAAAAACAACCTAGGCCCATTTTTCAACGTCCAGTTCCTTCTCGGCCTTGGCCACGATGGCACTCCCGGCCATGTCGCCCGTGACGTTCAGACTGGTTCGCCCCATGTCGAGCAACGCATCGATACCCAATATCATGGCGTAGGCCGCCGCGACGGCCGAACCGGTCTCGACTTTCAGACCGATCGACTCGAGGACCATCAGCAGCATTATCGCACCTGCACCCGGCACACCGGCCGTGCCGATGCTGGCCAGTGTCGCCGTAATGACGACCGTCAGTTGCTGATCGATGGTCAGCGGGTGGCCGGTCGCATAGCCGATGAACATCGCACAGACGCCAAGATAGATTGCCGTTCCATCCATGTTGATGGTGGCACCAAGCGGCAGGGTGAAGGAACTGATGTTGCGAGGGACACCGAGGTTTTCCTCGGAAACACGCATCGTCACCGGCAAGGTACCGCTCGAAGAACGCGTTACGAAGGCGGTGATCATCGCTTCGTTAGCTCCTTTCAGGAAGCGGAACAGCCCCAGGTTGAAAACCGCCAGAAAACCTCCGTAGCACAGGAAAAGATGCGCCACCAGGCCAAGATAAACGGCCAGCGTGACCATCAGCAACGGCCCGAGGGCCTTCGGCCCTTGCTGTGCGAACACGATGGCGATAAGGAAGAACACGCCGATCGGGGCGTACTGCATGATGCCGCGAACCAGTCGGTACATGGTTTCCGCCGCTGCGTTGATCAGCTGGAACAGATTCTCTGCATGCTTGGCCAAGGCGGCATCCTTTGCGTCCTTGACGTAGGAAATGGCCAGACCGAACAGCACCGAGAAGAAGATGATCGGCAGCACGTCCCCTTTCGCCAGCGACTCGGCCGGATTGGTCGGGACGATATTGAGCAGAATCGTGACGATTGTCGGTGATTCCGCCACCTTGCCCTTGATCGCCTCGTTGCCGACGATGTTCATGCCGTCTCCGGGCTGGAGAATGTTGGCGAACACCAGCCCGATGGTCACGGCCACCGCGGAGGTCAGCAGGTAATAGAGAACAATCTTCACCCCGACCCGCCCCAGACGGGAGGGCGCAATGCTCGCCGCTCCGGCGATGAGGGAGAAAAGAATGACCGGCACCACGATCATCTTCAGCAAGCGGATGAAGATATCACCGAAGAACTTCGTGTTGTCGACGAAGCCCTTCACCGTACCCGGATCACCATACCCCAGAGCAATACCCACCACGGCGCCGGCAATCAATCCAATCAGTATCCGAGATAGCAGATTCGACTTGAAATACCAGTCCAGCATCCCTTTGTTCTCACTCACGATGACACCTCCCTAGAAGAAGCGACTGCAGTTAAAAAAACAAACGACAAACATTGCAACACAGGCTTCGATACGCAACTGACGATCTGGAATCAGCATAGATGACCTGCCCGCCTTTTGCGAAACATCCGCACACCGAAAAAAAACCTTATGCGACCGTGAAGAAAACAGCCCGGCAGACGTGACGCCTGCCGGGCTGTTGTTCTGTCGCCCCGGACTAGCCGGGGCGAAGCCAGGATCGTACTCGGAACCAAGGTCGCTTACACCGTCACACTCTCCGCCGCTTCCTTGAACTCCTCGATCTGGTCGAAATTCATGTAGCGATACACATCCGCCGCTTTGGCATTTACCGCCTGAATTTGCTCCATGTATTCGGCGGCGGTCGGGATTTTGCCCATCAGCGAACACATCGCCGCAAGCTCGGCCGAACCGAGGTAGACGTTGGTGTCGATCCCCAGGCGGTTGGGGAAGTTGCGCGTCGAGGTCGACATCGCGGTGCTGCCCTTCTTGATCTGCGCCTGGTTGCCCATGCACAGCGAACAGCCCGGCATCTCCATGCGTGCTCCGCTCTTGCCGAGAACGCCGTAGTAGCCCTCCTCGGACAGGATCATGGCGTCCATCTTGGTCGGCGGCGCGATCCACAGACGAGTCGGAATGTCGCTCTTGCCGTCGAGAATCTTGCCGGCGGCGCGGAAGTGGCCGATGTTGGTCATGCACGAACCGATAAATACTTCGTCGATCTTGGCGCCGGCGACTTCGGAGAGCAGCTTGACGTCATCCGGGTCGTTCGGGCAGGCGACGATCGGCTCCTTGATGTCGGCGAGATCGATCTCGATCACGGCGGCGTACTCGGCGTCGGCGTCGGCTTTCAACAGTTGCGGATTGGCGATCCAGTCTTCCATGGCCTTGATGCGGCGAGCGAGGGCCTTGGCATCCTGATAACCGTTGGCGATCATCCACTTCAGGAGCGTGGCGTTCGAACGCAGGTACTCGATGATCGGTTCCTTGTTCAGCTGCACAGTACAGGCGGCGGCGGAGCGCTCGGCGGAAGCGTCGGTCAGTTCGAAGGCCTGCTCGACCTTGAGATCCGGCAGACCTTCGATTTCGAGGATGCGGCCGTTGAAGACGTTCTTCTTGCCCTTTTTCTCGACGGTCAGCAAACCCTGCTTGATGGCGTAGAACGGAATCGCATTGACCAGGTCGCGCAGCGTAATGCCGGGGTTCATCTGGCCCTTGAAGCGCACCAGCACCGATTCCGGCATGTCCAGCGGCATCGTGCCGGTGGCGGCCGCAAAGGCCACTAGGCCGGAACCGGCCGGGAAGGAGATGCCGATCGGGAAGCGGGTGTGCGAGTCGCCGCCGGTGCCGACGGTATCCGGCAGGCACATGCGGTTCAGCCAGCTGTGGATGACGCCGTCGCCCGGACGCAGCGAAACGCCGGAACGGGTGGTGATGAAGCCCGGTAGTGTCCGGTGGGTCTTGATATCGACCAGCTTCGGATAGGCGGCGGTGTGGCAGAACGACTGCATGACGAGGTCGGCCGAGAAGCCGAGGCAAGCCAGATCCTTCAGTTCGTCGCGGGTCATCGGGCCGGTGGTGTCCTGCGATCCGACGGTGGTCATCTTCGGCTCGCAGTAGGCGTTCGGGCGGATGCCCTTGCCTTCCGGAAGTCCACAGGCACGGCCGACGATCTTCTGCGCCAGCGAGTATCCCTTGCCCGTATCGACTGGCTCCTGCGGCATCTTGAACAGCGTCGAGGGCGGCAGACCGAGCGCTTCACGGGCGCGCGCCGTCAGGCCGCGACCAATGATCAGGGGGATGCGGCCGCCAGCACGCACTTCGTCGAGAATGACCGGGGTCTTCAACTGCGATTCGGCAATGACCTGGCCGTTCTTCAGCGCAACGACCTGGGTCGTCGCGACATCGATCTTCAGCTCGATCTCGTCGCCCATTTCCATTTGCGCCACGTCGATTTCAACGGGCAATGCACCGGAGTCTTCCAGGGTGTTGTAGAAGATCGGAGCGATCTTGGAACCCAGCGCGACGCCGCCGCAACGCTTGTTCGGCACGAAGGGGATGTCCTCACCAGTCCACCACAGCACGGAGTTGGCTGCGGACTTGCGTGAGGAACCGGTGCCGACCACGTCGCCGACGTAGGCGATCAGGTTGCCCTTTTGGGCCAACGCTTCGAGCTGCTTGATCGGGCCACGCACACCGGGCTGATCCGGTTCGATGCCGGGGCGCGGGTTCTTCAGCATGGCGAGGGCATGCAGCGGGATATCGGGACGGGTCGTCGCGTCCGGTGCCGGCGAAAGGTCGTCGGTGTTGGTTTCGCCGGTGACCTTGAACACCGTCAGTTTCTGGCTGGCGGGAACTTCGGGGCGCGAGGTAAACCATTCGGCATCGGCCCACGACTGCACAACGGCTTTGGCGTTGGCCACGCCCTTGTCGGCCAGCGCCTTGACATCGTTGAAGTAGTCGAACACCAGCAGCGTCTTTTTCAAGGCTTCCGCGGCGACGACGCCGACTTCGGCATCGGCCAGCACATCGATCAGCGGCTTGACGTTATAACCGCCAAGCATGGTGCCAAGCAACTCGGTCGCCTTAGCGCGGGAAATCAGCGGACAGGAAACTTCGCCCTTGGCCACCTTGGCCAGGAACTCGGCCTTGACCTTCGCGGCGTCATCGACGCCGGCCGGAACGCGATAGGTAATCAGCTCGACGAGCGCCTGTTCCTCGCCTTTGGGCGGGTTCTTGAGCAGGTCGATCAGTTCCTGGGTCTGCTTGGCGCTCAACGGCAGCGGCGGGATGCCTTGGGCGGCGCGTTCAGCTACGTGTGCGCGATACGATTCCAGCATGAGAACGTCCTTTCAGAAAAGTCAAAAAATGGGAAAGCCCGAATGTTCTGGACGGCCATTGTACGGCCCCGTCATGCACCAGCACGCCCCTGGCAACTTGATATTATTTCAGCAGGTACTGCGGATTGTGCACGAAACGCACTAGGAGACAAGCAGCACCGTTTCACCTGCATAATCAACCTGCTGACCCGGACGCAGCTTGGCCCGCTTGCGGGTTTCCACCAGCCCGTCCACGCGAACCTTCCCTTCTTCGATCTCGGCATGTGCCATTCCTCCGGAATGGCACAACCCGGTCGTTTTCAGTAGTTGATCGAGCTGGATGTACTCACCGCGTACCTGGAGCGAAATGGACATGGGCGCAACCTCAAAGTTCAAGCGGCGGAAGACCGTAGCGACGACGCGCCCGGTCGCAATCGTCATCGCCGATGCCGAGCGGCGCGTAGGGCGCGAAATCCCGGCACGGTCCCGGCCGCTCGCGATAGATCGAGCAGCGCACGCTGCGGCCAATCTCGCCTTCGAGGGCGATGCAGCGCGGCGGCGCATCGTCGGTACCGGCCATGCGCACCAGCGTCGCGGTCAAGGGAATCGTCATGTCTTCAGGCACGCCGCCTTTCCCTGGGGTAGCCAGGTCCTGGCGGTGGAAATCGACACGAAAAGCAGCGCAACAGGCGCCACAACTCAAGCAAGGATGTTCAGGCACGATCTGACTTCAACTGTAAAAAAACGCGCAGATTGTCGCGCAGCACCGCGTTTGCCGCAAACGCCGCTGTGGCGCCGCGCGTTTCCTGCATTTCGGCCATTCAACGTCCGTCCGGCGACAGTTTCTGCTTCAGCCAGTCTCCCACGGGAGCCGAGTGCGCCCGCATCGATTGAAGAAGCTGCGCGGGAGCCTCCGAGACATTCAGCAACTCGACGTGATCGGGCTTGACGAAGCCTTCGGCGGACATGTGCCGCACCATCGCCAGCAATGGATCGAAAAAGCCGTTTATATTCAGCAACCCGACCGGTTTTCTGTGGATGTGCAACTGCGCCCAGGTGACGATCTCGAACAACTCGTCGAGCGTGCCGAAACCGCCAGGCAGGGCGACAAAACCGTCCGCCCTGTCGGCCATCGCCGCCTTGCGCGCATGCATGCTGTCGACAACGACCATTTCGCTGGCCTGCGGGTGCGCCAGCTCGCGCTCCGCCATGAAGGTCGGGATCACTCCGAACACGCGGCCGCCGGCTTCCAGCACGCCATCGGCGACGACGCCCATCAACCCGACGTGGCCGCCGCCCCAGACCAGCTCGATGTTTTCCCTGGCCAGCAGCCGGCCGAATGACGCTGCCGCTGCCGCATACTGTGCATCACGCCCCGAGGACGCGCCACAAAAAACACAAATCGAACGCATGATTCATCTTTCCGGACAAAAACCGATTATCCTCGCATCCGATCTGCACGGCCAGTCTCAGGGAAGATCGACGACGGCGCGATACAACCGGTGCCCGGAATCACGGTATTTGCGCTCGAACGGCGTCAGCGGTTGCGCAGCGTCGAATTCCTCGCCAGTCACCGGGCGGCCGGTCAGGGTCGTCACCGCCAGGCAGAATTCGTCGATATAGATCCGCCAGTTGCTGCGGCACTCCAGCCGCCCACCGAGTCCGAGCATCGCCGGAAAAACGGGATGGCCGTGCCAGCGCCGTGAGAGGTGGCCGATCTTCGGCCAGGGATTCGGGTAAAGCAGATAGTGGCGCGATAAGCGGACACCCGCATCGAGCAGCAATCGCCAATAGTCCACAAGATCAGCGCGTACCAGGTCGAGATTCGGCGGCAGCGTCGCCGCATCGAAGCGCCCGAGACGCACCTCGGATTGATCGACACCGATCACGTAATGATCGGGAAACGTCCGGGCCAGGGCGATCGAGCTTTCACCGATACCGCAACAGGAATCGAGAATCAGCGGCACGTTCGCGGCTTCGCGCTCGCGCCGGGCGAAGCTGGCCTCGAACGCCGCGCGATTGTAGTCGGCATACGGCTTGCGGAACGGCGCCTGGCGATGGCGTTCCAGCAAGCGACCAAGCTGCTCGTGGATACCCTGCTGGGCACTGGCGGGAACACGGGAGTTGGCGCGCATGAGAACTTACATCAAGCCAGTAGCAACCGCCAACGCGGCATCAACGTCGGCCACCGAGGTCAGTGACCGGACACGGCCGTACAGCGCTTCGGCCTGCGGATAACAACGGCGCAGCGAGTTCAACCACAGCTTCAGCCGTCCCGGCGCGTGCCGGGCGACGACGCATTGCTTCACCCGCTGCCAGAATTCGTCGAGCAGCGGCGCGAGTTCCCTCCACTCGGCATCACGGTCCACAGCACCTCCGGCAGCGCGGATGCGGCGGGCCAGAAACGGATCGGCCACCGCCCCGCGTCCGATCATCACATCGCTGCATCCGGTCAATTCACGGCAACGGCGGTAGTCGGACTCCGACCACACCTCGCCGTTGGCCACAACCGGCACGGAGACCGATTCGCGCACCCGGGCGATCCATTCCCAGTGCGCCGGCGGACGATAGCCCTGTTCCTTGGTGCGCGCATGTACCACCAGCGACGCAATGCCGCCGGATTCAAGCGCCGCTGCGCACGCTAGCGTCTTCTTCGTATTGGAGACGCCGAGTCGCATCTTGGCCGTCACCGGAATGCCACGGGGCACCGCGCCTCGCACTGCGGCGGCAATGCGCGCCATGAGCGCCGGATCTTCGAGCAACATGGCCCCACCGCCGTGACGATTAACCGTCGGCGCGGGGCAGCCGAAATTTAGATCGATGCCGGACGGACCGAGTTCGGCGAGCCGCGCCGCCGATTCGGCCATCCGCTCGGGATGGCTGCCAAGCAACTGAACAAAAACGGGAGTTCCGGCGGGAGTACGACTGCCATCAAGCAACTCGGGGCAAACGCGGCGGAAGGTGCGCAGCGGCAGGCGGGTACCGGTCACGCGCACGAATTCCGACACGGCACCATCGTACCCCCCCAGACGCGTGAGCAAATCGCGCAGCAGACTGTCGGCCAGCCCCTCCATCGGCGCCAGAATCACCTTGCCCATCCGCAATCAACCGAACAAAGCGTCGATGTCCAGATCGTCGGCGACTCGCACCGTTTCCGGCTCGGCTCGGACGATCGCGCCTTCGGCAAGCAGGCTCTCGTAGCCGCACACCCGGTTGCGCCCGTGCTCCTTGGCGTAGTACAGCGCCTCGTCAGCCCGGCCGAGGGCATCGGTGGGCACGTCGAAAGCGGATACCGCGGTGAAGCCGATCGAGCACGTCACCTGTCCGACCTGGGGAAATTCGTGTTCTTCGACGGTCCGGCGCAAACGCTCAAAACCAGCGGCAGCAAGCTGTTCGTTGTCCGCATTGAGAATCACCACAAACTCTTCGCCGCCGAAGCGGAACAGACGATCGCCGTCGCGGAATGTCCGACGCATCAGTTCGCCCATGCGCAGGAGCACCTCGTCGCCGAAGAGATGTCCGAAGGAGTCGTTGATCCGTTTGAAGTGATCAATATCGACGACACACAGCCAGGCCGGGGAATCGTTTTCCTCGCCATGACGCCGCTCGCTACAGGGCAGGCATTCGCAACCTGGCGCGGACGCCGACGTCAGCAGGCGATCGAAGGTTTCATCGAAAGTCTTCCGGTTGAGCAGGCGCGTCAACGAATCCAGCTCGCTGTAATCGAGCATCCGGATCTGGTTGCCGAAAATCCGCGCCAGCATCTCCACGCCGGCAAAACGATCGTTCGCAACCGGAATATCGCTCCCGAACGCCAGGATCAGATCCTCGTCGCACAACTCCGACGATTCGAGCCGGAGCGCCCCGCAATGCTGGCCGGCATCGCTGCGCAGCACCATCCCGCTGTTATTGACGGCATCAACGAGGATTTCCGGCCACGGCGAAGCGTCGGGCCTGACGGTTGTCGTGCCGTTACACACGCGAAGCCCCAGCCCCCGGCGCGCATCACACGAAAATACACCAACCTGCGTGCGATCCCCGAGCAGCGACGCCACCGCGCCGACCAGCATGGACGGCAACCGGGCACGATCCCGGCAGGATGAAATCGACTCGATGCTTTGAAGGAGTGGCAACACGATCTGGCGGAAAAGGCGCTATGCGATAATCCGATGATTTTATGTGGTCAGGCCAGCCTCGACAATAAAATTTTTTGATGCCGAACATCATCGCCAAACCGCCCACTCGCGTAGTGCTGGACACCAATATCGTCATGGACATGCTGCATTTCGGCGATCCGCGCACGGCCGCCTTGCGTGAAGCAGTGGCTGGCCGACGGGTACAGTGTTTCAGCGACACCAGGTGCCTGGCGGAGCTCGAACGCGTCGCCGCCTACCCGCAGTTTCGGCTCCACGACGACGAACAGCGAGCTTTACTGTTGACCTACCGCGGCATCATCACGCAGTGCGAACCGGAGAACAACAGCGTGGCTCCGGCACTCCCGCGCTGCCGCGACGCCGACGATCAGAAATTCCTCGAACTGGCCGCCCGCTGTGGCGCATGGATGCTCGTCACGCGCGACAAGGAACTGTTGCGCCTTGCCCGCCCTCGCCGGCTGCCGGCGCCGTTCGCCATCGTCAACGCCGACGATGCGGGGCATCTACTCCTTGAGCTTGCGCCGGAAGACCCAGCGCACCGCGTCTGACGCCGCGGGATCGAACGCGTAGCCTTCCTCGGCAAAGTCGCGCAAGGCTGCCGGTTCAACGAGACGCCGGGTGATCGCGTAGCGAGCCATCAGTCCCCGTGCGCGCTTGGCGTAGAAGCTGACCACCTTGTACCGGCCGCCGCTCCAGTCCTCGAACACCGGCTGGACGACCGATGCCGCCAGCGCCTTCGCCTTGACCGACTTGAAATATTCGGTCGACGCCAGATTTACCACGGCCGCCGCGCCTGACTCGCGCAACGCGAGATTCAAGGCCTCGGTGATCCGCACATCCCAGAAGGCGTACAGATCCTTGCCGCGCGGGTTGGCGAGGCGGATGCCCATCTCGAGGCGATACGGCAACATCAGGTCAAGCGGACGCAACACGCCGTAGAGACCGGAAAGGATGCGCAGATGCGTCTGGGCAAAGCGCAGATCGTCTCCGGACAGCGACGGCGCGTCGAGCCCCTCATAGACATCGCCGTTGAACGCCAGCACCGCCTGCTTGGCTTTCTCCGGAGGGAGCGGCACGCCCCATTCCTGGTAACGCGCGACATTGAGCGCCGCCAGTTGATCACTGATGCCCATCAGCGATCCCACCTCGGCCGGCGACAATTGCCGCAGCCGGTCGATCAACAGTTGCGACTGGTCGAGGAAACCGGGTAACGACGCCTCCGTGGTCGTCGAAGGCGTCTGGTAGTCAAGTGATTTTGCAGGCGAAAGCAGGATGATCATGGCGGAAACGGGAGCTTGACGAACGGAGATGGACAAGGCCTGCGCTTTCGATGCGTACATCCGCATCGAAAGCGCGGCACGGCGCTTGCTACAATAGCCGATTATCCGAATCGCTGGAAACACGCCATGAAACGCAACCGCCTCTCCTCCCGCAAACGCATGTCCTCCGACGCCACCGAACTCGGCCGCCTGGCCACCGGCCTGGCCGAAGCCGGCGGTCGCCTCGAGCGCGAATTCTGGGAAAGGCAGCTCGCCGACCTGATCGACCGCATCCTCCAGGACGGCGGCGAAGACGATCTCAACGCGGCGCTCGACCGCCTGTTCGATTCGCACGCCGGGGCGCACGACTGCCTCGCCGATACCATCGAGGCGCGCGCCGAATCGTGCGTGCTGACCCATCAGGGGCAGGACTACGACATCATGCTGTTCAACGCTCCGCTGCTGGCCTGGTCGCGCTTTTCGATCCCCGCCGGAACCATCCCCGGCAAAACCCTGGACGCGCTCAAGGTACAGCTCGGCGCCCACGTCTTCTCCGGTGCCGCGCAGATCGCGTTGGTTGACTACCTGTACAGCCCCGACCAGTTGCCACGCAGCTTCGTCGACACCTGGCAGCTCATGCGCGACCTGGGCGGCGCGGCCTTGTGCAACAAGGCGCCGGCCCTCGACGTCTCGGCCTTGCCGGAGACCAACCAGTTCCTCTCCGACACCCGCTACCTGATCGGTGCAGTCGCCGTCCCGCGCGGCATGCCTTTGTTCCGCTGGAACGAAGACGACAGCGTCACGCGCGAATCGGCGCTGAAGGAATGGATCAAGCAGGGCTGCCCGTCGCTGGAGCCGCTGCTCGCCGGCTGCGCCTTCCAGCCGCTGCTCGCCGACGCCTACCACGCCGCCTGCCGCCTCGCCGACATGGCCTCGCGTCCGTACTCGCTGCGCGCCTCGGTCGCCTTCCTGCAGACCACCCTCGGCAAGTCGGCCGAGTCGCTGCGGGCAATCATCGGCGGCTTTCACGACAAGCGTCTTGAGGAATACCGCATCGGTTTCGGGCCGCGCGACGAGGACATCGTCTACCACGGCGTAGTCTGGCCGCTGCTGGGCAGTGAGGACGAAGCCACCGACGTCGTCGGCGAAGTTGAGGCCCTCCTGCGCGAATCCGGCATCAAGGAAGTCGTCGTACACAACCAGCAATTCCCGTTCGAATTCTGTGACGACTGCGGCGCCCCGCTCTATCCCAACGTCGAAGGCGAAACCGTGCATGCCGAGATGCCGGATCTCGGCAACGCGCCGTCGCAGACACTGCACTGAACACCATGAATAACGCCGACCTGCTCCAGCGCAGCCTCGCCGCCGTCTGGCACCCGTGCACGCAGATGAAACAGCACGCTGGCGGTGAATTGCCGATGATCCCGATCGCCCGCGGCCAGGGCGCCTGGCTGTACGATTTTGATGGCCGACGCTACCTCGACGGGATCAGCTCCTGGTGGGTCAACCTCTTCGGTCACGCCAACCCGCGCATCAACGCGGCCTTGCGCGCGCAGCTCGACGAGCTGGAGCACGTCATCCTCGCCGGTTTCACGCACCAGCCGGTCGTCGAGCTTTCGGAACGGCTGTCGGCGCTGACCGGCGGCACGCTGGGTCACTGCTTCTACGCTTCCGACGGCGCCTCGGCGACCGAGATCGCGCTGAAGATGTCGTTCCACAGCTGGCGCAACCGCGGCCGCGAGACGAAGCAGAACTTCCTCTGCCTCGAAGGCAGCTACCACGGCGAGACGATCGGCGCGCTGGCCGTCACCGACGTGGCAATCTTCAAGGACGCCTACGCGCCGCTGGTGCGCAGCGCTGCCACAGTACCAACGCCGGATGCGCGCAAGGCCGAGCCCGGCGAAACACCCGCTGACGTCGCCCGCCACGCCGCCGCCGCGCTTGAAAAACATCTGGCAGCACACCACGAAACGATCGCCGCCTTCATCGTCGAGCCGCTGATTCAGTGCGCCAGCGGCATGGCCATGTACGACCCGGAATACCTGCGCCTGGCCCGCGCGCTCTGCGATCGCTACGAGGTGCATCTGATCTGCGACGAGATCGCCGTCGGCTGCGGCCGCACAGGAACCTTCTTCGCCCATGAGCAAGCGGGTATCAAACCCGACTTCCTCTGCCTGTCAAAGGGCATCTCGGGCGGCTATCTGCCGCTGTCGATCGTCCTCACCACCGACACGGTTTACGAAGCCTTCTACGACGACACCACCGTGCGCGGCTTCCTGCACTCGCACTCCTACACCGGCAACGCGCTGGCCTGCCGCGCAGCGCTGGCCACGCTCGACATCTTTGCCGAAGACGAGGTGCTGGAACAGAACATCGCCCGCTCGCAGAAACTCGCTGCGACCCTCGCCCCGCTCGCCAACCACCCGCGAGTGCGCAACCTGCGCCAGCGCGGCATGATCATCGCCTTCGACGTCGTCAGCGACGATCCGAGATTTTCCCGTCATTTCTATCGGGCAGTGCTGGAACGTGAGGTACTGACGCGGCCGATCGGGAACACCGTCTATCTGATGCCGCCGTACATCGTTAACGACGATGAAATCGCGCATCTCGGACACGCCGTCGCCGGTGCACTGGAAGCGACAACTTGCGCCCCGGCGTGATCTGTATTACCGTTAATACAAAAATTTACTCCGAAACGCCCATGCCCACCACCGTTCGCATCCCGCACCGCCTCGAAGAAGCGCTGGCGCAATATTGCGTCGAGACGCGGCGCAGCAAATCGGAGGTCATCATCGAATTGCTGGAACAACGCTTTGCCGCCGAGCCGGCGGCCGAATCGTCCTATGACCTCGCCGTCAAGGCCGGTTTCATCGGCTCGTTTGCCTCGGAGCCTGACGCCGTCGGCAGCACCAAGGAACGCGTCAAGACGGCGATCCGCCGCAAGCATCGGCGCGGCAGCGACGAAACACTGGGGGATGCCGGTTGACTGTTCTCCTCGTCGACACCGGGCCGCTGGTGGCGCTCGCCGACCGCCGCGATGGCGCGCACCAGCGCTGTACGGATTTCCTCAAGGAGTTCCGGGGCCGGCTGCTGACCACCTGGGCCGTGCTCACCGAGTTCTCCCACCTTGCACCGACCGTCGCCGCCACCTTGCCGCTGTATCGCTGGATCGAGCGCGGCGGACTGGAAGTGATGCAACTCGGCCGTGACGAACTCGTCGCCGCCATCGACTGGATCGACCGCTATGCGGACCGGCCGATGGATCTGGCCGACGCCTCGCTGGTCGTCGCCGCGCTGAAGACCGGAAGCAGCACCGTGTGGACGCTCGACCGCAACGATTTCGAAACCTATCGACTGCCGGGGCGCAAGCATTTCCGGCTGGTCTGATTCAATCAGGTCCCTAACCCGTCCGCCATGTCCGAATCCGCCCTGCTCGCCGAACTCGACGAACAACTCCGGCAACTCGATGCCGAAGGATTGAAGCGCCGCCGCCGCACGCTCGACGCCCCCTGCGGCCCGCTGGCGCGGATCGACGGACGCGAGTTGATCAGTTTCTGCAGCAACGACTACCTGGGGCTCGCCAACGACCCGGCGCTGGTCGACGCCGCCTGCGCCGGCGCGCGGCGCTGGGGTGTCGGCAGTGGCGCCTCGCACCTCGTCAGCGGCCACCTCACGCCGCACGACTTGCTGGAGGAAAAGCTCGCCGCGTTCACCGGCTTCGACCGCGCCCTGCTCTTCTCGACCGGCTACATGGCCAACCTCGGCATCGTCGTTTCTCTGGTCGGACGCGGCGATGCGGTGTTCGCCGACAAGCTCAACCACGCCTCGCTGATCGACGCGGTGCAGCTCTCGCGCGCCGACCACGAACGCTACCCGCACGGCGACCTCGCCGCTCTCGAACGCCTGCTCGCCGCCAGCACGGCCAGGCGCAAGCTGATCCTCACCGACGCCGTGTTCAGCATGGACGGCGACCTGGCGCCACTGCCCCGGTTGCTGCAACTGGCCGAACGTTTCGACGCCTGGCTGGTGGTCGACGACGCGCACGGCTTCGGCGTGCTCGGCATACAGGGCCGAGGCAGTCTCAGCCACTTCGATATTCCGGCCAACCCGCGCCTGATCTACATGGGCACCCTCGGCAAGGCGGCTGGCGGTGCCGGCGCCTTCGTCGCCGGCTCGGAGACGGTTATCGAATGGCTACTGCAGAGGGCACGTACCTACATCTTCACCACCGGTTCCAGCCCGATCATCGCCTGTGCCTTGCTGGCCAGTCTCGAACTGATCGAACAGGGCGACGAGCGGCGCCGCCACCTGCACCGGCTGACCGACACGCTGCGCGCCGGACTGGCCGGTTCGCGCTGGCGACTGATGCCGTCGCCGACGGCGATCCAGCCGGTGATCATCGGCGACAACCACGAAGCGCTGCGCGTGGCCCTTGCGCTCTTCGAACGCGGCCTGTGGGTACCGGCGATCCGCCCGCCGACGGTGCCGAAAGGCACGGCGCGGCTGCGCGTCTCGCTCAGTTCGGCGCACAGCGAAACGCAGGTGCAACTGCTCGTCGACGCCTTGCGGGAGCTGGAGGAACTGGAATGAACCGTCCGGAGCTGGTGCTGCTGCACGGCTGGGGACTCGGCCGGGCGGTCTGGTCGCCCTGCCTGCCGTCAATGACGAAATCACTCTCGCCGCGCCTCGCCGACCTGCCCGGCTACGGCGACATGCCTGAGCGCAGGCAATCCTTCATGGAAGCCGCAGAGGCGTTGGCGAACACCCTGCCGCCCGGCAGCACGCTGTGCGGCTGGTCGCTCGGCGGCCTGCTGGCGCTGCAGGCCGCGCACCTCGCACCGACGCGGGTCGGACGGCTGATCCTGGTCGGCACAACGCCCTGCTTCGCGCAGCGCGACGATTGGCCCGAGGCACAACCGGCCGCGCTGCTCGACGACTTCGCCACGGCCGTCGCCGCTGACGCCAAAGCCACGCTACAACGCTTCGTCGCCGTCGCCAATCAGGGCGACGCCAAGGCGCGCGGCATCGGCCGGGAGATCGCGCGAACGGTATTCACCGCGCCCCTGCCGTCAACGGAAACCCTGCTTGACGGCCTGACCTGGCTGCGCGACGTCGACCTTCGCGACATCGTGGCACAGATCACCTGTCCGGCGCTGTTGCTGCACGGCGAAAACGATCCGCTGATGCCGCTGGCCGCCGCCCGCTGGCTGGCCACCCATCTGCCGCAGGCTACGCTCGACGTCTTCCCCGGCGCGGCGCACGCGCCCTTCCTCAACGACCCTGAACGCTTCGCCCAACGCATTGGCGCCTTTCTCCATGCCCCTGAGTTCGCTTAAGCAACGCGTCCGCGACGCCTTCGACCGCGCGGCGGCCACTTATGACGGCGCCGCCGTGGTGCAGCGCCGCGTCTGCGATCGGCTACAGGAAGCACTCACCTGGACGACCGACTCGCCGCAACGCATTCTCGACGCCGGCTGCGGCACCGGCTACGGCGCCCGTCTTCTGCGCGCCCGCTGGCCGCGGGCGCAGATCGCCGGCGTCGATTTCGCCCCGGCCATGGTGGCCGCCGCACGCACCACCTTCGATTGCTGCCAGGCAGCCGACATCGAGAAGCTGCCGTTTGCGCCGGCGACTTTCGACCTCTGGTGGTCCAGCCTGTCGATCCAGTGGTGCCACGCTGACGTCGTCTTCCTGGAAGCGGCACGCGTCCTCCGTCCGGGCGGGCAGATCGCGTTCAGCACCCTCTGCCCGGACACCTTCGCTGAACTGCGCGCCGCCTTCGCCGGCATCGACCAGCACCGCCACACCCTGCCGTTCAACGAGCCCGACAGGCTGCATACCGCGCTGGACGGCGCCGGCCTGCACGACATCCGCCTGATCCGCGAACGGCACACGATCTACTATCCCGACCTGAAATCGCTGCTGCGCTCGATCAAGGAGATCGGCGCACAGAATGTCGGCGAAGGCAGCCGCCAGGGCATGATGGGCCGCGCCGCCTGGCGCAAGGTCGAGGCCGCCTACGAACAATTCCGCACGCCGGCCGGCTTGCCGGCGAGCTACGACGTCCTGCTGGGGTATGCACAAAAATGAGGATAGTAAATGAGTGACCAAGCACACCGCAGCGCGCCGGCGTGGTTCATCACCGGCACCGATACCGAAGTCGGCAAGACTTTCGCCACCTGCGCACTGCTGCTGTCCTTGAAACGCCGCGGTCAGCGCGCAGTCGGCATGAAGCCGGTTGCCGCCGGCACCGACGCCGACGGCAAGAACGACGACGTCGAACGGATCAACGCCGCGTCCGGTATTGCCGCGCCGAGCGAACTGATCACCCCCTACCTCTTCCAGCCGGCGATCGCGCCGCACATTGCCGCCGCCGAAGCCGGCGTGGCGATCGACATCGACCATATCGTCGCCGCCTTCGAGCAGTTGCGCCCGCTGGCCGACGTCGTTCTGGTCGAGGGTGTCGGCGGTTTCTGCGTGCCGCTGGACGAACGCAGCGACACCGCCGATCTCGCCGAACGGCTCGGACTGCCGGTGATCCTCGTCGTCGGCATGCGCCTCGGCTGCATCAATCACGCGCTGCTGACCTGCCAGGCCATCGCGGCGCGCGGACTGAAACTCGCCGGCTGGATCGCCAACCGCATCGATCCGGCAATGTCGCGCTTCGAGGAAAACCTCGCCGCCTTGTGCGCCCGCATCGACGCACCGTTGCTCGGCGTGATCCCCGCCGCGAGTTCGCCGGATGCTGCGGCGGCGCTGCTGAACATCCCGGAACGCTAGGCGTCCTGCGCGGCCAGTTCGGCCATAAGTTGCCGGACTACCGCCACCAGATCCGCGACTCGCTCGGGAGCGCCGTCGAGCGAGCCCGACGCCGCCTGCTCCTCCAGCCGCCAGGCGAGTTCACGCCCGCCTTCGCAGGCAAAGCTGGCCAGCACGCTTTTGACCGTGTGCGCCTCGCGCCGCAGTCCCGCGGTGTCGCCCGAGGCCAGCGCTGTCTCAAGCGCCGCGCAGTAGCTTTCGCCCTCTGCGGCCAGCACCGCGGCGATCTCGGCAAACAACGCCGCATCGCCGTCGATCTGCGCCAGTGCCTTTTCCCGGTCGTACAGCGGCATGGTCAGCATCGTGCGCAACTCGCGGCAACAGCACTATCGGGCGACGATGGTTCGTCCTGATAGCGTGCGTGAACGTCCAGCACCTCGTCCCAGGCCGCAAAGAACGCAGCGACACAGGCGGGATCGAGGTGATTGCCCGCGCATTCGCGCAGGTACGTCTCGGCACTTTCCAGCGTCCAGGCCGGCTTGTAAGGGCGTACCGACGTCAGCGCATCGAAAACGTCGGCGACGGCGACGATCCGTCCGAACAGCGGAATGGTCTCGCCCTTCAGGCCGTAAGGATAGCCGGAACCATCGAACTTCTCGTGATGCGAGACGGCGATCACCGCGGCGGTCTGCAGCACCTGCGATTCGCTGCCGCTGAGCAGTTCGTGGCCGATCACCGTGTGCCGTTTCATTTCGTTGAATTCCTCCGGCGTCAGCTTGCCCGGCTTGAGCAGGATCCCGTCCGGAATGCCGATCTTGCCGACATCGTGCATCGGCGCCGCGCGCAGGATCAGTTCCTGGTCATCGACCGGCAGCCCGAGACGGCGGGCGATGAGCTGCGAATAATGGGCCATGCGCTGGATATGGGCGCCGGTTTCCGGATCGCGGAATTCCGCCGCGCGGGACATCCGGAAAAGCAGTTCCTGCTCGCGCGCATGCACCGCCCGCGTGGCCTTTTCGACCTCCGAAGCCAGCCAGTCAGCCTTGTCGGCGAGCTTCTTGCGGCTGGCGCCGAGGGCCAGCATGTTGCGCACGCGCGCGGAAAATTCGATGCGGTCGACCGGCTTGTTGAGAAAATCGGTCGCCCCGCGCTGCAACGCCTCGTAGCGAACTTCCTTGTCATCGTTGGCGGTGATCATCAGGATCGGCAGATCCTCGCAACCACCAACCTGGCGCAAGCGGGCGATGAATTCGATCCCGTCGAGGTCGGGCATCATGTAGTCGACGACAACCAGGTCCGGCCGGTTTTCCGAACACCAGGCCAGGCCGCGTGGCGAATCCTGGAACAGCAGCGGCTCGCAATCACCCAGCCGACGGACGAGCGCGCTCAACAGTGTCAAGTTGATGTCGCTGTCGTCGACAATGGCGATCCGGTTCATGCCTTTCTTCTCCTCGTGGCGTCGCGCCAGTATAGCAATCGCCCCAGCAATGCTCTAGTCATGCGGACCCCGCTGGACTACCCTTGCAAGGGCCGCGGCCAGCCGTTCCAGTTCCTGCGCCAGCCGTTCGATCAGGTCATCCGTTTCGCCGCACGCGCCCCTTGCCGCAAGCCGCTCGATACGCTGGGCGAGATCTTCTGCCGGACGCGCGTGAAACAACCCGAGGGTGCCGCGCAAGGCGTGCGTGACAAAGAGCAGGGCGTTGGCATCGCATGCCGCACGCCCCGCCCGCAGCTTGCCCAGCTCCGCCGGATACCTTTCCAGGAAGGCGGCAGCGACAATATCGAGCACATCCGGATCGGCTCGCCGTAGCGCCGCGACGTAATCAAAGGAAGAGGACGCAGGCGTTCGGCCGCCTCCCGGAACAGGGGCCATGGTACGCGACGGTGGCGTATCGCCCTGCACGTGGCTGACAAGAGGAGAGAATGATCCGGCCGTGGCGGTCGCATCGCAAGCAACACCGGCAGACACCCCGAAGCGCCCAGTGAAATGAAAGGTGCTGCCCCGCCCGGCCTCACTCTCGGCCCAGATGCGGCCGCCAAGCGCTTCGACCAGACGCCGCGAAATCGACAGCCCCAGCCCGCTTCCACCGTAGCGCCGGGTCATCGAGCCGTCCTGCTGTATGAAGGGATCGAAAATGGCGTCGAACTTGTCTGCAGAAATACCGATACCGCTGTCCTTGACCGAGAACTGGCAGACCACGCCGCTTTCGTCCACCTCCACCAGCACGGCGCTCAGGACAATTTCGCCGCGCTCGGTAAACTTGATTGCGTTGCCGACCAGATTGACCAGGATCTGGCGCAGCCGGCCGGGATCCCCGATGACCTCCTGAGGCACCTCCGCATCGATATTGCAGACCACTTCGAGCCCCTTGGCAAAGGCTTCGCTGACCTGTGATTGCACAGTATCGCCGACCGTGCGCCAAAGATTGAAGGGAATCTCCGCGACCTGCAGCTTGCCAGCCTCGATGCGGGAAAAATCGAGGATGTCGTTGAGTACGCCGAGCAGTGATTCGGATGATGATCTGACGATCTGCAGGTACTCCCGCTGTTCCTCATCGAGCGCGCTGTCGAGCACCAGCTCGGTCATCCCGATGATGCCGTTCATCGGCGTGCGGATTTCGTGGCTCATGTTGGCGAGGAACGCGGACTTCGCACGGCTCGCGGCTTCGGCAGCCTCCTTGGCGCGCTGCAACTCCTCCGAGGCACGACGGGCTTCGCTGATGTCGGCGATATAGCCGTTCCACAGCATGCTGCCGTCAGGCAAGCGCTTCGGCCGTGCCTCGGTATGCACCCAGGTGACCTGCCCGGTACGAGTGTGCGCGAGCCGATAATCGTGCGCCCACGGGACGTCACGCGCGCTTGAATCGGCAATCGCCGCGCGAATCCGCCGCAGGTCGTCGCTGTCGATCTGCGCGCGGAACAGATTGGCGTCAGCCATCGCCGCTTCTGCCGGTACGCCGCAAATCCGCTCAAGGCCCGAACTGAAGAAGGAGAAATACGAATCACCGCTGGGCGGCTGCACGAACTGGAAGACGGCGACCGGCAGATTCTCGGTCACCTCGCGCAGGCGTTCCTGAGCCAGTCTCAGTTGCGTCACGTTCTGCCAGATGCCGGTAAAAACCGCGTTGCCATTGGGCAAACGTTCCGGCTCCGGATTGATCTCGCTGCGGATCCAGCGGATCGATCCGTCCGGCAGCCGTACGCGGAACTCATCGCGCCAGGGCATCAGCCGCTCGGCGGCGTCCATCACGCCGTCCAGGATTCGCTGACGGTCCTCATCGACGATCTGCCGGGTCGCCACGAAGGGATCGGCGAACAGTGCGTCACGGTCCAGTCCGCGAATTTCCATCGCCCGGTCGTTGATGAAGGTGTAGCGTATCGCCCCCCGCCCGACTTCCCACTGGAAGACCACGCCCGGCACGGTATTGGTGATATGCCGCAGGCGCCGTTCGGTTGCAGCGATGACAGCCTCTTGCCTCTTGCGCTCGGTGATGTCGGTGCGGATCGCGATGTACTGCACGGGGGAACCGCTCTCATCACGGAACGGGACAATCGTCGCATCGATCCAGTACAAGCCACCGTTCTTGGCGCGATTGCACATCTCCCCCCGCCAGACCCGCCCGGCAGCGATCGTTGCCCACATCTCCGCATAGAATTCCGGCTGATGGGCGCCTGACTTGACGATGCAATGGTTCCGGCCGAGAAGTTCGTCGCGCGAATAGCCGCTGATCTCGCAGAAGCGGTCGTTGACATGGGTGATGTTGCCAAGCACGTCGGTCGTGCTGACGATTGCGTGCTGATCGAGCGCGAACTTCTGGTTTGCCAAGTCAGCCAGTGCCGCGCGCAAGTGCCGCTGGGCCGCCTCGCGCTGTTTCACCAGATCGCTCATCAGCGTCGACAGCGCCTCGATGTCATCAATCTCGGGTGGCAGTTGCTGGCCATCGCCCGAACCGATCATCTCGTTCGCCGCTCCGCGCAGGGATTCAATCACCCGGCGACTGCGCGCGAGTTCGTCGCGCAACCGGTCATTGGCTTGCAATACCTCGTGCGAACTGAGTTCGAGCCCCCGCGCGGTGAGCTCCAGATCACGATCGCCTTGCTCGTAGGCCGCTCCGACCCGATCGATAAATCCGCCGAAGCCCGCGAGAAGACACGCCGTTTCGGGTGCAATCCCCGGCTGTCCGGACAAGGTGCCAAGGTCCTCGAGCACCCGCTCCAGACGCGACTCATCGCCGCCGAACGCTCGTCGAAGCTGGCGTGCAAGCAGCTTATGCATGATCGTCAGCGCCTCGCGCCATCACCTTGCCACCGGTCAGTCCGTCCATTCATCGAGATAAGCGACCATTACCGTCTGATTATGCAGCTTGCAGGTTTCCCCGGGGGAAAGCGGGCTGATTTCGCCGAAGGAATAGAAGCCGGCCAGCGGGACATCCTTGCCGAAAACATCGAGAGCCCCCTCGACTTCCTCCTCGACGCGCTCGCCCATGACCAGTTCGCGGCCCACGCAACTGACCATGAACACCATTCCCTTGCCATGCCCGTTCCCCGGCAACATGCGCATCGCCGACTCGGCGGCGGACTCGGCGCCGCTGACCAGCCGGTCCGTGCTGGCATGCATCATCCGCAAGTAACTGCCCGGCACGATATCGTCGCCGAATTTCAGGGCGCCAGCCGCCACATCAATCCCCAGCATCGAGCGAATCAGCCCGACTTCCTGATGATTCGCGTCAAGCATGGCAAACGGAAAGAACTGGCCGACGAGCGGAAGATCTTTCGCGTAGTCGCCGAGATAACGCCGATAGACATCGAGTGCCGGCTCACCGTCGAGCTCGTACAGAATGTTCCCTTCGCAGCGTGTGACCTTGCGCGCCGCCCCGAACGGCGTCCAGCCGCCTTGCACACCGAAGCCGAAACGCAGCTGTTCACCGTAAAGACCGAGCGCCACCACCGCACCGTCACCCACGCCCGAATCATCCAGCACCAGCGTCGTGTAATACCCTTCATGCCGGCTGGCCAGCCCGCCAACCACCGGCACGCCATCACCCAGCGCCTCGTTGAATCCTGCGAGGAACGCACCGCCGCGGATTCCCACGCCTTGGCCCAGCAACAGGACGGCCCGCAAGCCCTCCTTGGGCAGCGACTCGGCAAGACGCTGCCCGGTAGCCGACGAAGAGTCCTTGCCGGCCAGCAAGGCGGACGCTTCGACGATTCGCACATGGTCGAAACGCACGCCGGTCAGCACACAGGCGTCGGCTTCGACCCCGCTCGACGACACCGAAAATGCCGCCGAACAGCCGATGCGCCGGGCCGCGGGGAGCGTTTTCGCCAGCGCCGGCGCCACGGCGTCAAGCCTCCCGGAACGCCCGAAAGCGAAAACGAGATCGGGTTGCAGCGCAACGAGGGGCGACAACGCCGCCCCGATGTCGGCATCCTCGCGCAGGACGACCTGGACGGTCTGCATGGAACACTCCTCCCTGGTATCCGCGCCGCACGCGGACATGAATGAACGTCGATGGACGTTGCGCGTCAAATGGGCAATAATTTCGGGCCATTCTAGCCGGTTTCACCATGAAATTTCTCTTCGATCTGTTCCCCGTCATCCTGTTCTTCGCGGCCTTCAAACTGAGCGATATCTTCGTCGCCACCGGCGTCGCCATTGCCGCCACCTTTGCCCAGATCGCCTGGGTGTGGTTCAAACACCGCAAGGTGGATACGATGCTCTGGGTCAGCCTGGCGATCATCACCGTCTTTGGCGGCATGACCCTGATCTTTCACAACGAAACCTTCATCAAGTGGAAGCCGACCGTCCTCTACTGGGCGCTCGCCGCGGGACTGGCCGGCAGCACGCTCTTTTTCCGCAAGAACATGATTCGCACCTTGCTCGCCGAGCAGATCGACGCGCCGGACTTCGTCTGGCAACGCCTCAACTGGTCATGGATCGGTTTCTTCGCTTTCATGGGCCTCGCCAACCTGGCCGTGGCCTTTGCTTTCAACCTGTCGACCGAGATCTGGGTCAATTTCAAGCTGTTCGGCGGCATCGGACTGATGCTCGTCTTCGCTGTGATCCAGGGGCTCATGCTGTCGAAATACATCGAGGAAAAGAAATAATGCTCTACGCCATCATCGGAGAAGACGTTCCCGGCTCGCTGGAAAAGCGCCTGGCTGCTCGCCCGGCCCATCTGGAGCGACTGAAGGCGCTCCAGGACGAAGGGCGGATGATCGTCGCCGGCCCTTGCCCCGCCATCGACAGCCCCGACCCGGGGCCTGCGGGTTTCTCGGGCAGTCTGATCGTCGCTGAATTCCCGTCGCTGGAAGACGCACAGACATGGGCCGACGCCGACCCTTACGTCGCCGCCGGTGTGTACGCCCGGGTCACCATCAAGCCGTTCAAGAAAGTTTTCCCGTCTTGAGCAACATCGAAGCGCTGCTGCGCGAACGGCTCGCTTTCCTCGAACCGCTTCGCCTTGAAGTCATCGACGATTCCGCCCTGCATGCCGGTCATGCCGGCGCGCGCGAGGGCGGGCACTACCGCCTGCTGATCATTTCACCCCTTTTCTCCGGCAAGACGACACTGCAACGCCACCGAATCATCTACGACGCGTTGGGCGAACTGATGCGGAGTAGAATACATGCACTGAGCATTCGCTCATTGACGCCCGAAGAAGCGCCATGAACGACCGTCTCGGTTTTCCCCGGTCCCCCGCAGAAAAACGGCCCGGACCGACAACCCACCCAGGAACACGCAACATGAATACACCCTCGAAACTCGCAGCCATCCTCCTCGCCAGCGCCCTGCTGTCGTCCCCGCTGCTGGCGGCCGACAAACCCTTCGTCAAGGTCAATGGTGCAACCGTCTCGCAAAGTTTCGCTGACGCCTTCATGGCCGAGCAGAAGGCCAAGGGCGCGGCCGATTCGCCCGAACTGCGCAACGCCGTGCGCGAGGAACTGATCCGCCGCGAGATTCTCTTCCAGGAGGCCAAGAAAGCCGGCCTCGACAAGAAGCCGGACATCGCCGCGCAAGCCGAAGCCGCCAAGCAGGCCATCCTGATCCGCAGCTATGTGCAGGACTACATGAAGAAGCATCCGATCGAGGAGGCACAGTTGCGCGCCGACTATGAAAAGGTCAAGGCGCAAGTCGGCGGCACCGAGTACAAGGCCCACCACATCCTGGTCAAGGAAGAAGCCGAAGCGCAGACGGTTATCGACAACCTCAAGAAGGGTGCGAAGTTCGACGAACTCGCCAAGCAGTCAATCGATCCCGGTTCCAAGGAAAACGGGGGCGACCTCGGCTGGGCTGCCTCCAGCAACTATGTGAAGCCGTTTGCCGACGCCCTGGCTGCACTGGAAAAGGGCAAATACACCGAGAAGCCGGTGAAATCGGACTTCGGCTACCACGTGATCATGCTTGAAGACACCCGCCCCACGAGCTTCCCGCCGTTCGAGGAAGTTCAACCGCGCCTGCTGCAACAGGCACAGGCGCAACAGATCACCAAGATGGTTGAAGGGCTGCGCGCCAAGGCGAAGGTCGAATAAGCCCGCCTGACGCAAAAAAGACCGCCGGGGCGCCCTGTGCCACCGGCGGTTTTCGTTTTCAGGGCTGCGTCACGAGACTGCCGGAAGGTCTTTTGTGATTGCGGACGCCGGCTCCCTGACAATCATCCGTTGATACTTTTTTGTCCGCCGGTGTCCGTCCCGATAGCCGCCATTGGCCGACACTGTTCCCGCCTCGATGTGATCAAGATGACGGAAGATCGAGCGCGCCGGGACCAGGTGACGCCGATAGCCGGCAGCCAGCAACACATCCTGTGCTTCATACCCGGGAATCCGTTCGCTCATTAAAAACTGCTGACCTGTTTCGCGTAGAACCCGCAAACTCCACAGCGCACAGAAACTCTTGATGTAGGTTTCCCGAAACGGTTTCGGCGGCTTCGACGGCAGACCGAGGGCCTGTTTCGCGCGACGGAACTGGTGGCTGGCAAAGCGCGTCGCAAGACGCCATGCCGAGCGCAAATACCCGCGATCGATCTGCTCAAGGCAGCCGACCACAAAAACCTTTTCGTCCTTCAGGCAACTTGCGAGCAGTTCGCCAAAAATCCGTCCGTCGTAAACCAGCGTGTCGGTATGCAGAAGGAACAGGTAGTCGCAGGACGTTCGCCCCTGAATCAGATTCAACGCCCGCCCATGCGCCAGGAAACCGGCTTCCGGCCCGTCCGGTTGTCGCTCGATCAGATGAATCCAGTCGAGCGAGCGCAAGTACGCAGTACTGTCATCGGCCGAACCGTTGTCAACGACCCAGATCTCGGCATCAAAACCGGACAGCGCCTTGCGCAGCAGTTCCAGACACATTCGGGTCATTTCCGCCGTCTTGTAATTGACCAGGCCAACGGCGAACCGCGGCAGATTGGAGGAAGCGAGTACATTGTCAGCGGGACGAACCGGGGAGGAATGAGTCATCGAAACCACCATCAGGAAACGGGAAGGCCGCATCTTGCGGCGCGATCCTTAACCCGGTCTTAAGCAGATGGTTTCAAGATGCAAGAAATTGTTTTTATTGTTATAACGCGTCAAGAAAGAGGCAAAAGACGTTATTCCCAACGTCACCGCCGTGCGAATTTAACCGAATCCCCCCACTGGTTTTTCGCCGTTTTTCGCCCCACCGACGCGATCCGGTTTTCCAGGCAGACGGCGCACTGCTCGGCGGTGTCGTCGAGGCAAGGCTTGCCGTCGTAGAGCGTGTACATGGCGCGCACGCGCGGCGGGGTGACCTGCGGCATGATGACGTTGGCGCCGAAGCGCAGGCCCTGCTCGCGGCCGTCGTCGGCCAGCGCCTGCAATGCGGTCGTGGCGGCGATGTTGACGTCGCGCAGCAACAGGCGCGCGGCGGCGATCATGCGCAGCCCGAGGCGCAGGCGTTCCTGTGCGCCGGGAATCTCTCCGGGCAGGACAGCCTGCGCATGCGGAAGGTAGGGACCCATGCCAAGCATGTCGACATCCAGGTCGCGGAAGAACAGGAGGTCGTCGACCAGATGATCGACGGTCTGACCAGGCAGGCCGATCATCACCCCGGTGCCGACCTGGTAACCGATCTCGCGCAAGACTTTCAGGCAGGCAACGCGCGTCTCGAACCACTGGTTTTCCGGGTGCAGCCGGGCGAACAGTTCAGGCGACGAACTCTCGATGCGCAGCAGGTAGCGGTGCGCGCCGGCGGCGAACCAGCGGGCATAGCTTTCCGGCGCCTGCTCGCCGACGCACAGGGTAATGCCCAGTCCGTCCGGCTGCGCCTCCGAGCGCGTCGCTTCCTTGATCGCACGGATCATCGCCTCGACACGGCGGACGAAGGCGGCATCGCGCCGCTCGCCCGATTGCAGCACGAGCGAGCCGTAGCCCTTGTCGGCGCACCAGCGCGCGCAGGCGACGACATCGTCCAGCGTCAGGCTGTAGCGCTTCACGGCGCGGTTGCCGCGGCGGATGCCGCAGTAGTGGCAGTCGAGCACGCAGCGGTTGGAAAACTCGATCAGGCCGCGCAGGCGCACCGTATCGCCGCAATGCTCCAGCAAGGTCTTCTCGGCCGCCATACGGATAGCCTCGACTTCGGCCGGATCGGTCGCGGTGAGGATGCGGCGCAGCACGTCGGGCGCGGCGTCGCTGTGCTGCCAACCGCCCTCCAGCCAGGCGGCCGGCTCCCGCGCGGCCGCGGCCGACGCGCGCTTGTGCCAGGCGATGCGCACCGGCCGGTTCATGCCGGGATGCCCTCCAGCGCCCGGCGGTAGGCGTCCAGCGCGGCCGGGAAGCAGTGCAGCGAACGGTCGAGCACGCCCTGCACGACGGAAATCGCCATGCCGTAGTTGGTCATCGGCACGCCCTGACGCGCCGCGCGGTACTGGCGCGCGAGCATCTGCCGGCGCGTCACGGTGCAGCCGCCGCATTGCACGATCAGCTCGTACGGTGAGAGGTCGTCAGGGAAGTCGCGGCCAGACTTCACGTCGATCTCCAGATTGCCGCCGGCGAACTGGCGCAGCCAGCGCGGAATTTTCACGCGCCCGATGTCGTCGGCAAGCGCGTGGTGCGAACAGGCTTCCGAGATCAACACGCGGTCGCCCGGCCGGAGGCGCGACAGGGCACCGGCGCCTTCGGCCAGCCCGATCATGTCGCCCTTGAAGCGGGCCATCAGGATCGAAAAGGTAGTGAGCGGAATCTCGCGCGGCGTGTCGGCAGCCACCTTGAGCACGACCTGCGAATCGCACACCACGAGCCGCGGCGGCGTGGCGAGGCGCGCGAGCGCCTCGGGCAGTTCGCGCTCTTTGACCATCAGGCTGATCGCGTCGCTATCGAGGATGTCGCGCAGCGTCTGCACCTGCGGCAGGATCAGCCGACCTTTCGGCGCGCCGAGGTCGATCGGCACGACGAGGATGACGACATCGCCCGGCCCGATCAGGTCGCCGATCAGGCGCGCATTGTCCACACCGCCTTCCGGCGCCTGGCGGAGCATCGCCTCCTTGAGCGCGTCGATGCCGGAGCCCCGCGCGGCGCAGACGGCCACCGACTCGACGTTGTCCGCGGCGAGATCCATCAGTTGCGCCTTGCCCGGCTCGGCAATGTCGGACTTGTTGAAGACCACGACGAACGGCGTTTTCTGTTCGCGCAGCGTGGCGATCAAACCCTGTTCGAGCGTCCCGACCCGCCCGTCATCGACGACGATCAACGCCAGATCGACGCGCTCCAGCACGCCCCGCGTCCGCTCCACGCGCAAGGCGCCGAGTTCGCCCACGTCGTCAAGCCCGGCCGTGTCGATGAACACCACGGCGCCGAGCGGCGCGAGTTCGTAGGCTTTCTCGACCGGGTCGGTGGTCGTGCCCGGATGCGCCGAGACGATCGACACCGACTGGCCGATCAGCGCGTTCATCAGCGTCGACTTGCCGCTGTTGCGCTTGCCGAACAGCCCGATGTGCAGGCGCAGGCCCTTGGGGGTGTCTTGCATGGTCAATCCTTGGAATTCAATTTGGTGTACCCCAGCGCCGTCATCGCGTCCGCCGACAACAGCCGATCGAGCACTTGCGGTGCGAGCAGGCCGCGGGCGAGGACGACTTCGCGGATGGTGCGTTCTTCGCGCTGCGCTTCCTTGGCCACGTCGGCGGCGAGTTCATAGCCAAGCGCGGGGACCAGCGCGGTGACCTGGGCGTGCGAGTGTTCGAGCAGGTCAGCGCAGCGTTCGACGTCGGCCGTCAGTCCCTCGATGCAACGCGCGCGGAACAGCGTGTCGGCGCGTTCGAGGAGCTCCAGGTTGCCGAGCAGCGCGTGCGCCACCAGCGGCAGGAAGGCGTTGAGTTCGAGTTGGCCGGACTGCGCGGCAAGCGTGACCGCCTGATCCTGAGCAATGACCTGCAACGCAGCCTGGCCAACAGCCTCGCAGATCACCGGATTGACCTTGCCGGGCATGACGCTGGAACCGACCTGCACGGCCGGTAGACGCAGTTCGCCGATCCCGGCGTGCGGGCCGGAGGCCAAGAGGCGCAGGTCGGAGGAAATCTTGAACAGGTTGACCGCGTGCGCCTTGAGGATGCCGGAAACCTCGACGAAGGCGTCGGCATTCTGCGTCGCGTCGACGAGGTTCTCGGCGCGCGCGAGGTTCATCTTCGTGACCTCACGCAGCGCGTCGGTCACGCGGAAGATGTACTCGCGCGGCGCGGTGAGTCCGGTGCCGATCGCCGTGCCGCCGAGGTTTATCACGCGGATTCGCTCCTCGCACTTGAACACGCGCCAGCGGTCGCGCCCGAAGGCGTCCGCCCAGGCCGAGAACTCGGCACCGAGCGTCATCGGGCAGGCATCCTGCAACTGCGTGCGGCCGACCTTGACGATGTGCGCGAAATCGCGCTCCCTGGCCTGGAACGTCGTCTGCAGCGCCGCGATGGCCTTCTCCAGCCGGCGCAGGCTGTCGGTGGCGGCGATCTTCAGGGCTGTCGGAAAGACGTCGTTGGTCGATTGGTGCAGATTCACGTGGTGCAGCGGGTGCACCTTCGCGTAGTCACCGCGTCGCCCGCCGAGCCGTTCCTCGGCGCGGTTGGCGATGACTTCGTTGACGTTCATGTTGAGCGAGGTGCCGGCGCCGCCCTGCAGCGCGTCGACGACCACGGCTCCCAACAGGTCGCTCATGCCTTCGGCCAGTTCGCGGCAGGCATCGGCAATGGCCGCTCCGACGTCCTGCGGCAGAAACCCGAGCGCCGTATTGGTCTGCGCGCAGGCGAGCTTGACGAGCGCCATGCCGCGCACCAGCGCCGGGGCGCTGGGCCGGCCGGCGAGCGGAAAATTGACCAGCGCCCTCGCGGTGTGGATGCCGTAAAGGGCGTCGGCGGGGACGGCGAAGTCGCCGAGGGAGTCGGTTTCAGTGCGTGTCCTCATGATCGGCTTCGCCAAGGCTCAGGCGGCCCCGCTTCCACCGTCATTCCGGCGAAAGCCGGAATCCAGGTTTTCGGAGCATTTTCTGGATCCCGGCATTCGCCGGAATGACGGAGAGCTGAGCGACCCATGGATTCGTTCAGCAATACACATCCCGCTTGCCGGAGCGGATGTGCGCCAACATCTTCTCTGCATTGCGCCGCGTCTTGGCGTCCATCCGGCCGAGCTCGCAGGCGATCGCAGCCTCGCCGGCGCAACGGGCGCTCTGAGAACCATAGTCGGTCAGGTATTCGAGGAAGGTGGTCACCGCGTTGGGGTCGCACTTCTGCTTGATCAGCCCCGGCTTCGCGAGGTCCATGAAGTCCTGGCCGGTGCGGCCGAGGCGGTAGCAGGCGGTGCAGAACGACGGGATGAAGCCCATCGTCGCCAATTCGGCGATGACCTCGTCGAGCGAGCGGTGGTCGCCAAGCTGGAACTGGCCGGCTGCTGTTTCACCTGCGCTGTAGCCGCCCGGGTTGGTGCGGCTGCCGGCGGAGATCTGCGACACGCCGAGCGCGTAGCATTCGCGGCGGATGTCCGCCGATTCGCGCGTCGACAGGATGATCCCGGTGTAGGGCACGGCCAGGCGGAGGATGGCGATGATCTTGCGGAAATCGTCGTCGGAAACCGGCGCCGGCGGATTGATCGAGACCTCAGACCCGTCCGCCGGCTCCATGCGTGGCACGCTGATGGTGTGGCAGCCGACGCCGAACGCGTCCTCCAGGTGCGCGATGTGCTGCATCAGGCTGAGAATCTCGAAACGCCAGTCGTGCAGGCCGAACAGCACGCCCATGCCGACGTCGTCGATGCCCGCCTGCATGGCCCGGTCGAGCGCGGTCGCGCGCCAGTCGAAGTCGCGCTTCTTGCCCGACAGATGCACCGCCGCGTAGGTATCACGGTGGTAGGTTTCCTGGAACAGCTGGTAGGTGCCGATCTCGGCCTGCTTGAGGCGGACGAACTCGTCGACCGTCAGCGGCGCGAGATTGACGTTGAGCCTCCGGATGTGGCCGTGCGCTTCGGTCACGTCATACACCGCGCGGATCGCGTCGAGCACGTAGTCGAAGCCGCCGCGCGAGGCGGCATAGCCTTCGCCAGCGACCATCAGCAGGCGCTTGTGCCCCTGTCTTACGAGTTCGCGCACGTCGGCGCGGATGCCGTCCATGGAGAGCGCCGTGCGCGCCAGCGCCTTGTTGGCCGAGCGGAACGCGCAGTAGGTGCAGTCGTTGCCGCAGACGTTGGAAATGTACAGCGGGGCGAACAGCACCATGCGCCGGCCGTAGATTTCTTCCTTGACCTGCCGCGCCGTAGCAAACAGTTCCTCCGCCAGATCCGGCGTGGCAATGCCGCACAATGTCGCCACGTCGGTCGCGTCCAGCCCCTTCAACTCGCGCGCCTTGGCCAGCACAGCGCGCACCCGCCCCGGGTCGTACGCTGCACGCGACGCCGCGCGCAGCGTTTCTTCGACCTCGGCCGGCCGCAGCCAGTCAGCGGTCATGCTTGCTTTCATGTCCATTGTCAGGTCACCTTGCCGTCCTGCCCGCGCAACTCGTCCCATTCTGCGCGGATGTCGGCATCGACGCCGCACGGGCGGGGTTCGTAGTGCGTATGCAGCAGGTGGTGCGCCTTCTCCGAATGCGGCGCGCCGAGGAAGTCGGCGTAGAGTTTCTGCACCTGCTTGTTGTTGTGCGACTGGCGCACCTTGGCCTTGCGGTCGATGTTGAAGATCGTCTCGCGCCGGCGCATGGCGTGCGGGATGTAGGCCTTCTTCGAGCGCAGCGTGCCGCCGCCGTCGACGCAGCCGCCCGGGCAGGCCATGATCTCGATGAAATCAAAATTGGCCTTGCCAGCCAGCACGGCCTCGACGAGCCGCCGCGTGCCTTTCAGGCCGTGGCACATGGCCACGCGGATCTCGCCGTACTCGCGACCGAGATCGACAGTCGCCGAACGGACGTTGTCGAAGCCGCGCAGTTGCGTGACTTCGATGTGTTCGAGTTCGCGGCCGTTGAGCACGTAGTACATCGTCCGCACGGCGGCTTCCATGACCCCGCCGGTGGTGCCGAAGATGGCCCCGGCGCCGGAGTACTCGCTCATCAGCGGGTCGTCGTAGGAAGAAGGCTCCATGTTCTTCAGGTCGATCCCCTCGCGGCGCAACAGGCGTGCGAATTCGCGCATGGTCAGTACGACGTCGACGTCGGAATAGCCGTTGTGACGCAAGGCCGGGCGAGCCGCCTCTTCCTTCTTCGCGGTGCAGGGCATGATCGAGATGACCCGCATTTTTTCCGGGTCGAAGCCGCGCTTCTCCGCGAGGTAGGTCTTGGCGATCTTGCCGACCACGGCCTGCGGCGAGCGGGTCGAGGAAAGCAGCGGCAGGACGGCCGGATAGTGTTTCTCGGCGAAGTTGATCCACGCCGGGCAGCAGGAAGTGAAGACGGGGCGCTGCTTCTCGGCGAGCTTGCCGAGCAGTTCGGTGCCCTCTTCCATGATCACCACGTCGGCGCCGAAATTGGTGTCGAGGATCACATCGGCGCCGATGCTGCGCAGCGCGGCGATGATCTGCCCTTCGACGTTGGTCCCCGCCGGCAGGCCGAACTCCTCGCCGAAGCCGACGCGGATCGCCGGGGCCATCTGGAAGACGGTGACGATCTCCGGATCGCCGAGATAGTCGAGCACGTCCTGCGTCTGGTCGCGCTCGGCCAGCGCGCCGGTCGGGCAGACCATCACGCACTGACCGCAGGTCACGCACGGGGAAATGTCGACATTGCCGCCTTTCAGCCGCACCCCGGCGGTCGGGCCCCAGCCGTTCATTTCCAGCGCGTCGATGCCCTGCACATTGCGGCAGACGGCGACGCAGCGCTGACAGCGGATGCAGCGGCTGCGGTCGTAGACGATCGGCTGCGTGCCGGTATCGGGTTGCAGGTCTTTCCAGCCTTCGGTATAGCGGAAGCGGATCTGCTTCAGTCCGACCGAGTTGGCCACCGGCAGCAGTTCGCAGTTGCCGTTGCGCGGGCAGGTCGAACAGTCCTGATGGTGATCGGCCATGATCATTTCCATCTGCAGCTGGCGCATCTCCTGCACGATGCGAGTGCGCGTCTGCACGCTCCAGCCCTCGCCCATCGGCGTGTCGCAGGCGGTCAGGTACTCCGGGGCGGCCTGCCCCGGCCGCAGCACTTCGACCAGGCAGACGCGGCAGGTGCCCGGCGCGTGGTCGATGTCGTTCAGCTCGCAGAGCGTTGGAATGTGGATGCCCTGGCGGCGGGCCACCTCGAGGATGGTTTCGTTGGCCTGGAATTCGTAGTCTCGTCCGTTGATCGTCGCGTACATGATCGGTCACCCTGCGATGGTTGTCGTTGCTGTCGTGGACTTGGCGGCGGCACGGTGCTGCAGCGGTTTTTCGGTCACCACCGAGTAGAGCCGGTAACAACGCAGGCAGCGGCTGGCTTCCTCGTAGGCGACGTCCTTGGCGATCGTGCCGTCGACTTCGGCAAAACTCCGGATACGCTCATCAGGCGGCAACTCCGGCACACGGGCCGGCGGCTTCTTCAACGGCGGAGGCTCAAGGCACTCGTTTGCGAGCAGCTTGTTGCGGGCGAGGAAGTTCTGCATGCGCCGCTCCGGAGAGACGCGCACGGCGCCGTCGAGCAGCCAGGCACGGATGCTGGCGGCGGCCCGCTCGCCGTGGTCGAGCGCATTGACCAGCGTCAGCGGCCCGAGCACACAGTCACCGCCGGCAAAGACGCCCCTCCGGGACGTTTGCAGGGTATCGGGATCGACCTTGATGCAGTTCCAGCGGTCGAGCTCGATGCCTTCCTCGAGACTAAGCACGCTGTCGTCGACAACCTGGCCGATGGCGGCGATCAGCCAGTCGCAGGGCAGGTAAGTCTCGGAGTCGGGAATCGGTTCGACGTTGCGCCGCCCCTTGGCATCCTTTTCGGTCTGGCGCATCTGCACGAGCTTGACGCCGACCAGGCGGTCGTCCTCGATGACCAGTTCTGAGGGGTTGGTGAGGCAGTGGAAGACGACCCCCTCCTGCTCGGCGGCGTGCACTTCGTCGCGCTCGGCCGGCATGTCCGCGACGGTGCGGCGATAGACAAGATGCACGGTCGTGGCGCCCATCCGCCGCGCCGAACGCACGCAGTCCATGGCGACGTTGCCGCCCCCGACGACGACAACCTCACCCTGCAGCGGGAACGGTTCGCTGTGCTCGACCTGCTTGTGCACCTTGAGCAGGAAGTCGACGCCGGACAGGTAGCCCTCGGGAAGCAGTTCCTCGTTGCGGATGCCGAGTTGCGAACCGCGGCTCGCGCCGTAGCCGAGAAACACGGCGTCGTAGCCGTGCGCAAGCAGGTCATCGACCGAAAAATCGCGGCCGAGCACCTTGCCGTAGTGGAACTGGCCGCCGAGCTGGCGGATGAGATCCTCGCTCTCGGCCTTGACCACGTCCTTCGGCAGCCGATAGCTGGGGATGCCGATCGAGGCCATGCCGCCGGCCGATTGCTGCGCGTCGAAGACATCGACCGCGATCCCGCCGAGCAGCAGTTTGTAGGCGCAGGTGATCCCCGCCGGGCCGGCGCCGACAACGGCGACGCGTTTGGCAAGCTTCTCGGCGCTCGGGGTCAGGTTAAGCCGGCCGTGCAGCAGCGCCTGGTCGGCGGCGTAGCGTTTCAACATGCGGATGCCGACCGCGCCCTCGGCGGCGTTGCGCCGGCAGGCGTCCTCGCAGAAGCGTACGCAGACGCGGCCGCAGGTCGCGGCCATCGAGTACTTGTCGAGCACCACGCCAAGGGCGAAGTCGAACTTGCCGCTCTTGACGCCGTCGATGTAGCGCGGCACGTCGATCTTCGACGGACAGGCTTCGATGCACGGCGCGGTGGTGTAGGTGAAGCTGTGCTGGAAGACGGCCTGCGCCGGAGTCATTGCCGCAAACTCGCCGGTGAAGTGCGTCAGCGCGGCATGCAGCGCCCGTGCGCAGTTCTGGCCCATGCCGCAGAGCGAAGTCTGGGTCACTTGCCAGGCGAGGGTTCGCACCTCTTCCAGCGCACCGGGCCCTGCCATTCCTGCCGAGACCGCCCGAAGCAGGTCACGCAAGCGTTGCGTTCCCACCCGGCACGGGGAGCAACGGCCGCACGATTCGCTGGCCGCCTGCGTCAGGTACTGGGCAAAGGCTTCGACCAGACAGAGGCTCTCGTCGAGCACCAGAAAACCGCGGTCCGAAATGAAGGCTTTGGTTGCGCTTCCCGGAGCAATTTCGTCAAGCCCCGACAGCGCAGGAACGGTTCCGCTCCCCTCACCACGGCGCCTGTCGAACGCGACGCCGTCCCACACGCCATACACGTACCGAGCCATGCTCCCTCCTCGACAATGAAATGCCCTTCCTTACATTGGCGCGAGCGGCTGACGCAGATCACGCCACAAGGTATTCCTTGCTTCCCCACGTTTCTTTTTGGGGGAAAGATAGCTGAACTGGCTGCAGTTTAGGCAACTAAATAGTTTAATGAAATTAAATGTTTTTTAATTTTTAGATAATAAAAACAAACGTATCGGATCAGCCTTGTTCGTGGCCTGTTTTCACGAGACAACCGCTCGCCGCCGAGTCGAAAATGGCCTGCACCACCCGCAGGGTTTGCAGGGCATCACGACCCGAAACTTTCGGCGCCTCGCCACGAACCACTGCACAGAAATGCCGGAGTTGTCGAACCAGCGGGTCTTCGCCAGACGCCGGAAGCCGCTCACGGGCGAGCGGAACGCCCCAGCCTTTTTGCTCACCGTAACGCCACAACTCCAGGCGCGGGACGGACAACGCGCCTTCCGTCCCGGAGATCAGGTAGCAGTTTTCGTCATTGCGCGGATAGAAAGGATTCTCCCCGGCGGTCAGCTCCCAGCTCCACGGACCGACGGCCGTATCGGACACCGTCAGCGTACCCAGCGCGCCGTTGGCAAAACGCAGCAGGATCGCCGCCGTATCCTCCACGGAATAGCCGCGCACGGCATTCGACGTCATCGCCTGCACCGTGACAATGTCGCCGCAGAGGAAGCGCAGGTCGTCGATATCGTGCACCGCGTTGGTCAACACCGGCCCCGCGCCCGGCGAGCGGCGATGCACGGCATCGAAGTAGTCCTGCGCCTTGAGAAGCATCCACTGTGCCGAGATCGCCGTCACCCGCCCGATCCGGCCATCCTGGACCACCTCGCGTGCCGCCTCGATGACCGGGTTATGCCGCCGGTGATGGCCGACCAGCAAAGGCACGCCGGCCCGTTCCGCCGCCTCGGTCAATTGCAGTGCGTCGGCCACGTTGTCGGCGATCGGCTTTTCGACCAGCAACGGAATCCCGCGTGCGACGCAGGCCAGCCCGGCGGGAACGTGCAGGACGTTCGGCGTGGCGATGATCGCGGCATCCGGCTGGAGCCGGTCGAGCATCTCCCTGTAATCGGTAAAGTACGGGACCCCGAGCTCCCTTGCGTACGCCGCCGCTTCGGCGGTCGGATCAGCGATCGCCACCAGACGGCACGCCGATTCGTCCCGCATCGTCTCGACATGCTTGCGCCCGAACAGGCCCGCGCCGATCACGGCAATGCCGATGCATTCCATCGTTCCATCTCCCTGAAACCATCATCGGCAGCAATGTAGCGAAGCGCCACGGCAACGACACCCGACCAAGGTCGGGATGATTCACCCAATCTGCGATGCCGCGAACGAAGCGCCGTATCCCGGGGTAGAATCGGACGAAAACAAGAGATGGGCGACCGTCCACCGAGGGAGAACCCCCTGGTTCAGCCGCGTTTTTTTGCCCGGCGTCCAGGACTACAGCGAACAGGCATGTCATTCACGTCACAACAGGCGCTGGTCAACGCCAAAATCAGCATTCCCGCTCCGGGACCACATACCATCAGCCGGCCACGCCTTGTCGACGAGCTGCGCGACGGGTTGCGGCGACCGCTGACGATCGTCACAGCGCCGGCCGGGTTCGGCAAAACAACGATGGTGGCCGATGCCCTGCGTAGCGAAGCGGGGCGGCTCGACGTCGCCTGGCTCTCCCTCGACGCCGAAGACCGGCACCTGATCCGTTTTCTCTATCATCTCGTCGCGGCCGTGCAGTCGGCCGTGCCGAACGTGGGACGCGCGCCGGTGTTCCTGATCGGCCGATTGCAGCTGCCGGCAGCCAGCGATCTGCTGACGGCCTTGCTCAGCGAACTGGCGGAAACGTCGCGCCATGTAGTGATCGTCGTCGACGGATACCACGCCGTGTCCAGTCCGGAAATCGACGCCGCCATCGCCTTTCTCGTCGATCACCTGCCGACGCAGTTGCATCTGGTGCTCATCAGCCGCGAAGTGCCGCCCCTGCCGCTGGCACGCTGGCGCTTGCAACAGCGCTTGAGCGAAATCGGGCTCGAATCGCTGCGCTTCTCCGCCGGTGAATCCGCGCGCTTTCTCACGGCGGCCATCGGCCTCGCCCTGCCCGAAGACCTTCTGCGCACCCTCGAACGCAAAACCGAGGGCTGGATCGCCGGTTTGCAAATGGCCGCGCTTTCCCTGCAGCATTCGGCTGACAACGCCTCGATGGCCAGCTTCGCCCAGCGAGTGGATGCGTTCGGCGGCGAACACCGGCACGTACTCGACTATCTGGCGGAAGAAGTCTTCAACCGGCAACCACAGGAAATCCGCGATTTCCTGCAGCGAACCTCGGCGCTCGACCGCCTCTGCGCGCCCCTTTGCGACGCCGTCACCGGCACCGCCAATAGCCGCAACCTGCTGATTCGCCTGGAACAGGCCAACATGTTCCTGATGCGCCTCGACGAAAACCGGCAGTGGTTCCGTTATCACCCGCTGTTCGCCGAATTCCTGCGCGCCGGGTGCGACCTGAAGGAGCAGCAACGCCAGCATCTGCAGGCCAGCCGCTGGTACGCCGCCAACAACTTCGAGGAAGAAGCGATCCGCCACGCCTTCGCCGCACGCGACTTCCCGACCACCGTTCGCCTGCTGCGCGATTTTGCCGACAAGGTGCTGGCGCGAGGCGAGCTGTCCAAGCTGCGCAGCTGGCTCGACGAGCTGCCCGACGATCTTGTCCGCGCACACAGCGATTTGGCCTGCTACAAGGCCTGGACGCTCTGCCTCGCCGGCCGAACCGCCGAAGGGCAGCCCTACGCCGCCTTGGCGCGGGAACTTGAAACCGATGACGAGCCGCTGCATCGCCGCGGCATGCTCGGCGCCATCCACGCCTACATCGCCCTGAGCTGGGGTGACCCCAAGGACGCTGTTGCGCTGGCCAAACAGGCGCTGGGGCGACTCGGTGAATGCGCCTCCTTCTTCCGCGTCTATGCGCACAGCCTGCTCGGCCAGGCTCAGGCCCTCGCCGGCGAACGCGTCGCGGCAACCAGCACACTCAGCAAGGGCGTCCAGCTCGGGCAGCAGCTCGACAACCACTTCATGACCGTCGACACGATGGGGGCGCTGATCCCGATGATGATCGGTCAGGGCAAGTTGCGCGAAGCACGGGCGATGTGCCAGAAGGCCATCAGCCGGTTCGTCGACGCCAAGGAGTCCCCGGCCCCCGTCGCCGCGCTGCTCTACATCCGCCTCGGCATCATCGACCACGAACAGAACGACCTCGAATCGGCGCGTTACCGTCTTCTCACCGGCATCGAACTTTCCCGCCAGCTCGGCATGGTGTTCTACGCGCTGCTCGGCCTGCGCGCGCTGGCCAAACTGCAGCATGTCTGCGGCGAACGCGAGGCCGCGTGGAACACCCTCGCGGAGGCCAGCGAGATCGCTCAGCGCCCCGAAAGCACCCGCCGCGCCCGCCTCATCTCGCTCCTCATCGCCGAACTTCAGCTGCGCGAAGGGAATGTGGAGGGCGCGATGCGGACACTGGACGATACTCGCGCCCTTCCCTGCGCTGTCGGCGAAGAGGAAGATCTTCTAGCCGCCCGTATCTACCTCGCGCGTCACCAACCAACACGCGCACTGAACATACTGGCCACGCTGGAGAAGAATGCCGGGGCAGAAGGCTTTCACGGCAGCCTCATCGTCATTCACATCCTGCAAGCGCTTTGCCGGAAGGCGGCTGGAGAAAAAGCCGCCGCGACACGCTGTTTGAGCAAGGCCGTGTCGCTCGCGGCACCCGGCGGCTACCGGCGGGTCTTTCTCGACGAAGGCCGCGCCGTGGCCGATCTGCTCGGCGAAACCCGCCATGTCGATCCGGGCTTCGTAAACCGCCTGCTCGAAGCATTCGCGCTCGATGAGGAAACACTTCCCTCCTCCGCCCTGCAACAGAGCCTGAGCCGAATGGAACGGGAAATCCTCAAGCTGCTCAACCTCGGCCTAACCAACCAGCAAATCGGCGAAAAGCTCGGCATCACCGTCAGCACCACCAAGTGGTACCTGACCCAGATGTTCGGCAAACTCGACGTCCGCAACCGCACCCAGGCCATCGCCCGCGCCCGACAACTCGGACTGCTGTAGTTGCGTCAAAAACTCTTCTTGCTTTCCACAATCGCTTGGCCTAGGTTGAGAGCGAAGGATGCATGAGTTAGAGGCCCACAGGATCATACGTTAGCGGATGAAGCAGAAGCTACGTTTCGGGTTCGTACAGGAAGTGCCTGACAACTCTATGTAGTGGGAGAGCATCACCCGGTGGCGTTGCCCTGATGGGCCTCTTGTTTGCCCTCTCGTCAGTTCCCGCATGCAAAAAGCGCAAAGCCCGAATCGCTTGATTCGGGCTTTGCGCTTTTTGCCGTGAATTGGCGTCTCCACGGGGATTCGAACCCCGGTACCAACCGTGAAAGGGTTGTGTCCTAGGCCTCTAGACGATGGAGACAGTCCGAAAACCGAAACATCTGGAGCGGCAGAAGAGTCTCGAACTCTCGACCTCAACCTTGGCAAGGTTGCGCTCTACCAACTGAGCTACTGCCGCGTGACCTATGGCTCCTCGACCTGGGCTCGAACCAGGGACCTACGGATTAACAGTCCGGCGCTCTACCGACTGAGCTATCGAGGAACAGAGGGGCCGCATTATATAACCATGTACGGCAAAGGCAAGAGCGGGTTTAGCTATTTTTCCCTTCCGTTATCCGGAAAGTTCTCGAACAAGCGCCAAAACGCCGGGGGAGTTCACATCGTGCCGAGGAGGTCTATTGGGGGGTATAACAAAAAAGCGCCATAAAGGCGCTTCGTTGCTTGATACCTGGCGGAGAGGGAGGGATTCGAACCCTCGGTAGGCTTGCACCTACGCCTGATTTCGAGTCAGGTACATTCGACCACTCTGCCACCTCTCCGATAGGGGGCGGATTCTAGCACAGCTCTTTGGGCTGGTGCGTGTTTCAACCCCTATTTCTTTCACTATTTGATCGTTCTCAAAGGATCGTGATCTTTTCCGCCCCTCCCATGTAGGGGCGCAAGGCCATCGGCACGGTAATGCTGCCATCGGCATTCTGATAGTTCTCCAGAATTGCTACCAGCGTACGCCCTACGGCCAGCCCTGATCCGTTCAGGGTATGAACGAGTTCGGTCTTGTTTTTTTCGTTACGGCAGCGTGCCTGCATGCGCCGGGCCTGGAAGGCTTCGAAGTTCGAGCACGAGGATATCTCGCGATAGGCATTCTGGCCGGGGAGCCACACTTCAAGGTCGTAGGTCTTGGCGGACGAAAAGCCCATATCGCCGGTGCAAAGCACGACGCGGCGATATGGAAGATCGAGTTTTTCGAGGATGGCCTCGGCGTGGCGCGTGAGTTCCTCGTGCGCCTCGTTCGATTTCTCGGCAGCGACGATCTGCACGAGTTCGACCTTGTCGAACTGGTGCTGGCGGATCATCCCGCGCGTGTCCTTGCCGTAGGAACCGGCCTCGGAGCGGAAGCAGGGAGTGTGGCAGACGAGTTTCAGCGGCAGTTCGCCCTGCGCCAGGATTTCGTCGCGCACGATGTTGGTCACCGGAACTTCGGCGGTCGGAATCAGGTACAGCGGATCGGCGTCGGCACGCGGAATCTTGAAGAGATCGGCCTCGAACTTTGGCAACTGGCCGGTGCCGTACATGCTGTCGGCGTTGACCAGGTACGGCGCGTAGACTTCGGTGTAACCGTGCTCGGCGGTATGCACGTCGAGCATGAACTGGGCGAGAGCGCGATGCATGCGGGCGATCGGTCCCTTGAGCAACGAGAAGCGGGCGCCGGCGATCTTGGCCGCGGTGGCGAAATCGATCTGGCCGAGCCCTTCGCCGAGATCGACATGATCCTTGACCGGGAAATCGAAGGTGCGCGGGGCGCCCCACTTCTTGAGTTCAACGTTGTCCGTTTCGGACTTGCCGACCGGCACGCTTTCCTGCGGCGTGTTGGGGATCGTGGCAATGAAGGTCTCCATTTCCTTCAGAAGCTCGCCCAGACGTTGCTCGTTGGCGTCGAGTTCTGCCTTCAGCGCGGCGACTTCGGCCATTACCGCCGAGGCGTCCTCGCCCTTGCTTTTCAACTGGCCGACCTGCTTCGACAGGGTGTTGCGCTTGGCCTGCAGGTCCTGCGTCTGCGTCTGCAGTGTCTTGCGCTCGGCTTCGAGCTTCTGGAAGGTGGCGACGTCGAGCGTGTAGCCACGCGTGGCGAGTCGTTCGCAGGCCGCGTCGATATTGGTCCGCAGCAATTGGATGTCTAGCATGGTCGGTCCTTTGAGTTATTCAGTTCTTGCTATTTCTTTGCGTTCTTCAGTGCCTGGCGGTCGAGTTCTTGCAGATGCGCCAACTTCTCGCCGATCTTGATTTCCAGCCCGCGGTCGACCGGCTTGTACCATGCGACCGGCGGCATGCCGTCAGGAAAGTAGTTCTCGCCCGCCGCGTAACCGCCCGCCTCATCGTGCGCGTAGCGGTAGTCCTTGCCGTAGTCGAGTTCCTTCATGAGCCTGGTCGGCGCATTGCGCAGGTGCAGCGGTACGGGCCGGGAACCGTCCTTGGCGACGAACGCCCGCGCGGCATTATACGCGACGTAGGCTGCGTTCGATTTGGCGGCCATGGCCAGGTAGATCACTGCTTCGGCCAGCGCCAGTTCGCCCTCCGGGGAACCGAGGCGCTCGAAGGTTTCCGCTGCCGCGCCGGCCACCTGCGCGGCGCGCGGATCGGCGAGGCCGATGTCCTCCCAGGCCATGCGCACGATGCGCCGGGCCAAGTAGCGCGGATCGGTGCCGCCGTCAAGCATGCGGCAAAACCAGTACAGCGCGGCATCGGGATTCGAGCCGCGCACGGATTTGTGCAGCGCCGAGATCTGGTCGTAGAACGCCTCGCCGCCCTTGTCGAAGCGGCGCAGGCTTTGCGCCAGCGTGTTGTCGATGAAGGCGCCGTCGATGTGCGTGCGCTTGGCCGTGGTCGCCGCCGTGCGGGTCTGTTCGAGCAGGTTGATCAGGCGCCGCGCATCGCCGTCGGCCTGGCCGATCAGCCGGTCGCGCGCGTCGTCATCGAAGGTGAAGCCCTGCAGCGCCTTGGCGCAGGCGCGCTCGAACAACAGGCCCATCTCCTCGGTCGACAGCGGGTTGAGCACATAGACCGACGCGCGCGAGAGCAAGGCGGAATTGACCTCGAACGACGGATTCTCGGTGGTCGCGCCGACCAGCGTCAGCAGGCCTTCCTCGACGTACGGCAGGAAGGCGTCCTGCTGCGCCTTGTTGAAGCGGTGCACTTCGTCAACGAACAGGATGGTTGACCGCCCTGTCTGCGCTCGCACCGCCTCGGCGCGCGCCACGGCTTCGCGAATATCCTTGACCCCCGAGAACACCGCCGAGAGCGCCAGGAATTCGGCATCGAAGGCATCGGCCATCAGCCGTGCCAGGGTGGTCTTGCCAACGCCCGGCGGCCCCCAGAAAATCAGCGAGTGTGGCTTGCGCGCTTCAAAGGCGAGGCGCAGCGGTTTGCCGGGACCGAGCAGATGCTGCTGCCCGATAACCTCGTCGAGCGTCTTCGGCCGCAGCGCTTCGGCGAGCGGAACCGCGTGCTCCTGGGCGAACAGGTCACTCACCGATGACATCGGCGCCGGCGGGCGGCGTGAAGCGGAACTGGGCAGCCGGCAACGCCGGGTTGAGCTGCACATTGGTAAAAGCCAGCGAGGTGGTCTGACCGAAGTTGTCGAACAGTTCCATCGCCTTCAACTCATCGCCGGAAAAACCCAGCTGCAGCTTCTCGAAGCCGCTATCGGCGGACTTGGGCGTGGCCTCCAGCCACTCCATCCCCTCGCGCTCTCCGAGCTCGCGCAGGTTGAAGTTCTTTTCCAGGCTGTTCGAGCCGACCAGCAGGGCCGCCGGCGTGCTGCCCAGCGCCGCGTCCATCTTCTTGACCGTCACCTGGCGCAGGTCGGGATCGTACATCCAGATCTTCTCGCCGTCGCCGACCAGCAGTTGGCTGTAAGGCTTTTCGATCTGCCAGCGGAATTTGCCCGGGCGCGAGATCATCATCACTCCGACCGACTGCTGCGGCCGCTTGCCGTTCTTGGCGACGACGATCTGGGCGAAATCGGCACGCAGCGTCCTGGTCGTTTCCAGGAAACGGTGCAGCTTGTCGATCGCTCCGGCATGGGCCGAGACGGCAAAGCACGTCGCCAACGAAAGAAAAATACGTTTCATCACCCTTCTTCCCTGCGCGCCAGAACTTCCCGTCCGCCGCGCGCGTCCATCGCCGACACCAGGCCGGCCTTTTCCATGGCCTCGATCAGCCGCGCCGAGCGGTTGTAGCCGATACGCAGGTGCCGCTGCACCAGCGAGATCGAGGCACGACGGTTCTTCAGCACGATCTCGACAGCCTGATCGTAGAGCGGATCGGATTCCGGATCGCCCCCGTTCTCCCCGTCGCCATTGCCGTTGCCCCCCTCCTCGTCGTCGAACCCGGCGCCGGAAAGGACGCCTTCGACATAGTCGGGCTCACCTGCCTTCTTCAGGTGATCGACGACGTGATGTACTTCCTCGTCGGCGACGAAGGCACCGTGCACGCGGGTCGGGTAGCCGGTTCCCGGCGCGAGGTAGAGCATGTCGCCCTGCCCGAGCAGTGCCTCGGCGCCCATCTGGTCGAGAATCGTGCGCGAGTCGATCTTCGACGAGACCTGGAACGAGATGCGCGTCGGGATGTTGGCCTTGATCAGGCCGGTGATCACATCCACCGACGGGCGCTGAGTGGCGAGAATCAGGTGGATGCCGGCCGCCCGCGCCTTCTGCGCCAGGCGGGCGATCAGCTGCTCGACCTTCTTGCCGGCGACCATCATCAGGTCGGCCAGTTCGTCGATGATCACCACGATGTAGGGCATCGGCGTCAGCGGCTCGGGCGTTTCCGGCGTCAGCGACAGCGGGTTGGGCAGTTTGTTGCCGGCCTTTTCCGCGTCCTTGATGCGGTGATTGAGGCCGGCGATGTTGCGCACGCCCATTGCCGACATCAATTTATAGCGTTTCTCCATCTCGCCGACGCACCAGTTGAGCGCGTTGGCCGCCTGCTTCATGTCGACGACGACCGGCGCCAGCAGGTGCGGAATGCCCTCGTAGATCGACAGTTCGAGCATCTTCGGATCGACCAGGATCAGGCGCACCTTGTCCGGTTCCGACTTGTAGAGCAGCGACAGGATCATCGCGTTGATCCCCACCGACTTGCCCGAGCCGGTGGTACCGGCAACCAGCAAATGCGGCATCTTCGCCAGATCGACGACCACCGGATGCCCGCCGATGTCCTTGCCGAGCGTCATCGCCAGCGGCGACGACATGGCGTGGTACTCGTGGCTGGAGATGATCTCGGAAAGGCGCACCGTCTGCCGCTTCGGATTGGGCAGTTCCAGCGCCATGCACGACTTGCCCGGCACCGTCTCGACGACGCGGATCGAGACCATCGACAGCGAGCGCGCCACGTCCTTGGCCAGGTTGACGATCTGCGAGCCTTTCACGCCGACCGCCGGCTCGATCTCGTAGCGTGTGATCACGGGGCCCGGATAGGCAGCCAGCACCTTGACCTGCACGCCGAAGTCGGCGAGTTTGCGCTCGATCAGGCGCGAGGTGTATTCCAGCGTCTCGGCGCCGACCACTTCGGTCGCCACTGCGGCAGGTTCGAGCAGATGCAGCGGCGGCAACATCCCCCCCGCGACAGCCTCGGGGAATAACGGGGTCTGCCGTTCGCGTTCGATGCGTTTCTCGACCTTCGCCGACACAGGCAGCTCGGGTGGCGGCGCCTGGATGATGATCGGTTCGCGCGATTCCTCGCGCTTCTTTTCATCCTCGACGACCGCCTCGCGCTCACGCGCCACCTCGCGGCCGATGCGCCGATCCTGCCAACTGTCGATCAGATTGCGTGCACCGAAGACCAGCCGCTCCAGCAGAGTGCCGAAACGTTCTGCCGCGGACAGCCAGGACATCCCGGAGAAGATGCTCCAGCCAAGCGCCCAGAGGGCGATCAGCGCCAGTGTCGCGCCGGTGTAGCCGAAATAACGTACGCTCAGGCTGCCCAGCCCTTTCCCGAGAACGCCACCGGGTGCGAGCGGCAATTGCGCCTCATGCGAATAAAAGCGCAGCGCTTCAAGCGCGCTGCTCGACACGATGAGCAGCAGGAAACCGGTCAGAGCGATGTACAAAGGCCGCCGATCAGCGTGGCGGAATCCGTCAAGCCGGCGGTAACCCCACCACACCATCGCCAGCATGAGCACCACCCACCACCATGCTGAGAATCCGAAGATGTAGAGCAGCAGATCGGCCAGCCAGGCGCCACCGCGCCCGGCGGGATTGTGCAACGCCGTAGTGGAGACCGCATGCGACCAACCCGGGTCGCCGCGATGGAATCCCCACAGCGCCAGGCTCAAAAATGCCGCCACGGCAACCAGCGCGATCCAGCGGGACTCCTGCAGGAGCATGCCGATCTTTTCAGGAAGCGGACTCGGCGGTTGGGAGGCTCGACCAAGCCGGGACGAGGATTTGTACTGCGCAGCCATCAATATCCGTTGCAACGGGACAAAAAGCGATTATAGCCGGCAGCGGCGGCATGCTGCGTTCGTGCGCAACCATTCCGCATGGCGCGGCAGATCAGTCCTCATGCAGGATAATGCGCCCGCCGTCGATGTGGATGTAGCCGCGCAGTTCCAGATCCCGCATGACCCGGCTGACCATCTCGCGCGAAGCGCCGACCATCTTGGCCATGTCCAGTTTGGTGATCTTGCGCTTGACCACGCGCACGCCGTTTTCCTTCTCCGAAAACTCCAGCAGCAGCTTGGCGACCCGGCCGTACACGTCCATCAGCGCCAGGCTCTCGATCTTGTGATTGGCCTCGCGCAAGCGCAGCACTAGGCTTTTCATGATGTTGAGGCACAGATCGACGTTTTCCGAGAGCACCCGCATGAAATCGGTCTTGGAAATGATCAGCAGGTCACAGGGTTCGTTGGTCACCACATCCGCCGAGCGCGGCGAGCCGTCGATCAGGCCCATTTCGCCGAAGCACTCGCCCGCTTCCAGAATCGACAGGATCACCTCCCGCCCCTCTGCATCACGATTCAGTACCTTCGCGCTGCCGGTCACGATGACGAACAGACAATCGGTCTCCGCGCCGACGAATACGATCGTCTTGTGCCGCGGCACCTGGCGCAACACGGCAATTCGCGCAATCTGTTCCAGTTGCGCATCCGAAAAACCGGCGAACAAGGGAATCGTCTGCAACAGCGCACGCACCGGCCGGCCGGCCATCGCGTCGTCAACTCCATGCATGCGTACATCTCCTCGCCATTGAATCGCAGCACACCATAACCCGCTCTGTTTACAATCGCATTATAGGCGGCGATGCCGCGAACGCTCACTCCATTAGAATCTTCTAATATATTTCCGGCTATAATTCAGCCATCAATGTCAACGAAAGGAACCGACATGTCGCAAGCACGTCACTGCAAGCTGCTCATCCTCGGCTCGGGCCCGGCCGGCTACACTGCTGCCGTCTATGCGGCGCGCGCCAACCTCAAGCCGGTCCTGATCACCGGCATGGCCCAGGGCGGCCAGCTGATGACCACAACAGAGGTAGACAACTGGCCCGCGGCCGCCGAAGGCATCCAGGGACCGGAACTGATGCAGAAGTTCGAAGAGCACGCCCGGCGTTTCGAAACCGAGATCATCTTCGACCACATCCACACCGCGAAACTGACCGAAAAACCTTTCACGCTGATTGGCGATTCCGGCACCTACACCTGCGATGCGTTGATCATCGCCACCGGCGCTTCGGCACAGTACCTCGGGTTGCCGTCGGAAGAGGAATTCTCCGGCCGCGGCGTCTCGGCCTGTGCGACCTGCGACGGCTTCTTCTACAAGAACAAGCCGGTGGCGGTGATCGGCGGCGGCAACACGGCCGTGGAAGAAGCGCTCTATCTAGCCAATATCGCCAGCCACGTCACGCTGGTGCATCGCCGCGACAAGCTGCGCAGCGAAAAAATCATGCAGGACAAGCTGTTCGAGAAGGAAAAGGCCGGCAAGGTCACCATCAAGTGGAACTGCACCCTGGACGAGGTTCTCGGCGATCAGACAGGAGTTACCGGCATGCGACTGAAGAACGTCAAAACCGCCGAAACGGAAGAGATTTCGCTGCTCGGCGTGTTCGTCGCCATCGGCCACAAGCCGAACACCGACCTGTTTGTCGGGCAGCTGGAAATGGAAAACGGCTATCTGATCACCCAGGGCGGGCGCCACGGCAACGCCACGGCCACCTCGATCCCGGGCGTCTTCGCCGCGGGCGACGTGCAGGATCACATCTATCGCCAGGCCTGCACTTCCGCTGGCACGGGCTGCATGGCCGCGCTCGATGCGGAGAAATATCTCGACAGCCTGGAGGGCTAGCCCCCCCATTCAGCAACACCGCACGTCTGCACGACCGCCACGATGAGCCAGCGCCAGCAACCGACGCCGGAGGACATCGCCGCGTTCCAGGGCGCCGTGGCCGATGCCACGCCGCTCAAGGCGCCGGCGCGCGTCCAGCACGAGCGGCCGAAGCCCAGCCCGCGGCCACGGCAGCGGGAACTTGATGAAGCCGCCGTCATCGTCGAGTCGCTGCACGGCCCGTTCGAAATCGACGACCTGCTGGCTATCGGCGATGCCGACTCGTTCCTGCGTACCGGCCTGCCACGCAATGTATTGCGCGATCTGCGCCGCGGCCGCTGGGCGATCCAGAATCACACCGACCTGCACGGACTCAACCGGCACGAGGCACATGAAGAAGTCTCGCGCTTCCTCGCCGAGTCGCTGCTCGCCGGCAAGCGCTGCGTGCGCATCGTGCACGGGCGCGGCCTCGGCTCGCCCGGACGCGAAGGCGTCCTGCGGCAGTTCGTCAAATGCTGGCTCTCGCGCAGCAAGGACGTTCTGGCTTTTTGCCACGCACCGCCCCATGACGGCGGCGAAGGCGCGCTGTGGGTTCTGCTCCGTGGGCCAAACCGTTGAAAATCGAACGGCTACTTGAAATAGCCGCCGGATTTCATGCGGTCGCAGCCGTTCTGGCGCGGCACCGGCAGCGTCTTGCCGAGTTCCTTGGCACGCTGCTCCATCAGCGCGCGATGCTCCACCTGGAACGTCTTGCACTCCTCATACGTTTTCGCCGACAGCATCTTCTCGCGGTGGGTTGCCTGCTCCCCGGGCGTCATCATTTGCCACCCCGGCGTGTTGTCCTGGCTGAAACGCATGCCACGCCCCCGCCCGCCACCAGGCCCCGGCGCAGGATTCTGCGCGACCGGCCCGTTCTGCGCCGCCCAAACGTTCTGCGCAGCCAAGGGAAACGCCAAGGCAGCGCCAAGCACCGACATGAAAGCAATGCGGCTGAAGCCATACGTGTTGTTCATGGTAAATCTCCTTTCCATCGAATCAGGATCGGAACCGCCGCCAGCCAGCGATCCATGTCGACATTGAAATTCCTGCATGTAAGCGCGGTGTTGCGGCGGGCAATCAAATTGAATCGCAGCGTTGCCATGGCGCCTCTCGTTACACTGGGTTACACGCCAGACACCACGCTTTGGAAAAAAGCGCTTTAATGCGCGAACCCCTCTCGCAAACATCGACTCATGGACAAGACGGACTGCATCCTGATCGTAGACGATGACCTGGAAATCCGCCGGCTTCTCGTCGACTACCTTTCCCGCAACGGCTTCGAGGCCATTGCCGCGCGCGACGGCCGTGAAATGTGGCAGGCGCTCGAACGGCATGCCATCGACCTGATCGTACTCGACCTGATGCTGCCGGACACCGACGGTCTGACGCTCTGTCGAGACCTGCGCGCCAAGCCCGGAAAACCGAACCTGCCGGTGCTGATGCTGACCGCGCGCGGCGAGGAGACCGACCGGATCATCGGCATCGAGATGGGCGCCGACGATTACCTGGTCAAGCCGTTCAATCCGCGCGAACTGCTCGCTCGGATCAAGAGCATCCTCCGCCGCACGCGTGCCCTGCCGCCCAATCTGGCGCCGGACAGCGCGCGCTACCTGACCTTTGCCGGATGGACGCTGGACACTGCCGAGCGCCTGCTGACCGCGCCGGACGCGGTGGCGACACCGCTTTCGGGGGGCGAATACCGCCTGTTGCGGATTCTGCTCGACCACCCCAACCGGGTGCTGACGCGCGACCAGCTGACCGAGATGATCCACGGTCGCGAAGCCGAACCGTTCGACCGCGCCATCGACGTGCAGGTCAGCCGCCTCCGCCAGCGCCTTCGCGACGACAGCCGCGAACCGAAGCTGCTGAAGACCGTGCGCGGTGAGGGCTACGTCCTCGCTGCCGCCGTGGAGCGACGGGAAAGATGATCCGTTCTCCGGCATCCCTGCTCCCCGCCAGCCTCTTCGCCCGGATGGCGCTGATCCTGCTCGCGGGACTCCTGGCGGCGCAATCGCTGAGCCTCTGGCTGCATTGGGGGGAGCGCGCCGAGGTCGTCACCGAGGCGCGCGGCCTGCACATGGCCGACCGCATCGCCGATGCCATTCGCCGTCTCGAAGCCGACCCGACGCCGGGTCATCGGCGCGCAATCGCGCAAATCCAGTCAGGTGACCTGCGCGTTGCCCTGATCGACGAGAACGAGGTACACCCGAACGCACCGCGCGGCCAGATCCAGGCGACCATCGCCGCCCGCCTTGGCAGCGGACGCGACATCCGTTCGCCGGGCGGAATGGGCAGCGGCATGATGGGCCGGGGGATGGGCCCCGGTGCGGGGCCCGGCACGGGCTACGGGATGGGAAGCGGTGCGGGATTCGGCATGGGCCGCATGGCACTGGAGGGTGCCGTGCGCACCCTTGACGTGCGCCTGAACGACGGGCAGTGGGTGCGCATCACTGCCACGCTGGTTCCCGACGCCCCAGCCCTGCCGCGCAACTTCTACATGTACCTGCTGCTCTCGCTGGCCATCGTCGTCGCCGTGGTCATGCTGGTCGTGCGACAAGCGACCCGCCCCTTGCAGCAACTGGCACAGGCGGCCGACAGCCTCGGCCAAAATCTCGACGCACCGCCGCTTGTTGAAGCCGGATCGACTGAAGTCCGCACTGCAGCACAAGCCTTCAACCGCATGCGCGCAAAGCTGCGCCGGCTGATCGACGAGCGCTCTCGCGCCCTGGCGGCGGTCTCGCACGATCTGCGCACGCCGCTGACCCGCCTGCGCCTGCGCAGCGAACTGATCGACGACGAACGACTGCGCGAGCAGATGGCGGCCGATATCGACGCCATGGCGCAGATGATCGACGCCACGCTTGACTACCTGCGCGGACTGCGGGAGAACGAACCGGTCCGCCCGATCGACATCAACGCATTGCTCGCCAGCCTGGCCGAGGATTTCGCCGCGCTCGGCCGTCCGATCACCGTCGAGGGTCTGGCGAATGACTCGTACAACGGCCGTCTCTCGGCCCTGCGTCGGGCAATCCAGAATCTGATGGACAATGCGTTCAAGTATGGCCGGAACCCGCGCATTATCGTCAGTGACGACGAGACCGATCTGCGCATCAGTGTCGAAGACGAAGGCCCCGGCATTCCGCCGGAAGCACTGGACCGCGTAACCGAGCCGTTCTACCGGCCCGACGCGGCGCGTGCCAGCGACACCGGCGGCGTCGGACTCGGCCTGTCGATCGTCAGGGATGTCGCACTGCTCCACGGCGGGGAGCTGGCGCTCGCCAACCGTCCGCAAGGCGGGCTGTCCGCCGCGTTGCGCCTGCCACGGAACTTCGTCGGGTAAGGCGAGCAGTTATACCGTTTTCGCAGCGCGCTCGACCGGCCTCGCCTCGCAGGCCAGAAAGCAGTCGTCGCAGGCCGACGCGAGCATCTTCCCGTTCCGCCGCCGCGGGCAATGGAACAGGGTCGACACCGGCAGCAGCCGACAGACGATCGTACCGATCACGTGGCCATCGATCGCCCGAGCCGCGGCTTCGGCCCCCTTGGGCATGTTGATCATGCAGAACACCCGGCGCGGGTGCTCCGAGCGGCAGAACAGCCGGACGTTATCGACGACGCCGTATATCTGGCAAAGCCCGGCGCTGTCCGCGAGAATGTCTTCCGGCGTGGTAAAAGCCCCGAGAATCAGGGATGTTTCCGTTGAGTTGCTTTCCATGCTTTCAACCAGCAGCCCGCTGGCCTCAATTGATCGCCGTGCCGGCGCCGTTCTCTGGTGAAGCGTGCAGATCGGCATGGCGCCGGATGGCGACGATGACCGACGTAAACCCGAACAGCAGGCAGTGCCAGCTGCGCGAAGCGGCCATGGCATCCAGCGTCTTGTCGAAACACACCAGAAAACCCCAATGATCGGCGCACTGCCCGGGCATCTGCGGCAGAGGCATGATTCCGTTGATCTTGCCGAATGCACTGGCGTATTTGCCGAGCTCCCCGGAAATTTCTTCCACGGACCCCAGTTGTCCGAGCAACTCGATTTCCGGCGATGGTTTGAGACGTTCCCAGTTTACGTGTGTGGTCATGCCCGATGCTCCAGAGAGCCATCAACGCGACGGGGCGGGACAGTCAAGACCGTGCGCCGCCCCAGCCCGGGGAATCAGTTCATCCCGCGACGCAGGCCAACTGCCTGCCCGAAGCAGCATCAAACTCGCGCTCGGCGGCCAGCCAGTCCTCGATCTCGTTACCCGGCTCGAATCCGCGCTGCGCGGCCTTGAAGTAGGCGGCAATGGCGATGAACTCCTCGCGCCGGAGGTTTTCCACGGCCGGGGCAAGCTCCGCGAGGTCTTTGACTTCGACGAGCGGAGCGGCGAGTTCCTTGGTTTTGGTTTTTCTGGCTCTTCCCGTCGTCGGCTTCGTGCTTTTTTCCGCCATGCTCTTTCTCCTTAGTTAAGGGATACCGGTAGCCGGAAAACCGGGAGGCGGAAATTTCACCGCCGCAATCGATCCCGATGCGTTTTCCAACGAAGCCACGTTATCAAACTGTCCAGACCGTTCAATACGTGACACCGCGTATAACGCGTGCAAAGCAGGCGAAACCGTGCGAGAGAGAGGCGCTCCAGTCTTTTCTCAACGTTCGACCAAGCCGCTTTCGCGGCAATCGGTTACTGTTTGAAAATCAGGAATTCCCAGACTTCGGTCGATTCTTCGACTGCTTTTTCGGCAGCCGGGTAATCGTGGCGTTCAATCGCCGCGAGAATGGTCTGGTGGGCATTGCTCGAATCAATGCTGAAATTGCTCTGCTTCGTCAGGCTTTGCGCAATGTAGGGCCGGAAATACTGCATGACGAAGCGATAAATGGTCTCCAGCGGCCGGTTCTTGCACGCCCGCCCGAGGATTGCATGAAACTCCAGATCGAGCGCCAGCAATTCCTCGAAGTTCTTCTCCGCCTTGTCCCTCAATGAAACCGTCTTCTGCACGCACTCGCGCAGGTGCCGCAGATCGTCATCGGTTGCATGGAGAATGGCCAGGCGCACCACGTTCTTTTCGAGGATCTGCCGCAACTCCTTCAGTTCGGCGAATTCGGGCTGGGAGACGATCAGGCTGAACAGCAGCGGATCGAACATCACCTCGCCGCCGCCCTTCGATATGTACGTCCCGTCCCCTCGCCTGACCTCGACGATACCCAGCGCCGAGAGAATCTTCATCGCCTCCCGGACAGAACCGCGGCTCACCGACAACAAGCGCGTCAGTTCGGTCTCCGCGGGCAGCCGGTCGCCAGGCCGCACCCGCTTCGTCAGCAGCAACTCCTTTATGCTGTTGACCACGAAGTCCACCGACGACGCGGCAGGCCTCGATTCGAGGAACCCGGAAAGATCCGGCTCGTTTGCTACGGCCTGTATCGTCATTTTTCTTCTATCCCCTTCAATCGGATTCCCCGGCAGCCGATCATCCATATTCAACAAGCAGCGGAGTTTACCGTGGAAAGCAAGGGAAAGTACCCGATTGTTATTTCCCCCGCATCCTGGCCAGGTTATGGACATTCCATTCGTTTTCCATGCGGCGGGTCTGCTCGTAATCGTCCTGCCAGGTCAGCCAATGTTCGACGATCTGGTTGATGCCCCGTGCTTCCGGATCAACCTTGCTGATCATGTAGTCGTAGGGCAGCAGACCGTCGCCGAGTTTGGTCCCTTCCAGCGTGAAACCTACCCAGCCTCCCCGCCGGGTAAAAGCGAAATCCTTGACATGCAGGTTGGCCACGTACGGTGCGCAACGGTCGATCACCGCGATCGGATGTTCCAGATTGGCGACGCAGTTGGCAGGATCGAGACAGATGCCGAGGCTCTTGCTGCCGACGGCTTCGACCAGCGCCACGAGATCCGTCGAACTCAGCTGCTCGTAGGTTTCCAGCGCCACCGTCACCCCGGACGCTTCGAAGGCCGGCATCGATTCCTTGAGCAGTGCTTCCGCCTCCGCCAGCGTGGGCCGGTGGTCCGGCGCCGTCACCATGCTGCGGATGACCTTGGCGCCAAGTTGCTCGGCCATGCGCAGGTAATTCGTCAGATGCTCGGTCTTGATACCTTTGGTCCCGAGTTCGAGCGTCACCCCCAAGTCGTCGGCGTATTTTTTCAGGTCGCGCAATTGCGCATCGGAATAGGCGTGGAGCGGCTGATAATCGCAAATCTGGAAAACCTGCGCATCGAGATCGCGCGTCCGGGAAAGCACGTCCTGCAGACTCAGCGGCTTTGGGGCGCGGTCAGAAATCTGCCAGAAAAACGCGTAGGTACTCAGTCCGATCATGGTATGTCCGTGGATGGTGATTGAAATGGGTGGTATTCAGTAGTGTGCCTGACAACAAACGCCAGATGTATGATGTTTGATGAAAATTATCAAGGGCGGGGGGGCGCCTTGTCAATATGCCAGCACCCACCCAGCTACACCACACCCGGCGACAACCAGCCACGGCGGAAATTTCCAGAATGCCAGACAGACAAATGCAATGAGCGCCAGCGCAAAATCTTTCGCGCCAAGGATCGCGCTCGTCCACACCGGCTGATAGAGCGCCGCAAGCAGCAAGCCGACAACCGCCGCATTTATCCCGGCGAGTGCCGCTTGCGTACGCGTGTTGCGACGCAGGCTCTCCCAGAAGGGCAACGCCCCCGCCACCAGCAGGAACGACGGCAGGAATACGGCGACCAGACACAGGAGACCGCCCGCCCAACCAGAAGGCTCGGCATTCATCGAAGCGCCGAGAAACGCGGAGAAGGTAAAAAGCGGTCCTGGCACGGCCTGCGCGGCGCCGTAACCGGCGAGAAATGCGTCCTTGCCGACCCATCCCGTCGGAACGACTTCGGCCTGCAGCAACGGCAGCACGACATGGCCGCCACCGAATACCAGCGATCCGGCACGGAAAAAAGCGTCGACCAATTCCAGTGACTGCCCCGGCCACAGTCGCGCCATGATCGGCAGGCCGGCCAGCAGGAGGAAAAACAGCGATAGCCAGACGATACCGGCACGGTGGCCGGGCATTATCCGCAACGGCTCATGCGTTGCCGAGGGTGTCGGCTTGAAGATCGCCAGACCAGCGGCGCCTGCACAGGCAATCGCACCGACTTGCGTCCACGCCGATGGCACCAGCAGGACCACGCAAGCGGCAACCGTCATCAACGTAATGCGCGGCGCGTCCGGACACAGAGTGCGCGCCATGCCCCACACCGCTTGCGCGACCACCGCGACCGCCACCACCTTCAACCCGTGCAGCGCGCCGGGCGCCAGGGCGTCGCCGAAGCTGGCCACGCCCTGCGCGAAGAGAATCAAGGCGATCGCCGAAGGCAGCGTAAAGCCGGCCCAGGCTGCCAGCGCCCCGGCGTACCCGGCGCGCGACAGTCCCAGCGCCATGCCCACCTGGCTGCTCGCCGGCCCCGGCAAGAACTGGCACAAGGCGACGAGATCGGCATAGGCGCGCTCGCTCAGCCAGCCGCGGCGCTCGACGAACTCAGTTCGGAAATACCCGAGATGCGCCACCGGACCACCAAAAGAGGTCAGCCCGAGACGAATGAAAACGGAAAAAACCGACCACCAGTGGCGGTCGGCAAAACGGTTCTCGCTCATGTTGCAGCCTTTACGGTTCGTGTCGATCCGACAAAGGCAATCCGGCAAAGTGCCGGAAATCCGTTCAAAAACGTCTGACGGCGCCACATCCGCACCGTCGGCGCCATCCCTGAATCAGATCAACTGCGTGTAGATCGCCCGGATATCTGCCTTGCCCATCGGACGCGGGTTGTTGTCGAGCAAGCGCGTCACCTTCGCCGCGCCTTCGACCAGGGTATCCAGATCCGCATCCGTGATGTTCCAGCGCTTGAGGTCGGCCGGAATCTGCAGGTCGCGGTTGAGCGCGAACAATGCCTCGATCATCGCGACAGAGGCCTCCTGCGGTGTTTTTGCCGCAACGTCGAGCCCCATCGCCTGCGCGATGTCACGGAATTTCGCCTCGTTGCCGACGATGTTGAAGCGCATTACGAACGGCAACAGGATAGCGTTGGAAATCCCGTGCGCGATGCGGTACTTGCCACCCAACGGATAAGCCAGTGCATGCACTGCCGTCGTACTGGAGGTGGCGATACACATGCCGCCGTACATCGCCCCGAGCAGCATGTCGTGACGCGCTTCGAGATTCTTGCCGTCATTGAACGCCGTGCGGATGCTGTGCGCGATCAGGCTGATCGCCTTGAGCGCCAGCATTTCGCTGAACGGATTGCCCTTCTTCGACGTGTAGCACTCGATGGCGTGGCACAGCGCGTCCATGCCGGTCGACGCAGTGATCGCTGGCGGCAGGCCGACCGTCAGTTCCGGATCGAGGATGACGCCATCCGGCATCAGTTTCGGGCTGACGATGCCGACCTTCAGCTCGTCTTCCGGCACCAGGATGATGCTGTTCGGCGTCGTCTCCGAGCCGGTGCCGGAAGTCGTCGGAACCATCAGCGTCGGCAAGCCGCGCGCGACGATCTTCGCTTTTCCGCTGAGCAGGTCGCGCAGCGCAACGTCATGCTTGAGCAAAACCGCGACGATCTTGGCGACGTCCATCGCGCTGCCGCCGCCGATGCCGACGACGAGTTGCGGCGCATGCGGCCGCGCGGCATCAAGGATCGCGTTGACCTGGTTGACGTCCGGTTCCGGCGGCGTGGTGTCGATGACGGCCACATCGACCCCGGCCGCTTCGAGCAGCGATTGGGGTTTGGCAATCAGCCCGGCCCCGGCCACGCCCTTGTCGGTGATGATCAGCACCTTGCTCGCGCCCAGGTCGGCGACAACGTCATTGATGCTTTCGATGCTTCCCGGTCCTGCGATGATGCGGCCGGCATTCAATAAAGCGTATGTATTCATGACTTCCATTCCTGATCAAAGACCCTTCTTGCGCCGCCCTTCGAGCAGCTTCAGGGCATATTCGGCGGCATCGACAAGGCTGTCCGGGTTGGCGATGCCCTTGCCGGCGATGTCGAACGCCGTGCCGTGATCCACCGACGTGCGCAGGATCGGCAGCCCCAGCGTGACGTTCACCCCGCTGATCGCCTGCCATTGGCCGGTCGCCGGGTCGACGTCGAAGCCGAGCAGTTTGACCGGGATATGCCCTTGGTCATGGAACATGGCGACCACGGCGTCGAACTGGTTGGCGCGCAGCTTGATGAAGACGGTGTCGCCCGGGACGGGGCCGGTGACGTCGTAGCCTTGTTCCCGGAATTCCCTGATCACCGGGGCGATGATCTCCTCGTCTTCCTTGCCGAGAATGCCGCCTTCGCCGGAATGCGGGTTGAGTCCGGCCACGCCGAGGCGGGGCTTGTCGAAGCCAAGGCATTCGAGGGCTTCGAGCGTGACTGAAAACACGCGGCGCAAGCGCGTCGGCGTCAGGCGCTTCGGTACGTCGGCGATCGCGCAGTGGGTCGTCACGTGCGTTACCCGCATCGGGCCGTGCGCAAGCATCATCACGGCATCGCGCTGGCCGGTGAGGTGGGCGAGCAGTTCGGTGTGCCCTTCGAAGTGGTGTCCGGCGAGGTGCAGGGCTTCCTTGGAGAGCGGCGCGGTGACGATGGCATCGGCGTCGCCGGCCTGTACGAGTTCGGCGGCTTTCTTGACGGCGCGGTAGGCCCATTCACCGCCGACTGGCGAGATCTGGCCGGTCAGGATTTCTCCCTCGACCGGACCTACGTCGACCATCTTCAACGGCAGCGACTCGACCGCCACGGAGAGCGTCCCGCAGGCCTTGTCGAGCGCCGCACCACTCCCCAGAACCAGCAGTTCGATACGCCCCAACTCGATCTCGGAACGCAACTTCTGTGCCGCCTTGACGATGATCTCCGGCCCGATCCCGGCCGGGTCGCCCATCGTGATTGCCAGACGAATGGCTTTCGACATGTTTTTTCCTCTCAACAAGATGTTTCGTGCTTCAGTGCACCGAACAAGGCAACAAGATCGTCCGCCGCGCCGAACGCGCCGGACCGTGAATAGCAAGGCACGCCGTCCCAGATGCCGCCCATCAAGCGCGCACACCCCCACCCCTGACGAACCGACGGATGCGCCAGCAAGCCTTCCGCGCCCGACGCCCGGCACAAACCGAGCAGCGTGTCGCCGCCCACCACGACCAATTGACCGGGTGTCGGAAGCCTTTCCACCAGCAGCCGCGTGTTCATCTCCAGCCGACGCATGGCCTCGTCCTGCCCAACGGTTTCGCGCGGCGAAAGATCGAACCACGCCTCCCCCGCTCCACTCCGCGCCATTTCGATGACGGCGGCAATCCGGGCCGCATCACCGGCTTCAGCAACCGCAGTCACGGCACGGCCGGCTCGCAGCAAAGTCCATTGCTCGCGGAATACGGGCTGAAAGCTGGCGCTGACCAGTATCGTCGGCCCCGACCCCGCGTCGAGCGGCAAAGGAGTATCCGTATGCGGCGAAAGGTCGAATCGACGCGCCAGCGCATTCCCGAGCCCCGCGCTACCCACCCACATCACGCTGCCTCCGCCTGTCTCAGCCTGCTGGACGACGTAATCGAGATCGCTGTCCGAGAAAACCTCGGGAATCCAGACATCCGCGCCATCGTCGACAGCAAGCCCGGAACTCAGCCCCTCATGCGCAAAAGCGGCTCCCAGCGGAGCGGCGACCGCATCCTTGTCCTTCCCGGGCCGAACCACCCATTGCCGGTCCTCGGCGGTAACCCGCCCCTGCGCCGGGAATGCGGGTGCGAAGACGACCCGCTCGAAACGTGCATTCCGGAACAGCCAGGCCACTTCGGCGAACGTGTTGCCACGCAGCAGGCTGTCGACCTTCTTGAAAGACAAGTCGCCCGAAACAAACCAATCGACCACCGGTGCCAGGAAAGCAGGCAGTTCGGAGGCCTGAATATCGCGCGTCGGCGTGGCGACGACGGCTACTGGTACCCCGCTCTTTCCATTGGCCGCGGGCGGGCGATCGATATAGACCGGCACATTGCCGGCAAATGCCGCAGCGGTGTCCAACGCCCCGGTCAGATCGTCGGCAAGAATCCGGATTCCGTTCATGACGCCTTGCCGGCGACGATGAGCTTGACGCCGGCCGAACGGATCCGTTCCAGTTCCTCCTGCGGCGCGCCATCATCGGTAATGACCTCGGCGATTTCCGTCATGTCGCAGACAGTCATGAACACGCGTGGCCTGAACTTCGACGAATCGACGAGCAGCCGGCACGACGTTGCGGAACGCATCAGCGCGCGCTTGACGGAAGCCACCTCGGGCGAGGTTTCCGAAACCACGTTGTCGGTCACCGCGTGGGCCCCGAAGAAAAGCACGTCCGCGCAGATCAGTTTGGCGGCATTCTGGACCTGCTCGCCGACCAGCGTATTGCTGCCCGCGCGCAGCTGGCCACCGAAAACGTGTACCTGGATCAGCGAACTGCTGTTGAGAACCTGCGCTATTTCGATGTCATTGGTAACCGCAACCAGCGGGATTTTTCTCTCGACAACGGCCCTCGCAGCCTCCAGCACGGTACTGCCGCTATCGAAAATGACGCTCTGCCCCGGAACCAGCGATTCCGCGGCAGCCTGCCCGACCAGTTGCTTTTCCCTCGGCGACAGATCGCGCGCCGCCGAAATGTTCGGCTCGAACGTACTGTATTGAAGGTGTCGCAATATGGCGCCGCCGTGCGTCCGCTCGACAACGCCTTCCTCGGCCAGCGCATCGAGGTCTCGACGCAAGGTGGAAAGCGAAACGTGCAATGCGTCGGCCAACTGTTGCAGCGTCACCGCGCCGTGATGGTGCAGGAATTCGGCAATCCGTTGACGGCGCAACGCCGGAAGCAGCGGCGCGCTTTCAATATCGAGCTGACTTTCAGCTTGTACGACCTGTTCCACGATTTCTCACTTTCTTCACCGTTCGACATCACCGGAATACCCCGGGGTGAAAACAAACCACGTGAAAGATATTGACAGATTTAGAGATGTTTTGCAAAGACAACATTGCAAGATATCTACCAACGACTCGCAAATAAGATGACAGACCATCCCATAATCGCACACTTACATGAACAAACAATGCAACACCATCAAACACTTTACGCCCAAAACCGGAAATAAATAAAAACATTCATTCGTTTATTCATATCGTTATAAAACATCAAACCATCCAGGATGGGAACCTCACCCTCCCCCGGAGCACAAAATGAAAGATAGTGAACTTTAATGACACATTTAGATAGATTTTGTTGACACAGCGAGAACAGTCAATCAATATTACTCACTGTCACAGGGAATCTCCTCATCCAATCATCAACCGACCGCTTATTCAGAAGGACACCGCAATGTTCACACCCAAAGGCATCATCGTTCCCATCATCACCCCGATGAACGACGACGAAAGCTTCAACGAAGCCCAGTTCCGCATCGAAATCAACCGCCTGATCGAAGGCGGCGTTTCCGGCATCTTCGCCCTTGGCACGAACGGCGAGGTGTATGCGCTGAGCGAGGAAGAAAAACTGCGGGTGATCAAAGTCGCGGTAGATGAGGTCAAGGGCCGCGTTCCCGTCTACGCCGGCACCGGCTGCATCGGTACCAAGGAAACCGTCGAGATGTCGAAGAAGGCCGAAGACCTGGGTGTCGACGCGCTGTCGGTGGTCTCGCCCTACTTCGTCAGCGTCTCCCAGGACGATCTCTACCGCCACTTCAGCGCCGTCGCCAAGAGCGTGAAACTGCCGATCCTGCTGTACAACATGCCTGCCCGCACCGGCAACAACATCAACTACACGACCGTCAGGAAACTGGTCGCCGAAAACCCCAACATCGTCGGCGCCAAGGACTCCAGCGGCAACTTCGACAACACCCTGCGCTACATCGAAGACACCGGCGGCCAGGTCAGCGTCCTTGCCGGCAATGATTCGCTGATCCTGTGGACACTGCTCGCCGGCGGGACCGGTGCCATCTCCGGTTGGTCCAACGTCTTCCCGAAACTGATCTGCAGCATCTACGACTACTGGGCCAAAGGCGACTTCGAAGCCGCCAACAAGGCACAGCGGGCGATCCGCCCCTTCCGCGACGTCATGGCGCTGGGCAACCCCAATTCCATCGTCAAGCGGTCGCTGAACCTGCTCGGCCACAAGGTCGGCCCGGCCCGCGAACCGGCCAGCGGCATCGACCCGAAGATCGACGCGGCCCTCAAGGCCGCGTTCGAAGGCTACTCGGAATAAGGAAACCCATCGTGGCAAAAGTCGTCATCACGCAAAGGCTCCACGACAAGGGCATGGAGCTTCTGGAGCAGCACGCGCAGGCCGTCGTTGCCGGAACGGGCAATCCGCGCGAACTTGATCCGTTTCTGGCGGACGCGGACGGGCTGATCATCCGCATCGGCTCCATCGACCGGCAGGGCCTGCTCGCCGCAAAGAACCTCAAAGTCATCGGTCGCCCCGGCGTCGGTGTCGACGATGTCGATGTCGCCACCTGCACCGAACTCGGCATCCCGGTCGTCATCGTACCGGGCGCGAACACGCGTTCGGTCGCCGAGCACGCGATGCTGCTGATGTTTGCCACAGCCAAGGATCTCCTTCGTTCCGACCAGGAAACGCGGCGCGGTAACTTCGGCATCCGCTCCAGCTTCAAGGCCTACGAACTCAAGGGCAGGACGCTCGGCCTGATCGGCGGCGGCGCCATAGGTTCCGAATTCGGGCGCATGGCTCAGGGTATCGGCATGAACGTCATGGTCTACGACCCATTCCTGAAGAAGGACGACGTGGAAGCCCGTGGCTGGCGCCATGTTGCAAACCTCGACGATCTCTACCGGGAAGCGGACGTGATCTCCATCCACGTCCCGCTGACCGAACAGACCCGCAACATGATCGGCGACCGCGAATTCGGCCTGATGAAGAAGGACGCCATACTCATCAACTGCGCGCGTGGCGGCATCATCGACGAAGACGCGCTGTACCGCGCCCTCAAGGAAAACCGGATCCACGGCGCGGGCACCGACGTGCTGGCGAAGGAACCGTTCGACACGACCAGCCCGCTGATGTCGCTGGACAATTTCGTCCTCACACCGCACATGGCCGGACAGACCAAGGAAGCTGCAGCCGGCGTCGCCACGGGCGCAGTGGAAGGCGTCCTGGCGGTCATTCGCGGAGAGAAGTGGCCGAAGGTTTGCAACCCGGAGGCTTACAACCATCCGCGATGGAAATGACAGGCTTCAATAAACGACAGCTGTAGCAACAACAGGGACACATGCCAGCAAATGGCCGTTACACATGTATCGGCCATTCGGCATAAACACCAGTTAATCAACGAGATAAAAATTGGCACACAACGTGCTGAATTGTCTCAACGCAATCAACAAGACGGTTTCTCACAAGCGTTTGGCTGACCAAGGAGGGAATTCATGAAAAAGGCCAACCACGACACCTATGTCGGCATCGTATTTCTGCTTTTCTGCGGGTTTGCCTGGTGGCAGGTAACCAAACTGCCGCTCGGCGTGGGGTATGAAAAAACCATCGGACCGGAGTTCTTTCCCGGCGTAATGACCGCGACGATCGCCATCCTGTCGGTCGCGTTGATTTCCCGCAGTCTGTGGCGGAGCGCTCATGCTTCAGAGGGAAAACCCACACTGGCCGCCGGCAACATTCTCCTGCGCATTGCCCTTTTCATCGTACTCCTGCTGGTCTACATCCTTATTTACGAACCGCTGGGTTTTCTTCTTTCCTCCGGACTTGTCCTGCCCGCCGGAATGCTCATGCTCGGCGAAAGACGACCGTCCCAGATCCTGCTTTTCCCCGCGCTGATCATCGGACTCGGCTACCTTGGCTTCACCAAGGTCATGATGGTGCCACTACCGGAGTTTCCGACGCATCTCTTCTAAAGCGCCGGCCTACCCAGTTCATCTACAAAAAAGCACTCTCAAGGAGTTCAAATGGAATCCCCTGACACCTTTGGCTACGTCCTCGCGGTATTCAGGCCCGAGTGCCTGTGGTCGATCTTCGTCGGCGTCTTCGGCGGAACGGTCATCGGCGCATTGCCCGGACTGACAGCCACCATGGGCGTCGCCCTATTGATCCCGCTGACGTTCGGCATGGACCCGATCCTCGGGCTGAACATGCTTATCGGCATTTTCATCGGCGGAATTTACGGCGGCTGCATTTCGTCAATCCTGGTCAAAACACCGGGAACCCCAGCCTCCGCGGCGACCGTGCTTGACGGCTACCCGCTCGCGCAGAAGGGCCAAGCCATGAAAGCGCTGGGAATGGCCACGCTTGCCTCCGGCATCGGCGGCCTGTTTTCCTGCGTCGTCCTCGCCTTCATGGCCCCCATGCTGGCCAGCGTTGCGCTGAAGTTCGGCCCGGCGGAGTATTTTTCACTGGCTGCGTTCGGCCTCGCCATCATCGCCAGCCTGTCCAGCGACATCCTGAAGGGGATCCTGGTGGGCTGCTTCGGCATGCTGCTGTCCACCATCGGCTCCGACCCCATCGGCGGAGTCCTGCGCTTCACCTTCGGAGCCACCGGGTTCGCCGACGGCGTCGCCTTCATCCCGGCCCTGATCGGCCTCTTCGCCATTTCCGAAGTCATGGTCCAGATCGAACGCATCTTCGAAAAGAATGAGGTCGCGATCAAACTGTCCGGCAGCATCCCCAATCTGAAGGAAATGGCCTCGTGCTGGAAAACCCTGCTGCGCGGCTCGATCATCGGCACCTTCGTGGGCATCGTTCCCGGCACGGGATCGGGAACGGCCTCGTGGATCAGCTACAGCGAAGCAAAACGGAACTCGAAGCACCCGGAACGTTTCGGCACCGGCGAACTTGAAGGCGTCGCCGCGACGGAAAGCGCCAACAATGCTGTCTGCGGCGGTGCGCTCGTACCACTCCTGGCGCTCGGCATCCCCGGCGACTCAGTCACTGCGGTTCTGGTCGGGGGCTTGATGATTCAAGGTCTTGCCCCGGGACCGATGCTGTTCGCGGAACGGCCCGACGTAATCATCGGAATTTTCACCGGCAGCTTCGTTGCCAACATTTTCATGATCATCATCGGCCTCGCCGGTGTCGGCATGTTCGCCCAGGTCCTGAAAATTCCGAAGCGCACCCTGATCATGGCCATCGTCATGTTCTGCGTGCTCGGCTCCTACGCCATCAACATGAACGTGACCGACCTCTACACCATGCTGGTATTCGGCGTCGTCGGCTACTTTCTGCAAAAGTACAACTTCTCGCTGGCAGCCGTGTGCATCGCACTGATTCTCGGCCCCATGGCCGAGGAAAACCTGCGCCTTGCCTACATCGCCAACAGGGGCGACCTGACCGTGTTCCTGACGCGGCCCATTTCCGCACTGTTCGTTTTCCTCACCGTTTTCTCGCTGTGCTGGCCCATTTACCGCGAATGGAAAACCGGCAAGAAAATCCCGCAGTAGCCCCACCCTTCATCCCCTAAGGAGAGAGTCAATGAAAAAACTCGCAACCATTTTCACGGCGGCATGCGTTCTGACAGCCGGCTTTTCCATGACGGCTGCGGCGGCCGACTATCCGCAACGCCCGGTTACCGTGGTTGTCCCCTGGGGCGCAGGCGGCGGATCCGACATCATCGCCCGCGCGCTGGCCAAGCCCCTGGAAAAGGAACTGGGCAAGCCCGTCATCATCACCAACAAGCCTGGCGGTTCCGGCACGGTTGGAACGAGCTACGTGGCCCACGCCCGCCCGGACGGCTACACCGTCGGTCTGATCAACAATACAGGCCTGATCCACCAGATTCACTACGGCGGCCTCGATTACACCAAGGCTGATCTCGACCCGCTTGCCCTGTTCCTGCGTGTTCCAGTCTTCCTGGTAGTCAACAGCGAATCGCCAATCAAGAATGTGGACGATTACATCAAGGCGGCCAAGGAAAAGAACGGCTCCCTGACCCTCGGCGTCGCCGCGGTTGGCGGCGGCACGCACCTCCCGATCGAAATGTTCTTCAAGGCTGCAGGCATCAAGGTCCAACCGATGCCCTCCAAGAGCGGCGGCAGCGGCGTCATCACCTCGCTGGTCGGCAACCACATCGACTCCGCCGTACTGCACCCGTCGGAAGTCTATGGACAGTACAAGGCCGGCGCCCTTCGCATCATCGGCGTCCTCGACGAAAAGCGGCTCGAAACCTACCCCGACGTCCCGACCTTCAAGGAGCAGGGGTTCAACGTGACAGGCCAGGTCTGGCGCTCCTTCGTCGTACCGAAGGGCACCCCGAAAGAGGTCAAGGACATTCTGGTCAAGGCCCTGGAAAACGCCACGAAGGACGCAACCTACCTGGAAACCCTCGCAAAACTGGGCGACATGCCAACCTGGATGGGCCCGACGGACTTTGCCAAGTATCTTGACGAGGACGACGCGAAACTCCTCGACATCATCAAGAGCCTGAATCTTTACAACAAAAACGTGAAGTAAGCGCTTTCCATACGCTACATCCATTCGACGACCGACCAAGGCATCCGGGTTTGCCGAGGTCGGTCGTCATTTGTTCACCTTTCGGAATTCCAATGCCGGTCGCTCGTCCGACAGGCCACATCGGCAAATTGTCCTGTCGGGCCTTGGTGCCAGAAGCGCCCCATGCCTATCGTGCCGGCGGCAACAAAAAATCGCCTGGCCGTCGGAACAGATGGACAAGCACCGCCCGAACGAGTTTTCGCCAATCCATATCGAAGACCTGGCGCGCGCGCAAAGCGACATTGAGCGCCATGACAAAACTGACGACGAGGTTAAAGAAGCCGATTGCCGCCACGCCAAGCACCGCCCACAACAGCAACGCGGAATCCGGTACGCCTCCCGCCCCGACAAGCGCCACGCCGATGAATGCCGACGAAAAGGTGACGTGACGCGTATCCACGGGCAGCCCCCACAGCGTACCGAATACGGTCGCCCCGCCGAGCAGGAAGCCAAAGACGAGATTCCCCGCTAGAGCACCGAGGTTGTCGCCCACATAGCCGGCAACTCGCTCCAGCCGCTTTCTGCCAATCAGGAAACATGGCCAGCGCAAGCGCCTCAGCCGTTGCGGGATGCGGTTGTACACGGCGTAGTTGTCGAAATAGCCGCTGATCAGCCCGGCGAGAAACAGACAGACGCCGCAAAGCGCGCCGTAGAAAAGCGAACCACTTTGAATCAGGCTTTGCTCGCCAAGCAACTGGCTAGCCTTTTCAGGCCCGGCAAGCGGCACCGCCACGAGTTGCAGTAAACCCCAGGAGAGAGCGGCAGCCACAGGAACAGCGATCAGGATGTTGCCGAGAATCGCCACGATCTGACTGCGCACGGTACGGGCGATCAACGCGGTCAGCGCCTCGAGGTCGCTCACCCGCCCTCCGCTCTGGCTGATCGTTCCGGCAATCGTGTTGGCCATCATCGCCGGCTGCTTGGTGGCCACGGTGCCATGCAACACATGGATGATGCAGAAGCCCACACCGTAGTTCAGGCAATAGGCCAGCGCTTCGACCAGCGGCGCCATTTCGAGCTTGCCGAGCAGCAGCTTGAAGCAGGCCATCATCGCGATAACCAGCCCGCCGATGGCCGCTGCACGCGCCAACTCGAAATATTCGCGCCGCGTCTCGGTAATGTAGTGCTCGCCGTCGCGCCCGACGTGTTCAGTGATCCGCAAAGCGATCAACTCGGTGTTGCGCCGCCAGTGTTGCCGGAGATCGTCGCGGCGGCATTCTTCCTCGACGAGCTGCATGAACAGGCTGACGATCGACGGCACGGCCGTCTCGCCGTCCGGTTGATGCATCAGCCGGTCGAGGATATCCAGAACCTGTTCGCAGCGGGCGATCAATTGCCGCAGGCGCTGCAGGTGATAAGTCAGGCGGATGCTCGTTCCCTCGCGGGCGGCACGCTTGTGCATCCGCTCGATCATTCCGACACACTGGTCGAGCAGGACGAGCAAGTGCTTGTCATCGCTGGCGAGCGACTCGGGATTACGCCAGGCCAGCGGATACGCCTGGATATACACTAGCAGTTCTTCGTTCTGGGTGACGAACGGCGACTCGTAGGTCTCCAGCGCCGGTTCCAGCCGCAACAGCTCCGGCTCCATGCCGGCGGCGGCGATCCAGTAGGACAACACGCGCAGCGCACGCAGCATGTCGGCGATCGCCTGCGGCATTGCCTGAGAGGAACCCTGCGCCTGGAAATTCAACGCTGCGAAGAAGCGCAGCCAGGCCGTATTCCCCACGCCGACAACCCACTCCGCGTCGGAGGGTTTGCGAAACATCCGGCGCATGACCGAACGCAACAGGTCATCGCCCAGCTCCTCGGGTAGCATCTTGTGGCCGAGACGGCGGAACAACTCGGAGAAAAAGCCCGTGTTGGGGTTGATTCCAATTGACGTATAGACATCCGAATGCCGGTACTGGCTGATGACGGCGATCACCGCCTCGCGCAATGCGCGTGCGAGGTCCGGGTTCTCGTGCAGCGCTTCGCACACCGCGAGCAGGTTGCTCTGCGCCGTCTGCACGTCGTCGGCACGGCGAGGGCGGATCGCGTCGACAAGCCCGACGAGGAAATCGACCGGATCCGCTTCCGCCCGGCCATCGGCAAAACGGGCCAGAAGTTGTTCGAGAATCATCAAGACCGCGTCACCTCCGAAACCTTTTCAGACAACTATTTACCGATCGGCGCTCCGCGTCCGGAATACTGGTCGCTCATCCGATATGCCGCATCGGTGAATTGTCCCTTCGGCTTCTCGCGGCAAAAGCGCTCGATGTACTGCTCGACCGTGCTGCGTGAAACCTCCGACACCTGCTGTTTCGGATTCGCATAATTGTGGCCGCTCAGAAAGCCGCGCGCCCAGGCAACGTAGGCCTCGCGCTGCTCCATGTCGTCCTTCGACGCCTGCCAGGCCGCACAGGAGTTATCCTCGAACCCGAGCATTTTCGTCGTCGCGGCGCTGCCGCTCATCGAATACAGTGCAAGCAACATGAAAACGCTGCTGGCAAGTCCTTTCTTCGTCATTGGATTGAACCCCTCTCGTTCGTTGATCCAGGCATCATCGGGACGTGCCCGGTGCGACCGAGTATAACGTAGTCGTCCCAAGCGCTTTCCGCGGCCTGGCCAATACAGAAAACGACACGGGCGCCGAAGCGCCCGTTCGCTTTGACCGCTACACCGGGAATCCTATCCGACCCACTTCCGCGCATTGCGGAACATGCGCATCCATGGCGAATCCTCGCCGAGGTCGTCCGGATGCCAGGACATCTGTACCGTGCGGAAGACCCGCTCCGGGTGCGGCATCATGATCGTGAAGCGCCCGTCCAACGTGGTCACGCCGGTGATCCCCGCCGGCGAGCCGTTCGGGTTGTACGGATAGACCTCGGTCGGGTTGCCACCGTTCCCGGCGTTGTCGAGGTAGCGCATGGCCACCCGCGCCCTGGCCTGCTGCTCGGCGGAATCGAACTCGGCGCGGCCCTCGCCGTGCGAGACGACGATCGGCATGCGGCTGCCGCCCATGCCAGAGAAGAACAGCGACGGCGATTCGGGAATCTCCACCATCGTGAAACGCGCCTCGAACTGCTCGACGCGGTTCCGCTCGAAGCGCGGCCAGGCATCGGCGCCGGGAATCAGTTCCTTCAGCGCACTCATCATCTGGCAGCCGTTGCACACGCCCAGGGCGAAGGTGTCGTCGCGGCCAAAGAAAGCGGAAAACTCGTCACGCGCCCGCGGATTGAACAGGATCGTGCGCGCCCAGCCCTTGCCGGCACCAAGCACGTCGCCGTAGGAAAAGCCGCCGCAAGCCACGGCGCCCTTGAAGTCGGCAAGCGAGACGCGCCCGGACAGAATGTCACTCATATGCACGTCGACCGAGGCAAAACCGGCGCGGTCGAATGCCGCGGCCATCTCGATCTGGCTGTTGACTCCCTGCTCGCGCAGGATGGCCATCTTCGGACGCGCGCCTGTCGCAATGAACGGAGCGACGATATCTTCCGCCGGATCGTAGGTCAGCGCCACCGACAACCCCTTGTCGGAGGTGTCGAGAATACGGTCGTACTCCTGCTGTGCGCACTCCGGGTTGTCGCGCAGCGATTGCATCCGGTAGCTGGTTTCCGACCAGGCGCGATGCAGATCGACGCGCTTCTCACGCAGCACGGTCTCGGTCTTGCAGCAAATATGCAGTTCGTCGCCCTTGACCGGAGAGCCGATGACCTCGACACCGAGTCCGGCCATCTGCAGAGTCGACAGAACCGTGTTGCGCACCGAGCGGCGAATCTGGATGACCGCACCAAGTTCCTCGGCAAACAGCGCGCGCAGCACGCCGGCACGGGAGCCGTCGCACAACTCGTTGATGTCGATCGACAGGCCGCAGCGCGAAGCAAAGGCCATCTCGGCCAGTACGGCAAACAGGCCGCCGTCCGAGCGGTCGTGGTAGGCCAGCAGCATGTCGTCGCTGGCGAGTTTCTGCACGGTCGTGAAGAACGCGGCCAGCTTTCCGGGCGCGTCGACGTCCGGCACCTCGACGCCCGTGGCGTTGAACACCTGCGCCAGCGCCGAACCGCCAAGGCGGTTCCTGCCGCCGCCGAGGTCGATCAGCAGCAGATCGGTATCGCCTTCATCGAGGCGCAGTTGCGGGGTCATCGTCTGCCAGGCGTTCTGCACCGGTGCAAACGAGCTGACGACCAGCGACAGCGGCGCGACGACCTGCTTTTTTTCGCCGCCATCTTCCCAGGCGGTACGCATCGACAGCGAATCCTTGCCCACCGGGATCGACACGCCGATCTGCTGGCAAAGGTCGGATACCGCGCGCACCGTGTCGAACAGCCGCGCGTCTTCGCCCGGCACGCCGGCCGGGGCCATCCAGTTGGCCGAGAGTTTGACGTCGCCAAGCTTGGCGATGCGCGCCGCGGCGATGTTGGTGAGTGCTTCGCCGAGTGCCATGCGGCCGGAAGCCGGCGCATCGAGGATCGCCACCGGCGTCCGCTCGCCCATGGCGAAGGCTTCGCCGCGCAGCGTGTGGAAGCCCATGGTAGTCACGGCGACATCGGCCACGGGCACTTGCCACGGACCGACCATCTGGTCGCGCGCGGTCATGCCGCCGACCGAACGGTCGCCGATCGAGATCAGGAAGGTCTTGTCCGCCACGGCCGGCAGGCGCAGCACGCGGTAGGCCGCCTCCTTGACGTCGACCGAGGCCGGATCAAACGGCGCGGCGACGGTCGGCAGGCGCGTCACGTCGCGGGTCATGCGCGGCGGCTTGCCGAGCAGCGCGTCCATGTCCATGTCCACCGGCTTGTCGCCGAAATGCCGGTCGACGACGACCAGCCGGTTGTCGTCGGTGGCCACGCCGACGACGGCGAACGGGCAGCGCTCGCGTTCGCACATCGCCTGGAATTCGGGCAGGCGGCTCGGCGGAATGGCCAGCACGTAGCGTTCCTGCGACTCGTTGCTCCAGATCTCGGCCGGCGACATGCCGGGCTCCTCGATCTTCACGTCGCGCAGTTCGAAGTGCGCGCCGCAGCCCGCGCCGTGCGCCAGTTCCGGCAGCGCGTTGGAAATGCCGCCGGCGCCGACGTCGTGGATCGACAGGATCGGGTTGCCGTCACCCGGCGCGGCGATGTCTTTCGCCGGCGAACCAAGCTGCCAGCAGCGGTCGATGACCTCCTGCGCGCGCCGCTGCATTTCCGGATTGCCGCGCTGCACCGAGGCGAAATCGAGGTCTTCGGCGTTGGTGCCGGTGCTCATCGAACTCGCCGCGCCACCGCCGAGGCCAATCAGCATGCCGGGGCCGCCGAGCTGGATCAGCAGCGTGCCGGGCGGAAAATCAGGCGCCTTGTGCGACTGGCTGTCGGAAATGTTGCCGACACCGCCGGCGACCATGATCGGCTTGTGATAGCCGCGCACCATGGCCTCGTCGCCCTGCCCCACCTTTTGCTCGTAGGTGCGGAAGTAGCCGGCCAGGTTCGGTCGGCCGAACTCGTTGTTGAACGCCGCCGCCCCGATCGGCCCTTCGAGCATGATCTCCAGCGCCGAGGAAATCCGCGACGGACGCCCGTAGCTGGCCATTTCGGCTTCCCACGGCTGCGGGGCGTCTGGCAGATAAAGGTTGGATACGGAGAAACCGCACAGGCCGGCCTTCGGCTTCGAGCCGCGCCCGGTCGCGCCTTCGTCGCGGATCTCGCCGCCGGAGCCGGTCGCGGCGCCGGGGAACGGCGAAATCGCGGTCGGATGGTTGTGCGTCTCGACCTTGGCGAGAATGTGCGTCAGCTCCTTGTGATAGGCATAGCTGCCGTCAGCGCCCGGATAGAATCGCTCGACCTCGGCCCCCTCGAATACCGACGAGTTGTCGGAATAGACGACGACGTTGCCTTCCGGATGCGCCGCGTGCGTTTCGCGGATCATGCCGAACAGCGTTTCCTTCTTCTGCTCGCCGTCGATGATCCACGAGGCGTTGAAGATCTTGTGCCGGCAGTGCTCGGAATTGGCCTGCGCGAACATCATCAACTCGACGTCGGTCGGGTTGCGCCCCGTCTTCACCACGAACAGGTCGACGAGATAGTCGATCTCGTCTTCCGACAGCGCCAGTCCGAGACGGGTGTTGGCCTCGACCAGCGCGTCGCGCCCGCCGGCCAGCAGGTCGACGGTCGTCATCGGCTTCGGCGGGAAGTGGCGGAACAACTCGGCGGTCTGCTCGAAGCTGGCGAGCACCGCTTCGATCATCCGGTCGTGCAGCAACGCAGCCACAGCCGCACGCTGCGCTTCAGTGACGCCCTCGATGCGGAAGGCGATGCCGCGCTCGATCCGGTCGATCGCCGTCAGGCCGCTGTTCAGGGCGATGTCGGTTGCCTTCGACGACCACGGCGAGATTGTGCCGATGCGCGGCGTGACCAGAAACAGCACGCCCTTCGATGCCGATTCCGCCGGACGCTCCTCCAGCAAGGCCGCCAGTTGCTTGCGCTCCGTGTCGCCCAGCGCCAGTTTCAGGCTGGCGAAATGCCAGTATTCGGCGCTGACGATGCTCGCCCCGGGCGCGACGGCCTGGATGCGTTGCTGCAAGCCCTGCAGCCGGAAAACGGAGAAAGCGGGAGCCCCGCGCAAGAAGAGGATGTCGGCCATGGTCTACCTGGGAAAGAGCAGAAACTGCAAAAATCTGCTTGAAAACAAGGGGAAGCGCGGATTATCCCAGATTGTCCGGTGGGACGCGAGCTTCGGCGATCGCCGTGACCGGGACCTGATGCTAGAATACGCGCCCTGACCTCCTCGTAGCATAATGGATAGTGCACGCGCCTCCTAAGCGTGAGATACAGGTTCGATTCCTGTCGAGGAGGCCAGCCGGCCACAGCAGAATCTCAGCAGATTTCAAACCGCCCTAACCCGCCGAACGCGGGTTTTGTTTTATGCGGCGCACACCCCGAACTCTGGCCGCCCCTCACCGCGCCCGCGTGACCAGCCAGATCCCGCCACAGACGAGCAGGAGCGCCGCCACGTTTTTCCATTCGAGAATGCTCTCGCCGAGGAAGATCGCCGAGAGCACCGCGCCGAACACCGGGATCAGGAAGTTGAACACGGTCACCAACCCGACGCGGTTGTACTTGAGCAGCACGGTCCACAGGGAGAAGGCCGCGGAGGACAGCAGGACCATGTAGCCCATCAGCGCGGTGGATTGCAGGGTGAAGCCGGTCAGTGTGCCGCCGGTGGCATACCCGAGCACGATGAGCGCCACCCCGCCGATACTGAGCTGATAGCCGGTCAGGACGACGGAGTCCATCGTCTGCGAGAGTTTCTTTCCATAGATAGTTGCAGCGGAGAGGATGAACGCGGCAATCACGACAAATCCCTCGCCGAGCAGCGTGAAGTTAAAATCGAGCAGATCGGGGCGAAAATTGACCACCATCACGCCCGCGAAGCCGATCAGGCAGCCGACGACCTTGTTGAGCGTCAAGCGATCGTTGTGATAGATGAAATGCGCCAGCAGGACGCTGAAGAAGGTGCCCGTGGCGTTCATGATCGAACTCTTGACGCCGGTCGTGTAGGCCAGCCCGATGTAAAAGAAGGTGTATTGCAGCGAGGTCTGCGTCAACCCGAGTACACTGGTCGAGAACAGATTGCGGGCGTTCATCACGAAGATGTTGCGCCGCGTCGCCAGGGCGAAAATGAGGAGCAGCAGGCCGGCAAAGGCGAAGCGGTAGCCGGCGAACACCATCTTCGAGGGAACGTCGTTGGCGGCGATGCCGAACATTGCGTAGCCGTTCTTGATCGCCGGGTAGGCGCTCCCCCAGAGGAAGCAGCAAAACGAGGCGAGCAGGACGACGACGCGGCGGTCGGAGAAAAAGGACTGTGGGTTCATGGTTCCGTGACAGTGATTCGGTTTTATTTTTCCAGCGTCACCAGCCAGATGCCGGTGCACACGAGCAACAGGGCGGCGAGGTTTTTCCACTCCAGGAAGGTTTCACCCAGGAAGATCGCCGAGAGGACCGCGCCGAAGATCGGCACGAGAAAATTGAACACGCTGACCAGTCCGACCCGGTTGTACTTGAGCAGCACGCTCCAGAGCGTATAGGCAACCGACGAGTTCAAGACGAGGTAGCCGAGGATCAGCGACGACGCGAGCGTCGCCGGCGCGAGTTCGGCGCCGAGCGCGTAACCGATCGTCAACAGCACCGCGCCGCCAAAGGCCAGTTGCCCGCCGGTCATCAGGCTCGAATCGACCGTCCGCGAAACGCGCTTGCCGTACACCATGCCGGCAGCCATGAAAAAGGCGGAGAGGATCATGCTCCCCTCGCCGATCAGCGTGAAGTTGAAGTCGAGCAGATCGTGGTTGAAGTTCACCACCAGCACCCCGGCAAAGCCGATCAGGCAACCGAGGCTCTTCGCCCAGGTCAGCCGGTCGTTGTGGTAGATGAAATGGGCGAGCAGTACGCCGAAGAAGGACACGGTGCCATTCAACACCGAACTCTTGACGCCGGTGGTGTAAGCCAGTCCGAGGTAGAAGAAGACGAACATGACGGCCGTCTGCAACAGGCCCAGCACCCCCACCTCCAGCCAGCTGCGTCGCGACAGGGCGCCGGGACGTTTGCCCGAAATCACTGCGATGCAGAGCAGCAGCACACCGGCCAGGGCGCACCGCCAGCCGGCAAAAACCAGCCGGCCGGCCATGTCACCGGGCTGAATGGCGAACAAGGCAAAACCGTTCTTGATCGCCGGATACGAACTGCCCCAGAGCAGGCAGCACAGCGTCGCAAGAAGCATGACTGCCTTGCGGTCGGAGAAGAAGGGATGATGATCCAGCGCGCGGCTCGTCATGCTCGAAGTTTCAGAAGGGCGAACGTAAAAAAAAAGGCGTATCGAGCCACGGGTTAGGAGCTCCTTGATACGCCGCAGAATGTCGAGTTCTGCTGAGACGAATTATCCGGAATAAAACACTTCAATCAATTGCATTGATACAATCAAATTAATAATTTTTTCTTATCAAACTTTCGCATTCATGGATTTCCGCCAATTCCGCTATTTCGCCGTCGCTGCCGAGGAGTTGCACTTTGCCCGTGCCGCTGAAAAGCTGGGAATCGCTCAGCCGGCGTTGAGCCAGCAGATCAAATCGCTGGAAGACCAACTCGGCGCACGGCTTTTCCATCGCGCGAAGCGCAGCGTCACGCTGACCGAGACCGGCACGGCATTCCTCCACGAAGTGCGCGAAACACTGGCGCAGGCGGAAAAAGCCGTACGAACCGCAAGGGACACCGCGCGCGGCGAAGCGGGACACATCGACATCGGCCTCGTCGGCTCGGTGATGTACGAACCGCGCTTCCCGCGTCTGCTCACCGATTTCAACAAGAATCGCCCGGGAGTACGTATTTCTCTCCACGAAATGCCGATTCTGACGCAGATCGATTCCGTCCGGTCGCATCACCTGGACATCGCGCTCATCCGCGCCCCCATTCCATCGAACGCCCTGGAAGACGTCGACTTCTTCACTCTTTCCAGCCAGCAACTGGTCGTCGCGCTGCCGGAAGCCCATCGCCTCGCCGCGAGCGAGGCAATCCGGCTATCCGATCTGGCAAACGACTCGTTCCTCGCCTTTGCCGATCCCCCCGGCGTAGGTATCGGCCAAGCCTTGCTTAACCTCTGTCGCGAAGCGGATTTCGAGCCTCGGATCACCCAGAAGGTCTCCGAGATCGCCACGCTCGTCAGTCTCGTCGCGGCGGGGTTCGGCGTCGGCCTCGTTGCGGAGTCCGTGCGACATCTGCGCCTGCCGGGCGTTTGCTACCGTCCCATCGTCGGCGTCGATGCGCCGTCAAACCTGATCGTGGTACACCGCCGCTTCGAGCGATCGGCCGCGGTGTGCGCCCTGCTCGACAGCATCCGAAACGCCGGCTAGCACGACACCGGGGAACGCTCCGATGGTCGCCATCCCGGCGAAGGTCGGGGAGACAATTCCTCAATAAAACCGGGTTGCCCATTCGCCATTTCGCATGGCTATTTGTTGAGATCTGGTACGGGAGTTTGTTGATGCGCTGTGTTCCGCGCCTGACGCGCGGGCGTCCTTTCTTTTGCTTCGCCAAAAGAAAGGAGCCAAAGAAAAGGCGACCCCGGGTTACGCGGTCGGCTACGCCGACTCCCCTGCGCTACTCGGCAAGCCGGGCGACGCAGCGGGCGCGCCTTCTTCTTGGGTACTTCTTCTTGGCAAGACAAGAAGAAGTGCCTCGCCTGCAGGCGAAACAACGCATTTCAGCCCGATACCACGCCAATAGTCACAAACAGCCAAGCGAGAACAATCCGGGATAAATCGGCGCGTCCCTTATTTATCGAAAACAACGCCCTTCTTGAGGATGAAGCAGCCGTACGGGCGGTTTTCGCTGTTCTGCACCACGGCAAAGCACTTGCGCGCACGGACATAGAAATGCAGCCGTTCGATCACCGCGTGGCCGACGTCCCGCCCTTCGGCCTGGCGGCACACGTCCAGCACATCGGAATGTACTTCCAGCACGGCGCCCGGATTGTCGCTCGGGTCCATCCACGACAGCGGCGCGTCGACAAAACTGTCCAGCGGCATCAGTTCGAGGATGCCTGCAATCGTTTCCGGCGCGTTCAACCCGCCGAGGGTAATCAACTTGCCGGTCGTCGTTTCGGCCGCGACCGAATGCGAGGGGAAGTTGCGATCGACGACCACCAGTTCATCACCATGCCCCATGGCCGCCAGCACCCAGAGCAGTTCAGCGTCCATGAACGCAGGAATCCCTTTCAACATGCTTTTCTCCCTTGTCGTGAATGACCTTCATGCCGCCCACAGCGGCGGCTCCTGCATCAACGCAATCTGTTCGCGCAATTCCAGAATCCGCTCCTCCCAGTAGCGCGTCGTGTTGAACCACGGGAATGCCGAGGGAAAGGCCGGGTCGTCCCAGCGCCGCGCGAGCCAGCCAGCATAGTGGATCAGCCGCAGCGTGCGCAAGGCTTCGACAAGGTGCAGTTCGCGCGTGTCGAAATCGTGGAAATCCTCATAACCGGCGAGGACGTCCGCCAACTGCCTGGATTGCTCCTCGCGCGGGCCGGAGAGCAGCATCCAGAGATCCTGAGCCGCCGGCCCCATGCGCGAGTCATCGAAGTCAACGAACCACGGCCCGTGGCCTTTCCCTTCCTCAACCCACAACACGTTGCCGACATGGCAGTCGCCATGCAGGCGCAACCGCGCCACATCTCCAGCGCGGTCGTAGCAGCGGCGCACGCCGTCGAGCGCCTGAGCGACGACGCCGAAATAGACCGCCGCCAGATCGGGGGGAAGAAACCGCCCGTGATGCAGGTAGTCGCGCGGTTCCTCGCCGAAGCTGTGCAGGTTGATCTCGCCGCGCTCGCTGAACGCGCGGGTTTCGCCGATGGCGTGAATGCGCCCGATGAAGCGCCCCATCCACTCCCGCGTCTCACTACGATCGAACTCCGGCGCCCGCCCGCCTTGCCGGGGAAAGACTGCGAAGCGCAGGTCACCGTGATGATGCAGCGTCCACCCGTCGATCGACAACGGCGCGACGACCGGCAGTTCTGCGGCTGCGAGCTCCGTCGAAAAGGCGTGCTCTTCCAGAATCGCCGCGTCCGACCAGCGCCCGGCGCGATAGAACTTCACCACCCGCGGCGCGCCTTCTTCCATGTATACCTGATAGACGCGGTTTTCGTAGCTGTTCAAGGCGAGCAGGCGCCCATCCGGCCGCAAGCCGATGCCCTCGACAGCGTCGAGCAGGGAATCCGGAGTCAGCGTGGAAAAGGGTGTCGCCGCGAGCGCATCGGCAGGCATGAGCATCTCCGCAAATTTACTTGACCTCGCAGGATACACCGCCGCCGCTGGTTCCCCGGCGTTCTGCGCGCTAAGATTCGCAGCTTGCAACAGCGAGACCGTCCCACGATGAGCAGCAATTCAATCGAAGTCCTGGAACAGGCAGGCGTCCGTTACCTCTATTTCAGCGCCGAGTGGATCCAGGGCGCGATGCGCATCCAACGCCCGAACGCCCTCGAACTGGCCTATACCCGCGAGATGATGGCCGGCCTCTTGTTGCGCGACGCGCCCTGGCCGCGCGACGTGCTGCTGGTCGGCCTGGGCGCCGGATCGCTCGCCAAGTTCATCTACCACAAGCTGCCGCACGCCCGCATCACTGTGGTGGAAATCGACCCGCAGGTCGAAGTCGTCGCCCGTCTGCATTTCAAGCTCCCCGACGATCCGCTGCGGCTGCGCGTGGTCATCGGCGACGGCGCCCGCTTTCTCCTGCAGGACGGCGGGCAGTACGACTACATTCTGGTGGACGGCTTCGACAAGAACGGCAAGGCCGGCGTGCTGGACACCGAACCGTTCTATCAGGCCTGCCGGGCACGGCTGAGCGACCGGGGTTTGTTCTGCGTCAATCTCCTCGGTCGCAGCCGCGGCTTTGCCTCGAGCAAGAACCGCATTGCCTGCGCCTTCGACGATCAGGCCTTCGTCTTTCCTTCCTGCGACAGCGGCAACGCCATCGCCTTCGCCCGCGGCGGCGAGCCAGTGGACACCACGATCGACGAGTTGATGGCGCGCGCCGACGCGCTACGCAAGGAAACCGGCCTGAACCTCACGCCGACGGTACACCGCCTGCGCGACGAGGGCTGCCTGCTGAGAAACCGGCTCGTTTTCTAGCAACTTCCCTGCCGCGCCATGTTCAGCACGTGGGCGGCCATCGCCTGGACCACCGCGTCGGACTCGCCGACCGGCGCCGATAGTTCGAAGGTCACATCCGGATGCGCCTCATGCAGCGCCGCCAGTTCCTCCGGGATGTCGCGCATCAAATGACCGCCGCGGGCGATGAACAACGGCACGACAAGAATCCGCTTGTAGCCTTCCGCCATCAGCTTCTCGGCGCACTCGCCAAGATTCGGCGGCATGAGTTCCATGAACGCCAGTTCGACGCGCAAATCGGGCGCCTGCGCCACAACGGCATCGCTCACACGGCGCAGCGGCAACGCCCACGAGGGTTCGCGCGCGCCGTGCGCGATCAGGATGAATGCGGTATCAGCCATCTTGGATTCCTTGAAAAGACAAAAAGACAGGAAAGCGGCGGGATCACTCCGCCGCGCCGCCCGGACGGCACAAGCCACCGGGCTCCGAAAAAGCAACGATTCTAGCGCAATCGGGATTGCCTATTGGTCTGGCCAGCCTTTAGAATTCATCCAGTTTCCGCGAATCGTTTTCAGGACGTGGAGCCGCCGTAAAGAGGCTCCCGACTATCGCCCACGACATTTGCCCGAGCGGAAAGCCGGCCGGACAACGCCCGGAACAATCCCGCAGCCGAAGCGGCGCAAAGAACCAGGAGCAAGAATGGACAACGCAACAGAACGCGAGTCGGTCCCGGAACAACAGAACCCGATCGGGATGGACGGCATCGAGTACATCGAGTTCGCCACCTCCAAGCCGCAAGCCCTCGGCGGCGTGCTCGAACGTCTTGGTTTCCGGCTGGTGGCCCGGCACCGCTCGCGCGAAATCGAGCTCTACCGCCAAGGATCGATGAATCTCGTGGTCAACTCGCACCCGGCCGACATCCCGCGCACTGTCAACCCGGTCGAACGACCGGTCATCAGCGCGATGGCCATCCGCGTGCGCGACGCTGCTGCCGCCTTCCGCCGCGCGCTCGATCTCGGCGGCTGGGAGATCCCGGTCCACGCCCGCGCCATCGAACTGAACATTCCGGCCATCCACGGCGTGGGCGAAAGCCTGATCTACTTCGTCGATCGCTACGACGAATTCTCCATCTTCGACATCGACTTCCGCGCCATTCCCGGCGTCGATCCGCATCCGCCAGCGATCCACGACATGCACTACTTCGGTCTGGTGCAGTACGTGGGAATGGACCGGACGCTCGACTGGGCGGAGTTCTACGGGCAAATTCTCGGCTTCCGGCCACTCCCCGACACCGTGCGCTTCGGCATCATGCCCAAAGGTCTGTTGCTGCAAAGTCCCTGCGGAAAATTCTGCCTGCAGTTGATCGAGCCCGACGGTGCCGCCCAGTTCGCACCGATGGAAGAGCATTTCCAGCGCATCGGCCTCGGCACGCCGGATGTGATCAGCACGGCGCGCGAACTGGAGAAGCGAGGCATCGAGTTCCTTTCGACGGACAAGGTCCACACCTCCGAACGCGGTGCCCTGACGGCCTCCATGCTCGGCGGCGTGATGTTCGAGCTGGTCCATACAAACGACGGGAAGTGACGCCGTGCCGATGAATTTCAACGATTTCGGGATCGACAGCGCCTCCATGGCCGGATCGCTGGAAACCCGCCTGGCCGCCGCGTGCCAGGCCGGCTTTACCCACGCCATGATTTCGGCGACAGATATCGTCGGCCATCCGGTCAGTACCGAAGCCGCCGTCCAGACGATCCGCAACAGCGGTCTGCGGGTCACCGGCCTGGAAGCGCTGCGCGATTTCGAAGGCCTCGATGGCAAGCTGCACGACTACAAGGTCGATGTCGCGAGATCGATGCTGCAGTTGTGCAGCCGCATCGGCAGCCGCGTGCTGCTTACCGAGGCCTCGTCATCGATCCACGCCGACATCGCCCCGGACAAGATCGCCCGCGACCTGCGCAAACTCGCGGTTCTGGCGCTGCCGATGGGCATCCGCATCGCGTTCAAGGGCCTGTCCTGGAGCCGCACCGTCCGCGACTTTTCTGCCGCCGCCGAAATCATCTCGCTGGCCAACTGCCCGAACCTCGGCCTGGCGATGGATGCGTTCGACGTCATTGCCGCCGGCGTGCCGCTCGACGACCTCGACCTGATATTCCCGGACCAGATATTCCTGGTGCAACTCTCCGACTTCATGCTCCAGGAAATCCGCTCGACCGAAGAACAGGCGTCAACTGCGGCGCACTTCCGCGTCTTCCCCGGCGAAGGCGCGCACAGTGAGTCGATCGCCAGATTCATCGTCAAGCTCGAAGAAATGGGCTACATCGGCGATTACAGCTTCGACGTCTATAACACCGACTACCTGCAGATGCCCGCAGAGACGATCGCCGACCGCGCCCGCCGCTCGGCCGAATGGCTCGGCGAGACCGTCCTGCGGCGGACGCTGCCGGTGCCGAACATGGAGCGCCTGCGCGCCGCCAAACGCCAAGCGCCGGGCTGAGGCACGCCTCCGCCCGGCGGGGCGGAACTATAATAGGCGGCTTTTCCGTTCCCTCCGATCGTCGCCGTGCCCCACGCCAAGCCGCAGCCAGCCGCTGCAACCCACCTGCCCGCCCTAGCCTTGCCGGCCGCGAAAGCCGGCGAACGCACCCTGCTCCCGTCGTACGCCGGCTCGTCGGACGCCCTCGTTCTGGCGCAACTGGCGAACGAGCGCAAGGGCCTGCTCGCCGTCCTCACCGCCAGCGCCGGCGACGCGCAGCGCCTGCTCGACGAGCTGCCGTGGTTCGCGCCCGGTCTGAAAGTGCGCCTGCTGCCCGACTGGGAAACGCTGCCCTACGACAGCTTCTCGCCGCACCACGACCTCGTTTCCGAACGGCTGGCCACGCTCTACGCCGTCACGCGCGGCGAGTGCGACGTGCTGCTCGTGCCGGCGTCGACGGCGGCTTACCGCTTCGCCCCGCCGGCTTACCTCGCCGCCTACACCTTCTTCCTGCAACAGGGCGAGACACTGGACGCCGACGCTTTCCGCGCCCAGATGACGCTGGCCGGCTACACCCACGTTTCCAACGTCGTCTCGCCCGGCGAATACTCGATTCGCGGCGGCCTCGTGGACCTCTATCCAATGGGCTCGGCACTGCCGTACCGCCTCGACCTGTTCGATGACGAAATCGAGAGCATCAAGACCTTCGACGTCGACACCCAGCGCACCCTCTACCCGGTACCGGAAATCCGCCTGCTGCCGGCGCGCGAGTTCCCGCTCGACGATAAGGGCCGCACCCGCTTCCGCCAGCGTTTCCGCGAAACATTCGAAGGCGATCCTGCCAAGTCGGGCATCTACAAGGACATCTCCAGCGGCATCCCGTCGGCCGGCATCGAGTACTGGCTACCCCTCTTCTTCGACGAAACCGCGACGCTGTTCGACTACCTGCCGCAGGACGCAACACTCTGCCTGCACGGCAGCGTACCTGAAGCCTTGCGCGATTTCTGGCGCGACGCGCAATCGCGTTTCGAGATGCTCTCCGGCGAAAAAAGCCGGCCGCTGCTGCCACCCGCCGACCTGTTCCTCAACGAGGAAGCCTTCTTCACCGCCGCCAAGCCCTACACCCGGCTGGTGCTCGCCAAGGGCAGCGACGGCCCGACGACCGCCGTGCCGGCGGTGGCCGTCGATCGCCGCGCCGACGACCCGCTCGCAAAACTCAAGTCGTTCATCGACACTTTCTCAGGACGAACCCTGCTGCTCGCCGAATCGGCCGGCAGGCGCGAAACGCTCGCCGAACTGTTCGCCGAATATGGCCTGCGGCCGGAGGCCAGCGCCGACCTTTCCGGCTTCCTCGCCGGCGACGCCAAGGTGGCGCTCGGCGTCGCTCCGCTGCACGAAGGATTTGTGCTTGACCAGCTCGCCTTCATCACCGAAACCGAGCTCTACGCCGGCAGCCCGACCCGCCGCACGCGCCACGCCGCGCAGAAGAAAGCCTCGCTCGACAACTGGCTGCGCGACCTGACCGAACTCAAGGTCGGCGATCCGGTCGTCCATGAGCAGCACGGCATCGCCCGCTACCAGGGACTGATCCACATGGATCTCGGCGAAGGCGACATGGAGTTCCTCGAACTGCATTACGCCAACGAAGCCAAGCTCTACGTGCCGGTCTCGCAACTGCATGTCATCTCGCGCTATTCCGGCGCCGACCCGGACGCCGCACCGCTGCATTCGCTTGGCTCGCAGCAATGGGAGAAGGCGAAGCGCAAGGCGGCGCTGCAGGCGCGCGACACCGCCGCCGAACTACTCGCGCTCTACGCCCGCCGCGCCGCGCGTCAGGGCCACGCCTTCGAATTCACCGTCCATGACTACGAGGCTTTCGCCGACGGCTTCGGCTTCGAGGAAACCGTCGACCAGGCCGCCGCCATCGAAGCGGTGATCGACGACATGAAGTCCGGCAAGCCGATGGATCGCCTCGTCTGCGGCGACGTCGGCTTCGGCAAGACCGAAGTCGCCCTGCGCGCCGCGTTCTGCGCGGTGGCCGGCGGCAAGCAGGTCGCGGTGCTCTGCCCGACCACCCTGCTCTGCGAACAGCACTTCCAGACATTCAGCGACCGTTTTGCCGAATGGCCCGTCAAGATCGCCGAACTGTCGCGCTTCAAGACCGCCAAGGAAACGACGCAAGCCTTGAAGGAACTGGCCGAAGGCAAGATCGACATCGTCATCGGCACACACAAGCTGCTGCAGAAGGACGTGACCTTTACCCGCCTTGGCCTCGTCATCATCGACGAGGAACACCGCTTCGGCGTCCGTCAGAAGGAGGCGCTGAAGGCTCTGCGCGCCGAGGTCGACGTGCTGACGCTGACCGCGACGCCGATCCCGCGCACACTCGGCATGTCGCTAGAAGGCCTGCGCGACTTCTCGGTGATCGCCACCGCGCCGCAGAAGCGGCTGGCGATCAAGACCTTCGTCTCGCGCTTCTCCGACGGCATCATCCGCGAAGCGCTGCTGCGCGAGTTCAAGCGCGGCGGCCAGGTGTATTTCTTGCACAACGAGGTCGATACCATCGAGAACATGCGCGAGAAGCTGACCAAGCTGCTGCCGGAAGCGCGCATCGTCGTCGGCCACGGCCAGATGAACGAGCGCGAGCTGGAGCGCGTGATGCGCGACTTCACCCAGCAGCGCGCCAACCTGCTGCTGTGCACGACGATCATCGAGACCGGCATCGACAACCCGCACGCCAACACCATCGTCATCAACCGCGCCGACAAGTTCGGTCTCGCCCAGCTGCATCAGTTGCGCGGCCGTGTCGGGCGCTCGCACCACCAGGCCTACGCTTATCTGCTCACGCACGGCGAAGCGGATGGAACATCGGGGCTGACCAAGCAGGCGAAACAACGCCTCGAAGCGATCCAGATGATGGACGAACTCGGCGCCGGCTTCTATCTCGCCATGCACGACCTCGAAATCCGCGGCGCCGGCGAAGTGCTCGGCGAAAACCAGTCCGGCTCGATGCAGGAAATCGGCTTCAACCTGTACACCGAAATGCTCAACCGCGCCGTCAGCGCACTGCGCCAGGGCAAGGAACCGGATCTGCTGGAACCGCTCGGCATCGCCACCGAGATCAACCTGCATACACCAGCGCTGCTGCCGGACGACTACGCGCCGGACGTGCACGAACGGCTGACGCTGTACAAGCGCTTTGCCAACTGCGATTCGCTCGACGACGTGAGCGCGATGCAGGAGGAACTCGTCGACCGCTTCGGCGAACTGCCGCCGCAGGCCCAGTCGCTGCTGGAAAGCCACCGCTTGCGCCTGCTGTGCAAGCCGCTCGGGATCGTCAAGCTCGATGCGACTGCAAGCGGCGTGACAGTGCAGTTCGAAAAGGCGCCGCCGATCGAACCCATTGTCATCATCACCCTGATCCAGAAGAACCGGAACTACAAGCTGGCCGGACAGGATAAACTCTCGCTCACCCGTAACTGCCCGACGCTGGCGGACCGTGTCGCCGCCGTCAAGGAACTGCTGAGGCAACTGAAGCCATGAACCACCCCGACAAGACCAACATCGCCACGCCGGACATCGAGAACGTCAACGTTACCGACTTTGACGCGATGCCCTCGCCCGAGGAGATCCACGCCCGCGTGCCGCTGTCGGACAAGGCCACGCAGACGGTCATGCAGGGCCGCGAGGCGCTGCGCAACATCCTCGACCGCAAGGATCCGCGCCTGTTCGTCGTCGTCGGCCCCTGTTCGATCCACGACCCGGCTGCAGGTCTCGACTACGCCCGCCGGCTGAAGAAGCTTTCCGACGAGTTGAGCGACACCCTGCTGCTGGTGATGCGCGTGTACTTCGAAAAGCCGCGCACCACCACGGGCTGGAAAGGGTTCATCAATGACCCGGACATGGACGACTCGTTCAACATCAACAAGGGCATGGAACTGGCGCGCAAATTCCTGCGCGACGTCGCCGAAATCGGCCTGCCTGCGGGCACCGAGGCGCTCGACCCGATCTCGCCGCAATACCTCGGCGACCTGATCGCCTGGACGGCCATTGGCGCGCGCACCACCGAATCGCAGACGCACCGCGAAATCGCCTCCGGCCTCTCCACCCCCGTCGGCTTCAAGAACGCGACCAACGGCGACGTCGGCATCGCGGTCAACGCCATCCTTTCCGCATCGCGTCCGCACAGCTTCCTGGGGATCAACGGCGAGGGCCACACCTCGATCGTGCGCACCCGCGGCAACCCCTACGGACACATCGTCCTGCGCGGCGGCGACGGACGCCCCAACTACGACACGGTCAGCGTGCGCATCGCCGAGGAAGCCCTGCGCAAGGCCAAACTGCCCGCCAACATCGTCGTCGATTGCTCGCACGCCAACAGCTACAAGAACCCGGAACTGCAGCCGCTGGTGATGTCCGACGTCATCAACCAGATCCGCTTCGGCAACACTTCGCTGGCCGGGGTGATGATCGAATCGAACCTCGTCGCCGGCAATCAGCCGATCCCGCAAAACCTGGCCCTGTTGCGCTACGGCTGCTCAGTGACCGACGCCTGTGTCGGCTGGGAGACGACCGAAACCATGCTGCGCGAAGCGGCCGCCCACCTGCGCGACGTACTGCCGAAGCGCAACAAATAATCAAACAGACCCCATCAAGGAGAAAAACCGATGCGCCCTCTGATTCGCCCCTTTACGGCCCTGCGCCCGCGTCCCGAGCACGCTGCCGCCGTCGCCGCGCCGCCCTATGACGTGCTTTCCAGCGAGGAAGCCCGCGTCCGCGCCGCCGGCAAGCCGTATTCGTTCCTGCACATCTCCAAGGCCGAGATCGACCTGCCCGAGGACATCGACCACTACGCGCCCGAGGTATACGCCAAGTCGGCGGAAAACCTGCAGAAGCTGATCGACCAGGGCATCCTGATCCGCGAGGCCAAGCCGTGCTACTACGCCTACCGCCTGGTCATGGGCAACCACGTCCAGACCGGCCTGATCGCGGCCGCCTCGGTCGCCGACTACGACAGCAACCGCATCCGCAAGCACGAATTCACCCGCCCGGACAAGGAAGACGACCGCGTCCGCCAGATCGAGGCACTCAACGCCCAGACCGGCCCGGTCCTGCTCGCGCACCCGGACAGCGACGAGGCCGAAAAGCTGATCGCCGATGCCACCGCCGGCACGCCGATCGCTGATCTCACCGCCGACGACGGCATCAAGCACACCGTCTGGCTGATCGATGACGAGGCGACGATCGCCCGCATCAGCACAGTCGTCGGTGCGATGCCCAACCTCTACATCGCCGACGGCCACCACCGCTCCGCCGCTGCCTCGCGCGTCGCTGCCGCCCGCCGGGGCAAGGGCCAGCCCGAATCAGCCGAGTACTTCCTGGCCGTTATCTTCCCGGCCCGCCAGATGCGCATCCTCGACTACAACCGCGTCGTGCGCGACCTCAACGGCCATTCCGTCGAATCGTTCCTCAAGGCGGTCGGCGAACGCTACACGGTCACGCCGTCGGACAAACCGGTGCATCCCGAGCGCACCGGCGTCTGCGGCATGTACCTCGCCGGCCGCTGGTACCACCTCGCGATCAACCCGGACCTCGTGCCGGTCGCCGACCCGGTACGCCGCCTCGACGTCTCGGTGCTTTCGGAACAACTCCTCGGCCCGATCCTCGGCATCGCCGACCTGCGCCGCGATACGCGCATCGACTTCGTCGGCGGCATCCGCGGATTACCGGAGCTGGAACGGCGCGTGAATAGCGGCGAGATGGCCGTCGCCTTCGCCATGCACCCGACGCAACTCACCGAACTGATGTCGGTCGCCGACGCCGGCGAAGTGATGCCGCCGAAGTCGACCTGGTTCGAGCCGAAGCTGGCCGACGGCCTCGCCTCGCACGTGCTCGATTAAGAATCACCGACGCAACCACGCCCCGAACGGCCGCCACGGCTTTTCGGGGCGTTTCGTTTTCAGGGCTTGCCTGGCAGGAACGGCAAGGCCAGATCGACGGCGAGCGCGATCCGCTTCTCCAGCGCCGGGCTGGTGATCCGGTAATCGGTGAAATCCGCCTCGGTGGCATAAACGCCGAGCGGCAGCGTCAACGCCTGCTTCATGGCGAACAGCGGCCGCATCTGCTGGTCGATCATCAAGCCGTGCAAGGGGCTGCCACCGGTCGCCGCGAGCAGCGTCGGCGTCCCGGCCAGCGCATCCACGCCCAGGAAATCAATAAAGTGCTTGAACATCCCGGTGTAGGTCGCGCTATACACCGGGCTGGCGGCGATCAGCACATCCGCCGACTCGACGGCGGCCAGATGGCCGAGAATCTCTGGCGGCAACTCGCCGCGCTGCAGGCACGCGCCCAAGACTCGTCCGAATTGTGAGATTTCCAACATCTGCGGCGCGATTGTGCGACATTCGCCAAGCTTCGCCAGCAACGCCTCGCACAGCACCCGCGTGCGCGAAGGCCGTTGCAGGCTGCCACAAAGCACCGTGACATTGAGTGCGGACATAATCGGTTCCCTTTCTGTATCCCAAAATTCACAAGAATCGCAAATTCCGCGCCGGCCCGGGTGGACACTCGCTACGTCCTTGTAGCAAACTCGGAGCCGCGGCGATGACCACGGCGCCGGACAACGACAATATCCCATGAGTTATCGAAAAACACTCTTTTCGCTCGCCGTCTGCGCGCTTCCCGCTGTTTCATGGGGTACTGAAGGCAACACCAGCGACCTGACGGAACTCTCGCTGGAACAACTCCTCCAGGTCGAGGTCGTCAGCGCCTCGCGCTACGCGCAAACCCTCGCTGAAGCCCCCGCTTCCGTGACCGTGATCGACGAGACGGAGTTGCGTCAGCACGGCTACCGCAACCTTGCCGAGGCGCTGGTGACTGTTCCCGGCGTGTATTCGAGCAACGACCGCAACTACACCTACCTTGGCGTGCGTGGTTTCAACCGCCCCGGCGACTACGGCACGCGCCTCCTGTTGCTCACCGATGGTGTCCGCCGCAACGATCCGCTCTACGATCAAGCGATGCTCGGCAACGAATCGCCGGTCGAGGTCGACTGGGTCAAACGCATCGAGTTCGTCCCCGGACCGGCATCGTCCGTATACGGCCCGAACGCACTTTTCGGCACGGTCAACACCGTCATGCTTGAAGGCGGAGACGTCGACGGCACGCGCGTCACCCTTGACGCGGGAACAGAACAAACACGGCGCCTCGGCGTGGTAGCCGGGCAGAAAGTGGATGCCAAGCATGACTGGTTCGTCGGGTTCTCCGCCTACAAGGCGGATGGCGACAACCTGTACTTCCCGGAGTTTGACAACGGCATCACCAACGGCAAGGCCACCGGCCTCGACGGCGAGCGGTACCACAAGCTGTATGCCAAGTACCGCTGGGGCAACTGGCGGCTGACCGGCAATTTCAGTTCGCGCAAAAAGGATCTGGCCACCGCCCCCTGGGATACCGAATTCGGCGCCAGCGGGACGTGGTCGCGCGACGAAAACAGTCTGTTCGAACTGCGCTACGACGGCGACGAATCCGGCGGATGGACGCCCGCCTTTCGTCTCTTCAGCGGTCATTACACCTATGACGGCAACTACCGCTACGAAAGCGATCCCGACTCCCGTGACCGCGCGACGGCCACCTGGCACGGCGGCGAATACCGGCTGACCTACGGCGGCTTGACGAATCATCGCCTGATCGTCGGTGTCGATGCCCAATGGAACACCAAGGTCGAGCAGATCTACTACGAAACCGGGCCGAAGAACGTCATCCTCGACAGCAACGAACCCTCGCGCACCGCCAGCTTTTTCCTGCAGGACGAATGGCGATTCCGTCCCGACTGGCTCGTCAACGTCAGCCTGCGCCACGACACGCACAGCGACTTTTCCAGCGCCACCTCGCCGCGCCTGGCGCTGATCTGGCAGGCCACGCCGCGCCTTACGCTGAAAGGGATCGTCGGCCAGGCCTATCGTTTCCCCAATGCCTTCGAACGCTTCTACCACGACGGGGACGTAACGCAATCGGCCAACCCCGATCTCGATCCCGAACGCATCGTCAGTCGCGAACTGGCGGCCTTCTACCGCTTCGGACAAAGCGGCCAGATCGGCGTCAGCGTCTTCGACAACACGATCATCGACATGATCGACCAGATCACCGACGATCAGGGCGTCTCGACCTACGCCAACCTTGACAAGGTCCACGCCCACGGCGTCGAGTTGTCAGCCGAAAACCGCTGGGCCACGGGCTATCGCCTGCGCGGCAGCATCGGCTGGCAACAGAGCAGGATCGAAGGTGGCGGGTCGCTGGCCGATTCGCCCAGGCTCACCGGGAAACTCATCGCAGAGGCGCCGCTGGCCGCCGGCTGGACCGCTTCCGGCGAACTCCTCGGCCTGTCCTCGCGCAAGGGTTACAGCGGCGACGTTCCCGGCTATGGCATCGTCAACCTGAAGATCTCCTCGCCTCTCGTTGCCGGACTGGGACAGTTCGGTCTGTCGGTTCACAACGTCGGCGACCGGCGCTACTACGATCCCGCCAGCGCCTACCTCGCTTTGCACGCGGTCGAGCAGAATCGCCGCCAGGTGATGATGCGGTGGACGCTGCCGTTTTGAGACATGACTTTATCATGCGCACCCGGCAACTGATCGTCACCGCGCTCGCCGCTTTAGGGCTTCTCGCGCTGAACGACGATACCCAGGCCCAGATGAGGGCCTCGGAGCCCGACCTCAAGGCGGCCATCATCATCAACATGGCGATGTTCGTCGACTGGCCGGCACAAGGCGGACTCCCCGGCAATCAGCTCGTAATCTGTTTCATTACGGACAGTCCGGTTGCCGGCGCGCTTGGCAAAGCCCAGGGGAAAACCATGCGCAACCGGACAATAAACGTCCGGAAGGTCGCGCTCGACGCACTCGCCGGCTGTCACGTCGCCTATCTTGCACCAGACGAACACGAGCGCTTGCAGCAAATCCAGAGCGCGGTGCGCAACGCCCCCGTTCTCGTCGCCGGGGACACCCCGGCGCTTTTCCCCGAGGGAAGCATGCTGAACCTGGAACTGAGCGGCGGCCACGTGGTCTTCGATGTCAATCTGCGCAGCGCGCAGAAGGCCGGGCTGCAGATCAGTTCGAAAGCGCTTCGTCTGGCCAGAAAGGTCATCGAATAGCATGGAAGTCTTGGCGCATACGCGCGACACAAAGCGTCTCAGCCTGATCACGACGGCAGTCGCAGCGCTGATCACATTTCTCCTGCTGATGACTTATCAGTACCTGTCCGGGGTCCGGCAACTGGATCAGGAAGTGCGCAGCAAGGCCGCGATCATCGCCACCAACAGTGCCGCCGCGCTGGCTTTCGGCGACCACAAGGCGGCTTACGAAAACCTCGGCGCGATCCGCAAGACACCACGCATCCTCGGCGCGGCGATCTATCAGGCTGACGGCAGCTTGTTCGCCGTAATCGATGACCCGCAGGCGCAGTTTCCCGATGCCATCGATCCGGACAGTTCCGACGTCTCGGACGAAAAAAACGACTTCATCACCCATTTCGTGCGCGAAGAGATTACCCAGGGCGGCACGCGTGTTGGCTCGCTGCTCCTGCTCGCCTCGCAAAAACCGTTGTATCTGAACCTTCTGGCCTATGCCGGCGGGCTCATCGTGATCGGACTGATCGCACTGCTCCTGGCGCAGCGTTTTACCGCTTCCCTGCGCAAGAAAATGGCATTGACCGAAGGCCAGCTTGAGCAGATGGCGCTGTACGACCGGGTTACCGGCCTCCCCAACCGGCGTTTCTTCGAATACGAACTGAAGAAGGCCATCACCCGCGTCAAGCGCGAGGGACAAAACGCTGCCCTGCTGATGATCGACGTAGACGATTTCAAAAAGGTGAACGACCTGTGCGGACACCCGATGGGCGACAAGGTGCTCGAAATGATCGCCGGCCGCCTGAAAAGCGTCGTCCGCGCCGACGACATTCTCGCCCGTGTCGGCGGCGACGAGTTCGCAGCCATCCTGTTCATGGTCGGCGAACCGGAAAATGTCGACGCACTGGCGGAAAAAATGATCGCGGCCATCGAAGCCCCCTTCCCGACCGAGCCGATCCCCAGCCATGTCGGCCTGAGCATCGGCATGACGATGATGCCTGGCGACAGCGACGATCCGGAAACCCTGATTCGCTGGTCTGACATGGCCATGTACGAAGCCAAGGCGCAGGGCAAGAACCGCGCCCAGTTCTTTTCCGAGGACATCAACCGGAAGATCCGCGCCACTCTGCATGTCGAAGCGGCCTTGCGCCAGGCGCTCAAAGAAGATGCCGGAGAACTGTATGTCGCCTATCAGCCGCAAATCTGCGCACAGACCCGGCGAATCGTCGGCGTCGAGGCACTGGCACGCTGGACGCGTCCAGATGGAAAACCGCTTTCTCCCGCGGAGTTCATCCCCGTCGCCGAAAAGACCGGTCTGATCGTCGACCTGGGTGCCTGGCTCATCCGCCAGGTATGCAGCGACCTGATCTGGCTGAAGCAGCAAGGAGTCAACGTCGAAAAGGTGGCCATCAACGTCTCGCCGCGCGAACTCACCCGCGGCAACGCCATCGTGGAAAATGCCTGCCGGACCATCCGGCAGTTCGGGGAACAGATCAGTCGCTTTCAGTTCGAGATTACAGAAAACGCGCTGATGGCAGAACGCGGTGCCGACGTGCTGGACGCGTTCCATCGGTCCGGCTTCTCTCTGGCGATCGACGACTTCGGTACCGGCTATTCATCGCTCGGCTATCTCAAGCGTTTTCAGATAAGCACGCTGAAAATTGACCAGTCTTTCATCAAACGGCTTCCCGCCGACGCCAACGATGCAACCATCGTCTCGGCGGTCATTCAGATGGCCAAGGCGCTCGGCATCAGCCTCGTTGCCGAAGGCGTCGAAACCGACGAGCAAGCGGAGTTTCTCACTTCACACAGCTGTGACGTCCTGCAAGGCTATCTCTTCAGCCGCCCGTTGCCGCGGGAGGATCTCGCCATCTTCATCGCCCGCCATTCAGCCACGAACACTGCAGGCACTTAAATTGCTTCCAGTTCATTGTCACAACGAATTGGAGGCAACTATGAACCCCGAAGAACTTCTCGCGCTGGTCACCCTCGGCGCCATTGCGCCCTATGCGCTGGAAGCCGTATTGCGTAACGCCTCCAGCAGTGTCATATCCCGGATTGGTGCATATGCACCAGCATGGCTCCATCTTCAGAGGAACAGTACGCGTTCCGCATGAACCCCTGCACCCCTTCCGATCCGAACAATTTATTTCATTTTTTCTCACCAAAACGTTGACTTGGCCAGGAACCACCGTATAATGCGGGCCTTCTTCGATGTCGCAGGAAACACGGCGACACAGAAGGCGCGTAGCTCAGCTGGTTAGAGCACCACCTTGACATGGTGGGGGTCGTTGGTTCGAGTCCAATCGCGCCTACCAACACAAAAACGCAGTAAGCGATCACTTCGCCTACTGCGTTTTTTATTTCCCCCGGCACAAGCCGCCGCAGCAACAGGAAACTCTGGCTTCGCTTCCAAAAAACAACCCCGTACGCTAAAATCCGCCGTCTGGCCCCGCTGGCATCCATCGATTCCCGGCGGATAGCGTTCTTCTGGTTTAACCAGCCGCGCCAAGTAAATTTTGAAAGCCAGAGCAATTTCTCTGGCTTTTTCATTTCTGGGATCACATCATGCCGGTCATTACACTGCCCGACGGTTCACAACGGGAATTCGCTCACCCCGTCACCGTTGCCGAAGTTGCACAAAACATCGGCTCCGGCCTGGCCAAAGCCGCCCTGGCTGGAAAACTGGACGGCAAGCTCGTCGACACCAGCCACCTGATCGACTCCGACGCGACGCTCGGGATCATCACCGACAAGGACCCCGAAGGCGTCGAGATCATCCGCCACTCGACCGCCCACCTGCTGGCCTACGCAGTCAAGGAACTGTTTCCGGAGGCTCAGGTAACCATTGGCCCGGTCGTCGAAAACGGCTTTTACTACGACTTTTCCTTCAAACGCCCGTTCACTCCGGAAGACCTGGCCGCCATCGAAAAACGCATGGCCGAACTCGCAAAAAGGGACATCCCGGTTAGCCGCGAAGTATGGGACCGTGATGAAGCGACAGCGTTCTTCAAGTCGATCGGCGAGCATTACAAGGCCGAACTGATTGCGGCAATTCCCGAAGGGCAGCAAGTCTCGCTCTATCGCGAAGGAGACTTTATCGACCTGTGCCGCGGGCCGCACGTCCCTTCGACCGGCAAACTCAAGGTATTCAAGCTGATGAAAGTCGCCGGCGCCTACTGGCGCGGCGATCACAACAACGAGCAGCTGCAGCGGATCTACGGCACGGCGTGGGCAAAAAAAGAAGAACAGGACGCCTACCTGACGATGCTTGAAGAAGCCGAGAAGCGCGACCACCGCCGCCTCGGCCGGCAGCTCGACCTCTTCCACCTGCAGGACGAGGCGCCCGGAATGATTTTCTGGCATCCCAAGGGCTGGGCCGTCTGGCAACAGGTCGAGCAATACATGCGCCGCGTCTATCAGGACAACGGCTACATGGAAGTCAAGTGCCCGCAGATTCTCGACCGCACGCTCTGGGAAAAATCCGGCCACTGGGCGAACTACAAGGACAACATGTTCACAACCGAGTCGGAGAAGCGCGACTACGCGATCAAGCCGATGAACTGCCCGGGCCACATCCAGGTGTTCAACACCGGCCTGCGCAGCTACCGCGACCTGCCCTTGCGTTATGGCGAATTCGGATCCTGCCACCGCAACGAACCCTCCGGAGCATTGCACGGCATCATGCGCGTGCGCGGATTCACACAGGATGACGGCCATATCTTCTGCACCGAAGATCAGATCCAGTCCGAAGTCACGGCGTTCAACGCGCTTGTCCGCAAGGTTTATGCAGACTTCGGTTTCCATGAAATCGCCGTCAAGCTCGCGCTACGGCCGGAAAAACGCGTCGGCAGCGACGACGTCTGGGACAAGGCCGAACTCGCCTTGCGCGAAGGACTTCGGGCATCGGGACTCGAATGGGACGAACTGCCCGGCGAAGGCGCCTTCTACGGCCCGAAGATCGAATTCCACATCAAGGATGCCATCGGCCGTTCCTGGCAATGCGGCACGATCCAGGTCGATTTTTCCATGCCGCAACGCCTGGACGCAGAGTACGTCGGTGAAGACAACGCCCGCCACACACCCGTCATGTTGCACCGGGCCATCCTTGGCTCGCTTGAACGCTTCATCGGCATCCTGATCGAAAACTACGCCGGCGCATTGCCGCTCTGGCTGGCCCCAGTCCAGGCGACCATTCTCAACATCTCCGAGAAACAGACCGATTACGCCAGACATGTTGCAGATGCGCTACGGACAGCCGGCTTCCGCGCCGAGAGTGATTTGCGGAACGAGAAAATAACCTATAAAATACGCGAACATAGCTTGAACAAGCTGCCTTACCTGATCGTCGTCGGCGACAAGGAAATGGCAGCGGGTTTGGTTGCCGTGCGTACACGCGGCGGTCAGGATCTCGGACAGATGACCATAGAGGCCCTGATCGAACGACTTCAGCAGGAAGTCGTTGCGCGAAGTGGCACGGCTTAATTTTTGTCAGAACAAGGAGCGCAACCATCGCACTGCAAAAGTCGCATCGCGTCAATGAGGAGATCAACTCCCCGGAAATCCGCCTGATCGGCGCCGACGGAGAGGCCTTGGGGATCATGAGCGCCAGACAGGCGCTTTATCTGGCCGAAGAGGCCGGTGTGGATCTGGTCGAAATCGCCCCGATGGCGCAACCGCCGGTTTGCCGGATCATGGACTACGGCAAGTTCAAGTACCAGGAGCAGAAGCGCCAGCACGAGCAGAAGCTGAAGCAGAAGCAGATCCAGGTCAAGGAAGTCAAGCTGCGTCCCGGCACGGATGAAAACGACTACCAGATCAAACTGCGCAACATGACGCGCTTCCTGCAAGAAGAGGACAAGGTGAAGGTCACTCTCCGCTTCCGTGGCCGGGAAATGGCCCACCAGGAAATCGGCATGCGCCAGATCGAGCGGATCAAGAGCGACTTGCAGGATATTGCGACGGTCGAGCAGATGCCCAAGATGGAAGGGCGCCAGATGGTGATGATTCTGGCACCAACGAAAAAGAAGTAGGTTTTGTAGTTGCAGTACCCATAAGTGGCTTCGGGTTAACAAGTATTCCCATCGGGAAACACCTGATCCCATGTCTATAAACAGGAGCATTCAATGCCCAAGATGAAGACCAAAAGCGGCGCCAAAAAGCGCTTCAAGGTCAGTGCAAGCGGCCGCGTCAAGCGCGGCCAGGCGTTCAAGCGCCACATCCTGACCAAGAAAACAACCAAGGCCAAGCGTCAGTTGCGCGGCATGACCGGAGTGCATGACTCCGACAAGGCCATGGTTCACGCCATGATGCCTTACGCATAAGGAGACCATAAATGCCCCGAGTAAAACGTGGTGTAACGGCGCGCGCGCGCCACAAGAAAGTACTTGTCCAGGCCAAGGGCTTCCGCGGCCGCCGCAAGAACGTATATCGCATCGCCAAACAGGCGGTGATGAAGGCCGGTCAGTACGCTTATCGTGACCGCCGTCAGAGGAAGCGCCAGTTCCGCGCCCTGTGGATTGCCCGTATCAACGCGGCGGCCCGCGAGCTCGGCCTGAAGTACAGCACCTTCATGAACGGCCTGAAGAAGGCTCAGATCGAAGTCGACCGCAAGGTTCTGGCCGATCTGGCAGTATTCGACAAGCCGGCATTCGCGGCGCTGGCCTCGCAGGCCAAGGCGCAACTCGGCGTATAACCGTACGAGCACAGAAAAAAGGAGGCTCGTGCCTCCTTTTTTTTCTCATAGAAGTAGAAAATCCCATGCTGAACCTTGATCAAATCGCGCAAGATGCCGCTGCCGCATTCGCAGCAACGGATGATCCAGACACTCTCGAGCAAATCAAGGCTCGGTACCTCGGCAAGAGCGGCCAGATTACCGAATTGCTCAAGGGAATGGCCAAGCTCTCCCCCGAGGAAAAGAAATCGACCGGCGCCGCAATAAACCGCGCCAAGGAATCCATCGAGGCGGCGCTGACCGCCCGCCGCGAGGCCATCCGCAAACAGGCGCTCGAAGCGCGCCTTGCCGGCGAAGCGCTCGATATCACCCTTCCGGGACGCGGCGAAACGCGCGGCGGATTGCATCCGGTGACGCGCACCCTCGAACGCATCGAGGCACTCTTTCATTCAATCGGCTTCGAAGTCGCCGACGGCCCGGAGATCGAAGCCGACTTCCAGAATTTCACCGCATTGAATACTCCGGAGGATCACCCCGCGCGTTCGATGCACGACACCTTCTATCTTCTCGACGAGAACGGCAAGGTCGCTGAGGACATCCTGCTGCGCACACACACGAGTCCGATCCAGGTTCGCTACATGCAGGCGCATGTCGCAAAATACGCACATCTCGAAACGATGCCCGAAATCCGCGTCATCGCGCCGGGCCGCGTATATCGCGTCGACTCCGACGCAACGCATTCGCCGATGTTCCATCAGGTCGAAGGCCTGTGGATCGGCGAAAACGTGAGTTTTGCCGACTTGAAAGGCGTAGTCGCTGACTTTCTGCGCCGCTTCTTCGAAAGCGACGACCTGCAGGTACGCTTCCGCCCCTCGTTCTTCCCCTTCACCGAACCCTCCGCCGAGATCGACGTCGCTTTCATGAGCGGCGCGCTGAAGGGCCGCTGGCTCGAAATCGCCGGTTGCGGAATGGTTCATCCGAACGTCCTGCGCCACGTCGGCATCGACCCCGAGAAATACATCGGCTTCGCCTTCGGCATGGGGCCCGACCGCCTGACCATGCTGCGCTACGGGGTCAATGACCTGCGTCTGTTCTTCGACGGCGACCTGCGCTTCCTGCGCCAGTTCGTCTAACGGTTTTGCTGAAACGGATCATCCATGAAATTCTCTGAATCCTGGCTGCGCACTTTCGTCAACCCCGCCGTATCGGGCAAGGATTTCTCGCACCTGCTGACCATGGCAGGACTCGAAGTCGAAGAGGAAGATACCGTAGCCCCGGCCTTCGACGGTGTCATCGTCGCCGAAGTACTTGACGTTACCAAACACCCCGATGCTGACCGGCTCAATGTGTGCCGTGTAAACATCGGCGACAGCGAAATCCGACAGATCGTTTGCGGCGCGCCAAATGTCGCACCGGGTCTGAAAGTACCCTGCGCCCTTCCCGGGGCCGCTTTGCCAGGCGATTTCAAGATCAGGATCGCCAAGGTTCGCGGCATCGAATCGTCAGGCATGCTCTGTTCCGCGAAGGAGTTGGGCATTTCCGACGACGCATCCGGCCTGCTCGTTCTGCCCTCCGATGCCCCGGTCGGCGAAAGCATTCGCCATTACCTCGACCTCGACGATCGGCTGTTGACCCTAAAGCTCACGCCGAACCGCGCAGACTGTCTCTCCCTGACCGGCATTGCGCGCGAAGTCTCGGCGCTGACCAACACCCCGGCGAACTATCCGCAGATCGACACAATCCCGGCAACGACCGCTGCTCAGCGCACCATCATTCTCGACGCCCCTGACGCCTGCCCCCTATATTGCGGGCGCGTAATTTCGGACGTCGACGCGAAAGCGGCGACTCCGGAGTGGATGAGGCGCAGACTCGAACGCAGCGGTCTTCGTTCGATTTCGGCACTCGTGGACATTACCAACTACGTGATGCTTGAACTCGGGCAACCGCTTCACGCGTTCGACAACGCAAAACTCAATGGCGCGATTCACGCTCGTCTCGCCAAAAAAGGCGAACGGATTCAACTCCTCAACGAGCAGTCGCTCGAGTTGCAGGACGATGTCCTGCTGATCGCTGACGACCAGCGTCCGGTTGCCGTGGCCGGCATCATGGGCGGCGACGAGAGCGGAATCTCGCTCGAAACGACGGAAATGTTCCTCGAATCAGCCTTCTTCGCACCCAAAGCCATTGCCGGTCGCGCCCGTCGCTACGGCTTCGGATCAGATGCATCGCATCGGTTCGAACGCGGCGTGGATTTCGGAGGAACACGGCAGGCCCTCGAGCGGGCAACCCAACTGATCCTGCAGATCTGCGGCGGACTGGCCGGGCCGCTTTGCGAGGCGCAAGCGACGTTGCCATCGCGCACACCGGTCCGACTGCGCCTCGCCCGCGCCGTCAAGGTACTTGGCGTCGCATTCGCACCGGAAGAAGTGGCTGACATATTCTCGCGTCTTGGATTCTCCTTTGTTCGTGAAGAAAACGACTTCATCGTCACGCCGCCGAGCTACCGTTTCGACATCGAGATCGAAGAAGATCTGATCGAGGAGATCGCGCGCCTGCACGGTTACGACTCGATCCCCAGCCCTGCCCCGCAGGCCCGCCTGGCGATGCTGCCGCAAACGGAAAATGCCCGCCCGGTATCGCGGGTGCGTCAGATCCTTGCCAATCGCGGCTTTCAAGAGGTTGTTAACTTCGCCTTCGTCGACGACTCCTGGGAAAAGGATTTCGCATCCAACGATGCCCCCATACGGCTGGCCAACCCGATTGCCAGCCAGATGGGGGTCATGCGCTCGACACTGATTGGCGGCTTGGTCTCCAATGTTTTGACCAATCTCAAACGAAAGCAGAACCGCGTTCGCCTGTTCGAGACGGGGCGTTGCTTCATCCGTGACTCGCAAGGGGGACCGGTCAAGGGATTCCGGCAACCGTGGAAACTCGCCGGCATCGCCTATGGCAGCGCTTGCCCAGAACAATGGGGAACACCCGACAGAGCAATAGACTTCTACGATCTCAAGGGAGATATCGAACAACTTCTGGCTCCCGTCACCGCCCGTTATGAAAAATTCTCCCACCCGGCGCTCCACCCGGGACGGAGTGCGCGAATCGTGGTCAATGGAACTGCAATCGGCATCCTTGGTGAACTTCATCCGCAATGGGCACAAAAATACGACTTGCCTATCGCCCCAGTGGTTTTCGAACTTGACCTTGAAGCCCTCACGTACGCCCAAATTCCCAAATACGCAGAGGTATCCAAACAACCTTCTGCCTACCGCGATCTGGCAATCGTCGTTGACCAGAAACTGGAGCTCCAAAGCCTGCTCGATGGCATCGCAGCAAATTGCCCGGCTATCGTGAAAGAGGTCAAATTGTTCGATATCTACACTGGGAAGGGTATCGACCAAGGGAAAAAAAGTCTTGCTTTTCGTATAGTTATGCAAGATACTCAAAGGACTTTGCAAGACGCGGAAGTCGACGCGGCAACTCAACAACTCATCACCTACCTGAACCAGTCCTTCGCGGCTCAGCTTCGCGTCTAACTGGAATTGACATGACGCTCACTAAAGCAGAACTTGCCGATTTGTTGTTTGAAAAAGTCGGACTGAACAAGCGTGAAGCCAAAGATATGGTGGAAGCCTTCTTTGAGGAAATCCGTAACGCGCTGGAGCGTGGCGATGGTGTAAAGCTATCAGGGTTCGGTAACTTCCAGTTGCGCGACAAACCCCAACGACCTGGACGCAACCCAAAAACGGGAGAAGAAATCCCCATCACGGCACGGCGCGTCGTAACCTTCCATGCCAGCCAGAAACTAAAGGGCGAAGTGGAGCTTTCCTATAATGGAACACAAGCCTAAAGACCCTCCAAAAGAGCCTTTGCCTCCTATTCCGGCCAAGCGCTATTTCACTATTGGAGAAGTCAGCGAACTCTGCGGGGTCAAGCCGCACGTTCTCAGATACTGGGAACAAGAATTCGCCCAACTCAAGCCCGTAAAGCGAAGGGGAAACAGGCGCTATTACCAACACCACGAAGTACTCTTGGTAAGACGCATTCGGGAGCTCTTGTACAATCAGGGTTTCACCATCAGTGGTGCCCGAAACCGTTTGGAAAATCCTCTGGAAGAGAGCAAACAAGACAAAAGGATTTCCCTTCAGTCTATCGGCGAGGAGTTGCGAAATATCGTCGAAATTCTCCGAAATTAGACGTACCTTTCCGAAATAGGATATAATCTTTGGCTTGTCGGGGCGTAGCGCAGCCTGGTAGCGCACTTGCATGGGGTGCAAGGGGTCGCGAGTTCGAATCCCGCCGCCCCGACCAATAGATTCAGGCATTCAGGCCAACTTGTTACGAGTTGGCCTTTTTGCTTTTCCGCTCCGTGGTGTTTCAGGCTCAATTGGTTCCCCCCACTATCACAGCCATGCCTACTCAACACACAATGCGGTGTTATCTCTCCCGGAACGTTTTCGGCCTGTGCCTGACCGTAATCGCCTTGCTGTTCCTCGGTGGCTGCGCTTCGACGATGGCCCCGCACAACGGCCCCGTTCACGTCGATATTCCCGAAGACGGCTACCGTGTCGGTCTGCACCATCGAAGCGGAGTGCCCGAAAGTCTGCTCTTCGGCCTGAGCTTTTCCGGCGGCGGCACGCGCGCGGCGGCGCTGGCGTACGGCGTGCTGGAGGAGTTGGCGCGCACCCGCGTCATGATCAATGCCAAGGAACACCGCGTACTTGATCTGGTCGAGAGCATCTCTGCCGTCTCTGGCGGCAGTTTCACCGCTGCGTATTACGGGCTGTTCGGCGACCGCCTGTTCGCCGATTTTGAAGAAAAATTCCTCAAACGCAACATGCAGCACGAAATTGCCTCAACCTTCTTTGCCCCTACCAACCTGTTCAGCATGTCGTCGCCTTACTACGGGCGTTCGGACGTCGTTGCGGAGTACCTCGACGAGGTGTTATTCGAAGGAAAGACATTCGGCGACCTCGAACAAGCGGTCCGTCGCGAGAAACGCCCGTTCGTGCTGATCAACGCCACCGACATGGCGCGCACCAGCCGTTTTGAATTCAGCCAGGACCAGTTCGACCTGCTCTGTTCGGACCTCAGCGGCTACAAAGTCTCCCGCGCCGTCGCCGCGTCCAGCGCGGTTCCAGTCGTTTTCAGCCCTATCACGCTGTCGAATTACGCGGGACGCTGCAGCTACCGACAGCCTCGATGGATGACGCGCGCTTTGCGCGAACGCCACGAATCGGTCCGCCGCTATACCGTCGCCGCCGATTTGCACAGTTATCTCAATTCCAGCAAGCGCAAGTACATCCACCTGCTTGACGGCGGGCTGTCCGACAACCTCGGCCTACGCGCCGTCCTCGACCGGCTGGCGCTGACAGGCCCCAGTGAACTGGCCGACAACTACCAGCGCAGGTCTGTACGACGGATCGTGCGCATCGCGGTCAATGCGCAGGTCAGGCACGACTATCCGCAACTCGACCAGTTCGCTGAGGTTCCGACGCTGAGTGCAATCGCCTTCGCCGTGAGCAACACCACCGACCGCTTCAACGTGGAAACCCTGGCGTACGCGCGCAGCGCACTAAACGACGCAGCGAAGGAACTGGCAGAACGACAGCTAGCCGCCGGCATCCCAGACGGCGGCGATGTCCAGGCGATGCTGATCGAGGTGAGTTTCGACGATCTGAGCAGCGAAGAGGAACGCGCCTACTTCAATGCCCTGCCAACCAGCTTCAATCTCCCGCCGGACGCCGTCGACCGCCTTCGCGAAGTCGGCGCCCGATTGCTGCGCGAGTCACCTGATTTCCAGAAACTGCTGCAAGAGCTTCCATCCTTGCCATAAAACCAGAGGAAAACCGCCTTAACAAGTTTTGACATTGGCATTTGTTTAGCCTAATGGTATTCTCGCCGGTTGCCTTTCGCGACACCTGTTCACAAACAGAGAAGGAGCCGAAAATGAAAGACCTCGTCAGAACGCTGCTCGGCATTCGAAAGAAAAGAAGAGCACTCCCGCTTAGCGCCCCGCCCACAGAAGGCGCGGTCATCGTCAGGAACGACATCAAGGCAATCGTCACGCAGCCCCTTAATGAAGAATTGTGGGACTGGATGATGCTCTCAGGATGGAGACTGAATCCCGTGAAAAATGATCGCAGGCACTACCGCAGTCTGCCTCATGGCGCCGTCGATCAACTGATCACATGCGACAAGGAGCGTCGCAGCAGCCTCCACCGAAACCTCCTTCAATCAGTTCAACCGCGCCGCTGAAGAGAACCGTCCGGGATAGCAGTCTCAGCAGCATCAACCGATCACGGTGACCACGCAGCATCGCGTGTGCGCCTGCGCACGGTGTTCCCAGAGAAAGATGCCTTGCCACGTCCCGAGAAGCAGGCGGCCGTTGCCGACAGGGACTGATACCGAACTGCCGGTGAGTACGCTGCGAGCATGCGCCGCCATGTCGTCGTCGCCCTCGTAATCGTGGCGGTAGGCGGCATCACCATCCGGCGCCCACCGCCGCGCCAGCGTTTCGAGATCGTGGCGCACGGCGGCGTCGGCGTTCTCGGTAAGCATCAAAGAACAACTCGTGTGCTGCACGAAGATTTGGGCGATCCCGGTTTCGATTCCCGATGTCTCGAGTACCGCTCTCACCGCCTCGGTGATGTCATGCGTAGACCGGCCGCGGGTGCGAATCTCGATCATCCGCTGATAAGCCATGGCTCTGCTTTAGATCCTGAAGCGCGACACCGATTGACGCAGATCGTCGGCCAGTTGTTCAAGGATCAGGACGTTCTCATTGGCGGCATGCACCGACTGGGCGGATTCTTCGAGCATGCTCGATATCTGCTCGACGTTGCGGGCGACGCTGCCGCTGGCCTGGCTCTGTTCGCTGGTCGCTGCGGCAACATCGCTTACGTTGTTGAGTGCAACTGTCGTCGCCTCGCTGATCTGCCCGAGCGCCTCGCCTGCCTGACGGGCCATGTCCACACCGCGGGTGACTTGCGGCCCCACCGCATTCATGCCTTCCACCACAAGCGCGGTGTCCTGATTGATTGCCTGGATCATCCCGGTAATCTGGTCGGTCGCCTGGCCAGTGCGTTCGGCGAGCTTGCGCACCTCGTCGGCAACCACCGCAAAGCCGCGCCCCTGCTCGCCGGCCCGCGCCGCCTCGATGGCCGCGTTGAGCGCCAGCAGGTTGGTCTGGTCGGCAATTTCCTTGATGACGCCGACAATGCCGCCGATTTCGCGGGAACGGTCGGCCAGGCCACCGATCAACGTCGTCGCCTCGTCGACCTGCGCCGCCGCGCGCTGGATCTCGTCGCTGGCTTGCAGCACCAGTCCCTGCCCTTCATTCGCCAGCTGGCTGGCGTTACCGGCGTTGGTCTCGGTGTCGCGCGAGCTTTGCGAAATGTGGTCAACACTGACCGCCAGTTCCTCGACTGCCGCAGCGGTTGACGACACGGCGTCGGCCGCGTGCTTGGCCGCCTGGTTGATATGCTCCATCTGCCCGGAAAGCCCGGTAGACGCTTCACCAACCTTGCTGGCGCTCTCCTGAATGTGGCCGATGATGCCATGCAGATTTGTTTGCATCTGCTGGATCGACTGCATCAGGCTGCCGGGGGCACCGGTTTTTTCAATGCGCTGCGTCAGATCGCCGGCGGCGATCGCACTCGCAAGTCGCGCTGCCTCTTCCGGTTCGCCGCCAAGCGCTGCGTAGATTTTCCGCGCCATGACGAAGGCCAGGGCAATGACAACGGCGAAGACGGCCAACCCGATCAAACCAAAGCGAAGAGCGTAACCTTTGTAGGCATCGTCGATGTCGTCGACGAACAAGCCATAACCGATGATCCAGTTCCATGCAGGAACTTTCGCCAGCCCGTTGATCTTGGGCACTTCGACCGCCCCCCCTGGGCGCTTAGTCCTTATTTCCACCAGCGAGCGGTCGGAATTCTTCAACGAATCGACATAGACTTCCATCAAGGTCCGGCCATCCGGAACCTTCGCCCCCATGCTGACCTTCCCTTCGAGACGCTTGTCCGGATGCACCAGCATCATGCCGCTGGTGTCGCGCACGAACACGTAATCATCGCCGTCGCGCAATCCGGAAACCGCCAACTTTGCTTGCGTTTGTGCTTCTTCACGGCTCAGGATGCCGGATTTCTCCAGGGCCACGAAAACCTCGACCTGTTTCGCCGTGAGATTGACCATCGAACGAATCTGCTCCTCGCGATCGGCGAGCATCGAAGAGCGGATCGTCTGTAGGGCGACCAATACCAGAATCAATGCCCCCAGTGCAGCACAACCGACGATCAGTCCAAGGCGCGTAGATAGTTTCATTATTTCCTCACTCAGTTTTCTTGAAACCAGATCGCCGATAGCGAACTGACTCCGTCCCCCCAAAAATGCTGACGAATACTACCCGAAGTCAACTAGGGCAAGTACTACGGATTTCTGCACTACGGGTTTCCACCAGTTTCGTCGTCGTGCGGTTAATAAAGCCACGTCAGGTGGCTTCCGTTTTTCCAGCAGGGTCGTAAAATCACTCACCCCACCGCCGGACGACACTCATGCTCGAACTCCAGCAGATCAACCACATCGCGCTGATCGGCAGCCTGATGCAGCAGATGTGCGTCTACCTCGTCGTCGCCTACCTCCTGAGCAAGACACCGCTGTTCGCGCCGCTGATGCAGGTTACTGTTCGTCTGCCGGACAAACTGGTGTGCTACCTGGTGTTTTCCGGTTTCTGCATCATGGGGACCTACCTCGGCTTTCAGATCGAGGGGGCGATCGCCAACACCCGCGCCATTGGCGCCGTGCTCGGTGGACTTCTCGGCGGACCCGAAGTCGGATTGCTTGTCGGCCTCACCGGCGGCATCCACCGCTATTCGATGGGAGGATTCACCGCCCCGGCCTGCGCAGTGTCCACAACGCTGGAGGGGCTGATCGGCGGCCTGCTGCATCTCTATTTGCTGCGACGCCACCGCGCCGACCGTCTACTGCATCCAATCATTGCCTTCGGCACCACGCTTTTCGCCGAAATCGGCCAGATGCTGGTCATCCTGGCAATGGCCCGGCCGTTTGATCAGGCCACCCGCCTCGTCGCCCACATCGCATTGCCGATGATCCTCACCAATGCCTTTGGCGCCGCGCTGTTCATGCGCCTGATCCTCGATCGCCGCGAGACACTGGAGAAGTTTTCGATCGCTTTCTCGGCCAAGGCGCTGCGCATCGCCGAACGCGCCGTCGGGGTACTCATGCAGGGATTCGACGAGAAGAACTGCACGCAACTGGCGCACATCATCCGCGAGGAAACCGGCGTCGGCGCCGTCGCCATCACCGATCGCGAGAACCTGCTGGGATTCGTCGGCATAGGCTCGGACCACCACCTTCCCGGCACGCCGATCTCGTCGCCGCACACTTTCAAGGCCATCGCCAGCAACGAGGTTGTCTATGCCGACGGTGTCGACGTCACTTACCGCTGCGTCGTCTCGAAGGACTGCAAGCTCGGATCGTCCCTGGTCATTCCGCTGCGCGGCGAAGACAACCAGGTATTCGGCACGATCAAGCTCTACGAGCCGAAGAACAAGTTTTTCTCGTCGCTCAACCGCACCCTCGGAGAAGGGCTTGCGCGCCTGCTCTCGAACCAGGTGCTGGCCGGCAAGATCGAGGAGCAGAAACGGCTGCTGGCGCAAACCGAGATCAAGCTGCTGCAGGCGCAGATCAACCCGCACTTCCTGTTCAACGCGCTGAACACGCTGGCCGCAGTAATACGCCGGGAACCGGAAGCGGCGCGCCAGATCGTCCAGGATCTGTCGACCTTCTTCCGCAAAAGCCTCAAACGTTCGGGGACCGAAGCCACGCTCAAGGACGAGATCGAGCACGTCGATGCCTACCTGCGCATCGAACTGGCACGCTTCGCCGGACGGCTCGACGTCGACATCGCCATCCCCGATGACCTGATGCTGATGCGGCTCCCCGCATTCACCCTGCAGCCGATCGTCGAGAACGCGGTGAAGTACGGCATTTCCCAGATGATAGAACCCGGACGCATTGCCATCCGTGCCGAGCGCCGCAACGACTTGTTGACGATCACAGTCGAGGATAGCGCCGGCCTCTACCAGCCACGACCGAAGAACGACGGCATGGGCATGACTCTCGTCGACCGGCGGATCAAGATCCGCTACGGCGACGCCTACGGCATCTCGGTCGCCTGTGATCGGGAAAGCTCGACGCGCGTGGACATCCGCCTGCCGATCGAGGAACAACTGGAGGGCATCCCGTGCTGACGGCCCTCATCATCGACGACGAAGCGCCATCACGCGACGAACTGAAGGCACTGCTCGAATCGGCAACGGACATCGACATCCTCGGCGAGTGCGCCAATGCCATCGAGGGTCTGGCCTCGATTCACCGCCTCCGCCCCGACGTTGTCTTCCTCGACATCCAGATGCCCCGGATCAGCGGGCTGGAAATGGTCGGCATGATTGATCCGGCGGCCATGCCGCGCATCGTTTTCGTCACCGCCTATGACGAACATGCGCTCAAGGCCTTCGAGGAACACGCCACTGACTATCTGCTCAAACCAATCGATCCGCAACGGCTGGCCCGCACGCTGGACTGGCTGCGCGAGGGAAAGCCCCAAGCCTGCCGCCCCCCTGCCAGCGATACCGTCATCCGTCAAATCCCCTGCCTCGCGCGCAACCGCATCCTGCTGATTCCGCTCGACGAAGTCGACTACGTCCACACCGACCTTTGCGGCACCCGCGTCGTGGCAGCGGACCGCCATGGCAACACCGATCTGACCCTCAAGTTGCTGCAGGAACGCACGCCCCTGCTGCGCTGCCACCGCCAGTACCTGGTCAACCCCTCACGCATCGCCGAAATCGAACTGCATGACAACGGCGGCGGCGAAATCGTGATGCGCAACGGACTGCGCGTTCCAGTCAGCCGGCGGCACCTGCGCGAAATCAAGGATCAGCTGTTCATCGCCTGACGCCCGCCCTGCCGCTCGCCACCCTCCGACGACCGCCGGGCACTACCGACGACCGCTCGCCAGAACAGCCCCCTCTTGCCGACGTCGCGACGTAGAGTCTGGGCTCCATAAATAAAGGAGGGATTGTTCATGCTCTGGTTCTTTCTCTGCGTAGGACTGCTGCTCGCGGGGTACTTCACCTACGGCATCGTCATCGAACGCATCTTTGGCCCGAAAGAGGCTCTGAAAACACCGGCCTACGCCTCACAGGACGGTGTCGACTACGTACCGATGTCCAACGCCAAGGTCTGGCTCGTCCAGTTGCTGAACATCGCCGGCCTCGGCCCTGTCTTCGGCCCGATCCTGGGCGCCCTTTACGGCCCGGTCGCCATGTTGTGGATCGTCGTGGGCTGCGTCTTTGCCGGCGCGGTGCACGATTATTTCTCCGGCATGCTCAGCGTGCGCCAGAACGGCGCGTCGGTACCCAACATCGTCGGCAAGCAACTCGGCAACGTGATGAAGCAGCTGATGAACGTTTTCGCCGTCGTGCTGCTCCTGCTTGTCGGCATCGTCTTCGTCCTCGGCCCGGCCAAGCTGCTCGGTTCGATGAGCGGCATGGACGTCGCCCTGTGGACCGCGATCATCTTCGGCTACTACATCCTCGCCACGATCATGCCGGTGGACAAGATCATCGGCCGCCTTTACCCGATCTTCGGCGGGCTACTGCTGTTCATGTCCTTCGGCCTGATCATCGGCCTGATCGTCAGCGGCAAGCCCTTCTTTGCAGCCGCGAGCGGCGCGGAAGGTCTGTTCAGCAACCTGCACCCGAAAGAACTGCCGATCTGGCCGCTGATTTTCATCACCATCGCCTGCGGTGCCATTTCCGGCTTCCACTCGACACAGTCGCCGCTGATGGCCCGCTGCATCCAGAACGAGAAAAACGGCCGCTTCGTCTTCTACGGCGCGATGATCGGCGAAGGCATCATCGCGCTGATCTGGTGCACACTGGGACTGAGCTTCTACGAGACGCCCGCGGCGATGAACGCCGTCCTCGCTGCCGGCGGGCCGGCCAAGGTCGTCCATGACGTCTCCACCTCGCTGCTCGGCGGCCTCGGCGGTGTCCTGGCCGTACTCGGCGTCGTCGTCCTGCCGATCACTTCGGGCGACACGGCGTTCCGTGCTGCACGCCTGATCATCGCCGAGTTCATCAAGCTGCCGCAGAAGGACATCGCCAAGCGCCTGATGATCTCCGTCCCGCTGTTCGTCGTCGGCTACCTCGTCTCAAAATCCGATTTCGACGTCATCTGGCGTTATTTCGGCTGGGCCAACCAGACCGTGGCGATGGTCATGCTCTGGGCCGCCGCAGCCTATCTCGTACGCCACAACAAATTCCACTGGGTATGCACGATCCCGGCTGTGCTGATGACCGCCATCGTCGTCACATTCATCGCCAACGCCAAGATCGGCTTCGGCCTGCCGATGGACACGGCAACGATCATCGGCATCGCCTTCACCCTCGTGGCCACGGTGGTGTTCTTCCTGCGCATCCGCGCCAGCAGGGAAGCCATCGCCGAAGAAGACGCGCTGGTCAGCAAGCAAGCCTGACACTGGCCCGTCGCAACAACGAAAGAGCCAGACCGCAGTCTGGCTCTTTCGTTTCCGTCACCAAGAAGTTGCTCAGCGCCGGGGCCGATAGACCTCGCGACCGGCATCGCGCACATCACGACGCAATTGCTGCCGCTCCTCTGGCGACATCCTCTGCTGGCGTTGATTCCGTGCTCGTTCATCGCGTTGCAACGACTGGCGCCGCGCATCATCCTGGCGGTCGCCTCGCTGGTTCTGATAACCGTTGTCCCGAGCCGACTGGGCAAACCACGGACCAGCCTGCGCCGCTGGCACTGCGAGCAACAGGAGCATCGCCAGCGCGCCGACGATCGAGCTTCTGCATGCATTTCTCACCAGCTTCATGATTTCCCCTTGACACTTCCCGGCAGCGCACCGATCGCGAGTTGCGATGATCGAACGCCGCCACCAGTTCCAGTCCACAGCGCGCAGTGTGCTCCCGACCTGTTGCTCCAGTGCACCAACCGTAGCCGGAATTGTAAGGAATTGTGTCACCGACGGGAAAGATACCCTTTGCTTTGCCAGGGCAATTCCACTTGCCCATGCTATAGTTTCGCGCTGTGTCTTCTGTGTACCCAAGGACTCCGACGTGGCGCTTCGTTTTGACGTTCTCGTGATTGGCAGTGGCCTGGCTGGTCAATCAGCCGCCATCCGGCTTGCAGAAACCTGCAAGGTTGGCTTGATATGCAAGCGCACCATGGACGACAGTGCCTCAGCGCGGGCTCAAGGCGGAATTGCTGCCGTCCTCGACAACAAGGACTCGATTGAAGACCATATCCGCGACACCTTCATCGCGGGCGCCCACCTGAATGATCCCGATGCCACGCGCTTTGTTGTCGAAAACGGGCGACGGGCCATCGAATGGCTCATTGACCAGGGGGTCAAGTTCACTCGTGACGAAGCTGGCTACCATCTGACGCGCGAAGGCGGCCACAGCGCCCGGCGCGTCATCCATGTTGCAGACGCAACGGGATTCGCCGTGCAGGAAACGCTGACGCAAAGCGTCCGCAATCATCCCAACATCACGATTCTTGAACATCACATTGCAATCGACCTGATAACCGGGGAAAAACTCGGGCTGTCGGAAAACCGCTGCTACGGAGCCTACGTACTCGACAACCTGAAAGGCGAAGTCGTCACGATCGCCGCTCCTCATACGCTGATTGCGACGGGCGGTGCCGGGAAGGTCTATCTCTATACCACCAGTCCGGACACCTCCTCCGGCGACGGCATCGCCATGGCCTGGCGCGCCGGGTGCCGCATTTCGAACATGGAGTTCATCCAGTTCCACCCTACCTGCCTTTACCACCCGCAGGCAAAGTCATTCCTTATCTCCGAGGCGGTGCGCGGCGAAGGCGGCCTGCTGAAGCTGCCCGACGGAACGCGCTTCATGCCGGACCATGACCCGCGTGCGGAACTGGCGCCACGGGATGTCGTCGCCAGGGCAATTGACTTCGAAATGAAGAAACGCGGGCTGGACTGCGTCTATCTCGACATTTCACACAAACCCGCCGACTTCCTGAAGGAGCACTTCCCGAATATCCTGGCGCGCTGCCTCGAACTCGGAATCGACATCACCAAGGATCCCATTCCCGTCGTACCGGCGGCCCACTACACCTGTGGCGGCATTGTCACCGATCTGAGTGCGCGCACCGACATCGACGGGCTCTACGCTTCGGGCGAAGCCTCCTGTAGCGGATTGCACGGCGCAAATCGGCTCGCCAGCAACTCGCTTCTCGAATGCGTGGTCTTTTCGGAGGCAGCGGCCAAGGACATCCTGGCCCAACCGAAGATCGAGCTTCCGCACATTCCCGACTGGGATGAGAGCCGCGTTTCCGACCCCGACGAAGAGATTGTCATCTCCCACAACTGGGAGGAACTGCGGCGTTTCATGTGGGATTACGTCGGCATCGTCCGCACCACCAAACGCCTGCAACGCGCCCAGCACCGGATTCGGCTGCTGGAAAAGGAAATTCACGATTATTACGCGAACTTTCGCGTCTGCCATGACTTGATCGAGCTGCGAAACCTCGTCGCCACCGCCGACCTGATCGTGCGCTGCGCATTGAAGCGAAAAGAAAGCCGCGGCCTCCACTTTAGCCGGGACTACCCCGAGTTGCTCAAGAAGGCAAAGAATACGGTTCTCAGGAAACGGATGCAGCGCCCTTCCCGGCAGATGACGCGGCCCAGCGGAGCCATACCCGAAGCTTCCTGAAATCATCCCGCTGAATGCTGTCCGGGAAGACGACCAACGATCTGCTCTTTGTTTCGCCTTCTCGCTTGAGGCGTATCACGGCCAGACCGGTGAATACGGCACATCCCGGGCACAGGAAGGCTAGCCGCTCCACGCCATCCGACGTCCGGACATGCAGCGCTGTTTCGGACAACCTTAGTGCCACGATCCACGAGGCACGGAGCATCATCCCGGCAGAAACAAACACCGGCAGGGACACCAGCACACGCACAACCCAATCAGCCTGCAACATCCAAACGCAAAGTGCTGCCGCAGCATGCATCGCTGCCAGCAGCACTTGACGAATCAAAGAACGGCGCAGTTCGATAAAAACAGGAAACCGCACCGTTCACCTGGGCCCAGGCGCTACACCCGCCGGAGAACCACGGTAGCGTTGGTTCCGCCGAAGCCGAAGGAATTGGAAATGGCAACGTCGATCTTCATCTGCCGCGCCTCATTGGCGCAATAGTCGAGATCGCACGCTTCGTCCTGGTTGAAGATGTTGATGGTCGGAGGCGACACCTGGTTGTGAATAGCCAGTGCCGAGAATACGGCCTCGATACCGCCCGCAGCCCCGAGGAGATGGCCGGTCATCGACTTGGTCGAGTTGACCACCAGCTTCTTCGCCTGGTCGCCAAAAGCGCGTTTGACCGCCACGGTTTCGGCAACGTCGCCAAGCGGTGTGGACGTCCCGTGCGCATTGAGGTAGTCGACCTCATCAACATTCACCCTGGAGTTGCGCAAGGCAGTGGTCATGCAACGCGCGGCACCTTCCCCGTCCTCGCACGGCGCGGTCATGTGATTGGCATCGGCGCTCATGCCGAAACCGGCGACTTCAGCATAGATCCGGGCACCGCGGGCCTTGGCATGCTCGTACTCTTCGAGCACCATCACACCCGCTCCTTCGCTGAGAACGAAGCCGTCACGGTCCTTGTCCCATGGACGGCTGGCTGTTTTCGGATCATCGTTGCGCGTAGACAATGCACGCGCTGCGCAGAAGCCGCCCAAGCCAAGTTGCGACACCGTACACTCGGCACCGCCGGCAATCATGATGTCTGCATCACCATACTCGATCAGCCGCGCAGCATCGCCGATGCTGTGCGTACCGGTCGAGCAGGCGCTGACCAGCGCGATGTTCGGCCCCTTGTAGCCGTACATGATCGACAGGTTGCCGGAAATCATGTTGATGATCGAACCGGGGACGAAAAACGGCGAGATCTTGCGCACACCCGAGGCGACGAATTCATCGCGCGTCGTTTCGATCATCGGCAGGCCGCCGATGCCCGAGCCGATGGATACGCCGATGCGCTCGGCATTGGCCGGATTGGCTTCCAGACCGGCGTCCTTGATCGCCTGAATCCCTGCTGCCATGCCGTAGTGGATGAAGGTATCCATGCGGCGCGCGTCCCGCGCGGGAATATACTGGGTAACGTCGAAGTCCTTCACTTCGCCGGCGATCTGCACCGGGAACGAGGACGCATCGAAACGTGTGATTCGGTCAATCCCCGAACGCCCCGCCAGGATGTTCTGCCAGGCTTGTTCGACGGTGTTGCCAACGGGGGAAATGATTCCAAGGCCGGTAATGACGACTCTGCGACGTGTCAATTTGCTCTCCGGGGAAACAGGAAGAAAGAAGGGAGACAAGAAAAAACGTCTGTGGACGGCTTCGGCCGGACACAGACGCTTCTCGCTGTCAGAAAATTACTTCTTGTGGCTGACGACGTAGTCGATCGCTTGCTGAACGCTGGTGATCTTCTCAGCTTCGTCATCGGGGATTTCGCATTCGAATTCTTCTTCGAGCGCCATGACCAATTCGACGGTGTCCAGCGAGTCGGCACCCAGATCGTCAACGAAAGACGATTCGTTCTTGATGTCGGCTTCATTAACGCCAAGTTGTTCAGCAACAATCTTCTTGACGCGTTGTTCGATGTTTTCCATTAAAGGACTCCTTTTAAAATAGGTTCATGTATAGAACAAAAACCGTTGGATTCTAACAAACCGACCGGCTCTTACCAAACAACTCAGCGGGCGAACCGGTCTGTCGCCCACTGCCCTCGCGGGCGTTAACTCATGTACATGCCGCCATTGACGTGGATCGTCGTGCCGGAGATGTAGGCACCGCCGGGCGAAGCCAAAAAGCCCACGGCAGCGGCAATATCCTCGGGTTGTCCGAGGCGTCCGAGCGGAACGTTCGCCACCAGCGCCGCACGCTGTTTTTCTTCGAGCACCTTGGTCATGTCGGTATCGATGAAGCCCGGCGCCACGCAATTGACGGTAATGTTGCGGCTACCCAGTTCACGGGCCAGCGCACGGGACATTCCTGCGACACCTGCCTTCGAGGCGCAGTAGTTGGCCTGACCGGCATTGCCGGCGTAACCGACGACAGAAGAGATGTTGATGATGCGCCCGTCACGCGCCTTCATCATGCCGCGCATGACGGTGCGGCAAAGACGGAAGACGGCCTTCAGGTTGGTGTCGATCACCGCATCCCACTCTTCGTCCTTCATGCGCATCGTCAGGTTGTCGCGCGTAATCCCGGCGTTGTTGACCAGAACAAAAATTCCGCCGAACTCTTTCTCGATCGCCTCGATACCGGCCTCGATCTGCGCGGGATCGCGCACGTCCATGACGATGCCGCGCCCGGGAGTTCCGGCCTCGGCCAACGCGGCATTGATGCGTTCGGCATCCTTGTCGTTGATACCGGTGCCGATGATCGTTGCGCCGTGACGGCCCAACTCGCGGACAATCGCCGCACCAATGCCTTGAGCGGCGCCGGTGACGAGTGCAACTTTGTCTTTCAGGTACATGAATTACTCCAGGTTGAGGTTGGCTTCGATCGAAGCAACATCGCACAGGGCGATTCCATTGAGTCCTTCTGCGCAGCGCTTGACGAGTCCGGCAAGCACCTTGCCCGGCCCGCACTCGGCGACGTTCGTCACATCCAGGGTGGCAATCTTCTGGATGGTCTCCACCCAGCGCACCGGCGAATAAGCCTGACGAATCAGCGCATCCTTGATCTTTTCGGGGTCGCTCTCAACAGCGACATCGACGTTATTGATCACGGGAATACTTGGCGCCTTGAATTCAAGCTCGGCCAAACGCGCACCAAGCTTGTCGGCCGCCGGCCGAATCAGTGACGAATGGAACGGCGCAGACACCGGCAGGATGACCGCCCGCTTGGCGCCACGCGATTTGCATCCGTCGCACGCGCGTTCGACCGCCGCCTTGCTGCCGGCGATCACGGTCTGCCCCGGACCGTTGAAATTGACCGGCTCCACAACCAGCCCTTCGCCAAGCTCGGCCATCGCCTCCGCGCAGGCCTCGCGAATCTTGTCATCGTCCAGATTCAGGATCGCCGCCATCGCGCCCGCACCGACCGGCACGGCTTCCTGCATGGCCGACGCGCGCAGCCGCACCAGCGGCACCGCATCCTTGAATTCGATCACGCCCGCCGCAACGAGGGCTGAATATTCACCCAGACTATGGCCGGCCACGACGGACGGCAAACGCCCGCCCTTCTCCAGCCACAAGCGGTATGCCGCGATCGCAGCAGTCAGCATCAACGGCTGCGTATTGACGGTCTGCGCCAGCAGTTCAGCCGGCCCCTCGGCAACGAGTTGCCACAGGTCCTGTCCCAATGTCGCGGACGCCTCGTCGAACGTGGAACGCACGATTGCGGCGTCGCCATAGGCATTCATCATGCCGACGGACTGCGATCCCTGACCCGGAAAAACGAAAGCGAATGCCATAGGAAATTCCCTTCCCAAATTAGAACTGGAGCAGTACCGCACCCCAGGTAAAGCCGCCACCGACACCTTCAAGCATGATCTTCTGACCGCGCTGGATGCGACCGTCCCTGATTGCCGCATCAAGCGCCAGTGGAACGGACGCTGCCGACGTATTGCCGTGCTGGTCCACCGTCACAACCACGTTGCTCATCGGGATTCCCAGTTTCTTGGCTGTCGATTCAATGATGCGGATATTGGCCTGATGAGGAATCAACCAGTCGACATCCGAAGTAGCCAACCCGGCGTTATCGCAGCATTCCTTGGCGACATCGAAAAGCACCCGGACGGCGAATTTGAAGACCGCCTGGCCATCCATGCGCAGGAACGGGTCACCAGTCACCTGGCCGCCACAAACCTGCCCGGGGACCGAAAGAATTCCGTTCTGCGAACCGTCGGCATGTGCCGCCGTGGCGAGAATTCCCGGAGTTTCGGACGCTTCAAGAACGACAGCACCGGCCCCGTCACCGAACAACACGCAGGTCGTCCGATCCTTCCAGTCAAGAATACGCGAAAAAACCTCCGCACCAACGACAAGAGCCTTCTTGTGGCTGCCGGAACGAATGTATTTGTCCGCAACATTCAGTGCGTAAACAAAGCCGCTGCAAACGGCCTGCACGTCAAAGGCCATCGCGCCAACGTTGCCGAGTTTCCCCTGCAGCAGGCAGGCGGTACTCGGAAAGATATAGTCCGGCGTCGAGGTCGCGACAATGATCAGATCGAGTTCATCCGCCTTGACCCCAGCCGATTCGAGCGCGCGACAACTGGCTTCGAACGCCATATCACTGGAGGTTGTGCCCGCTTCGGCAAGATGGCGGGTGCGAATCCCTGTCCGGGTGACGATCCACTCATCGGTGGTATCCACGCCCCTCCGGGCGAGTTCATCATTGCTTACGGGCAATCCCGGCAAATAGCTGCCGACGCCAGCGATACGAGCAAACATGCTATGCAATCTCCTGAATCGGTTGTTGCTGCGCCTGGAGGGCTACGCGCTGACAGATGCGCTCAAGAACGCCGTTACGGACCGTATCCGCAGCCCGATCGAGCGCATTACCGAACGAAAAGGCATCGGCCGAACCATGACTCTTGACCACGATCCCCTTGAGTCCGAGCAGACTCGCCCCGTTGTAGCGGCGATGATCAACTCGCCGCTTGAAATGCTTGAGGACAGGCAAGGCCACCAGCGCCGCCATTTTGGTAAACACGCTGCGGCCGAATTCCTGGCGCAGGAAGGTCGCCAACATCTGCGCCAACCCTTCGGACGCCTTGAGCGCGACATTCCCGACAAAGCCATCGCAGACGACGACTTCGGCTTCGCCTTTGTAGAGCCCGTCGCCCTCGACATTGCCCACAAAATTCAAACCGGAGTCCTTCAACAACTCCGCGGCGCGCTTGACGACCTCGTTACCCTTGATGTCTTCCTCGCCGATATTGAGAATACCGACGGTAGGACGGTCCTTGTGCTCGATGGCCCCGACCAGCGACGTACCCATGATGGCGAATTGCAGCAGGTGCTCCGGCGAACAATCAACGTTTGCCCCGAGGTCAAGAACATGCACGTGGCCTGACATTGTCGGCAGTATGGCGCAGATCGCAGGCCGGTCGATCCCTGGCAGCATCTTCAGGACGAAGCGGGAAATGGCCATCAGAGCGCCGGTATTACCCGCCGACACGCAAGCATCGGCCTCGCCGCTCTTGACGAGATCAAGCGCCACACGCATCGAAGAGTCCTTCTTGGTGCGAATCGCCAAGGCGGGCGATTCATCCATCGCCACCACCTCGCTGGCGTGGCGAATGACCAAGCGTGACAACTCCTCGCCGCCAAGCAACGGGCGAATCCGGTCTTCGACCCCCACCAGAATGGCGCGCACATCCTCGTGCTTGCGCACGAAGTCCAGCGCTGCCCGCACGGTAACGTCAGGACCATGGTCCCCGCCCATGCAGTCGATGGCGACAGTGACAGTCATCCAATAAGGCAAAAGAAAAGGCAGGCTACCCACCCACGGGAATCAACCTGCCTAATTCGAGAGTCTTATTCAGCCGAGCCTTTGGCAACCTTCTTGCCACGATAGTAGCCAGACGGGCTGACGTGGTGACGCAAATGGACCTCACCCGTGGTCGGCTCGACGGCCAGCGGCGGGTTGGTCAGAAAATCGTGAGCGCGATGCATGCCACGCTTGGACGGGGACTTCTTGTTCTGTTGAACGGCCATGATTACTCCATATTCAAATTCACTGCGCTTTACCCTTCAGGCTCTTCAATACGGAAAAGGGGGAAACCTTCTCCACATCCTGAACCCCTCCAGGCAACGCACAACTTTCGTGACGTGGTGCCGGCGGAAGATCGAGAATGATCTCGTCTTCAATCAACTCCACGACATCGAGTTCCTTTTGCGCAACAAGAAAATCCCTGGAATCATCCTCGATTTCCTCCTGCGTCAACTCCTCTTCGTCCTTGACCAACTCCAGCAAACTGCGAACCTTCACCGGATAGTCAATTCCCTCGAGACAACGCTGGCAACGAAGCGACAGCGTGCCGTCAATTCGCAACACGAGTTGTGCCTCGTTCCGTGGCCCCAACTGCCCATCAAGCCGGTAGCTGATTTTTCCTGCCGGATCGGTGAGCAAATCGAGCACCCGCGCCAGCCCCGCGACGGGCAATTCACCTTGCAGCGAACGACCTTCCCGCGCAAAAACCAGACTGTCAATGACGACTCGCTGCGACATAAGGCGCGCATGATATTATTTTCGCCCCCCGAAGTCAAAGCAATCCACGCAACTATCTGGATTTTCTCTTTTTTTCCGATTTTGCTGCGAAAATGCCGCCATTTTCGCCTAACTTCCGATGACTTGCAGACAACTGGTTCTCGCATCCACCTCTCCCTTCCGTCGCGAGCTGCTTTCGCGCCTCGGAATCCCCTTCGAAACGACCAACCCGCAGACAGACGAATCTCCGTTTCCCAACGAAACGCCGGAGGCAACCGCCCTGCGGCTTTCCGAGGCAAAGGCCCGCGCAGTCGCGCACCTTCATCCCGACGCCCTGATCATTGGCAGCGACCAGGTCGCCGTACTTGACGGCGTCGTCTATGGCAAACCCGGAAACCACGAGAAGGCCGTCAGTCAGTTGCGTGCCATGCGGGGCAGAACCGTGAATTTTTTTACCGGCCTCTGTGTATTTGATAGCAAGACAGGTGATACCCGCGTGCGTGGAATACCGACACTGGTGACGTTTCGCGACCTGAGCGATGACGCAATCGAGAATTACCTGCTTCGGGAGCGCCCCTACAACTGCGCGGGCAGCGCAAAATCGGAGGGACTGGGGATCGCCATCATCGCCCGGATGCAGGGCGACGACCCCAATGCGCTGATCGGACTGCCACTGATCGCCCTCTGCGACCTGCTTGCCGACGCCGGCCTGCAGGTACTTGGGTCAAATCAATGACAACGGGGACGTTGTATCTGATTCCGGTGCCGCTGGGCCCTGCTCCGGTTGATGCAGTCCTCCCGGCATCGGTGATCGAGACCGCCCGCCGGCTCACCTGCTTCGTCGCCGAGAACGCCAAATCGGCACGCGCCTTCCTGAAGTCCTTGCCCACGAAAACCCCGCTGCAGCAAATCGCCATCCAGGAACTGAACGAGCACACGCCGGGGAAGGCATTACCCGACTTGCTCGCCCCCCTGCTCTCCGGCCACGACGTCGGGTTGATCTCGGAAGCCGGCTGCCCGGCCATCGCCGACCCCGGCGCGGCACTGGTCGCGCTTGCACACGAAGCGGACATCCCGGTGGTTCCGTTCGTGGGACCGTCCTCGATTCTTCTGGCACTGATGGGTTCGGGCCTGTCCGGACAGAATTTCTCCTTTCACGGGTACCTTCCGACCAAGGACGAGCCGCGCCGGCGCAAGATTCAGGAACTGGAAAGAGAATCTCGCAAGGAGCAGCGAACCCAGCTGTTCATCGAGACCCCCTACCGGAACCGGCAAATGCTGCAAGCGCTGATCGACATCTGTGCCCCTGGCACCCGCGTCTGCATCGCCTCCAACCTCACGCTGCCGACCGAACGCATCCTCACGCGGACGACGCGCGACTGGAAAACCGCCGCGTTTCCGGATATAGAAAAGCAACCCACCGTCTTCCTGCTGCAGGCCTGATAGCGTAGCGTGACCCCCGCGAAACACGGGGTTATGATGTCGCCGAAACTGGAGATATCCCGGATGCGTTTTGTCGCCCCAGAACGATTCGCAGAGCTCAAGGCCACCGGCAAACTGCCGTCGCCCAAGGGTGTGGCTTTGTCAATCATCCGCCTGCTGCAACGGGAGGATTACCGCATTCAGGATCTCGTGCAACTGGTCCAGTCGGACCCGGCGATCGCCGGGCGCATCCTGTACTTCGCCAATGCAGCGGCATTCGGTCGCTCCCGACCGATCATATCGCTCCAGCGGGCCATCGTCGCACTCGGCTCGTTCCGGGTGCGCGATCTCGTAATCGGTTTGTCGGTCATGCACAACCACCGCGGAGGACTGTGTACCGAGTTCGATTACGAGAAGTTCTGGGGCCATTCGCTGGCCACCGGCATTGCCTGCCAGGAACTGGCGCACTTCGCCCAGATCGCCAGCGAGGAGATTTTCACCATCGGACTGCTTTCCCGCGTCGGCGAACTGGCGCTGGCAACCCTTTTCCCCGATGACTATTCGGGAATTTTGATCAAGGCACGTGAAAAGGATCTGCCGATCGCCGACCTCGAACAGCGGTGCTTCGCCATGGACCACCACGAACTCGGCTCCAGCCTCCTCTGCGAATGGGGCCTGCCGGAAGTCCTGATCCAGGCGGCCTTCCACTTTGAAAACCCCGACGCTGCGGGTTTCGCAGACGGCTCCCGCGCGCATATCCTGACCCAGTCGCTGAGTTTTGCCAGCGCGCTGGCGCAGATCTGCATGGTCGACGAGGAGTCGCGCTGGAGCCTGCTCCCCGGCCTTCTGGCACGCGCAGCGCGACTGGGTATCGGCGGCGAGACGCTGAACGAACTGGTCGACCGTGTCGTCGCCGGCTGGCGGGAATGGGGAGCGAAGTTGCAGGTGCGCACACGAGACATCCCGCCGTTCGCCGAAATCCTCGCGGCGACGCCGCCGGTCCGCCGCATGGGGACGGTCGCTGCCGGCGAGGACCGCCGTTCCCGTACGCCGTCGCTCAACGCACAACTGATCGGCATACCGCTGGACGAACTCAAACCGCTGATGCACCTGGTCGAATCGATGGGGCATCAACCGGTACTCGTCGAGGAAACGTCCGCCGGACTGGCGAAAGCCCTACGACGGCCCGCACCGATCATCATCGCCGACATGTCGATGCCGGGGCTCGATCCGTCGCGATTCTGCCGCACGCTCCGCCAGAGTGTCGACGGCGAGGACAGCTACGCGCTTTTCCTGGCCACGCCGGACCAGGAGTACAGAGCCCTGGACCTGATTGCTGCCGGCGCCGACGACGTGCTGGTGAAGCCGGTCAATGAGCAGGCGCTGCGTGTACATCTGACGACAGCGGTGCGGATGCTGATCCTGCGCGAACAGATTCACCGGGAACGCCAGGGCATCATGCGTTCGACGGACGCATTCGCCACCGCCCAGAAACGTCTTTTGCAGGACGCGCTGACGGACCCGCTGACGCAACTGCCGAACCGGCGCAACGGCCTGGATTTCCTCGCTTCGGAACTCGTCTTCGCACAATCGAGCGGCGCGCCGCTGGCGTGCCTGATGCTGGACATCGATCACTTCAAGAAAATCAACGATGAGCACGGCCACGCAGCCGGCGACGCCATTTTGCGGCAACTGGCCGAGATTCTCCGACACGCCTCCCGCGCCGAGGACATGGTCTTCCGCTATGGCGGCGAGGAATTCGCCGCCATCCTGACCAACGCCCCGCTGAAGATCGCGCTGCAGATCGCCGAGCGGGTCCGCACCCAGGTCGAAGCCTCGTCATTCCAGTGGGAAGGCCGGAAAATCCCGGTCACCTTGAGCATCGGCGTCGCGGTCGCCGGCGGCAAGGACGCCGACGGCGAGGCGCTGATCCGCGCCGCCGACGCGGCGCTATATCAGGCCAAGCAATCCGGGCGGAACCGCGTGGCGGCGGACGCAGCGCAATAACTCACTGGCCGAGCCGGTTGCGCTCGTCATCGACGCGAACCGCCTCGCCATCGATGACGTTGGGCTCATCTGCGGGCGAGCGATACGGCGACTCCCGCGTCGGTTCGCGCATCTGCTCGTGCATTTGTTCCTGCATCTGGCGGCGTAGAGCGCGGGTCTTCCACCAGAACCAGCCCCAGAACGCCAGGGCGACAATCGCCACGGCAACGAAAACCACCGCTGAAAACATGAACGCGCCGATCAGCGCGATCACCCCGATCACGCCACCGACGATCCGGGCCAGCAGGCCTTGCTGCGGTCCGCCGGAGGGGTCAAAGCTGATATTCGTCATTGATTCCTGATCCTTCCATCGCCATGTCGACGGCTTTCTTCGACAGATGCGAGGCAAACAATTCGATGAAGTCGTATTCGAAGCGCCGCAGGTAGGTGCCGCGTCGCAACCCGATACGCGTGGTATTCAAGCCAAAAAGCTGCGACACGTCGCGGGCCTGCAGCCCTTGATCGCGCGCCGTGTCGTAGGCCATGCTGGCGATGATCCCCAACCCCAGCCCCAGGCTGACGTAGGTCTTGATCACGTCGGCATCGATCGCCGCCAGCACGATGTTCGCCGTTAATTGCGCCCGCTCGAACGCCTTGTTGATCCGCGAGCGTCCGGCGAAAGCCGGATCGTACGTGATCAGCGGCCAGCGTGCCAGCGCCGCCAGCGTGATCGTGCTTTCCGCAAGGATCGGATGCCCGTCCGGCGCGACAACGCTATGCCCCCACTGGTAGCAGGGCAGCATGACAAGTTGCGGATACTGGTCAAGCGCCTCGGTGGCGATCGCGATGTCCGCCTCGCCGTTCAACGTCCACTCGGCGATCTGCGTCGGGCTGCCCTGATGCATCGACAGCCGCACCTCCGGGTGCCGTTCGACAAATTTCTTGACCACCGTCGGCAACGCATAACGCGCCTGCGTGTGGGTCGTGGCAATGACCAGGCTGCCGGTTTCCCCGCCCGCGTACTCTTCGCTGACCCGCTTGATGTTGGACACCTCGCGCAGAATCCGCCCGGCGATGTCGAGCACCCGCTTGCCCGGCTCGGTGATCGCCGTCAGGCGCTTGCCGCTGCGCTCGAAAACAATGACCCCGAGTTCATCCTCCAGCAGCTTGATCTGCTTGGACACTCCGGGCTGCGAGGTATAGAGCACCTCCGCCGCTTCCGAGACATTGAGTCCGCAACGGGCGACTTCGACGAGATAACGCAATTGCTGGAGTTTCATTGCAGCCGTTTAATAACATTTGGTTCTAATAATCTAACTTAATATTCTTTTTTGATCAACCCGGTCGTACTACCATGCCGCATCGATCACGCATTCGCGGCCCAGCCGGAAGGACCACGCACCATGTACCGTTATGACAGCATCGACCGACAGATCGTCAATGAACGCGTCGCACAGTATCGCAGCCAGATTCTCCGCAACCTGAACGGCACACTTTCCGACGACGAACTGAAACCCCTGCGCCTGCAAAACGGGCTTTACATCCAGCGACACGGCCCGATGCTGCGCATCGCGATTCCGTACGGACTGTTGTCGGCCGGGCAACTGCGCAAGCTCGCCGACATCTCGCGCCGCTACGACCGGAGCTACGGGCATTTCACCACGCGCCAGAACATGCAGCTCAACTGGCCGAAATTCGAGGAGACGCCGGAAATCCTCGGCGAACTGGCGACCGTCGAAATGCACGCGATCCAGACCTCCGGCAACTGCATCCGCAACATCACCACCGACAAGTTCGCCGGCGTTGCGCCCGACGAATTGACCGATCCGCGTCCGTACTGCGAGATTCTGCGCCAGTGGTCGACCTTCCATCCGGAGTTCGCCTTCCTGCCGCGCAAGTTCAAGATCGCCGTGAATGCCGCCACCGAGGACCGCGCGGTGATCCGCACGCACGACGTCGGGCTGGAACTGGTCCGCGCCGAATCGGGTGAAATCGGTGTTCGCGTCTTCGCCGGCGGCGGCATGGGGCGCACGCCGGTGATCGGTAAGGTCGTCCGCGACTTCCTGCCGCGCAAGCACCTGCTTACCTACCTTGACGCACTGATCCGTGTTTACAACCGCTACGGCCGCCGCGACAACCTGTACAAGGCACGCATCAAGATCCTGGTCAACGCGCTCGGCGTCGAGGAATTCGCCCGCCAGGTCGAGGAAGAATGGACCTTCCTAAAGGACGGCCCGGCGACGTTGACCGACGCGGAGTTCGCGCGCGTCGCCGCGCACTTCACGCCGCCCCCCTACGAGCCGTTGCCGGATAACGATCCATCGTTCGCAACCGCCCAAGCAGAGAACAAAGCCTTCGCCGCGTGGGCAAAGCGCAGCGTGCATCCCCACCGCATCCCGGGCTACGCCGCCGTGACGCTTTCGCTAAAAGCGCCCGGCAGTCCGCCCGGCGACATTTCCGATACACAGATGGAGGCTGTCGCCGACCTCGCCGACCGCTTCAGTTTCGGCGAACTGCGCGTGACGCACGAGCAAAACGTGGTGCTCGCCGACGTGCGCCAGCGCGACCTGTTCGAGGTGTGGGGCATCGCCCGCGCGCACGGCCTCGCCACCGCCAACATCGGCCTCCTGACCGACATGATCTGCTGCCCGGGCGGCGACCTCTGCTCGCTGGCCAACGCCCGCTCGGTGCCGATCGCGCTGGCAGTACAGGAGAAGTTCGACAACCTCGACTACCTGCACGACCTTGGCGAAATCTCGCTGAACATTTCCGGCTGCATGAACTCCTGCGGCCACCACCACGTTGCCAACATCGGTGTCCTCGGCGTCGATAAGAACAATGAGGAGTGGTACCAGATCACCGTCGGCGGCCAGCAGGGCAATGCCGCGACGATCGGCAAGGTGATCGGCCCGTCGTTCTCGGCAGAGGAAGTGCCGGACGTGGTCGAGGCACTGGTCTCCGTGTATCTCGAGCAGCGCACGCCGGAGGAACGCTTCATCGACACGTTCCAGCGCCTCGGCATCGAACCGTTCAAGGAGCGCGCCTACCGCGGGCGCGACCGCAGAAAACCCGCAGCAAGCGAAGAAGGAGCCGCCCATGACTAGGATCATCAAGAACGGAAGCATCGTCGACGATGCCTGGACGATTCTCAAGCTCGCCGAAGGCGAAACGCCGGAATCGGCCGCGCTTCCCGAACAGAACGCGATTGTTCCGTTGCCCGTCTGGCAGGCGCGCAAGGACGAACTTGTCAGCCGCGGCCAGCCGGTCGGCGTCTGGCTCGACAGCCACGAAGGGCCGGAAGCCATCGCCGCCGATCTGCAGCATTTCACGCTCATCGCCGTCAACTTCCCGAAGTTCGCCGATGGCCGCGGCTTCTCGACCGCCCGCCTGCTGCGCGAACGCTACGGCTACACGGGCGAATTGCGCGCCATCGGCGATGTGCTGCAGGACCAGCTCCATTTCATGAAGCGTTGCGGCTTCGACGCCTATGCCGTGCGCGCCGACAAGAACATCGAGGCGGCACTCGCCGGCCTCAAGGACTTTTCCGAGTCTTACCAGGCCGCGGTCGACCAGCCGCAGCCGTTGTTCCGCCGCCGGACTGCGTGAGGAATTGCCAGATGCCGCCGATCCGGACCATCAACCTCGACGACACCGCACTGCTCGACTCTGTCTCGCGCAAGACGGAGCAAGCTGTCGCGCTGTTGAAAAAAATCGCCGCCGAGTATTCGCCGGCCGCGCTGGCCAACAGCCTGGGCGCCGAAGACATGGTGCTTACCGACCTGATCTGCACGGAAAAGCTCGCCATCGAGAACTTCTCGCTCGACACTGGCCGCCTGCCGCCCGAAACCTGTGACCTGATCGCCCGGCTCAGGGAACACTACGGCGTAAACCTCACCGTGTATTACCCGCACCACGAACTCGTCGAAGCCTACGTGCGCGAACACGGCATCAACGCCTTCTACGAATCGGTCGAGCTGCGCAAGGGCTGCTGCCACGTGCGCAAGGTCGAACCGCTGCAGCGCGCGCTGGCCGGAAAGAAGGCCTGGATCACCGGCATGCGCGCCCAGCAATCGGCCACGCGCCAAGGTCTGCCGGTGCAGGCGTTCGACGAAGCCAACGGCCTGGAGAAATTCAACCCGCTCGCCGACTGGACCGAGAAGGAGGTCTGGGCGTACATCAAGCTCAACGACGTCCCGTACAACGCGCTGCACGACAAGCACTATCCGAGCATCGGCTGCGCCCCCTGTACGCGCGCCATCACCGTCGGCGAGGACATCCGCGCCGGGCGGTGGTGGTGGGAACAGCCTGAAAGCAAAGAATGCGGATTGCATGTAAAGAAACCCTGAGCGCCAAAAACCGAATCATGACCACACTGACGAAACAAACTCTGACCCACCTCGACTGGCTCGAATCCGAGGCCATCCACATCATGCGCGAGGTCGCCGGCCAGTGCGCCAATCCCGTGCTGCTCTTCTCCGGCGGCAAGGATTCGATCTGCATGCTGCGCATCGCCGAGAAAGCCTTCCGCCCCGGCCGTTTCCCCTTTCCGCTGATGCACATCGACACCGGCCACAACTACAAGGAAGTGACCGACTACCGCGACAGGCGCGCCGCCGAACTCGGCGAGCGGCTGATCGTGCGTTCGGTGGAGGACTCGATGAAACGCGGCACCGTCGTTCTCAAATCAGCAGACGAATCGCGTAACAAGCACCAGTCGGTGACGCTGCTCGAAGCAATCGAGGAATTCGGCTTCGACGCCTGTATCGGCGGCGCCCGACGCGACGAGGAAAAGGCCCGCGCAAAGGAACGCATCTTCTCGTTCCGCGACGAATTCGGCCAATGGGACCCGAAGAACCAGCGCCCCGAGTTGTGGGATTTGTACAACGCCCGCGCCTTCAAGGGCGAGAACATCCGCGTCTTCCCGATCTCGAACTGGACGGAGTTCGACGTGTGGCAGTACATCGAGCGCGAGAACCTCGAACTGCCGTCGATCTACTACGCGCACACCCGCCCGGTGGTGCGCAAGGCCGGCGGCCTGCTGCCGGTGACCGAGATCACGCCAGCCAGGCCGGAAGACAAGGTGGAACACCTGCGGGTGCGCTTCCGCACGGTCGGCGACATTACCTGCACCGCGCCCGTCGAGTCCGACGCCGACACGATCAGCAAGATCATCGCCGAGACCGCCGAAACGACGATCACCGAACGCGGCGCGACGCGCCTCGACGACCAGACATCGGAAGCGTCGATGGAACAGCGCAAGAAGGAAGGCTATTTCTGAGAATGGAGCTGCAACAAATGAACGCACCGGAAAAACTCCCGCCCCTCACCGACCATGGCCTGCTGCGCTTCCTCACCTGCGGCAGCGTCGACGACGGCAAGAGCACGCTGATCGGCAGACTGCTCTACGACACCAAGACGATACTGGTCGACACTCTGCACGCCATCGAGCGCACCTCGAAGAAGCGCGGCATGGACGCCATCGACCTCTCGCTGCTCACCGACGGCCTGCAGGCCGAGCGCGAACAGGGCATCACCATCGACGTCGCCTACCGCTATTTCACCACCGGCACGCGCAAGTACATCATCGCCGACGCGCCGGGGCACGAGCAGTACACGCGCAACATGGTCACCGCTGCCTCGACCGCCGATCTGGCCATCATCCTGATCGACGCGCGCAAGGGCGTACTGACGCAGACACGCCGGCACTCGTACCTCACGCATCTCGTGAACATCCCGCACCTCGTCGTCGCCATCAACAAGATGGACCTCGTCGATTACTCGCAGGATGTCTTCAACAAGATCATGGCCGATTACCTCGACTTCGCCGCCAAGCTCGGCATCAGCGACGTGTGCTTCATCCCGATGTCGGCATTGAATGGTGACATGGTCGTCGAACGCGGCGACCGCCTCGACTGGTACACCGGCCCGACGCTGATCGACCTGCTGGAGACCGCCACCGCCTCGCACATCGAGCACGAAGAGCCTTTCCGTTTCCCCGTGCAGTACGTCTGCCGCCCGCAGGATTCGGCCAACCCGGAGTTGCACGACTACCGCGGCTTCATGGG
>JARFTZ010000047.1 GCA_029289235.1 Gammaproteobacteria bacterium
ATGATCCCTTCGCCTACCTGAAGGATGTCCTGTCGCGCCTGCCAACCCAGCCCTTCAGCAAAATCGCCGAACTTCTTCCTCATCGCTGGCAGAGCAACCCGTCCTGAATCTCGCGTCAAGGTGAGTTCGCCGGGCGCTTACTGTGATCCGAGGGGGCAAGGCGGTTGCGGAATCTCGCCTTGCTTGAGCACTCGGTTGGATGAAGCTGATGGATAGTTCTTGTCGTAGCTGAATTGCGAAGTCGGCAGTCGGCCGCAACCGGTCTTTGGTCAATTCTGACGCCACGTCGGCAACGGAGCCTCTTGCAGCCATTCACAATGGCTGCATCGTCTTGTCTTGGCTGCGAGCAGATTTGAAAATGACGTAATGATTACCCCCAGTTAGCTGAGCGGCCGATCCGATCAAGATAATGCCTCTGGGCATATCAGGAGCAATCCGGCATTTACCTAGCCGACGACGGCGGCAGCAGACGTCTGCGCCGCGCTTGGTGGAGAAGGGAGGTCGTTCATGACGACTCGGTTACGCCCGGTATTCTTGGCCACATAGAGCAAACGATCAGCATCGTGCAGCAACTCATCCAGCGTCTTGATTGCACCGACAAGCATGCTGACGCCAAAACTTGCTGTCACAGCGTCCTCCGATTCACCTCGCTTGAGCGTGCTGATCATTTGGCGCACCCTTTCGGCGACACCGGTTGCATCGGCAGGATCAGTGTCTTCAAGCAGAAGGACGAATTCTTCGCCGCCGAGACGGGCGCACAGATCCCCTCGGCGAGTAACCGCAGTACAACATTGAGCGACCGATCGCAGGAGGCGATCGCCCGCATCGTGTCCATAACGATCGTTGACGAGTTTGAAATGATCCAGATCGAGCATGATCAGCGCAATATTGAAACCGTGGCGATTGGCACGCGCCAAGAGCGTCTGCCCCTGTTCGAAGAAGGCTCGCCTGTTCAATACCCCCGTCAGGGGATCGTGCCATGCTTCGAACTGTGCCAACCGCCGATCATCGACTGCCGCACCGAGCATCATGCCAACAGTCATGACCACGGCGCATAGCGTCTGTACCTGAACCGGGTCCATCTGTTGCGAACCCAACATTACGTAAGTACCTACCGCGCTGAGATTGGTCAGTATGCTGGAGATAACGCCGAAACCTAGCCCATAGGCGGTGGCCCCAATGATGACGGGGAGCAAAACCAAGTAACTATAGGTCTGCATCAAGCCGTTAGCTGTCAGGATGACGACCAACACCACCACACCAATCGCCATGGCACATAGACCAATGAGACCTGCGATCGTGTAACCGCTGGATTGCACTTGCGAAACCTGGCGCTGGTTGCGCCAAATCAGGATGACCTTGGCCGCACCGAGGAACATCAAGAGTCCGGTGAAATCACCAATCCAGAAACCGAAAAAGATACTCCTCAATACTCCGCGCAATTCGGGCAAGAAGAACCAGAAAATACCGATGGCAAGCATCGCGGAGAGAAGCGACGCGCCCAGGCTGAGGAAAACGAGGCGGATCGCCGCAGGCAGCGAATGAGCAGACAGGTTTAACCAGTTGCGGCGCTGAGCCAGCATTGCCAGTCCGCCATAGACGAGTAATTGACGCAGCAGGTGCAAGTCATTCGATGTCTGCCGAATCAACGAGTGGTACTGACTAATGTCGACGAGCACCATGGCGAGCACGGCGGCCGGCAAACAACGCCAGCCCCTGTGGTAGAAGAAGAACATTAGCACGCCGCAGGCCGGGTAGAAGGCGCTTGCGTCAGTGGCAACATTCATAATCGAGGCAAAGTGCCAGAGTGAAAAATACAGGGCTACGATCGTTAGGGACCGGCGCAAGTCCCTCATATTGGCGCGAGGGTCGAGTAGCTCCGCAGGCATTTTCATTTCGTTCTTCGATTGGGGCTTCCGCAGGTCAGAAAGGCTGCACGTGGCAAAACTTGCTGCGTTGTTGTGCTCGCAAGCAACGACCATTTTCCAGCAGTAAGCGCCTCACTGATGGTCCGATAGTTGGGCTGCCGCTCCGGCACTCCAGCTTTTATGTGTTGCAGCATGGTTGTTTCAATCCCTTTTCCCGCAATATACATTCGGTGTGCATTTACGGTCTATGCGATTGAGCAAACTGCTAGCCATGGGGCGGGGCACTACCGTCAGGGGGGGGCAGCGCAGGCCGGGTAATTTTTCTCGTGTATCAACACTCGTGTTTCTTGTTTAAGTTTTGCACCAAAAAAACTTGCGGCGGAAGAATAAAATGGATAGTTTACTGAAACGTTACAGTTAGGTTTTCAACAAGAAAAAATGGATTGAAGGCAGCAAAAGTCCTGCTGTGGAAATCTTTTGGCGATCGATGTAAGGATTTTTGTCCGCTACAGCTGTAACGATACAGGTTGAGAGTCCATCATTTCACGGAGGTATGAATATGTCGTTTTTGTCAAAGAAACGCGCACTTGTTCTTGGTGTTGCTGCGTTGCTTTCCGCATTTTCCAGCATCGCCGCAGAAAAGAAGACCGTAACCTTGAGCGCGGCATCGATGTTCGACAAGGATCATCCATTCACGCAGACCTACATAAAGTTCGAGGAACTCGTCAACAAGTATCAGGACGAGGTGAAGGTCGAACTGAAGTACAGCCTCAACAAGGCATTGGGGATTGAATCGGATTACCTGCGGTTCATGAGCCAGGGCGAGTCGGTTGATCTCGCCATCATTTCGCCGTCGCACATTGCCCAGCGGGCGCCGCGCATCGCCATCGTTGATATGCCCCTGCTCTTTAAGGATTTGGCGCACCGCAACCGGGTTCTCGACAGCGCGGTATTCAAGGATATCGAGGCCGATCTGATTAAGGTGGCCAACATCCGGCCGATCGGCTATGCAGGCGGCGCCAGTCGCAGCATCATTTCCAACAAACCGGTCCGCAATATGGACGAACTCAAGGGGCTTCGTCTGCGCGTCCAGGGGGCCAAGATCTGGTCGAAGGTGTTTACGGCCGTCGGTGCCGCGCCGTCGGTCATCGCCTATGACGAAGTTTACTCGGCGATCCAGACGGGGGTGATCCAGGGGTTGGAGAACGAGAAGGTTGGCTACGCCCAGATGCGATTCTATGAAGTCGCGCCGTACTACACGGTCAACGAGCACGCCATCACGGTCCGCCCGCTGTTCATGTCTGAAAAAGCCTACAAGAAATTCTCGCCGAAGGTTCAGGCCGCGATTCTCAAGGCGGGCGCCGAAGCCGGCAAGTTCGGCACGGAAGTCGAACTCGCGTTGGCAGACAAGGAAATCAACGCGCTGGTAGACAAGAAGCTTGTGACGGTACATCCGTTCTCGGACGCGGACAAGGCCAAGTTCCGCGAACTCGCGACTCCGTCGCTTCTTGAGTACGTGAAGGAAGCCAAACTCGAGGACGTGTACGCCAAGATCCAGGCCGTCAAGTAGGCTGAGTCGCCGGGTGGTCTCCGCCGGGGGCGGGGACCATGCACCGAATTCGACCGGGCCGGCCCGCTGGCTGCCCGGTATCAGGGGTATCCACATCCAATGAAATCGCTCGAAAAGCTCGTCGGTGGTTTGCATCGGGGCGTCTCCGTCTTCCAGGCCATGTTGATGGGCATCCTGCTCGTCATGGTGGTCTATCAGGTTGCCTCCCGTTGGATTCCGGTGTTTCCCCGAGCCATATGGACCGAGGAAATCTCCCGCTTCCTGCTGGTATGGGTCATATTCCTCGGCGGCGCCATCGGAGTCCGCGAGCGGACCCATTTCGTGCTCGAGATTCTTGGCGAACACAAATCCCGGGTCGTCAATATCGTCTGGCAGAGCTTCATCCTGCTCATGGAAATCGCCTTCTGCGCCATATTCTTCTTCCGCGGCCTGCCGTATGCCGAAGTTCTACGCTGGGATGTCTCCGATATCTCCGAGATCTCAATGCTCTGGGTCGGTGCGGCTATTCCAGCATTCGGCGGGCTCTCGCTGATCTTTCTCGCCGAGATCGTCATCAAGAAAATCCGCAAGGGAGCACGCTAGCCATGGATCCTCTAGTTGCCGCTCTGGTTCTTTTCGGGCTCTTTATCGCGTTGGTGTTCCTGAGGATTCCCGTCGCCTTCGCTTTGGGACTGGCGTGCGTTCCGGTGATTCTGTTCACCGATCACGTATCCTTCTTCGCACTTATCGACAGAACCTACAACTCGTACAACTCTTTCCTGCTACTGTCGGTCCCATTTTTTCTGCTGGCCGCGAATCTGATGAATGCGACCGGAGTCACCAGCCGGCTCATCGATCTTTCCACTGCGACCGTGGGGCATTTTCCGGGCGGGCTGGGCCATATCAATGTCTTCGTGAGCATGCTTTTCGCGGGAGTCTCGGGGTCCTCGACCGCCGACGCGGCGGGCATCGGCAAGGTGCTTATCCCGGCCATGCTCAAGCAGGGCTACGATCGGAGCTTCACGATTGCGATAACCGCCTGTTCCGCGGTCATGGGCGTGATCATTCCGCCCAGCATCCTGATGCTGATCTGGGGCGGAACGATGTCCATTTCCGTTGGTTCGCTATTCCTGGCCGGAATCATCCCGGGGGTACTGCTCGGCCTCTCGATGATGGTGACTGTGTATTTCTACGCCGTGAAATACCAGTATCCGCGCTACGAAAAGGCCAGCTTTGCCCACTTCGTGAAATCCTTGGGCGGTGCGATTCCGGGCTTGGTGACACCAATCATCATCCTGTTCGGGATCGCGTTCGGTGTTTTTACACCGACCGAAGCGTCGGCGATTGCCGTGGTTTACTCGATCCTGATCGGGGTCGCCAATCGCTCTCTGGATGGTCCTAAGTTCATTCATTACCTGAGCGATACGGCGAAACTCGTTGGTGTATCCCTCTTCTGCGTCGGTACGGCTTCGGTATTCAGTTGGTTGCTGGCCTTCTATCGCGTCCCGCAGGCGCTGGTCGGGATGATCGACGGGTGGGGGCTCGGTCCGAAGGGAATCATTCTGGTGATTTCTGCTGTTTTCCTTTTCGTCGGCCTGTTCATCGATGCCATTCCGGCCATCATCATCATGGGCAGCATCATGTTTCCGGTTGCGCAGGCGGCGGGTATACACCCCATTCACTTTTCCCTGGTCGGCGTCGTATCGCTGGCCTTTGGCCTGGTGACGCCTCCGTACGGCATGTGCTTGCTTATCGCGTCGCGTATCGGAGAGATGTCCATCCATCAGGTGCTCAAGGATGTATTGATTATCTTGGCGCCAATGCTGGGAATCCTGTTACTGCTGTGCATGATCCCAGACATCATTCTCTTCCTGCCACGGTTGATCTCGCCGCAGTTCATGTAACGAAGGCACGATCCGTGCGGACTGCACAATCATGTGAACCATCACTGTATCGACTCAGCTCGATTTGAAAGAACTCCCCGCGGGGGGCAGAATCCCGAGAGAAAGGACTAGCGTGAACTACCCGATCGATTTCAGGAGCCGGGATTTTTTGCTCCAGCATATCCGTCACATCTTGTCGTTCTACGACGACCGGGGGCTCGATCCGTCAGGCGGCTTCTTTCATTGCTTCATGAACAACGGAGATGTTTTCAATCCCGGTTTGAGGACGCTCGTGGCGTCGTGCCGGTTCGTCTTCAACTACGCCATGGCCGCTCGGCAATTCGACAGCCAAAGGTACAAGGAGTACGTGCTCCATGGCCTGCGCTATCTACGAAGCGTTCACAGGAACCCTGATGCCGGTGGGTATGCCTGGAAGATCAGTGACGGCAGAGTCGTCGACGCGACCAATCATTGCTACGGCCTGGCCTTCGTGATGCTGGCCTATGCGTGCTCGATGAAAGCGGGTATCGCGGAAGCCCGGGGATGGATCTACGAAACGTTCGACCTGATGGAAACCCGTTTCTGGAGCGAAAAGTTCGGGCTTTACGCCTGCGAGGCGGACAGCAACTGGAAAGTGGGCGCTTATCGCGGGCAAAACGATAACATGCACGCGTGCGAAGCGCTGATTTGCGCCTTCGAGGCGACCGGAGATGACGTGTTTCTGGACCGCGCGGCCCGGCTGGCCGCGAACATGACCGTCCGTCAACGCGCGAAAACCGGGGTGCATCTCTGGGAACATTACACAAGTGATTGGGAACCCGACCTCGACTACAATCGCAATGACCGGAGTAACAGCATCCGCCCGTGGGGCGTTCAGACCGGTCACCAGGCCGAGTGGGCCAAGCTGCTGCTGATTCTCGATAGGCATCGACCGGAAGCGTGGCGGCTGGGGTGCGCGATCGAAATGTTCGATAGCGCCATGAAATTCGGTTGGGATCACGAGTTCGGTGGGCTGATTTACGGATACGACCTCGCGGGCAATCCCTATGATCAGGACAAGTACTTCTGGGTTCAGGCGGAAAGTATTGCCGCGTCTGCGCTACTCGCGGACAGGACCGGCTGCGAAGTCTATTGGAACTGGTACAACAGCCTCTGGAATTACAGTTTCACGTACTTCGTGGATCACACCTATGGGGCCTGGTACCGCGTCCTGACTCGAAGCAATCTACGTTATGACGAAAGAAAGTCGTACAGCAACAAGGCGGACTACCACACCATGGGGGCTTGCTACGAGGTGCTAAACGTAATTCCGGGGCGAGTTGAGGGGTAATGTCGGGACCGCGACGCCACGCAGCGGCTGGTATCATCAACGGCTCAGGTCGGCGGGACCGGCCGAAATGCGAATGTTCTTTTGAAGGAGTAAGCAGTCGTGCGCGAACCCCGTGGCGTGACTATCCAGGATGTGGCGAAAGCCGCCGGAGTCTCTTCCACTAGCGTTTCGAACTACCTGAACGACAGGATGGGGGAAATGCGGCTGGAGACGCGTGAACGCATCGCTCGGGCGATCAGGGATCTGGGCTATACGCCGAACAGCGCGGCGCGGCAACTCAAGACCGGGCACGCGCCGATGTTAGGCCTGCTGGTCCCGACAGTCGTTAATCCCTATTACGGGGAACTGGCGGTTGCGGTGGACGCCGCAGCGCAGAAAAAGGGGTTCCGGGTAATTCTGTGCAACACGCAACGGGATCCTGATCGTGAGATGGCGTTTGTCCGGGAACTCGTGTCCTACGGGGTGCGTGGAATTCTGGCCGCATCGGTTCTGCAGAATGTGAGCGCCATGTCCGCGCTCATCAGGCGGGGAGTGGCTTTCGTGCTGTTCGAAACGCTTGGTCCCGATCCGGGAGTGGATCGTGTTGACATCGTCTCGATAAACCATGTGCTTGCTGCTGAACGAGTTGTCGACTGCCTTGTAACACAGGGACACAAATCGATCGTGTTCGTCACGGCCACTCCCTTGACGCCGCATCGCCTGACGCGCTTGCGGGGATTCCGGAACGCGATGCAACGAAATGGTCTCGGTGATGGTGTGGTCGTCACTGACGAAGACGTTCCTGTGCAGGCGACCTCTCATAACGATGCCGACTTGGCCCAGTTCGGTCATCTCGCCGCCGCGCATGTCATGTCCATGCAACCCCGCCCGACGGCCATCTTCGCGATGAATGATTTTTTGGCCATTGGAATGCTGTCCGGCTTTCACAAGCTGGGTGTTAAGGTGCCTGGCGATATTTCCATCGTTGGGGTGGACGATATACAACTCGCGAGTTTCACATCGCCTTCATTGACCACGGTTCGCCAACCATTCTCCCAGATCGCGGAGTCGGCAATCGACAGCATTTGCGCAAGGCTGGCCAACCCGGCGCGTGCTGGGTCGGCTACCTACCTTGAGCCGATGCTCGTTATGCGTGCGTCGACCGCGCCGATCTGAACGCCGTTCCCATTTTTTACAAATGAAGCGCGGATTAATTACAACACCCACCCGGCCATGAGTTGTCTTCGATAATTCTGGAAAGCCGCCCCAGCAACGACTGTTTTGAACGACGGCTTGACTCAGAGACTTGCCACTGGATGATTGAGGTGATGAGTGACGGCAGTGGTCGAAAAGAGCCAGCCAAGCGACCGTGATCGGGCGCAAGAACCTGTGGTTGGCGTGGAAAACCTCTGCAGCGTCTATCCTTTGCGTATTCTCCGCCAGGCGTCGATCAATTCCTCGAACGTCCTGGCGCAGCGCTCCACCAGTTCGGCGTCGCCGATCTGCCCGGTGAGCCAGTCGCGCGCCGGGTCCTGGAAGATGCTGCGGCCGACGGCGAAGCCGCGGCACGTGCGGCTGTGCCGGGCCGCTTCGAAGGAGGCGGCCAGTTGCTCGATCGGGGCGTTTTGCCCGAGCATGACGACGCCGCGGCTGTAGGGGTCGCGTTTCTCGATCAATTCGTCGATTCGGGCCCACTGCTCGGCTGTGGTTGGGGGTAGTTTCCACCAGTCCGGATGGATGTCGAGGTTGTAGAAGCGGGTCATGGTGCGCAGGATCGCGCCTGAGGGGCAACAGCCTTTCGGCGGGATCAACTCCAGCAGCAATTCGTGCCCGGTCTGGTTGGTTGCCTCCCAAAGCGTTCTCACCTGGCTTTCCTGTGCCAGCCGCCGGTCGGGCTGGTCGTCAGGGTCGAAGAAGATCAGGCATTTGACGACCTGTTCGCGGGGCCAGTGCGCCAGCACCGAGCCGATCGAACTGCCCAGTTCGAAGATCACGGGGTTCGAGCCGGGCCGCTCCACCGGGCGGCCGAGCCACCAGCCGCGGCCGGTGGCAGTGTGCAGCGCGTCCTCGCCGTAGCGGTCGTCGATCAGCGCGCCGATGCTGCCGTGCAGCTGGAGCCGCTCTTCGGTTCGGGCAACGGTTTCGACCAGCAGGCGCTTCAGTTCCGGCAGGCGTTTCTCCGGCGCGCCGGCCTGCCGGGCCAGGTCGTAGAGCTGGCTGCGATGGTCGAAGGCGAAGATGAAGACGTCGTTCCAGGCGCGCCGACGCGGCGTGACATGGTGCAGCCAGTTGAGGGTGCTGTCGTTGGCCGGTTCGGTCAGCGTGTCGGCGTTGTCGAGGAAGTACTGCAACTCCGCTTCGGTCGGCATGGCCGGTGCGCAGGCGTGGCGGGAGACTACCAGCGCGCCGCTGGCATTGGCGCGCCGGCAGCAGTCGCCGTAGTCGGCGCCGCGCAGCCAGCCGGCGAGGAAGCCGGCGAGGAAGCCATCCCCAGCGCCGAGCACGTTGAGTACTTCGACGCGCGGGCTGGGTACGGAAAAAGCGTCCTCGATGCGTTCCGGGATCGCTCCGTCGATGACCGCGCAACCGAGCGGGCCGAGCTTGACGACGAGCGTGGCCGCCGTTCGCTCGCGCACTACGCGCAAAGCGGCCATCAGTTCCGGCTTGCCGCCGGCGATGATGAACTCGTCCTCGGTGCCGACGATGAGGTCGAAATGGCCGAGGATCTCCTGGATCTCGCGGGTGACGACCGGGCTCGGGATGTTGCGCGTCTCGCCATCGCCGGGCGTGGTCAGGCCCCACAGCACCGGCCGGTAGTCGATGTCGAGCACGGTGCGGACGTTGTGTTTCCGCGCGTAGGTGAGGGCCAGCAGGCTGCCGGCGCGCACCGTCGGCGTGGAGAAATGCGTGCCGGTGATATGCAGTGCCTTGCAACTGGCGATGAATGACTCGTCGACGTCATCGACGCAGAAGGCCATGTCGGCGCAGTTGTTCCGATAGAACAGCAGCGGGAACGTCTGCCGGTCCTTGATGCCGAGAATGGCGAGTGCCGTCAGGCGCACGGGATCGACCTTGATCTGCGAAACGTCGCATCCCTCGTTGGCCAGGGTCCGGAGCAGGAAACGCCCCATCTGCTCGTTGCCGACCCGGGTGATCATCGCGCTGCGCAGGCCGAGGCGGGCGCAGCCGAATGCGAGGTTGCCGGAGGAGCCGCCGAGGTACTTGGCGAAGGATGTCGTGTCTTCGAGATTGCAACCGTACTGGTTGGCATAGAGGTCCACGGCCAGGCGGCCGATCGAGACCACGTCGTGTGTTCGCCCGCTGGCAAATCGGCTCTGATTCTTCATGCGTGCCACATACGCTTCGAATGTCCTCCGTTGGCGGAAACCGCACCCGTGCTTGCCACGCGGTGATGGCGGGACGCGACCTGCGAATCAGTCGCCGGCGGCGTCGCGCGTGCTTTCCAGCTTGAGTTCCAGACGATAGGCGAGCGCAATGAACAGCGATTGGGCCAGGCTCATCGTGCACGCCAGTGCCCGGAAATTGTAAACCTCCGCCTCGCGCACCGTCAGCGTGGCGGTGGCCGCGCGGGCGATCGGCGACAGCGAACTGTCGGTGATGGCCACGATACCGGCCTTGTGTTCGACGGCGATTTCGCAGCAATGGGCGGTTTCCGGGCCGTACGGAGCCATGCTGATCGAGATCAGCACGTCGCCCTTGGCGATGCTCTCGATCTGTTCCTTGTACATCGCGCCCAGCGCGTCGACCATGATGACCCGCTTGCGCGTCTTCAACAGCACATAGCCCAGATAGCTCGCGACGGGGAACATCCGGCGGACGCCCATGATGTAGATGTGATTGGCGTTCTGCAGTAGCGTCACGGCCTTGTCGAAAGCCCGCGCATCAAGCTCCGCGCTGATCGTCGCGATACCGCTCTGGCACGCGTCCATGAAGCTGCGCGCCAGCTCGTGACTCTTCATCTGCGCCGGTTGCTTGTCGATTACGGCGCGAATCCGCTGCTGGTAACTGGCCGTCGCCGTGCCGCTGGCGTAGGCGTCGCGAAAGATGGCCTGCAGTTCCGAGAAGCCCGAGAAACCGAAATGCTGCGCGAAGCGGACGACCGCCGACGGCTGGACGCCGCAGGCGTCGGCGATGTCGCGAATGCGCACGACGACCATCTGCTGCCGGTTTTCCGTGACGAATTCCGCAATCATCTTGAGCTGCTTGGACAATTCGTCGTATTCGCTTGCGACGCGCCGGACCAGGTCGTCAACCTTGTTTTCTTGTGCCATGACCGTTAAGGGGCGAAGGGTGGAGGGGGCGCGGGGCGCCAGGCCGGGGTTTTTTGGCGCGATTGTAGCAGTAAGCCCGTTGCCGCAAGGCGGCAAAGCGGGGGGCGGGCGAAGAACCCCGTGCCCCGTCCGGTCACTCTCAGCCGAGGGTGACGATACGCTTTTCGCGCCAGGAGGTCGTTGCCGCATCCGCGAGTTCGAGCGCCTTCACGCCGTCTTCGATCGAGACGCGCAGTTTTTCCTGCCCGGCGATGACGGCGACGAAGTGGTCCAGTTCGGCACGGTAGGCCTTTTCGTAACGCTGCAGGAAGAAGTGCTCGGGCTTGTCGGTGGAGACGACGTTACCGCCGTAGGCGACGACCTCGGTCGGGCGGTGGTTCCCCGCCTGCAGCATGCCCAGGGAGCCGAGGACCTCGAAGCGCTGATCGTAGCCGTAGGCGGCGCGACGCGACGTATGGATTTGCGCCAGCTTGCCGCTGGTGGTGCGGATCGTCACCGCCGTCGTGTCGGCATCATGTGCTTCGCTGGCGATCGCCGGGTCGGTCAACGCGCTGGCCGCTGCATAGACGGTTTCGGCTTCCTCGCCGAGGATCCAGCGAAAGATGTCGAAGTCGTGGATCAGCATGTCCTTGAAGATTCCGCCGGAACGTTGCAGGTAGGCGACGGGCGGCGCGCCGGGATCGCGGCTGATGACCGAGAGCGCTTCGACCACGCCGATTTCGCCGGCGTCGATGCGCGCCTTCAGGGCGGCGAAGGTCGGGTCGAAGCGGCGCTGAAAGCCGATCAGGCAGGTCTTTCCGGAAGCCTTGACGACCGCTTCGCATTCCCGCGCGCGCGCGAGGTCGAGATCGACCGGCTTTTCGCAGAAGATGTGCTTGCCTGCCTTGGCCGAACGCTGGATGAGTTCGGCGTGGGTGTCGGTCGAAGAACCGATGAGCACGGCGTCCACACTCGCGTCGGCGAAGATGCTGTCGACGCTGACGACCGGGGCGTCGAGTTGCGCAGCCAGTTTCTGTGCGGCTTCGGGAATGGCATCGGCGATTCCCGCGAGTTGCACGCCGGGGTTGCGCGCGGCGTTGGATGCGTGAATTTGCCCGATTCGTCCCGCGCCGATGACTGCCAGTCTGATTGCCATGGTTTACTCCTTGAATGATTGATTGTTTGACCACTCTGTTATCACGACGGAATCCTGTATTTCGACACCTCTCATTGTAGGGTAAAACGGCTGTTGGTAGAAATTTAATTCTACAAAATGTAATTACAGAAAATTATTTGCATTTGTCGGCGCGGCGGCGTATTGTGAAAAGCATCCCCGGAACGGTGGTACGACGGCAGGTTTATTTGAATCCAGCGCAGAGGAAAGCGAAATGTCAGAGATCAAGCGTTTGAAGTTTTGTGTGAATAACGAATGGGTTGCGTCTGCAACGACGAAGTACATGCCGGTCATGAATCCGAGCCTCGGCGTGCAGATAGCCGAAGCGCCGTGCTGTACGCAGGCGGAGGTCGACGCGGCGGTGGCGGCGGCGGCCGCCGCGTTCCCGGCGTGGTCGAATACCCCGATCCCGCAGCGCATCCAGTTGATGTTCCGCTTCAAGGCGTTGCTCGACCAGCACCTCGATGAACTGACCACGTTGCTCGCCACCGAGATGGGCAAGGTGATGTCGGAAGCCCGTGGTGACGTGCTGAAAGCCATCGAGGTCGTCGAATGCGCTTGTGCCTCGCACTACCTGATGCAGGGCGACACCTGCATGAACGTCGCCAACGGGTATGACACCGTCTCCTACCGCGAACCGCTCGGTGTCTTCGTTGGCATCGCGCCCTACAACTTCCCGGCGATGATCCCGATGGGCTGGATGCTGCCGTTCTGCATCACCACCGGCAACACCTTTGTCCTGAAGGCTGCGTCGATGGTGCCGCAGACCTCGATGCGCATGCTCGAACTGCTGATCGAAGCCGGCTTGCCGAAGGGTGTGGTCAACCTCGTCACCTGTTCGCGCGTCGAGGCCGACTCGCTGCTGACCAACCGTGCGGTCAAGGGCGTCACCTTCGTCGGTTCGACCTCGGTCGGCCTGCACATCTACCAGACCGCCGCCTCCTCCGGCAAGCGCGTGCAGGCGCTGTGCGAAGCCAAGAACCACGCCCTTGTGATGGAAGACTGCGTACTTGAGCGTACCGTCGCCGGCATCATCAACTCGACCTACGGCTGCGCCGGCCAACGCTGCATGGCCCTGCCGGTGGTCTGCGTGCAGGAATCGATTGCCGACGAATTCGTCGCGTTGCTGAAGAAGAAAGCGATGGAGCTGAAGCTTGGCCCGGCCTATCTTGCCGACTCGCAGCTCGGACCACTGGTCTCGGCCGCGCAGAAGCAGTCGGTGGAGAACTGGATCGCCCGCGGTGTGGACGAAGGCGCGAAACTGGTCCTCGATGGCCGCAACGCCACGGTGCCGGGTGCCGAGAACGGCTACTACGTTGGCCCGACGATCTTTGATCATGTGAAACCCGAACACGCCGTCGGCAACGAAGAAATTTTCGGGCCGGTGACCTGTGTCAAGCGCGTCAAGGACTTCGAGGAAGGCCTGGCGATCATGAACGGCAACCGCTTCGCCAACGGCTCGTGCATCTACACGAGTTCGGGCTTCCACGCCCGCGAGTTTGCCAAGCGCACGCACGGCGGCATGGTCGGGATCAACGTCGGGATTCCGGTGCCGTTCTCGATCTTCCCCTTCACCGGGCACAAGGATTCGTTCTTCGGCGACCTGCACGCCATGGGCAAGGACGGCGTCGCCTTCTTCACCGAGACCAAGGCGGTTACTTCCGTGTGGTTCACCCAGGAGGACGCCAAGAAAACCGTTTCCACCTGGGATGGCACGCTCACGCGCAATTAAGCGGACGATTCCCCAAGCAGTTCTCCCCGGAGATCAGGCCGTCAGGCCGCTCCGGGGTTTTTTATGCGCCTTGTTCCGCGCAGATGCCGGCTCCGGGGGAAGGCTGGCAGACATAGATGTCGGGTTGGAGGCCGGTGACGGCGTGATAGCGTTCGTTGACGGTGACGCGCATCGATGCGACGAGGCGGTCGGGCACCAGGGCGACGACGCAGCCGCCGAAGCCGCCGCCGGTCATGCGCACGCCACCGGCGGAACCGATGACGTCCTTGATGATCTCCACCAATGCATCGACCTGCGGGCAGGTGATTTCGAAGTCGTCGCGCATCGACGCGTGCGAATCGGCCATCAGTTGGCCGATGCGTCGCATGTCGCCGGCGGGCAGCGCTGCTGCCAGATCGACGGCACGCTGGCTGTCGGTGATGATGTGGCGCGCGCGGCGGGCGACGACCGGGTCGAGGCCGCTCGCCTTGGCTTCGTAAGTGGACAGATTCACATCGCGCAGCGCCTTGACACCGAAGAAACGCGCCGCCTCCTCGCACTGCCGGCGGCGGGTGTTGTATTCGCTGCCGATCAGCCCCCGCTGGACGTTCGAGTTGACGATCACCACGGCGATGCCGTCGGGCATGGCGACGGATTGCGTGGCCAGGCTGCGGCAGTCGATCAGCAGCGCATGCCCGGCCTCGCCGCGCGCCGAGATCAACTGATCCATGATCCCGCAGTTGCAGCCGACGAAGCGGTTCTCGGCGCGCTGACCGATCAGCGCGAGTTCGGTCGGATCGATGGCGAGGCCGCCAAGGGCTTTGAAGAGCTGACCGGTGGCGACTTCGAGTGATGCGGAGGAACTCAGCCCCGCGCCTTGCGGGACGTTGCCGCTGATCGCCAGGTCTGCGCCGCGTACGGCGTGGCCGGCTTCCTGCAGGTACTTGACGACCCCGCGCACGTAGTTGGCCCACAGGCGGTCGTCGCGCGGCGCGATGGCTCCATTCAAAACGAACTCGTCGCGTTGGTCGGCATAGTCGGCTGCGACGACGCGCACCCGGCCGTCATCCCTTGGCGAGCCGCAGATCACCGTGCGGTAGTTGATCGCGCAGGGCAGCACGAAGCCGTCGTTGTAGTCTGTGTGTTCCCCGATCAGGTTGACACGGCCGGGTGCCTGTACCGCCAGTGTGGGTGCGGCGCCGAAGGCGGCGATAAAGGCGGTGCGGGCGTTATGCAAAGGGTCCATGAGCGGGGTCAGGATTCGAGGTAGTGGCGGGAACCGACCGCGCGCAACCGCTCGGCGGCCTGTTCCGGCGTGAGGTCGCGCTGCGGCTCGGCGAGCATCTCGTAGCCGACCATGAACTTGCGCACGCTGGCCGAACGCAGGAGCGGCGGGTAGAAGTGCGCGTGCAATTGCCAATGAGCATTGTCCTCGCCGTTGAACGGCGCGCCGTGCCAGCCCATCGAGTACGGAAAGGAACACTGGAAGAGATTGTCGTAACGGCTGGTCAGTTGCTTCAGCGCCACGGCCAGGTCGTCGCACCGGACATCGTCGAGGTCGGGCAGGCGTAGTGCCTGCGCCTTGGGCAGCAGCAGCGTTTCGAACGGCCAGGCCGCCCAGTACGGCACGACGGCGAGCCAGTGTTCGGTCTCGACGACAGCGCGCGAGCCGCCGGACTCGGCGGCGGCGTAGTCGAGCAGCAGCGGGCGGCCGTGCTGCGCCAGGTAGTCGCGCTGGTTGCGATCCTCGGCCGCCGGTTCGTTGGGCACGAAACTGTTGGCCCAGATCTGGCCGTGCGGGTGCGGGTTCGAACAGCCCATCATCGCCCCCTTGTTCTCGAAAACCTGCACCCAGGGGTAGGTCGCGCCGAGGTCGGTGGTCTGTTCGCACCAGGTATCGATGACGCCGCGGATCGCCGGCAGCGGCAGTTCGGGCAGGCTCTTGCTGTGGTCGGGCGAGAAGCAGATCACCCGGCTGGTGCCGCGCGCTGAAGCCGACAGGAACAGCGGGCTCGATGGGAGGGGAACGTCCGGGGCATCGGTGGTCAGGGCGGCGAAGTCGTTGGTGAACACGAAGGTGCCGGTGTAGTCGGGGTTCACTTCACCGGTGACGCGCGTGTTGCCGGCGCACAGGTAGCACTCCGGGTCATGCGCCGGGCGGGCGGAACGGTCGGGCGTCTCCTGCTGGCCCTGCCAGGGGCGCTTGGCGCGGTGCGGGGAGACCAGCACCCAGGTGCCGGTCAGCGGGTTGAAGCGACGATGCGGATGGTCGGCGGGGTCGAACATGGAGGTTTTCCAGGGACGTTGAACGTTACCGGGCGGGGGCGCTTCCTTCCGCCGGTTTCTTCCAGTACGAGAAGATCGCGCCGAGGTTCGATCCGCCCTGTTCGAGCAGCCGTTGCATGAGGCAGAACGCGCAGAGCAGGACGCCGATGGCGATGCGCGTCCACCATGAACTCAACGAGCCGTCGAAGGCGATCAGCGACTGGATCACCCCGAGGATCATCACGCCGACCAGCGAACCGGCGACGTAGCCGACGCCGCCAGTGAGCAGCGTGCCACCGATTACCGCCGCGGCGATCGCGTCCATTTCCAGGCCGAGCGCATGCAGCCCGTAGCCGGAGAGCATGTAGAAGGTGACCAGCACGCCGCCGAGCGCGGAGCAGAAGCCGCTCAGGGTGTAGACCAGGATCTTGGTGCGCCCGACCGGCAGGCCCATCAGCAGGGCCGAGCGCTCGTTGCCGCCGATGGCGTAGACGGTGCGACCGAAGCGGGTGTATTGCGCAAGAAAAATGGCCAGCGCCAACGTGAGGAGGGAAATGATGGCGCTGACCGAGAGGAAGGCTTCTTCGCCGAAACTGATGCGGTATTCCGAAATGGCTGCGTAGGTCGGGTCGGTGATGGCGATCGAGTCGATGCTGATCACGTAGCACAGGCCGCGCGCGAGGAACATCCCGCCGAGCGTGACGATGAACGGCTGCATGCGGAAATAATGGATCAGCGATCCCATCAGCAGGCCGAAGAGCGAGCCGATGGCCAGCACCAGCGGCACGACGACCCAGATGCTCCAGTGCTGCTGCTCGACAAGCGCGGCGGTGACCATCGTGGTTAGGGCGACGATGGAGCCGACCGAGAGGTCGATGCCGCCGGTGAGGATCACGAAGGTCATGCCGATCGCCACGACGGCGACGAAGGCGTTGTCGATCAACAGGTTGAGGAACACCTGCACGGAAAAGAAGTTGTCGTAGGAGACCGAGCCGAAGCCGAAGAGCAGCGCGAACAGGACGCTGGTGACCAGCAGCGGCAGGGTGCGGGTGTTGATTGTTCCGGCGAGGTTCATGCCGTTCCTCCGGTGCGGAATGCGTGTTTCATCAGCAGGTCGCGCAGGGCCGGCGACTGGATCAGGCAGACGCCGAAGACGACGATGGCCTTGACGACCATGTTGATCTCCGGCGGCACGCCGAGCGAGTAGATGGCGTAGGTCAGCGTCTGGATGATCAGTGCGCCGATCAGCGTGCCGATCAGGTAGAAGCGCCCGCCGGCCAGCGAGGTGCCGCCGAGTGCGACGGCGAGGATCGCGTCGAGTTCGAGCAGCAGGCCGGCGTTGTTGGCGTCGGCGCTCTTCACGTTGGAAGTGATGATCAGCGCGGCGATGCCTGCCGTCACCGCGCAGAAGGCGTAGACCCAGAACACCAGGGCGCGGGCGCTGATGCCGGAAAAGCGCGAAGCGACCGGGTTGATGCCGACCGACTCGATGAACAGGCCGAGTGCGGTGCGTTTGGTGAGCAGGAGCAGGACGGCGAGCACGACGGCGACGATGTACAGCGACACCGGAATGCCGAAGATGAAGCCGTTGCCGATGAAGAAAAACGGCTCGTAGTACACCGTGACGATCTGCCCCTCGGTGATCAGCTGGGCGACGCCCCGGCCGGCGACCATCAGGATCAGCGTGGCGACGATCGGCTGCATCCCGGCGCCGGCGACGAGCAGGCCGTTCCACAGGCCGCAGAGCAGGGCAACGGCCAGTGCAGCGACGATGGCCAGCGGCATCGGCACGTTCGAGACGTAGGTCTGCACACCGTCCTTGATCACCAGCGAGCCGCCGATCAGCGCGGCGACGACGGCGCCGGCGATGGCAACCGTGGCGCCGACCGAGATGTCGATGCCGCGCGTGGCGATCACCAGCGTCATGCCCATGGCGATCAGCATCAGCGGCGCGGCGCGGTTGAGGATGTCGATCACGCTGCCGTAGAGGTGACCGTCCTTGACCTCGATGTCGAAGAAGCCGGGGTTGAAATAGACGTTGGCCAGGCACAGCAGCACGAGCGTGACGCAGGGCCAGAACAGGTGGCTGCGGGTAAGTTGGCTGAGAGTGTTTTTCATCGTCACCTCGTCATCTCGTCATTCCGGCGGAGGCCGGAATCCAGGTTTTCGAAGCACGGGCTGGATCCCGGCTTTCGCCGGGATGACGACAGGTCGGGGCGTCATGGACGTTCATGCCTCGGCCCCCGCGATCATCCGGAACACGCTTTGTTCGTCGGCGGCCTTGCCGTCGATCTCGCCGACTTTCTGGCGGTCGCGCAGGACGGCGATGCGGTCGCTGACACGCAACACCTCGCTCATCTCCGACGAGATGAACAGGATCGCCAGCCCCTTGCGGCATTGGGTCTTGACGAGGTCCATGATCTCCAGCTTGGCGGCGATGTCGATGCCGCGCGTCGGTTCGTCGAGGATCAGCATCTTCGGCTCGGTAGCCAGCCAGCGGGCGAGCAGCGCCTTCTGCTGGTTGCCGCCGGAGAGTTGGCCGATCGGCTTTTCGGCATCGGGGGTGCGGATGCCGAGCTGCTTGATGTATTCGTCGGCCATCGCCGTCTGCACACGCTTTGGCAGGTAGCGGAAAATGCCGCGCCGCGCCTGCAGCGCCAGGATGATGTTCTCGCGGATCGACAGGTCGGCGACGATGCCTTCGGTCTTGCGGTCCTCCGGACAAAAGGCGATGCCCTGCCGGACGGCCTTGCGCGGCGAATTGAGCCTGACCGGCGCGCCGTCGATGGCGATCGTCCCGGATTCGGCGCGGTCGATGCCGAAGAGCATGCGCGCCGTTTCAGTGCGGCCCGAGCCGAGCAGGCCGCCGAGGCCGAGCACCTGGCCCTGGTAAATGTCGAGGTCGATCGGGTGCATCCGCCCCGCCGCGCCGAGGCCCTGCACGGAGATGAACGGCCGGTCGGTCGGGCGGTCGGCGGAGGAGGCGCTTTTCGCTGCCTGTCCGGCTTCGTCGATGTCGCGGCCGACCATGGTGTTGATCAGTTCCAGGCGGCCGAGTTCGGCTGCGGGGTACTCGCCGATGAATTCGCCGTTGCGCAGCACGGTGATGCGGTCGGAAATGGCGTAGGTCTGGTCGAGGAAGTGGGTGACGAAGAGGATGGCGATTCCCTTGCGCTTCAATTCGCGCAGGGCGTCGAACAGCCGTTCGACCTCGTCCTCGTCGAGGCTGGAGGTCGGTTCGTCGAGGATCAGCACCTGCGCCTCGGTGGACAGGGCGCGGGCGATGGCCACCATCTGCTGGATGGCGACCGGGAATTCGGACAAGGTGCGGGTGACGTCGATGTCGATGTTCAGGGCAAGCAGCGCCTTCCGCGCGTCACGCTCGATGGCCTTCCAGTCGATCGCCAGCCCGCGCATCGGGAAGCGGCCGATGAAGATGTTCTCGGCGACCGAGAGGTTGGGGCAGAGATTGACTTCCTGGAACACCGTGCTGATGCCGAGCTTCTGCGCATCATCGACCGATTCGGGCCGGATCGGCTGGTCTTTGAGCAGGATCTGCCCGGAATCCGGCGATTCGACGCCGGTCAGCACCTTGATCAGCGTCGACTTGCCGGCGCCGTTCTGGCCCATCAGGGCGTGCACTTCGCCGGGGAACAGGCGCAGCCGCGCGTCGGTCAGCGCCTTGACCCCAGGGAACGACTTGCAGATGTCCTGCATCACGAGGACGGGGGTTGGTTTCATTGCCGCGGACTCCGTTGATCCCGGGGAAAAAGCATGTGGTTTCGTGCTCCGTCATCCCGGCGCAGGCCGGGATCCAGGCCGAACTTCGAAATCCTGGATTCCGGCCTGCGCCGGAATGACGAGGGCGTGGAGCTCAGTACTTGCGGTTCGGGAATTCCTTGGCCGCGGTTTCCATCGGGAAGACGCCTTCCTCGGTGTTGATCCGCTTCGGCAACTGCTTGCCGGCCTTCACGTCCTTGACGATGTTCATCAGTTGCGGCCCGAGCAGCGGGTTGCATTCGACGGAGACGTTCAGCTTGCCGGCCATCATCGCTTCGAACGCGCCTTTCACGGCGTCGATCGAGATGATCGTGATGTCCTTGCCCGGTTTCATCCCGGCGGCTTCGATGGCCTGGATGGCGCCGATGGCCATATCGTCGTTATGCGCGTACAGCACCTGGATGTTCTTGTCGGTCTTCAGGAAGGCCTCCATGACTTCCTTGCCCTTGGCGCGGGTGAAGTCGCCGGTCTGCGAGCGGGTGATCTTGAAGCGCGGCTCGGACTTGATCACTTCCTCGAAGCCTTTCTTGCGCTCGATGGCCGGGGCGGAGCCGACGGTGCCCTGCAATTCGACAATATTCACGTCGCCCTGGCCCTTGACGTTCTCCAGCATCCACTTGGCCGCCTTGCGTCCTTCCTCGGTGAAGTCCGAGCCGATCATCGTCACGTACAGCGACGGATCCTTGGTCTCGATGCTGCGGTCTGTGAGGATGACCGGAATCTTGGCGCGCTTGGCTTCCGCCAGCACCGTGTCCCAGCCGGTGGTGACGACGGGGGCGAAGGCAATGACGTCGACCTTCTGGGCGATGAAGCTGCGGATGGCCTTGATCTGGTTCTCCTGCTTCTGTTGCGCATCGGAGAACTTCAGGCTGATGCCGGCGGCCTTGGCCGCCTCCTTGATTGAACCGGTATTGGCGGTGCGCCATTCGCTCTCGGCGCCGACCTGGGCGAAACCGAGGGTGAGCGCCGAGGCGCTGATGGGCATGGCCAGGGTGCCGGCGACCAGGCCGGCGGCGATGGCGGAAATGACGGATCTTCTTGACGTACGCATGCTGACTCTCCTTATGCTTCTGGTTGGATTGAACTACCGTGTTTGCTAAAGGCACTGCATGAATCAAAAAACCGGGGTGCGGCTATATCAGTGGAGCGTCCTAAGGCTGCCGCAAGCCGAAGGCCGCCTCGTTCCAGCAGATTTCGTTCTTGAACGCGGGGATCTCCGTCTTCTCGTCGATCAGCAGGAACTCGATGCCGAAAATGTCCGCGAAGATGCGCAAATGCTCGGTCGTCACGCCCTGCGTGTAGACGGTATGGTGCGCGCCGCCGGCGAGAATCCAGGCCTCGGCCGCGACGTCGAGGTTCGGCAGCGCTTTCCAGACGGCGCGGGCGACCGGCAGCTTGGGTAGCGGCTGCGGCTGCGCGACGGTTTCGACGGCGTTGACGATCAGGCGGAAGCGGTTGCCCATGTCGATCAGGCTGGCGTTCAGCGCGCGTCCCCGACGTGCCGAGAACAGCAGGCGGGCCGGGTCGGCCTTGCCGCCGATGGAGAGCGGTTGCGCGTCGAGCAGCGGGCGCGTGTCGTCGGCGATCGACGGGCAGACTTCGAGCATGTGGGCACCGATCACCAGTTCGTTGCCCGGGGTGAAGTCGTAGGTGTAGTCCTCCATGAACGAGGTGCCGCCGGGCCGGCCGTAAGCCATGACCTTGACGGTGCGCAGCAGCGCGGCGGTTTTCCAGTCGCCTTCGGCGGCGAAACCGAAGCCCTGCTGCATCAGGCGCTGTGCCGCCAGACCGGGAAGTTGCGTCAGGCCGTAGAGGTTCTCGAAGGTCGTGGTGAAGGCCTGGAAGCCGCCATCGACGAGGAATTTCTTGATCCCCAGTTCGATGCGCGCGGCGTCGAGCAGGTGCTGGCGTTTCTCCCCTCCTTTTTGTACCGCCGGCGCCAGGTCGTAGGTCGCCTCGTATTCTTCGATCAGTCGGGCCAGTTCGGCGTCGCTGACGGCGTCGACCACCTTGACGAGATCGCCCATGGCGTAACCGTTGACTGCGTAGCCGAAGCGGATCTGCGCGGCGACCTTGTCGCCTTCGGTGACGGCGACCTCGCGCATGTTGTCGCCGAAGCGGGCGACCTTCATCCGGCGGCTGTCGTAGACCGCGGCGGCGACGCGGATCCAGCGGTCGATGCGGGCCTGCACCTGCGGGTTCTGCCAGTGGCCGACCACCACGCTGTACTGCCGGCGCATGCGCGCGCCGATGAAACCGAACTCGCGGCCGCCGTGTGCCGCCTGGTTCAGGTTCATGAAGTCCATGTCCATGCTGTTCCACGGGATGGCGACGTTGAACTGGGTGTGCAGTTGCATGAACGGCTTGTCGAGCACCGACAGACCGCCGATCCACATCCTCGCGGGGGAGAAAGTGTGCATCCAGGTGATCAGGCCGATGCAGTTCTCGGCGTGATTGGCCTCGCGGCACAGCGCCACGATTTCGTCGGGGGTTTTTACAGTCGGCTTGAGCACTACCTTGACCGGGAATTTGCCTTCGGCGTTGAGCCCATCGACGACGACGCGGCTGTTCTCGGCGACCTGTTGCAGCGTCTTCGGGCCATAAAGATGCTGGCTGCCGACAACGAACCAGACTTCCAGTTGTTTGAAGAACTCCATGGTTTGGCTTCCTGTTTTCCGGGGAAAGGGGTGGGTACGGGGTCAGGCGACGGGGGTTGCCTGGCCGTAATAGGCGTTGGCTCCGTGTTTGCGCAGGTAATGCTTGTCGAGCAGGTGGCTGGCGATCGGCGGACGGGCGGGGTTGAGCATTTCGGTGTAGATCGCCATCCGCGCGACTTCTTCCAGCACTACCGCGTTGTGCACCGCCTCGTCGGGCGATTTGCCCCAGGCGAAGGGAGCGTGCTCGCAGACCAGCATGCCCGGCACCTGCAACGGATTGCGCCCGGCCAGGGTGTCGACGATGACCTTGCCGGTGTTGGCCTCGTAGGCCTCGTCGATCTCCGCTTTCGTCAGCGGCCGGGAGCAGGGGATCTCGCCGTAGAAGTAATCGGCGTGGGTCGTGCCGAAGGCCGGGATCGGGCGGCCGGCCTGCGCCCAGGCGGTCGCGTGCGTCGAATGGGTGTGGACGATGCCGCCGATGGCCGGGCATTCGCGGTACAACACGAGATGGGTCGGCGTGTCGGAGGACGGGCGCAGCGCGCCGTCGATGATCTCGCCCTGCAGGTTGAGGACCACCATGTCGGTGACGCGCATCGTCTCGTAGCTGACGCCGCTGGGTTTGATCACCATCAGGCCGCTGTCGCGGTCGATGCCGCTGACGTTGCCCCAGGTGAAGGTGACGAGGCCGTGCTTCGGCAGGTCGAGGTTGGCGCAGAGGACTTCCTCGCGCAGCTTATCGAGCAACATGGTCAGAGTCCTGGGGCGTCGGGGGCGTACAGCGGTTCCGCTTGCGCGCACCAGTGCCGGTAGCGTTGATAGAGCGATTCGAAGGCCGCGGCGCCCTGCGGGCCGGGGTCGAAGGTGCGTTCGATGCGGCTGGCCATCGCCTTTTGGGCGCTGGCGATGTCCGGGTGCTGGCCGGCGGCGACGGCGGCGAAGATCGCCGCGCCGAGCGCGCAGCACTGGTCCGAGGCGACCACGTCGATCGGCCGGTTCATCACGTCGGCGCAGACCTGCATGATTGTCGGCGACTTGCGCGCGATGCCCCCGAGCGCGACGACGTTTTCGACCGGCACGCCCTGATCGGTGAAGCATTCCATGATCGCCCGGGCGCCGAAGGCCGTCGAGGCGATGAAGCCGCCGAACAGGGTCGGCGCGTCCGTGCCGAGATTCAGGTCGGTCACCACCCCCTTCAGGCGCTGGTTGGCGAAGGGCGTACGCCGGCCGTTGAACCAGTCGAGCACGACCGGCAGGTTGCGGTAGTCGATGCTGCCGGCCCAGGCTTCGGTGAGCGCTGGCAGGAGATTGTCCTGGACCTGTTGCAACTGTGCGGACAGTTCGGGGTGCCGTTGCGCGGCGTATTGCAGCGGCCAGCCAAGCAGCCGCGAGAACCAGGCGTACATGTCGCCGAAGGCGGACTGCCCCGCTTCCAGCCCGATCTTGCCGGGCAGCACGCTGCCGTCGACCTGTCCGCAGATGCCTTCGATGGCGCGGCCGCCGATCACGTGCTCGTCGGCGATCAGGATGTCGCAGGTCGAAGTGCCGATGACCTTGACCAGCGCATGGTCGCGCGCGCCGGCGCCGACCGCGCCCATGTGGCAGTCGAAGGCGCCGCCGGAGACGATCACGTTTTCCGGCAGGCCGAGCCGCGCGGCCCACTCCGGGGTGATGCGCCCGACCGGCAGATCGGCGGTGTAACTCTCGGTGAAGAGCGGGTACGCCAGCGTATCGACCAGGCACGGGTCGAGTTCGGCGAGGAACTCGCGGCCCGGCAGGCCGCCCCATTCCGGGTGCCACAGGCTTTTGTGCCCGGCGGCGCAGCGTCCGCGACGGATCGCTGCCGGGCGGGTGGTGCCGCTCAGCAGCGCGGGCACCCAGTCGCACAGTTCGACCCAGCTCCTCGCGGCCGCGCGCACGGCGCGGTCTTCGCGCGAAACGTGCAGAATCTTGGCCCAGAACCATTCCGAGGAGTAGACGCCGCCGATGTAGCGGCTGTAGTCCGGGTGTTTGCCGCCATGGCACAGCGCAGTGATCTCTTCCGCTTCGGCGATCGACGTGTGGTCCTTCCACAGCACGAACATCGCGTTCGGGTTGTCGGCGAACTCGGGACGCAGGGCCAGCACGTCGCCATTCTCGTCGATCGGCGCGGGCGTCGAGGCCGTGCTGTCGACCCCGATGCCGACGATCGCTTCGCGTTGCGCGTCGGTCAGGCGGGCGACCGCCTGCCGGACAGCTTCGGTCATCGACTCGATGTAGTCCAGCGGGTGGTGCCGGAACAGATTGGCGGCAGCGTTGGTGAAGCGGCCTTCGCTCCAGCGCGGATAGTGGGTGACGGCGGTGGACAGTTCGTCGCCGCTCTCACAGCCGACCGCTAGCGCCCTCACCGAATCGCTGCCGAAGTCGAGGCCGATGACGATTCCTTCCACGGTTTTTTCCGACATTTGACAATCCCTGTGTAGAAGAGGTGGTGCTGTTTTATGGACGGAACGATATGGACTAATTCCCTGCGTGCGTTAGGACGTGTCAGTCATTTATATGCACAGAAGTGCTCTGATAAGTGAGCTAATTGCTTGAATGTGCGCCGCAATTTTGAAAAACAGGTCGTAGATATGGATAATCCTGCTTTTGTCGTTGTTTCGCGGCAGTCGCTACTTCCATAAGCCGGCCGGTTGGATGTACCGTAGTTTCGTGACCGGACGTAACGGTGTGTGACGGCCTGGGGGCGGCGAAATCCGCCGCTTCGCGACGTCGGCCAGGAGGTTGCCCGCGGGTCCGATTCCACAAGAAAAAGCAAGCAGTCCGGCAGACGGGGAGAGGGATCCGCTCCCCGGAGGTAGGCCAGGGTTATGCAAATTGCTTTGGGTGTTGGTTGCAAAAACGCATTGTCAACATTGTCAATTGAATAATTCGGAGAGGGTCGTTATGCAGAGAAGAACAATGATTGCCGCTTCGCTGTTGATCGGAGCGCTGGGGCTGTCGTCGGTTGGTCAGGCGCAGGACAAGGGAATGGTCGGGATATCCATGCCGACCAAGTCGTCGGCACGCTGGATCTCGGACGGCGAGAGCATGGTCAAGTACTTCAAGGAAGCGGGCTACAAGACCGATCTGCAGTACGCCGAGGACGACATCCCCAACCAGCTTGCCCAGATCGAGAACCTTGTCACCAAGGGCGCCAAGGTGCTGGTGATTGCCGCCATCGACGGCACCACGCTGTCCGACGTGCTGCAGAAGGCGGCCGACAGCGGCATCAAGACGATCGCCTACGATCGCCTGATCAAGAACTCGAAGAACGTCGACTACTACGCGACTTTCGACAACTTCCAGGTCGGCGTGCTGCAGGCCAACTCGCTGGTCGACGCGCTGAAGCTCAAGGAAGGCAAGGGGCCGTTCAACATCGAACTGTTCGGCGGCTCGCCGGACGACAACAACGCCTATTTCTTCTACGACGGCGCGATGTCCGTCCTGAAGCCGTATCTGGACAGCGGCAAGCTGGTTGTGCGCAGCAAGCAGATGGGCATGGAAAAGGTCGGCACGCTGCGCTGGGACGGCGCCGTGGCGCAGGCGCGGATGGACAACCTGCTGTCGGCCTTCTACGGCAAGGACAAGGTGCACGCGGTGTTGTCACCGTATGACGGCCTGTCGATCGGCATTCTTTCCTCGCTGAAGGGCGTCGGCTACTGCACGGCGGAGCAGCCCTGCCCGTACGTCAGCGGCCAGGACGCGGAAGTGCCGTCCATCAAGTCGATCCTGCGCGGCGAGCAATACTCGACGGTGTTCAAGGACACGCGTGAGCTGGCGAAGGTGACGGTCAGCATGGTCGATGCGCTGCTCTCGGGCAAGCAGCCTCCGATCAACGACACCAAGACCTACAACAACGGCGTGAAGGTGGTTCCCTCCTACCTGCTCAAGCCGGTCAGCGTCGACAAGAGCAACTGGAAACCGGTGCTGGTCGATAGCGGTTACTACAAGGAAAGCCAGTTGAAATAACCCGCGGTACGCAAATTGCGCCCCGTCCCGCGGGGCGTTTCGATTCTGGCCGGCAGTCCCGGACTGCCAGCCTGTTGCCTGAAACAGAGGAGAATCGGTGAACGCGATTCTGGAAATGAAGGGAATCACCAAGCGTTTTCCGGGAGTTGTCGCCCTGAAGGACGTGAACCTGGCCGTGCAGCCGGGGGAAATTCACGCCATCTGCGGTGAAAACGGGGCCGGAAAATCGACCTTGATGAAGGTGTTGAGCGGGGTTTACCCGCACGGAACGTACGAGGGGGAGATCCGTTTCGAGGGGCAGGAGCAACGCTTCGAATCGATCCGCGACAGCGAGGACAGGGGGATCGCCATCATCCACCAGGAACTGGCGCTGGTGCCGCTGATGTCGATCGCCGAGAACATCTTTCTTGGCAACGAGCTTTCCAGCTCGGGGGTGATCGACAACGAGGCGACGCATTGCCGGACTGTCGAACTGCTGAAAAAGGTCGGGCTCGCCGCGTCGCCCGAGGAACTGATCACCAATCTCGGCGTCGGCAAGCAGCAACTGGTCGAAATCGCCAAGGCGCTGGCGAAGGAATGCAAGCTGCTGATCCTCGACGAGCCAACCGCCAGCCTGAACGAGAATGACAGCCAGGCGCTGCTCGACCTGCTGCTCGAATTCAAGGCCCAGGGCATGACGATGATCATGATCTCGCACAAGCTGAACGAAATCGCGCGCGTTGCCGATTCGGTCACCGTCCTGCGCGATGGCTCGACCGTTCGCAGCATGGATTGCGTCGACGTGCCGATCAACGAGGACGAGATCATCCGCCACATGGTCGGCCGCGAAATGGCCGACCGCTACCCGCACCGCGAGCCGAAGATCGGCGGCACGGTGTTCGAAGTCCGCGACTGGACGGTGTTCCACGAGCAGCACGCGGATCGCAAGTTCATCAAGGGCGTCAACTTCCACGTTCGGGCCGGAGAAATCCTCGGTATCGCCGGGTTGATGGGCGCCGGGCGCACCGAGCTGGCAATGAGCATCTTCGGGCGCACCTACGGGCGCAACATCTCCGGAAAGGTGCTGCTGCGCGGGCAGGAGGTCGATGTCAGCACCGTCGAGAAGGCGGTCAACCACGGCATCGCCTATGTCACCGAGGACCGCAAGGGCTACGGGCTGGTGCTGGAAAACGAGATCAAGCACAACATCTCGCTGGCTAACTTGCCCGGTGTGTCGAAGCGCGGGGTCATCGACGACGGGCGGGAATACTCGGTGGCCAAGGATTTCCAGAGAAAAATGAATATCCGCTGCCCGGACGTCTTCCAGTACGTCGGCAACCTTTCGGGCGGCAACCAGCAGAAGGTGGTACTCAGCAAGTGGCTGTTCGCCGGGCCGGAAGTGTTGATCCTCGACGAGCCGACGCGGGGCATCGACGTCGGCGCGAAATACGAAATTTATTGCCTGATGGCCGAACTGGCGCGGGAGGGCAAGTGCATCATCCTGATCTCTTCCGAAATGCCCGAACTGCTCGGGATGGCAGACCGACTCTACGTGATGAACGAAGGAGCATTCGTCGCGGAAATGGCTGTCGCCGACGCCAGCCAGGAAAAAATCATGCGTGCAATCGTCAAGGCGGGGAAGAACTGAAATGAACAGTGTCATGCAAGCGGTCGAGCCGACGACCGGAACCGTGTCGGCATCCGGATTCATCAAGAAGAACCTGCGCGAGTACGGCATGCTGCTCTCGCTGGTCGTGATCATGGTCTTTTTCGAATACATGACCGACGGCACGCTGATGCAGCCGCTGAACCTGACCAACCTGGTGCTGCAGAACAGCTACATCGTGATCATGGCCCTGGGCATGCTGCTGGTGATCGTCGCCGGCCACATCGACCTCTCGGTCGGCTCGGTGGCCGGGTTCATCGGCGGTCTTGCGGCCGTGCTTATGGTCGAGTACCACTGGCACTACCTGCCGGCGACGCTGGCGTGCCTCGCCGCCGGGGCGCTGATCGGCGGAATCCAGGGGTATTTCATCGCCTTTCACCGGATTCCGGCCTTCATCGTCACGCTCGGCGGGATGCTGGTATTCCGCGGATTGGCGTTGTGGCTGCTGCATGGACAGTCGGTCGGGCCGTTTCCGAAGGGCTTCCAGTTGCTCAGTTCCGGCTTCATCCCGGATCCGTTCGGTACCGACGGCCTGCGCGTGACGTCGCTGCTGCTCGGTGCAGCGGTGGCGCTCGGCTTTGTTTACATGAATCTCAAGGAGCGCGCCAACAAGATCCGCTACGGCGCGGCGGCCGAGCCGCTCGGTTTTCTGGTCGGCAAGAACCTCGCCTTCGCGGCGGCGATCATCTATCTGTGCTATCTGCTGGCTTCGTACAAGGGCATGCCCAACGTGATGGTGATCATGTTCGCCCTGATGCTGTTCTATGATTTCGTCACCAACCGCACCACGATCGGCCGTCGCGTCTATGCCCTCGGGGGCAACGAGAAAGCGGCGCGGCTTTCGGGTATCAAGACCGACCGGCTGTCGTTCTACACCTTCGTCAACATGGGCGTCCTCGCCGCACTGGCCGGGCTGATCTTTGCCGCGCGGCTGAACACGGCAACACCGAAGGCCGGCGTCGGCTTCGAACTGGACGTGATCGCCGCCTGCTTCATCGGCGGCGCCTCGGCGACCGGGGGCGTGGGCAAAGTGATGGGCGCGGTGATCGGCGCCTTCGTCATGGGCGTGATGAACAACGGCATGTCGATTCTCGGCATCGGCATCGACTGGCAGCAGGTGATCAAGGGGGTCGTGCTGGTGGCCGCCGTGTTCGTCGATGTGTATAACAAGAACAAATGATCAACGGAATGCCGACCCACCCGTGACGGAAGCTTGAAATCGATGCGCCACCATCAGGAAGCCGGACAGCAGCTCAACCCCTTGTTGCCCGGATATTCGTTCAACATCTATCTCGTCGCGGGGATGACCCCGATCATCGAGAACGGCCCGCTCGACTTCTACATCGACCGCAAGAACGGGATGAGCGGCTTCATCATCAACATGACGGTGCAGGGGCGGGGCAAGGTCTTCGAGGGGGATGACGCGTTCTACTGCAATCCGGGCGACCTGCTGCTGTTCCCGCCCGAGGCCCGCCATTTCTACGGCCGCGCCCCGGACAGCCCCGACTGGTATCACCGCTGGGTGTATTTCCGCCCGCGCGGGTTCTGGGCGCCCTGGCTGCAGTGGCGCGACCAGGTCAACAAGGTCGGGCGCATGACGCTCGCGAACGAAACCCTGGTGGCCGAGTTCGACGCGCTGTTCCAGCAGATCGAGGAAACCTACAAGGCCGGCCGCCGCTCGTCGGAAGAGCTGGCGCTCAACCTGCTCGAACGCCTGCTGATCCGTTGCTTCGAGGAAACGCCGGAGAACAGCAACGACCCGATCGATCCGCGCATCGAGGAGGCGTGCCAGCATATTTCGCGCAATCTGGCGGCCGACCTCACGCTGGAGGATGTCGCGCGCCATGTCTGTCTTTCGCCCTCCCGGCTGGCGCACTTGTTCCGCGACCAGATGGGGGTCAATCTCGTGCGCTGGCGGGAAGACCAGCGCATGATCCTGGCCAAGCACCTGCTGCATGCCACGCGTTTTCCGGTTGCCCGCGTGGCCAGTCTCGTCGGCTACGATGACCAGATGTATTTTTCACGGGTCTTCCGCAAGCGCGTCGGCAGTTGCCCGACGGATTTCCGCCGGACCAGCGAGGCATCGCCGGCACCGTGCGTCGTCCCCGATGAATTCTGGGGCGGCGAGGCGGGAATCGCCGCCCTGCAGGAAAACGACCCTTTTCAGGAGAGTGTTTGAATGAGTGCCCATGTCCGGTGTCCCGACGGAAATCCGCCGAATGTGATATCGATCGGCAGCGAAACGGGAATTCGGCTGGCCCTGATGGACTGGGGAGCGACCTGGCTTTCCTGCCGTGTTCCGGTGGGCGGCGCGACGCGTGAAGTGCTGCTCGGGTGTGGCCGAATCGAAGACTATTTCGTCCAGAAGGCGTTTCTCGGCGCGACGGTCGGGCGCTACGCCAACCGCATCGGCGGGGCGGAGTTCTCGGATGGTGACCGGCTTTTTCATCTCGTGCCAAACGAGGGGAGGAACCAGCTGCACGGCGGGCCCGAAGGGTTCTGGAACCGCCGCTGGCAGATCGCCGAGTGTTCCGGCGAGCATGTGGTGATGAGCCTGGTTTCGGCGGACGGCGACCAGGGCTTTCCCGGCACCTTGCGCGCTTCGGTCAGCGTGCGGGTGCAGGGTGCGTCGGCCGTCAGCATCGACTACGAAGCGAGCGTCGATGCACCGTGCCCGGTCAATCTCACCAATCACGCCTACTTCAACCTTGACGGGCTGGCGAGCGATGTCCGCCGTCACGGCCTGCAGATCAACGCGGCCCATTATCTGCCGGTTGATCCGGAACTGCTCCCGGTGGGCGATCTGGCCCCGGTCGACGGGACTGGCTTCGACTTTCGCCGCGAGAAGCCGATCGGCCAGGACTTCCTGTGCGATGCCCAGCAGGAGATTGCGCGCGGCTACGACCACGCCTACCTGCTCGATCCCGAGTGCCCGATGCTGACCCGGGCAGCAGCGACGCTGGTGGCCGGCGACGGCGCGCTGGCGATGGATGTGTTCACCACCAAGCCGGCGTTGCAGTTCTACAGCGGCAACTACCTCGCTGGCGTGCCGTCCCGGGATGGCGGCAGCTACGCCGCCTGTCAGGGCGTGGCGCTGGAAACACAGTTCCTCCCGGACAGTCCGCATCATCCCGAATGGCCGCAGCCGAGTTGCTGGCTTCAACCGGGCGAAACCTATCGGCACAAGACCGTTTTGTCGTTCCGGACGGGCTGACTGATTTCAGTGCGCAACCGGGACCGGAGCGGCTAGAGCAGGCGCCGGTCAAGGTTCTGCCGGCATCGACTATCGTTTATAGTTACGCCTATGCCACTCAAGATAGCCATTGCCCAAATGAATGCCGTGGTCGGCGATATCGCCGGCAATGCGGCTCGAATCGTCGACTTCGCCCGTCGCGCCAAGGCGCAGGGAGCGGACGTCATGTTGACCCCCGAACTCGCGCTGTGCGGTTATCCGCCGGAAGACCTGCTGCTGCGGCCGGATTTCTATGCCGCATGTGCCGAGGCGCTGGCGGCGCTGGCCCGCGAACTGCCGGAGCTTCCCGTGATCGTTGGTCATCCGCTGGCCGAGAACGGGCGCTTCTTCAACGCCGCCACCTTGCTTGCCGGCGGCGCGTTGGCGGCGACGTATCGCAAGCAGCGCCTGCCGAACTACGAAGTGTTCGACGAGGAACGCTATTTCGATTCCGGCGACACGCCCTGCGTGGTGACTCTCAACGGCGTGCGCTGCGGAATCAACGTCTGTGCGGACGTCTGGGAGGCCGGCGCGGCCGACCGCGCCAAGGCCGCCGGTGCGGAAATCCTGCTGGTACTCAACGCTTCGCCGTATCACATCGGCAAACAGTCGCTGCGTGCCGATGTATTGCGCGAGCGCATCGCGGCGACCGGGCTGCCGGTGGTCTATGCGAACCTCGTCGGCGGACAGGACGAACTGGTGTTCGACGGCGGCTCGTTCGTCCTTGACTCCCAGGGCGCGGTGCGTTGCCAGTTGCCGAAATTCGAGGAAGCGCTGGAGATCGTGCAGGTCGTCGATGGCGAACCGTTGCCGGGAGTCTTAGTTCCCGACCAGTCGACCGAGGAGGAAGTCTATCGCGCACTGGTCCTCGGCGTGCGCGACTATCTCGGCAAGAACGGTTTTCCCGGGGCGATTATCGGCCTGTCTGGCGGCATCGACTCGGCCCTGACACTGTGCGTCGCCGTCGATGCGCTGGGCGCCGACAAGGTGCGCGCGGTAATGATGCCGTCACCCTACACCGCCCAAATCAGCCTCGCCGACTCGCGCGACATGATCCGCCGCCTCGGTGTGCGCTACGACGAAATCCCGATCGAACCGGCAATGACTACCTTTGCGACACTGCTGGAAAAGGAGTTTGCCGGGCTGCCGGCCGACACGACCGAGGAGAACCTGCAGGCCCGCATCCGCGGGATGATCCTGATGGCCCTGTCGAACAAGACCGGCTCGCTGGTACTGACCACCGGCAACAAGTCCGAGATGGCCGTCGGCTACTGCACGCTCTATGGCGACATGGCCGGCGGTTTCGCGGTGATCAAGGATCTCGTCAAGACGCTGGTTTACCGCATTTCGCGCTGGCGCAACACCGTCAGCGAAGTCATCCCGGAACGGATCATCACCCGGCCGCCATCGGCCGAACTGAAGCCCGGCCAGACCGACCAGGACAGCCTGCCGCCGTACGACGTGCTCGACGCCATCGTCGAGGCCTACATGGAGCAGGATCTCAGTCCGCGCGAGATCATCGCCAGGGGCTATGCCGAAGCCGACGTGCGCCGCGTCGTGCGCCTGTTGAAGATCAGCGAGTACAAGCGGCGCCAGGCGCCGATCGGGATTCGCGTGACCCAGCGCGGATTCGGCAAGGACTGGCGTTATCCGATTACCAATCGCTACCGGGATCCTTACTGATCTGCTACGATCCCGGCCGTTTGCGCAGTCTTACTGGAGCCATGCAATGAAGAAAATCGAAGCGATCATCAAGCCGTTCAAGCTCGACGAGGTACGCGAAGCATTGTCGGAGATCGGCGTCACCGGCCTGACGGTGACGGAGGTCAAGGGATTCGGCCGTCAGAAGGGGCATACCGAACTGTATCGCGGGGCCGAATACGTCGTCGATTTCCTGCCGAAGGTGAAGATCGAAATCGTCGTGAGCGACGACATCGTGGAAACGGCGATCGACGCGATCGTCAAGGCGGCGCATACCGGCAAGATCGGCGACGGCAAGATCTTCGTCATGCCCGTCGAGCAGGTAGTGCGCATCCGGACCGGAGAAACCGGCGACGCCGCGCTCTGAGCCGAAGGCCTAACAGACAGAAAAGCCCGCCGCACGCGGGCTTTTTCGTGCCGTTCTGCCGAGAATTTCGTTTTCTATTCATGTTGTTGCAGTCATAAAGTCAAGCCAGTATCATCTTGTCCCATAGAGCCTGAATGATTTTCTTGTGCAACTCCAGCGCGTGACCCGCCGATGAATTCCAGACAATCCGAGCGAACGGCTTCCAAGGTGCACCTGATCGACGACGATCCGATGGTGACGTTCCTGTTGGTCGACCTGGTCGAGTCGGTTGACCTGCCCTATGTCGTCTATGAGAGCGCGGTGAAGTTCCTGGAGCAGGAGGGGCTGGACAGCCTGCAGGGCTGCATCGTCAGCGACCTGCGCATGCCGGGGATGAGCGGCCTGGAATTGCAGGAGACCTTGCACCGTCGTGAGATCAACCTGCCGATCATCTTCATCTCGGCGTATGCCGAAGTCCAGACCGTGGTCAGGGCGATGCGCGGCGGCGCGCTGGATTTCTTCCAGAAGCCGTTCTCCTCGCAGGAACTGGTTGAACGCATCCAGGACGGCCTGCGCATCGACAAGCAGCGGGCCGAACTGTTGAGACGGAACCGCGAGATCGGCGAGCGTGTCGCACAGCTGACGACGCGCGAGAAGGAAGTCCTGCAGGGCATCTTCGAGGGCAAGATCACCAAGGTCATCGCCGATGAACTGGGTATCGGCGTCAGGACCACCGAGACCTACCGGCAACTGATCATGCAGAAGCTGCAGGCCGGGTCGGTGGCCGAACTGGTGCGTACGGTCATCGACGTGATGCCGCTGGTGCCACAGCGTTCGTCGGAGTGATCGTGGTGTTGCCGGAGTGTCCGGTCGTTTCCGGCGTTCGGGCCTTGGCTCCTTGCAGTTCGAGCAGGGCGCGTTCGTAGTCGAAGACATCGATTGCCGCGAGCAGTGTCTCGGCGGATTTCCCTAGTGCGGCCAGTAGATTTGCACTTTCCCCGCGGGCGAATTCGGTGGCGTTGATATCGCCATCGCGCAGCAGGCGCTCGAGTTGCAGCAACACGTGCTGGTTGCGATGGCTGGAGGCGACGGGAGATGCGGGATTGCCGGAATCGTCTTCCACAACCGGAGGAGCCTCGATCCCGGCGCCGGTATTCTCCAGCCCTTCGACGAGTTCCCGGAAAGGATCCTTGAGGGCGTTCAGGCAACCGAACAGCGCTCCCTGATGCTCCTCTCCCTTGCGCGCCGTCTCAAGCAGCGACATGGCCATGGAGGCGACCTTCATGGCGCCGAGCAGGCCGGCCGCGCCTTTCAGCGAGTGAGCTACTTGTTCGATCGTTCGCAGGTCGCTTTCCGCCAGCGCGGTGGAGATTTTCTCCAGGTCGCCGCGATGTTCCTGCAGGAAGAGCCTGACGAGTTGTCGGAACTTGTCCTCGTTGTTGCGTACCCGGGCCAGCCCGGCGTCGATGTCGATCCACGCTACGCCGGCGAGGTGTCGGCTCAGTTCCGATTCTTTCGATGCGACGGGTGCCGGCGCCGCGGCGTTTGCAGTTTCCTGTTTCATCAGTTCAGCCCCCTCCGTGTGTGGCAGCCAGCGGAGCAGCATGGCGTACAGTTTTTCGGGATCGACCGGCTTGGCGACGAAATCGTTCATGCCGGCATCTAGGCAGGCCCGCCGGTCTTCTTCGTAGGCATTGGCGGTCATGGCCAGGATCGGCGTGGCTGCCCGGCCGGGCAGCTTGCGGATGAGACGTGTGGCCTCCAGTCCGTTCATGACCGGCATCTGCACGTCCATGAGTACCAGATCGTACGGTGTGGTGCGGATCATGTCGACGGCTTCGCGGCCGTTGTGCACGGAATCGACCTCCAGTCCGGCACCGTGCAGCAGGAGCCGGGCGACCTCGAGATTGACCTCGACGTCGTCGGCCAGCAGGACGCGCGCGCCGGCATGCGTCTGCCGCAACGCGTGCTCGTGGTCGTCCGGACGGGTTGCGCTGACGTTGGGCATGATGCCGCGGCCACGCCGCAGGCGGGCGGTGAACCAGAATGTGCTGCCCTGACCCGGCTGGCTTTCGACGCCGACATCGCCGCCCATCAGCCGCGCCAGGCGCTGCGTGATCGCCAGGCCCAGCCCGGTACCGCCGTAGCGGCGGGTGATCGACGTGTCGGCCTGCTCGAAGGCGCTGAAGATGCCGTCGATCTTCTCGGGGGGAATGCCGATGCCGGTGTCCTCCACCAGGAAGCGCACGACGAGGCCTTGCGCATCCTCCGAAAGCAGTTCCGTGCGGATCGTCACCTGGCCGTGGTCGGTGAACTTGACGGCGTTGGCGCTGTAGTTGAGCAGTGCCTGCCGCAGCCGCGTCGGGTCGCCCCGCAACCAGAGAGGAACATCGCCGAGGTCGACAGAAACGGGGAGGCGCTTCTCGCGCAGCGCGTTGGCGAGCATCGAACGGACGCTGTCGGTGATGCTTTCCAGCAGGAAGTCCGTCTCTTCAAGTTCCATCCGCCCGGATTCGATCTTGGACAGGTCGAGGATGTTGTTGATCAGCGCCAGCAGGTGGTTGGCGGCCGCGTCGATTTTGTCCAGGCGTTCGAGCTGACGCGGTGTCGGGTCGCTGTTGCGCAGCAGGTGCGTGAGGCCGACGATGGCGTTCATCGGCGTGCGGATTTCGTGGCTCATGTTGGCCAGGAAGGCGCTCTTGGCGATATTGGCAGCCTCGGCGTGAATCCGGGCTTCGGCCAGTTGTGTGGTGCGCTGCTCAACGACCTCTTCGAGGTGGAAGCGGTACTTGTCCAGTTCCGCGCCCAGGCGCTTTTTCTCGGTGATGTCCTCCTTGACGGCCACATAATGGCTGATACGGCCGTCGGCTTGGCGGATTGGGGCGACGACGGCGAATTCGACGAACAGCGTGCCGTCCTTGCGCCGGTTGTGAAACTCGCCTTTCCAGGATTCGCCCCGCATCAGCGAGGCCCACATGGCCAGGAAATTTTCCTGCGGAGTCTGTCCTGAATGGAGGATGCGCGGATTCCTGCCAAGGGTTTCCTCTCGTGTATATCCCGTCTGTCTGACGAAGGCCACGTTGACGTATTCGATGGCGCCGGTGGTGTCGGTGATCACGATCGACTCGGGGCTCTGTTCGACCGCTTCCGAGAGGATTCGCAGGCTCTGCTCCATCGTTTTGTGCAAGGTGATGTCGAGCAGCGTCAGGCGTATCACCTTCGAAGCGTCCGCGGATGACTGCAGCGAGCTGGTTGCGTTGACATGCACGATTGAACCATCCGGGCGCCGGAGCGCCAGTTCTTCGTGCTGGCCCGCGTTGCCGTGTGTGGCCCTCTCCATGAAGTGTGTCCATCGCGCCGAGGAGTCGGCGGCGAGAAACGAAGAGAACAAACGCCCGACCAGTGGGTTGGCATGGACGCCGAGCAGCGAGGCACCCATCACATTGACCCGCTCGATGATTCCGTCCGGGGAAATCGCGAAATAGGCGACCGGCGCATGTTCGTACAGATCGACAAAACCCCTGCGCGATTCTTCGAGCGCCGCCTTGGTGTTCAGCAGGTCCTCATTCTGCAGGCGGAGTTCGGTCTGGCTGCTTTTCAGTTGCGCGTTGGCGATGTTCAGCGCCATCTCGTGCATTTTCCTGGGGGTGATGTCCTCGGCCGTGGCGAACAGATGGTCGAGCTTGCCGTCGGCTTTTCGTGCCGCCTTTACTTCGGCCTTGATGTAGATCACCGCGCCGTCCCGACGGATGATCCGGGTTTCGAAAATGATCGAGTCGCTTGCGCCCGTGCGGACCTTCAGCACGTTACCGGCGACAGCTTCGAGATCATCGGGATGGACCAGATCGCAGGCGGCCTTCCGTGTGAGTTCTTCGCGGGAAAACCCTGTGATGCCGCAGCACTGCTCGTTGACCCGGAGAAAACGCCGGTTTTCCGGGCTCAGGATCGCCATGGCGATGAAGGTCTGGTCGAAGAGCTTCGAAAGCAGTTCGTCTGCTTGCGTTTCCTCCTCGAATCGCTTCGCGAAGACGGCGCGCTGTGCGAGGGCGCGGTACAGGACAAAGGTGCTGGCGAGGATGAAAAGCACTTGCAGCACGACGAGGAGCGGCGAGTCGAAAGCCGGGCGTTCGCCGGCGACCAGCTGAGGCGTTCCCAGGAAGCACAGCGCGGCCAGCAGCATGTAGAGGGCGGAACCCGTCGCCGGAGGCAGGGACGATATGCGTCGACGCAAGGACTGGAATGCGGGATGGGCCATGGCCTGTCTGTCGTATCCGGGCGGCGAACCGATGGCGACGGCTTATCCGTCAAGCCCGTAATGCAGGGCGATCGCCTCGAACTCGTGGCAGTGGGCCAGAAAAACGTCGGTGATCTCGGGGTCGAACTGCCGGTCGCGCTCGCCGGCGATGATCCGGCGGACCTCGGCGAAGGGCATGGCATCCTTGTAGACCCGCTTCGAGATCAACGCGTCGAAGACGTCGGCCACCGCCATCAGCCTTGCCGAAACGGGGATCGACTCCCCCGCCAGCTTGTCGGGGTAGCCGGTGCCGTCCCAGCGCTCGTGGTGCCAGCGCACGATTTCCTTGGCCTGGGCGAGGAAATCAGCGGAAGCATTGATGTCCTTTTCGGCCAGCGCGATGGCGTCGCAGCCGAGAGTCGTGTGGGTGCGCATGATCGCCCATTCCCCGGGGGTCAGCTTGCCCGGCTTGAGCAGGATGGCGTCGGGAATGCCGACCTTGCCGATGTCGTGGAGAGGCGCCGAACGTGCCAGCGTTTCGATGTATTTCGGTGTCAGCGAACGGGAAAAACGCGGCCGGTCGGCGAGACGCATCGCCAGCAACTGCACATAGTTCTGCGTGCGCTGGATATGGTTGCCGGTCTCGTTGTCGCGGGTCTCCGCCAGATGGGCGAGCGCGCGAATGCTGACGGCCTGGATCAGCTCGTTTTCCCGCATTCGCCGGTTGACTTCCGCTTCCAGCGCCTGGTTCTGGTCCTGCAGCCAGGAACGTGCGTGGCGAACCAGCAACTGGCTGCGCACGCGGGCGAGGACGATCGAAGGACGAAACGGTTTGACGATGTAGTCGGCAATGCCGGCGGCGAAGGCGCGTTCCTCGTCCTCGTCGGTGTCCTTGGCGGTAAGAAAGATCACCGGAATGTCGCGTGTTTCCGGGTTGTTGCGCAGGTAGTAGAGGACTTCGTGGCCGTTCATGTCCTGCATCATGATGTCCAGCAGGATCAGGGCCGGCTTGGGTGCCTGGGCCGCCAGACGCAGCCCGGTGCCGCCGGAGTTCGCCACCTTGACGCGATAGCCGGCATCCTGCAGCAGGGAACCCAGTGCGCTGAGGTTTTCCGGCGAGTCGTCGACGATGAGGATGATCTCGTTGTCGGTCGAGCGGCGGCGCGGCGGGTTCGCGTGAGGATCGGGAACAATGACGTTCTCGCCGAGAATGAGCGACGACACGGTCGGGCGCGTATCCGTGAGCGGCATCGTCCGCGCACCGCTGCGCGGACGTTCTGCCGGTGGAGCGCCTTGATCGTTTCGCATCTGCGCCTCGCTCACGCGTGTCCCGCGGCCGGTCAGGCGGCGGCCTCCGTCGCTGGCAGGGGCTCGCCGGTTTGTGCAATGCCGGAGAGCATGGCGATTTCATCGATGGACAGCACCTTGCCGATGTTCAGGATGATGACGAACTTTCCGGCAACCTTGCCCATCCCGGAAATGAAGTCGGCGCGGATCTTCGCTCCGAACGAAGGCGGCGGCTCGATTTCGCCGGGCGGAATCTCGAGGACTTCCGAAACGGCGTCGACCATGATGCCGATGTCGCTATGCGCTTCCTGATCGATGACTTCGAGAATGACGATGCAGGTTCGCCGGCCCACTGTGGTCGGCTTGCCGCCGAAGCGTGCGGCCAGGTCGATGACCGGGACGACGGCGCCGCGCAGGTTGATCACGCCGCGAATGAACGCCGGCATCATCGGAATTTCGGTCAGGTGGCCGAATTCGATGATCTCCTTCACGTTCAGGATGCCGACGGCGAACATTTCCCCGGCGAGCGAGAAGGTGAGGTATTGGGCCGGTGCTTCGCTCGCCCTGGCGACGGCGGTGTTCGCCGTGGCCGCGGGAAGCGGGTTGCCCCGTGCGGGGGTGAGTTGTCCCATGATCCGCCTCTCAGAAACGCTCGAAGTCGCCTTCGCTGACTTGCAGCGATCCCGCCGGCGTGGCCATCGCCAGGCGCGGCGAAGTGCTCCGCGCAGCCGCGCCGGAACCGGCCGGACGGCTTGCCGGCCGGCGGCTGGAGCCCTCGTCGAGGCGGAAGAAGGTCATGGTCTGCTGCAGCTGTTCCGCCTGCGCGCCGAGTTCCTCGGCGGTCGCCGCGAGTTCTTCGGACGCGGAAGCGTTCTGCTGGGTCGCCTGGTTGAGCTGGCCCATCGCACTGTTGATCTGCGTCACGCCGGACGACTGCTCCGACGACGCGGCGGCGATTTCCTGCACCAGGTCGGATGTCTTGCGGATCGACGGGACGATCTCGGTGAGCAGTTCGCCGGCGCGTTCGGCCTGTTTGACCGACGAGTCGGCGAGGTCGCCGATTTCCTGGGCGGCGACCTGCGAGCGCTCCGCCAGCTTGCGCACCTCGGCGGCGACGACCGCGAAGCCCTTGCCGTGCTCGCCGGCGCGGGCCGCTTCGATCGCCGCGTTCAGCGCCAGCAGGTTGGTCTGGTAGGCAATGTCGTCGATGATGCCGATCTTGCCGGCGATGCTCTTCATGTCATCGACCGTACGGCTGACCGCGTCGCCGCCCTCGGCGGCTTCCTGGGCGGCCTTCGATGCCATGCCGTCGGTGACGCGGGCGTTCTCGGTGTTCTGGGCGATCGAGGCGGTCATCTGCTCCATCGACGAGGTGGTTTCCTCGACGGAAGCGGCCTGCTCGCTCGACGATTGCGACAGCGACTGGGCCGTTGCCGACACCTGGCCGGCGGCGTTGGTCAGGTTGTCCGCCGCGGTGCGCACTTCGCCGATGATCTGGGTGAGGCGGCCGATCATGTTCTGCATGGCGGTCATCAATTGCCCGACTTCGTCCTTGCTGTCGGCATCGAGGCGCACCGTCAGGTCGCCCCCCGCCAGGCGCTCGGCGGCTTCGACAGCAGTGCGGATCGGGCGGGTGATCGAGCGGGTGATCCACCAGGCAAAGGCAAGGGCCATGACGATCGCGGCGATCGCGATCGAGAGGATCAGGGTCTGGGCGCCCGCCGCCGTCTTGTCCGCCGTTTCGCCCGATTTGACCATCAGATCGGTCTGGAAATCGATGAGTTGCGAGACCGACTTGAGGTAATCGTCTTGCGCCTTGCGCATGTTTCCCAGCAGCAAAACAGTGGCTTCTTCCCGTCTGCCGGTATTCGTCAGCTCGATCAACTTGCCGAGTTCGGACACATACGTCTTCCGGGTTTCGCCGACGCCCTGCAGGATGCGCCTGCCTTCGTCGGAGGTGATTGTCTTTTCGAGCTTCTCCATGCGCTCGGAAATGATCTTGCTGCTTGCCGGGATGCGACCCAGTTCGGCGCGGGCCGTTTCCGGCGTGGCGGCCAGGATCGCATTGCGGGTGATCCGCGCGACGACGTTGACCTCGTTGATGATGTCGTTGGCCTGCACGGTTTTCGGGAACTTGTCGCGGACCAGGTCGTTGATCTCGCCGTTGAGTACCCCGAGGCGCTGGTAGGCGAGGGAGGAGACCACGATCAGCAGCGTCAGGACGAGCCCGAAGCCGACGCCGAGGCGAACACCGATTTTCAGATTCTTGAACATGATCTACCTTTCCGTTGGACTTGCAATTTGAATGTTGGTGGGGGTGTTGATGGAGGATGGCGGGAGCAGACGGCTTTCCTCAGCCTGCCGGACGATCCGGACGAGCGCCGCGACGTCGAGGATCAGCGCCACGTCGCCACTGCCCAGGATCGTCGAGCCGCTGATCCCGCGCAGGTTGGCGAACAGGCGGCCCAGCGGCTTGATCACGGTCTGGAATTCGCCCATCAGCTGGTCGACGACGATGCCGGCGCGTTGTCCGGCGAACTGCACCACGACGATGCTCTCGCGGGCCGGGGCCGGGCCGTCGATCTCGAACAGTTCGCGCAGGCGGATGAAAGGCAGCGCCTCGCCGCGCAGGTTGAGGAAGTTGCGCTCGCCGCCAAGATCCCGGTGTTCGATGCACTCGACGACCGAATCGAGCGGAATGACGTAGGAGGCCTTGCCGATGCCGACCAGGAAGCCGTCGATGATGGCCAGGGTCAGCGGCAGACGGATGGTGAAGGTCGATCCGACGCCTTCCGTGGATGCAACGTCGACCGTGCCGCGCAGCGCCTGGATGTTGCGGCGCACGACGTCCATGCCGACGCCGCGGCCGGAGAGTTTCGAGACCTGGTCGGCGGTCGAGAAGCCGGGTTCGAAGATGAGGTTGATGATCTCGCTGTCCGACAGCGCGTCAGTTGGCTGGATCAGTTCACGCTCGACGGCCTTGGCGCGGATCTTCTCGCGGTTGAGCCCGCCACCGTCGTCGGAAACCTCGATGACGATGCTGCCCGAGTCATGGAAGGCGTTGAGCGAGACGCGGCCGCAGGCCGGCTTGCCGCAGGCCAGGCGCGTCTCGACCGGCTCGATGCCGTGGTCGAGCGAATTGCGCACCAGGTGCATCAGCGGATCGCCGATTTTCTCGACGACGCTTTTGTCGAGTTCCGTATCGGCACCGCTGATCGACAGCTCGATTTCCTTGCCGAGATCCTTGGCGACGTCGCGCACCACGCGATGGAAACGGTTGAAGGTATCGCCGATCTGCACCATGCGCAGTTGCAGCGCGGAATCACGAATGTTTTCGACGAGGCGCGAGAGCACCGACGTCGCTTCAATCAGGTCGCCGTTGCGGCTGCGGGCGGCCAGCAGGTTGGCCGAGGCGCCGGCGATGACCAGTTCGCCGATCAGGTCGATCAGGCTGTCCAGCTTGTCGGCGTGCACCCGTACCAGCTGGGCTTCGCGCGCCTTCTTCTCGGTGACCTGGCTCTGGCGGGTGACCGCGGCGTCGATGACTTCCTTGTGCACCACCTTGCTGTCGATGAGGATTTCGCCGAGTGGCGGTGCTTCTTCCGGGGCGGCCTCCGCTGCGTTTTGCTGCGCCAGCAGGCCGCGATCGACCTCGGCCTGCGTCAGCGCGCCGCAGCGCACCAGTATTTCGCCAAGGCGCAGGGTGTCTTCGGGCAGCTCGGCGATCAGCCGGAGGTAGTCGTCAAGTTTGCTCTGCGGCGGGAGGATGCGCAGGTCGCATTCGTCGCTGACGAAATCGAAGACGCGTTCGATGTCGGCCTTGCCGGCTTTGGTCTGCAGGCGAATCTCGAAGCCCAGGTAGCACGATTCCGGGTCCATCTCCGCTGCTTCGGGAAGCGCATCGGCGATCGTTTCGATGCCGATGATTTCGCCGAGACCGCCGAGGAAACGGATGAACGAGAGCGGGTCGGTGCCGCCGCGCATGACGTTCGGCCCGAAGCGCACCGAAACGTGCCAAGCGTCGTTGCTGACGACGCCGCCACCCGTGCTTTCGACGCTGGCGTCGTCATCGTCGGCGACGGTCAGGCTGGCGCCGGCTGGCGTGTCGGCGTTGTCGAGAATCTGTTTCAGTCGTTCGGTCAGCGCGTCGCCGCGTTCGCTCAGGGCAGCGTCCGGTTCTGCCTGTTGCGCGGCGAGGACGTCCACCAGGCTGCCCATGTGGTCGCAGCACGCCAGCAAGATGTTGGCCAGTTCGCCGCTGACGGCAAGATCGCCGTTGCGCAGGGCGTCGAGGAGGTTTTCCACGCGGTGGGTGAAATGCTCGATGTAGGCGCATTCGATGACGCCGGCGCCGCCCTTGATCGTATGCGCGGCGCGGAAGATGGCGTTGAGGTTGTCGGTGTCGTCCGGCATCTGTTCGAGGCGGAGCAGGCCGGCTTCCATTTCCGCGAGCTGTTCGCGGCATTCCTGGATATACACGCTGGTCAGTTCGTCCATTGGGGTCTCCTCAGCAGGCTTCGGCGGCGGGGATGACCAGCGGGTCCCCGAGTTCGCCGGCGAGGTTGCAAAAGTCGATCAGCGAGCGCACCGCCTGGCTGTGGGCAACGATGACCGCACGTTTGCCGGCGCGTTGTGCTTCCTTTTTCAGCAGCAGAAGCAACTGCAAGCCGGCGGTGTCGATCTCGTTGACCTGCGACAGGTCGAGTTCGAGTTCATCGCTCGCGGCGAGCGCGGCGAGCAGCGTCTGCTTCAGCTCCAGCGCGTGGTAGATGGTCAGGTCCTCGGCGAGGGGCAGGGTTTTGCTGGCTGGCATGACGGAGCCTCAGAAAAGTTCGACGCGCGGCGAGTTCAGGGCGCCTGCATCGCTCGCGGCGGCGGATGCGTGGATCGCCCGTTGCCGTTCGGTAACGTAGCTGCCGTGCAGTTGCTGCAAGCGTTCATCGCCACTCAGCAGGTTTTTCGGCGGTGTTCCGGTCCGAAGCAGTTCGGCCAGGTGGGCGCTGTGTTGTCCGAGCATCTGCAGTGCAGTCATGACGCTGCCGATCTGCTGGTGCAGCACGTCCTGGAACTGCAGCCGCGCGAGTGCGTCCCCCAGTTTGTCGGTCACCCGCTGGAAAACGTCTGCCGGGTGGCCTGGCATCTCGGGCACGATGTCGGCGAGGGAGTTATCGACGGCAATCAGGTCGTTGGTCAGCGCGATGACCGCTTTTTCCCCCGTTTCAACGCTGTCCTGCAGTTGCCGGCAGAGGATCTCAACGAGATGGCCTGCTTCCTGGAGTTCTGTGGCGACCTGCCGGGCGGCGTCCGGGGCTGAGGGTGGGATTGGCACCATGGTCTTTAGCGCAGTACCAGCTTGATGGTGTTGAGCAGTTCGTCCGCCGTCGCCGGCTTGACGATCCAGCCGGAGGCGCCGGCAGCCTTGGCTTCGGCCTTGCGCGCCTGCTGCGATTCGGTGGTCAGGAACAGGATCGGCATGAACTTGCAGGCCGGCAGCTTCCTGACTTCCTTGATCAGCTCGATGCCGTTCATGCCGGGCATGTTGAGGTCGGTGATCAACAGGTCGATCTTCGTTCCGTTGTTGAATTTCTTCAGGGCTTCCTCGGCGTTGGGCGCCTTTTCCACGCTGTATCCGGCCTTGCTGAGGATGCTCGAGATGCTCAGCAGGATGGTCGTGGAATCGTCTACCAGCATGATTGTGCTCATGGCGTCTCTTTTTCAGTCGGGTAATGAGTTGGAGGTGAAAGCGTGCGTCGATGATTCCAGAAACGCGCCGCGCTTTGCATCCGTGGAATCCGCAGGAATTTGCGGGAACTACGTAGTTCCCGCAAAGCGTTGGAGTGTCAGTGTTTCAGGGCGTTGGCGAGCGAGGCGACTTCGGCGGCCGATTCGGCGAGGATGGCGGAGAGCGTTTGCTCGTCGACGAGCAGTTCGATCTCCGTACTCATCCCGCGGCGGCTCATGCCGGTCAGGGCGTCGAGCGGCGACTCGACCGGCGCGAGCTCGTCGGCCAGCAGGACGGTGTCGCCAAGCGATCGTGGCGGCATGGAAAGGAAACCCGTCCAGACGGTTTCGAGCGCATCGGCAAGGCTTTCGGGAACGTCGAGGACGCGGAGGATCGCGCCGCCGACGCGGGCTTCTCCGTCCTCGTGCCAGGGTTCGAGATCGTTGTTGAACAAGCCGGGATGACGCGCGGCCTGCCCGATAAGGTAAAAGCCGCCAATCTCGTGGAGGATGCCGGCAAGAAAGGCGGCCTCCGGGTTTTGCCGGGTGATCCGCCGGGCGATGACGCGGGAGAGCGCCGCCACGTGCGCGGTGTGCTCCCAGAGGCGCGCGGCAAGTGCGGCCTGCTCTGTCTGGAACGAATCGCCGGCGAGTTGCCGCACGATGATGGACGCCGTCAGGCTGCGCAGCGTTGAAAAGCCGAGCCGGGCGATGGCGGCCTTGAGTTCGGTGATTGGCCGTCCGCCGGGGTTGTAGGCCGTCGAATTGGCGACTGCCAGCGTGCGCGCTGCCAGCAGCGGGTCGGCGGAGATCAGCGTGCCGAGCGATTCGATTGCACAGTCGGCGTCGTCGAGCAGTTTCTGCACGCGCAGCGCGACGGCGGCGTGGGTGGAAAAAACGAGCTCGCCCGCGGCGGCCTGGGCGGCAATGTCGTCAAGAACGGTCTGCACATTCATCACAGTCGCCCCTTGTCATAGTTGATGATCGCCTCGGGAATCAGGTTGAGCGGCAGCACGTGGTCGACGCCGCCGATGCGGATGGCTTCCATCGGCATGCCGAAGACGACGCAACTGGCCTGGTCCTGGGCGATGGTCGTGGCGCCGGTGTCGTGCATCTCCTTCATCGCCTGCGCGCCGTCGGCCCCCATGCCGGTCATGATGATGCCGAGCGCATCGGCGCCGGCGACACGGGCCACGGAACGGAACAGGACATCGACCGACGGCTTGTGGCGGTTCACCGGCTCGCCATCGCGAACATCGACCGCGTAGCCGCTGCCGTTGCGCGTCAGCGACATGTGGCGGCCACCGGGAGCGACCAGCGCAAGACCCGGCCGGACGTGGTCGCCGTGCCGCGCCTCGCGCACCTCGATCCGGCACAGGCCGTCGAGACGCTCGGCGAACATGGCGGTGAATACGGCGGGCATGTGCTGGACGATGACGATCCCGGGTGTCTCTTCCGGCAGGCGGGTGAGTATGGTTTCCAGCGCCACCGTGCCGCCGGTGGAGGTGCCGATGGCGACGATTCGCCCGTTCTGCCGTGTCGACCTCGGCGCGCTGTGAAGGTGCGACGAAAGGGTCATGGCGCGGGAACTCCGGTGATGGCGCCTTCGCCGTCGGGGAAGGCGAGCCAGACGTCGCCGCTCCAGAGGTCGAAATGCAGCTTGCGGCGTCCGCTGCCGCCGATGTGGCGCGCGACGACGGCGATATGCCGGGAGGCGAGCAGCTTCATTCCGAAGTCGATGTTGCGCGCGCCGACGTCCATCTTGCCGCCGGCTGTCTGGTTGAACATGTTGGCGCCGCCGAACAGCTTGGCCTGGTATTCCGCCGGGCGCGTTTTCTCGCGCTCGACGTGGCGCAGGAAGAGCTCGAAGGCCTCGCTGGCGTAGCGCCCGTCGAGCGGTGCGTCGACCGGGCGTTCACGCTCGGTGAGCATGTAGTGGCACATGCCGCCGATGCGCTTGCGCGGATGCCACAAGGTAATCGATACACAGGAACCGAGCAGCGTGGAGATTCGCGTCGCCCCGCCGCCGAAGTGGAACTCGCCTGCCTTTAGCGTGACGACCGTGATATCGCCGGTTGGTGGGCGTGGGTGCGTCATGGCTTGCGGTAGATCGTCGGGCGCACGGTGATCAGCCGGTCGGTGATGCCGTTGAGGGTTTCCGAATGGCCGATGATCAGATGGCCGCCCGGTCTCAGGCGGGGCAGCAGGTTGTGCACGACACGGGCCTTGGTCGGCGGGTCGAAGTAGATCATCACGTTGCGCAGGAAGACGACATCGAAGTCACCGATGACCGTGTCGACCGGCTGCATCAGGTTGAGCTGGAAAAAACGGGTGCGCTGGCGCAGCTCCGGTGCGATCAGGAAGGTTCCGGCCTGCGAGCGCACGCCTTTCAGGCAGTACTTGCGCATGTAGTCGGGCGGGATGCCCTCGGTCCGCGCCAGTCCGTAATGCCCGGTCACGGCGCGCGCCAGCACGCGGGTGCAGATGTCCGAACCGACGATTTCCCAGGGCGCGTCGCCGAGCGTGTCGGCTAGCAGCATGGCGATCGAGTAGGCCTCCTCGCCGCTCGAGCTGGCGGCGCTCCACACGCGCAAGGGGGCGCCGTTGCGTCGGCGGGGGACGACCTCTGCGCGCAGGAACTCGAAATGGTTCGGTTCCCGGAAGAAATAGGTCTCGTTGGTCGTCAGCAGGTCGACCATGACCTGGACCTCGTTCGGGTGGTCGCCGGTGGCGAGCATCCGGTAGTAGCTGGCGAAGCTCGGCAGCTGGAAGTGACGCAGCCGTTTGCCGAGCCGGCCGACGAGCAAGTCCTTCTTGGTGTCGTTCAGGCTGATGCCGGCGAGCTTGTAGATCAGCCGCTGGAAGAGGGCGAATTCCTGATCGGTGATGCGGGCGTCGCTCATCAGAACAGCTCGATCTTCTTGTCGGACGCCTGCGGCGTGCGGCGCAGCGTTTCGGCGTAGGCTCGCTCCTCGCGGGCGATGACCTCAGCGGTGGCCATGTTGGTCACCATGCGCTTGCAGAAGGCTTCGCCGTTGGTCGGCAGGAAGATGATCTTGCGCGACCACGGGCCGAGAAAATCGGAGGAAACCAGCGGGATCCCCTCGCGTTGCAGCCACTCCTTGGCGAATCCGGCGTTGCGCAGGCCGATGCTCAGCGAGCCTTCGCCGGCGTCGATGATCGTGCCGCCGCCGAAGGCCTTGGCTTGAAGCCGGACCTTCTTGGCCCCCTTGCCGAGCAGGGCGTTGAGCAGTGCCTCCATGGCGAAGTCGCCGGAGAGCAGCGAGTCGACGTCGCCGTTCCGGCTTCGCCCCATGTCCGGCAGCATGAAGTGATTCATGCCGCCGATCTTCAGCAGCGGATCGTAAAGGCAGACGGCGACGCAGGAGCCCAGCAAGGTCGCCAGCGGTTGCCGCGTATCGACTGCCCAGGCGCCCGGCTGGACGTTCCTCGCCAGTCGTTCAAGTTCTCGCGGAGGAAGACCGGCATACTCCAAGGCACGTCCCCGGTACGGTCAGCAACTGCGCAACTGTTCGAGGCGGTCGTTCAGGCGCTGCAGGGTTTCCTGCGTGTGCAAGCCGCGGTTGAGCAGTTCGGCCATGCGCGCCATGAAGTCGCTGACCATGTTCTGCAGGAAGCGTTCCTGGTTGTCGGTCAGTCCCAGCTTGTAGAACGAGTTGAGCAGGGTGTCCTGCAATGCGTTGATCAGCAGGGTGCTGTCGGCGGCGTTGCGCTGGTGCGCGTCGCGAAGCTCGCGCAGGGTGTTGTTGACACTGGTCAGCGCGGACTGGATGCCTTGTTCGTCCTGCATGGCCTTGAGACGCGAATCGACCCCCTGCGCGGCGACGGAGAGATGGTCGCGGAGCCGGCCGCAGTAGTCCGGGTCTTCCAGCGGCAGGTTGTTGATCATCAGCGTGACGCGCTCGAAGTTGTGCACGCTGCGCCGGCTGAACTCGAAGATCCGTCCCTGTTTGCGCACGTGCTCGATGATCGCGACTTCCAGCGGCAGATCGACGCCGGCAGCGCTGACGGTCAGTGCCTGGTCGCCGGCGCGCGTCTGGACGACGCCATCCAGGCGGTAGCGGCGCAACAATTCCAGCAGTTCGTCGGCGATTTCGCGCTGGCTGTCCATGGCGATCAGTTTGCTCATGAACTGCAGCAGGATGCCGGTTTCGTCCATGCTGGCCATCACCAGCGAAGAAAGCTGTTCCGCCTCGCGTACCTGTTCGGCGAGTGAGCGCTGGCTGAGGACGATGTTTTGCGCCACCTTCAGCTTGCGCAACAATTCCTCAGGCTCGAACGGCTTGACGATGAAGTCCTCCCCGCCGGCGTCATAGCCCCGGATACGTTCCTCGATCGTGTCGTGCGCCGAGACGAAAATCACTGGCGTCTGGCGATGCTCGGGCTTTGTCTTGATGTTCCGGCAGAGGGTGAAACCATCCATGCCTGGCAGGCTGACGTCGAGGAAAAACAGGTCGGGCCGGATCGAATCCATCGCCTCCCAGCATGCTTCTGCGCTGTCGAAGGTGCGGATGTGGCAATCCGGCTCGAGGATGGTGGTGATGATCTCGAGAACAAGCGGGTCATCGTCGACGACGAATACCCTGAAAGATTCCCTCATGATGGTTTCGGCTCCCGGTTCGATGGTGATTCGGCGTGGTCGATTGTCAGCCGGCGGAAACCGCCAGCGCACTGGCGATGTCCTGGCACATTTCGGTGGTCGTGCGTTCGAGTTCCTCCAGCCAGAGGGCCGTCGGTTCGTGATTGCGCAGGCTCACTTCGAGCGACAGGGCGATCGAGTGGAGCTCGGACATGCCCAGCATGCCGACGCGTCCCTTCAGCGAATGAACCAGGCCGATGGCCGTGTCTCGCGTTCCGTGCGCAATCGCCTCGCGGATCTGGGCCGTTGCCGCGGGTCCGTGCGTGATGAATTCGGCCAGCCAGTGCTGGTAGCGGTTTGCATCTCCGGCGAAACGGGCCAGGGCCTCCTTCGTATGAAGCCCGCGAATCGCCAGCAGTGGATTCCCGGGTTCGCTTGCTCCCTCGTGTTGTACACCCATCCAGATTTCCTTCTTTTGCTCTCGTTATGAGGTGTCGGCTGTTGTCTGAACACAGGTGCGCGGCCGACTCGAACGACGGCATGTTCCCAAAGCGGGCGTTTCTTGTGCATCCGTAATTTGTGCAACGAATTGCGGGAACTACGGAGTTCTGCCCGATTTCGGCTGCCTGGCGGCAGGCGCACACAAACAAAAAGGGCTTGCCATCGGCAAGCCCTTTCCGCTGACAGGAGATACGGGTTACTTCTTCTTCTTGCCCTTGGGCGCGGCAACAGCAGCCTTGAAGGAAGCGCCGGCGGAGAACTTGGGAACGGTGGTCGCCGGGATCTTGATCTTTTCGCCCGTCTTCGGGTTCTTGCCTTCGCGGGCGGCGCGCGCGGCGGCCTTGAAGGAGCCGAAACCGACGAGGCTGATAGCGTCACCCTTGGCGACAGCCTGAACGATGGTTTCGAGGACGGCGTCAAGCGCCTTGCCGGATGCTACTTTGGACAACTCGGTTTTCTCAGCGATTGCGTCGATCAATTCAGACTTGTTCATGGTATCTCCTGTTGTTGATTGTCGAGAGTCGTGGTGGAAACTCCGCAGCGATTCTTGCACTTCGTCAGCTTGAATGGAAGGGGGGGAACCCTTGAAATCGCCACGAAGCGGCAAAAAATGTTGTTTTTTTCCTCGCGCCGGGGTGGTTCCGGTCAATTCCCCTTGTGCAGCAAGGGTTGCAGGAAGCGTCCGGTGTGGCTGAGCGCGCTTTTTGCTATGATTTTCGGCGTACCGGCGACCAGGATCCTGCCGCCGCCGTCGCCGCCTTCGGGGCCGAGATCGACGATCCAGTCGGCGGTCTTGATCACGTCCAGATTGTGCTCGATGACGACGACGGTGTTGCCGTGGTCGGCCAGGCGATGCAGCACCTTGAGCAGCATCTCGATGTCCTGGAAGTGCAGGCCGGTGGTCGGCTCGTCGAGGATGTACAGCGTGCGGCCGGTGTCGCGCTTCGACAGTTCCAGTGCCAGTTTCACCCGCTGCGCTTCCCCGCCGGAGAGCGTGGTCGCTGACTGGCCGAGGGTGATGTAGGAGAGACCGACGTCGACCAGCGTTTGCAGCTTCCTCGCGACGACCGGCACGGCGTCGAAGAATTCGCGTGCCTGCTCGACGGTCATCTGCAGGATGTCGCGGATGTTCTTGCCCTTGTACTGGATCTCCAGCGTTTCGCGGTTGTAGCGCTGGCCGTGGCAGACGTCGCAGGCGACGTAGATGTCGGGCAGGAAGTGCATCTCGACCTTGATCACGCCGTCGCCCTGGCAGGCTTCGCAGCGCCCGCCCTTGACGTTGAACGAGAAGCGGCCGGGGCCGTAGCCGCGTTCGCGTGCGGCCGGCACGCCGGCGAACAGTTCGCGGATCGGCGTCAAGAGCCCGGTGTAGGTCGCCGGGTTGGAGCGCGGCGTGCGGCCGATCGGCGACTGGTCGACGTTGATCACCTTGTCGAACTGGTCGAGGCCGACGATTTCGTCGTGCTCGGCGGGTTCGGCGGTGGAACCATACAAGTGTTTCGCCGCCGCGGCGTAGAGCGTGTCGTTGATCAGCGTCGATTTGCCTGATCCGGAGACGCCGGTGATGCAGGTGAGCAGGCCGAGCGGCAGTTCGAGGGTGACGTTCTTCAGGTTGTTGCCGCGCGCGCCGACGATCTTCAGCACACGCTGCGGATCGGCCTGGCGCGGCTTGCCCGGTGCCTCGATGCGGCGGCGGCCGGCGAGGTAGTCGCCGGTCATGGAGTTTGCGTTGGCCATGACCTGTGCGGGCGTGCCTTCGGCAACAACCGCGCCGCCGTGGATGCCGGCACCGGGGCCGATGTCGACGACGTAGTCGGCGCTGCGGATGGCGTCCTCGTCGTGCTCGACGACGATCACCGTGTTGCCGATGTTGCGCAGGTTCTGCAGGGCTTCGAGGAGGCGATGGTTGTCGCGCTGATGCAGGCCGATCGAAGGTTCGTCGAGGACGTACATGACGCCGGTCAGGCCCGAGCCGATCTGCGAAGCGAGGCGGATGCGCTGCGCCTCGCCGCCGGAGAGAGTTTCCGCCGAGCGGTCGAGCGAGAGGTAGTCGAGGCCGACGTTGATCAGGAACTGCAGGCGGCTGGTGATTTCCTTGAGCACTTTCTCGGCGACCTGCGCCTTGTTGCCGGCGAGCTTCAGGTCGAGAAAGTAGTCGCGCGCCTGCTTCAACGGCATCCGGCTGATCTGGTGCAGCGTCAGCGCGTCCGGGCCACTGCCGATGCGCACGTGGCGCGCTTCCTCGCGCAGACGGGCGCCGTCGCAGGTCGGGCAGGTCTTGTTGCTGATCAGCTTCGACAGTTCCTCGCGCACCGCCTGCGAGTCGGTTTCCTTGTAGCGGCGCTCGAAGTTCGGGACGATCCCCTCGAAGGCATGGCTGCGGTCGAAGCGCGTGCCTTTCTCGTTAAGGTAACGGAAGCGGATGACCTCGCGGCCGGAACCGTAAAGCACGATCTGGCGGATGTTCTCCGGCAACTGCTCGAACGGCGTGTCGACGTCGAAGCCGTAATGATCGGCGAGCGAGGTGAGCAACTGGAAATAGAACTGGTTGCGCTTGTCCCAGCCGCGGATCGCGCCGGCGGCCAGCGACAGGTCGGGGCGGGTGACAATGCGCTTCGGGTCGAAGAACTGGATCACGCCGAGGCCGTCGCACTTCGGGCAGGCGCCCATCGGGTTGTTGAACGAGAAGAGGCGGGGTTCGAGCTCCTGCAGCGAATACGAGCACACCGGGCAGGCGAACTTGGCGGAGAACAGGTGCTCCTTGCCGGAATCCATCTCCAGCGCGATGGCGCGGCCGTCGGCATGGCGCAGCGCGGTCTCGAATGATTCAGCGAGGCGCTGCCGGATGTCGTCGCGCACCTTGAGTCGGTCGACGACGACGTCGATGGTGTGCTTCTGCGTCTTGGCCAGCTTCGGCAGCGCGTCGATCTCGTAGATCGTGCCATCCACCCGCAGGCGGGCGAAGCCCTGTGCGCGCAGTTCGGTGAACAGGTCGAGTTGCTCGCCCTTGCGGTTGGCGACGACCGGCGCGAGGATCATCAGCTTCGTTTCGGCGGGCAAGGCCAGTACATGGTCGACCATCTGCGAGACGGTTTGCGAATCCAGCGGCTGCTGGTGGTCCGGGCAGTACGGTGTGCCGGCGCGGGCGAACAACAGGCGCAGGTAGTCGTGGATCTCGGTGACCGTGCCGACCGTCGAGCGCGGGTTGTGGCTGGTGGCCTTCTGCTCGATCGAGATGGCGGGGGACAAGCCCTCGATCAGGTCGACGTCCGGCTTGTCCATCATCTGCAGAAACTGGCGGGCGTAGGCCGAGAGCGACTCGACGTAGCGGCGCTGGCCTTCGGCATACAACGTGTCGAACGCCAGCGACGACTTGCCGGAGCCGGACAGGCCGGTAATCACGATCATCCGGTTGCGCGGCAGGTCGAGGTTGATGTTCTTCAGGTTGTGCGTGCGCGCGCCGCGGATGCGGATTTCCTTGAATTCTTCCATGAGGTGGGTGGTGAGGCCGAAAAAGCAAACCTGCTAATATACGCGGGAAATTTCGCCAATACGACCGCCTGAACACCTTCATTGTTCCAGGGTCTTTTTCCCGCCTGCGGTTGAGTCCATCCCGATGCTTTCTCCCACCCACGAATCGATGAGTCCCGACGAGCGTTATTCGGGGCTGATCCTGTCCTTCGTCTTCGCCCTGCGCATGCTCGGGCTGTTCCTGATCCTGCCGGTGTTCGCCGTCCATGCGCGGCAGTTGCCGTCGGGGGATGACGTCATGCTGGTCGGCATGGCGCTGGGCGCCTACGGGCTGACCCAGGCACTGTTCCAGATCGCCTACGGTGTGGCTTCCGACCGGCTCGGGCGCAAGCCGGTGATTTTTTTCGGCCTGTTCATTTTCGCCATCGGCAGCTTCACGGCGGCGCTGTCGACGGACATCCACGGCATCATCATCGGCCGCGCCCTGCAGGGCGCCGGTGCCGTATCGGCGGCGGTGACCGCGCTGGCCGCCGATCTGACGCGACCGCAGCACTTGACCAAGGTGATGGCGATGATCGGCTCGTCGATCGGCCTGACTTTCGCGCTGTCGATGGTCGTGGCGCCGTTGCTCTATGACGGCGTCGGCATGGCCGGGATCTTCTCGCTCACCGGTTCGCTGTCGCTGTTCGGCATCTACATCGTCAAGAAGCTGGTCCCGGATGCGCCACTGGTGCCGCGCCAGCCGGGCGGCGCGAAATTCTCCGAGGTCTTGCGTGACAAGGCGCTGCTGCGCCTGAACTTCGGTGTGTTCAGCCTGCATTTCGCGCAGACGGCGATGTGGGTCGTGCTGCCGTCGGCGCTGGTCGGGGCCGGCGGGCTGCCGGTCGGCGAGCACTGGAAAGCGTATCTGCCGGCGGTGCTGCTGTCGTTCGTCGTCCTGGTGCCGGCAATCATCGCCGCGGAAAAGCATGGCCGGATGAAGTTCGTGTTCAATGCCGCCGTCGTCCTGCTGCTGGTGGTTCAAGCCGGGTTCGCGGGGCTGAGCGGCACCATCTCCGGGTTGTTCCTCTGGCTGACACTGTTTTTCGTCGCCTTCAATATCCTTGAGGCGGTGCAGCCGTCGCTGATCTCGCGCGTGGCACCGGCGCACGCCAAGGGGGCCGCGCTGGGAATCTACAACACCACCCAGTCGCTCGGACTCTTTCTCGGCGGCGTGGCCGGCGGCTGGCTGGCCCGGACGGGCGGAGCAACCGCCGTCTGGAGTGTCTGCGGCGCGATTCTGCTGGTCTGGCTGGCGCTCGGCCTGACGATGCCGTTCCCGGTGCGCGGGCGTCAGCAGTAACGCCAATCTCTTTTATAATCGCCGCTTTTCGAACACGATCCTTCAGGGAGTTTTCATGGCCTCGGTCAATAAAGTCATTCTCGTCGGCAACCTCGGTGCCGACCCGGAAACCCGCTACATGCCGAACGGCGACGCCGTGGCCACCGTCCGCCTGGCGACGACCGAGTCCTGGAAGGACAAGGCGTCCGGCGAAAAACGCGAGATCACCGAATGGCATCGCGTCGTTTTTTTCCGCAGACTGGCCGAAATCGCCGGCCAGTACCTGAAAAAAGGCTCGTCAGTCTATATCGAGGGCCGCATCCGCACGCGAAAGTGGCAGGACAAGGAAGGCCAGGAGCGTTATACGACCGAGATCGAAGCCAGCGAGATGCAGATGCTCGGCGGCCGCCAGAGCGCCTCGTCGTCCGGCGGTGAAGTCGAATACGGCGGCAGCATGCCGTCGTCGGCGCCGTCGGGCGGCGGCAATCGCCCGGCGCCGGCCAAGAAGGCGCCGAGCTTCGACGACATGGACGACGACATCCCGTTCTGACCGTCGTCCAAACCCGGAAATGAAGGACCCCGGTCAGGTTGATGACCGGGGTCTTTTTTATTGAGACGTCGCAGGATCTCCGGCGTTACGGGGCCTTGGCGAGTATCGCTTTTCTTGCGGACCCAGACACTGCGTCACGTCCGAGTACGATCCTGACGTCCGAGTTGATGCGCGCTTCCTTTGCCGGTGACAGTTGGGCGTCGAGTTGCGTGCGATGCAGCAGGGCTTTGGCCGCATCCAGATGGCCGGGCTGGTACTCGACGAGCGTTTTCCTGAGGGTGAAAGAGGCGTAGTTGGTGATCCGGCTCACGGGGATGTGGTCCTTGCGCAGCCGGGCGCTGAACAACTTGGCGAAGCCGGTCGTTCCATTGGCGTTGGTGACCTCGACCTTGATCTGCCTGAAGTCGAACTCCGGCGTTGATTCCGCATTCCGGTCGAGCGAGGTGCCGACGACCGGTTCCGGGGCCGCGACGTTGACGGGCGGCGGCGCGGCCTTGGCCAGGACCACGGGTTCCACCGACGCTGTCACCACCGGATCGGGTTTCTCAACCACGATCGGATTGGCCTGCGCGACGACCACGGTTTCGGGACCGGCCATCGAGACCGTTTCGGCCAGGTCGACGACCTCCCGACTGGTCGAGACCAGAACGAACGTGCCGCCATCGCTGCGCGCATCCGAAACGCTGACGGGCGGCGTGGTTTGAGTTGGCGACGTCGTAACGGCTGACACGGTGATCTCGTCCCGCCGGGCGACCTGGATCTCGCCAGCGTGCCGGTCGATGACGGTGAGAACCGGTTGCGACGGCATTGTCACCGGCTGGACCTGCACTACGCTTCCGGCGTCTGGCGTTGGAGTCGTCGGCGGCACGTGAGGCGTGGTCACGCTGCTCGCCGCGAGTGGGGCCGCCAACTCCGCGGATGCGCGAGCCAGCAGTGAAGTCGGGAGGGCGTACGTTTGTCGCGATTTCGCAGCGGCGGCCAGGCGCGTGTCGGATTGTGCCTTGGCGATCCGTTCCAGGTTGGCCCAGGCGCGCTCGAGCGACGGGTCGACCGCCAGCGCCTTGCGTATTGCCGTGTAGGCTTTTTCCATGTGCCCCAGCAGGACGTAGGCGAAGCCGAGATTGTTGTGCAGGTGGCTGGCGTCCGGGGCGATCGCCAGGGCTTTTTCGAACTGTTGTACCGACCGCTCCAGGTCTCCGCGTTCGGCATAGAGGCTGCCCAGCGCGTTGAGGGCTTCGACCTGGCTGCCGTCCAGCGAGATGGATTTCCGGTAGGCTGCTTCCGCCATGTCGTAGCGTTTCTGGCCGTGGTAATAGCGCGCCAGCTGGTAGTACGACGTGGCGTTTAGCGTGCCGTGCTTCACGGTCGAAACAGGAGCGACCTGATACGCCAGCCGGTTCTTGTCGGTCGACGCGCAGCCTGCGCCGAGCGCTGCGATCAGCGCCACTACGAGTATCCGAGGCTTCATGGCCAGTTTCCTTTCAACCTTGTCGATAGCGGTTCAGTGGACCCGGTTCGGCTAACCGCCGCCGCTCAGCGTCGGCAGGAGAATCCGGTAAATCTGGATGAACGCCGGGCCGAGCACCACCAGGAGCAGCGACGGGAAAATGCAGAAGATCAGGGGGAAAAGGAGTTTCAGCGCGATCTTCGCGGCAGCCTCCTCGGCGCGCTGGCGACGCTTGGTGCGCAGCATTTCCGAATGGATGCGCAGGGCCGAGGCGATGCTGGTGCCGAAGCGTTCGGCCTGGATGATCAGTGCAACCCACGCCTCAACCTCTTCGACGCCGGTGCGCGTGGCGAGGTTGCGCAGGGCCCGCTCGCGGTCGCTGCCCGCGCGCAACTCGAGGCCGACCATGCTGAGTTCTTCCGAGAGCACTTCGCTCTTGTGGCCGATATCACCGGCAACGCGGTCGATCGCCGCCTCGACGCCGAGCCCGGCTTCCACGCACACGGTCATCAGGTCGAGGGCGTCCGGAAAACTCTCGAAAATCTCGCGCTGGCGGACCATCACCAGATGCGAGAGAACCCCATTGGGCAGGTAATAGCCGACGGTGGCGGCGAGCAACAGGATCACCAGCATGCTGTTGAGTTGAATCGTCTTGCCCGAGAGAATGAAGTAGAGATAGGCAAGGCCGGGAATGCCGAGCGCCAGAATGGTTTTTGCGCCGAAGTAGACCATCGGCGCTGCGGCGCCGCGGATCCCGGCGTTCATGAATCGCGTGCGGATGCCGGACTCTTCCCACCCTTCCTCCGGGACCGACAATTTGCCGAAGCGCGCGGTCAGCTTGGCGGCACGGTCGACCCATTGGCCGGACGCCGTGGTGCTGCTGTTCGGCGAACGCGGCGTGAACTCGCGCAAACGTTCCTGGACGGGCGTCGGCCGGAAGTAGCTGATGGCAAACGCCACGGCGGCGAAAACCGAGAGGAAGACAAAGACCAGAAAGGCGATCTGCATCAGGTTCATTTTTATCTCTCCCGCAACAGGGGCCGCAAGGCAGTCATGTCAGACGCGAATCTTGATGATCCGGCTCATCCACCAGATGCCGAAGGCCATCATGAACAAGGCGAAATAGATCAGCTTCAGCCCGGCCGGATCGTTCCAAAGAACAGTCATGAAGCCCGGATTGACGATGTTGATCATCAGCGCCGTGGCAAACGGCAAGAGCGACAGAATCCAGGCCGACAGCCGGCCCTCCGCCGACAGCGTGCGGATTTCGCCCATCAGCTTGATGCGCGCCCGCACGATCGCGCTGATGTTGTCCAGCAGCTCGGCCAGGTTGCCGCCGGTCTCGCGCTGGATCAGGAGCGCCACCACGAAATACTGCAGGTCGGTGCTGGGGACGCGTTCGAGCAGATTGAGCAAGGCATCCTCCAGCCTCACGCCGTAGTTGATTTCGTCGAAGAGGGTGCGGAATTCGGAACCGATCGGATCGGACATTTCTTCGCCGACCATCTTCAGGGCATTGGGGAAGGCGTGGCCGGCGCGCATGGCGCGGCCCATCAGGTCGATGGCGTCGGGCAGCTGGTTTTCCAGCCGCTGCATGCGTTTCGTCCGGGCGCGGAAGATATAGAGGGTGGGCAGCGCGGCGAGGATGCAGCCGAGGAGGATGCCGAACAGCAGCCCGCGCCCGAGATACATCGGGACGAACACGCCGGCGCTGCCGAACAACAGGGTGAGCAGGATCACGTCGCCGAGCGTCACGGAAAGACCGGACTGGACGATGATCCGGTCCACAGTCTGCACATGCGGCAAGGCCAGCAGCAGCCGTTGCATCGTATCCGAGCGGCTGAGCATGCGCTGCTTGAGAATCGACAGCTGTTCGGTGCCGTGACCGCCCGCCGACGCGGCGCGCAGGCGACGAGCCATGCGCCGCGCCTCCGGTCCGCGCGTGGTGTTCCACCACATGAACAGCCCCTCGATGCCGAGCACCACGGCGATGAACACCGCGACGGCGAAGAACAGGAAAAGCGAATCGAACATTTCCGGCTCCTTGTTGATGAATCACTCGTAACGCCGCATCGGGTCGAACAGCGTGTCGGACAGCGGCAGGCCGTAGGCGCGGATGCGGTCGGAAAAGCGCGGCCGGATGCCGGTCGCGGCGAAATACCCCTGCACGACGCCGCCCTCGCCGACACCGGTCTGGCGGAAGCTGAAGATCTCCTGCATGGTGATCATGTCGCCTTCCATGCCGGTGATTTCCTGCAGGCTGACGATCTTGCGCTTGCCGTCGGTCAAGCGCGCGATCTGCACGACGACGTTGATCGCCGACGCGATCTGCGAGCGCATCACCTTCGGCAGCGAGTTGACGCCGGCCATGCCCAGCATGTTCTCCAGCCGTGTCAGCGCGTCGCGCGGGGTGTTCGCGTGGATCGTGCCCATCGAACCCTCGTGGCCGGTGTTCATCGCCTGCAGCATGTCCAGTGCCTCGGCGCCGCGCACTTCGCCGAGGATGATGCGGTCCGGGCGCATGCGCAGCGCGTTGCGCACCAGCGCGCGCTGGTTGACCTCGCCGCGGCCCTCGATGTTCGGCGGGCGGGTTTCCAGGCGGACCACGTGCGGCTGCTGCAATTGCAGTTCGGCGGCATCTTCGATGGTGATGATCCGCTCATGCGCCGGAATGAAGCTGGAGAGGATGTTCAGCAAGGTCGTCTTGCCGGTGCCGGTGCCGCCCGAGATCAGGATGTTGAGCTTCGCCTGGGTCAGTGACGCGAGCAGTTCGGCCATCTCCGGCACCAGCGTCTTGAATTCGAGCAGGTTTTCCATCGTCAGGGGGATGACCGCGAAGCGGCGGATCGACAACGTCGGCCCGTCCAGCGCCAGCGGCGGAATGATGGCGTTCACCCGCGAGCCGTCGGGCAGGCGCGCATCGACCATCGGGCTGGATTCGTCGATGCGCCGCCCGACGCGCGAGACGATCTTGTCGATGATCTTCATCAGGTGCTCATCGTCGGTGAAGCTGACGTCGGTCAATTCGATGACGCCGCGCCGCTCGACATACACCTGCTGCGAGTTGTTGACCAGGATATCCGATACCGTCGGGTCGGCCAGCAGCGGTTCCAGCGGGCCGAGGCCGAGCATTTCGTACTGGATGTCGCGAACGAGGTTGCGCCGTTCCTGTTCGTTGACCACCACGTTCTGTTCCTGCAGCAGCGTTTCGACCAGGCCGCGCAGTTCGTCGCGCAGGTTCTCGGGCGTCAGGCTCTCCATCGCCTCGAGGTCGATGCGCTCCAGCAGCGCCATGTGCATGTGGCTTTTCAGTTCCTGATAGGCCCGGGTGTTGCGCATCGAGGCCGCACGCTGCGGGATGTCCATGCGCCCCTCTGGCGGGGTGGCGCTGCCCAGTGTCTCGAGTCTCTCGCGTAGTGACACGTTCGTTTCTCCTTTCAATTTCCTTTTGGCAGCATCCGACGCGCCAGTGGCTCGCTAACCCTTGCGCGAGAACATGCGCGACAACCAGCCGTCGCTTACCGCCTGCGCTTCTGCGGGAACGAATTCGCGTCCCATCTCGATGAGGTACTTGCTGATCGGGTCGCCCCGGTTGGCCCGGGCGATCGGCACCCCGAGATTCACCGACGCCGCTGCCGCGTGATAGCTGTTCGGCACGACGTAGGCAACCTTGGTGTCGATCGCTTTCTCCAGGTCCTGCACCGTGAACTCGCCGCCTTTCTCGTGACGATTGACGATCACCCGGATCTTCGAGCGCGGGTAGTCCAGCGAGCGGAATACCGTCAGCAGCCGCTTGCCGTCACGTACGAAAGGCAAGGTGAGTTGCATGACCGGGAAGATCGTGTCGGCCATGTCGAGTACCTGCACGCTGATGCCGTTGAGCGAACGCGGCAGATCGACGATGACGAAGTCGTAGTTCTGGCGGGCCAGGCGTACGATCGCATCGAGATGCTCGCGTCGCACCTCGACGGCCTGCTCCGGATTGTCCGGCGCGGCGAGAATGTGAAAATTCGCCGCGACCTGGAGCATCGACGCGGCCAGCAGGGAGGCGTCGAGGCGGTGGATCTGCTGCGACAGTTCGGCCAGATTGCTCGGCGGGTGCGATTCGGAGACGAACATCGCGGCATCGCCGAACTGAAGGTTGAGATCGATCAACGCCACGCGCCGGCCGAACTCGTGGGCCAGCACATAGGCGAAATTGGCCGCGAGAAAGGTCGCGCCGCTGCCGCCCTTGCAGGAGAGGAATGCGAACACTTTTCCGTCGTTGCCGGACGGATGCTTGCCGCGCTTGTGCATGATCCGGGCCAGTGCGGCTTGCAGGATGTCCTGGCTGGCGGACGAGGGAATGACCTCGCGCACGCCGGCGCGCATCGCGTTCATCAGGAACTCGGCCGACGTGTCGGCGGAAACGAGCAGGATGTCGATGCCCGGCGAGACCAGGCTCAGCGATTCGATCGGGTTCAGGTTGGCCCGCGTCGCGTCGTCGACGATCAGGACATCCGGCGCCGACCCGTTGATGAGCGCCGGAAGGGTGTTGTCTGCCTGCAGGCTGCCGGAGATGTCGGCGCCTGAACTCTTTTCGGCCACCGCGCGCCGGATGAACTCGAAGCGGGTGGCGTCGTTGTAGAGGACTTTTATTTTCATGGCTCGAATCTCGCGGGGGTTTCGATCATTGACATATTTCGTTGCCATCACTGTTCATGTATTCGCGTGGCAGCGTTGTCTGAAAAGGTGGCAACGGAATCGCCAGTGACACAAAGGGGATGATCGTTTGATGGGAATAGTCCTTCAGCCTGACGCGAACCTCTTTGCAGGTGTCAGCGGTGCAAGAGTTCGGAGTCGCTGGGGGATTGAGGTATTCGATATCGATCTGCGAGTTTGCTGTCAACGCTGGGAGCATCTCGCGCATCCGACCTTTTATCTTTTCAGCATCTTCCTTCGAGCAGACCACCGCGAGACGTGCTCCCAAGCGCGTGGCCTCTGCTGCGGCATTCCACGTCCACAGTAGCCTGCCCATCTCCATGATTCCGATAAGCAACATGAAGAAAACGGAGGCGACGATTGCAAACTCAACTGCCGCCGCACCTTCTTGCTTTCCCGCTTGCGTATATCGGGGAGGAAGATAACAGTCTTTCACAGTTGGCCTCGCATTGATGTGCTGATGTTGCCGAACGTAATGTCGGGCATCACAAATTCAACTATCGAGTTGTACGGATAACCGTGGATTCGCACGACGACGAGGTTTATCGTGCCACTGCCAGTAGTCAGGGATGTAGTGACACCATTGCAGGAAAGCACTTGATCGCATGTTTCCACCATCCCGAGATTCAGTCCCGGTGCTAAAGGCGTGTCCGTATTGTCACAGGATGGCTTACCATATACGGCCATGCATTTTGCCGTGGTGTGTTCATTGGCATCGCCCGGAGTCTGTGTGGTGAGGTAGCGGGCTGCATCGCGGACGGACTTGGTAAGCGTGTTATAGGTATAGATGGCTCGGCCAAATTCGGTGATGCCAAAGGCAAGGACCACCAGCGGGATCAATAAGATGCCAAACTCAACCGCTGCGACGCCTTTCTCGAGTTTTTGCATGTTTGGCTCCTTTGCCCATTTTTCCAGCATCATTGGACGAGTGCAGGCACTAATGGGCCGACCGATGAACTGCCCCCGACTGAGCCAGATGTCGCGCACGGACTGCCCGGCATATTGGAAGCACCAAGATATTCGGCATTTACCGTCACATCTTGGCCGGTTTTTAGGTATGGGCTTAGCATCAAGATACAGGCGTATCCGCGAATCGGAGATTGCTGGCCGCTATCGAAATCATTACATGGGACAAAAGGCACTGTTACCAGGCGCCGATCCGCTCCGTAACTGCTCAGATCACCCCCACTCGCGGATTTCGATCCATTGGGTATTTCAGTCGCTTGCACCGGTGTGTGCGCGGCACGAGAGTCAAGAAAGTTGCTGGCTCCACCCGAGGAACTTCCACTATAGGCATCGTGTCCAGCGGGCCAAGAAGTTGCGTTATAAGCGAAACCAGTGAAATCCGGTGGTGCCGAGGTCAGTTCGTCGGGAGATACAGTCCCGCCTCCCGGATATATGCCAAACCGCGTATTAAAGGCTTTGCCAAGCGACGTGATGTTGCCTGTTTGTCCGACGCACCCAGGTATGGGATTGCCTGGGCTGGCTCCAGTACAATTGCCAAGATTGTTCGCTGGAAGATTACATTGCCCTGCGCCCTCAAGCAGGCATGCTAATTCCTGGGCTCCCCCACCTGAACAACCGGGTGTGGTTGAACTCGGATCGAAGTCGATCCAGCGGAAATTCCCTGTCAAGCTCGAGCTGGTGCCACCAGTTTCCTTGAAATTCATTGAATACCATTGCCCTTGGATGTAGCCAAAGCTGGGGGAAGGGCCTCCGGGATTGTCGCTACACAGGGCTAGTGGTATGGCGCAGTTTGTCTGTGCGGGGGCTAATGTGGCAGTGGCGATGGCATTTACAGTCTGGTCGCCTATACCCAATACCTGCATAAACCACATCGTTATACCGGTACGGTCTATGGTGCATCGCACATACTTTCTGTTTTCGCCCGCTCCCGCGGACGCTGACGACCAGCTTCCACCTGAAAGGGATGTTCCGAACTGGACGGAAACACTCCCGGCCGGGATGTTAGTCCCTTGGAACCCCACCTTGTTTTGCGTAGCAACCGCGATGCCCGCATTCTCGGCCCGTTCGAAATTCTCTGCGGGAATCGGATCGCCAGTTAACTCGTAAGCGGCGGAAAGGGCACAGGCATCCGCTGCGTTCTGTAACTCGGTCTTGGTTACATAAAGTTGCCCGGCATCTAAAGCCAGTCCGGCAAAGCCGACAAGCACGGCAATTGAAAGACCGACAATAATGGCAATTGCGCCTTTTTGCTTTCGGATATGTTTTGTTTTCATACACATGACTCCTCAGCGAGAGGCAGACTTGCCTTCAGCCGCTTGTTTACTCGATGCCCTGCGGCTGCGATACCGAGATCGCCTGAGACTTTCCCTCCGCCTGCTTCGCTTCGCCGAAGCTCTTGCGGTACTGGTCCATCGCCGCCCGGGCGGCCTTGCCGTCGATTCCGGCGACCGGGTTGGTGTTGCGCGAAGCGTCCGGGTTTATGATCTGCTGGGCCTTGATGATGTTCACGGCCTCGCCGAGGCGTGCGTCGGTGTCCGGCGTGGTGCTGACCGGAGTGCAGCCTGCGGTGAGGATGCTGCCGATCGCCATGAGTGTTACGGCTTTCAATGCGCTCATTTTTCGCTCCTCGCTCACTTGACTTCAAAGCCGCCGCTTTGCGGGACGGCCGGGGCCGGCTCGGCCGGAATGGCCGGTGGTGGTGGGGGCGGCACATCATCCTTGCGGCCTTCAAGCCGTCCTCCGAGGATCATGTCCGAGCGTGTCGGCGGCACGTAGCCGTCGGTCGGCAGGGCGTAGTCGGGCGGCAACGGCTTGACGAGCCGTGGCGTGACCACGAAAACCAGTTCGGAGCGATCGTTCTGGAAGCTGGTGCTGCGGAACAGGGCGCCGATGATCGGCAACTCGCCGAGGAACGGGAAGGCCGTCAGGTTCGTCGTGACGTTGTTCTTGATCAGGCCGCCGATGGCGAAGCTCTGTCCGTCCATCAACTGGACCGTCGTCTTCGCCCGCCGCTGGGTCATCGCCGGCAGGATTTGCGTTCCGCCGGTGTTGGTCGAGGAGATGGTCACGCCCTGGGCGCTGAGTTCCGAGACGACCAGATCGACATTGAGGTTGATGCGTCCGTCGCCGAGCACGGTCGGCGTGAAGTCCAGCCCGACGCCGAACGGCTTTTCTTCCAGCGTGATCGCCGTGCCACCGCCGGTGTTTTGCGCGACCGGGATGAAAATCTTCCCGCCGGCGAGGAAGCTGCCGGTCTGTCCGCTGATGGCCATGATCGTCGGCTCGGCCAGGATCTTCAGCAAGCCGTCCTGCTTCTGTGCGTCGATGCCGATGGTCGTGGCGCTCTTGCCGGCGGCGATCGGCCACTCGGTCACGGTGCCGTTTTCAGCGGTGATCGACCCGGAAGGCGAGGAGATTCCCGACATGGCCGATCCTCCGCTCAGCACATTGGCCAGTCCCAGTCCAACGGTTGCTTCGCTCATCCCGGCCAATCGTCCGCCGAGGAAGGTGTTGCCGCCGAAGATGCCGGACAGGAACTTCATCGCGCTGCCGGAGGCGTAGGCGCGCGTGAAGTTGATGCCGAACTGGTCAAGCAGCGCCTTGGAGATCTCGGCGGCCTTCACTTCGAGCATCACCTGCTGCGGCGCTGCAATCGAGAGCATGTTGATGATCTGGTCCTGGACCGCAGCGCGGGTGCCCTGCATCTGGGCACCGCCGGAGACCCGGCGGACATAGGCGCTGGCGATGTCGATGGCCTGGTCTGCGGCCAGCGCGTCGCTGACGGTGCCCTGAAGCACCAGCGAATCGGCTGCCGATGTTACCTTGATGCCGGTTTCATTGGGCAGCAGTTCCTTGAACGTTGCCTCCAGCGCCACGGTGTCCACCCCGACGGACAGGTCGACGATCGTGCATTGCCCGTTCCGGTCGAGCATGATGATGTTGGTGGCGCCGACCGTCTTGCCCAGCAGGTAGATTTCACGGGAACTGAGCAGCAAGACGTCGACATCGGCGGCGCCGGACTTGCGGGCATTCTGCGGCCGGCCGGAGGCGCCGGATGCACTGCTCGCCGCCGTCTTCTGCGTAACGGCCACGGGTCGCATGGCCTGTGATTCCTCGGGGTTGCCGAGCAGGATGCGCGCGACCGGGGCCTGCAGTTTGAGAACGGACGCCTTGCCGACCGCCAGGCGGACGATGGGGCCCACATTGACCGTGGCGCAGGGCGAACCGCCGGCCTGCGGCGCGGGTTTCGGGGCAGTCGGACGGGCGGGCGCCGCAAAGGCCGGCGTACACGCGATCGCCAGGGCGAGGGCCATCACCATCGGGCGCGGCAGAAATTTCGCTGACATCATTTGAACCTCCCTGAAATTACCGGCCATTCGATTCAGAAGCACTCGGTGATCTTGGCGCCGCCGCGAATGATCACGACGCAGTCGGTTTTTGTCGCAACCGGCGCCCGCCGTACCGGCGCGCGCTTCTTGGGCGCCGGCTTGGCCTCTGGCGCGGGCTGGATCACGGGGGGCGGCTCGGGCGCCCTGCCCAGCAGCATGTCCTTGGTGATGCCCTTGGTCATTGCCGGGTCCAGGTCGGTCTGGTTGCGGAGCACCAGCGAGAGCGTGCCGACGGCGCGTGCGAGATCGATTTTTTCTGCCTGTTCGGGCGTGACTTCGAGGGTCACGGCATTGACCACCTTGGGCTTGGTCTCGTCACGGCTGGCTTCCTGGGCGACCGCGAGGACGAGGATGTGCTCGAGAACGATCTTGGAGATGGTGCGGTCCTTGTCGTTGTTCTTGGCGCCTTCTTCCTGGGTGTTGACCATGATGTCGACGTAGTTGCCGGGCAGCGCGAAGCCGGCGACGCCGACCACGTCGTTGACGCGGACGGTGATCGCGCGCTTGCCTTCCTCGACGACCGCCGACAGCCCGCCGCGGCTGCCGACCGGCGCCAGCTTGCTCTCAAGGATCGGTTCGCCGCGGCTGACCGTAGTCTTGACGACGCGCTCGGCCAGCGCCTTGTCGTCGTTGAATGCGCCTGCGGGAACGCTGCCGGCCGGCCATTCCACCATCTGGACCATTTGCGGCGTCAGGCGGCTGCCGAGCTGGATATCCAGCGTCGCGACGGCGATCTTGTTGCCCGAGCTCGCGTTTTGCTGCTGGATCCATTTTGCCGCAAGAACAACAGCGGCCAGACCCGCCATCAATGCGATGATCAGCATCACCAGGCTGCGCATGTTTTTCATCGTCTATCTCCCTCTCCGGTGGTCGTCGCCGCAAGCTGCTGAATCACGGGTTACTCGATGTGGATAATCCAGCTTAGTCGTCGGTAATACGGTTTTCAGTCAAACGTGCACCAAATCTGCCAAATAGTTCTCACTGCTCTGCAAAATAGCTGTGCCACGCCCAGTCGATCAGTTGCGGCGACAGGTTGACCGGCCATTCGCGGTAGGTCGAGTAGTCGCGCACATGCGAGATCAGGTCGCGCGGGTAACAGGCAAACGTCGGCCGTTCCTCGCGCCGGTGCGTGTCGAGCAGCCAGGCAAAGGCTTCGCCGGAAAAACCGATCCCGAATTCGTCGCAGACGCCGCGGAAGATCTGCTCGTACTCGCTTTCGCTGACGGCGCCGACGTGGATCTTGTAGCCGAGCCGGCGCAGGAAGGCCTCGTCGGCCAGCGTCTTCGGCGAGAGATTGGTCGAGAAGACGAGCTTCACGTCGAACGGAATCTCGAAACTGCCGCCGGTGTGCAGCGAGAGGTAGTCGCGGCGCCGATCCATCGGCACGATCCAGCGGTTCATCAGCTCCTCCGGGCGAATCAATTGGCGCCCGAGGTCGTCGATGATGTACAGGCCGTTGTTGGCCTTGAGGTGCGTCGGCGCCTGGTAGAAGCCGGCCAGCCGGTCGTAATTCAGGTCGAGCATCGAGAGCGTCAGTTCGCCGCCGCTGATGGCGACCGGGCGCCGGCAGGCCACCCAGCGCCCGTCGGCGCGCTGCCGGTTGTCGATGCTGCTCGGCATGAACTGCGTGGATTGGGTGGTCACCGGCTGATGGATGACCGGATCGAAGACCTGGATGATCTCGCCGTCGACGATCAGCGCATACGGCACATAAATCGTGCCGCGGATCAGGCGCATCAGACTCTCGGCCAGGAAGGTCTTGCCGCTGCCCGAGGGGCCATAGAAGAACATCGGTTTGCCCGAGTTCATCGCCGCGCCCACCAGGTCGCGCAGTTCCTGCCGAACGACCAGGTCGCGATAGGCGTTCTCGACATTGGCGTGCGTGATGCGCATGTCGGCGAATGACTGGGCGCTCACCTGTTTCGCATAGGCGTCCAGGGTCACCGGCGCCGGGCCGGCATAGCTGCACTTGCGCAGGAACTCATTGGCGCGGGCGCGCCCATGCTCGGTCAGGCCGTAATCGGCATCGCCGCTGGTGGCGCCGCGGCGCAACATCTCGACCAGTCGGGAGGTGCGCATGAACTCGCAGATGCCTTCGGTTATCGTTGCCGGCAGGCGCGTCTGTTGCGCCAGCCCGATCAGCGGCATGCTTCCGCGCAGATAAAGGATCTTGGCGATCAGTTCGACCAGCATCTGCTCGTCGAGCCCGGCGTCCTCGACGCTGCGCGGAGCGATCGGTGGCGTTGCACTCCCTGAGGCCGATCGCCGGGGAGTCTCCAGCCGCTCCCCTGTTCGTTGTTCGCTGTTCGTCATGTCGTTTCCGTCCATTCTGTATCCAGCGACATCCCCGTGAAATTCTCTTATTTGAACGGCCAACTCGCCTGTGTTGCCGCCCAGAGTTGCAAGGCGGTGCCGGCGGCGATCGCCAGCGCGTAGGGCAGGCGGCCGGTGGTCTGGACGTCGCCTGTTCTGCATAAGCCGCCGGACAAGGCGCCGATGGTTATCCAGCGCAGGTTGTTGGCGACACGCTTCAATGTTCCGGAGCACAGCGCCGCGGCCAGCGACAGGACGCCTCCCGCCAGAAACACCAGCAGTACCGCCCCCAGCGTCGGTAGCGGGCCGAGAAACGCGCCGACTGCTGCCATCAGTTTCACGTCACCGGCACCCATCGCATGCAGCAGGTACAGCGGAAGCATGACGACGAGGCCGGTGAGTGCCCCGAGGAGGGACTTGCCAAGGCCAGCCGTCGCGCCGGAAAGAACACCGGTCGTGGCGGCGGCCAGAACGTTGAGAACCACGGCGGCAAGCAGGGCTGACGCGACGAGCCAGTTGGGGATTCGTCGCGTGGCCAGATCGTGGCCGAGTGCTACTGCGAGCACTACGGCCAGCGTTCCGAAATTCAGCCACTGCGTTGTCATCTCGAGTTCCATTGTGTTGATGACGAGAGGATCGCGTCCTGAAAGAATTCAGTATTTCCAAGAGCGCTTTCCCCTTTTTCTGTCCCCGGAAATCAACCTCCCGTGGCCCCGTCTAGTTTGCCTGAGATGAATGTGAAAACTCCATCCAAGCTACCACCAACAAGTTGTAGAGATGCGATGATAAAAACAGCAATCAACGCAGCAATCAGCCCATATTCAATCGCCGTCACGCCTTCTTCATCCTGCCAGAACGACTTCATGCTGTTCATCAGGTTTCTCATGATTGATCTCCTTTGCTGAGCCAAAAAACCCGCCAAACGGCGGCCACTTCATCAGGCACGGCCGCCGGCCAGCCTGAATCCTCTGCGTCGCGCCTCTTGCAACGAGGGCGAGGCGTGACGCTGAATACCGCTTACAGCCCCGATGCCGCTTTTGCCACTTCCTCGGCGACCATCTCGTACAACGCCATGACTGCGGTACCGACATTGCCGATGCTTACAACGATGACGATGGCGATCAGGGCGGCGATCAGCGCATATTCGATTGACGTGACCGCAACCTCGTCCCGCGCGAACTTCGCTCCTTCCTCGTTCATGACTCTGTACGCTGTCGCAACCGAGTTGATCATTTCCGTCGCTCCACATCGTCTTGTATATAACCTTAGCCAGAACTCCGCATTTGCATAACCGGATTCTTCGCCTCATTTGCCCGGGATAAGAGTCCGGGGGGCATGTGACAAACCTCCTATTCCGCCGCCTTCGGCTGTACTGCCAAGATCGCGGCGACCAACTCGCCGGACGGGGCGTACTTGCTGACGAAGGCGCGCGCGCCGGCGGCGAACCCTTGTCGTCTTTTCTGAGGGTCGTTCGACGAGGTGAGGATGATCACAGCGGCGCCACAGTTGAGCGTGAGGGTCGGGATCAGTTCGAGCCCGTTTTCGCCGTCGAGATCGAGGTCGAGCACCACCACGTCGGGGGCGACATCGCGGGCGAGCCTCAAGGCGCCGGCAGCGTTTCGGGCCATGCCGACCACCTCGATGTCCGGCTGTTCGAAGTCGAGCAGCGTTGAGATGGCGGCGAGTGTGGGCGCGTGGTCGTCGACCACCAGTACGTGCCGTGTTCCGCCACCGTCGAAATGTGCACCTCTCATGAAGGCCCCTCCTTTCGGATTGACCTTAGTCTCCGCCGCCCCGGGAGGGGGCGCAAAGGAGGGTAGTGGGGGCTGACGGTGTCTTATTCTCCTGTTTGGAGTGTGACAAATATCACGGGGAGAGAATTGCGATGCGCCCCGGCGCTACTGCTCCGCCGCCAGCCCGTGTTCGATCGCATAGGCATACAAATCAATCCGGTTGCGCACGCCGAGCTTCTCGTAGATGGTCGTCAGATGGTTGCGCAGGGTGTGTTCGCTGATGTGCAGCGCCTCGGCGATCTCCAGGCTTTTTCCCCCGTGGCTGCGCACGATGGAGCGGATGATTTCGCGCTCGCGCGGCGTGAGGCTGGCGATGCGGGCGGCTTCCGGGTTGGTGTTCTGGTCTTTGCCGGCGGCCGACATCGATTCGAGAATCCGGGCCATCATCACCCGGTTCATCCACACTTCGCCGGCATGCACGCGATCGATCGCATGCAGCAGGACTTCCGCGCTCTCGTCCTTGCCGATGACGCCGCGGGCGCCCTTCATGATCGCCGCCTGCTGGGTTGCGGGGTCGCGCGCGCCGGTGAGGACAAGCACCTTGGCACCGGTCACGCGCAGAAGATCCGGCAGGGAATCGGTGGCGTCGTCACCGTTGAGGTCGAGATCGAGCAGGATGATGTCCGGTTTCGTCGTCGCTGCCACGGCCAGCATCGTCGGACAGCTCTCCGCCGTGCCGACTACCGTCATGCGCGGCTCCGCGCTCTCGACCAGGCGTTCGAGGCCCCAGAGGATGGATTTGTGATCATCCACGATCATGACGCGGATCGGAGGAGGGGGTTCAGGCGGCCTGTTCATTTGGGCTGAGTCTTTCGTTTGCGCTGGTGTCTGTCGAGATCGGCACGCTGATGGTGACCGTGGTTTGCAGTTCGCCACGCTGGATTTCGACCGACCCGCCGAGATCGGCGGCCCGTTCGGTCAATGAGCGCGGCGTGAAGGTCTGGCTGGTGTTCGTTCCGTCGTCGGTCTTGTTGCGTATCTTGAGGATCAGCTGGTTTCCCTGCATGTTCAGCGAGACCCAGGCCCAGCGCGATTGGGTGTGCCGCCCGATGTTGCTCAGTCCTTCGGCGACCATGTGGAACAGTTCGCCCGCCAGGCGGCGGCTGACCGGCATGTCCTGTTCGATTTCGACCTCGACCTGGATGCCGAAGAGTTGTCCGCAGCGGGCGGCGTGCCGCCTGACCGCGCTGGAGAGCAATGCGCCGCCTTTGCCCGGATCGCCGCGCAGGCCGCTGACGACCTCGCGCATGGTGGCCAGTTCGTCCGTCACCATTCCGGTCAGGCGGGCGAGGTCCGGGGCGATCGGATTGTCCGGCCCGGCTCGCCGTTGCACGGCCTCGACCGCGAATTTGAGGCCGATGTAGGGCTGGATCGCGCTGTCGTGGAGGTCGCGGCCGATGCGCGCGCGCTCCGCTTCGGCGGCCTGGTTGGCAAGCTCTTCCCGCAGGCAGGCGTTTTCGATCAACGGTCCGATCGGTTCGACGATGCCCTGCAGCGTGCTGAGCGACTGTACGCTGACCTCGGTGGACGCTCCGGCAAGCAGCAAGCGCATCTTTCCGGAGCTGCCCGCGGCAACTGGGGACGACAGCAGGCGTTCGTTGCCGGCGAGTTGAGCCAGGGAAACAAGCGTTTCACGATCCACACGCAGATTGTCTGACGGCAAGCCGGTCGGGCCGATCTCGAAGTGCAGGTTCCGCCGCCACCACCGCGCGTTTTCCGACTGGGTCCAGCCGACAGATACGTCCGCGGGCAGGGCCAGCAGTTTGCCGGCCAGTGCAGCGGAGGCTTCTTCCGAGAGTTCGAAGACGTCGTGGCCGTCTTCCCAGCAAATGGCTCGGCATCTCCCCGAGCTTGTCTTGAACGCGAGCAGGGCGACGGGGGCGTCCAGTTTCCTGGCGATCTGGACGATCAGGTCGGCAACGACGGCGTCGAAGCCGTGCCTCGGATCGGTCGAGATCGCCAGTTGCCGGGCCTGGGCTTGCTTGTTTCGCGCCGCTTCGTCGATTCGTGCCAGCGCCACGAAGACCTGGGCGATGACGAACAGCGAAAAAGGCATCGCCAGCAGTTGCCGCCAGGGAATGTTCGGGGTGGTCAGGGCGAGGACGATCAGCGAGCCCAGTCCGCTGAACGCGGCGATGGCCACGCTTTCGCGGTAGCCCGTGCGCCAGGCGGCAAAGAAGATCGGGAAGAGCAGAAAAAGGAAATAGCGTGTCCCGTGGTCTCCGGCGAGATAGACGAACAGAAGGAACCAGCAGGCGTCCAGCCAGTAGAAAAAGCGGCGCTGGATGTCGAGGGCGCCCTGGGTTGCCCGCCAGAGCAGAATCACCGCGTAGGCGCTGAACGCCAGGACGGCGAGCGTCAACCAAGGGGATTCCTTGGGCTGTGCGTCGAGAACGAGTATTCCGGCGATGATCGCCAGCATGATGCGCAGGCTTTCGACCAGACGCCGATACTCGTTGGCTCGATGAACCATGCTTCCCCTTACGGTGTTGAAACCATGACGCTGTCACTGAAACGGCCTGTGTCGTTCCGTTCAGAGGCGTTCCGGTGACCTAGTCTAGACACGAACCGGTGGCCGGACAAGCAGTGCTGGCACGGATGGCAGGATTTTTTCCGCTGGCGTAGTCCGGGGTGGCAAGTAGGCGACAGTTTGACGTGCGGATGACCAAAGAGCGGGGCCTTGTTCGAATCGATGGATCGATTCCATCCTTCAATTCAGATGAATTGAATTCACTACCCCCTAACAATTATTCGTTTGTCCGATAAAAATCAAGGGGGTAGTCTTTGCGTCACTTTCTGGCCGAGAAGAAGAGCAAAAAGAGAGGGCCGGCGAGGGGAGGGGAAGAGGATCTTCCTTTCCGGGACCACATCACCGAACAACCCAGCAAGGAGTCGCAGAATGGAAGAAACCGCGAGCCTGAGCTTCGACGCCCGCGTCGCCCGGCTCAAGAAACTAGCCAACGCCATGCGCATCAACGTGGTGGACATGGTGTATACCGCCCAGTCGGGGCACATTGGAGGTTCCCTGTCGGCGGCCGACTTCGTCACCGCCCTCTACTTCGACCTCATGAAGCTCGACCCGGCCAACCCCAAATGGGACGACCGCGACCGCTTCGTTCTCTCCAAAGGGCACGTCTGCCCCATCTGGTACTCCGCCCTCGCCATGCGCGGCTACTTCCCGGTCGAAGAACTCAAGACCCTGCGCAAGAACGCCAGCCGCCTGCAAGGCCACCCGATCGCCACCTACCTCCCCGGGCTGGATGCCTCCTCCGGCTCCCTCGGCCTCGGCTACGCCCAAGCCGTCGGCATCGCCATGGAAGGCAAGCTGCTCAAGAAAAAGGACTACAAGGTCTACACCGTCCTCGGTGACGGCGAACTCAACGAAGGCGTCATCTGGGAAAGCTCCCTCGCCGCCGCCAAATACCAGCTTGACAACCTCGTCGCCATCGTCGACGTCAACAACCTCCAGCTCGACGGCACCCTCGACGAAGTCCTCCCGATCGAACCGATCGACGCCAAATTCCGCGCCTTCGGCTTCGACGTCCTCACCATGGACGGCCACGACATGGCGGATGTCCTCACCACCCTCACCAAGGCCCAGCACGCCCGCAACGGCAAACCCACCGTCGTTCTCGCCCACACCGTCAAGGGCAAAGGCGTCAGCTTCATGGAAAACCAGCTCGACTGGCACGGCAAAGCCCCCAACGACGCCCAATACCAGCAAGCCATCGCCGAACTGCAAGGAGCT